>NZ_MCAS01000001.1 GCF_003610895.1 Paraburkholderia fungorum
GACGACGTGCTCACGGCTGCACTCCAGGCGATGCGGTGGACGGCCCCGTGGTGACAGGGTTGGTCTGCACAGCGGGGTTCACCTGTACCGCGCCACCGTTCATAACCGGATTCGTCTGCACGGCGGGATTTGCAGGCACGGCGCCACCGTTCATGACCGGAACAGGGGCGGAATTCGCCGGCGGTGCGATCTGCTGACGCCGCATCTGGTCGAGATTGAACAGATTCATCGCCGGCGATCCACCCTGGCTCGGACCGAGCGGCATCGGCGGGACCACTGGATCGTCGTTGTCCTTGATCAGGTTGTTGTCCGATTTGTACGCGCCCGTCACGCCCTGCACGTAGTCATAGCGGTTCGCCGTCACGGCCTGCGCGGTATCGCGATCGCTGATGATCACGGGGCGCAGAAACACCATCAGGTTGGTCTTCTGGCGGGTCTTCTGCTCCGAGCGAAACAGCTGGCCAAGCCACGGAATATCGCCCAGCAGCGGCACCTTGCTGTTGCTGACCTGGTAGTTGTCCTGCATCAGCCCGCCCAGCACGATGATCTCGCCGTTATCGGCAAGCACCGTCGATTGCAACGAACGCTTGGTGAACTGCGGGCCGGCCGGATTGGTCGCGACATTGGTCGTGCCGTTCACGATCGCCGAGTCTTCGGTGTAGAGCTGCAGCTTGAGAATTCCGCCCGAGGTGATCTGCGGCTTGATGTGCAATGTCAATCCCACGTCGACGCGGTCGTAGGTATTGAATGCCGAACTCGCGTTGCCGCTCGTGAGATTCGAATAGGAGCCCGTCTGGATCGGCACGTTCGTGCCGACCACGATCTTCGCTTCCTCGTTGTCGAGCGTGATGAGGTTAGGCGTGGACAGCACGTTGGCATCTGCGGTCTGCGAGAGTGCCTGCAACAGCGCGCCAAGCCCCTTCACGCCAAAAATGTTGTGTACCCAGCCGACGTTGAGACCCTGCTGGATACCCGAGCCGTTCGCGAGCGCGCCAACGAGTCCACCGGTGGCGCCAGTCGCCGCGGCCGCCGCCGTCAGATTGACGATGCTGTTGCCGTTGCCCGTCGCCAGATTGGTGCCGGCGAACACCTCGTTGTTCGCCACCTGCCATTGAATGCCGAGATTGGCGTTCGTATTCGAGTTCAACTCGACGATCAGCGCCTCGATATAGACCTGCGCGCGCCGTGCGTCGAGCTGGTCGATGACGTTGCGAACGCTTTGGTAGACCGGTTCAGGTGCGGTAATGATGAGGGAATTCGTCGACGGGTCGGCCGCGATCATGCCGCTCGAGCCACTGTCGTCGCCACCGCGCGCGTTGGCGATCAAACCGCCACCCTGGCCGACCGCGCCGCCGCTCGCACCCGACCCTGATCCCGATCCTCCCAGGCCGCTGCTGCTATTCGTCGAACCAGGCAGCGGTGGCACGCCCGGTGTGCCGGTCGAGTTGCTGCTGCCGGAGGAACCACCGAGGCCATTGCCGTTACCTTGACCGAAGCCCTGCGCACTCGATTTGTCGCTCGAAGCGCCTGTGTCGCCGCCGGCTTGCCCCAGCATGCCGCGCAGCACCTTCGCCAGATCGACCGCGTTCGCATTCGCCAAACGCACCACATGCATGTTGCCCGGCACTCGCGTGGCCGAATCGAGCCGTGCGATCAGCGCTTTCGCATCCTTGATACGCGACGCATTGGCCGCGCGCAGCAGCAACGCGTTGATGCGCGCATCGGCCGCGACCGACACCTTCAGCGTTGCGTCCGTGTTGCCGATGCTCGTGGGGTCGAGCATCTTCTGCACGATCGGTGCGAGATCGATCGCGCTTTCGTGCATGAGCGGCACAACCTCGACCTGCTGCGACTCGCCCGAATCGATGCCCGCGATGATCGACGCGACGCGGCGCACGTTGTCCGCGTAATCGGTAACAACCAGCGTATTGTCGTTCGCATAGGCGTTGATCGTATTGTTCGGCGTGATCAGCGGTCGCAGCACCGGCAACAGGTTGGTGGCCGATTCGTGCCGCAGACGAAACACCTGAGTGATGACGGTGTCGCCACGCGCCTTGGGTGCGTTGCCGACATAGGTAGGGACGCCTTGCAGCTTCGCGTCCGCTTCGGGCACCACCTTCAGGATGCCGTTGTCGGTCAGCAGCGCGAAGCCTTGCATGCGCAATGCGGCCTCCAGGGTCTTCAATGCCCGTTCCTTGCTGACCGGATTCTCGGAGACAAGATTCAACTGCCCCTTCACACGCGGGTCGACGATGATCGTCGTATCCGTTGCCGAGCCAATCGCCTTGGCTACCTGTCCGATATCGACGTTGGCGAAGTTCAACGTGACCTGGGCATGGACCGTCTGCGATAGCGCCGGAATCAACAAACCGAGCGTAAATGCGATGCGAGATACAGCATGGATACCGGAACGAAAACGTGTCATGGATCTGGTTCTATGCCGCTGTGCCCAATTTATAGGAAGCAGGCTCACCTCGTTGAGCACGCACGCTATCACCCGTTTCATGCGCGATAGGTATGCGGCCTTGAGCCTGCACTTTCGTCTGTTACGGTGCGGCAGCGTGAGCCCGTCCGTAGACAGCGAGGCAAGATTAAGCGGCCAAATAGCGACGACGTGTGACAAATCCTCAGCACAATTTTTTTGCATCGGTCGCAGCGCACGCTTCAAGCGTGTACGTACTGACAATCGTTCACCGAGTCGACTTGAGCGGCCGATAAGCTGATAAAGATCTTCATTCGATCCATCGCCGTGCTGCATCATTCGCGTACCGCACACGAGCGCCGACAATAACGACGACATCGAACAACATACGGCCAGCACATGACAGAGAAGCCGCTAGTCGATCATGCATTCCATCCGGAGCAAGACCGCCTGTTGACGGTTGAAGACTATCTGCGTGAATTTCCTGGCGACGAACAGACTGAGCGGCCCCTCGCGCGTTGTCCTTTGTGCGGTGAAGCGCTGCAAGTCATGCAGTCGCGTGGACGAAAGCATACGCACTACTTTTCGCACGCCGAAGGGGCGCTTGCACATTGCCCTCTGGTGACCGACGGTCTGCCGAATCCGATTCTGGTCACCGCGCAGCCGCCCAATATCGAACTTGAACGCAAACAGCGCGATATGTTCTCGCGGCACTGGCGCGCGCATTTGCATGCGATGCGGGAACACGTTCCGGAGTTGAGCGTCATACGCTTCATGCGTATTGTCGAACACGCCGACGTACTGCACCTATGGGCATGCCCCACGCTGATTCAGGCCGACGTGCCGTATATTTTTCTTGTTCTCGCCGAGTTCATTGCAAGAACGCCCGGCGCGCAGCACTCGGCATGGGTAAGGTTCTGGTTCGATGCAACGGTGCAGCGGATCGACGATCTGCGCAAACCGCGCGCAACGCCTCCACGCCTTTTCCGCTTGCACTACCGGGCCACGCGTTCTTCGATGTTTCCTGGCAGACGGCACCTGCTTCGATACAGTGAAGTGCCTATGACTGGCGATTTTCTGAATGCCTCGACACGTCTGATCCGGTCAGATGTACTCACCTTCGAGACATTTCTCGCGCAATCGGAAACGCAAGGTACGACAGTAACGAGCCAGGTGCGCTGAGGCGATGGTTGCATAGACACAAAACGGATATGAATAGTATTCCAGCCGCTTAAGATGCCTGATTGTTCGTTAGTTCATTAACGCAAATGACTTGAACGGTGTCGAATATTCATCATGCATTCGAATTCGATATTGGGTATTAATTCTCCGTACCATTTGTTGCCATTTCGACTCACGCAATTCACGGACACTTCACCGTCCGCGAGGGAACTCGAATCTATATTGATCAGGCGGTCAGGTTCCCTTCCGGCTGCGAAAAAATCCCTGGTTCGTTTTCCTTAAGGAATTGCGATGAAATCTAGCAAGCGTATCGTTTGTCAAGCTGTCCTGGCCGCCCTGTCGGCACTCGCAGCCTCCGCTGCAATGGCACAGACGGCACCGGCTCTGGTCGGTGGCGGCTCGTCGCTGGTTGCTCCGTCGATCGGCGCAGAAATCTCGATTTTCCCCGCTGCTGATGGTACGGCTTCGTACGCATCGGTTGGCTCGGGCAAGGGTCAGACTGCTTTCCTGAACAACGATGCTACCCAGTTCAGCCTTGCTTCGGGCACGGTTGTTCACTTCGCCAATAGCGATGCAGCGCTGTCGTCGACGCAGATCAACAACTACAAGTCGAGCACAATCGGCGCCAGCAGCGGTCCGCTGATTCAACTCCCGTACATCGTTACGCCGATCACGATTCCGCTGGTCAATGCACCGGCCGGTACGGGTCCGCAAACGACGACTGGTCAGGCTAACAGCGTCGCGCTGAACGACAACGACCTGTGCGGCATTTTCTCGGGCAAGCTGACCGACTGGAGCCAGGTCACGAACCCGGACAACAGCTCGGTCTATGCTGCCGGCCCGATCACGGTTGTGGTGCGCGGTGACGGTAGCGGCACGACCGATCTGCTCACGCGCCACCTGGCATCGGGTGTTTGCACGACCGGCACTGGCGGCAACTCGAACATCGCGTTCACGGAAACCCAAACGTTCAAGGCAACGCTGTTCCCGTCCGGCCTGCCGACCAACTTCGTCGAAGCGACGGGTAGCGGCGGCGTGGCTAGCGAACTTGCGACGCTGAAGACCGCAGGCAAAGCAGGTGTGGGTTATCTGAGCCCGGACTACACGAACTCGTTCCTCGCAACGTCGACGAGCGCACCGGCTGCGACGAACGCACTGGCTGTTGCCAGCCTGCGTAACACGTCGACGGGCGCTGACGTGGTGCCGACGTACGCGGCCGCTACCACGGCGCTAGGCACGGTCACTCCGCCGACGGGCACCGCCGCGGCCGACCAGACGCAGTGGGTGCCGAACTCGGCGAATCCTTCCGCAGGCTACCCGATCTCCGGCACGAGCCAAATCATCGTTAGCCAGTGCTACGCGAATCACAGCAACAGCCCGACGGTCAATGCTTCGGTCGTGGACTTCCTGAACCTGCACTACACGAACGCCAGCAACGCCGCAATCCTGCACGCCAATGGTTTCGATACGGTACCGACAAGCTATCAGTCCGCCATCAGCGCAGACTTCCTGAGCAACAGCAGCGGTCTGAAGCTGAACATCGGCAACAACTCGGTCTGTAGCGCAATCGCCGGTCGCTAATGGGTCGCTAGTGGTTTGAAGAGTTTCACCTTGTGAATATGCCGTGGCCTGGATTCATCGGGCCACGGTTTTCTTCATCGAGAATGCTCCGCCACGTGCCTGCATCTCCGCGGTCGAACTCGCCACGTGTCCCCGCGGTTCCGAACACTTCTATCCCACGTTGTCGAGTGTCTCGTGATTATCTTCAACCCGCCGCTCCCATATCCCGCCGTGAACGGTTTCCATCGAAGGTGTCTCGAACCACTGTTTTGGCGCAAGAATTTCAGCGCGCCGAACGCCCGGCAACACCTGTACATCGAAGATTTCCTCAACACCGTTGTAGAACTCCAGGATGCCCAGCAGCTTTCCACTCGCCAGTTCAATTGCGGCGACGCCAGCGACAAGCTTGCCCGCTTCTTCGATAGGCAATCCCTGCGGCCCGCGCTTCATGCGCAGCTTCGATAAGCCGACAAACAGCACGCCGCCGTACGCGGCCAACCCGTGCGTGAAGCCAGGCAGTTCTGCGACGACCCGCCTCGCGCCACTCACTTTATCGATGTGCAGCACATGACCACGGCCACCCTCGAGGACGTAAAGCTCGCCGTCGATCACACGCGGTGAATGTGGCATGGACAGTCCCGACGCAACGATACGGCCACTCGGCACCTCCATGACGATTCCTGAGTGCGCCATGCCCTCACGCCACCCGTAGGGCGCGTCAGTCTGACCCAACGCGGTGACAAACGATGCCTTGCGGTCGTGAAACGCCATCCCGTTCAGGTGACAACGGTCATCGCCAGAGAAGGCGCTGATGAACGGTGGCCGCCAGATCGGTGTGAAATTGAAGAAGCCATCGATCACGCAAAGACAGGAGAAGCGCGTGTTCACCGCGATAACACGCGGCCCGTCGAGCGCCATGTCGTGCAGATCACAATAGGCGGTGTAGTGCGACGTGCGAGGGACAAAAACGCTATCGTAGTAATCGGGGCGTTCGGGATATTGCCGGGCGATTGAACGAGCATTTGAAAATACCATCACTTCCCGCTGCGTCGCGATTGCCAGCCGATCGCCTTCGACGGCGAGCCCCATCGAGCGCGGCAACAGACAGGCCGATAATGTCGGGACACCCTGGTCGACACCGAGTAACGCAACACCCGATGGCCGCCGGCTCAAAGCCAGCGAACAATCAAGCGTTTCGAGTGTCGCGAGGAAGCGCCCCGTATCGCGCAAGTCGATCAGATCGGGCTGGTCCTCAACCCCGTTGCATTGCACCTCATCCTTCAGATCTGCTGCCGCCACTGTGAACTTCCTCTCTCAGGTTGAAGCGTTGTTTCAAAGGTTATATATGGCCGTGGTGTCCACCGTTCGCGCCCTCTGTCCGCCGCACGCCACCGCAATAGCCATCTGTTCATTGGCCTCGTGACTTCCGCTTCTTCTTCGAGTCATCCGAATCGTCCGAATCGAAGGAGTTCGAATTATCACCGAAACCCTCCACTTCCACCGATATCACCCAGCGCCGTCCCGACCCACCTGACGCATTGTTTCTCGCAAGGTCCTGCGCCATCTGGTTCGCCGCCGATGCAGTCGAACTCGCCGCCGTCAATGCGCCGGGATTGACCGATTGACTCACCGGCACACCGATGGATGTCCCTTGCACCTGAATATTGTCCGCGTTGACAACATGCAGCGCCGCGATGTTCAGATTTCCCGACACGCGAATGCCCGCGTCACCGGCATCGACCGTGCCGCGTGGCGCGACCAGCGTGGCGTCGCCCGTCGGCACGCCCGGCACGGTCTGCAATGTCGCGATGCCCGCGCCGGTCACCTCGCCGCGCGCGTCCACCGTGCAGTAATGGTTCGGGTCGCACACATAGTTCGGCGGCGGCACATCGGCCACCGACTTGGAGCCCTTGCCCGCATTGATGTCGCCATTCGAGCTCCAGATGGTCATGTTGCCACCCTGCTCGGTGAAAATCCGGCTTTGCGCGAGCAGGATGCTTTCGTCGGTGAAGATATTGACGTCGCCTTTCTCCAGCGTCAGGATGCCCTGTGTGCCGGGACCGGCAAGCACCAGACCCTTGCTATTGACGATCGCGGGCGGTGCCGACACGCTGCCAATCAGCGCCTCGCCGCCGGGTCCGAGAATGCTCACGTTGCCGCCCTGCTGGGTCTGGATGGTTGTGCTGCGAATGTCCAGATTGCCCGTGTGAACCAGCTTGGTTGCGCCGTTACTGCCACCCGTAAGATTGTTCTGTGTGTACCCGAATGAAGCCGGGAATAACGTGTTGAGTGCATCGTAGCCGCGCGAGTATTTCTGATAGTACGGACTCGCCGGATTGTTGTAATCCTGCCCGACCGTCGTCAAGACATTGAAGAGAACCTGCTCCGCGAACTGCTGCTGCACATAGGTCGGCAGCGCCTGGAATTGAGCCCATGCCGCCGCAGCCGTCAGCGTGCCGACGCCCTTCTGCGCCGCAGCTTTGTCCGCGGCCAGACCGGTATCGACGATCTGTCCGGCATCGTATTGCTCCATGAACGTGATCAGTGCCGCGGTGGAACCCGGCACGCCCGGAATCGAACTGGCCGGATTGATGTAGCCGGAAATGAAGGCGGCATTGTCGACGCCTGGGCCGATGCCGAACAACACCTGCACGTTCGCACTTTCATGTGGCAGGTTTGGATTGTTGGCATTGCCAACTGCGTCGATACCGGTCACCGGCGGGACAAACCCGTCGTTTCTCCCCGTAGAAATGAACGCCTGCTCCTGATTCGACAATGGCCCAATGTTGCGGCCCGCCTCTACGTCGAAGGTACCCGGTCCACCAAGCACCAGACTCGGGACAACGGGGTTAGTGGAAAGTGGCAGCGGCGTGTCATAGATATCACGCCCCGCGACAATGCGAGTGAGGTCGGACGACCGCAGGTTTTGCCCCAAAAACGCCAGATCCACGATGTCCAGGCCGGCCTGAATCAGCGCGGGTTTGTCGATCACAACGCTCACGTTCTGGTCGTAGAATCCTGCGTTTCTCGCTCCGGCCGGCTCAAGCACGCCATCGACGATGCTGCCGTTCACACTGTAGATGTGTGCCAGCTGGTTGTCACCGGCGTGCAACGGAGTCTGTGCGTGATCCGCGCTGTTCGTACTCGTCAAGCTGGGCACGGACGCCATCTGATTGGTCAGCGACGGCATGAGCGACGGATCGACGTCGAGCAAGCCAAATGCCGCCGGCGAGCCAGCGACGGACCCACTCTGATTCGACACGTTGATAGACTGGTCGGCGAGCAGATTCAGGTTGCCGGTAGCGGACGGAAATAGTTCTCCACCCGACGCGATTGTGATGCCGCCGGAAAACGCTGTCATCGCAATCGTTGCGGGCAACACCTGGGACTGGTCGAGCCCGCCACTCACCCCGCCGCCGATCAGCGACTGCCCTGCCACCAGGGAACCCAGTGTGCCGAGCTTGACGTCACCGGTAGTGGATGCGACGTTGACCGCCGAGTTCGCTGAGTAACTCTGAAAATCCGCATGCTGGCTATATTTGCCAATGACACTGTCTATGTACGACGGATTGTAAATGCCACCAATATCGGCGCCTTGCCGGGCGGTCACGTCGAGCGTGCCGTCCTGCGTCGCCAGCAGTGTTGAAACCGGAGCGATGGGCATGTTGACGGGGCGTTTGGTCCCAACGTTGTTTGCGATAAATTGCGTATAGGCAACCCCATCTGATGCGATCGCACCACCCGCCGTAATGGTGCCCGTGCCTTTGGCGACAAAGTAGTTACCGCTCAGAATGCTGCCACCCGCTGTCACGCTCAGATTCCCGCCACCCACGGTGACGGGTGCATTGTTGCTGTTCAGATACCATGTGGTCGGCAGCGACACAGCGAGATCGGTGATGCTGCCGCCCGCGTTCACGGAGATGTTGCCGCCTACGCTCATCACACCCTGGTCGAACGATCCAAAGTCGATAGATGTCGCCGCAAGCGGGATTGACGTCGTCTTGCCACCGCTGGATGTGACCGTCGGATTCGCCGTGATCTGCATCCATTGCCACCAGAACTGGCTGATGTTTGCACCCGCCACGCCCGTGACCGCGCCAGTCGCATCGATCGCATTCTCAATGCCGGTTATGTTGCCCTGAGCATGAATGGAAATGTCGCCGGCGGAATCCGGATTGACTGTGGGGGTAACGAGAATATCCGGGAGCGCTTGTGAAGGATTGCCTGTGACAATTGCTGCGCTGCTGCCAACGGTCGTATCTTTTGCCGGAGCACCCGCTGTATAGATGACGCCCGGAGCGGTGGAATCCAGCAATGCAATGTTGTTGCCCGCGGCGATATCGATTGAACCGGTGCCGGTGCGGATCATCGTCGGAGCGAGCAGCGCTACCTTGTTCGTATCGACATAGGCGAAATGGCCGTCAAGCGTCACGTCGCCACCGCCACTAGCTGTGTTGAACATCGAAGCCGCCTGCACCGAAAGCGGATTGGCGCTGGCGAGACTCGCACCGGACACGACCCGGAACGATGAGCTCGACCCACCGTTTAGCGACGCTGTACCAAGTGGCAGCCCGTTGCTGGACGTTGCAACAGGCGACGGGGTGTTGTCAGTCGGCACTGTGCCGACAGTAACAGTCGAAGGCGTAATCAACGCTGTAAGAACGACTGGAGGTGCCTCGATAGGTAATACCTGATATGGGAGCGCTCCATTGCCGGGAATAGCAAGCCACGTCGCGAGCTGTGTAACGAACGTATTGTACTGACTTAAATAAGCTTGATATGCACCTGGATTCTGCTGTTCCTGGGCTTTCGTCGGGACGGTTGGTGCAACAGGCTGGCCCGTGACTGGTGCATTACCACTGCGGGTGATGGCAGCCCCTGTCATCAAACTCCGCACCGATCCACCGGGAGTCGTCGCTTCTTCAATGTATTCCTTGTACATCCCATAGTACTGCGCGATTGCAGCAGGATCCCCTCCGGAAAATACGCTCGCTGCCGCTGGCGGCGTCAGCCCGCCGGCAAAGTACCGTCCATTTTCCTGAGCGATACTGTAGTACCCGTTAACCACCCCATAAGGGTCGACGAAGAATTCCGTGTACTCCGCCCCGGCACTCGAAGGCGCCGGTGGCACGACCGTAATCGTCTGCAAAGGCGGCGCCGTCGGATTCACAATCTGAAAGAACCCATCCGTCAAACTCGCATCCACCTGCACATCGTGCACAGCCCGGAACGTAATGTCCGGCGCTTGCCCATTGAAACGGAACGCGAGATTCGTCGGCGATGCGCCCGCGCCCAGATTCCAGTTCGTCAACACGGAGATATCGCCGTTGTTGATCGCTGTACTCGGGTTGTCGAGTTCGATGCCCGGCACCACATGAAAATTCGCCACATTCGTCGTGGCGAATTGCGCCGCGACACCGGTCAAGCCATTTTCGACGAAGCTCATCAGGGTACCAGGCACCGCCGCAGTGGCGTCGCCGTTCACATACCCATAGAAGCCCTGGTGATCGGCATTGGCCGTCGTCGGTGTAAAGAAGTCGTTTGCCAGATAGGTTTTCAGTTGCTGCGCGCTCGTCGGCGCAGCGAGCACGTTGCCGCTCTGATCCTTCCACGTCCCTGCAACCATGCCCGGTTGCCCCGCTCCCGCGACGCTATCGCCATACCATCCCGCCGGATCGACAACGCCGTCGAAGTGCTTCGCCCCCGTACTCGGATCGGTCGTGCTCCATACTGCGTACGCTTCCAGATTGACGCTGCGCGCATCCTTGATCTGCACGCCCGGTGTCAGCGTCACGTTCACGCCGCCGTTGTCCAGCAACGGCGCACGGAAGCTCACGGTGCCACCGGACAGTCCACCCGCCGTACCGCCCGTGACATCGATCACCGCGTTGCTGCCCAGTTTGATGACGCCGGAATTCGCTGCGGAAATATTCTCGTAGCCGTAAGTCGGATTCACCGTCACCGTGCTGCCCGGCGTGCCGGTCGTGTCGATGACAATGGTGCCGCCGCGCTGGGTCGCGCTCGAACCGGTCGCGATGAGCGAACCCTCGACGTCCACACCGCTCTTGCCGTACAGGCCGATTTGCCCACCGGCAACACCCGCAGCATTGACGGTACCGAGAATCTGCACATTGCCGTTGTTCGGGTCTTGTCCCCCTGCACCGCCATCGGCAGTCAACGCCACCTGATGCGCCGTCAGCGTATTCCCCGCCGACAAGATCAGATTTCCCGCCCCTGCCTGCACCGAAATTGCGCTATTCACACCGCTCGACGCCAGCGTGTGCGCAAGGTTGTCGAGATTCACGGCGCCGCCGGTGTCGAGCGAAAACGACCCACCCGCAAAGCCTGTGGCCGCGCCGCCCTTCAGCGTGCCATTCAGATTGACCGCCTGTTGCGGCGCCGACAAAGTCAGACTGCCCGCCGCCCCACCACCGCTCGCGCCCGAAAAGTCGAGCGTCGAACCGCTCAGCACGTTCACCGATCCAGCGTCGGCCGTCAGCGTGATCGCCCCGGCAGGCGCGTATTGCGTGACATCGAAAAACGCCTTCGAGACCCCCGCCGAACTGACCGTCGCGCTGCTGCCAATAGTCAGATCGCCGCTGGTCGCTTCGAGACTCACGTTGCCGGCAGGCGCGGCAATCTTCGCGCTATCGTTGAGCGTGCCGCCGATGAAGCTCCACGCGCCGCCCATCGACGTATTCGTCAACGCCGTGCCCGCCGCGCTATTGATTGTCAGCGCTCCGCTTGTCTTCAACGTAGACGCCGAACCGGTAGCCGCCAGATAAACCGGTGCATTGAGCGTGACCGGCAGCGCGCCGAAATCGAACGTGCCGGTGTTCTGCCCGACGATGCCCCCCGTCGCGTTCATCGTCACGTTGCCGAAGCCGGACACGGTCTTGTTGCCCGTACCGAGGTCGATCTCCTTCGCGTTGACGGTTAGTGTGCCGCTGCCGCTCACACCGCTCGGAACCGGCGCCACCGCTTCATTCGTGAACGCGACGGTCGTTCCATTAAGCGTGACCGAACCGCCATTGCTATTGAACGTGCCCGCGCTCAGATCGACGTTGTTGCCGAACGTCGCGTTGATATCGCCGACAAAGTTCATCGCCCCCAGGCTGCGCAACGTCAGTTGCTGTGCATTGGCGAGTTGCGCGAGACCGGCCGCGCCGATCACGAAACCGGGCAGGTTCGCGGCCGCGGCGCCCGTTGCGTTGGTGAACGTGATGGCGGAACCCGCGGCCGTGATTGCCTTGCCAGACAGTTGCGCGGTCGGGTCGACTTTCAGATTGCCCGACGAATCGAGCGTCAACGACTGCCCGCCCGTGAGCGTCGCGCCGGCACCGACGCTCAACACCCCGGTGCCCGAGGTATCGAGCCGCGAGACCATCACGGACGCGCCGTTCGAGACGCGCAGCAGCGCGCCGTCGCCGGAAATCGCAGCCGCGCCTGTCGTGCTGTTGGCAAGCTGGCCGATCGTGATCGGCACATCTTTCGCTGCCGGATAGTTGCCGCTCGCTGCAATCACGCTGCCCGCGTCCACGCGCAAACCGTTCGCCGCGTTCGGGTCGGTGCCGGTCGGGTCCGTCTTTGTCACCAGCAATACTTCCGGTCCCTGCAAGGCACTCGACGCGTTGTTCGACACCACCACGCTGTCGGCGATCGGCGTAATCGTGATGCCACTGCTGGTCTGGGTCCGCGTACCGCCGATCAGCAAACTGCCCGCATTCAGCGAATCGAGATCGCTGGCGCCGATCTGCAGATAACCGGACAACGCCGGGGCGCCGTTTCCGGTGATCTGAATGTCCTTCGACGCGATGTCGACTTCGGCAGGCGCACCGCCCGCCCCGGCCGCCGTGTTCAAGGTCGCGCCGAGCGTCAGTCCGCTGATTGCCGCAAGCGCCAGGCGGCCGCCGTCCACGGGCAGCAGCGGCGTTACTGTGCTGGCACCGGCACTCGCCGCGAGTGTCGGGAAGAACGCATTGGCGCCGCTCAGCGTGTATTGCGAATACTGCTGCCACACCTTGCCCGATTGCACATCGAACAGAAGCGGCGTGGCGCTGCGCGCGCCGCTGAGCGCATCGACGGAATAGCCCGCCACCATCGCCGTGCCGTCGGGAAGAACCTGCGCGGCGTTCGGCGTGACGGCTCCACTCGCGCTCGCCAGTGTGACCCGATAGGCACCCGGCAAGGTGGCGTATTTGCCGGGCAGCAACGTATAGACTCCCGCCGCCAGTCCCGGCACGCCTGACAGATAAACGGATTGACCCACCGCGCCGTTAAGCGCTGCCTGACCGACACCCGCGCTGAGCGTCGTGGTGCCCACGGTGCCGTTCGCATTCGTCAACGGTTGCAGGCTTTGGGCAAACGTCGGATCGTACGCGGCGACTGGCGACTGCGGGCCTGGCAGGATCGCGTAGACATTGCCGGCGTTGGCGTTCACCGGCAAAGCAACGCCGCTCGCCGTGCTTGCGTAGCTCACGTTGTATTGCGACAGCACATCGCGGCTGCCGCCGGTACCCGGCACCCATTCGGCCGCTTGCAGGTCGCCCCCGCCAGAGAGGTCGATCGACGCACCTGAGTTGAGCGCGACTTTGCTGCCGTTCACGCCGATGAACTTGGTAGGCGGCGCGCTCAGATCGGGCGCCGCGCTGCGGCTTGCGACCGGATTGAACTGCCACTCCACGCCGTCGACCGTCGTGCCGAACGGAATGATCGTACCGTCGTTGGAAACCGAGGTTACGCTGCCGTTGCCGAGCGTAACCGAGTCCGTCGCCACCAGCGGAAGACCGTTGAACTGCGCAACCGTCGTCGTGTTAGTCGGGTCGCCAACGCCGAATACCAGCGAGCCTGAAGGCGCGCGCACCGTTCCCGACTGCACGATCTGGTTCGCGTCGACAACGAGGCTGCCGCCCGCCGACAACGGTATGCCGGACGTGCCGTTGGGGAGGAACGTAATCGTGGTCGGCGCCGGTTTGCCGGTGGATGGATTGTTGGGCCCAACCGCGTCGATAATGAACGTGCTGCCCGTGGACGGATAAAGATCCGCCGCTTTGAAGGTCAGGTTGCCGGCGGTATAGAGCTCCCCGTTTTCCAACGCGTTGGGCGAACCGTTCGCGATGCTGGCAGTGGTCGAGCTCAGGCGGATATCGCCGCTGCTCGTGAAATTGGCTTGCGCGAAGTTGTTCAGCTGGAGCTGGTTTTCCAGATCGATGAACGACGCGTTGATATTCAGCGTGCCGTCGGCCAGCGCGGTGACCGGAGTCAAATCAGTGGCCTGGGAAGACTTGAGCGGGCCGTTCAGCACCACGTACGGCGCGTCGATCGTGACCGTCGGCGCGCCGATTGTCTGGGTGCCGCTGGCAAGCAGCGAGGCGAGCGTCGAGCGTTTGGCCGGATCGGACGCCACAAGCGTGGCAAGCTGGGCGCTGCTCAGCGCCACGATCTGGCCTGAAGTGACGGACACAGCGCGGCCCAGATTCAAATCTACATTGCCGACGAATGCGACCGGCACGGTTGCGAGCGTGCTGTTTTGACTGCCCAGCGCCAGCGTGGATATCCCCGATCCATCCAGACGATCCACGGAGAATTGCAGCACGCCGGTTTGGGTTCCGTCGAATTTCTGACCAGGAGCGAGACCGGTCGGCACGAGCGAGCCGCTCTGCTGCAGCGCGATCAACGAAGCACCCGGCTCGGAAAATTTGGCACCGCCACCCGGCTGGCTGGCGTTGCTGACCGGTTGCTGTTGTGCAAGCAGCGTCAGCGTTCCACCCTGCGCCTGCGCGGCACCCGGCTGCGCCTTCAGCGTGCCATCAAAATACAGCGCGCTGGACCCGACCAGCGTGATCGAGCCTGCATCGCTCCAGACGCTTTGCGGCGCGTACACGCCGGACGCCTGCGGTTCATCGAAAACCGCCGACGCACCCGAGACGTTGATGGTCGAGCCTGCCTGCGCAACAATCGCACCGGAGTCGTTCGAGATGTTCACGGTGCCGCCCGCCAGCACCTTGCCCGTGGTCGGCACTGCCGTGGCGAGTCCGGTCTTCACCGGTGCGGCAAGCGGATTGGTCAAGGCGACGCCGGACACGTCGAGCAGCGCATTCGCGCCCAGCCAGACAGACTTGGTCGGTGAAACGTCATTGCCGTTTGCAAGCTGGCCGCTCTGCACATACGGCGCCCCGGAAAACGTATCGCCGCTCAGCGTAATCGTGCCGCCCGGGGCAATGATCGATCCGAGTACCGTGACCTGTGCAGGCGAACCCAGACCGACGCTCGCGCCGGCGTCGGCATGGATCGATGCGCCTTCGCCGACTGTCACCGCGCCGCTCACGCCCGGGTAGCTGGGCAGAACACCGGACGGGCTCTGCCAGGACAGATAGCTGCCGGCCGTCATCACCAGACTGGTCGGCTGACGATGGAACGGATCCAGCACGCCCAGCGTGGTCAAACCGTTCGCTGCGAGATCCGCGCCGCTCACGGCCTGTTGCAAGCCAACCGCGTTAGGTACGCGGTTCAGTTGCGTAAGCTCAACGGTTGTGCCCGGCTCGATAGTTGCATCATAGGCAGCATTCAGCACGTACTTGCCGAAGCCTTGCTGCGAAAAGAAGTTCGCCGGCAGGAACAAATCCCACGCAGGCACCGCCGTTGGGTCGCCCCCTACCTGGAAACCCAATGCCTGCAGCGTCAACGTCCCACCGCCCGAGAAACCCTCGCTTCTGATCGTGCCGTCCATCGTGATGCGGCCCGCCGTGGGCTGCGAGCCGGGCAGCGTCACCAGCGTCCCGGGTGTGCCGAACTGCGTGCCCGTGTACGTCAGCAGCGATACATTGCCGCCGCGCCCCTGTGCGATGCCGTTCTGCATCAGCATTTGACCGTTGGCCAGCATTTCGCCGCCGCTCGACACGTCGAGCACACTGCCTTGTTGCAGGTCGATTGAGCCGGTTACATCGGTGAAGCTCGGATTCGAGGTCGAGCCGGACCGCGCGCTCGTCTCCACCGTCGATAGCGTAATGCTCCCGCCGTTGATGAACTGGCTGTTGCCCGATGTGGTGCCGGGTGTGCTTTGGGTATCGTTGTTGACCCACTGCCCTGCCGCGCTGATCAGCGCATCGGGGCCAACAACAATGTTGCCGCTGCTGGAAATCGTAATCGTACCGGCCGGTGCAACCAGTTCCCCCAGCACGTTGACCGTGCTGCCCTGCGCCGGGCTGGTCAGCGTAATCGAGCCACCGGGCTGCACCTTCAGTTGCGCGCCCTGCGCCACGACGATACCCTTGCCGCCGGTGCTATCTTCCGCAACGCTGACCTTCGCGAATCCGCCGTTGCTCAACGTGTCGACCGGCACCACTTTTGTGGCAAGCACATTGTTCGGATCGGTGCTGGCGAGTGTGGCAAGCGCACTCGTATTGAGCGGCGTGTTGCTCGAGAAACCAGGCGTGAGACTGTCCAGCGACGGCGCGCTGCCCTGAAGAATGACCGTACCCGATTCACCGGTGGTCGACGAAAGCACGGCCCCCTGGGTCGCCTGCGCGCCGACCACGCCAAGCGTAAACGCGCCGCCAGTCGGCTGCGCATTGCCTTGCACCTGTTTCGCCCCGCCGAACGCCTGCGCGCTGATATCGCCGTTGAGCACCATCGCGTCGGAGGCGAACACGTTGAGCGTGCCCGCATTGCCGCCGACGATGTAATCCGCCTGATACGCCCCGCCGGTCAGCAGCGGATTGCTCCAGGTATTCGTGACGCCCCAGCGCGGATGACGCTCGACGAACTGCCCCGCGATACCCACATACGTATCCAACGGATTCGCCTGGCCAATCGGCACGATCGCGCCGTTCGCATCGACAAGGCGCGTGGTATTGAGCATGCCGCCGTCGTAATGGACATACCCGCCGTTCAGGTTCATCGACGAACCGGACGCCGTCATCACCTGGGCACCGGCCAGGTTGATCGTGCCGCCGTTCGTCAGCAATTGATCGACCGAGCGGGGAATCAGGCTCACGTAGCCGGCCAGATTCAGGATCGGACTGCCGACCCATTGCAATCCGTCGGCATTGGTGCCGGACAGTGTGCTGTCGAACACCACGTTCTTCAAACCGAACAGGAAGCTGTTGCGCAACAAGGGCGAGTCGGCCAGCTCGTTCTGGCCGATCCGCGGCACGGTGACGAGCGTGGACGAGATCGGCAACTCGACGTTCGCAAGACCCGAGACGTCGATCGTGGCGCCCGTGTCGAGATAAATACGGCCCGCAACCGACGTATCCCCGGCAGGCTGACTGTCTCCTGCCGCTTTCGGCGTAAGCGCCGTGATCGACACGGTCGATCCGGGCGCTTCGATCAATGAACCGGACTGCAACCAGACCGACCCCGCCTTCATCGCGATGCTGCCCGCTGTGAAGGTCGTGCCCGGGCTGGAAGTAGCCGTTGCGCCGTCGGTATCAGGCAGGATCGCGGTGAGCGAGCCATTACCGAATACCAGTTGGCCCGCACGGTTCGTAGGGTCGCCGTTTGATCCCGTCACCACCGGCAATGCACCGGTATAAGCGGTTCCAGTTGGCGTGTTCGCGTTGTACTCATCGACCGTTGAAATGGTGATGCTGCCCGCCTGGTTGACGCTGGTCGTCGCAGCCACCACCCCATTCTGCGCGACGCTACTGCCAAGCAACGTGACATTGCCGCGTGCCGCCTGCACGATACCCGTATTCACCAGGCTGCCGGCCGGCGTGACGTCGACCGAATTGCCGTTGGTGGTCGGCACCCGCAGCGCGCCAGTCAACTCAGGCAGCAGCACCTGTGGGTTGGCCGGGTTCGGCGTCAACGCCACGCCGACGCCTGCCGCGAGTATCACCTGACCGCCCGTCGCCGTGATGCTGCCGCCGTTGGTCACATTGGGCGCCGCCACCAGCACGAAACCACCGTCGCTCGCCGTGCCGTTCGTGGCTGTCGAAATCGACGCGCCAGGCGCGATCATCACGGCGCCTGGCGTTTGATACTGGCTCGCGTTGGGTTCGGTAACCGTATTGCCAAGCCCTAATACTTCGTTCGGGCTTTGGTTGCCGCTTGCCTGCGGGTTGGTTCGCCCCGCTTCCAGCCCTGCCAGGCCGCCTGATTGCTGCAGAAACAACTGGTTGCTCTGAGCGATATCGGCAGGTGTCTGAAGCAGATGATTGTTCGTGTTCAGAAAATCCAGCGACGACGCTACCAGCGAATGCACGTTGACCTGCGAGCCCGCGCCGAACAGGATGCCGTTGCGGTTGATCACATACACCGAGCCTTGCGCTTTCATGTTGCCGAGAATCTGGCTCGGCGCGCCGCTCGGATCGTTAATGCGGTTCAGCACGACCCAGTTGTTCGCACCGTTGGTTTGCGCGCCGCCGGATTGATCGAAGTTGAGCGTGGTCTGTTTGCCGACGTTCATGGTCTGCCACGTCAGCACCGCGTTCTGGCCGGTCTGCTTCACGTCGACATTGACATGGCCGCTGCTATCGACGCTCTGTTGCGGCCCGTACGCATTGATCCACAGCACCGGATTGGAGGTATCGGTGTTCTGACTGACCAGGTTGCCGTTGCCGTCCTTCGCGAAGCTCACACCGGGCGCGACCTGCAGACCGCCGGCCGCCAGACCGTTCGGCACATTGGCGGCAGCGCCGGCTGCCGCGGCCGCCTGTTGCGCGGCGACTTGCGCCGCAATCACCGACGCGGCGCGGCCCAGATTCTGAATCGACGGCTTGCTGGCCTGCAGCGCCTGCTGTGGCGACACGCCCAGGTTCGGCACGCCCGCACCGCCCGCGCCGGCGCTACCGCCTGCGGCCATGCGCGCGCCGACCTGCCCCAGATTCACCATCCCCGCTGCGTGTGCATTCGCTGCCGCGCCGGCCGCTATCATCAGCGCCACGGCCTGGCAAATCGGCCGCAGAGCGATTCGCGATGCTTCGCGCGTGCGTGATGAACGTGAACGATGATTGGGCACGCTAGCTTTCATTGTCTATCCCTGAGCACTCTTGACTTGACGACCGTCCGCACAGCGCCTGGCTCGGCGCCAGTCCCCGAAACGGTCCCCCCGTATGCGGCACGCACGGCCGCATTGATCCACGGGAGGATAGGGATGCAGCGTGGCAGCGATATTTACGATGATCAGGACAATTGACAATGGCTTAAAGGTACGTACCTTCTGTCACTCTGCGTTAATCCGGGCGCGGCGCGTTCAAGCCCATATCAGTGACCGGTTTCATCGATTACGACGCACATAGATTGGCGAGCTCGCGTGCTGCGCGCGCGACGACCTCCCCCCAATCGCCTGGTTTGCGTTGACGAAAAAGTCGCGCGTGCGGATACCACGGGCTGTCTTCGCGTTCGAGCAACCAGCGCCAATCGGGCACGCCAGGCAGTAAAACCCAGAACGGTTTGCCCAGCGCGCCGGCCAGATGAACGACTGACGTATCGACCGAGATCACGAGATCGAGTGCATTCACCAGGGCGGCTGTATCCGAAAAGTCCTTCAGTTCGGTGCCGAAATGAATCAGGCGGCTGTCGGCCAGCGCCTGCGCGTCGCGCTCACGCACGAACTGATGCAGGCTGAAGAAGCTTGCGTGTTGCGTATAAAGCGGCGCGAGCATCTCCAGCGGAATCGAACGGTTCTGATCGTTGTTGTGCGCCGGATTGCCCGACCACGCGAGTCCGATTCTGAGTGTGCCGGGCCGAGCCGCGGCGTCGACCTTGCCGGCCCATATGCGGCTGCGGATCGTGTCCGCATGCAGGTATGCCGTGTCAGCGGCGGGAATGGTTTCGAGTTGCGTGCCGAGCGCGAACGGCACGCTTAGCAGCGGGCATTGCAGATCGAATGGCGGCAGCGGGTCACCGCTTGCAACCACTTCGCCCGCACCGTGCAGCGATTCCATCAGCGGCTTCAATGCAGCGGGCACCTCGAGGACGACACGAGCACCCCGTTCGGCAACCAGCCTTGCGTAGCGGCAAAACTGCAGCGTATCGCCATAACCCTGTTCGGCATGCAGCAGCACTGTCTTTCCCTCGACGGACGCCTCACCGCTCCAGAACGGTTGCCGCTCATGACGCCGATGCCGCGCAATCGCCGGATCGCGCCAGCGGTTTTCGTGCTGTTGCCATCCCGCTGCGAAGTCGCCGGTCAGCAGCAGGCAGAACGCTTCGGCCGCCTGTGCCGCGACCAGCTTGGGATCCAGTTCCTGTGCACGCCGATAGCATGTAATAGCCTCGGCGTGACGCTGCAACTGCTGCAGCGCGGAGCCACGCCTATACCATGCATGCCCCGTGTCGGGAGATGGCACGAGCGCCTGTTCGTAGCTGTCGAGCGCATCGTCATGGCGTCCGAGTTGCTGCAGGACGTTGCCCCGGCTCCACCAAAGTTCGGCGCTCGGCCCGGCGGCGGCAAGCGCCCGATCGTAGCTTTCCAGCGCGTCGGCATGACGCGCCATCAGATGCAGTGCGATGCCGCGGTTGCTGCTCGCGGCATCTAGCCCGGGCGCGCGCGCAAGCGCGCCGTCGAAGGCAACCAGCGCATCGGCATGCCGTTTCAGGCCTTCGAGCGCGTTACCGCGGCCAAGCCACGCAAGCGCATGATCCGGTTGCAGCGCCAGCAGGCGATCACAGCGCGCGAGCAAGGCGTCGTAGCGATGCAGATTGTCGAGCACTACACAGCCGTTATAGAGCGCGGCAACGTCAAGTGGATTCGCTTCGAGTATCTCGTCGTAGCAGGCGAGCGCATCTTCTTCCCGGCCCTGCAACTGAAGTACCCCGCCGCACGCGAGCAATACTTCGGGCGTCCCTGGGCGAATCACGAGTGCAGAGCGATACGCCTGCAATGCGCGTTCGTATTGTCCGAGGTCGCGCCACGCATGCGCGCTGTTCAGATGCGTGGCGTACTCATTCGGCGTGAAGGCCAGTGCGCGGTCGTAGCTGATCAACGCATCGGCCGGCCGGTTCAACGCGCGCAGCACATTGCCACGATTGCTCCACGCTTCCGGCAACGCGCTCGACACGGCGAGCGCCGCGTCATACGCGCTCAACGCTTCCCGGTACTGCTCAAGCGCCAGTCGCACATTGCCCAGCGCCACCAGCGCCGGTGCAAGCCGTGGTTCGAGCCGCAGCGCGCGATCGAGCACCGCCAGTGCTTCGTCGTTGCGGCCAAGCCGCACCAGCACCGCGCCGTGATTGCCCAGCGCCCATCCGTAACCGAGCCCCAGACTGAGCGAACGCGCAATCAACGGTTCGGCCGCCTCTGCATCACCATTGTGCAAATGCGCGACGCCCAGCAGATGCAACGCGTACGCGTTCGCGGGATCGATCGCCAGCACGGCACGATACCCGCGCTGCGCTTCCTCCAGTTGCCCACGCTCGTGCCGGCCCCGTGCGAACTGCAGCATCTGGTCGATCACCGGTTGTCCCGGCGTCGCGGCCGGTGACGTTAGCGGTTCCGCATGTTTGAATACCATAGCTTCACTCACGCGATGATGCGTTACCCGCCGCCACGGATCGCAGCGCTTCGCTCACACGCGACAGCACGCTGCCCCACTCGCCCGGCTCGGACTGCCGGAAAAGCCGCGTGTGCGGATACCACGGACTGTCGTCGCGATCGAACAGCCAGCGCCAGTCGGGCCAGTGCGGCAGCAACACCCAGCAGGGCTTACCGAGCGCGCCAGCCAGATGGGCGACCGACGTATCGACGCTCAGCACCAAATCCGTGAGTTCGATCAGCGCCGCGGTATCGGAGAAGTCGCGCACCTCGTCGCCGAAGTACCCAATGCCGAGCGAATCGAGTACCGCCCGGTCATCGTCACGCAGCGGTTTTTGCAGACTGATCCACTCGTACTCATCGGTGAGCAGGGGCCGCAATTGTTCCAGCGCGATCGAGCGGTTGTGGTCGTCCAGATGCTTCGGGTTGCCAGCCCACACAATGCCGATCCGCGGACGGTGCGCGGTGCCGAGTCGTGCGCGCCACTTGTCGACGAGCACCGGATCGGCCTGCAAATACGAGGGACTCGCTGGAATCGTGTCGAGCTCCGTCTGAAAGGCGCGCGGCAAGCTGAGCAGCGGACAATGCAGATCGAAAATCGGCAACGCATCGTCTTGCGCAACCAGTTCATCGACACCGTCGAGCCCGCGAAGCAGCGACTTCAATGCCGGCTGAACTTCGAGAACGACATGCGCGCCCAATGCTTTCACGAGCGGCGCATAACGGCAAAACTGCAGCGTGTCGCCGAAACCCTGCTCGGCATGAAGCAGAATCCGCTGATCGGCAAGCGATTGCGTGCCGTCCCATGTGGGATGCGCGAAGTCGCGTTTCTGCGAGCCGACCTGCGGCTCGCGCCAGCGCCATTCATATTCCGGCCAGCCGCGCGCAAAATCACCGGTGATCAGATACACGAAGGCTCGCGAAAAATGCGTATCGACGTCGTCAGGATCGATTTCGAGTACGCGTTCGAACGCTTCCAATGCTTCGCGGTGACGCTTCATCACCCGTAGCGTGTTGCCACGCTGAAACACCACCATCCGCTCGCGAGGCGCAAGCGCCACCGCCCGATCATGAGCGACCAGCGAGTCCTCATAACGCAATAGCCGATGCAACACGATCGCGTAACTGGACCATGCGGGGCCGTACTCCGAATCCAGTGCAAGCGCGCGTTCGCTGCTCTGCAATGCGTCGTCGATTCGCCGAAGCTGGCACAGCACGCGCGTGCGGTTGCATAGCGTCTCTACCGAGTTCGGCTCGATCAGCAACGCGGCGTCATAGCTCGCCAGTGCCGCGTCGAACTGCAACAGCTTCTGCTGGGCATTGCCACGATTGGCGAGCGCGAGCGCGTGGCCCGGTTGCCACGCAAGCACCCGCTCACAGCGGACTATCGCTTCGTCGTAACGTCTCAACCGCTCCAGCACGACTGAGCTGTTGTACAACGCGTCGATGTAATCGGGTTGCCAGGCGATCGACTCGTTGAGACCCGCGAGCGCCTCGTTCAACCTGCCGAGATCCGTCAGCACCATGCCGCGCAGGAACAGCAAACGCGCGTTGCCAGGCGAGATCCTCAGGGCGCGCTCGCACTGCTCGAGCGCCGCGTCGCTGCGTCCCATTTGCCTGAGCACGTCGCCGCAATATCCCATCACCTCCGGCGACGCCGGCTGCACTGCCCGCGCCCGCTCGAACGATGTCAACGCCTCCGGCAGTTGTCCCAGGGAAAGTGCGAGCGCCCCATGTCGGCAGAGCGCATCGACCAGCGTCGGCGCAACCTCCAGCACATCGTTCCACGCCGACAGCGCATCCTCAAGCCGGGCCATTTCTTCCAGCAGGCTTGCGCGCTGGGCGAGCGCTCGCAGATGAGCCGGGTTGAGCGTCACGGCCTCGGTCAGACAGTTCAACGCCTCGTCACGGCGCCCGAGATTCGTCAGCACTGAAGCGCGATTGGCTAACGCCAGTGCGGTGGGCGCAAGTTCAATAGCGCGCTCGAACGACACGTCGGCTTCTTCGATCCTGTTCTGCTGGAATTGCAGAACACCGAGACCGTGCCACGCCGGCGCATGATCCGGTGCATCGGCGATCACAATGCGATAGCCGCTCTCCGCCTCCGCGAAACTTCCGCGTTCGTGAGCGGCATGCGCGGCGCTGAAAACGTCCTGTGTGGCCGCACGCTGCGCGCTGTCCGGCAGATTCGTTTCCACGTCAACGGCCATGGCGCAGGCCCGTGGTGTCGTCGATCGCTCGGGACGTTTCTTCGAGCAGCGCCTGGGTGACGGATTCGACCGCCGAGGCCCAGTCACCCACTGTGGTTTGGCGGAACAGGCGCGCCGTCGGGTACCACGGGCTGTCGGGTCTGCCGCTCATCCAGCGCCAGTCGGAAGGCTCCGGCAGCAGCAGCCAGAGCGGCCGCCCTAATGCGCCCGCCAGATGCGCGACACCGGTATCGACCGCAATGACGAGATCGAGGCCGCTTACCAGCGCGGCCGTATCGGAGAAGTCGCGGATCTCGTTGGCCAGGTTGCGCAACGGCAGCGCGGCGAGTTCGGCCTTGTCGTCATCTCGCACGATTTTTTGCAGGCTGATCCAGTCGACGTCCGGCACCGCCTTCACGAGCGGCGCGAGACTCGCCAGCCGGATCGAACGATTCCGGTCGTTCAGATGCTGGGGATTGCCGGACCACACGACACCTACGCGTAAGCGCAGATCGTCGCCCAGCAGGTGCCGCCACTTCTCCACCATCTGGGGATCGGCGGCAAGATAAGGCGTGTGCGCCGGCAGCGTGGTCAGATCGGTGCCGAGCGCCAACGGCACGCTGAGCAGCGGGCAATGGAAATCGTAGGGCGGCAAAGGCTCGCCTTTCGAAAAGATCTGCGAGGGGCCGCGCAATGACGGCATCAGCAAGCGCAATGCCGGTTGCACTTCAAGCAAGACCTTCGCACCGCGTGCCACGATCGGCTCGACGAAGCGGGAGAACTGCAACGTGTCGCCGAAACCTTGCTCCGCGTGCAGCAGGATGGTCTTGCCGCTCAGGTCCTCGGCGCCCGACCAGCGCGGCGCGCTCAGATCATGACGTGCGTCCTTCGAAGCCGGATCGCGCCAGCGCCATTCATACTCGGGCCAGCCGCGCTCGAAGTCGCCTTGGCGCAGATAGACAAAGGCGCGCGCGCCATGTACGTCGAAGTGATCCGGCTCGATTGCAAGCGCCCGCTCGTAGGCTTCCAATGCTTCCTCGGGCCTGGCTACGTTCAGCAGCACGTTGCCGCGGTTCAGCCATGCAATCGTCGAACGCGGGTCGATCTCCAGCATGCGTTCGTTGGCCGCCAATGCCTCGTCGAACCGATGCAGATCCTGCAGCACGTTGCTGCGATTGCCCCATGCCGCAGCGAATGATGGATCGGCGGCAAGAACCCGGTCGAGGTCGGCGAGCGCTTCGTCGTAACGGCCAAGATGGCGCAGCGCCGTGCTGCGATTGCATAGCACGCTAGTGGATTGCGGATCGAGTAGAAGCGCAGCGTCGTAGTCGGCCAGCGCCGCCTTGTAGTCCTTCAACGCAAGCCGCGCATTTGCGCGGGTCGCCAGCGCCCTCGCGTGTTGCGATTGCAGCGCAAGCACGCGATCGCATCGCGCCACGACTTCCTGAACGTGACCCAGATGTTCGAGCGCCACGGCACTGTTGTAGAGCGCATCGATTAGATCCGGCTGTCCGGCGACTGCTTCATTGAAACTCGCCAAGGCCTCCCGTGCGCGTCCCATGTCGATCAGCAGCATGCCGCGCATGTTCAGAATGGCCGGGTGATTAGGCGCAATCTCCAAAGCGCGGTCATACGCGGCCAGCGCTTCGGCATGCCGGCCCAGCAGCTTGAGCACGTTGCCGCGATTGGTATGCGATTCGAAGGAACGGGGATCGACCGTCAACGCTGCCGCATAAGTATCCAGCGCCTCCTGATAGCGGCCAAGCACTCGCAATGCGCTGCCGCGATTGCACAACGCATCGAGCGTCATCGGTGCGACGGCGAGAGTCTGGTCGTAGGCGGTCACGGCTTGTTCGTAACGCCCCGCTTCGATCAGCGTATTGCCACGGCGCACCAGCGCGTGCAGATTGCGTGGATCGAGCTTAAGAGCCGCGTCGAAACATGCCAGCGCTTCGTCCACCTTGCCGCCGCTCGCGAGGACAGAGCCGAGATTGGCAAGCGCCAACGGTTGCGGCATGAGCTGCGTCGAGCGCCGCAGCAACGTCAGCGCGAGTTCGAGTTGTCCCTGCTGGGCGTGCAGCACGCCATACAGATGCAATGCTTCCGCGTCGTCCGGCTGGTCGGCCAGCAATGCTTCATAGGCCCGTTTCGCGTCGTCGAGGCGGCCGGTCTCATGCAAATGCGTCGCCTGCACGAGCGTCATGCGCGGTTCGGCATAGCCAACGTCCGTCCCTTCGTCAATCCGCGCGCCTGCCGGCGCCGGCTGGGTGGCCACGCCTTGCTGTCCGTTCTGCATTGTTTGCCTCGCTATTGCGGTGGGTTCGCGGTGGGTTGGCGATGCGTCTCAGGGAAGTCCGTTACGGCCTGACGCAGCGGCGACGTATTGCGATCAGAAAGATCGGCCATGATCGACTCGCAGGGCCGTTGCTCGTCGACAGAGATTAGCCGAGCTCGCATAACGGGCGTATGACGCAAGGTACGAACACCTTGGGTGCCGCGATTCGGATGGGCCGCGCATTGTTCAGTACATTCCGACACGTACCCTGCACATCTCGCGGCTACATTCAAGGTGTCCTGGCGCCGGGAGACCAATCCTTTGCGATCACACAAGCACACGCCTGGACATACGTCGAAACACGTCTGTTCTTTTGCACGACGCATTGCAGCTGCATGAATTGATCCAACTACCCGACCTATGGCCCGACTACGCGACGCGAGAGTGAAACGAAGCGGCAGGCATGCGTCAGGTTTTACGCTAATCGAAGTGCTGATCGCGCTCGCGATCGTCGCTATCGCACTGGGCGCCACGCTGCGGGCAATCGGTTCGTTGAGCAGCAACACCGAAGCCGCACGCACGCGGATGCTCGCGCTGTGGAGCGCGGACAATGCCTTGAGTGAACTGTTGATCACGCGGCAATGGCCGGACGTGGGCCGCCGTGTTTTTGCGTGCCCGCAAGGCGGGCAGGCGTTTATCTGCCGCGAAACCGTTTCGGCATCGGAAAGTCCATTGATCAGGGCAGTGACGGTTGCGGTCTATCCGAACGCGTCGACGGACGCCGAACTGGCGGCCATGGCGACCGTGGTCCAGAATGAAACTCGCTAATGAAACACGCTAGGCGAACCGGTCGTATCGGCAATCCAGGCTCCCGCGCTGGACAGTCTGCTTTCACGCTCATCGAGATGCTGGTCGCGATTGCACTGCTCGCGCTGGTAGCGGTTTTATGCTGGCGCGGTCTCGATGCCACGATCCGCACGCGCGAAGATGTCGTTTCGCACCTCACCCGCACACGCAATCTCGCGCGCTATTTCTCGCAGCTTCAATTCGATACGTTGAACATGGCCGCGCCGCAGGAGATCGGCGGTGCGCCCTTGCGCATTCTGCCGAACGAACTGGTGATCGTGCGTCATCTCGGCATTGGCAACGGTCCGACACGGTTGCAGATCGTGCGCTATCAACTCAAGAATCGCCAGTTGCTCCGCAGCGCATCGACCCCGCTCACCACGCTGACCGAAGTGAAGGACGCGGCGCTGCACATGGACGGCTTCGCCGGCGTGGTCGCGCTCGACGATGTACGTTCGATGAACGTCTTCGTGTGGATGGCGCCCGCGTGGACCGATCAGCAGCAGATCATCACCGACGCTTACGCACGATTTCTCAGACAGTACGCGGTCGGGACAATCAGCACTATCGGCATGCCGCTGCCGCGCGGCATTCGCTTTTCGATCTCGACGGGCAGTCCGGCGGTGGGGTTTGTCAGAACGATGCCGCTTGCGCAGTAAGCGCCGTGCTTTGCTGCACGGCGATCAGTTGCCGTGCGATGTCCCAGGCCATCATCGCCGAATCCGGACACCCGGAAATCTGCGCCGTTACCGTCGCGCCATCCACCAGGATCAGCAACTGCGCCGCGAGCCGCGCCGCGACCTCCAGCTCGAACAGATCCGCGAGCAGTTCGCCCAGCAGTGCCGTGACGTGCTGCTTCTGCGCCGCGGACGCACGATGAATCGCATCGCCATGATCGGGGAATTCGGAGGCGGCGTTAATGAACATGCAGCCGCAGAACGTCGCCTCCCTGAACCACGCCTCGTGCCAGAGAAACACCGCTCTGATTCGCTCCAGCGGTTGTTCATACTGGTTCACGTACGCGCGTAAGGATTCGGCCGCGCTTTCCTCACGCTGCTTCAGAACGGCCAGTACCAGCTCGGACTTCGACGCGAAGTGGTTATAGAGCGTCATCTTCGCGACGCCCGATTCCATGATGATCCGATCGACGCCCACGGCATGGTACCCCTCCTTCGCGAACAACTCGGTCGCCGTGTCGATCAACCGTTGCCGCTTGCCCGAGGGCGTCTTTTGCGTCAGTGACATGCTTCGATGAGTGGAGACAATGAGATCGGGCGAGATTCCTGAATTCACTTCGCGCTCATCGCCTCAGCCATGACCAGATGGGATTCGGACAGTAAATGTACCGCACGGCTCATTTCACACGAGTGAATCTGCAGATCGACCTGCGCGATGCTGGTATTCATTTCGATGTCTTTCAGCTTGCCAATCAGCTCTGCCCATTGCTCGATGGACACGAGACACGCAACAGGCCTTTGATGCCGCATCACGATCAAAGGCCGCGCGCATGCATCGCGCAGGGCCTTCGACGGATTCTTGCTTAGATCACGTGTGGTGATGGACAGTGCACCAAGTGTCGCCAGGTTTTCCATTTCAGCCCTCATAGCAATAGTCCGGCAGCAGCCGACGGATTGCGTCGTCTGCCGTGGTGCTTGCTGCTCTCTATGTTCTGATTTGTGTGGTTTTTTTTCGCCCGTTACCCGGTAAGGTCCGGTAACGAATTGAAACAACGCCGAGGCATTCTATACAGATGGGTCTGTTTAAGCGACAGGGAAGTTTGAGATTTTCGTTGAAATATTTTTTGCAGTTTGCTTTCTATCTGCCTTCAGTTTTTCAAATCTCGCCAGCTAAAACACATAGTGGGAAAAGGGTGCTCAAGTATGCTTTCAGCATGTTCTTCACCCGTCGGTTGTACGAACAATTTTTCATCCAGGTGCCATGAAAACGGCAGCCTGTCTCGGCGAACAAGCTGTTGTCATGGCTGCGCCACATCACCACGTCACGCTGTGTATGAGCCAATCCGTCCTCGCCAGGGAGATATGTCATGCTGACCGCTTGTGCTGGAATCGTGCCGCAATCCGCCACCGAACCTTACACCAGCGATAGCGATATCCCGCCGGCTTCAGCCGCTCAAACGCCCCCTGAGTCCACGCCGATCGACATTCAGGCAGTGCTCGGCGCGCATGCCGATTCGTTCCGGCACGCGGGCGTGCTCTCCGTGCGCAGCGGTTTGCAATGGCCGGTATCTGGCGGTGCTGCCACGCGTGCCATCGTCGTGACCGTCATGGCTGACAGATTGGCTGCGTTGCAAGCCGCGCTGCCGGAACAGATAGACGGCATCCCCGTCGACGTACGCGCCGCGGACGCGATGGAATCGATGCAGGCGCTGGACCCTTCACGATATTGCGCACTGGCCGATGCGCGTCACGAATTGCGCCAGCCCTATTTCGCGGACCAGGTATTCTTCGACAAAGAAGGCGCCCCACTCGCCAGTGCTCCGGCACCGCTCCTCGCATTCGCCGCTGCCCGGGCGCACAAGGAAGAGATTCCGTACACGCCCGCACCCGGCGCGAATCTCGATCCGGTGACCGGCCAGGTCACGCTGGTGCTGCATGCGAGCCCTGATGCCGGATGGGCTGAGCTATCGAATTTCATCGCCGGTGTTCGCGAAGAGCTGGTGGTGGGCATGTACGACTTCACCTCCGCGCACATTCTCACCGCGCTCGAGGACGCGCTTGCCGATGGCAAAAAGCTGACGCTGACGCTCGATCATCCCGCGAAGAATCCCACCGCCGATCAGACCGACGAGCAGACCCAGACCGATCTCTCGACCCGGCTCGGCGAGCGCTTCGCCGGCACCTGGGCCCTTACCAATGCCGACCCGAAGGCGCCCGTCTGGATCTATCCGAACGCGTACCACATCAAGGTCGCCGTGCGCGAAGACGATACCTTCTGGCTCTCCTCGGGCAACTGGAACAACAGCAATCAGCCGGAGATCGATCTGTCAGACGTGGCAGCCGCGCGCAAGCTCGCCGAGACGTCCGATCGCGACTGGCATGTGATTGTCACGAACAAGGCGTTGGCCGACACGTTCCGCGCGTTCCTGCAGCACGACTATACGGTCTCTCACGACGCGATCACGCAGGCCAGGGAGCAGCACATGGCTATTCAGGGTGCTGGAGCCGCGGGGCTCGAAGTGCCGATCGAAGCGTTCGCGACCGGCAGGGCTCCACATCAGTTCTTCGCGCCGAAGACATTGACCGAGAACGTGACGATACAACCGCTGCTCACACCCGATAACTATCAACCCAATGTTCTCGCGCTGATCGAGTCGACGCAGCAGCACTTTTACATGCAGACGCAATATATCCATCCGAGCGGACGCCCTGACGATGCGGAACATGACGCGCTGATTGCCGCGCTAAAGGCACTTGTCGAACGCGATCTGGACGTGCGCCTGATCACCAGCCAGTTTCAGAATGACGCATGGGTCGAGAAATTGATCGCGGCGGGCGTGCCGTCGTCCGTCCTGCGCCGGCAGGCGAACGTTCACAATAAAGGCATCGTCGTCGATGGAAACGTGGTTCTGGTCAGCAGCCAGAACTGGTCGGCGGACGGCACGCTGCGCAATCGCGATGCGGGCCTGATCATTCACAGTTCCGAAGCCGCCGCTTATTTCGAGCAGATTTTCCTGCACGACTGGAATTATCTGGCTTCACCGGTGGCGGGGAACTGAGGAGACTGGCAGAGCGCCAGGCCGGTACTGGAAATCAGCTCTGCAGAACAGATACGGCACAACGTGGCAACCCGCGTGCCACGTTGTGCCGTACAACACGCGCGATTCAACCGATCGCGAGCAGTCGCTCATGGAGCGCGTCATAGTACGCCGCACAGGTATTCAGACGCCACTGCGCGCCCGCATAGATGTCGTTCATTTGCGAAGGGTACTTGGTGGCGAGCGGCACGATGACGTTCGACAGCCAGCCTTCGGCATGCACCACGTCGATGGAAACGTGTTCGTCGTAGTAGTCCAGCTCGCCCTTCTCGCCCAGGCCGAGACGCCGACATCCGCGCGTGAGCTTTTCGTATTGCGTCGGGTCGAGCAGCTCGGTCACGGCCATCACGCCCAGCGACTTCAGACCCTGGCTGCGGTTCAGACCCGTCATCATGAACAGGTTGTAGCCGGCCAGTCCTTGCCAGCCGAGCAAGGACGCGTGATCGTCGTCGGCATGCGGAATGTCCACCGTGTGCAACAGGTGACGAAACAGGGAGACGTGGCTGCGTTGCGGATCGCCCTTGCCCGCTTCGTCCCAGAAGTTCTGTGACAACTCACCGCGCACGGCAGGGTCCGAGCCCAGCAGCGCGAGCACGATAAGATCGAAGAAGCGGATATTGAGCGCGCTATCGCTGCGGAAAAACGCCGACAGTTGCACGCGCGTGGCGTCTTTCTCAAGGAAATCGAATAGCGGATGCTTTGACGCGCGATGCTGCGCGGACACCGAGCAGATGGCCTCGGTCAGATCGCGTGCGGTACGCACACTGGGGTCGAGCCGCGTCGTGCCTAGCGCATCGGACGCGAGCCAGCGCCGTTCGATCGCGCCGCGCAAACGGATCAGATAGGGATTGAACTGGTTTGCACAGCGCTCGCTTGCGGCCGGCGCAACGTGGAGTTCGTACAGCGCGAAGAGCGTGGCGTGCACGTCCGCCAGCGCATCGTCCTCGCCGCGCTCGAATGCGGCCTCGAGCACCTCGTCGACTCGATGACGCAGCGCCGCGAATTCCTCGGGTTGGTCGTCGAAGTACAGCTCCAGGTCGGCCTCCTCAATCATGCTGCGAATGGCTGAGGCGAGATCTTCTGATTCAGCCAGACGGATCGGGGTGGATAACGATGAAGGTTCACGAAAAGGCAAACGGATCGCGTGTTCCGATTCGGCGTGGACGCTAAACATGGGGGCACTCCAGCGAGACATGTTATTTATGCATCCACGCGCACGCGATGGACGGCCTGACGCGATGTCAGGCCGACATTAGCGTGCGGTAAGCGTCAGTGCTTACGGATTGTCTCGGCGCCGCGTTGCGCTCGCATGTCTAAATGTACTTACAATCCGATTTCATCACCCTACCCGTTGCCGGGTCTTCAGATCGTCGAGATGAAAACCGGCGACGCTCTTGTACTGGTTCGCGATCTGACTCAGCTCCTCCGTGCTGACCACGTCTTCGATCCGCTCGAAGCGCTGTCCCTGCGTGCGCTCGTGGACCACCTGCAAAATCCGGTCAGGTGGCGCCTTGCGGTTCATCAGCACGACGTCGCCTGTTGCCTTGACGCGCGCCTGATCGTAGGCAAGCAGTGCCTCCTCGCAGACGCCCAGTTCCGCGCAACGGTCCGCCAGAAAGCGGGCGTCCAGAATCGCCTGCCCCGCGCCGTTCGAACCACGCGGAACCATGGGATGCGCCGCGTCGCCCAACAACGTGATGCGGCCGAAGGTCCAGCGCGGCAGCGGATCCTGATCGACCATCGGATACTCCAGGATCGTTTCCGTAGCTTCGATCATCGCGGCCACGTCGAGCCAGTCGAAATGCCAATCCGCGAAGGCCGGGAAGAAATCGGCGAGACGCCCTTTGCCGTTCCAGTCGCGACGCGCGGGTTGCGGCGCCTCGATCTCGGCAACCCAGTTCACCAATTGATTGCCCGCGCCATCCACGTTATCGCGGATCGGATAAATGACCATCTTGCCGTGCGTCAGCCAGCCGGCGCGCACCATGCTGCCACCGCTCAGGAACGGCGGCGCGACGATCGTGCCGCGCCACATGTTGAAACCGGAATAGCGCGGCGCGCCTTCGTCCGGATAGAACTGCTTGCGAATCGCCGAGTGAATCCCGTCGCACGCCACGATCGCCGCGCCGCTGGCGAGATGCTCGTGGCCGGCGCTATCGGTAAAACGCGCGCTCGCGCCGGTTTCGTCCTGGGTCGCGCCGATACAGCGGCGGTCTGTCACGACACTGTCCGGTCCCAGGCGCTCAAGCACCGCCTTGAGCAATACGCTCTGCAGGTCGCCGCGATGAATCGAGAATTGCGGATGCTCGTAACCGGCGAAACGCCCAGCCGGTTCGCGGTAGATCAACTGGCCGTGGCGATTGAAAAACACCGATTCCTGCGTCGTCACCCCCACTGCAGCCAATTCGGCGAGCAGATCGAGCTCCGCCAGTTCGCGCGTGGCATGCGGCAATAGGTTGATGCCGACCCCGAGCGGTCTGATTTCAGGCGCGGCCTCGAAAATGCGGCTCGCGATGCCTGCCTTGTGCAAGGTCAGCGCCAGCGTCAATCCGCCAATCCCAGCACCCACGATGACAACTTCACTGTCCTTTTTCATCTGTCTCCTCTTTCGTGTTGAGCGCGACGTGGCGCGCCGTTGAATCCGTCTCCCGCGCTGCCCGTTTATTCATCATTTGCGCAGACGTCTGCCTAAACCGTTTGCCGAAATATAGTGAGCCGTTTCTGCTTCGTCAAGCAGTTCATCCGGACAACCGAATTCATTTGACACGCTGATCAAGATTCAATATCTTTTGACATACGTCTGCCGATTATTTGCCAGAACGCATCAGACAAGCTCACGCATCGCCGGATAGACACACATCGTTCGGCGAGACGCGGCGGTTCCAGAAAAGGACAGGAGACATGCAATGAATACCGGCCTTCCCACGTCGGACAGAAAAGCTTTTTACGAGCAGATCCGCGAACTCAATATGACACCCCTATGGGAGTCACTCAGCACGCTGGTGCCGCATCAGCCCAATGGGCCCTGCGTGCCCGCGCTGTGGAAATGGCGCGACGTCCTGCCCTATATCGAACAGGCCGGCACATTGATCACGGCGGAAGAAGCCGTGCGCCGCGTACTCGTGCTGGAAAACCCCGCCCTGCCCGGCTACGCCAGCGTAACGCAATCGCTCTATGCCGGGCTGCAGCTGATTCTGCCGGGCGAGGTCGCGCCGGCTCACCGCCACGTGCAATCGGCGTTGCGCTTTATCGTCCATGGCCGTGGTGCCTATACAGCGGTCGACGGAGAACGCACCACCATGATGCCGGGCGATTTCATCATTACCCCAAGCTGGACCTGGCACGATCACGGCAACGACGGCATTGACGGTCACAGCGAACCGGTGGTTTGGCTCGACGGGCTGGATATTCCGATGATCCGCTTCTTCGACGCGGGTTTCGAGGAGAAAAGCGCGGCGATGTCGCAACGTGTGACGCGCCCGGAAGGCAATGCACTCGCGCGCTACGGACACAACCTGTTGCCGGTCGACTATCAGCCTTCATCGCCCACCTCGCCTATTTTCAGCTACCCATACGAGCGCACGCGCGAAGTGCTCGACCGGCTCTATCGCGACGGTGAAATCGACGCCTGGCATGGCGTCAAGCTGCGCTATGTCAACCCGGCAACCGGCGGCTGGCCGATGCCGACGCTTGCCACCTTCATGCAGTATCTGCCGGCCGGTTTCTCAGGCAAGCCGTTCCGCAGCACCGACGGCGCCGTGTATTCGGTCGTCGAGGGAACCGGACACGCGCTCATCGACGGCCAACGCTTCGAGTTCGGCCCGAAGGATCACTTCGTCGTGCCGTCGTGGAAAACGTTCACGCTGCATGCGAACGACGACGCGGTGCTGTTCAGCTTTTCCGACCGGCCGGTGCAAACCGCGCTCAACATCCTGCGCGAAGAAAAACTGGACGCGTGAGCGCGGCTCAGGCGAACGTACAAAACACAATCACCCATGGAGAATATTCAATGAGTCTGGTCTTTGAGTCCGCGCCCGCGGTAACGGTCCCGGTTGCCGGTTCGGACGACGCGTTTCCCGTGCGTCGCATTTACTGCGTCGGGCGCAACTACGCGGCCCATGCGCGCGAGATGGGCTTCGATCCCGACCGTGAGCCGCCGTTTTTCTTCTGCAAGCCGACCGACGCCATCGTCTATGTCGCACCGGGTACCACGGGCGAGTTTCCGTACCCGTCCGAAACGGACAACTGCCACTACGAAATGGAACTGGTGGCCGCAATCGGTAAGGGCGGCAAAAACATCGCCGTCAGCAGCGCGCTCGATCATGTGTTCGGCTACGCGCTCGGGCTCGATATGACGCGCCGCGATCTGCAGATGGAAATGCGCAAGATGGGCCGCCCATGGGACATCGGCAAGGCGTTCGATCACTCCGCGCCGATCGGCCCGTTGCATCGTGCCGAACAGACCGGACACCTGAAAGACGGCGCGATCTGGCTGAATGTCAATGGCACGTCGAAGCAACGCGCGGACGTCTCGCAACTGATCTGGTCGGTCGCGGAAACGATCGCGTACCTGTCGCGCTTCTTCGAACTGGTGCCGGGCGATCTGATCTATACCGGCACACCCGAAGGTGTCGGCGCGGTGCTCAAGGGCGACACGATGCACGGCGGCATCGACGGTCTCGGCGAACTCAAGGTCAAAGTAGTCTGAACGACTCAAGTCACAACGGAGCGTAATACGGCTTATGCCCGTTATGCTCCGTTCATCGAGGATATTCCGTGCAGCTTCACAATTTCTTCCGCAGCTCCGCTTCGTATCGGGTACGGATTGCGCTGGGCCTGAAAGGCCTGCCGTTCGACTACCTGCCGGTGCATCTGTCGCGCGACGGCGGCGAGCAGTTCGCGCCCGCCTATCGCTCGCTCAGCCCGGAGGCGCTCGTCCCCGTGCTCACAGATGGTGAGGTATCGCTTCATCAGTCGCTCGCGATCATCGAGTATCTGGACGAACTGCATCCCACGCCGCCGCTATTGCCTGGTGACCCTCTCGGCCGCGCCACCGTGCGTGCGCTGGCGCTCGACATTGCGTGCGACATCCATCCGCTCAACAATCTGCGTGTGCTCAATTACCTTGGCAACAAGGCTGGTTTGACACAGGAAGCGCGGGACGCCTGGTATCACCACTGGGTTCACACCGGTTTTTCCGCGCTGGAAACACGGTTGGCCCAGAGTCACACGACGGGTGAGTTCTGTTACGGCGACCAGCCCACGCTAGCCGATCTCACGCTCGTGCCCCAGGTTTTCAACGCGCAACGTTTTAACGTCGATCTGGGTGCCTATCCGGTGCTCGATCGCATCACGCAGCGCTGCCTGCAGTTGCCTGCGTTCGCCGCGGCTGCCCCGGCGCAACAGCCAGACGCACAGTAAGCTGCGCGGATGACGCCCGTCATCCGCCGTGCGTTGCTACCCACCGCTCACACTGCGCGATAATATCGGCCAGTCACGTTTGCCGCCCGAGCACGGGCGGCCCACTTCCAGATACGAGTCCATGGCAAAAAACTCCGTGGCGCGCGATCCGCGCCAGACTCCGCTCGACCGTCTGTACGCCCGCCCGGGTTTCATGATCCGGCGTGCCCATCAGATCTCGACCGACCTGTTCATCGAAGCCTGCGCGGCGCTCGACATGACGCCCAGCCAGTACGGCGTGCTCTATATCCTGTTCCACAGCGGCCCGCTCGAACAGATTGGCATTGCCCGCCTGATCGGCCTCGACCGCTCAACCACGGCGCTCGTCGTCAAGATCCTGAGCGAGCGCGGCCTGCTCGAAAAAACAAAAAGCGAAACCGATCAGCGCAAAGTGGAAATCTCGCTGACCGAAGCGGGCCGGCAGTGCTTTCGCCAATGCGAGCGCTACGCCCAGAAATCGGTCGATGCGTTGCTCGCACCGTTCGAGCCTGCCGAGCGCACGCAGTTTCTTGCGTTGCTCGACAAGTTCGTTTCGCACTTTAACGACAACACGCGCGTAACGCTGGGGTAAAACGGATCGGCGAGTTCTTACCCGCCGACCCGTCTATTACTCACGCCGCTCGTTGGAGAAACACGGCGGCGCCCACGGATTACTTCGCCGGTGCGGCGTCAAACCCGTACATCTGCGAATCGACACGCGGCACGATATGAATCCCGTTGCGTGCGGCGAACGTCGAAACCTGCAGATGAGTGGGGATGATCCCCACTTCGTCGTGCAACACCTTCGACGTTTCCTGGTAAAGCGCTTCACGCTTCGCATCGTCGACCGTTGCCAGCCCCGCATTCAGCGGCTTCCAGAAGTTCGGCGAATCGTACGTCTGGATGTTGATCTTGCGGAACGGATTGTTGGTCGGATTCGAGAACAGCGATTCGAGCTGCACGCCCATGTCGCCCGCATCCGCGCCCCAGCCGATCATGAAAAAGCCCAGTTGCAGCTGATTCACGCGCGAGATGAACGTGCCCATCGGTTGCGTCTCGACCTTGGTCTTGCAGCCAATGCGCGTCAGCATTTGCGCGACACCCTGGGCCAGTTGCGAATCGTTGACGTAGCGGTCGTTCGGCGCAAACAGCGTGAGCGAGAAGCACTCGGGGTAGCCTGCTTCGGCCAGCAGTTTCTTCGCTTCGTCCGGCTTGTACGGATCGGGCGGCAACGCCGGGTTGTAGCCGAACATCGTGCTCGGCACACTGTTCTGCGTCGCCACGCCCAGGCCTTGCAGAACACGATCGACCAGCACCTGGCGATTGATCGCGAGCGAGAACGCACGGCGCACGCGCACATCCTTGAACGGATTCTTGCCCAAGGGCTTGCCGTTGTTATCCGTGACGTACGGCGCGTTGTCGTTTAGCTGATTCATCACCCAGAAAACCATCAACGTGCTGGGTTTCGTGTAGACGGCAAGCTTCTTGTCCGCCTTGATCCGCGCAACGTCCGCGCTCGGCACGTCGATCACCGCATCGACGTCGCCCGACAGCATGGCTGCCACGCGCGCCGCCGCATTCGGCAGGATACGCACCGTCACCTTGTCATAGGCCGGCTTGTCGCCCCAGTACGCGTCGTTGCGGACGAGTTCGACGCGATCACCGCGCAAAAAGCGGGAAAACTTGTACGGCCCGGTGCCGACCAGACCCTTGCCGGTTTCGAAGTCGTCGCTCTTGAGCCCCTGCGTGTCTTTCTTCGACAGCATGAAGATCATCGACAGATAGTTGGGCAACACGGCCAGCGGTCGCGCTGTAGTCAGCTTGACCGTGTACGGATCGACCACCTGCACCTTGGTGATGTCTTTCGTGAAGACGCCGAAGGTAGCCGGCGAATTGGTCAGCGTATCGGGGCGCGCGAGCGAGTAGACCACGTCATCCGCCGTGAAAGGCGAGCCGTCCTGGAACTTGACGTTCTTGCGCAGCTTGATTTCCCACGTCTTGTCGTCAAGCGGTTTCCACGACTCGGCAAGCCCGGGTTGCAGGCGGCCGTCTGGCGACATGTCGATCAGCGGCTCGAACACATTACGCGCAACGTTGCGGTTGCCCGGCAAGTTGGCGAACTGCGGGTCGAGCGACGTGACGTCCGCGCTCACCCCATACTTGAATTCCGCTGCACCTGCATTCTGCTGCACAAATACGCTCGCGGCCAACGCACCAGCCATTACCGCCAGCCGGCCCAAGCCCCGCAATGTTGTTCCCATCTCCGTCTCCTATATGTGCAGAACCCGCAAGGGTACCCGCTTTATTGAGGGAGCCCTCAATGACTTGACGGCTCCCCTCTGAAAACAGCGCACCGAACTGAAACATCCGCGCATTAACGGCAACTGCGCGACTGCGTCACTTCGTGTTTACGAGCATCTTCGCCGCGCCAAATTTCTTTCTGTATAACTATATTATCGTTATACACTTCTATCGAAGTCAAGCACTGCTCAAGTTGATGACGGGCGATGCAGGACCGCCGTGCAGCCTTTCGTTTCCACAACGAAATGGTTGCGCGTGCAACACGTTGCGAGGCGGGAACAACTGCGAACGAAGCCTCGCAAAACATGCGGCATCTTCAACAAAACTGGCGCAGACTATTCATGGAAAGGAGACAAACAATGAGAAAAACCCTCGCGGTACCCCTTGCTGCGGTTTCACTTTGTACTTTTTCAGCGGGTGCGCAGGCGCAGAGCAGCGTAACGATTTACGGGATCGTCGATTCGGGCATCAGCTACGTAAGCAACAGCAACGGTCACTCCGCCTGGGTCTTCGATACGGGTGTACCTCAGGGCAACCGGCTCGGCTTCAAGGGCACCGAAGATCTGGGTGGTGGCCTGCAAGCGCTGTTTCGCCTTGAAAACGGTTTCAACCTGAACGACGGCAGCATGGGCCAGGGTGGCCTCATGTTCGGGCGCCAGGCTTACGTGGGTCTCGCGAACCAGATCGGCACGCTGACGCTCGGCCATCAATACGATTTCATGGGCGACATCATTGGCAACTATTCGATCGCCTACATTGCCGGCGTGTATGCGTTCCATCCGGGCGACTACGACCGCGTATCGGGCGACCGGCTGGATAACACGGTCAAATTCGTCAGCAACAATTTCGGCGGCTTCACCGCTGGCGCGATGTACGGCTTCGGCAATACGGCGGGCAACTTCCATCAGAACAGCTCGATGAGCTTCGGCCTGACCTACGATCATGGCCCGCTCAGTCTCGGCGCGGCCTATACGGACATCAATAACTTCCGCATCAATCCGACCAACGATCTGGGCGTCAACACGCTATTCGGCCAGCCGCTAACGGGTAGCGCGATCGTGGCCGACAGCATGAAAACATGGGGGCTCGGCGGCAGCTATTCGATCGGCAATGTTGGCATCATGGCGAACTACACCGGCACGCGGATCTCGTACATGGGCAATTCGGCGACACTGAGCACCGTGGAAGGCAGCTTGCTGTACCACTTCACACCGGCGCTGGTCGTGGGCGCGGGGTACGCCTATTCGAAGCTCGAGAGTTCGCACTGGGGCCAGACGTCGGTTGGGATCGACTACTTCCTGTCGAAACGCACCGACCTGTATGCTCAGGCGAACTATCAACTGGCGAGCGGTGACGGTACGCGCGCGGTCATTCTGGCACTGCCGACGTCGAGCACCAACAAGCAGCTCGTCGCTGGTGTTGGCATACGCCACAAGTTCTGACACGGGTTCAAATCGATTGATCGCGAGACGTGCCGCTCGATAGCGAGAGCCGAGCGGCACAATTTGATGCCGGCGCAAGCCGGCTTTTTTGCGCCGGCACACTAGAACTCATGCGCACAGATCGGCTCACATTTGTGCGGCCCACGAAAAAGCCCGGTGTGAATCGCACAGCATTGCTGCCATGCAATTCACACCGGGCCAGGCTTCAGGCGTGACGCGCCGTTAGTCGATCAGATCAGATCAGATGACAGGCCGCGAATTGTCCGTCGGCAGCGCGCTTCAGTTCGGGCACGGCCTCTTTGCAAACCGGCAACGCGTGTGGGCAGCGCGGATGGAAGTAACACCCCGAAGGCGGATTCAGCGGCGACGGAATCTCGCCCTTGATGGCATAGAAAGTCTTCTTGCGCTTGTCGAGCGACGGCACTTCCGCCAGCAATGCCTGCGTGTACGGATGCCGCGGATTCTGATAGACCTGCTCGGTGGGCCCCGATTCGACTATCTTGCCCAGGTACATCACGACAATGCGATCGGCGATATGACGCACCACACCCAGATCGTGGCTGATGAACAGATAGGTCAGCCCGAGCTCTTCACGCAGCTTGATAAACAGATTCAGCACCTGTGCCTGGATCGATACGTCCAGTGCCGCGACCGATTCATCGCAAACGAGAAACTTCGGATTCACCGACAGCGCCCGCGCGATACCAATGCGCGCGCGCTGGCCGCCGGAGAACTGATGAGCGAAACGGTCCATTGAATCCGGATCGAGACCCACCCGCTCAAACAGCGCGCCGACGAAGTCGCGCGTATCCGCCTTGCGAATGAAACCATGCACGTGCGCCCCTTCCGCCACGATATCCGCGGCCCGCATACGCGGATTCAGCGACGCGTACGGGTCCTGGAAAATCATCTGGATATCGAGTTCGGCGCGATTGCGCTCGCGCCGTCCGAGCGACGCCATGTCCGTATCCTGCCAGTAGCGTTGGCCGCTGGTCGGCCAGTAGACGCCCGCCGCGAGACGGCCGACCGTCGACTTGCCACAACCGGATTCGCCGACCAGACCGACCACCTCGCCCGCGCTGACGCTCAGGCTCAGATCGGTGACCGCATGCACGCCTTTCGGCGCTTGCCGTCCAGTGACTGCCCGGACAAAGCGGCCGGTCGCATCCTGTCTGGGCGCGAACGTCTTCGTAACGTTGCGCAATTCGAGCAGCGGGGTCATGCAATCTCCTCGTGTTCGTCGACGACGGGCCGGATACAGCGAACCATGTGGCCGTCGTGGTCAATCGATTCGGCAATCTCGTGCGCGCATTCGGGCACCGCGGATGAGCAGCGCGTACGGAACGCACAGCCGCCGCCCAATGCGAGCAGCGAAGGCGGTGCGCCCGGAATCTGCCGCAACATCACGCCTTTGGGATTGCGGCTCGGAATCGAATTCATCAAGCCGCGCGTGTACGGATGGCGCGGCGTATCGAGCACCTGATCGACGCTGCCGTATTCGGCAATCCTGCCGCCATACATCACGCACACGCGATCCGCGAGCCCCGCGACCACCGAAAGATCATGCGTGATCCAGATCAGCGCTGTGCCCGAGTTACGGCAGAGTTGCTGGATTTCGCCGAGAATCTGCGCCTGAATGGTGACGTCGAGCGCGGTGGTCGGTTCGTCGGCGATCACCACCTCGGGCCGGTTGATCAGTGCGATCGCAATCGCAACGCGCTGACGCATGCCGCCGGAGAACTGATGCGGATAACACTTCAGACGCTCGTCCGGTGCGGGGATGCCCACTTGCGCAAGCGCGGCGCGCGCTTCGTCGAGTGCCGCGCGACGGCTCATCGGCCGGTGCGCGAGCACCGCCTCGACCATTTGCGTGTCGATACGCAGCACGGGATTGAGCGTCATCATCGGATCCTGAAAGATCATCGAGATCCGGTTGCCGCGAATCTTGCGCCACTGCGCTTCGGTGCAGCCGGCCAGCTCCTCGCCCGCAAGCTTGATGCTGCCGCCCACCACCTTGCCGGGGGGATCGATCAAACCGAGGATCGAATAACCGGTTTGCGATTTGCCGGACCCCGACTCGCCCACCACGCCCAGAATCTCGCCGCGCGCGACGCTAAAACTCACACCGTTCACCGCTTTCACGATACCGCGCGGCGTCGTGAAGTGGGTGCACAGATTGTCCACCTGCAATGCGGGCTGAGTCATTTCTTCAACCTCGGGTTAAGCACATCGCGCAGGCGATCCGCCATCAGGTTCAGGCACAGCATCAGCAACAGCAGCGCGACGCCGGGGAAAACGCTGATCCAGTAGGAACCGGACAGCAGGTAGTTGTAGCCGTTCGAAATCAGCAGCCCGAGCGACGGCTCCGTAATGGGCAGCCCAAGGCCGAGAAACGACAGCGTCGCTTCGAGCGAGATCGTGGTCGCCATTTGCACGGTGGCGACCACCAGCAGCGGCGGCACGCAATTGGGCAGCACATGGCGGAAGATAATCCGCGTGTCGCTGAGCTTCAGGCAGCGCGCCGCTTCCACATACTCCTTGCGCAGCTCGACGAGCGCCGAGCCGCGCGCGGTACGCGCATACACCGCCCATTGAACCAGCACGAGTGCGTAGATGATCTTGTCGACGCCTTTGCCGAACGCCGCGATGAATACCAGCGCAATCAGAATCGAAGGAAACGAAAGCTGGATGTCGGCGAGCCGCATGATCAGCGCATCGACCTTGCGTCCGTAGAACGCGCCGACAAGACCCAGCGCGACACCGATCACCAACGCGAGCACGGTACAGGCGAGGCTCACATATAGACTCGTGCGCATGCCGAAGAGAATCGCGGAAAGCATGTCGCGTCCCTGGTCATCAGTGCCGAGCCAGTAGATGTGCGACCCCATCGACGCATGCGCGAGCGGCGGCAATTGCGAATCGCTCAGGTCGAGCTGTGCGAGATCATAGGGATTCTGCGGCGCAATCCACGGCGCGAATACCGCCAGCGCGGCAATCGCAAGGAATAGCACGAGCCCGATGAGTGCAAGTTTGCTCTGGCGGAATTCGCTCCACAGCGCGTTGAGTTGACCGCCCATGCGGGCAAATCGATGCGGGCGTTTCGCCGGCTTTACGGCGGAAACCGTGGAAACTGTGGAGTCTGCGGAATTGGCGGGTACAGCCGATTGAACTCGCGGTTCGGCCATGGTCGTTCCTGTAGTGGGTCCCATGTCAATTCACCTCCGTCGTCACCGAGATGCGCGGATCGAGCAGCGAATACAGAACGTCGACGACCAGATTGATCAGCATATAGATCGCCCCGACGGTCAGCAGATAGGCAATGACCACCGGGCGGTCGAGCGCGTTGATCGAATCGATCAGCAGTTTTCCCATGCCTGGCCACGCGAACACGGTTTCCGTGACGATCGAAAACGCGATCAGCCCGCCCAGGTTGATGCCGATCACCGTGACGAGCGGGATCATGATGTTCTTCAGAATATGCACGCCGACAATGCGCGATGCGCTCAGTCCTTTGGCTCGCGCGAATTTGACGTAGTCGGTCAATGCGGTTTCGCGCGTCGACGAATACGCGAGCCGGATAATCAGCGCGATGTTGAAGAGTGCGAGATTCAGCGCCGGCAGCAGCAGGTGCTTCCAGCCGTCGAGCGTCAGAAAGCTCACCTGCATGCCGAGCCATGACGTCGTCGTGCCGCGTCCGCCTGAAGGCAGCCAGCCAAGCAGCACCGAGCAGACCAGGATCAGGATCAGCCCGACCCAGAACGTCGGCAAGCTGAAACCGATCGTGGACGATGCGGTAATGAGGCGCGAGGAAAGTTTCTCGGGCCGCAATCCCGCGTACATGCCAAGCGGAATGCCGATGACGATGGCCATCAGCATGGCGATCACCGACAACTCGAGCGTCGCGGGCATACGCGTGACGATCATCTGCGCAACCGGCGCCCCGGTCAGGAACGACGTGCCGAAGTCACCGTGCAGCGAATGTGTGAGGAAGCGCCAGTACTGGAGCCACCACGGCTGATCCAGTCCGAGCGACGCGATGATGCGTGTGCGCATCTCGGGTGTGGCGCTGTCGGGGACCATCAGCGCAATCGGATCGCCCACCACGTAGACGCCGGCAAACACGAGCAGCGACATCGCCCAAAGCGCAAGGACGCTCTGGAACAGTCTCCGCAGAATAAACTCAAGCATGAATTGTCTCGCTCCAACGGGGGATCACTTCAAGCGACAGGACTTGTATTTGCCTGTTTGTGGCCACGGATGCTGCGGGCAGTCCGTGGCCGGGCTTTCTCGATAAGTATAATATAGTTTAATTTAGGTGAGTTTCCATCTCACGCGTTGACGACCACCAGTTCGCGCAGCGCCGTGAAGAACCGTTCGTTTTCCTGCGGCAATCCAACTGTAATGCGCAACCACTCGCCGAGCCCGTAGTCCACCACCTTGCGCACGATAATGCCGCGCCTGAGCAGTGCGTCGAACAGCTCGGCCGAATTCCCGACTTTGATCACGACGAAATTGCCCTGGCTTTTCACGTATGGGAGCCGCAGCGCGTCGCAGACTTCGTAGAACCGCTCGATGCCTTCACGATTCAGGCGATACGATTCGTTCAGGTAGTCGTCGTCGTTCAGCGCGGCGATGGCGGCGGCCTGCGCCAGTGAATTGACGTTGAACGTCTGCCGCACACGATTCAGAAGATCGGTGACGTAAGGCGTGGCGATTGCAAAGCCGACTCGCAAACCGGCAAGGCCGAACGCCTTCGAGAAGGTGCGCGACACAACGAGATTCGGATAACGCCGCACAAGCTCGGTACTGTCGTAGCGATGATGCGGTTCGAGATACTCGTTATAGGCCTCGTCCAGCAGCACGACCACGTTGGCCGGAATACGATCGAGAAACGAGGTGAGTTCGCCGACGCTGAAGAACGTACCGGTCGGGTTGTTCGGATTCGCGAGGTAGACCACGCGCGTATCGGCGTTGACCGCCTGCGCCATGGCGTCGAGATCGTGGCCGTAGTCTTTGGCGGGCACGGCGACCATGCGCGCGCCGGTTGCCTTGACCGCGTTCTGCCACGCCATGAACGCATATTGCGACGACACGGCATTGCAATCGCTACCCGGTTGCGCCGCTTGCAGGAACGCCCGCGCAACGAGTTCGAGAATGTCGCTCGAACCGTTGCCAAGCGTGATCCAGTTCCGTTCAACGTTGTACTTCTGGCCCAGCGCCACTTTCAGCGCATGACCGTTCGGATCGGGATAGCGAGCGCCGCTGTTGATGATCGCGTCGATTGCCGCGCGTGCTTTCGGCGGCATGCCGAGCGGATTTTCATTCGATGCGAGCTTGATGATGCTGGCTTCCGGCAGCCCGTATTCACGCGCCGTTTCTTCGATAGGCTTGCCTGCCTGATAAGGCTTCAACGAGCCGACGTAGGCCGGAGCGACAGGACGCAATTCGTTTGTCATGGGAATACCTTTGCTGACTTCGATAGAGGAATGAGAATGCGTGGCGCGCCGCCGGCGCGCCATGTTCGGCCACCGGGCGACTACAGGAACTTCGTCGGCCAGATCATCGTGCGCCAGATATGCGCCGACGGACTGCCGTCGAAGCCGAGCCCTTCCTTCGGCTGCCGGAAATTGCGTCCGATGATGTCGACGAAATCGTCGAGACTCACCACCGCGTTCGGATCGAACGAATAGATGTCGTGCAGCGTGATCGAGCGGCTCGACATGTACCACTTGTGATTGCGTGCGTACTCGTAGTCGCGTTTGATATATGGCTCGGGCTCGTAGTCCTTGCCGAAATAGCGCAGATACGCATCCGGGTACCCATAGCCCACCGATTCGTCCGCGAAAAACCGCAGCGCCTGGTGATACTGGATGGCCCAGCTGACCTCTTCGTCCACATACGGCGCGATCATCTGCGCGCCCCAGTAGCCATGATCGCCGCGAATGAAACCGGCCACGCTGATGTCGTGCAGCAGGCAGGCCAGCACGATTTTCTCGCTCTGCCCGGCTTTCAGCGCGTGCGTCGCACTTTGCAGCACATGATTGGCCGGCCCGAAGCGGTACTTGAAAAAGTCGATCAAGGTGGGTTTCGCCGGCATCTTCTGCAGACGCGGATCGTCACCCATCATGAAGTGGCCCGTGCCCGGCGGCGGCGCAATAGCCTGGGTCGGATCGCGGTCGCCCGAGGTGTAGATCACCGATTTCACCACGCGCCGGTCCAGCTCCGCGATCATCTTGTGTTCAAGCGCGTCGGCGCGCTCGGAAAGCGTAGGCTCGTGACCGCCTGCGGTTTGATTGCTCATTGCGTTTTGCTCCTCTGTCTCTTCTGTCTCTTCTGTCTCTTCTGTCTCTTCGGTGTCGAACCGTGCGTCTAGCGATTCCAGCCGTAAATATCGAGCGTCAGCTCGCCTGCGGCGATGCGCGCGAGTATTTCCGCTTCCTTGTCCTCGCGTTCGCGCGCGGCGCGCAAGGTCGCTTCGACCGATTCCTGCGCGAGCACCACTACGCCGTCCGCGTCGCCCACCACCAGATCGCCCGCCCGCACGGCGACATCGCCGATCCGCAACGGATGATTGATCCAGCCGCGTGCCGCGAAATCCTTGGTCGTGCCGCGAATACACAAGCCACGCGAGAACACCGGGAAACCGATGCGCGTGAGCAATTCGGCATCACGAACGCAGCCATCGATGACAAGACCCGCCACACCGCGCTCCTTGGCCGCCGTCGACATGACTTCACCCCAGTAGCCGGCTTCGTAGTAGTCGCTCGTGTACACCACCAGCACGTCGCCCGGCTGTGCGAGGACCAGCGCGCGATGCAGCCAGAGATTGTCGCCGGGCGGCGAATGCACGGTGAGCGCCGGGCCGCAGACACGGAACGCCGAACTGACCGGCTTGATCGCCGAAGGCAGCGCGCCCCGTTTGCTGGCGGCTTCAAGCAAGGTTGCCGAGGGAAAAGCGCGGGCCGCCTCGATCACGTTCGCGGCCGGCCGCTCAATCGATGCGGTGACCAGCGGCGAATCGATAAAAGGGTAGGACATGGTGTCTCCTGATGGATATTCTGATGAATCGCGCGACGTGGCGTCTTGAGTGTGGCCGCTCAGGCGCTCACTTTGGTCTGCAGCGCGTGATAGCGATGCTGCTTGCGCGCCTCGTCGAGCCGCATGCCTTGCCGCGCCGCTTCGCGAATCGCATGCTCCGCCGCGTGAATCTCTTCGGCCGCGGCCAGCACGCGATCTTCGTGAACCCGCGGAATCACGATCACGCCATCCGCGTCGCCGATCAGCAGGTCGCCCGGCAATACACGCGCGTTGCCGATATTGACCGGCACCTGGGTACTTTCGACCTGCACGCGGTCTTTACCGGTACGCATCCAGTGTCCCTTGCTGAACACAGGGTAACCCAGCGATAAACACAGGCTCACATCGCGGCAGATACCGTCAATGACGGTACCGGCAATTTTCCGCCGATGGGCGATTTCCGTGAGAATGTCGCCCCACACCGTGCAGTCTTCACGGCCCGCGTTATCCAGCACGATCACACCGCCTTCCGGCACGTCGTCGATATAGTCGCCGACAGTGCCGGGCGGCGTCGTCGGCGGCCCGTAAAGAATCGTGAAGGCGCGGCCGCACAGCCGGAAACTCGCATCGCGCGGCTTGATCCCGGTACATTGCCCGACAATGCCGAGGCGATCCAGCGCATCGCTCAGTGTCGCGGTATCGAGGCGCTGGGCGCGCTGCGCATTCCTGTCGTTGGCCTGGTTCGCGTTGTTCGCGTTGTTCGTCTCGCTCATGTTTATCCCCTGTCCTGCAGCATATATTCGTAGTCCGCACCCATCACCTGTGCGATGGGCACGCCATTGAGCAGCTTTTTCGCCATCGCCGCTTCCTTGCCGGCGATCTGCTCGGCAGCGGCAAGCACGCGTTCGGCGTCCGCGGCGGCGATAAAGATCACCGCGCTGTTGTCGGCGATGACGTAGTCACCCGGATAGACGCATACCCGCGCCACCATGATCGGCACATTGGTGCCGGCCTCGGCAACGCGATTGCGTGCCGTAAAGGCCGTCAATGCCCGCGCGAAAACCGGGAAATCGTATTGGCGCGCTTCATCGATATCGCGTACGGGGCCATCCGCAATCACGCCCTCGATGCCGCGCAACGAGGCGCCGAGCGAGAGAATGCCGCCCCAACTGCCCGCGTCGAGCCCCGTGTGCTGTTCGACCACGATCACATCGCCCTCGCCGGCGGATTCGATGGCCGTCGTGCCGAGATGGCGCGGCGCCCCGCCATGAGCGGCGGCGCTCACTTGCGCGGCTTCCACCAGCTTCACGGTCACGACCTTGCCGGCGATGCGGCGCGAGGTCGAACGCTGCGGCAAACCGGTAACCGTGCCGGTTAAACCGAGCTTGTCGAGTGCATCCGATACCGCGCAACAATCGAGCCGCTGCAGGCGTCGGGTGATGTCATCTGCTTGTTTCATGCGTGTCTGCTCCGTTCCTCATATTCGTTTTGTCTGCTACTGCCGCCCTGCTCGCTCATTCCCAGCAGGCAAACGCCATCCCCGAACCCGTGCCGGCTTCCGAGCGATAACAGGCGACATAGTCGATCAGCGTCATCTCGAGCGACGCGCTCGCGGCAAGACCGACAAGCGGCAACCAGCTCTTGATTTCTGACGTATTGCCGTTGAAATACGCTTCCGGAATATCGCGCAACGTGGCCTCGTCGCGCTCGGCGAGCGCGCCCAGCACGTGGCGATCGAGTGCTTCGTCGACCACGAAGTGACTCATGCCGCCAGATGCGACCACCACCACGCGAAGCGCCGACGGCAAGCGCCGGATCGCCGCGCCGAGCGCGTGACCGAGCGCGAGGCAGCGTGCGACGCGCGGCTGATTCGGCGGCACGCCCACGTTCAGAAACACGGGCACCGACGGCGGCGGCGCATCGCGCATCACGCGGCGATAGACGAAGCCGAACGCATGCGGAATGCCATGCTGGCGATCCTCGCTCTTCGGCAAGCGGTTCGACACGGCGATATCGAAACCGTCGTCGACGAGCGAGCGCACCAGCGTCGACGCATGATCCGGTGCGCCGGGATAAACCGCGCCTTCAGGCGGACAGTGGCCATCTTCCGCCTCGGCGATACCCGGCGGCAAACGGCGGCGCTGCTCGTCCGACAGCGGCAGGTTTTCGATCTGCTCACCGCCGAAAATCGTGATCGCCGGGGTCAGATCGTCCTTGAACACCTCGCGCTGATCGTTGCCGAGCACGATGACGAGATCGGCCTTCATCGCGTGGAAGCGTTCGGCAAGCGTATCGAGCGCGCGCTGGCAAGCCGCGTAGCGTTCCTGCCTGGACGCTTCGGTAACTGCCGCAGCAAAACCGGGGGCTCGTGCTTCCAGCAACGCCGCGTAGTCGTATGAACGCCCCTGAAACCAGTGCGATGGATTCTTCATATCCGCGCCGGCCCGCAAATGCCAGAGTTCGGGTGGCATCGACAGCAAGGGGCCGTGCGATGTGGCGATTGCCCCGATCATCGTTGCCATGCCGCGCTCCCATTGAGTGTGGTTTTCATCGCCAATGCGTTCAACGGGCCCCGGCTGTGCCAGCCGGTTGGTCGAGACGGAACACCTTGCGGGCGTTGCCTTCGAAAATCATCCGTTTCTCGTCGCCGCTCAACCACTCGAAACCTTCAATGATCGGACGAATGTCATCCAGCCAGCGGCCCGTCTGCGGATCCTTCACCGTGCCGACTCCCGGCCGCTCCGCACCGAAGATGCAGCGGTCCGCGCCGACCGTCTTGATGAGCAGACGCAACGCTTCTTCCGAGTACAGCACCGTGTCGTAGTAGAGACGGCGCAAGCTGTCGAGAAATGGTTCGCTCGCACGTCCAGGCCGCAGCGAAGGCGCCTGGAAGCGGCCGAATTGATACGGCACCGCGCCGCCGCCGTGCGAGACAACGATCTTCAACTGCGGGAAATCCTTGAAGACGCGCGAACGGGCGAGCGCCATCACCGCAATCGTTTCTTCATTGATGAAGTGCAGCGAATAGTTGTGCCGCTCCGAACGGCATCCAGCCGAATGCAGGTACGCGGGCACATCGAGCTCGACGAGCTTCTCATAGAGCGGATACCAGTATTCGTTGCCGAGGTCAGGCACCTCGTTGGTCGCAAGGCCCTCACTCGGGTCGGTATTCAGCAGCACGCCAACGAGACCGAGTTCCTTGATGCAGCGTTCGAGTTCAGGCAGCCATCCGCGCACCGGCTCGCCCCACGCCTGCGGCAAGCCGCCAATGCCGCGAAACGTCTGCGGCATCAGCCGCGCCTGTTGCGCGATCATGTCGTTGGTTTCCTCGGTGAACCAGTGGACGATCTTCGCGGGTTTTTCGCTATGCATCATCTGATACGGGCGCGGCGAGATCAGTTGCAAGTCCGTGCCGATGTCACGCAACTGCTCGACGTGCGACTTGGTGCCGAATGTCGGCGCATTGAGCACCGCCATCATTTCGTCGTCGCTGATCTGTGCGGTGCCACGGCCGTGCGCGCCGCGATGGGAAACAAGACCGGACTTCCAGACGTAGAGTGAATCCGGCGCGGTAACGTGCGCGTGCGCATCGATGATCATGAATGTCTCCGTTAATTAATGTGAGTTCAGGCCCGGATCGCTTGCGGATCGGGCTGCATGTATAGCGTCGGCGTCATCGGGATGAAGCTCGTGCGAACGATCTGGATGCGCTCCTGCATCAGATGGCGCGCCAGTTCGACCTCACCTTGGCACACCGCATTGAACAGGCGCCGATGCGAAGCGATCACACGATTCGCCGTGTCCGCACTCGTATAGGTGGCAAGCAAAGGTGTCAGCACAAAACGCAAGGCCTTGAACTGCGCGAGCAGAACCCGATTGCCGGAAGCCTCAACGAGTGCTTCGTGAAACCGCAGCGATGCATCGGTAAAGGTATCGAGTTGCTTGCGCGCGTCTTCCACACCATGCAACGTGTCACGCAGTGCTGTACGGTGCGCGACCGTCAGATTTTCGGCCGCTTTCTCCGCGGCCAGCACCTCGATCGCCATTTGCGCGTCGAACACTTCACTCGCGCCGGCACCGATGAGGCTCAGTTGTATCGAGAGTGCGTCGGCAAAACGCTCCGGGTTCGCACCGGCAATCCATACGCCGCCCTTCGCGCCCATGCGGATTTCCACGATGCCGACCGCTTCCAGCGTTCTCAACGCGTCGCGAGCAGCAGTGCGGCTCACATTGAATTGCTGTGCAAGCGATGCCTCGCTGCCCAGAAAATCGCCCGCCTTCACCTGCTTCGAGAACAGCGCCGCTCGCACTTGCGACGCGACACGCCATGAAAGCTTTTCCGTTTGCACGGACTCCCAGACTGTCGAAGTCCGAGCGGGTCTGGCATCGTGCGGAATATTCTCTTTCATCAGTCGTACGAATCGTATTGGCTAGTCCATGAGCAGGTTCTAAACCATGCCCGGCGGCTTCACTGCTTCGGGGGAATGTTGTTAACTATAATATATATAACTTTTCTGAGATTGGCCAGCGGCGATCGAGGTTCCGACCGCCGCTTTCGCGGCCCACTCAGGACACGGCTTGCTGAACGAACTTTGTGACCAGATACGCCTGCAAGCCTTCAATACCGTTTTCGGAGCCAATGCCGCTCTCCTTGACGCCGCCGAAAGGTACTTCCGGCCCTGAGACCAGCATGCTATTGATACCGATCATGCCGGCTTCGAGGCCATTCGACAGTTGCAGCGCGCGTCGGTCCGAGCCAGTGAATGCATAGGCCGCGAGGCCGTATTTCAACCGGTTGGCGCGCTCGAGCACTTCTTCGACGGTCTTGAAAGAACTGAACGGCACCACCGGACCGAACGGTTCTTCGTTCATGATCCGCGCCGTTTCGGGCACATCCGCGAGCACGGTCGGCGCGTAGAAGAATCCGGGGCGATTCAGACGCTGGCCGCCGAGCAGCAGGCGCGCACCGTGCGACACCGCATCCTTGACGAACTCGTCCGCCGCGGTGAGCCGGCGCGCGTTGGCAACCGGGCTCGCCTGGGTATCGGGCTCGAAGGCCGAGCCGACCTTAAGCTTCGCAGCGACCTCGACAAACTTGTCGATGAAGGCGCCGTAGACGCCCTCCTGAATGTAGAAACGCGTCGGCGAAATGCAGGCTTGCCCGGCCTGGCGAAACTTGGCATTGGCGGTCATCGTAGCGATACGCGCGACGTCGACGTCGTCGCAAACGATCATCGGCGCATGGCCGCCCAGTTCCATCACCAGCTTCTTCAGACCGTGCGCCGCGGCCAGCCCGGCGAGATGCTTGCCGACCGGAATCGACCCGGTGAACGCAACGGCCTTGATGACGTCCGACGCGATCAGATATTCCGATATCTTTGCCGGCACGCCGAACACCAGATTCAAGACGCCCGGGGGCAAACCCGCATCCTGAAAGCATCGCACCATCGCCGTGGTGGAGCCGGGCGTTTCTTCGGCCGCTTTCAGAATCACCGAGCACCCTGCCGCGAGCGCGGCCGCCACGGTGCGCGCCGGAATTCGCACGGGAAAATTCCAGGGCGTGAACGCCGCCACCGGTCCAACCGGCACCTTCAGCACGAGCTGGCGCGAATTCGGCAACGGCCCCGGCACCACACGCCCATAGGCGCGACGCCCTTCTTCCGCGAACCATTTGACGATATCCGCTGAGCTGTGCGCTTCCTGCAGGCCGTCGGCCAGCATCTTGCCGTGCTCGAAACTCATCAGCGTGCCAATCTCCTCGGCGCGTTCGTGCATCAGTGCAGCGGCCTTGTCGATGATGGCGGCCCGCTCCGCGGCACTCATGCGCGACCACGTGGCGAATCCGGCCGCCGCTGCGGCGAGCGCGTCGTCGAGGTCGGACTGGGTGGCAAGCGGCAACTGGGCGAGCACCGTTTCGTCAGCAGGATTGACGACCGGCTGCGTATCACGCCCTCCGGTGCGCCACTCCCCGTTGATGAACAGGCCAAGTTGAACGTCGTAACTTCTGGTTTGCATCTGCGTCTCCGATATCTGATGTCCGGTCGGCGCAAGGCGCCGCCGTGTGCTGTTTTCGCACCGTTACTGTAGCGCGGACCTCAGGGCTCCATGCCCATTGCATCGAGAAAAGCCTTCCTGACATGCTCCGGCTGGCCCGCCTGAAAGCGGAAATCCCGCAGGTGATGCTTCCACAAAGGATGATTCGCGATCTCCGCGCGCGTCATGCCCTCAACGAACGTGGCGCGCGCGGCAATCGGCAGTTGCACGCATTCATTGAGCTCCGGATCGCGGATGATGCCCTTCGGCTCGCCGCCGTTGGCGATCACGTCCAGTTCCTCGAAGAAGCGCCGGCGCAACATGACGATGCCGCGATCGCTGCTGCCCAGGTTTTCTTTGGTGCGATCGGCCACCACGCCCTGTCCCGCCCACGCGACAAAATCCTGATTCATCACGTGGCTTGTGATCCAGCGGCCGGTTTGCGGATCGGTCACCGGACCGTGCCAGGTCGGCACGCTCTTTTGCTCGTACGGCTCGCTCTCCTTCGGCACGCGGGTGAAAGCCCACGTCACGCTCAAGGTGCGCGAATCGTCCACCGGCACGCGCCACTCGAAATGTTCGCCGAGAAAGAATGCATTCGGCCACAGGCAGACCCGGCCGATCGACCAGAGCGGATCGTTCTCGTCCGCATCGCCGCGCAGGCGCTTGTAGATGAACCCATAGTCGAATTCGTCGAAATCGAGTTGTTTATGCGCGGGCGAGTACGGGCCCATCGCCCCATTCAGGCGCGTGGTCCAGTTGTTGTGCATCCATTCGAAGTGGATGGGATCGATCGAGTTCTCCTGGCATTGCAGCCAGTTGCACGGCACTTCGGAAATCACGATCTGCACGAAGCCGTTCTTCCAGGAGAACGGCTCCCAGTTCGGCACGAGCGGTGCAGGTTGCGGCCCAAGGTAGGCCCACAGCAGACCCGCCTTCTCCTCGACCGGATACGCCTTGATCTTCACGCGCTCTTTGAGTTTCAACTGCGGATTCGCCACGTCCTCGTACGGCTGCTCCGTGCATTTTCCGCCCTGGTCGTAGAGCCAGCCGTGATAGTTGCAGCGCAGTCCGCACTTTTCGACAAAGCCATAGGCGAGATCGGCGCGACGATGCGGACATTGACGGTCGATCAGGCCGAAGTTGCCGCTCAGGTCCTTGTACAGCACGAGGTCTTCGCCAAGCAGGCGCACCGGCTTGACCGCCACTTCGTCGAATTCGCTCACGCCGGCAATCGGCATCCAGTAACGGCGCAGCAACTCGCCCATCGGCTCGCCCGGCCCAACCTTCGTCAAGAGTTCGTTCTTCGCTTGGGACAGCATTCTTCAAGTCTCCATTGTTATCGCCCGGCCGGTGCATCGAGCTTACGAACGCTTCGGCAGCCTCGGCCGGCCATCATTTCTGTCGCGTCCAGCATCATGCTAATGATAATACACATTAGACATTATAGAAGCATCCATCCGTTCAATCGGTTCCTGCTTCACGCTTGTCGGTGCTGTTTCGATAATATATATTACACATCAAAGCACGCGCAACAGAATTTGCGTCTGCGCGGCGAGACAACTCCAGACGAGTCAACATGAAGAACGCTATGGACACACTAAAGGTGCAGCTTCGCGCGATCAGATACGAGGCGCCGACCATCAATACGTATGAATTTCACGCACCTGATGGCGCGCCGCTGCCGGGCTTCACGGCCGGGGCTCACATCGATCTCCACCTGCCCAACGGAATGATCCGCAGCTATTCGCTGTGCAATTCCCCGCAGGACACGCACCGCTATGTGATCGGCGTGAATCGCGATCCGTCGAGCCGCGGCGGCTCCGCCTGGGTGCATGAGACGCTGCGCGTGGGCGCCACGTTGACGATCGGTGCGCCCGCCAATAATTTCCCGCTGGTAGAAGATGCCGCGCATACGGTGCTCATCGCGGGGGGAATCGGCATCACGCCGCTCATGGGCATGATCCGTCGCATGGAAACACTGGGGCGATCGTGGGAGTTGCATTACTGCACGCGAACCCGCGAGGCCACCGCCTTCGTTGCTGCGTTGCGTCAGTACGGCTCGCGCGTCCAGTTTCATCACGACGGCGAGCCAGGTGGAGAGCGGCTCGATTTCGCCACGGTCCTGAAGCAGCACGACGAGCGCACGCACTTTTACTGCTGCGGCCCTTCGGCGATGTTGAAGGCGTTCGAGACCAGCGCTGCGAACTGTGGCGGCGGCGCACGTTTTCATGTCGAGTACTTCGCGGCCGGCGAAGCGCCCGCAACATCAGGCGGCTTTAACGTGCAACTCGCCCGCTCGGGCCGCATGATTCAGGTGAGCGCCGGCAAGACGATTCTCGACGTCCTGATCGCCGAAGGGATCGACATCACTTACTCCTGTTCGCAGGGCGTGTGCGGCACATGCGAAACGCGTGTGCTTGCGGGCGTGCCCGACCATCGCGACATGGTGCTGACGAAGAGTGAACAGGAGGCAAACCGGTCGATGATGATTTGCTGCTCGGGCAGCAAAAGCGAATGTCTGGTGCTCGACTTATGATCGCCGGATAGTGCAGCAGGAGATGCGAATTGTATAACCGTATGATTATTCAACGGCTATGCTAACATCGCGATCAGTCTTTCGGGGTCGCACCACGCCTTTCGTGCATGCGGCCTCCGCTCACCCCGTCGCAACGCTCAGGTCCGGAGATCCGAATTGAAAAAAGGTACTGTCGAAACTACGCCGCTGTGGGAACCGGTGCAGACGGAAACCTTATCCTGGCGCATCGTTTCACAAGTGCGCGCAGCTGTGTTTTCCGGTCAGATCAAGACGGGGGATTTTCTCGGCAGCGAAACGTCGCTGTCCGCCCAGTTCAACGTCAGCCGCATGGCCGCTCGCGATGCGCTGCGCACGCTCGAAGCAGTCGGCATTGTGGAAATCCGTATGGGCGCGAAAGGCGGCGCATGGATTGCGGAAGGCAATCCGGAGCGCTTCGCAGACGCGCTGGCCATTCAACTGCACCTGATCGGCGTGACGGGCGAGGAAATCTTCGACGCGCAAATGGCAATCGAGGTCACGTCGGCAGAACTTGCGGCGCAAAACGCCACCGGGGACGACCTCGGAAAGCTGAGCGCAATTCTGGCCGAACTCGACAAGCTGCGCGACGATCCGCTTGCGTTTACAGACGCGTCGCTGCGCTTTCATGAAGCGATTGTGGAGTCTTCGCACAACCGGGTGCTGCTCGCGCAATTCCGTGCGCTGCGGTTCGTGCTGCAACCGCTGCTCGCGCCGAACACCACGCATGCCATCGCCGCGCGCGTGATCCGCTCGCACAAGTCGGTACTCAATGCGATCGAAGCGCGAGACGGCGCCAAAGCACGCGAAATCATGCAGCAACGGGTGAAAGTGATCCGTTCACGCGTGTTGTCAGGCACCGCCGCTCAACACGCAGCCGACGACGAATAAAGTTCGCCCGTCACCGTCCGGCAATATGCCGATGCCATGATGATGCTTCGTACCCGCCCCTGCGGCTCGAGAACGTGCAGCCGGATGCGCTGCAGTCCGACACCGCCCGGGCGGGCGCGCCTCCCGCGCAAGCTTGCGCGGGAATCGTGACAGCCGGGTTTAGCCCTTCGCGGGACGTCCCGTCTTCACCGTCTCGAGCGACGACACGGCGGCAAGCAGGCGCTGCGGCGCTGCCGATTCCAGCATCATCAATCCTGCGCGCAGCAACTCGCTTTTCTTGACCGACACGCCGGCCTCAAGGCACTTCTGCTTGAGAGACGCGATCCTGTCGTAATCCGATTTCGGCATCGTGAAGCTGTCGCGCACGACTTTCTCTTTCTTCGGCGGCTTGGCTTTCCTGGCTTCAGGAGCAGCGGCCGGCGCAGTTTCGGCAGTGGCAGTACGCTTCGGCTTAGCCGCCTTCCTCGCGGCAGGCTTCGCTTCCGCTGCAGCCGAACTCTTTGCTTTAGCTTCTTTCTTAACAGCAGGCGCTGCTTCCACGGCAGCCGAACGCTTCGCCTTAACGGCCTTCTTGACCTCGGGCGCTGCTTCCGCCGGCGCTGGGCGCTTGGCTTTGGCGGCTTTCTTGACGGTCGGCGCTGCGTCCGCGGCTGCCGCGCGCTTCGCCTTAGCTGCTTTCTTGACGGCCGGCGCCGCTTCCGCCGCCTGTTCCGGTGCGGCTACCGGCTCCGCGCCATTCGCCGCGTGCTTAGCCGAGCTCTTCGGGAAATGGAACGCTTTCTTGGTGTGCTCTTTGGTGACAGGTGCCGACATGCTTACCTCCGCAGTAATAATGGTATAAACAGTATATACCGTTTATTGACTATCGGAGCAGACAGCACAGTGCCTTACACCCGATTCAGGATGCACTGAGCGGAATCAACCTCGGCTTCGTCAGGCTGTATGCGATTTGCCCGAACAGCGTATTCAGGCTGTTGGTTCCACCGGCGGCATTCGCACAGGTGTCGGAATAGAAATACGACGAGTTCGTCGCGATAGATTCCATCGTATTACAGGCCGTGAGTTTATCGTTGCCGTCACCGCAGCTCGGCGCCGACGCGGCCTCGCCACCCAGATATGCCACCGTGTAAATCAGGGTGCCCGTGTTGTTCTTGATGGTCGATGCCGCGTTGATGGCCGCCTGACACTCGCTTCCGTAGGTACTGCTATAGGTGCTGCCCAGCTGGCTCGTCGTTGAAGTCGCTATGCCGTCGCTAAGCAGAATGATCACGTTCTGTCCGGGTGGACTTTCCGTTGCCGCCGTGGCAGCCAGCGACGTTTGCGCCGCCGTGATCGCCTGCGCGTAGAACGTGCCCAGCCCGCCAGGCGCCGGCAGACCGCCGCAACTGCCGCCGCCCAGTGCCTGCACGATCGCGGAGCCGGTATTCGCCTGCTGGTTGCTGCCCAGATAGCCCGAACTCGCGGAGGCGTACTGATAGCTCGCACCGGAGGCCGAATAACTGCCGGCAATGGTCGGCGAATTTCCGCTGCACGAAAAATTGTATGTCGACGATGTTTGCGGCGGAAATGCCATCAATCCCACCTTGTCGCCGGCGTTCGTCAGGCCGGTCAGCAGTTTCAGCGCGCCCGCCTCGGCACACTGCAATCTCGTCTGCGCCACGCCCTTTGAGTTCGTGCAGTTACTGTCGGTAGTGGTGCTCATCGATCTTGTGGTGTCGAGGATGATCATGACGTTATAGAGCGCGGGCTCCGCCCCGCCGCCTGCCCCCGCCACGGAAGTTGCACTGATCGTTTGCGAGGTCATACCGAAGACCTTCGCGAAGAAAAGCGGCACCGTCGCTTGCTGGGTCACCTTGATGCCGTTGTATCCGGATGCCGCCTGTTTGTACGGCAGCGTGATGCTGGACAAGGTCAGGCCGGTTACCGTGGCGGTCGCCGGGTTGACGCCGCCGGGCATGGTATTGCTCTGCCCCGCCGTGAACGCTTGCGCGTCGCTGGCGGCCGTGGCCCATGGCTTGGTCCAGAGATCCACCGCCCCGGCCAGCGCTGCGGCGTCGGTTGCGCTCTGCAGGCGCCGTTGGCTGTACGCCAGATAGCCGTAGTCGACGGCCAGCGCCGCGAACCCCAAAAGAACGATCAGAGAAATCGCCACCACAACGGAGACGGCCCCGCGCTGGCGCGTCGGCGAGGCGTGATGCCCAAGGTTGTTTCTCATGATTGCATGCCCTCCCGGACGATTGAACCGCTCACGCTATTGCACGCGCTCCACTGCCGTGGCATTGAGCGCGGCCGGCATCATCGAATAGAGACCGGCCAGCGCTCCCTTGAACAGGGGAGAAAAATTACTGTAGGTAACGGTAACGGCCGCGGTTGCCACGGCCGTCCCGCTTGCGGCACTGGTCAGATCCGACGCACAAGCGGTGTCGCTGGTGCAGTTGCCGCCGTTGACCGTTGCGGTGATAGACAGGTTTCCAGTAGTCAGCACGGATGCCGATGCCTGCACCTGGGTTTGCGTTCCCGTATAGGGATTGGCGGTGCCACGCTGTGACGCAAAATAGCGCGCACCCGCCGATGCCGCGTTGGCGACCATCACGTAATTGCCGAGCAGCCAGCCGAACTGTGCAAGGCCGAGCGCAATCGCGAGGAGTATCGGAACGAGCAGGGCAAACTCGACCGCCGCGATTCCTTTCTGTTTCTTCAACGTCATGGCCGCACCCCACTCGCAAATTCGCGGTGATTGCCTACGTGACTCGCGCATTGCCGGAAGTCGTGCTTGCGCGGGTTTCATTGCACGAGCTCCGACATCCGCGCGCTCAAGCTGGACGGCATGATGGACTTGAGACCGTACAGCGCGCCGCTGAAAAGCGGTGCGAACGAGTAGCCAAGCGACACGCTCGCCTCGGTGCCCGCCGTCGGCGCCTGGGTCGACGTCCCCAGCGCGCTCGCGCACGTGCTGTCGCTGGAACAGGTTGTGCCGCCCACGCTCATCGTGATGGTCAGCGCGCTCTTCAATGCCGCCGTCGACGCGAGTATGGCCTGTTGCGTGTCCGTATAAGGCGTGGCGTAGCCGCGCTCCGATGCGAGCTGATGCGCTCCGAGCGACGCCGCATTCGTCAGCATCACGTAGTTATTCATGAGCCAGCCGAATTGCACCGTGCCGAACAGACACGCCAGCAGAATCGGCAATACAAGGGCAAACTCGACGGCTGCCCCGCCACGCTGATTCTTCCGTTTCATAGGTCCTCCCCGATCACCGATGAACGCGTCAAGACTTCCGAGCCCTGGCCGCTTCGTGGAACGCCGCGGGCTGTGATTGCGAACGCGCCGCCGTCATCCCCCCGAGCCCATCATGCTGGGCAGCAGAACCCGGTAGATATGAATCATGGCCGGCCCCATCAGGACCACGAGCAGCGCCGGGAAGATACAGAAGATGAGCGGAAACAGCAGTTTCAGCGCAATCTTGGCGGCCTTTTCCTCGGCGCGCATCCTTCGCCGGGTACGCAGCGTGTCGGACAGCACCCTCAGCGAAGTCCCCACGCTCGTGCCAAAGCGTTCAGCCTGAATCAGCACCGCGCTGAATGAATCGATATCCTCGACGCCCGCGCGCAAGGAGAAATTGCGCAGCGCTTTTTCTTTGGAAAAACCGGAGCGCATTTCAAGCAGCATCAGCTCAAGCTCGCTCGCCACCACCGGGCTGCGCATCCTGATCTCGTCGCCCACCTTCATGAGCGACGCGTCCAGACCGAGACCCGCCTCGACGCAGACGGTCAGCAGATCCAGCGTGTCGGGAAAGTCTTCCACCAGCACGCGTTTGCGCCAGGCAATGCGTTTGCTCAGCACCAGGTTGGGCAGGTACAGGCCGATGGCGCCAAGCGCGGTCAGAAGTATCAGACGCTCAAAGGTCGTCGCGGCACCGGACATGCTGACCAGCCCGAGCAACGCGAGCAAGGGCAACGCGATCGCCAAAGCAGTCTTGGCGGCGAAATAGATCGGCGCGGCACTGGGCGAGCGCCAGCCGGCATTCGCCAGATGCAGGCGCAGCGCGGACTGCTCCCAGCCGTCCTTCGGCACGGACAGTTTCGAAATGGGCTGGGAAATCTCCGCGATTTTCTCGAACCAGGACACATCCGGCGATTCGGTCGCCTGGTCGGCCCCGAAGGCGAGATTCGTGCCGCCGGCCTGCTCGATGCGGCGCCGCAGATCGCGCGGCGCGACAAGATGCATCGCGCCAAATGCGGCGACAAACACAACGGCGAACACACCGGCCAGCAACAGAATCTGTGTGGCGTTTAGCGTCTGCATGATTTCTCCCCGATAACGTGTCGTGTGCTGTGTCGCAAACCGGTGGCACTAGACCCGGATCTTGACGATGCGCCGCATCCAGAACGCACCTAACACCATGGATACGAGTACTGTTCCCAGCATTCTTACGCCCACCGGGTCCTGCCAAAGCACATCGAGAAAGCCCGGATTGCCCAGCATCATCAGCACGCCCGTGCCGAACGGCAGCAATCCGAGGATCCAGGCTGACAGCCGGCCTTCGGCAGAAAGCACACGCACCTTGTCGAACAGCTTGAATCGCTCGCGAATCAGCGCGGCGATCCCGTCGAGCACCTCCGAAAGATTGCCGCCGGTCTCGCGCTGAATCACCACCGCAATCACGAAGTAGCGCAGATCGCGGATCGGCACACGCGTGGCGAGATTCGTCAGGGCTTCGCTAATCGAAACGCCGTAGTTGATCTCGTCGAACGTGATGCGGAACTCACCGCTCATCGGCTCCGCGAACTCGGTGCCAACCATGTCGATCGCGCCGGTAAAGGCGTGCCCGGATCGCAGCGCGCGCGCCAGCATGTCGCAGACGTCCGGCAGTTGCCGCTCGAGCAGGCGCACGCGCTTGTTGCGCCGGCGCTGCACATACATGATGGGCAACAGGGTGGAGAGCGCGGCGCCAATCGCCGTGAAGAGCAGCGGCACCGCGAACAGCGTGCCCACGAGGAGCACGAGCGGCGGCAGAACGGCGCAGGTTCCAATGAGCCGGGCGACCGTCCATGTCACACCCGATTGCTGGAGAAACAGATCGATTGCATGCACGCGCGGCATCTGCAGCAGCAGCCTTGCGGGCAGCGACGAGCCGGCCAGCATGCGCGTCTTGAGAATCGAAAGCCGCTCCACGCTGACCTGTCCGCCCGCGGAAACCGCGCGAATTCGCGAATCGACCCGGCGCGCAACCGGTCCGTGCCGGCTGTTCCAGTACTCGTACGCGCCTTCCATGGCCAGCGCCACGGCGACGAACAGCAGAATGATCGACGCATAAAAGATCGGTGTCATGCGAGTCTCCTGAAACACAGGACAATCGGGTTACGCTCAGAAAGCATGGATGTCACGTCGTTTCGAAGCGCCGGGCCGGATCGTAGACATGGTCCGAAGGCGCGACGCCGAACGCCTGCAATCGCTCGGCGAATTTCGGCCGCACGCCGGTCGCGCTGAAATGCCCGCGAACACATCCCTTCGAATCGACACCGGAGCGCTTGAAAACGAAGATCTCCTGCATGTTGATCATGTCGCCTTCCATGCCGGTCAGCTCCGAAATGCTGACGATCTTGCGCCGGCCGTCGGTCAGCCGCGTGGCCTGCACGACCACTGAAATCGCCGAGGCAATCTGCTGGCGCATGGTTTTGGTCGGCAGCGAAAGACCGCCCAGGTTGATCATGTTTTCGAGGCGCGTCAGCGCGTCACGCGGGGTGTTGGCGTGGATCGTGGAGAGCGATCCCTCGTGCCCAGTGTTCATTGCATTGAGCATGTCGAGCGCCTCCGCTCCGCGCACTTCGCCCAGAATGATGCGATCCGGACGCATCCGCAGCGCATTGCGCACCAGCGTGCGCTGCGTAATCTCACCGCGCCCTTCGATGTTCGGTGAACGCGTTTCCAGTCTCAGCACGTGCTCCTGGCGCAGCTGCAGCTCCGCGGCGTCTTCGATCGTGACGATGCGTTCGTCGCCTGGAATGAAACCCGAAAGAACGTTCAGCAAGGTGGTCTTGCCGCTGCCCGTGCCGCCTGACACCAGAATGTTCACCTTGGCGCGCGCGAGCGCATCGAGGACCTCCGCCATCGGCGGCGTCAGGCTTTGCAGTTCGACGAGGTCGGCCACCTGAAGCGGATTGGCGGCGAAACGGCGGATCGACAGCAAGGGGCCGTCGACAGCGCATGGCCTGATGATCGCGTTCACGCGCGAACCATCTGGAAGACGCGCATCGACCATGGGGCTCGACTCGTCGATATGCCGCCCGACACCGGAGACGATTTTCTCGATCACCTTCATCAGGTGCGCGTCGTCGTAGAAGGTCACGTCGGTGGCTTCCAGGCGCCCTCTTCGCTCGACGTAGGTATGGCGATACGTATTCACCAGAATGTCGGACACGGTCGGGTCGCGCAACAGCGGCTCCAGTGGTCCGAAACCGAACATCTCGTCATGCACGTCGACAACGAGCTGCCTGCGTTCGAGATCGTTCGCCGGGGCTTTCTGATCCTCGAGAATGCGCCCGATCAGCGCGGCGATTTCCTGCCGGACCTGCTCGGGAGGCAAACGCGACAGGCGCTCCAGTTCGACGCGGTCAAGCACGGCCTGATGAACCTCGCGCTTCAGCTTCTGGTAGGCGGCGCGCATCATGCCACCCTGCAGATTCGCCGGGTCGGAAGCATCGCCCAAGGGTTGAGTGCGTTGCGCGGAAATCTGCTCACGAAGCGACATGATGGTCCCCTTTGTCCCTTTGGCCTTACATCATTTCAAGTTTCGGCGTGGCCTGACGGCCCAGCAGCCGCGAGAACACCGACGTGCGATTGGCGCGTCCCCGGCCCGGCGTCGATGCACCGCTGACGATGTTTTCCGCGAGCGTCTGCAAGGCGCGCGATACGCCGCTGTTGTGGGCCGTCTGCGATATCGGCAGTCCCTGGTTCATGGCGTCGGATACGACCACCGGGTCTTCCGGAATGACTTGCCATGCCTGCATACCCAGGACCTGTTCGAGCGCCGCGCGGGCGCGTTGGGCCTCACGCCCGTAGCGGTTCAGCAGCAAGCGCATCTGGTCGGGCGCGTACCCGAGCGAGCCGAGAATTTCCTGCAGCCGGCGGCCGGCCCGCACATGAGGCATGCTCGCCTGCAGCACGATATGGATCTGCTCGCTGCTGTCGAGCGCATGCATCGACAGTTGATTGATGGTCTGTCCAAGGTCGAAGAGCACGAAGTCGTAACGCGGCACGGCAACGCCCAGAATCCATTCGAGACGGTCTTCCTTGAGTTCGGCGGCCTTGATCGGGTCGCCCGCTCCCGCCAGGATGTGAAAGTTGTCGGTCACGTGTACGAGGCTCGCGTCGAAGAACGCGAGATCCATCCGCTCGATCTGCGAACAGACTTGCGGCAAGGTCGACGGCGGTGTTTCCTCGGATACGAGAAAGGCCGCGTCGGCGAACTGCTGGTTGAGGTCGATCAGCAAGACCCGCTTTTGCGCGAGGCTTGCAATCGCGTGCGCGACATTGCAGGCGATAAAGCTCGTGCCCGCACCGCCCTTGCACGACATGAACGACAGGATTCTGGTTTCGCGTGCATTGCCGGATCCGCCCTGGGTCTGCGCACGCCGCAGGGCGTCACCCAGCGAGCGCGGATCGACCGGCCAGCCGAGCACGTCGCGAAAGCCCGCACGCATCGCCGCGATCAAGGTCTGCGACGACGGATCGGGAATCACCAGGATGCAGGTGAGCCGCGCGTGAGCGTGGTGGAGTGTCTCGACGACGGAGAGTTCGACGTCGCTGAGCGACGCGGCGTCGACAATCAGGACATCGAAGGCATCGAGACTATCTCCCCGCTCGCTGAGCCGCGATGGCTTGCCGGTTGCCCGGGTGGCCCGGCAACCGCCACATTCGCCGATCAGACGCACGATCTGGGCGAGCCGCGTGCTGTCTTCAGAGAGAGCCAGGACATTGATCATGATGTTCTCAAATGGACAATCGAAGGTGACTGGCGACGGTTGCCGTCAGCCGGTAGTGCAAGCCCTGCGAACCCTGCAAGCTGAGCAGGCGCGAGGCAAGACGGCCGCCCGCGCCGAAGGCGGTCACTGACCACTGGCCCCGCCGCCATTGCCGCTGCCAATGCCGATCACGAATGCATTCGGCGTGGTGACAGGCGCCTGGAACGACTTGTCGTACGCGTCTTGCGCCGCCACGGCCGCCTTGCCGTCGACGCCCGGTGCCGACGGCGCATGCTCGCCCGCGTGCGGATCGATGATCTGCATCTGGGCGGCCGCGCGCGCCGCTTCGCCGAAATGTGCGTCCCACACCGGCGTGCTGGTCATGCAGCCGCCGAGCGCCGCGCCCAGTGCCAACATGAGTGCCGCACGACCCGCCAAAACGAAATGTTCGAGTTTCATGAGATTCCCCTGATCGCGCATCACTGTTGGTCGGCAAGATGGGTTTCGCCCGCTTTGGCGACCATCTTCTGGCCGGCCGGCACGGTGCCCCTGGCCGTGGTGGCAGTCGCTCCCATGCCCGTGACGGAGGGCGTTGCGGCAGCCGGCAGCGGCGTCGTTACGGGTACCACCGCGGGTACCGCCGCGGGTACCACGCCACCGTCCGGCGGACCGATCACGACCGGCGCCGGCTGGCCGGCCTGCGTATCGCGCGGCGGCAGCGCGGCCGGCGTGTTCGACCCCGCAGCGGGTGCCGGAGCAGGCGCTTGCGGCGCGTTCGGCGTCGTTGCAGCCGGCGCGGCGGGTTGAGGCTGACGGCCTTCCATATTGCCGGTGGCATACACGCCGGCATCCGAGGTCTGCCTGAAGCTGTCTGTCGGCAACGGATAGTCGTTGCTCGGCAGCGGTTTCACAAGATGCACGGTGATGATGAAAACGAGCTCCGTGCGATCCTGCTGGAATGACGTGCTGCGGAACAGCGCGCCCAGCACCGGCACTTCACCGAGGCCGGGAATTGCCTTGAGCGACCCCGTGATGTTGTTCTGGATCAGGCCGCCAATCGCAAAGCTCTCGCCGTCGTTCATCTGCACCGTGGTCGACGCGCGGCGCGTTGTGATGAGCGGCAGGATCGCCGACCCGCTGACGTTGGAGGCGGTGACCGTCACCCCGGTTGGCGAGAGTTCGGAGACTTCAGGCGCCACCTTCAGGTTGATCCGGCTGCCCGCCAGCACAGTCGGCGTGAACTTCAAACCCACACCGAACTCCTCTTCCTGCAGCGTGATCGTCGAGCCGCCGGTACCGTTGCTTTGCGGTACCGGAATGAAGACCCTGCCACCCGCAAGGAACGACGCCTCCTGACCGCTGAGGGTCACGAGGTTGGGTTCCGCGAGAATCTTGCCGAGGCTATCGGTCTTCTGGGCGTCGACCGCTACATTGAACGGCAGTTTGTTCGCCTTGCTGACGGCAATGCCGTTGCCCACCCCGGCCAGCAGGCTGCTTACCAGCGCGCCTGTCCACGAGCCGAAACCGCCCTGGATATTCACCGCTGCGCCGAGCTGGTTGAGCAGGGTCTTCGAGACCTCGGCGACCTTGACTTCGAGCATGACCTGTTGGGGCGAATCGACCGTCATCATGTTGATCACTTCGGATGCCTTACTGACGCTCGTGCTTTGCTGAGTGAGACTTGAAGCCCCGTTGCCGAAGTTCGCCGTACTCGCCTGCTGCTGTTGGGTAGGCTGCGCGCCCGCATAGGCGTTCGCGATCTCCATCGCCTGCTGGGCGGCTTGCGCGCCTGACACGCGGCCCGCCAGCACGAGGTTGCCGGCGGCAGTCGATACCCTGATGCCGCGCTCGGCGGGCAGCAGTTGCTGCAGGGTTCGCTGCAAGCCGTCCGCGTCGATATTGACGATCACATCGATGATCTGGCATTGGCCGCTGCGCCCCTGGACGATCATGTTGGTCGTGCCGACCGTCATGCCGACCAGATAGAGCGTGCGCGGCGAAACCAGCGTGGCCTGCGCGACAGTCGGATTGCCGAGCGTGCGATTGCGCGCCGGCTCGGCGAGCGGCACGAGGACCGACTTGCCCACGGCCACTGCAACGCTCGATTCGTCACGAATCTCCCCGCTGCAGTTGGGTCCGCTCAATGGCACCGCGCCGACCGACTTGCCGCTCGCCGTAGGACCCGACGGCATTGGCGACATGCTGATCATCATCGGCACCGGCCCGCGGCCCACCGGCAACGCTGCGTTCGCGCCACCTTTGCCCGGCGCGGGCATGCCGTTGATCTCCTGCGCGGCACCCTGTTGCGCGACCGCCATGCCGGCGCACAGCGCCGCGGCGAGTACCGTGCCGCTCAGCGAGCGGCGACGCGCGTAGCTGCCCGACGAGAACCCCAGTTCTGTTTTCATGTCTTTATGCCCCCGTTGCTCGATGCGTGTAAGCCGAGACTTTCGTTCTTGCCTTTGTCATGCCGGTCGCGATGCCTCGTTAAAAGGCACGCCACGGCCGGCCTAAAAACATTCGACGCTACCCGTCACGCCCGACAGCACGCCGACACAGTCGCGCTTCGGAGCCGGGCGGGCGGTATAACGCGCCCGCACCGGATGCACCGGCTCGACCACCGGCGCGGATGCAGGCACATCGAGCAAGGTGAGTTTGGTTGCGCCATCGGTCGAAGGTGTCTGCTTGTCGACCTGATTGCGCAGAACCAGCGACAGCGTGCCCACGCTGCGCGCGAGGTCGAGTTTCTCGGCCTGCTCGGGTGTCACTTCGAGCGTCACTGCATTGACGACCTTCGGCGCCGTGTCGTCGCGGCTCACCTGTTGAGCTACGGCGAGCACGAGGATCTGTTCCAGCACGATCTTCGAGATGCTCTGCTGGGCGTCGCTCGAGCCGGGTTTCTGCGTATTCACGATCACGTCGACGTAGTTGCCAGGCAACGCGAAACCGGCCACGCCGACCACATCGTTGACGCGCACCGTAATCGCCCGGCGGCCTGAGCCGATCACCGCAGAGAGGCCGCCCTTCGTGCCGATCGGTGCAAGCTTCGAATCGAGCACCGGTTCTCCCGGCGCGAGACTCGTCAGCACCACCCGCCCTTCAAGCGCCTTCTCGTCGGTGAAGGCGCCGGGTGGCACGCTGCCTGACGGCCAGTTGATCGTGCGGATAAGGGCGGGTGTCAGCGGCTCGCCGAGATTGACGACGCCCGCCGCCACGGCCACCGGCGTGACAGCGCTCGACGACGTCTGCAGCAGCCATCGCGAGGCCAGAACCACGGCAGCGAGACCCGCCAGCATGGCAAACGCAAGCATGACTAAAGCGCGACGATTTTTCATGGCAACACACTCCTGCATGGTTCATAAACACTTCCGGATTGACCGGATGCCCGCGTTCGATACGGCTGCCTAAAGTGATCGCGGCTGGCCGCGCACCACCTTTACGTCTTCTGCCTTCCTCACGCGGCTAGAAGGTCGCCGCGAACAACACACCCAGCGTGCCGGCCGCCATCGCGACACCGTAAGGAATTGCGCCCACCGATTCGGGTAGCGCGCTGCCGCTCGCCAGAACCTGTCGCGGCGCAGAACGCCACGAACCCACGATCTGCCGCAGATTGGCGATCAGTTGCCGGAAGCGCCCACGCCCTACCGCCAACCCGACCGACCACACGCCGCCGATCAGAAAGGTGGCGAGCGCAATACGGAAAGTCATGGCGGGGCCCACAAATGCGCCGATCGTCAGCAGCAGCTTCACGTCCCCTGCCGCCATGCCGCGCAGCAGATAGAACGGCAACAGCAGCGCGAAGCCACACGCGGCGCCCGACAGCCACGCCAGCCCACCGCTCGACGGTCCCTGCAACCCCACCTGTACGCAGAGCGCCGCGGCGAGGCCGATCGCAATGACACGATTCGGTATCCGGCGCGCGGCAATATCCGTGCTGGCCGCCACAATGACCAGCACGATCACGCATAGCGGCACGGGTTGCGGCGGCAGGGGTGGCAGTGTCATGAGAGGCCTCGCTCCATCGGACTCGTTTTTTTACTTCATGGCGGCAGCGACGACATCCGCTGCGCACCGAATAGAACGGGCCGTTCAGGTGGCCCGGTGCGATCTGCGCGCCCGGTCGCAAAACCAGGCCGAAGATCGGCGGACGAACATCGGGTTCGTCCGCCGGCGGACGCCCTAGACCGATCCCGCGATATCGCTGAAAACCGCTTTGAGGTTCGTGCCGAGCGTGGTTACCGTCCCGATGATGACCAGCGCGATCAGCGCGGCGAGCAGACCATATTCGATGGCCGATACGCCGTCTTCGTCGCGAACAAAACGTGCTGCCTGGGCGATGAAATTTTTCATGACAGACTCCTTCGTATATCTAAATAAAAACCCTTAACCACGATTGGTTTGAGGGGACGTACTGCCGGCACTACGAAAAACTGGCGATCAGTCGACAACCGCCGCTGTCCTGCCTGCGTTCACACTGCCGTTTTAAGTCCGCAGCTTCGAACCAGGCGAGACAAGCTTGCGGGTTGCCAGCGTGGCGATTCTTTTCCGGTCCGGCTGCTGCTTCGAATCGTCCGGCCGTCACGTCCTCGACTTGCGCCCCCAGTCCATAGCAAGGGTGGGGCCAGCAACACGGAAAGGCAGGAAATACAAGGCTCCCGGGCGAACGGCTTGCGGCACGGATTTAACACTCGCGCACGGAATGTCTCGCGGCCGCGACGTTTTTCAGCCTCGGCGAAAAATGGCGGGATCGCTGGAGAGGCGCACTGGCCGTGGTTTTGAGGAATTTGCTCAGGACATACCCTGATTCAGCACAGGCCTCAATTCCCCCGCAAACGGGCACGCCTCGCGAAGGGCATTTGCACAAACTGTCGCAGCGTTGAGACCGGTTAGCGCGCTTGCGCACATAAGCGTGTCCAATTTCGCCTCCGTGAAGCGTCTTTGATCGCCCTTGCCTCTCACGATGGAAAACGCCCTCTTGCAAGTCGATTAATTTTCTTCCAACAATGAGTGAACAAAGAACGCATGAACGAGACTCCCTAAGCGGACTTCCAGACCAGCGCTTAGGAATCTGAATCAACAATCTGAATGACCGGGTGCTTCACGGAATCTCATCCGGACAACACAGAAGGCGGGGATCATGTATGTTTCACAGCCTGGCGCTCGCGGCGGCGATCGCCCTGTTCACAATCTGCTCACAGCCGAACGCGTGCTTGTGTACAGCGCCGCGATGCTGGTGCTGTATGTGGTATTTCTCGCGATCTGGGCATGGGCGAGCAACGGCTTCACTGCCGGAGATGTCACGACACCAGGTATCGATTTTTCGGTTTTCTGGTCGGCCTCGTATGCGATGCTGCATGGCCCGGCATGGCAGGTTTACGACTACGCCTACTTCCAGAAAATCGAGGCGGCACTGTTCCAGCTCCCTCGCGCCAGTTTCCTCCCCTGGCTGTACCCGCCAACCTTCCTGGTGTTCATCAAGCCACTCGCGCTGGTGCCGCCTGTCGTTGCCTATTTCCTGTTTGTCGGTGTCAGCGCGCTGCTGTTCATCGTCGCCACACTCAAGCTTTCCCGGCTCACTGCCAGCATGGGCGGTTCACGTCGTGCCGGCTTGCTCGTTGCAGCCTGTCCGTGCGTCTTCGTAGCGGCCGTCTTCGGACAAAACTCGCTTCTGACCGCCGCGCTTGCCGTGCTCGCCGTCCACTGGCTCGCCCGGCATCCGGCGCGCGCCGGACTGTGTATCGGGTTGCTGGCCATCAAGCCGCAAATGGCCCTGCTGTTGCCGTTCGTGTTGATCGCGGCGCACGCGTGGCGAGCCCTTGGCGTTGCCGCGCTGAGCGCGGCCCTGTTCGGTGCGCTTAGCGTCGTGATCTGTGGTGTGCAGTCACTGCATCTGTTCATGCTCAGCACCTCGCTCGCACGCGAACTCATACTCGAACATGCTCGTCGTTACTGGCTGTCCTCGCCTACCACGTTTGCCGTTCTGCGTGAGGGCGGTGCACCGCTCACCGCAGCCTACGCAGCGGAAGCAGGCGTGGCGCTGATCGCCGTGGCGGCAGCCTGGCACATCTGGAAGACCACTCGCGACACCCGTCTGCGCGGCGCGACGCTGGCCGTTGCCACCCTGCTCGCGAATCCCTACGTGTGGCACTACGAACTGGCATGGCTCGGCATCGCTATCGCCTGTCTCACCGCAATCGGATTCGATCAGGGCTGGCGGCGCGGCGAACAGGCGGTGCTGGTGCTCGCCTGGCTACTGCCGGTGTATGAGTTCTTCAACCGTCTGGCCGGATTGCCGCAGATCGGACCGGTTGTCCTGTTACTGATGCTGTTGCTTATCCTGCGCCGCGCGCGGATCGCCGAGGAGGTGACGTCATGAACCCGCAGTCGTCGAACACGTTGCCATTGGATAGCCTGGCAGAACCGGCCGGATTGGCGCACAACCACGCCGCAAGCGGCGCACACTGGCTCGACCGTCGGCGCCTGGCGCTCTATTCGATGGCAGCTCTCGCCTGCTACGCCGTTTTCCTCGCGGTCTATCTATACCGCGTGATGTGGCAGCAACGCGCCGATTTTCCACCTCTGGCGATGGACTTCCTGCCATTCTGGAGCGCATCGTTCCTCACGCAGCACGGCCACGCCGTCGACGCCTACAACCTCAAGGCGCTGACCGATGTCGAGATGAACGCCGCGCCATATTTCCGCACGATGGGCAGCATTCTGCCGTGGCTGTATCCGCCCAATTCGCTGCTGATCATGTCGCCGCTGGCCCTCCTGCCGTTTCAGGCGGCCGCTGTGGCTTTCATTGCCGGCACGTTCGCGCTGTTCGCCAAAGCGATTCACTCGATCGTGCCGCGCCGGCAAACCGTACTCGTCACGCTGGCCTTCCCCGGCGTCGCGCTCGTTGCGGTGATGGGACAAAACGGCATGCTTACGGCGGCGCTGGCCGCGTCTGGACTGCTTGCGCTGAGGCGCCGGCCGGCGCTTGCGGGAGTATGTTTCGGATTGCTATGCATGAAACCGCATCTGGTCCTGCTATTTCCCTTTGCTTTGCTCTGCGCGCGTTCCTGGCGCGCATTGCTGGCGTTCACGCTGACAGCCGCGTCGACACTCGCGCTGGCTGCGCTCTTGTTCGGCCCCGCTACGTTTGCCGCGTTCCTGCACAACGCCGGCATGGCCGCCGGCTTTGTCGAGTCGGGGCGCGCCGCCATGGCGCGTGTGCCAACGGCCTTCGCCCTCGCGAAACTCGCGCACGCCCCCTCGACGCTTGCCTACGCAGCCCAGGCAATGAGTGCCGCGCTGGCAGTGGCTGCTGTCTGGTATGCGTGGCACCGGCAATGCGCCTATGCGCTGCGCGCCGCCACGCTGGTCTGCGCCAGCCTGCTTGTCAGTCCATACCTGTACGACTATGACCTCGCCTGGTACGGCGTGCTCATCGCCTGGTATTGCCGCTACGGCATCGGCCACGGATGGCGGCGCGGCGAACGCGAATGGCTGGTCGTTCTGTGGCTCGCGCCGTTGGCGGGCATGCTCATCATCACCCGCTTGCCGTTCCAGTTCCTGCCGCTTCTCACCGTGACGACGCTCGGCATGCTGGTACGGCGCATTGCACTCGAACGCAACCGTGCAGTGCCAACACGTTGCACCCAATACAACACATGAACGGAAGAAAATCGGGGAAATGCCATGTCCACTCCTGTCAGCAAACCATTGATCTCACTTGTCGTGCCGTTCTACAACGAGCATCAGGCAATCGACCACTTCTTCGCCGCCGTCGTGCCGATACTCGAATCGATCGAAGGCACGCGCTTCGAAATTGTCTGCGTCAACGACGGCAGTAACGACGGGACGCTCGACAAACTGGTCGCCGCCTGCGTGCAGGACAAACGCATCCGGGTTATCGATCTGTCACGCAACTTCGGCAAGGAAGCGGCTTTAACGGCCGGTATCGACGAAGCGGTCGGCGACGCCGTCATACCGATCGATGCGGACCTCCAGGATCCGCCCGGCCTGATCCCCGTGATGGTGGAACACTGGCGCGCGGGGGCCGAGGTCGTGGCCGCCAAACGCACCAACCGGGCCTGCGACACCTTCGCCAAACGCACGGCGGCGGGGCTCTATTACCGCGTGCACAATGCGCTTTCAGCTGTAAAGCTGCCCGAGAACGTCGGCGATTTTCGTCTGATCGACCGCCAGGTTGTCAACGCGCTGCGCAGCCTGCCTGAACGCCGGCGTTTCATGAAGGGCCTCTTTGCATGGGTCGGCTATCGAACCGTCATCGTCGAATACGAACGCGAGCCGCGCAGCGCGGGCCACTCGAAGTTTTCCGGGTGGAAACTGTGGAATTTCGCGCTCGAAGGCATCACGAGTTTCAGCACCGTGCCGTTGCGAAGCTGGACCTATATCGGTCTGTCGATCGCCACGCTGGCATTTTTCTACGGTGGTTTTATCGTTGCGCGCACGCTGTGGTCGGGCAATCCGGTCCCCGGCTACGCGTCGACGATCTCCCTGATGCTGTTCATGGGAGGGATCGAACTCATCGGTATCGGCGTGGTGGGCGAATACGTCGGCCGCATCTATGACGAGTCGAAGAAGCGCCCGATCTATCTGGTGCGGCGCCGCTATCAGGAGAAGACCAAGGTCAGTGTGCTGCATCGCGAGCGCCCACAGACACGCACCATCCACGCACCGCGTCCCGACGTCGTCCGCAGGCGCGTGGCGCCGGTCGCGCGAGTCGTTACGAACCGTCTCGATCGGCAAACAGGCTAGCAGCCGATCAGCGTATCGCCTGCCAACGCAAGGAGCCCATGATGTCCCCTGACGCGTATCTGGAAATGGCCGAAACCGAAGCGGAACACTGGTGGTTCCGCGGCCGGCGCGACGTATTGCAAACCGTACTGCGAAGTCTGGCGCTGCCGCCCGGAGCGCGCGTACTCGAAGTGGGTTCCGGCACGGGTGGCAACCTCGACATGCTGGCCGAGTTCGGCACAGTGAGCGGCCTCGAAATGGACGGCACGGCGCGCACGCTATGCTCGCAAAAAACCAGTGGACGCTTCGACATTCGTGCGGGACGCTGCCCGGAAGATGTCCCGTTCGGCGTTGAATCCAGCGAACGCTTCGATCTGATCTGCTTCTTCGATTGCCTCGAACACATCGCCGACGACGTTGCCTCGCTCGCGCGCATGCAGTCGTTGCTGGCGCCAGGCGGTGTCATCGTCGTGACGGTGCCGGCCTGCCAGTCTCTGTGGAGTGCTCACGATGTGTATCTGCGGCACTATCGGCGCTACAGCCGTGCTTCGCTCACGCAATGCATCCGCGCGGCGGGTTACGAAGTCGAGCGCCTGACGTATTTCAATTCGCTGCTGTTCCCCCTCGCCGTAGCCGCGCGCTGGTTCGACCGCGTGCTCAGGCGAAGCAGATCGACGGGTGACGCTGTTCCGGCCTCTGCACTCAATGCCATGCTCTATCGTCTGTTCAGCGCCGAACGTCATTGGCTTGCACATAGTTCGCTACCCTACGGAGTGTCCTTGCTCGCCATCCTGCGCGAACCGCGGGGAGAACGGCGGTGAACAGGGCCGAGCGGATCAAGGTACTGCGCTTTGGCGTGTCCGGCCTCTTTGCAACCGGCCTGCATGTCATTGTCGCCATGACGCTGATCCGGCGCGCCGGCACCGAGCCCGCGCTCGCAAACGCGCTCGCCTTCGCGTCTTCGACGGGATGCTCCTATCTCCTGAACACCTTCTGGAGTTTTTCGTCGTTTCCGGCGCTCGCGAATATCGGGCGCTTCGCGATGGTTTCTCTGGGCGGTCTCACGCTGACCGCGCTCGTCGCTCATGCCACGCAGGTCGCTGGAGGTGCTCCCGGATTGGGCATCGCCATGGTGGTTTGTGTGGTGCCCCCGGTTACGTTCATCGCGCATCGGGGGTGGACCTACCGGTGAGACGGTCGTTGCCGCAACCTTGCCGCAAGCTTTGCGGCAAGCCGCCGCCAGCGAGGCACGCAATCAGCGCCGTGCTCAGGCCGCCGCAACCGTATCGCCTGCGCAGACCACGCAATTTCTTCCGTTATGTTTAGCCGCGTATAGCGCCTGGTCCGCGGCATTCGTCAGTGCATCAAGTGACGCGGGACGTAAGCGCCGGCCGGTGGCGCACCCAATGCTCACGGTGAAACAGGGAACCGGCTCTGCAGACACGCCCGGTTGCCCATGCTCCACTTCGTCACGGATGGCTTCAGCAATCTCGGCGGCACCTCTTTCGTCAGTGTCCGGCAACACGACGACGAATTCCTCACCGCCATATCGCGCCGCGAGATCGCCGCGACGGCGCGTGTGCCGGCTGATGCACTCCGCGAGATGCTTCAATGCAACGTCGCCCTGGGCATGGCCATGCCGGTCGTTGTACTGCTTGAAGTTATCCGCATCGACGAACAGTACCGACAGGCAGTCATCGTTGCGCTGCAGCCTTCCCCACTCGTTTTCGAGGACCTCGTCGAGCGCGCGGCGATTTTTGAGTCCTGTCAGCGAATCGATTTGCGTCAGCTGCATCAGCAGCACCTGTGCTTTTGCGTAGTCCCGCAGCGCAAATGCGAGCAGCCAGACCACCGCGCAGAATGCAAGGCTGACCGACGACGCCGCGATCCCGACGATCCATGACAAGCGCCTCCACGAGGCCAGCACATCGCCTTGCGCCGGCGCCACGACCGCAATGAGCGGCGTGCCGGGAACGCGCTGGAACGTGTACAGACGAAGTATCCCGTCGGCGGTCGAGGGCGCGGCATAGAACCCGGAATCATGATTGACCATACGCGGAAAGGTCGGCGACGCACCGAAATTGACCGGCCGGGATGGGCTGAAAGGCGGATTTCTGGCGACCAGGGTGCCGTCGGTACGTACGATCGCCGTGATGCCGCGCGGCCCCACGTCCAGGTTTGCAAGAAGCCGCTTGAAATAGTTGGCGTCGATCGCGACGATCATTACGCCGCCGAATGTCCCATCCGGCCGGTTTATCCGTCTGGTCAGCGCAATCGACTCAGCGCCCGCCCGCGTTCGAGCCTGGTAGATATGTGAGACGTAAAGGCCAACATTCGGCGAGTCGCGATGAACCGTGAAATAGTCCCGATCGCTGAAATCCGCGTGGAACGCATTGGAACAGCAGCCATCGATCAGACGTCCGCGGTCATCGGTCACCCCCATACCGATGACGTACTCGGCCGCAGTCCGGTCAAACAGCAATTCGTGCCGCAAGCCGGGATCCATGTCCTGGATCGCGGGCTTGTCCAGCGCGGCAATCAGGCCGAGCAGGGAGTTGTTCGACGTATCGACGGTCCGGGCAATGTTGCTGACCAGAACGGCGGTGACGTTCCTGGACGTTTCATGAACATGTGCGATCGCTCCGTCGCGCGCCGCCATCAGTGTGACGAAGCTGATGGCCATCACGCCCAGCGACATGAGGGTACCTAGCGCACCGACGATCAAAGGATAGCGGCCTGCGAGCACCGCCAGCTTTCCTGTGGACAGAGAAACAGACACGGTAATGTTCTTGTGGATGCACTCGGTCCGGACCTCGCCGCCCCGCGGCCGTAGCAATGGGAACGAACAACGGTCGCGGATCCGGCGGCAAAGGATTGCCCGAGTGCCGTGAAAAGCCGATGACCGGGTTAACGGCAATGCCCGGGAAAAATCCAGCGCACCGACGCCCTCACACCGCCGCCACGCCCTACCTGTACCGGACACCATCCCCAAAACCGTACAGGTACTGTACCGGCATGCTTCGTTAAAATGCTCCAAAGGTTTTACTGACCGCCACCGGAGCCATCCATGATGTCTTACCTCAGCCTCAGCGCGCTGCCCGCCGGCATTCTGTTCGCGCTCGTCACCACGATCACGCCCGGTCCGAACAACACCATGCTGCTGGCCTCGGGCGTCAACTTCGGCTTTCGCCGCACGCTGCCGCATCTCTCCGGTATCAGTGCCGGGGTCGTCCTGTTGATGCTGTCGGTGGGAATCGGTCTGGGCGAAGCTTTCGTGCACTTCCCGGTGCTGTACACGGTGCTTGAAGTCGCGAGCGTCGCGTATCTGCTGTATCTCGCGTGGAAAATCGGCACGTCGGGAGAATTGAAGGTCAAGAAAGGCGATCACCGGCCCATGAAGTTCCATGAAGCCATCGCGTTTCAGTGGGTCAATCCGAAAGCGTGGATGATGGTGCTGACCGCCGCCACGACGATTCACCTGAGCCAGAGCACCAGCATGAACGCCATCGCGATGGCGGCGATCTTTTACGTGATCGGTTTTCCGTGCATCTGCCTGTGGGCCGGCTTCGGCACCGCGATGCGGCGCGTGTTGTCGGACCCGAAGCGGCTGCGCATTTTCAATGTGGCAATGGCGCTGCTGCTGGTGCTCTCGCTGTATCCCATCGCGCTGAAGCTGCTCGGTCTGTCCGCCTGAAAGCGGGCACGGCCGGCTAGATCTCGCCCCGCCCGATCCGTTCGATGAAACGCCATAATGCGTCGTCGGTCGAGTACGGCGCGTTGAAACGGAACCACGCGCTTGGGGCATCGTCGGGACGGAAGTAGGAGCCGGGCGCAAGCCAGATGCCATGCGTGAGCGCGGCGGTCGCCACTTCACCCGCGCGCTCCGCTTCGATCGGCAGCCGCGCCCACAGAAACAGGCCGGCTCGCGGCCGGTGGAACAGTTCAAGGCCAAGCGAATCGAGCCGCTCTTCGACGCTCGCATGCGCGAGCTTGAGCCGCTCGTTCACGGCTTCGACGTGACGCGCATAGCGCCCTTCAAGCAACACCTTGTCGACGATCCGCTCGATCGCTTCGGACGAGGTCAGCCCCACCGCCATTTTCGTGCGCGCCAGTTCACGCAATACCGCGCGCTCGGCGACCACGTAGCCGCAGCGCAATCCGGGCGTCACGGTCTTCGAAAAACCGCCCACGTAGAGCACGCGCTGCAAGCCCTCCATCGCCGCGAACAAAGGCGCGCCGGGCGGCGCCAGTTCGCGGCTGACGTCGTCTTCGATCACCCACATGCGCTGACGCTCGGCGATCTGCAGCAAGCGGAATGCCGCCGACATGCCGAAAGTCACGCCGGTCGGATTCTGCAACGTGGTGTTGACGAAAATCGCTTTCGGCTTGTGTTGTGCGACCAGCGTTTCGAGCACGTCGGTGTCGACACCCGCCGGCGTGCGCGGCACGCCATGCACCACCAGCCCCGCGAGCTTGAGAATCTGCAGCAGATTGCAATAACCCGGGTCTTCGACGATCACGGCGTCGCCCGCGCGCAGCAACGTGCGCACGATCAGATCCAGCCCTTGCGTCGCGCCCTGCGTGAGCAGCACGTTGGAGACGTCGACCGGCAAACCGCGCCGGTCGAGCTGCTCGGCGATCCGTTCGCGCAGCGGCGCAAAGCCGTACGGATGCCCGTAGTCGCCGAGACGCGCCGCCGGCACCCGGCTCATGGCCCGCAGCGCGTGCTGCAAGCCTGTTTCGTTGATCCACTCGTTGGGCAGCCAGCCGCCACCCGCCTTGATTGGCACCGAATGGTCGGCAAATACGTCGGACAGCAGCCAGGTCGCCGTCAGGCTCGGCGGTTGCCAGTCGGTTGGAGCGGCCCGCGCGGACTGCGAACGCGCCGCCACGCGGTAACCGGAGCCGCGCCGCGCCACGACGAGGCCCATCGAAACAAGACGGTTGTAGGCCTCGGTGACCGTGAAAGTGCTTAGTTCGTGGCTTTGCGCCAACTGCCGCACCGATGGCAACAGTGCGCCGGCACGCAGCGACTGCGCCTCAATCGCGCTCGCGAAGCCCTGCACCACCTGCTCGACGAGCGTGGGCGCGGCGCGCCGGTCGCGCTCTAGTTGTAGTTCGATCATGGTCGGGAATGAGGAGTCGGCACAGTTATCGCGTTTCCACCAACACAGTTAGCGCCACACCGCGTCAACTGTTTATGCCGCCATTAAACCGCGAACGCTACAGTTTTGGCTATGCCCCAAAGGAAGTCCCTTGGGGGACCACTTCGAGGAGAAAACCATGACTTCGCGCCCCGTCATCGACGACCTGTCGTCTTTCTGGATGCCCTTTACCGCGAACCGCCAGTTCAAGGCTGCGCCGCGCCTGCTGGAATCGGCCAAGGGGATGTACTACCGCACGACGGATGGGCGTGAAGTGCTCGACGGCTGCGCGGGTCTCTGGTGCGTGAACGCCGGCCACGGCCGTGACGAAATCGTCGCGGCGATCACCCAGCAACTGTCGACCCTCGATTTCGCGCCGACCTTCCAGATGGGCCACCCGCTGGCATTCGAAGCGGCCACGAAAGTCGCCGAACTGATGCCCGACGGCCTCGACCGCATCTTCTTCACGAACTCCGGCTCGGAATCGGTCGACACCGCCCTGAAAATCGCACTGGCGTACCACCGTTCGCGCGGCGAAGGCCAGCGCACCCGCCTGATCGGCCGTGAGCGCGGCTATCACGGCGTGGGCTTCGGCGGCATTTCGGTCGGCGGCATCGCCCCCAACCGCAAGACGTTTTCCGGCGCGCTGCTGCCGGCGGTCGATCACCTGCCGCACACGCACAACCTCGAACACAACGCGTTTTCGAAAGGCCAATCTGCCTGGGGCGCGCATCTGGCCGACGAACTCGAGCGCATTGTCACGCTGCACGATGCGTCGACGATCGCCGCCGTGATCGTCGAACCGGTGGCCGGCTCGACGGGCGTGCTGATTCCGCCGCAAGGCTACCTGCAGAAACTGCGCGAGATTTGCACGAAGCACGGCATCCTGCTGATTTTCGACGAAGTGATCACCGCTTTCGGCCGCGTCGGCAAGGCAACGGCGAGCGAATATTTCGGCGTGACGCCGGACCTGATCACGATGGCCAAGGCGATCAACAACGCTGCGATCCCGATGGGCGCGGTGGCCGCGAGCCGCACGATCCACGACACGATCGTCAACGGCGGCGCCCAGGGCGCGATCGAGCTGTTCCACGGCTACACGTATTCGGCTCACCCGGCTGCGGCCGCCGCCGCGGTTGCGACGCTCGACCTGTATCGCCGTGAAGGCCTGTTCGAGCGCGCGGCGACGATGGCGCCGAAGTTCGAAGCCGCCGCTCACTCGCTGCGCGGTGCGAAGCATGTGAAGGACGTGCGCAACCTCGGCATGATCGCGGGCGTCGAACTCGAGCCGCGCGACGGCGCGCCGGGCGCGCGTGCTTACGAAGCGTTCGTGAAGTGCTTCGAGGCGGGCGTGCTGGTGCGCTTTACCGGCGACATCCTCGCGTTCTCGCCGCCGCTCATCATCGACGAAGAGCAGATCGCACACATCTTCAAGACCGTGGGCGACGTGCTGGCGACCGTGCAGTAAGTAAGGCTCGTGGAAAGATGCGGCGCGCGTGGGTGCGCGCGCTGCATCGCTGCTCACGCCCTTGCTTGCCGTCTTCTTGCGTCGGCATCGCCGCTGACATGGTCGAGCTTCGGCAGGCTCGCTGCGGTGCAGCGAAACCTTGGGAGATTATGCGGTAACGCTCGCGCGTGGCGTCTGGACGGCGTATGGTGGTGGCAAGGGTTGGCGCCGTGGTCCGGCCCGACGGGAGACGTCCATGAAGATACCTACCGTTCGCGCGGGCGCGCATATCGAAGGCGTGCATTGGGTTGCAGAATACGCTGAGGATGTTCACGAGATTCGTGTGTTTCGTGAAGGTCAGGAAGTGGATGTGCATAATGCGCCGTCGGCGTTGTTTGGGGATGAGGAAAATGCCGGGTCAAAGAGTACTGCCGACCATCGGGGGGTGGAGGCCGCGGTGCTGGCTTATTTGAGGCGGTTTGTGATTGAGCATGATGCTGAGGAATGAGAGTCAGGTTTGGGGCCTGCTCGGCGGGTTGTTGTTTGTTTGTGGGTTTGGTTTTTTCTTGTTTTGTTAGTGGTTTGTTTTGGTTGTGGTTTTGTGGTGTTGGCCTTTCCTTGCTCTGGTTTCTTTGGCCTTTCCTTGAATTGCTAATGGTCTATTAGCGTTGCCCCTGTGCGGGGCGGCACTTACTTTCTTTGCCGCCGCAAAGAAAGATAAGCAAAGAAAGCGGCTCACCCCGCCAGCTCATAAGCGGGTCCCCCGCACAGCCACAGTAGTGGTGCATCTGGAATCTGTGTTCTCGCACACTCCGCGTTAGCGACACAGCGCTCATTCGCTCCCACTCCGCACTGCGTGCGTCGCGGATGGGTCTGCATGGGAAACCCGAGGCTTCGTCTCGCGTGGCGGGGGCCATCGGCTTCGCCTCGGCGAGATGCTCCCGCACTCATTGGCGAACCCCACTTGGAATGAAATGGCGATGCACTGCATACGTTGCAGCGCGCGCAATTGTGCCCGCCGCGGCGATGCAACAACTAGCCAGGGAACTGTGCAGACCGTGGGGTGAACGCTTGAACTGTCGATGCCTTGCATTCATGGCAGGGCCACAGTCTCACCAGCGGCCGCGATGCAACGACGAATCAGGGATCCACACAAACCGCGCGAGCGCCAACTGGTTTTATGAAGTACCGTTCGGCGCGCGCAGCGCCGCCGGAAGTATGACGCCCTTGTCACGAGCGCCGAATGTGCGAAAACACAGATTCCAGATGCACCACTACCGCGGCTGTGCGGGGGACCCACTTATGAGCTGGCGGGGTGAGCCGCTTTCTTTGCTTATCTTTCTTTGCGGCGGCAAAGAAAGTAAGTGCCGCCCCGCACAGGGGCAACGCTAATAGACCAATAACACAACAAGGAAAGGCCAAAGAAGTAAGCGCACAGACGAGTAAGCGCCGCGCAGGCAACCAGATGAAGAAAAGGCCAACGCCATAAGCAAACAACCAAAGCGCCGCGCAGGCCCAAAAAAAACTACTCTGCACCCCTCATCTTCTTAACCTCCGAATCCGACGGCTGCACACTAGCCCCATCAACATACCGATAAGAAGTCATCACCCCCTTCCCATCCTTAAGCCCGGTAACACCGACAAAAGCCCCCATCGTCGACTGATTATCCTGAGCCCGATAAGTAATCGGCCCGAAGGGCGTATCCACCCCTAACCCCTTGAACGCGGCGGCAAGCTTATCCGGATCAGTCGAGCCAGCCTTCCTGATCCCATCCGCAATCGACATCAACGCCGAATACCCCACCACCGACCCAAGCCGCGGATAGTCGTGGTACTTCGCCTGATACGCATCCACAAACTTTTTGTTCGCCGCCGTATCGATCGAATACCACGGATAACCCGTCACGATCCAGCCAGTCGGCGCCTCCGCCCCCAAGGGATCAAGGTAATCCGGCTCGCCCGTCAGCAACGACACGACACTGCGGTCCTTGAACAAGCCACGCGTATTGCCCTCACGCACAAACTTGCCGAGATCGGCGCCAAACAGCACGTTGAAAATCGCATCCGGCTTCGCATCGGCAATCGCCTGCGTGACCGCGCCCGCATCGACATTCCCCAACGGCGTCGCCTGCTCGGCGACAAACTGCACGTCCGGTTGCGCCGCCGTCATCAGCTTCTTGAACGTCGCCACCGCCGATTGCCCGTACTCATAGTTCGGATACACGAGCGCCCAGCGCTTCTTCTTCAGCTTCACCGCCTCCGGCACCAGCATCGCGACTTGCATGTACGTCGAAGGACGCAGACGGTAGGTGTATTTGTTCCCATCGGCCCAAACAATCTTGTCGGTCAACGGCTCGGCCGCAAGGAAGAAAATCTTCTTCTGCTTCGCGAAGTCGGTCAGCGCAAGACCCGTGTTCGACAGGAAACCGCCAAACAGCAATTGCACCTGCTCACGCGCAATCAACTCCTGCGCGACGCGGATCGTGTCGCCCGGATTGCCGTTGTCGTCGCGCGACACTACTTCGAGCTGTTTGCCGAGCACGCCGCCCGCCGCATTCACCTGGTCGAGCGCAAGATTCCAGCCGTTCTTGTAAGGCCCGAGAAAGGCGGGCTGCGCCTTGTAGCTGTTGATTTCGCCGATCTTGATCGTCTGCTGGGCGCTCGCGCCAAAGGCCGCGAACGATACAAGCGTTGAAACCGTGAGGCGAGAGATCCATCCTGCGCGCGTAGTCATGCGTTTCTCCGTTATCAAAAGGATTGCGGGAATGCGGTCGTTTTTATCAAGCGTTCAAGCGTATCGCGATGCTTCGGCGAGCCGTGTTGCAACCTGTACTGCAAGTGCTGCTGTGAATGCCGCGGCAAACCTTGCTGCAATGCGTGCGGCGGCTTCACTCCGCCCGCGGCGTCGCGCGGATTCTGGCGACGCTTGCTGTGACGTCCTGCCAGGCCGGTTTGCCGCCGGCGAATTGCTGACGCAGGTATGAGACAAGCTCGGCGACCTGGGCGTCGTTGAAACTGTCGCGGTAAGCCGGCATCGTACCGAGTTCGGGGCGCGCAGGCGAGCCGATACCATCGAGAATCACACGAATCAGATTATCAGGCGTCGTGCTGTGCAGATTCGTGTTAAGCGCCAGCGAGGGATGCGCGCCGAACAGCTGCGGCCCGCTGCCCGTGTGATGGCAGGCGGCACACGCGCCGTCGAATAGACGTGCGCCGAGCCCGCTTGCCGTACCCGTTATCGTACTGGCCTGTTCGTATTGACGCGCCATCGCCGCCGGATCGGCGTTGGCCTCGAGCGGATTCAACGAAGCCAGATACGTGGCCATCGCGCGAATATCGCTGTCGGGCAAGGCCGTCAGATCGCCGACGACCGGCGCCATCGGCCCGGCCGCGACACCATGCAGCGGCGCGTGACCGTAGCGCAGATAGCTGAACAGTTCGTCTTCGCTCCAGGGAACGGGCGCGTTGGAGAGCGCCGACAGCGCGGGCGCTTCCCACCCTTCGGCCATGCCGCCGCCCATGAACGCGGTGCCGGTTTTCTCGGCGCCGAATGCATTGCGCGGGGTATGGCACGCGCTGCAATGGCCGAGGCCGTTCACGAGATACGCCCCGCGATTCCATTGCGCGCTTTGCGCCGCATCGGCGGGCAACGGGTTACGGCCAAGGAAAAGCCCATTCCATGCGGCCATCAACGGCCGCAAGCTGAACGGATACGCCAGCTTCGTTTCCGGCGTACGGGCGCGCACCGGCGTTTGCGCCATCAGATACGCGTAAAGCGCCTTGAGGTCGTCGTCGGAAGTGTTTTTGAACGACGTGTAGGGAAACACAGGATACAGACGATGCCCGTCGCGGCTGATACCTTGCCGCATCGCTCGCACGAATGCGTCGAGCGACCATGTGCCAATGCCCGTCTGCCCATCGGGCGTGATGTTTGTGCTGTACACGGTGCCGAACGGCGTATCGAGCGGTTTGCCGCCCGCGTTCGGCACGCCGTTGTGCGCGGTGTGGCAAACCGCGCAATTGCCGAGCGATGCGAGCAGTTTGCCGCGCGCCACCAGTTCGGGTGCGAACGCACTCGCGAGCGGTGGCGTAATCGGCGCCATGGCTTGCGGCGCCATGGCCAGCACGCCCAACCAGCCGGCTGCGCCCGCGGCGATGGTGCCGAAAAAACCAAGCCGGCGGCGCTTCTTCCGACGCGCCGCGGCTTCCTCGGCTTGCGCATCGGCAAGCGCGGCGCGAATCGTCTCGGGCGTGAACGGCGGCCGGCGAAAACGCACGCCGGTCGCGTCGTAGAGCGCGTTGGCGATCGCCGCCGCGCCAGGCAGCGAAGCCGATTCTCCGGTGCCCATAGGCGGCTCGCCGTGACGCGGCATCATCACCACGTCGATCACCGGTACTTCGCGGAAAGTCAGAATCGGATACGCGCCCCACTCCTGACTCGTCACCGCGTTATCGCTGAACGTCACGCGTTCTTTCAACGCGCGGCTGGTTGCCTGGATCACATTGCCGTGTATCTGATGACGTACGCCATCGGGATTCACCATTATGCCGGTGTCCTGCCCGACCACCACACGCGTCACGGCAAGCTCGCCGCTCTTGCGATTGACTTCGACATCGGCGACCCAGGCGGACCATGCCGCGCCGAACCCCGGGAATTTGCTGTGCACATAACGGGCGTAAGCAAAGCCTCTACCGCGTGCAACGTCGCCCTCGTCCTGAGTTTCCTCTTTCGACGCGCTAGTACGCGCTTGCCAGCCGGCTTTCTCGGCGACCGCCTTGACGAGATCGATCGCACGCGGATCGGTAAGATGTTTCAGCCGAAACTCAACGGGATCGACGCCGGCTTCTGCCGCGAGTTCGTCGATGAAAGACTCATGCGCGAACGTATTCGGCAACGCGGACACACCTCTTAGCCAGGACGCGCGCACGATCGGCGGCGTGTCGTCGCAGACAATGCGCATGGTCCGGTAGTCGTATGGCGGCACCGACGTGCGGTCGCCCATTTCGAGGACCTGCGGCTCTGCAGAGAGGGTTCCGGTGAGCAATAGCGCCAACGTAGGGGCGTCGTTCGATGGATAGCGCGTGGCGAAATCATATGCCGCGAGTTCGCCCTGCGCGCTCAACGCGCCGCGCACATCCATCAACTGCGCAGCGCCTTTGGGCTCCCAGGCATGCTCGTCTTCGCGCGATAGTTGCACACGCACCGGGCTGCCGGTCGCGCGCGAGAGCAGCGCGGCATCGGCGGCAACATCGTCCGCACAATTGCGCCCGTAGCACCCTGCCGCTTCCATGCGCACGATTTCGATGTGCGCTTCATCCAGTGCCATCAGCAACGCGAGATCGGCGCGCAACGAATGAGGATTCTGCGTGCCCGACCAGACCTTCAGCTTCGCATCCCGGTAATCGGCCACCGCGCACGAGGGCCCAATCGACGCATGCATCTGAAACGGCCATACATAGGTGCGTTCCAGCGTTCGGGCAGGATCTTGCGCGAGCACTGCGTCGACATCGCCCTCGATCACCAGATCGCGCCGTTTGGCCGGATTGGCCCTTAGTGCGGCTTCCACTTCCTCGCTGGTTTCTAGCGGCGGCAAACCCTCTACGGTTTTCCACCGTACATTCAATCGCTTCACAGCCTGCTGCGCGATCTCTTCGCGCCCAGCGACGATACCGACGAAATCGCGAATCACCACTACCTTGACGATGCCGGGCAAGTCACGAATAGAATCTTCATCGACATGCAGCAAGCTATTGCCGATGAACTCGCCCTGCGCGACACCCGCATACGGCGGCCGGACGACTCGGCCGTGCAACATGCCGGGCACGCGCACGTCGTGCACGAAGCTCAATTCGCCCGTGGCTTTCGCGGGGATATCGACACGCGGCGAGCTTTTACCGACGATCCTGTACGTGTCGGGTGATTTCAAGGGCGCATCGGTGGCGAGCGTCAATTCGATGCGCCGGCCGGTTATCAATTCGCCGTAGCTCAGGCTTTTGCCCGTATCGCCGTCGCGCTGAAAAACCACGCCGTCGCGCACATCGAGCTGCTCCGCGCTGACCTCCAAACGCGCCGCCGCTTCCGTCAGCAGATATTGCCGCGCTTGCGCCGCTGCGTGCCGCAACGGCACCGCCGATATCTGGATCGTCGCGCTCGCGATCGTGGGCCCCTGATTCGGCACTTCATTCGTATGGCCAAGCACGATCGACACGCGCGTCAACGGCACATCCAGTTCTTCCGCAACAATCTGCGCGAGCGCCGTGCCAATACCCGTACCGAGATCGACGTGACCGTTGAACGCCACCACGCTGCCGTCGTCGCGCACAACAAGAAACATGTCCGCTTCGGTCGGCACGAACGAAGAGCGCGACCCCGGTTGCCCCGCCGCCGCGCGCACCGGCGCTTGCGGCGGCCGCGTGACGATCAGCACATTCTGCGCGTCGTAGAGTTGCTGCCGCGACGGCGGTGCGGACCGGCGATCGACACTGAAATCCGGCCCGGTCATACGCGCGCTCCCTGATCCGGCGCCGGTTGCGCGGCGAGCAATTGCGCAGCACGCTGCACCGCACGCACGATCTCGACGTGCGTGCCGCACCGGCAGAGGTTGCGCGACAACTCCCGCCGAATCGTCTCGACACCTGGATTCGGATCGCGATCGAGCAACGCTTTGGCGGTCATGATCATGCCGTTCAGGCAATAGCCGCACTGCGCGGCCTGTTCTTCGATAAAGGCCTGTTGCACCGGATGCAGCGCGGCACGCGTACCCAATCCCTCAAGCGTGGTGATCTCGCGGCCCAGCGCAACCTTCGCGGTCGTCACGCACGAACGCGTCGGCACGCCGTCGAGCAACACCGTACACGCACCGCATTCGCCGAGACCACAGCCGAACTTGGGCCCATTCAACGCGAGGTCGTTACGCAGCAGATACAGCAGTGGCGTGTCGGCAGCGGCGCCGACCAGATAGATCGCGCCGTTGACATGCAGCGCAAGCGGTGTCGGGCGGTTCATGACCATGCCGGCCACGCCGTGCGGCGCGCGTTCAAAGCACCACCGGCACTTCGGTCGCCGGTGGTGTATTGCGGCTGCGCCGGCAGCGGATCAATCCGTCGATCATCACCATGCCGACGCCAGGAATATCGCCGAGTTGCACACTTTCCAGCAGCGTATCGGCCGCCGTGTGCTGCGCACGGTCCATGAAGACGAGGTCGGCGGGACGGCCCACTTCGATCAACCCCTGACGCAGATTGCGTTGCCGCGCGGTGTTGCCGGTCGCGAAACAGAAGGCGATTTCCGCGGGGACATCGGCGAGGCTCGAAATCAGCGCGATCATCCGCAGAATGCCGAGCGGCTGCACGCCGGAACCCGCCGGGCTATCCGTGCCGAGAATGATCCGATGCGGACACTTCAACTCGATCGCATGGCGCGCGGTAAGCAAGGCGATCCGTTCGTTGCCGTTGTGAACGATCTCCAGCGCGCGGCTCGATTGCTCGCACAGATCGCACACGTGCCGGTAGGACAGCGACGTATGGCCGCCGTTAATGTGGCCGATCACGTCCGCGTCGGCGGCGAGCACCACGTCGCGATCGATCAGACCCGAGCCCGGAATCGACGGACCGCCCGTGTGAATCGTGCTTTGAATGCCATACTTGCGTGCCCAGGCGACCATCTGTGCCGCTTCCTCGCCGCCCTTCACACTGCCGAGACCGACTTCGCCGAGCAGCTTCACGCCCGCTTCCGAGAGCTCCTTGAAGTCCTCTTCGACCATGCCCTTCTCGATCACCGGCGCGCCCGCCATCACCTTGACGCCGCCACCGACACCCGCGCCACGCATCCCTTCAAACGAACGTTGAGCGGTAATCGCGAGCGCTTTTACGCCGACCACATCTTTCGGACGACCAGGCAAATGCACCTCGCCGGCGGAAATCATGGTCGTCACGCCGCCGTTCAGATTCGATTCGATCCAGCCCATCTGATTCTGCCGCGGCGTCCAGTCGCCGAACACCGGGTGCACGTGAGAATCGATCAGACCCGGCGCGACCGTGGTGCCTTTGCAGTCGACGGTCGTCCGCGCGCCCTCGAGGTCGCAATCTTTTTCGCGGCCGAGCGCGACGATCACGCCGTCGTCGATCACCAGCGTGTTCGCGTCGAGAATCGGCTTATCGATGTCGCCGGATAACAGCAGACCGATGTTCGTTACGGCGACCTTGCCCGACAAGCCTGTCAACGTCTCTGCTGCCATCTGCCTCTCCTTTCGCAACGATTGCCCGGCACGGCTTGCGCGCACACCTTGCACGCTTCATGCGCCGATGGAATCACACGCTCAGATAAGCGCGCCTCACTGTTTCGTTCTTTGCGAGTTCGCCGATCGTGCCGCTAAAGCGGATCTGCCCTTTTTCGAGGACATACGCGCGGTCACTGACCAGCTCGGCGAAATGCAGGTTCTGTTCGGATAACAGAATCGACAGCCCTTCGCGCTTGAGTTCGAGAATCATGTTCGCCATCTGTTCGACGATCACCGGTGCGACGCCTTCGGATGGCTCGTCGAGCAGCACCAGATACGGATTGCCCATCAGCGTGCGCGAGACGGTAAGCATCTGCTGCTCGCCGCCGCTCATCTGGCCACCGGGGCGTTTCGGCATTTCACCGAGATTGGGGAACAGGCGGAACAACTTTTCCGGCGTCCATTGCGGTGCGCCTTCGCGCGGCGGCTGACGGCCGGTGTCGAGGTTTTCCATCACCGTCAGATCGGCAAACACGCGGCGGTCTTCCGGCACGAACCCCATGCCCATGCGAGCGATACGATAAGGCGCTAGCGCAGTGATGTTTTGCCCGCGAAAACGCACTTCGCCCTGACGGCGCGGCAGCAGGCCCATCACCGCTTTCATCGTCGTAGATTTGCCGGCGCCGTTGCGGCCCATCAGCGCGACCACTTCGCCGCGGCCGACTTCGAGGCCCACGTCGAACAGAATGTGCGCGCGGCCATAGAACGCATTGAGGCCGGAGACCTTGAGCATCGGCTCGCTCATTGCAGCGCTCCTTGTCCGTGCTGGCCGCCTGCCGCTTCATGCAGCGGCGCACGAGGCTGGAAGGTTTTGCCGGTGCCGAAATAGACTTCCTGCACGCGTGCGTCGTTGCGGATCGTTTCGGCGTCGCCTTCGGCGATCAGCTTGCCGCGCGCGAGCACGATCATGCGATCGGCGTAGGCGAATACGACGTCCATGCTGTGCTCGGTAAACAGCACGCCGATTTTGTGCTCGGTGACCAGACGCTTGGTCAGCGCCATCAACTCGTTGCGTTCCTTGGGCGCCATGCCGGCGGTGGGTTCGTCCATCAGCAGCAGCTTCGGGCGGTTCGCCAGCGCGATCGCGAGTTCCACGCGTTTGACGTCTCCGTACGCGAGCACGCCGCAGGCGCGCTTCGCGTCGGCGCCCATGCCGACCTGTTCGAGCAGCGTCATGGCTTCATCGGCATAGCGCGAGCCCGCGGATTTCCACAGACCGAATGTCTTGCGTTCGCGTGAAACGAGCGCCATCTGCACGTTCTCGAGCACGGTCATCGAATTGAAGGTCGCGGCAATCTGAAACGTGCGGCCGACGCCCAGCCGCCAGATATCGCGTGGCCGCATGCCGACCAGTTCGCGATCGTCGAGGCGAATCGAGCCGGACGAAGGCTGCAGTTGCCCGTTGACCATGTTGAAACAGGTCGACTTGCCCGCGCCATTCGGCCCCAGCAGCGCCAGCAGTTGACCTGCTTCAAGATCGAAGGACACGTTGTCCACCGCCTTCAGACCGCCGAACGACCTGGAAAGGCCGGACACGCGCAGCAAGCTCATAGCCCCTCCTTGATCGCCGTACCCCGGGATGGCGATGGAGCACGCTCTTCCGCCTTATCCACCGTATCGTCGCCAAACCGCTCACGAATAAAGCCGACGATACCCTGCGGAAACGCGATCACCAGCAGCAGGATCGCGAAGCCCAGCAACGCCTGCCAATAATCGGTTTGCCGCGCGACTGTGTCCTGCAGCCACGTGAACACGGCAGCGCCGACGATCGGCCCGGTCAAGGTCTGCAAGCCGCCGAGCAGCACCATCACGAGGCCATCCACGGAACGGCTCACGCTGATCACCTCCGGTGAAATCGTCCCTTTGGAGAAGGCATAAAGCGATCCGGCAAGCCCGCAAAACAGCGACGCAACGACAAACGCCGCCCACTGCACGCGTTTCACGTCGATACCGATCGCCTCGGCACGCAGCACCGAATCGCGCGACGCCCGCATCGCGTAGCCAAGCGGTAAGAACAGCATCTTGCGCAGCAGCCCTACCCCCAATACCGCACAGGCGAGCGTCAAATAATAGAAAGCCACCGGCGAGGACAACCAGTTCGACGGCCACAAGCCGAGAATGCCGTTGCTCCCACCCGTTACATCGTCCCATTGGAATACCACCGACCAGACGATCTGCGCGAACGCGAGCGTCAGCATCGCGAGATAGACGCCTGAAAGCCGCACGCAAAACCAGCCGAACACGAGCGCGCCCGCCACCGCGAGCAAGGGGCCGAGCAGCAACGCGGCTTCCATCGGCAGATTCAACACCTTGAGAAACAGCGCGGCGCCGTAAGCGCCCAGGCCGAAGTACGCGGCGTGGCCGAACGAATGCATGCCGCCAGGGCCCATGATGAAATGCAGACTCGTTGCGAAAAGCACAGCGATCAGAATTTCGACCAGCAGCACAGGCATGTAGGGAAACGCATTGGCCGCAAGCGGCGCGAGTACCAGCACGAGCAAGGCAATCGCCGCCAGCCATTTCAGACGCTTGCCCGCGGGCCTCAACGGCGCTTCAGGCGCGGCCATGCCGCGCACCGCGGCGCTCGCCTTGCCTAGCAGGCCCCAGGGCCGCACCACCAGCACCACGGCCATCACGACAAATTCTGCAACGAGCGTAAAGCGGCTCAACGAGAGATCGACCCCGAACACCGACACATGGCCGATGCCGATGCAAAGCGCCTTGATCTCGGCGATCAGCAAGGCCGCGACGAACGCGCCCGGAATCGAGCCCATGCCGCCGACCACGACGACCACGAACGCATTGCCGATCGTCTCCAGATCCAGCGACAGATTCGCCGACATCCGCGGCCCTTGCAGCGCTCCGCCCAAACCAGCGAGAAACGCGCCGACGAAAAACACGCCGGTAAACAGCCATGCCTGATTGATGCCGAGCGCGCCGAGCATCTCGCGGTCCTGTGTCGCGGCGCGCACCAGCGTGCCCCAACGGGTACGCGTCAACGCATACCAGAGCAGCAGCAACACCACCGGCCCGATCACGATCAGCGCGATGTCGTAAGTGGGCAGCGGATGCCCGAGAAATTCGACCGCGCCGGCCAGATGCGGCGCGCGCGGTCCGAACAGGTCCTCCGGGCCCCACAGCCATAGCGCGGCGTCGCGAAAGATCAGCACCAGCGCGAACGTCGCCAACAGATGAAACAACTCAGGGGCCTGGTAGATGCGCCGTAACACGATCATTTCGACCAGCGCGCCGAGCACCGCCACCACCAGGGCGGCAGCCAGCACAGACAGCCAGAACCCGCCCGCCGTATGACCGAAGCGGCTCGTAATGCTATACGCGACGTAAATGCCGAACATATAGAACGAGCCGTGCGCGAAGTTGACGATGCGCGTCACGCCGAAGATCAGCGACAAACCGGCGGCAACGAGAAACAGCGTCGACGCGTCGGCGAGTCCGTTGACCAGCTGTACCAGCAAATTCGAAAGCATCGCGACCCTTGAAAAAACTCAGCGCAAACCGTCTTCGCCCTTGATCTCACTTACCTGCAGGCCGCCGATGCGCGGCAGCGGCCGGCCCGAGGCCGTCACGGCGACGGCCACGACGATCTCGTTGGCGCGTGGCGCGTCCGAGACCCGCGCCTCGATCGCGTCGAAATGACTGCGCACGAAGGCGGCGTCCTTGTGGCCGAGCGGCACGTCGATCGCCGTGCCGAGCGTACCCATTTTCTTCGCCGACGGCACGAGCGCCGCGCCCTTTTCGACGGCGGCTCGCAGCGGCGCACCGAGTTTGGGATGCAGGATCGCCGCCGCATGCTCGAGTTCGCCCGCTTCGCCGACAATCGCGGCCTTGCCATAGCTTTGCGCCTCGCCCGGTTTAATGCCCAGCGCGTCGACGCATTTGTTGCCAAGCAGCGCCCCCAGTTCCTCGCCCGCTTCGATCAGCGCGTCGAGCTTCGCCTCATAACGGCCCGCGTAGGGATTATCGATCACCGCGATCGCGACCGCGCGGCGGGCCGGCGGATCGATAGTCTGCCCCATTTCAATGCGTGTTTCATCGACCTGCACGATCAGCTTGCGAAGCTTGATTGCCATTTCATTCTCCGGGTTTCGATGCGTGTTCTGCCTGACTGCATCGGCTCATTGCACGAGCGCATTGCGTCAACTTGATGTCTCACCACCTTGGATGGATCAAGCGCCGCTCAGCGCAAGCCGTCCTTGCCCACAATCGCCTCCTTCGCAAGCCCGCCGACCCGCGCATGCACGCGCTGGCCCGTGCTCATCACGAGGATATACACCAGTTCGTCCGCGGCAGGGGCGCCGGGCACCCGCACTTCGATTGCATCGAAATGACTGCGCACGTAGCTCGCGTTGACATGCGTCAGCGGCACGTCGAGCGCGGTGGACGGCGCGCCGACTTTCTTGGTCGACGGCACGATGGCGTTGGTCGGTACGCCATTTTTCTCGAGCAATTCACGCATCGCATAGCCGCCGGGCACATGCCACAGCGCGCCATGCTCGAGTTCGCCACGCGAGCCGACGATTGCACCCTTACCGTAGCTTTCAATCGACGCATGCGGCACCGCCATCGCCGCCAGCAGCCGTTGCGCCATGTCGAAGCCGATCGGCTTGAGCGCTTCCATGGCGTGTTCGATTCTGGCTTCGTAGCGGCCGGCGAACGGATTCGTCATCACCGCGGCAATCGCGCCGCGCCGCAGCGGCTCTGCGGGTGCGGGGCCGAACTCGTGAAAAATGTCTTCGACGTGCGTCAGCACGCGGCGTATTTCGAACACGGAGCCTCCATTGTCATTTCAGCGCGATTCCCGAACAACGCGCCCTGGTAATGCGTACCCGCCACACGCGCCCGTCCTTGCAGGAACAGCGCGGCGCCTTCGATCAAACCTTGTTCCAGCAACCGCCGCGCCGTATCGACACCACGGGCCAGCGCGAAATCGATCAACGGTTGGGGCAAGGAGGGCACGTCGACCGTCACGAGCATGTCGCCCAGATCGCTGTCGTCCTTCAAAGAGGAGGCCGGCCGGCGCGCGATGCGCGCATGGTCGAGATTGACCGCGTTAGCGATTATCGTCGCGGCAGCGTCGGCGGTGGCGGCGTTGCGGGCGAGCACCGTCACGCTGTCGGCGATACCAAGGCTGAAGCTGCGCCCGCGCCAGCCGCTGGTCGCGATGCCGCGAATCGGCAAGGCGGCCCCAAGCGTCAGGTTGGCGTCCAAAGCCAGATCGTCCGAGAGCCGCGCACCGGAGAACGCCGCCAGATCGGCGAACACGCCCACGCGGTACTGTTGCCCTTCAGTCATATGGAGGGCGATGTCGCCGCCGTTGTTGATGAAGGCTCGCGCTATGCCTTCGCGCGCGAACGCCGTGATCAGCTCATCCGCGACGCTGCCGGCAACGGCCGCCATCGGCGTGATGTAACGCGCACGGTGAGGGTGGCACGCGTTCCACATGCGGCGCGCAACGGGTCCCTTCAGCGCGCAGTCAGCTGGCGACACATGGCTCGGTACAGGCTGCCGCAGCAGCGTCAACTCGCCGACCAGTTCAGGCAACAACTCGACAAAGCGCGCCCAGCAGACCTCATACGCGGCTTGCACCGCCGAGGGCTCGCCGTCCGCGCTGAGGATCAGATCGATCGGCCCATGCTGCCAATGCCAGCGGGCCGCGTCGAGCTGGGTGCGAGTTGCGTTCATGGGGTTCGTCGGGTTTGTCGTACCGGTCATGGAGTGGCAGTTAGCCGAGCGTCGGCGGCATGGCAGGTGGCCACGGATTGTCCGGATTGCGCGCCAGCGTTCTGCGCGCGAGCGGCGCCCCTTCCGTATGATCCGGCCCGTTCGCCAGGACGCTTGCCAACGAACGCACCGCGTCGAGATGGCCGCCGAGATCGCGATACGCGTCGTACGTCATGGTGAATTCGATCGGCGCGACGATCGCGGGCGTCGGTACGGTGCCAAACGATCGGTCCGGCATGCGCGAAACATCCACCATCACGGTGATGCCGCCGCCCGGCCATACATAGGCGGGCGCTCCGCCACAGGTGACGTTGACCCGTTTCTGTTTGATGGCGCGCGTGAGCAGGACCGGATTTTCCGTTGCGCCCGCTCGCAAGCTGCCGCCCGCGCCGCCGAGAAACAGCACCGTCGCAAGTGAGGGCTCGCAGTTCTCGCCGATCCGTTCGACCGTGCGGCGCACGGCGTCCGGCATGGCCGCGATACGCGGCACGAGGTTCTGATCGAGCTCATACCACTGCGCGTGTTCGCCGGTGGTGGACACCATCAGTAAGCGCATACCCGGCTTCGCCACGGCAGGATCGAAACCTTCGACAATGGCGAGCGGGTCCTGAATGTCGGTGCCGCCCCAACCCGTGCCAGGATTGGCGACCTGGAAATAGCGGCCCGGCGTCGATTTGCGTCCGCGAATCTTCAGACCTGAGCGCGTCATGCCGAGGCAGCGGCCCGCCTGGTGTTCAGTCAGCACGCCGGTGATGTGATCGTCGACCACCACCACTTCGTCGGCGTGACCGAACCACTGCTTGGCGAAGATACCAATGGTGGCAGACCCGCAGCCCACCCGCATGCGCTGCTCTTCCACGCCGTCGACAATCGGCGCCGCGCCTGCCCGGATCGCGAGACTCGCCCCGCCGTCGATGGTCAACTCCACCGCTTCCTTGTTGCCGAGCGCGAGCATCATGTCGCACGTGACACGGCCTTCTTTCTTGCTGCCGCCGGTCAGGTGATGAACGCCGCCGAGGCTCAGCATCTGCGAGCCGTATTCGGCCGTGGTCACATGGCCGACGATCTCGCCGTGACAGCGCACGTTCGATTGCTCCGGCCCAAGAAAGCGGTCGGTATCGATCTTCACCTTGAAACTGCAGTAGCTGAAAATGCCCTCGGTAACGACCGTCACCATGTCGACGTCGTCGAGCTTCGAGGCAACAATGAAAGGCGCGGGCTTGTAGTCGGGATACGTGGACGATGCGCCAACGCCGGTAACGAACAGCCCCTGTTGCGCAGCCAGATCGTGTACTTCAGACGATGCACCAAATTCGACCGTGGCCTGTGCGCTGCTCGCGCTCGCCTCGGGCAGAGGGACGCGCGACAGAAACACCACGGGGTCGACACGAATCAGCCGCCCGTCCGCATTCGCATAACGATCGCACGCGCCCGTGCGGCCTGCCGATATCTGGCACAACACCGGACATGCATTGCATTCGATCTTGTTCGACGCCATGCGCTCGCTGCGCGGCATCGCTTTCTCGAGCACGGTCGGACCTGGTGTCGAGGCGGTTTCGCCGTCGACGCGCTCCGCACCGAAATCGACCTTCGTATGTTCTGTCATGGTGGGGTTCCCATACGACGACATTACAATCGATCCTGCCCGGCTGACGAATCGCCCCTGTTCAAAGGGACTTTCGCGTGATCCGCATTTTTTCCATGTTGCGGTCACTCACCGTTCGTGTAGTATCTGCTACACCAAACTTGCATGAAATCTACTCGATCAAAATAGACTGCGCAACGAGTTTCCCGGTGAAGGCCCGAATGCTGCGACGCGGCATAGCCATACGAATCGCGCTTCAAATCTACGCCGAAGCACGTGATCGTGCCGGGCATTTCGTCACGCCTGATCTGGGCTGTATGATGAAGACGCGCCGTGTTCGAGCGTACCTGAGTGTGACTGCGTGTGACTGTGATTGACTTAGCGGTTGCGGCACATGCCGTTCAACCCGACGCTAACAAAGAGATCCGAGACCGCCATGAGTCCCACTGCTGCCCGTAAGCCGGGCGCTATCGGCATCCGAGCGAAACAGGCGCAAGACACCCGCGCCAAGATACTCAAAGCGGCCATCAAGGTCTTTGCCAAGCAAGGCTTTGCAAGCGGCCGGGTTGAAAGTATTTCGAAGGCCGCGCGTTCGCACGACCGGATGATCTATTACTACTTCGGCAGCAAGGAGCAGTTGTTTGTCGAGGTCCTGGAGACGATCTACACGCAGTTCAACGAAGCCGAAAGCAGGCTCGATCTCGATCTGGACGATCCCGTGCATGGCCTCGAACAGATGGTCGAATTCGTCTGGCAGTACTACCTGGATCATCCCGAGTTCGTCACGCTGCTGTCGAGCGAGAATCTGCACCAGGGCAAGCACGCGAAGAAATCGTCGAAGCTGAAGGAGATTTCCGGCTACGCGATTTCGGTCGTGCAGAAGTTGCTGGACGCGGGCAAGGCGCAAAACGTCTTTCGTGACGACGTCAAAGCGCGTGATGTGTACCTGATGATCGCGTCGCTCGGCTATTTCTATAACGCCAATCAATACACGCTGGGTGCGTTTCTCGGTGAACCGCTGATGGACAAGGCCGCCCTCGCGCATTGGCACGAGGTCATCAAGGACACGGTGTTGCGCGCGGTGCGCCTGCAGTTGCCGGCCGACACCGCGGTGAAAAAAGAGAGCAGGATTGCCTGAAGCGCGTTTCGTCTGACGTACGCTTCAGGCTGCCATTAAGGCTTCGCCGCTGCGGCGTCGTCTTCGCGGAACAGTTTATCGGCCAGGTGGAAGGCCGAGTTGGCTGCCGGCACGCCGCAATAGATCGCGGTTTGCAACAGGACTTCCTTGATCTGCTCACGCGTCACGCCGTTGTTTTTCGCGGCGCGCAGATGCAATGCGAGCTCTTCGCTGCGATTGAGCGCGACCATCATCGCGATGGTCAGCAGGCTGCGCGTGTGCCGCGGCAAACCTTCGCGCGTCCAGATTTCGCCCCATGCGTAGCGGGTGATCAGATTCTGGAACTCCTCCGTCAACTCCGTGCGATTCGCAAGCGAGCGGTCTACGTGCGCGCTGCCCAGCACCGCGCGACGCACGCCGAGTCCGGCTTCGTAGCGGTCTTCGTCGTTCATTTCTGCTCCGTCAGGAAGTCGAGCACGGTCTTCGTGAAGATCTCGGCCTTCTCGATGTTGGAAATGTGCGCGGCGTCCAGTTCGACATAACGCGCGCCCGGAAGCGCTTGCGCCAGTTCACGGCCCTGGGCCGGCGTGGCGGCCAGATCGTGCGTGCCGCTGATCACCAGCGCGGGCACCTTGATGCCGGGGACCTCGGGGCGCAGATCGGTGGCGTCGATGGCCTCGCAATTCGATGCGTAGCCTTCCTTGTCGGTGTGAACGAACACGTCGCGGATCATGGCCAGCACCACCGGTTCGCGTTCGATGTACTCGGCGGTGAACCAGCGCGGCAAGACCGCGTCGGCCAGCGCGAGCATGCCTTCCGTGCGGGCCCGCGCGGCGCGCGGCACCCACACTTCCGGCGACCCGATGCGCGCCGCCGTGTTGCACAGCACGACGCGCTCGAGACGGTTCGCGTGACGCGCGGCCAGGGCGACGCCGGTGAGACCGCCCATCGACACGCCGCAGAAATTCGCGCGTGTGATTTTCAGCGTGTCCATCAGACCGAGCACGTCGCCGGCTAATTGTTCGATCGTGTACGGCCCCTTCGGCGCTTCCGAATGACCATGACCGCGCGTGTCGTAGCGCAGCACGCGGAAGTGTCTGGACAGCGCCGCGACCTGCGGCGTCCACATCGACAGATCGCTGCCGAGTGAATTCGACAACACGATCCACGGCGCGTTGCCGTGGCGGTCACCGTCGATTCGATAGTGCAGCTCGGTACCGTTGACTGCGGCGTAAGGCATGCCGGTTACTCCCTGGAAGTGGCGCGTTTGGCGCGCGTGTGATGAAGTGCCAGCGCGGCGTCCACGTAAGCGTGGGCCTGGCCGACGTATTGGGCGGGATCGAGCAGTTGCTGCAGGCGTTCGATCGAGAGATGTTCGGTCACGGCGGGGTCCGCCGCGAGCACGTCGAAAAGCGTCTTGTGTTCGGCGATCGCCGCTTTCGAGGCCCGCTCGACCAGATGATGCGCCTCGAGCCGGCCGATGCTGTCGCCGAGCGCGAGCATCACCGCTTCGCCGAGGATCAACCCGTGCGTGACGTTGAGATTGACGGCGAGACGCGGCACATTCACGTTGAGTCCCGCAGCAATCTGTTCGATGTTGGCGAGCGCGCCGCCGGCGAGGCGCGCGAGGTCCGGCAGCGCGTCCCATTCGGCTTGCCAGCCGCCGAGCGCGCGCTCATGCTCCTGCACCATGCCGGCGAATACCGTAGCCACCAGGCCCGGGGCGCGCGTCGCGGCCGTCAGCACCGCGGCGCAGCCGACCGGGTTGCGCTTGTGCGGCATGGTCGACGAACCGCCCTTGCCCGCTGCGGCGGGCTCGGCCAGTTCGTCGATTTCGGTTTGCATCTGCAGGGAAATATCGCGCGCGATTTTGCCGAGCGTGCCGATCAGCATGCCGAACAGCGATGCGGTTTCGGCGATGCGATCGCGTTGCGTGTGCCATGGCAAGGTGGGCACCGCAAGTTTGAGTTCCTGAGCCAGCGATTGCGTCACAAGCGGCGCCGCGTCGCGCAGACTCGCCAGCGTGCCGGCCGCGCCACCGAATTGCAGCACCAGCACGCGCGCACGCAATGCATCGAGCCGCTCACGATGACGCAGCAGCGCGTCGAGCCACTGCGCGAATTTCAGGCCGAGCGTGATGGGCAGCGCCTGCTGCAACCAGGTGCGGCCGATCATCGGCGTCGCGCGATGGGTAGCCGCGAGTTTCGCCAACGCATCGCAGGTGGCTTGCAAGCCGTTGTCGAGTAAATCGAAGGTGTCGCGCAATTGCAGCACCGTCGCCGTATCGATGATGTCCTGACTCGTCGCGCCCCAATGGACATACTTGGACGCTTCCGCATCCACCGCTTTGACACGCGCGGTGAGTTGTTTGACGAGGGGAATCGCGAGATTGCCACCGAGCGCCGCGTCGCGCGCCAGCGCGTCGGCGTCGAGTTGATCGGCCTGACAGGCGCCCTCGATTGCGGCCACGGCGCGGTGCGGAATCACGTTGTGCGCAGCCGATGCGCGCGCGAGCGCGGCTTCGACGTCAAGCATCCGTTGCAGCGTGGCACGCGGCGCCCAGATGTCGTTCATCGGCTGCGTGCCGCAAAGAAGGCCGGTGAGACGGGCGCTGGAGTCGAGCATGATGGCGTCGATGAGGGAGTCGAAAGTAAAGGTTTCGCCGGAGCTGCCTGGACACCTGGTGCGGCGTGTCCCGGCTCGCTATCTATCGAGAGCGTACCGCACACGGCGTTGCGGCGCATTGGGCGCCAAACATCACCACGACGGCGGAGTGGATACGCATCGCTGCCGTATCTGGCGTATGGGCGTATGTGCTGCGCCTATGTGTCGTGCCGGCGTGCCGTTGTGCCGTTGTACTGTCGTGGCACGTGCCATGTGCCATGTGCCATGTGCGGCAAGCGTGCTCCATACGCGTTCCGGTGGACGGCGCAGGGAGCGAGCGCGTTCGCTGCCTCGCCAGCGTTCCGGCTTCTCTGCACAAGGCCGGCGTCTGCACGCCTGCCTTGTGCAGCGATGCTCAGGCCGCGCGAGTTGCTTGCGTGCCGTCGATCAACGGTACGCCGGTCAGTTTGTGCAGCGCGTCGAAGTCGATATCCGAGAAGATCTCCCGCACGACAAGACCCTTATCGGTGACGTCGATCATCGCCAGGTCCGTATAGATGCGGTCGACGCAATTCACACCCGTGACCGGATACGAGCATTGTGCCGCGATCTTGCTTTCGCCCTGCTTGGTCAAATGTTCCATCATCACGTAGACCTGCTTCGCGCCGATGGCGAGGTCCATGGCGCCGCCTACTGCCGGAATCGCGTCGGGCGCGCCGGTGTGCCAGTTCGCCAGATCGCCTTTTGCCGACACCTGAAACGCGCCGAGCACGCAGAAATCCAGATGGCCGCCGCGCATCATCGCGAACGAGTCCGCGTGATGGAAGTAGGCACCGCCCGTGAGCAGCGTGACGTGCTGCTTGCCGGCATTGATCAGTTCGTCGTCTTCCTCGCCCTTTGCGGGTGCCGGGCCCATGCCGAGCAGGCCGTTTTCGCTGTGCAGGAAGATTTCCTTGTCGGCGGCGAGATGGTTGGCCACCAGCGTGGGCACGCCGATGCCGAGGTTGACGAAAGCGCCTTCAGGAATATCCTGGGCAACGCGCTTGGCCATTTCATCGCGGGTCAGTTTTTTCATGTCGGTCTCCTCAGGCGGCGGTCGCGGATGCAAGCTCGGCTTGATGCACGGCTTGCGGCACTTCGATGACGCGTTGCACGAAGATGCCCGGCGTGATGATGTTTTCCGGATCGAGCTCACCGAGCGGCACCACTTTCGACACCTGCACGATGGCTGTTTTTGCTGCGCTCGCCATGATCGGGCCGAAGTTGCGCGCGGTCTTGCGATACACCAGATTGCCCCAGCGGTCGCCTTTGAACGCCTTGATCAGCGCGAAGTCGGCATGGAGCGGCCACTCCAGCACGTAATGCTTGCCGTCGATCAGACGGGTTTCCTTGCCTTCGGCGAGTTTGGTGCCATAGCCGGTGGGCGTGAAGAACCCGCCGATGCCCGCGCCTGCTGCGCGAATGCGTTCCGCGAGGTTGCCTTGCGGCACCAGTTCGAGTTCGATTTCGCCGGCGCGATAGAGCGCGTCGAACACATACGAATCGGTTTGACGCGGGAACGAGCAGATGATCTTGCGCACCCGTTTGGCTTTGAGCAGCGCCGCGAGGCCGATATCGCCGTTGCCGGCGTTGTTGTTGACGATGGTGAGTTCGCGCGCGCCCTGTTCGATAAGCGCATCGATCAGTTCGGACGGCATACCGGCCGTGCCGAAGCCGCCGATCATGACGGTCGCGCCGTCGTGGACATCGGCAACCGCCGATTGAAGTGACTCGAAAATTTTGTTGATCATGTCGAATTTCCTTTGGGGGCGCTGCGTACCGGTGGGCTTTTTGCCTTGGCAGGCAGGGGCTTGTACGGGACGGTCTCCGGGCCTGGGCTGGCGATGGCTCGCTGGTAGGTGGTGCGGGCTGGCGCCTTTGGTTTGTTTGCTGTCGAATTTTGTTCTATATGTGAACATGGATTCGATTAGCGAACGTTCTGGCAATTATGGTTGCCCTTTGGGCAGGTTGTCAAGGCGGGGGATTCCCCGTAAGGATTGGGGGTTTTTGCCTGCGTGGCAGGGGTGAGTTTGGTTTTTTTTGGGGCTGATTGCCTGCGCGGCGCTTTGGTTGTGGTTTTATGGTTTTGGCCTTTCCTTGTTTTGTTAGTGGTTTATTAGTGTTGCCCCTGTGCGGGGCGGCACCTACTTTTCTTTGCCTGCCGCAAAGAAAAGATAGGCAAAAGAAAGCGGCTCAAACCGCCAGCTCATAAGCGGGTCCCCCGCGCAGCCACGGTAGTGGTGCATCTGGAATCTGTGTTCTCGCACACTCCGCGCTCGCGACAAAGGACTCATCCGCTCCCACTCCGCACTGCGTGCGTCGCGGATGGGTCTGCATGGGAAACCGGGGGGTCGTTTCGCGTCGCGGGGGCCATCGGCTTCGCCTCGGCGACGCGCCCCCGCCTCATTAGCTACCCCTTCAATTAGCTACCCCCTTCAATGAGTGGCGATGCGCTTCATTCACTGTGCAGCCGCAGTTGTGACCGCTGCGGCATGCAGCGACGAATCGGAGAACTCAGCAAACCGTGGGAGCGAGTGCTTGAAATGGCGCTACCGCGCCTTCACTACACGGCCGCAGCTATGCCAGCGGCCGTGATGAACGACGAGCCTGGGAACTCGATAAGCGTCGGGAGCAAACGCGTAGCAGGCGGTTTTATGAAGAACCGTTCGGCGCGCGCAGCGCCGCCGGAGGTATGACGCCCTTGTCACTCACGCCGAATGTGCGAGAACACAGATTCCAGATGCACCACTACCGCAACTGTGCGGGGGACCCGCTTATGAGCTGGCGGTTTAAGCCGCTTTCTTTTGCCTATCTTTTCTTTGCGGCAGGCAAAGAAAAGTAGGTGCCGCCCCGCACAGGGGCAACGCTAATAGACCACTAAGAAAACAAGGAAAGGCCAAAGAAGAAGCCAAACCAAAGAAAGCCCAACACCCAAAGAACACAAACAAAAAACCGCCGAGCAGGCAAAAAAACCACTATCCAAAACCAAGATTATTAAACTACCCTCTATCCAGATTCCCAATACCCCCCCAAAAAGCGCCGCAGGCAAAAAACCAGCATGCCCGACACAAACCTGGATCTAAACCTGATCCCCTACCTGGTAGCGATGGAGGACACCCGCAATGTCAGCCGCGCAGCGGACCAGCTCGGCGTCAGCCAACCCCGCGTCAGCACCGCGCTAGGCCGCCTGCGGGAATACTTCGACGATCCGCTCTTCGTCAGAACCTCCAAGGGCATGGAACCCACCCCGCGCGCGCTCGCCATTCTCCCCGCCGCCCGTGACGCGCTTCTGCGGATCGAGAAAGGCATGCTCGACGTGCAGGACTTCGATCCGGCCACAAGCACCCACACCTTCTCCATTGCCCTCTCCGACGTCGGCGAAATCGTCTTTCTGCCGCGGCTGCTGCAACTCTTCGCCGAACGCGCGCCGCATGCGAATCTGCGCTCCGTCTCGCTCCCGCCCTCGCACGTGGAACGCGGACTCGAATCGGGCGACGTCGATCTGGCGGTAGGCTATTTTCCCGATCTGTCAGGCAACAACTTCTTCCAGCAACGGCTTTTCACCCATCGATTCATCTGTCTGATGCGCACGGGGCATCCCCTTTCAAAGGCGCCGCTCACGCTGCCGCAATACGTGGCGTCGGGCCACGCCGTAGTGCGTGCCGAAGGTCGCAGCCAGGAAGTCCTCGAGCACTACCTGGAAAAGAAACGGATCAAACGCCGCGCGGTACTCGAAACGCCGCACTTCATGAGTCTGCCGTTCATCCTCGCGCGCACCGATCTGCTTGCGACCGTGCCGCACGCCATCGGCTTCGCGTACGTGTCGGAGCACGCGTCGATCACGCTGGTCGAGCCGCCGCTGCCGTTGCCACGCTTCGATCTGCGCCAGCATTGGCATCGCAAGTTCCATAACGATCCGCGCGGAAGCTGGCTGCGCGGCATCGTCGCCGAGCTCTTCAACGACGATATGGACGAGTGGCCAAAGTAAGCCCACGCCCCGTCAGCGGAAGGGACATCGACACGATACGGCGTAAAACATGGAACAATGGCCGCTACTCATTGAACCCGCGCGCTGCGTTTAGCGTCGACGCGCGCCCCGGAGGAACGACGGATGGCCAGCAGCAAAGCAAAGAAAACCAAATCCACGGCCGCTGTGGAGCGTCCCAGCCGCGAAGAGGCTGAAGCAGCCGTACGCGTGCTGCTGCGTTGGGCCGGCGACAATCCCGAGCGCGAAGGTCTGATCGATACGCCATCGCGCGTAGTGCGCTCCTATGAGGAGTTCTACGCGGGTTATCAGGTCGATCCGCGCGAGATCCTCGCCCGCACCTTCTCCGAAGTGGACGGCTACGACGAAATGATCGTGCTGAAAGATATCCGCTTCGAAAGCTATTGCGAACACCACATGGTGCCGATCATCGGGCGGGCACATGTTGCGTATCTTCCCGAGCATCGGGTGGTCGGCATTTCCAAGCTCGCACGCCTTGTCGATGCCTTCGCCAAACGTCTGCAGATCCAGGAAAAGATGACCGTGCAGATCGCCGATACGTTGAACGAAGTGCTGCAGCCCGCGGGCGTCGGCGTGATTCTCGAAGCCGCGCATCAATGCATGTCCACGCGGGGCGTGCACAAGGCCGGTGTCACGATGGTCACCTCGCGCATGCTGGGCACGTTCCGTACCGATCCGTCGACGCGTCGCGAGTTTTTGTCGATCGTGGGCAATCCCGGGGTGGTGGCCGTCGCCAACACCTGAATTGCGATCCGGTCGCGCCGCACAGCAGGCTGCGGCGTTGGCCCCCCAGTTCGCACCTTTCCGCACCGCGCCGTCCCCGCGGCTCAGGCCGCCGCTCCACCGCCTCTTCAGGCCGTGCCGCGAGCAGTACGGCGCGCAGTACGCATCTGGCCGAAGGTGGCCAGCAAGACTGCGCCCAGCACACACGCGACACCCGCAAGTTGCGCCGTGCTGACCGGTTCCCGCAGCACGGCAGCGGCCAATGCCACCGCGCTCACCGGCACAAGTGCGGTCATGAGTCCGGCTTCGGCGCCGCTGATGCGCGCCGCACCCGCATACCAGAGAACGAAGCCGGCCACGGTCGGCACAAGTGCGTAGTACAGCACACCGCTTAGCGCATCCGCACTGAATGGCACGCTCCAGGGCCGCTCGAAGCACGCCGGTACGATCGCCACCGCGAAGCCGATGCCGCACATCAACGCCGACAGCGGCAGCGGCGCGACCGGTGTGCGCAACTTGCGGTTGAGCAGAATGAAGAGCGCCTCGCAGACAATCGCCGCAAACACCAGCGCGTTACCGGCCAGCGAACGGGCCGCATGCGGCGCGGTGAAATCGTCGATATGCACGGTACACGCCAGCACGCCCAGGGTCGCAAGCACGATCGCACCGAGCAAGGCGGGCGCGGGGCGCTCACCCAGCGCGAGCATGGCCACCACGCCGGACACGGCAGGCAGGGTGCCCGCAATCACGCCGGCATCGGCGGCCGAGGCGAGCTTCATCCCGCTGATGAGCAACACCGTATAACCGACACTGCCCGCTCCCGCCTGGGCAATCACGAGCGCCGTATCGTGCCGGTCGAGACGGGGCCAGCGCACACCACGCCAGCGCATCACCAGCACAAACAGGGGAAAAGCGATGGCAAAACGCAACGCGGTCGCGCTGAACGGCGGCAGCCCGCCGGCGATCGATTTGCTGACGACAACGGTGCTGCCGACCCCGATCATCGCCAGCGCGCAATACACATAGCCGAGATACCGTGAATTCATGTTGCGGTCCTGTTCCTGTGAACGAACAGGCAGATTAGGGGCGGCCAACACCTGTGGTCTTGAACGAAATTGCAGAGAACGCATCTGCCGGCGCCCCAGCGCGGGCCGTCAGCTTGACAAAATACTGGCTCCGGTCAGGCATGAATCCGGCTTACAGTCAGGTGGCAACAACGGCGTTCCAGCAACGCCCATCGAGTATCCTGATCAAAATAGAATCCCGTCACAGCGGCGAGTCGACCGCAAACAACAGGAGTTCCGCAATTGGTAGCGTTTCCGTCGGCGGCGGTTTCAACCTGGGGCGGCGCAGTCGTCTTTCTCAACGTGCTGTTGACACGCCTCGGGCTGCCAATCCCGGCGGTCCCCGTGCTGCTCTTCGCGGGCTCCGCGATTGCCGCCGGCACGCTGTCGTTCTGGCCGATCCTCGTGGCCGCCGTACTCGGCGCGCTCATCGGCGACGGCACGTGGTTCGCCGCTGGCCGTATCTATGGACGCAAGTTGATCGCCGCCTTGAGCCGGATCTCCCCGGCGGTCGACTCGAGGCTCGAGACGGCCCGCTCGCTATTCGAGCGCTTCGGCGTGCCGCTCGTGTCGATCTCGAAGTTCGTCCCCGGACTCGGACTCATCACCCCGCCGCTCATGGGCACGACCGCCGTGGACAGCCGCATCTACGCGATGTGGGACCTCATCGGCGCTCTGGCGTGGGCCACCTTCTGGCTGCTGGGCGGCGCCGCGGCGGAACGGCAGTTGCATATGCTGCTCGCCTTCGTCAGAGCGCGCGGCGGCACCGTGATCGACGTCCTGCTGGCCGCGGCATTGCTCTATCTGCTGTACCGCCTGCACCAGCGGCGCCGCGAGCGGCGCCGTCTCAGAGCCTCCGCCTCCGCGCCCGCCTCGCAAGCAGCGGCAACCGCCGCCGGATGGCGCCGCATCATGCCGCGCAAGATCCTGGATGCCCGTCCCGCCCCAGTGGCAGATAATGCGCTGCGCCCTCTTCCCGGCGTGCTGGCGCTCGACCCGCGCTCGCCTGAACAGATCGACGCCGCGCTGCTCGCTTATGACATGGTGATTTACTGCATTTGCCCGGATAGCGCGACCGCTGTCGAGATCACGCAACGCATGCGCCTGAGCGGCTACACGCGGATTCGCGCCCTGAGGGGCGGCCTCGATGCCTGGCAAAGGCGCGGATTTCCCGTCGAACCACCGGTGGCGGCGAATGAATCGACCACCGGCAAACGCGCGCCGGCACGACGCGGTGAGGCAGGCGGCACGGTGACGCTGCGCGGGTTCGCGCCACGGCGCGGCAAAAGCGCGTGCGAAGTCCCTGAATGATCACCAGCCCGGCGCTCAAGCGCCGTCACATGTGAGGCGTTGCCATCGCAAGCCGGGGTTCATGGCGGCGAACCCTGCGCCACCGGCCGCCCCGCCGATATGGCCGAGTTGACCCGGTTGCGCCCTGCTGCCTTGGCGGCATACAACTGCCGGTCGGCAGCGGCCAGCAGATCGAGCGCATTCGCACCGTCCGCCGGCACACAGGTCGCGCAACCGATGCTCACCGTGACAGCGACCGCCTCACCAGCGCGATGCACGACGCGCAGACTCTGCACCTTGCTGCGAATTAGCTCGGCGACGTTCAGCGCGCCTTCGGCGTTTGTATCCGGCAAGATAACGGCAAACTCCTCGCCGCCGTATCGCGCCACCAGATCCACCGGGCGCAGCACCGTGGCGGAGATGCATTCGGCCACGGCGGTCAACGCCTCGTCGCCGCTCGCGTGACCGTACACGTCGTTGAAATGCTTGAAATGATCGATGTCGATGAACAGCGCCGATAGCGATTGCCCGGAGCGCCGCGCGCGTCGCCATTCTTCGTCGAGGCGCTTGTCGAGCACGCGGCGATTACTGAGTCCGGTAAGCGGGTCAGTGGCGGCCAGACGCATCAGCGCCGCCTGCGCGCGCGACTTGTCGCGCAAGGCGAAAGCGAGCAGCCACGAGACCATGACGAATACCGCGCCGAAGGCGAGCGTCAACACGCCGGCAATCGTGCTGCGGCGGCGCCATGGCGCGAGCACCTCATCCACGGAAGGTGCCACGGCCGCAATCAGCGGTGTGCCCGGCACGCGTGCATAGGTGAACATCCGGCGCACGCCATCCACTGCCGAGTTCGCGATATACGAGCCCGAACTATGGGCGGCCATTACCTGAAAAGTCGGCGACCTCGCGATGCTCGAGCCGATATCGTGCGAAGAAAACGGCTTGCGCGCAAGCAAGGTGCCGTCGTCCATCACGATGAACACAGAACCCAGTTCTCCAGTATTGATCCGATCCAGCAGATGCTGAAAGTACTCGATGCGAATCGCCAGAAGCGCAACGCCGCCAAACCGCCCATCGGCTTCGTTGATGCGCCGTGTGAGACCGATCGAGAGTTTGCCGTCGCGCAGCCGTGAGCGATACGGATGGGATAAATACAGCCCGACAGCAGGACTGCGTTGATGCACCACGAAGTAGTCACGGTCGCCCAGATTCACCGAGGCGTCGATCTCGTCGTTCTGCGAGGCGATCACCCGACCGTCCGGACCGAGCACATAGGCGCCGCCGAGGTAGCCCGCGGTGGTGGCGCGGTCGAATAGCACGGCGCGCCGCAAGCCGGGCGGCAGCGCCCATGTGGCAGGATCGCGTGCCCCGTCCACCATCGCGTCCAGCGACAAATCGTAGATCTCGACATTTCGCTCGAGATCGGTGGAAATGATCGAGACGAGGTTTTGTGCCGTTTCGCGCGCATGATCGAGCGCGTCGGCACGGCCGCTGCTGAGCGTCAGCAACGTCAAACCGGCCATCGCCACGGCGACCAGAGTGCCCGCCACGCCCGCGAAAAACGGGTGGTTGCCGACGTAGCGCGCCACATCTGCACCACCGGCGCGCGTCATGAATCGCAACCGTCGGCGCAGCGAAAGCGTTTGATGTGCCACGTGCGCATCGCCTCCTTCGCAAAGCGTCCGCCTGACGCATCAGATACGGACGTACAGCCAATCGGGTTATTCGCGCCGCTTCGCCCAAGCGTGCGGCCGCCCTTTACGCCTGACTACAGTTTGCGCAGCAGTCCCGCCGCGGCGCGCATCCGGCGTTTGCGCTCTTTCCTGAACCAATCGAGCGCGGCATCGGTGTCGCCGGATCCGGCCAGCAAACCCAGGTTATCGCGCAGCAGCATCTCGCTCGTGACGATATCGTTTAGCGTACCGAAACGCTTCTGAATCTGCTTTAACCGCTTCAGGACTGCTTTATGGTTGCCGCTCAGAACCGGCTCGAAAAACTCGAGCAGATAGCGCACCTTTTTTCCCGCCTTCCTGACCTCGTGAAACGAGGCGTAATTCGAGCGCTTCGCGCGAGACGCCCGCTTGATGCGCTTTTTCAGCGAACGCTCAGAAGCGGCCACGCGCTGATCGACGAATGTTTGCAACGGTACGCGTTCGTGAGCCGTGTTCAATTCCTTACTGGCGCTGGTCAGCGCGTCTTGCAACAGACGTTTGACGTCCGCGTTCGAAAGCGTTTCACGGCTTGTCTCCAGCGCGCCGCCGCGCGCCTCCTCGAGCTTCGGCGCCAGCTCGTGCGCAACGCGCTCACCCCCGGCACCCTCGGCAATCAGCTCGATGAGAATGTCCCAATCCCGCGTCTTGCCGGCCGCCGTAGCCAGATACTTATATAGCGCCCGCTGGCGCGTATTTTCGCCTTTGTCCAGCAGGGGCTCGAACGCCCACCACAACGAGCGCAACCGCCGCAGCGATACGCGCAGTTTGTGGAGCGCTTCGGGTGAGGTGTCTTCATGCACCTCATGGGCTTGTTCAATCGCCGCATCGACAAGGGGCGCCGCGTACGAAGCAAATGCCGCCTGCGCCGAAGGCACTGCTTCGGCCGGCTTGCCATGCGCAGCCTGTTTGTCGACCTTGCGACTAGCTTGCATCACCGGACATCCTTCGAAGGTCCATTTATGTCAGCCTAGCAAAAAAAGGTCCCAGTGGATATCGGCCGGCGCGTCGCCTAAACTGCACGAGGATGACCCGGGAAAATGCACCATGCATGGGATGCAATCCGCCGCACGTCGCCACGGCCACCGGATCATGCAATGCCATACGAGTCCCATGCGACCCTTGCAGCAGTTGAACCTGTCAGCCCATTCCGTGGCGCGAATGTGTTTCGCGTCTAGTTTTTTTCGGACCACTTATCATTACTGAACGCCGCGCAAGTGGCAGCCGATCCCGTAGCGCCAATCTCCACGCACTTCCCGCAAACGCCCGTCCCGCATAGTTGTCACGCCATTGTCATCATTACGTCACACAGGCACCGCAGGATCGGCAGTTCCGCGATAACTTTTTGGGGCTTATGCCATGCCGGAACTTTCGTACCCGCAACCGGGCGCCGCCAGTGGGAAAGGGCGCAATATAGGCCTGATCGTCTTCCTGGTCGTGATTGCGATTGGCGCCATTTATTGCGCCATGCACCTGGCAACCGATCTACAACCGGTTCGCGAAGGCTCCGCCCTGCCCTATTTCCTGCTCGGCGTTGCGCTCCTGATCGCACTCGGCTTCGAATTCGTCAACGGCTTCCATGACACGGCCAACGCGGTCGCCACCGTGATCTACACACATTCGCTCGCACCGAACTTTGCGGTGATCTGGTCCGGCACCTGGAATTTCCTCGGTGTGCTGACCTCAACGGGCGCGGTTGCGTTCGGTGTTCTGCAACTCCTGCCCGTCGAGCTGATTCTGCAAGTGGGCAGCAGTGCGGGTTTCGCGATGGTCTTCGCCCTGCTGATCGCCGCGATCATCTGGAATCTGGGCACCTGGTATTTCGGACTGCCGTCGTCGAGTTCGCATACGCTGATCGGCTCGATCATCGGCGTAGGTCTGATGAATCAGCTGATGCACGGCGCGAACGGCACGAGCGGCGTGGACTGGAATCAGGCGCTCGGCGTGGGCAAGTCGTTGCTGTTTTCGCCGCTGGTCGGCTTTCTCGCGTCCGCCTTGCTGCTGCTGATCCTCAAGGCCGTGGTACGCATTCCCGCGCTGTATGCGGAGCCGAAGGGCAAGAAGCCGCCGCCGTTCTGGATCCGCAGCCTGCTGATTCTGACCTGTACGGGCGTTTCGTTCGCACACGGTTCGAACGACGGGCAGAAAGGCATGGGTCTCATCATGCTGATCCTGATCGGCACGGTGCCGACGGCGTACGCGCTGAACAAGGCGGTCACGCCGGCGGAAACGCAGACCTTCATCGCGGTGGCGCAACACGCGTCGACCGTACTTGGCAAATACACGCAGGGCGTGGCACCGTCCGCCAATCCACGCGCCGAAGTTGAAGCGTACGTACGCAGCCGCCAGTTGACGCCCGCCACCGTGCCGGCCTTGCAGCAACTCACCACGCTGATCGGCCAGCAGGTCGGCGCATCCGGATCGATGGCAGCCGTGCCGCAAAACATCGTCGATAACGTGCGCAACAATATGTATGTTGCGTCCGAAGCGATTCGCCTGATGGACAAGAGCAAACAGCCGGCCTTCGCCCCGGACGACGCCAAAGCGATCGACAACTTCAAGGCGCAAACCGATCACGCCACCAAGTTCATTCCGACATGGGTCAAGGTTGCGGTCGCCATCGCACTGGGCCTCGGTACGATGGTCGGCTGGAAACGCATTGTGGTCACGGTCGGCGAGAAAATCGGCAAGCAGCATCTGACCTACGGACAGGGCGCCTCGGCTGAAGTGGTGGCGATGCTGACCATCGGTGCAGCCGACATGTACGGCTTGCCGGTCTCGACCACGCACGTGCTGTCCTCAGGTGTAGCCGGCACGATGGCGGCCAACGGTTCCGGCTTGCAATGGGGCACCGTGCGCAGCCTGATCCTCGCCTGGGTGCTCACGCTGCCGGTTTCGATCGCGCTGGCAGGCGGCCTGTACTGGGTGTTCCGGATGGTATTCTGAAACGGCTGAAACGGCTGAAAGCGCCGGAACCGCTATAGCCGGCCGCAAGGCCGGCCACTGTGAAGACAAAAAAAGCGCGGCTCCACGCCGCGCTTTTTTCATTCCACCGGGCCGAAACCCGGAACACCGAGCTCGATCAATACACCTCGGGCACGATCATCGACGGCGGCACCGGCTGGCGGCTGTATTCGTCGTGATAGACCCGCGCCGGCAATTCGACTGTCGGGTGTTCGATCTCGTGGTACGGCACCTGGCTCAGCAGATGGTGAATGCAGTTCAGGCGCGCGCGTTTCTTGTCGACCGCCTGCACGACCCACCACGGCGCTTCGGGAATGTGCGAGCGCTGCAGCATGACTTCCTTCGCCTGCGTATACGCTTCCCAACGGCGCCGGCTTTCCAGATCCATCGGACTGAGTTTCCACTGCTTCAGCGGGTCGTGGATACGGTTCTGAAAGCGGATTTCCTGCTCTTCGTCGGTAATCGAAAACCAGTACTTGAGAATCTGCACGCCGCTGCGTGCCAGCATCTTTTCGAATTCCGGCACCGAGCGGAAAAACTCTTCATACTCGTCGTCGGTGCAGAAATTCATCACACGTTCGACGCCCGCCCGGTTGTACCAGCTGCGATCGAACAGCACCATTTCGCCGCCGGCCGGCAGATGCGACACGTAACGCTGGAAATACCACTGCGTGCGTTCGCGGTTGTTCGGCGCCGGCAGCGCCGCCACGCGGCACACGCGCGGATTGAGCCGCTGCGTGATGCGCTTGATCGCGCCGCCCTTGCCGGCTGCGTCGCGCCCCTCAAAAATCACCACCAGGCGATGGCCAGTCTGGACAATCCAGTCCTGCAGTTTGACGAGCTCGCCCTGCAGGCGGAACAGCTCGCGGAAATACATTTTGCGCGCCTCGCGGTGCTCGGGCGTGAAACCGTCCGCACCGTCGATGATACGGTCGTCGACCTCCATTTCGAGCTCTTCGTCGTACGCGTCGATGAGATCTTCCTCGAAACGGCGTTGCCGTTCTGCCATGACTTCGGCCTCGGGTCTCGGATCCAGCTCTTTCATTAGGACTCTCCTGGCAACGGAAATGATTAGGCGCGCGGCGCATACGCGTCGCGAACGGGTTCGATTATCGAAGCGCGAGGTGTCAGCCGTGTTACCAGCGCGGCGGCCAGAAATCCTGCGGCGCGCGCTTCACCTGCGGCCTGCGCGCCTTCTGGTAAGCCATCATAGCGAGTTTTGCGCGGCCGCCCAGTGCTAACGCAATGGCTTCGCGAAGCTGAGTTCGTGCCCGTCAGGATCGGTAATGTGAAAATAGCGCTCGCCCCACGGCGCATCGGACGGTTCGAGCGACGGTTTCAAACCCGCCGCGAGTGCCTTCCGGTAGAGCGCGTCGACATCCGACACATAGACGATCACGCGGCCCCACCAGCGGACCGGCGCGCGCGTGTCGACAATCAGGTTCAGATACGAACCGCCAAATGCGAATGACGTGAACGCTTCGTGCGAACCGCCGAATTTGATCGGAAAGCCAAGCGCTTGGTAAAACAGCACCGCGCGCGGCATATCGTGAGTGGCGAGCGTGATGGCGCTGAGCGACTCGATGCGTGGAGCCGGCTCCGCCGGATCTGTCCGCACACCTGACGAGGCCGCGGCTGACGTGGTAGGCGAGTTCATGGCGGCTACCTCCTTGTTGGCATGGTAACGCCGGACGGGCGTGCATGGGGTTCGGGCATGGGCGCCGGCGTGGCCCGACCCAGGAACGTATTCCGCCGCCGGCCCCGGCCTCGCCCCCCGCCGCGCCCGCACTTGAAAACCCTTCCACCGCCCTGCATCTGGATTCCCGTTTATCCGGAGCATCGCCATGGGAAGCCGTCCACGCTTCATCGATGACCTGTCGCGCGCCGCATCCGACGCCCCCGGGCCCGATCCCCTCACCGTTTTAACCGACGACGCCCTGCTCGACGCCTATTCCCGCACCGTAGTCGGCGCGCTGGAACGCGTTCAGCAGGCAGTCGCCTTCATTTCCGTCGAACGCCGGCTGCCCGGCGCGCCCGCCGGGCACGATCGCCGCGGCACGCGCGGCGGCACCGGCTCGGGTTTTCTGTTCACGCCCGACGGCTATCTGCTCACCAACAGCCACGTCGTGCATGGCGCCACGCATATCACTGTGACGCTCGCCGATGGCGCGAAATTCGACGCCGACCTGGTCGGCGACGATCCCGGCAGCGATCTGGCCGTCCTGCGCATCGGTTCGCCGGAACCGTTGCCGCATGTCGAACTCGGCGAATCGTCGAAGCTGCGGGTCGGCCAGATCGCGATCGCGGTGGGCAATCCGCTCGGCCTCGCGCAAACCGTAACGACCGGCGTGGTCTCGGCGCTTGGCCGCTCGTTACGCTCGAACTCGGGCCGTATGATCTACGACGTGATCCAGACGGATGCCGCGCTCAATCCCGGCAATTCGGGCGGCCCATTGATCAATTCGGCGGGCCAGGTGATCGGCGTGAACACCGCGATCATTCCCGGCGCACAGGCGATCTGTTTCGCCACCGCGATCGATACGGCCAAGTGGGTAATCATGCAGATCTTCACGCACGGCCGCGTGCGGCGCGCGTACATCGGCGTGGCTGGCACCACGCGGCCGCTGTCGCGCCGCGTGCAGCGCTATTTCAGCCTGAACTCGGAGAGCGGCGTGCACGTCATGGAAATCGTCAAAGGCAGCCCCGCCGCGCTCGGTGGTCTGCGCACCGACGACACGATCGTCGCAATCGATGCGCTTGCGGTGCAAGACGTCGATGGACTGCAACGCACGCTCGACGCCTCGCGTATCGACAAACCCGTCAACGTGACGGTGTTGCGCGGCGCGCAACGGCTCGAATTGACCTTGACGCCGGTCGAACAGACAAGCTGACCAGGCGCTTGTACAGCGGCTCAATCAAACTTCACGCGCCGTTCGTCTCGCGAATAAAAAAGCCTCACACTCAAACGAGCATGAGGCTTTTTTTCTGCATGCGGCGCATCAGTAAAGATGCGCCGCGCAGATGCACTCAACCGATCTGACTCAACCGATTTGACTCAACCGTTCACTGGATCACCCGTGCAACACCACGGCCACGCGGATCGCTTGCGGCTTCCGGCGTATTTCCATTCACCTTGATCGCCTGAATGTCGCCGCTGAAATCCTGCCCCTCCAGCTTGTAGCCCTTGGCTTCGATCTGCTTGGCGAGCTCGCCGTCGATCGGCTTGTACGGCTCCCAGAAGATCGTGTTCGGCGGCAACAGTTGGTGATGGAAACGCATCGCAGCCACCGCGTCCTGCAACGGCATGTTGAAGTCGTAAATGTTGTTGATCACCTGGAAGATCGACGTGAAGATGCGCGAGCCACCCGGCGTGCCGATGACGAGCGATACCTTGCCGTCCTTGGTCAGAATCGTCGGCGTCATCGACGACAGCGGGCGCTTTTTTGGATCGATCGAATTCGCGTCGCTGCCCACCACGCCAAACTGGTTCGCGACGCCCGGCTTCGCGGAGAAGTCATCCATCTCGTCGTTCAGCACGATACCCGTGCGATCCGCCACTACGCCCGAGCCGAAGTAGCCGTTGATGGTGTACGTGTTCGACACGGCATTGCCCCACTTGTCGATCACCGAGAAGTGCGTGGTTTCCGCTTTCTCCGGCATCGAGGTGCCGAGCCCCGGCTGGATGCTCTTCGTATCAGACGGCGTAGTGGGGTTCACTTCCGCGGCACGCTTCGCGATGTACGCGTCGTCGGTCAGTTGCGCGACCGGCACCTTGTAAAAGTCCGGATCGCCGAGATACTGCGCACGATCGGCGAACACGCGTTTCTCGATTTCCGCGATCAGGTGGACATATTGCGCGGAATTGAGCGTGACGTCCTTGAAGTCGGGCGCAATGTCGGCCTTCATCTTCAGCAACTGCACAAGACCGATACCGCCCGAGCTCGGGGGCGGCGCGGTAATCACGTGATAGCCGTTCCAGTCGGCCTGGACGGGCTGTCGCCACACCGCCTTGTACTGCTGCAGATCGGCCTTCGTAATCAGACCGTGGCCGCGCATGGACGCCGCGATCAGATCAGCCGTCTTGCCCGAGTAGAAGTCTTTCGCGCCCTGATCCGAAATGCGCTGCAGCACCGCGGCGAGATCCGGTTGCTTGAAGTTGACGCCCTGCTTCAGATTCCCGAAGTAGGTGTCGAAGTTGGTCTTGCCGGCAAAGTCTTTCGCCGCGTCGTCACGGCGTTGCTGCAATTGCTCGCTGACTATGAAGCCGTCGCGTGCGTAGTGAATGGCCGGCGCGAGCACCTGCTTCCATTTGAGCTTGCCGAAGCGGCGCTGCGCTTGCCACATGCCGTCGACGGTGCCCGGCACGCCTACCGCGCGATAGCCGAACAGGCTCATGTTCTTGATGACCTCGCCCTTGTCGTCGAGGTACATGTTCTTCGTCGCGGCGAGTGGCGCGCGTTCGCGATAGTCGAGGAAGTACGGCTTGCCGTCGACATACAGCGTCATGAAACCGCCGCCGCCGATGTTGCCCGCTTCCGGATACGTCACGGCAAGCGTGAAGGCAATCGCGACTGCCGCGTCGACGGCGTTGCCGCCTTCCTTGAAGATCTGTTCCGCGGCGTCGGCGCTGTACTTGTCGGCGACCGCAATCGCGGAAGCCGTGAGAATTGCCGGCTGCGCTTTTTCGGGCGCTTTGGCAAAGGCCGGTGTGGCTTCGAGAAAACTGCTTGAAACGGATACGAGCGCGACCAGCGCGAGCCCGCTAACGGACGATTTGGCATTGTGCAACAACTTCATTAGCTCTCCTCCATGACGGCTTCTTCATCTGACGAAAACACAAGCTGTCTTGGGCTTATAACACGCGGAGCAATCGTTTGCGAAGCCGTTGCACGAACATGGTGCATGCTGCAGCACACAAAAACCGCGCTACAGGATGACGACAATTGCCATGGGTAACTCTGTTCGAATCGGCCTTGAACGCAGTTAATGCGCCGCACCACAAGTCGCAGTGCGGCGCGAACTGGTCACTCAGGCGGACCCTCTGCTGCCGCGCGCGATTTCATCGCCGGCACCTTGCGGCAAACGCGCGGTCACCGGAATCGACAGGAACGAGAAGAGGCCGACCACGATGAACGCGGGCCAGAAGTCAGAGAACACGATGCTCGAATGTCCCTGCACGTTATGCGAGATTTGCAGCACGATGCCGGCAATCGTCACACCGAGTCCCAGGGAAATCTGCTGGATCACGCTCGCCACACTTGTCGCGCGGCCGACGTCGCGGCTCGGAATATCCGCGTACGCCAAGGTATTCAACGAGGTGAACTGCAACGACGGGAAGAAGCCGCCGAACAGCACCACACACCAGATCAGCCAATGCGGCGTGCCAGGAAAGAACAGCCCGTAGACGGCAATGGCGAGACCCGCGCAGCCGGCATTGAACATCAGCACCGTGCGAAAACCGAAGCGGCCGAGAATGCGCGACGCGGCCGCCTTCATGAAGATCGAGCCGAACGCGGACGCACAGGTGATCGACCCCGACTTGAACGCGGTCATGCCGAGGCCTTCCTGCAACGCAAGCGGCAACAGAAAGGGCACCGCGCCGAGACCGATGCGAAACAGCGAGCCGCCCACCACGCTGGCGTGAAAACTCGGAATACGCAACAGCCGCAGATCTAGCACCGGCAGCTCGACGCGGTTCGCGTACAGCACGTAAATCACCAGAAGCACCACGCCGATCGCGCACATGCCGACCGATACCGTGTTCGACACCAGTTCGCCGCCGACCAGCGAGAGCCCCAGCATGAACAGCGACGCCCCGCTCGCGGACAACACGAACCCGGTCCAGTCGAGCCGGCCGGGATGCGCTTCGCGCACGTTGGCAATGTGCTTGTTCGCGAGCCAGATGCCCAGCAGGCCAATCGGAATGTTGATGAAGAAAATCAGGCGCCAGTGCAGATACGTCGTAATGAAGCCACCGAGCGGCGGGCCCACTACCGGCCCGAGCAGCGCCGGTACCGTCAGATAGTTGACCGCGCGGATGAAGTCCGACTTGGGTACCGAGCGGAAAATAATGATGCGCCCCACCGGCACCATCATCGCGCCGCCGACGCCTTGCACGAAGCGCGCAACCACGAAGGTACCAAGCGACGTGGACGCCGCGCACATCAGCGAACCCGCCATGAAGATGCCGATTGCCGTGCGAAACACCGTACGCGAACCGAAGCGGTCGGCGACCCAGCCGCAAATGGGAATGAAAACACCGAGGCCGATGACGTAGGCCGTCACGGCAAGCTTGAGGGTGATGGGGTCCTGGCCGAGATCGCGTGCCAGAACTGGCAGCGACGTCACGATGACCGTGCCGTCCATGTTTTCCATGAACATCGCACATGCGACGATCAGCGGAACAATGAAAGTGCCTAAAGCGAGAGGCATTGGCATGACGACGGGTTGCAAGGCCGCCGGTGTAAAGGGGCAATTATCGCACCGCAACGACAACAGATGTTGTTGAACGAAGCCCTTTCGTAACCGCGCTACCCACATTAATCGCGCGTTGTTATCCGGCTCCCATTAATTGAGCGTGCAACGAAGCGGCGCGAACTACGGAAAACAGGAATGGATAAGGAGGGAGAACGCGACGCGATGGTGAGCCGGCCTGAAACCGGCTCACCATGCAATTCAGAAACAAACCTTAGCGCGATGCGCTGACGAGCGGTTGCAGCAGCGGCAGAATCTCAGTGCTTGCGCGAGCGACGTCGTTCGGGAAGTCGATCTCGATCCACGGCGAGCCGGTCACGTCGGCCGTATCGAACACCTGGCTGCGCTCCAGCAGCAGGTCGCGCACCGCTTCTTCGTGCGGCATGTTGGCCCGGCCGCTATCCACGTAGCCCGCAACGATCTGCGTGAAACGTTGCGCGGTTTCCTGGCGGAAACGGAAGAAGCCCACCGATTCGCCAATCGTGTCGTACTCGAGATTGACGGCGAGCTGCTTGCGCAATTCGACCGGCACGCCGTCTTTCAGGCACAGCTTGACGGGCTCGTCGCCCGCTTCGAAATCGCGGTCGATCAACAGGCGGTTGACTGTCTCGCCGGCCACCAGCGCGCTCAGAATGCGCTCGTCGTAAAGCACGTCGGCGTCCATCAGGAGCACGTCGCCGCCGCGTGTCAGCGCCTCGGCCACTGTGTGCACCGTCAGCACGCTGCCCAGGTCGTAACGCGGGTTCAGCACGGTTTCCACCTTATGCGGCCAGTTGATCCGCTCCAGTTCCGCCTGCACCGATTCCGGCTGAAAACCCAGCGCCAGCACGACGTCGGTCACGCCGGCTGTTTCAAGCATCTGCAAATGCCGTTCGAGCAGGCTCATGCCGTCGAACTGCAACAGGCACTTCGGGAACTGTGCCTGCGGCGGTTGCTGGAGACGCAGGCCTAGGCCCGCTGCGAGGATGATGGCACGCATGCGCAGTCCTTTGAAAAAAATCGGAAATTAATCGACAACCGGTACGCGCCCCGTGGCGCGCCGCCGTTGCCAGTTTCGTTCGCTGAAGTGCAACACCAGGAGCCCCGGCAAACCCAGCAGGATTTCACGTGCGCGCTTGGCGAGCGACAACGCCAGCGCCGCATCCGGCGGCAAGCCCACGAGCGGCGCGAGCAGCAGATAACCGCCTTCCTGCACGCCGAGCGAGCCCGGGATCATGAACGCTGCGCCACGAATCGCCTGGCCGAGGCTTTCGAGCAGCAGTGCGTCGACCCAGTCGACCGGATGGCCGAGAAACCGCAGCGCGAGCCACACTTCCACCGTGCCGACGATCCAGCCCGCCAGACTCAGCGCAAAGCTCGCCGCGACGCGGCCGCGCTCGCGGTAAAGCCCCTGCACGGCGGCGTCGACGGCTTCGGCGCGCGTCATCAGCGACGACCAGTCGCGCTTGCCGAACACCTTGGAGAGCGCGCCCAGCAGACGGCCGAACAGACCACGCCGCTGCGCATAGTAGAAGCCCGCGATCAGCGCGCCCAGCACGCCGGTGGCGATCAGCATGGCCGCTCGCAGATCGTGAAGCGCGCCATGCGTGGCGTAAGCACTGAACAACAGCAACCCGAGCAGCGCGAAGACGATTTGTGCAAGCGCCTGCGCGGTGGTGCTGACGGTAAGGGCGGCGGCCGCGTCGCGCATGCGCATGCCGCGCTGGGACAGTTGCCGCACCATCACTACCGGGCCGCCGATCTGGCCGGCCGGCAACAGGCTATTCACCGATTCGCCGATCCAGCGCGCAAACAATGCATCGCGCAGCGTGACGTCGTGATGCACGCCGTCGTGCCGGCGCCGGAACAGCACCGAGATCGCGCCGGCATCGAGCGCCAGCGGCACGAGGTGAAACGCCGCGACGAGCACAAGCCCCCAGCCTGCCGCGGCCAGCGCCGAGGCAACAGAACCGAAACCCTGCCACGCGAGCAAGCCGACAAAAAGCGCCGTCCCGATCGACAGCAGAATCAGGGCCACGCGTGTCATGCGTGGTCCTTGCCGCGATTCGTCATTTGACGGAAGACCTGACGGAAACCGAAGTACGCGATCGCGTCCTTCATGTTGGAGATGAAACGGCGCCACGGCCGCATGTTCGGATCGGTGACGTATTCGAAAGTCAGCGATACGCGCATTTCGTTCGCGCCAGCCGGCGTGATGCGATGACGCAGCTTGTCGCCGTCGAAAAACACCAGGCCGCCCGGCGGAATCTGCACCGAACCCGGCTGATCCGGCACGTCCGGATTGCACGTATGCAATTCGTAGTCGAGCCGGCACGACGATTCGTCGATCACGCCGAGCAGCAGCGTGTAGCGGCGGCCGTCATAGTACGAAGTATCGTAGTGCCAGCCGATGTGATCGCCGGCGCGCGTGTAGTAATACAGCGCATACGCATGCGGATCGTCCACGGGCGACACCTGCAGCTTGTCGCCGCTGAGCTGCTCGAGCCAGCCGATCAACTCCTTCGAGCGATACAGTTCGGCGATGAACGGCGCGAGCCGGTCAATCGTATGGCGGCTCACGCTGCCGCCCTGCTTGTGGCCCGGCAGATAGTTGCGGTTCACTTCGTCGAGCAGACCGCGCGCACTCTGCACGAGCTGGGCGGTGACTTCGGGCGCGAGGAAATCTTCCAGATACAGGAACGCGCCCTGACCGGTGAAATCCTTGGCGAGACGTGGCGTGTTGAAAGTCCGCGTGCGGCTTGCCACCGCGCGATCGGCATTCGGCGCAGGCGTGGCCGATGTGGCCGACGTGGCCGGCCCGCCCGGCAGCGAGGCTGGCGAACGTTCAACTGAGACTGCTGGGATCACGTCGTCTTCGGCGTGCATACTCATTCACTGGCCCACATTTGACTGGTTTCAGACGCCGTGGCGGCGACAGCCGCCGAGTGCGCTGTGCGGCGCGAGACGCGCCAATAGTCGACCACGACCCAGGCGGCAAAGAGCGGCGCACCGATCGACGCCACCACCACGAACGGCGTAACGACGCTCGTGAGCGTGACGATGGGCAGCAGATACAGCACGTCTTCGGTTTCGAAACCGCCGACCGACGCCTGCTTGGTACCGGCCTTACCCGCCATGTCCTCGATGCGCATGCGCAGGAAGAAAATCAATGCAACCGCGACGCCTGCCACGGCACCGAGCCATCCCGGCGAAACTTTCAATGAGCCGACATGCGCGCTACCAACGCCCATGCCGACGAACAACATGACGGTCACGAGCGCGTCGCACGCCAGATCGTAAAAATGACCGATGCGGCTCGATTTTCCGCCGATGCGCGCGAGCTCTCCATCTGTGTGGTCGACGAAGTTCGACAGCACGATCAGAAAGGCACCCGCATTGGTCCACGCAAATCCGCCATGTGCGAGGCAAAGTGCGCCAGCTACACCAATTAGCAGGCGCAGCGTGGTCAGATGATTCGGGGTGACCCAGGTGTTGACGAGCGGCGTGACAAGCCGGCGGGCGAGCCTCGCATCCCAGGTCCTTGGGGCCGGAACGTTCAATGGAATTTTTGGTCGGGAATTCATAACCCGGAAATATATACGGGATCGCGAAAGCGTGCTTCGTTCCTTAACGTTTTCTTAAGGACCAACGGTGGCTATCACGGGCTGGTCGCCGCGCAAATTATGCCGAATCACGTTACAGTGCGATTCCAGTTGCGCCTGTCACGACGAATCACCTCGATGCGCAACGTCTTTCGGGTCGCGACATTTGGCCGCCACCCGTTGCGAACACACTACATCGAACGCGGGTCGTTATTCACGCCTATGAAATGCCTGTTTTTCTCCGCACTCCTTGCACTGACCACAGCGGTGCTGCCGCTAACCAGCCACGCCGCTGTCCTCGACACACCGCTCACCTGCAATGAGAGCGGTCATCAGTTCATTGCCGATCTCGCCGATCAGCAATTGATCGACCCGAAACCGACACGGGTCGAAAGCAACTCCATCAATGCGTTTTCGCCGACACGGGGCGCCGATCTGAGCGCCTTCGGCTTTCACGTTTTCGCGGTGGTCGGCTACGAAAAAGACGATCCGATGTTTCGCGTCGGCGACGGCGAACCGGTAGCCCGCTCGGCCTATGGCGTCGTGGTGTTCGGCAGCGAATCGAAGGTGCAGAGCGCGCTCACGGCGGCCGGCAGCACGGCGATCGTGCACCGGGTCGCGCCGCTCATCACGGCGATCTTCTGTAAACGAAGCTGAGGCGGCACCGGGCCGTTCGCCCAATGCCGCCTCGCTGCCCTGCTCCCCCTTACAGCTTGATGCCCGCAGGGTCTGCCGTCAGATACCCCACCGTCGCGCCGAAGCGGTCCTTATAGTTCGCCCGCACGAGCGGGTCGAGCGTCGATTGGACCTTATCGTGCAACGGTGTTTCCCAATCGCCGACGTGCTGGAAGTTGCTCATCACGTAGGTCCAGCCGTTGATTTCGTCAACCGCGTGCAGGCCCGTCGACTCCGCGCCCGCCGGGCACGACAACACGCGCGCGAGCGTCTTCGTGTCGACGTTATAAGCCCACAGGAAATTGTTGACGTGCATGCCGCTGTCTTCGCCGATAAAGAGCGTGCGCAGTTTCTCGGAGAACTTCAGGTTGTCCGGATTCGCGATGCGATCCGGATTCGCCGTGTTGCCGAGCGCGTCGGCGGTCGACAGGTCCTCGCCGACCAGCGCCGCGGGCGCGGCCATGTCCACCGGCACCCAATCGCTGTTGATCGCACTGCCGCTGCGGTCGCGCTGGCCGCCCTTCATATTCAGCGCGTAGACCGCACCGGCGTTGATGGCCTTGTCGACCGCGACATCGGTCGAGGCCGCGTTGCCGCGCACCATCGATTTCTCGACACGCGACATCGCCGAATACAGCACCTTGTCCTTGATATTGACCGTCGTGCCTTCGAGCTTCGTGAAACCCATGCTGCCGCCCGCCAACGCCGCGTAGCGGTGCGTTTCGAGGAAGGTCGCGGCCTTGGTCATACCCGGTTTGACGCGTACCCAGTTGAAGGTGCCGTTGTAGTTGATCCTGGTGTATGTCGAATCGGCCGGATCCTTGGTCGCGATATCCATGATGTCGCTCGCGCGCAACTGGTTGGCGAGCGCTTCGATTTCGTCGCTGGTCGCGTGGCCCAGATTGATCCAGGAGAGCGTCGCGGCACCCGCGCCGGTCGACGAAGTCTGCGTCCACTTCGCGACATATAGCGTACCGGCCGACAGATCGGCCTCGCGATCGGCGATGAACATGAAAAGGCCGCCATTGGTGGCATCGTCGCCCATCAGCACGGTGCGCTTGTCCGGCATCACCTGAATCAGCTCGTGCGAGATGCGGCCGAGGCAGTAGTGCTTCCTGATCGTGCCGGTGCCGTCGGGATTCACGGTCACTTCCGGCAGATGACCATAGTGGTACGGGTTGGCCGTGGTTTCGTTGCCGAACAGGCTGCGGCTGAAGCCCTTGAACTGGCTATTGGTCGCGATCGTGGAAGCGTCCGGCTCGTACTCTTCGCTCGACAGATGCGTATTCCACGGCGAGAGGCTCGCGCCGCAGGTGATCCACAAGCCATGTGCCTTCGACGTATCGACGTTGGAGTAGCCCACCAGCGTGAGCTTGCCGGTAGCCGGATCCTGATCGAGCGTGAGCACGGCAATCGGCGAAGGCAGTTGACCGTACATCGACTTCAGACTCTGATCGCGGGTCGTGTACTCGAACTGCACGACGGCGAATACCGCATTGCCCTTGAGTCCCTTGACCGTCGGCTTGTCGAGGCGGATCAGCGAACTGCCGTCCGGACAATCCGAGTAGAACTGACGCTCCTTACCCGCAACCGATTTATCGATGATCGGCTGATTGTTGATGTCGAAGTAGCCGCCGGCCAGGATCGTCCCGCCCTTGATGTTCGGCACCATATCGCCGGTCACGAAGAACGGCTGGTAGGCGAGCTTGAACGAGCGGCTGCTGCCGTCGCTCAGTTGCACCGTGAGGGTCGAGCCGACCGTGGTTGTCGCCATCGCGGCGGGGTTCGCCAGCGTCGGCGCCGCCATGGCGTTGAATGCCGCCGAAACGAAGTTGGCCACCGGTTTGGCCGGCGTCACCGGGTCGCTGCCGCCGCCGCAGGCGCTCAGCATCGACGCTGTGGCGAGACCGCCTAACGGCAGCATCGGCACGCCAGCGAATATTTTCAGGGCCTTGCGGCGGGAAAGGTCGAACGGCTCTGCCATGTTGTCGTGATCCAGTGTTTGGGTAGCGTGGGTGAATGCACAGCCGGCACGCACTCAGACCCAAAACCACATGGTTCACGCTCGCGCCGCTATGACGCGAGGATTTTATGAAGTCAATGTGAAAGTATATTGACAGGCTTTAGTAATATTTTGTTTGGCTGCCTGTCAGCAAAGCTTTGCTATCGCCGGCTTAGCCCGGGCGGCGAAATTCGTTCTCGACCCACGCAGCGGCGCTCGCCTTGCTCAGCTTGAAGTTCGGCGCGACCTGCACTTGCGCGAGCTGTTCGCCGAATGTGTCGAGCGCGGTTAGCAGGGCGTACGGCTCGTCTTCGTCGGGGACGATGTCGAGTGTGATGTCGAGTTCGTCATTGCCATCCGCGCTGGCCACGCGCACTTCTTTATGCAACTGGGCGCGCAACTGCTGCTCATGGCGGCGCAGCACCTCAGACGCGGTTTTCACGAGCGTGTTGAACGCCGATGTGTCGAGCGGCTTCGGATCTTTCTTGTTGCGGCCCATCGTCCACGGACCGACGAGCGCCGGTTCCGCTTCGCCGTCCTTGATCATTTCGACGGCCCAGCCTTCATCGTCTTCGTTCTTGATGACGCGTGCGGTCCAGCCGTCGTCGCGCCACAGACGCGCTTCGTGCAGGACTTCGGGCTGAATGTCGTCAAGGTGCCCGGGCGTGGCTTCGTGGATTTCGGGCGCGCCTTCCGTCGTGGGGATAGCAGTGGTGTCGGACGAAGGAAGGGGGGTATCGGTCATTACAGGTTTACTCACGTTCGCGGGGCGGAAACACATCTCAAGCCTGCGATTCTACCCGTCCCACGCACGCCGAATCCGCCCTCTGACGAATGGATAAGCCGGGGCAAGCTCCCCGCCACCCGAAATAATGCATTTCGTTACGTACGGGAACTTATTAATCCATTATGCAGATTTCAAAAAAAAACGCGGCCCGAAAGCCGCGTATGAAAAGATGAAAAAGACACCCCTGGTCAAGGGGTAAGCTGAATTGTAGATCCCTAAATAACCGATATATATCGCACTAACTGGAAGAGTGCATTGCAGAAAACAGAACAAATAAAAGTTCACGAGACAATACCCTAAAAGCCTTACCGGATATGACACAGCCAGATCGTCGCGATCGAGCAACATCCGCAATTTGACAGATAGTTACAGCACGATCCGATTCAAAGATTTTTTCTTTATTTACTCGCACTTACGAAATTACAAGTCAGTCATTGCGAATTAGAAAAATCATTGTTGTGCCATACGCGCTTAAAGATATTAATAGCAGGAATACACTGCCCAGCGGATCGTCAGGCAGCCGGGGCAATCGGCTGCAAACACTGGAATGCGATTCTCTACGCACTGTCCCGGAGTTATCTAAACATGAAAAAAACCCTCATCGCAGCAGGTCTCATGGGCGCGTTCGCCATCACCGCTCACGCACAGAGCAGCGTGACGCTGTACGGCACACTGGACGCAGGCCTCGTCTACTCGAACAACCAGGGCGGCCACAGCAACTGGCAACAAGGCAGCGGTTCGGTGTCGAACACCTACTTCGGTCTGCGCGGCAGCGAAGACCTGGGCGGCGGCCTGCATGCCATTTTCACGTTGGAAGACGGCTTCAATCTGAACAACGGCCAGTTCTCGGAAAGCAGCACGATGTTCAACCGTCAGGCTTTCGTCGGACTGAAGAGCGATCAATACGGCGCGCTGACGCTCGGCCGCCAGTACGATTCCGTGGTCGATTACCTCGCACCGCTGTCCGAAGCAGGCGCGGGCTACGGTAACAACCTCGCCGCTCACCCGTTCGATAACGACAATCTCGACAACTCGTTCTCGATCAAGAATGCCGTGAAGTACACGAGCGCGAACTATGCCGGCCTCAAATTCGGCGGCTTGTACGGCTTCAGCAACTCGGCCGGCCAGTTCTCGAACAACCGCGCATGGAGCGCCGGTGCTTCGTACGACAACGGCCCGCTGAGCGTGGCCGCCGCTTACCTGCAACTGAACAACTCGGGCAGCTCGAATCTGAGCGGCGCCGTGTCGCAAGGCGACGGCACCGCGGCTGTGGCGGCGAACCTGCAGCGCACGTTCGGCGCGGGTATCAACTACACGTACGGTCCGGCAACGGCCGGCTTCGTGTACACGCATACGCAACTGGACGGCATCAGCGGCGTCGACGTCGGCGGCGTGACGCTGCCCGGCGTGGCGGGCACGAACCTGCATCTGGACAACTATGAGTTGAACGGTAAATACGCACTCACGCCGGCATTGAGCCTTGCCGCATCCTATACGTTCACCGACGGCAAGATGTCGGGTTCGAACGGCTCGGGTGACCCGAAGTGGCACACGGTGTCGCTGCAAGGCGACTACTCGCTGAGCAAGCGGACCGACGTGTATGTGGAAGGCGTGTACCAGCACGCGTCGGGCGAGCTCGGCAACTTCGGTGCGAACGTGGCGGCGATCAACACGCTCGCGCCGTCGTCGACCGGCAACCAGGTTGCCGCGGCCGTCGGCCTGCGTCACCGCTTCTAGGTTTTTCTCTTTGCTCTGATAGAAGAACGTGTAGAGCGGCGCACCCATCCGCTCTGCAGCCAAAGCCGCGCGTGACACGATCACGCGCGGTTTTTTTCATGGGGCTTACGTTCTCACATTTCCGCGTAGTCATGGTGACGGAGGAAGCGCGCCGTGGGTATACTGAGCCCGGCTGCCTTCCTTGCCTCAACGTTGTTATGTCGTTACGTCGTAACGTCGTTGCGGTTGAACGGCGGTTTCGTCGCGAAGCATGACGTCGCGTTCAAGCGCGTCGCGTTTCGCCCGCGCCCCAAGTTCCCGCGCACCACCGGGGACGCCGACGACCGAACCATGAAAAGACTTCTCCTGCTTGCTCCCGCTGCTGCCGTCACTGCTTTTCTCGCTGCGTGCGGTTCCTCCAGCGGTCCCGCGCGCGACGCATCCCAACCGATGATGTACGTGTCTTCACAACGCGCCCCGGCTTATATCGCCGATTGCCTCGAAGGCAAGCTCTCACGCATGCGGATCTCGCGCGTAGGCGAGGCGACCGAGATCGCCGTCGGCTCCGATTCGAACAACTCGTATTTCGTCACGCTCACGCCGTTCAACGCCGGCTCGGTCATCAAGGTGATGCACCCCGCGAATGCACCGGACGATCCACCTGAACCGGAAATGCGCTTCGATATTGCGCGCTGTGCGACCTCCTGAGTTTTCGGTCACACGGCTGCGTTGCTGAAGACCACACTGAAGGCCACGCCGATGCGCGATTTTTTATGTCGTGCGTCGGCTATTTTTTTATCCGCTCATCTGCGAACATAGCCGCCCTTTAGCTTTTATCCGGCGCACTGCGTCGTGAGCTTCGATGGCATCTAACAAGGCACATCACGCGACCGGGTTCGCAGCCGGCGTTATCGCGGCGGCGGTTGTCGCGCGCATCGGCGGTGGCGGTTCGTTTCATATCGGCGTGGTGTTGAGCTTCATCGCCGGGGTGTCAGGGAGTACGGCGCCGGACTGGCTGGAGGTGGCGTGGTGGTCGCGCGCGCGAAGGCTGTGGATTACGCATCGCACGTTGACGCATTGGGGGGTGGCGTGGGTCGCGTTGCTCGCGGTTTCCTATCATTGGCTTGGGCGGTCTGGGTATGCTGCGCCCGCGTTTGGGTTTGCTTGTGGTGGGGTGATGCATTTGCTGGCCGATTGGCCTAATCCTCTTGGGGTGCCGTGGGTCGCTCGGCGGCACTCATTGAATCTTTGGAATAGTGGGCACTGTGATTTGATTGTTGTTGCGGTTTCGTGGGTTGTGGCTTTTTTTGTTGGTGAGCATTTCTGGTTGCATGGGGTTTCGGTTTTGCGGTTTTTGAAGGTGGGGTGAGGGTTTGTTTTTTTTTGCCTTCGCGGTGCTTGTTTTGTCTGTGTTCTTTATGGTGTTGGCCTTTCCTTGCTTTGTTAGTGGTCTATTAGTGTTGCCCCTGTGCGGGGCGGCACCTACTTTTCTTTGCCTGCCGCAAAGAAAAGATAGGCAAAAGAAAGCGGCTTAAACCGCCAGCTCTTAAGCGGGTCCCCCGCACAGCCACGGTAGTGGTGCATCTGGAATCTGTGTTCTCGCACATTCGGCGTGAGTGACAAGGGCGTCATACCTCCGGCGGCGCTGCGCGCGCCGATGGGTTACTCACTTGTGCCACTGGTTGGTTGTGTGGGCGCCAACGGGTTATTCGCTTGTGTCGTTGGTCGCTTGTGTTGTTGGTCGCTTGTGTTGTTGGTCGCTTATGCGCGCGTCGCAGACGCGTAGTTCGCGGGGGTGATGCCCAGCAATCGGACGAATGCCCGGGTCATGTGGCTCTGGTCGGCGAATCCCGCGGCGGCGGCTGCGTCCGCCAACGGTGCGCCGCGCGCGATCAGTTGTCTCGCAAGGATCACGCGGCGCTGCATCCGGTATGCGTGCGGTGGTAGTCCCATCTCGTGCGCGAAACCGCGCAGCATCTGGAAACGGCTCATGCCACTCTCCGCCGCGAGATCGGCTAGCGTCAGCGGGGATGAAGGGTCGTCGTCAATGCGAGCCCTCGCTCGTGCAATCGGACCCAGTTGCTGCGTCAACCGTGAACATGCCCGCGTGGTCGCGTGAGTTCGGATCAGATACCCCAGCAACTCAAGCATCGCCTCCTCCCGCACCAGATCGTCCGGCACGGTGTGCGCTTCCACCGATACCGCGAAGAGACGCTCGAACAGCACGTTCAGCAACGGGTCGTGGACCGCCGGTTGCGTCAGTTCAATCTCGCGCGCAGCCGCACCGTTTAACTCGACTGCAACGTCGGATAACATCGCCGGCTCGAAATACAACATGCGCCATGCGCGGCCACGCTCGTCCAGCGGGCTGCCGTCGTGCACCTCCCCCGGATTCACCATGATCGCGTCGCTCGCCCGCGCTTCGACCACGCCGCGCCCGCTCGCCGAACGATGCCCGCCAGCCACGATTACGCCCACACCAAACCGGTCGTGCGAATGGCGCGGAAACGAATGCGCCGTCTCGGCCACCGTCGCTTCAACGCCGGCAATCGCGCAACGAGGCATGTGGACGCGGCCGCGCAACATGGTTCGCCTTGTCAGAAGGTCAGACGTGAAGGAGCAGGCCGCGCGGCACGATACGCGCGCTTCTGCGCAGCGATAACGCGCCTCGCGTTGCATGGCGAACCGCTGAGCGCTACGCGCGCCAATTCACGCGGCACAGCGCGCAACGACACGCGAGCCGGGCCGCTCATCAACCACGCCCCTCGTCCGTGCGCTCGCCTTCGCGGATCTTGCCCTGCGACACGCTGCTGCCCGGCGGCACGCTATGCGTGAGCCACACGTTGCCGCCGATCACCGAGCCGCGCCCAATCGTCACGCGGCCGAGAATCGTCGCGCCGGCGTAAATCACGACGTCGTCTTCAACGATCGGGTGACGCGCGTTGCCCTTGATCAGCGTGCCGTCAAGGTCGGCGGCGAAGCTCTTCGCACCGAGCGTCACCGCCTGATAGACCCGCACACGCTCGCCGATGATCGCGGTCTCGCCGATCACCACGCCCGTGCCGTGATCGATAAAGAAACTCGGCCCGATGGTCGCGCCAGGGTGAATGTCAATGCCGGTCGCCGAATGCGCGATCTCGTTGATGAAGCGCGCAAGCAAGGGCACGCCGAGGCGATGCAACGCGTGCGCCAGACGATGGTGCGTCATCGCCCACACGCCCGGATAACACAGCAGAATTTCCGTGATGTGCTGGGCGGCCGGGTCGCCCGTGAAAGCCGCCTGAATATCGCTGACCAGCAACGCGCGAATACCGGGCAACTGCGTGCCGAATTCCCGTGCGACGTTGTACGCGCGTTCCTTCAGATCCGCATCGGGCGTCTCCCCGAACTCGGGCAAAAATCGCAAGGCGCGCCGTATCTGCTCGGCAAGCAGGCGCAACGTGCTTTCGAGTGTATGGCCAACGTAGTAGTCGACCGTTTCGTCAGTCAGATCGGGAGCGCCGTAGTGCGTGGGAAACAGCGCCGCGCGCAAGCCGGTGACAATCGCGATCACCGCTTCGCGTGACGGCAACTCGCGAATGCCGAGCGGATGCCGCGTGCGATGCAATTCTTCACGCGAAGCGCGCAAGTCGGCGACGATCTGTTCGAGGCCCCAGTTGTGGGCAGGCACGTTAGGCATAAAAGGACAGCGCCGTGCGCGAGGCACGGTTCAGAGTGATTGTCCCGAGAGATTACCGCGTTTTGCCGCGGCCCGCGCAGCGCCGCTTCGCGCGGCCGCGCGGCATGGTGGCTGCTTCAGATGGTCACGCTGCTCGCGTCGATCCAGCGCACCGCCCAGTCGCGCGCGTGCGCGATAGCGGCCACTTCGTCAGGAAAACGCAAGTCGGTGGGAAAAAAACGGTTAGCAACCAGTTCGCCGTCGCTCGAGCGGGAAATCACTACATAAGGTTGCCAAGTACCATCGCCCGCGCGCGCAGGCGCGCAGTTCAGCAAATAGCCGCGATGTGTGAATGCAGCATCAAAGTGCATGTGTCACCCGCCCTGACGGCCCCGTAAGATGTTCTGAGTAGCGCTGATGTTCATTGTCGGCCATGTAAAAACAACCGGACGCATGTCGCTCACACATGTCGTCAATTTAACCGCGCTTCACTTGTCGGAGTAAGATCATACTCTGTAGAAAATAGGCGTCCATTAAAAAAAAACGAAAGGATTCCTCGACGCAATCGCCAGGCGAAATGCCCGCATACGTCAGTGCACATAACCGCGAGGCAACCGCGGCGCGCGCATTACAAACTCACCGCACGAAGACATTGTGCGGAGCAGGAACGGAGTTTGCCGCACTTCAACCATGTCCTCTTCAACGGAGAATGCATGATGAACAGCGATATCAACAAGCCAGCAGACGCCGGCAACCAGCCGCGCACCACCGGTCCACGCACGACTGAACTGCACAACGACCGCACGCATGACAGCACCGTCGACACCGACGGCAAAAACCTCGAGGCCGCCCGCATCGCCGGCCACAGCCCGATCTCGCCAGACGAAATCACCACGAGCAATGCCACCCTGATCAACAGCGTGCCCGAGGCACACGACGGCATGGCCGGCTTCGACAGCCGGGTTGGCGGGAACCACCTGCTGCTGGCGCTCGAACCGGGCTGCACGGTCATCGACAAAGGCATGGTCGAGCCGCTAGGACTCGATTCGGCCGACGATCCGTTCGACGACCCGCGCTCGATCCGCAGCCGTCGCGAACGCGGCCGCATTCACTACGCCCTTAATCATTTACGGCCCACTCGCGTAATCGAATTACATCGGTCGAAATAGGTATTGGAACTGCGGGTATTCCAAGTACCGCGCCTCTGCGTTTGAATTGCGCCGCCCGCGCCGATTAATCAGTCAATTCCAAAGCGCGCGCCGTTTGAATGACGGTGCGCGTTTCTTCATGGATTAGAAACTCCGGGTTGCAGGACCTGCAAGCCGAACAGACTATTTCCGCCCGTCGAACGCCGACACAATCGACGGCAGATTCACTACCCAACGGAGCAGCAGATGAAAAAGATCGTCGTGATTGGCGCAACAGGTACGGTCGGCCGCGCGGTCAGCGCAGCATTGAAAGCTCGCCATGAAGTTATCGAAGTAGGCGCGACGCGCGGCCAGTATCGCGTCGACACTACCGACCCGGCCAGCATCGAGCGCCTCTTTGGCGAGATCGGCAAGGTCGACGGCATCGTCACCGCGACCGGCAAGCTGCATTTCGGCCCATTGCCGGAGATGAGCGTCGAGCAATTCTGGGTCGGCCTGCGCGACAAGCTGATGGGTCAGATCAACGTGGTGCTGGGCGCCCAGCGGTACGTCAACGACGGCGGCTCGTTCACGCTGACGAGCGGCATTGTCGGCGACGAGCCGATTCGCGAAGGCGCGAACGCAACCACCGTCAATCTGGCCCTGGAAGGTTTCGTGCGCGGCGCCGCGATCGAATTGCCGCGCGGCATCCGCATCAACGTGGTGAGCCCGACGGTGCTGACCGAAGCGCTCGACGCATTTGCACCCTACTTCCGCGGCTTCGAGCCGGTGAGCGCCGAACGCGCTGCGCAGGCTTATCTGCGCAGCGTTGAAGGCGCGCAAACCGGCCGGGTGTATCGGGTGGGGTATTGAGCCTGCTGAGCCCGCTGCAGGCTCGTTGAATCCCGGGCTTGCCGCCTGCCTGCGCCCATGTCGGTCTATGTCCGTTTGCGCGCCGCAGCACCGGGATTCGGCGTCTCAGTGTTTCTGTTCCTTCACACGCGACACGATCTGCGTCGGGCTGACGAATTGCAGTGCGATCAGCACCCAGATCAGCGTGATCGCCATGTAGATCATCGCCATCGCATCGATCGATTGCGGGGCGCGCACGCCGGTTGAAAACACCGCGTAGTACAAGGCGACCACGAGCGTTTGCGTCGCGGGGCCCGCCGTAAAGAATGTCAGCTCGAACATGCCGATGGTGCGCACCAGCACGAGCAGCCCGGCGGCCAGCATGCCCGGCACCAGCAAGGGCAGCAGGACATAGCGGAAATAGCGGAACGTGTTGGCGCCGAAAATGCGCGCCGCCGCTTCGAGATTGGGATCGATCTGCTCGATGAACGGGGTCATCACCAGGATCACGAACGGCAGCGCCGGCACGAGATTCGCCAGAATCACGCCGCCCAGCGTGCCCGCGAGACCGACCTTGTACATCACCGTCGCCATCGGGATGCCGTAGGTGACGGGCGGCACCATCAAGGGCAGCAGGAAAATCAGCATCGCCACGCGTTTGCCAGGAAACTGCACGCGGGCGAGCGCATACGCCGCGGGCACGCCGAGCACAACCGACAACACCACCACCGCGCCAACCACTTCGACGGTGACCCACAACACGCTCGCCAACTGGAAATCGCTCCACGCCTGCGCGTACCAATGTAGCGTAAAGCCTTGCGGCAACAACGTGCCGAACCAGCGGGTCGCCACCGAATTCACCGCGACGGTCGCAATCAGCAACACCACGTTGACGAGAAAAAACACCATCGCGCCCCACACCAGTACACGCCAGATGCGCCCCGGCACACTGGCGCGTTGTTGTGCTCGCTTGCCGGGTTGCTGCGCGCCACCGTTGTTTCCGTTCGATGTGAACGCGAAGTCCGCAGTAGCCTCGGCGCGGTGATCGTCAGCCATCAGCCTTTGCCTCCCGTCGTCGGACCGCTGTAGAAGAAGCGGCGCGCGCCGAGCATGGCGGCAACCACCAGCAGTTGCACGAAACCCATCACCATCGCGATCGTGGAAGCCAGAGAATAGTCGTAGCTTTCGAACGCGGCTTCAGCCGCGGCTATCGACATCACACGCGTCGGGCCGGCGGGCACCCCGAGCAACACGGCCGATGGAAACACCGAGAACGCCTGTACGAACGACAAACACGCGGCCATCGTTAAACCCGGCACCAGCAGCGGCAGATAGATGCGACGAAACTGCTGCCACGGACTCGCGCCGAGTGTGGCAGCGGCGCTCGCGAGCGTCGGATCGATGCCGGTCACGTATGACAGCGTCAACAGAAACGCAAACGGAAAGCCCGATACGATCAGCGAGATCAGCACACCCCAGAAGTTATGCGTCAGACGCACTTCGCCGGCGTAGAGATGCAGACCTTGCAAGGCCTGCGAAAACCAGCCGTTCGGACCGAAGTATGTGAGCATGCCGTCGGCGATCAGCACGGTGCCGAGCGTGACGGGAATCACCAGCAGCGTCGTGACGAGTTTCTGGTAGCGCGAGTTGCGGCGCAACGCGAACGCCACCGGAACCGACACGCCGACGTTGATCAGCGTGGCGGGCACAGCAAGCTTGAGTGTGACGAGAATGGTCGGCCACATCGACGTGTCGGTGAAGAACGTCAGATAGTTGGCCCACAGGCCGCCACCGTTCATCGGTTTGAACGACAGCATCAAGCCGTACGCAAACGGGTAGATAAACAACGCGGCGATAAAGATCAGAGCCGGTGCGACCAGCCATGCTTTAGCATCGCGCGGCGCAACGGGTACGCGTGGCGGCGACAGCGTGGGCGTGTTCATGCAGCCTCTGCGTCATAGACCAGCGTGCGCGACGGCGGCACACGCAGACTAATGCGTTCACCCTCCTCGAATTCGCCGGCGATGCGCGCCCACACATCGCCGAACGCGGTCTTCACCCGCAGCAGCGAATCGTGCCCGCCGTATTCCACAGTGCTCACGAGAGCCTCGAAGGCGTTTTCCGAGTCCGGTGCCGTGCGCTCCATGTCCTCCGGGCGCAAGGCGACGCTCACGCGCTTGCCGTTGAAACCGACCATCGGCGTACCGGTCAGACGCACGCCATTCGCGCTCACCGCAACCCTATCGCCTTGCGTGCCTTCGAGCACAAATTCGGCCACGTTGCGATAACCCATGAAACGCGCGACATGCAAATTCCGCGGCCGCGTGTAGACCTCTTTCGGCGTGCCGATCTGCTGCACCACCCCCTCTTTCATCACGACGATGCGATCGGCCATGGAAAGCGCTTCGTCCTGATCGTGCGTCACGTAGAGCGTCGCGCGTTCGAGCTGGCTGTGGATGCGGCGAATCTCGGCACGCATTTCAATGCGCAGTTTCGTATCGAGATTCGACAGCGGTTCGTCCATCAGAATCAGCGGCGGTTCGATCACGATCGCGCGCGCAATCGCCACGCGCTGCTGCTGACCGCCGGAAAGCTGTCCCGGCAATTTGCGCTCATGCCCGACCAGTTGGACGAGCTCCAGCGCTTCGCGCGCACGGCGCATGGCTTCGCTCTTGCCGACACCGCGCATCTTCAATCCGAAGCCGACGTTGTCGAGCACACTCATATGCGGAAACAGCGCGTAATTCTGGAACACCATGCCGAAGCCGCGTTTTTCCGGGGGCAGCACGTCGATGCGTTGATCGTCGAGCCAGATGCCGCCGCCGCTCAATGGCTGCAAACCGGCGATGCAATTGAGCGCCGTTGATTTACCACAGCCCGAAGGTCCGAGCAGCGCGATGAATTCGCCACGCTGGATATTCAGATCGAGACCTTGCAACGCCGCGACCGCCTGGCCCTCCGCATTCGTGAAACTGCGGCTCACCGAATCGAGCCGCAACTGCTCAAAGTGATGGTTCATCGGGATTTCCTGATACGCGTGGCGCCTCGTGCACGAATCGCGGCGACGGCCTGAACGAAAGGATCCGCGTGCTCACGCGCCGCCTGCCGCGCGCTGCCTACCGGCTCTTCTGCGCGCCGATATCGCTGTCCCATTTCCTGAAAGCCGCGACCATCGCGGTGGCGCTGAGCGGCACAACATGCGGACGCTCGGCCAGCAGTTTCGCGTACTCCGGCCGGCCATACTTCTTCAGCACGTCCTGGCTGTGTGCGGGCGCCTGCTCGACGCTCACACCCTTGATCGCCGGTCCGGGGTAGAAATAACCGTCGTCATAGGTCATGGCCTGCTGCGCGGGTTCGAGCATGAAGTTCATCAACTTGTAGAGCACGTCGAGCTTTTCCTTCGGCACGCCCTTCGGAATCACCATGTAGTGCGCGTCGTTCACCCACGTCATGTTGTCGAATGCCTGCACGCGGAATTCCGCCGGCACGATGCCGAGCGCACGCGGATTGATGTCCCAGCCCGTCACGGTAACGGTCATGTCGCGTGAGCCTTCACCCAGCTCCTTCATCACCGCCGACGTGCCGCCCGGATAGTAAGGAATGCAATCGTTCAGCTGCTTGAGGAAGGCCCATGTCTTGTCCCAGCCGTGAACCGGGTCCTGCGGATCCTTGTCGCCGAGCACGTAAGGCAAACCCATCAGGAACGTGCGGCCTGGACCGGAGTTCGCCGGCCGCGCGTAGATCAGCTTGTCCGGATGCGCCTTGCACCATTGCAGGAGTTGTTCAGGTGTTTTGGGAGGATCGCTGACTTTGGCGGGGTTGTATTCGATTAACGGACCCGCCGGCATATACGCAACTTCGAGACCGAAGCCCTGTGCGAGATCCTGCATCTTGCGTGGGCCAGGCGCGTACTTGTCGAGCACGCCGGGGAAAGCCGCCGCATTGTCCGGCAAGAGCTTCATCCAGAGATTCTGTTCGATACCCGCGGCCAACGCGTCGGTGCCAGTCAGCACGAGATCGATATCGGAGCGGCCGGCAGCCTGCATTGCCTTGATCTTGCCGGGCAACTGCGGCGCGGGTGCATTGGTGAACGTGAGATTGGCGACGAGATTCGGATACTTCGCCTTGAAGGCCTCGAAGCCCTTCTGCGTGAGTTGAAGATCGCCGGCCACGTCGACGATATTGAGCGTTACCGGATCGGCCGCGTGCGCGACAGATGCAAATGCGGCAATTGCCAGGAGACTTGCGGACACCAGCCTGAGCGCCACCCTGCCTGAAACAGTCATTGCGTCTCCTCGCTTCTTGGTATGGAAGTCCGCCGGCCAGATGTGCTGCTGGCGGTGTCTTTCTACCCATGGAACATAGCGAAGCGGAACTGCCGATGTCAAGCAAATACTCGCCACGGCGCTTTGCCCGTCAATCTGGTTATTCCGGCAAGGAACCCTTGTGGCTCAATGGTTTGCGTGATTTATCCAAGGGCAAACCCGGAGTTTGACCCTCGGTCGATCAACGAGTTGTCAGGCAACGTGAAGTTGCATAGCGCATCAAGCGGCGCGCACTCATCCGCCCTGCACACCCTGCGTGTTCACGTAGAGCGAGTACAGGCCGTGACTTGCCGCCATGAACAAGCGGTTGCGATGGCGTCCGCCGAAGCACACGTTCGCGCAGCGCTCCGGCAACGCGATATGGCCGATCGGCTCGCCTTGCGGCGTGAAAACGCGCACGCCGTCGAGTTCGTCGGTACCCATGCCCCAGCCGCACCAGAGATTGCCGTGCGTGTCGACGCGAAAGCCGTCCGGCGTGCCCGCGCCGGCGTCGATCAGCACGCGGTTATTCGACAGCACAGCGCCATCGCGACCAGTTTCGACGTCGAACGCACGGATCTTGCGCGGCTCGCCACGCGATTCGACGACGTACAGCAACGACTCATCCGGCGAGAATGCGAGACCGTTCGGACCCAGCACGTCGTCGGCGACCATGGTCACCTCGCCAGTTTGGCCGTCGATGCGGTACACGCACGCCGGCAACTCCGATTCCTGGCGCTCGCCCTCATAAAAACTGTCGATACCGAAGGTCGGATCGCTGAACCAGATCGAACCGTCCGACTTCACGATCACGTCATTCGGCGAATTGAAGCGCTTGCCGCGATAGCGGTCGGCGAGCACGGTAATCGAACCGTCATACTCGGTGCGCGTGACGCGCCGCGTGAGGTGTTCACAGCTGACGAGGCGCCCCAGGCGATCGCGCGTGTGGCCGTTCGCATTGTTCGACGACTGGCGAAACGTGGTCACGGCGCCGTTCGTTTCATCCCAGCGCAGGATGCGGTCGTTGGGAATGTCGCTCCACAGCAGATAACGGCCATCGCCGAACCAGACGGGTCCCTCCGACCAGCGCGCGCCCTGATACAGACACTCGACGGAAGCAGACGCAAGGATCAGCGATTTGAAGCGCGGATCGAGCAGGCGGATGGAGGGATCGGGATAGCGTCGGCTGATGTCGGTCATGCTTGGGCTTTGGATGATGGAAGTTGATAGAAAAGCAACCGATGCGCGGGGCCTCGTGCACGCCGCACGCGGGGCCGCGACCCTACTGGATGTTCAAGCTAACACCAGCGTCGCAATGTCGTCAAACAACCTGAATGTGAGCGGCATTGCGTAACCTCGACCCGAAGCCGATATGAAACCGACACGAAGCAGACGAAGTTAGCGAAGTTGGCAAAGCCAGCGCGGCGCTTTTGTAAGACAATAGCGCGGCAGCGCGTACATGGGTGAATAACGGTGGGCTAAACGGAAATTGACGATCTGGAAATCAGAGTCGTTTGGCGTGGGATTCCGGCTAAACGTTACCCAGAGTGGTTTGACAATAATGTTGTCAATCAAAAGCATCAAAAACGACACTACGAGAAAATTACCCACTTTTTCGACCCGTGAATGTTAATCGGGCCAAAGAAATCCGTTATAAAGAGTAATTCGTTCGCCTCTTTACAGACCCCGCGCGGGTGGCGTTTCTTTAGAAATCGCCCCTGGCTCGCGGGATAATTTTGGTGATAGATTGTGAAGATAAAAACAGCCGGGCGGATCACCGCACCGCAATTCACCGCAACGGGACGTTTGCGAGTCCGAGAGAACACAAATTGTCGCTACATTTTATCGAGGAAATGGCGCCACTACTGAACGCCGCGGATGAAGCGGAATGGTTCGGTGCGATCGCGGGCCTTGCTGAAACGTGGGGTTTCGACAAGCTGCTGATCGCCATGTTGCCGCGCCCCACCATTCGCCTTGAAGACGCCTATGTGAGGAGCACCTACTCCCCCACGTGGCGGCGCACGTACGACGAGCAGGGACTCGTCCACATCGACCCGACAGTCTCGCATTGCGCAACGCGCGCCACGCCGCTGATCTGGTCGCCGGACATTTTCACCACGGCCCAGCAACAGTCGATGTATGAGGAAGCCCGCGCGCACGGCCTGCGCGCCGGCGTGACTTTGCCGATTCATGGACCGAACCAGGAAGCCGGCATGATGTGCTTCGTCAACGACAGCAATCCGAGCGACGCATTCTGGCGTCATGTCAATGTTGCGTTGCCGAATCTGGTGTTATTGCGCGATCTGGTGATCGATACCAGTCAGCGCCATTTGAATACGCACACTCAGAGTTTATTGCCCAAGCTCACGCCTCGCGAACGCGAGTGCCTGAAATGGACCGCCCGCGGCAAATCCACGTGGGAAATCTCCCATATCCTGAACTGTTCGGAAGCCGTGGTGAACTTCCACATGAAGAACATCAGGACGAAATTCGGTGTGAATTCGCGGCGCGCGGCGGCCGTAATCGCCGCGCAGCTGGGGCTTATTGACCCGGGTTGAGCAAAGCGGCAGCGTCGCGGCTGTACAGGACCCGTTCGGCCCGGCCAAGATCCGCGTCCGAAACGGTCTTGGTGAAATAAAGGCCCAGCAGGATCGATACGGGCGCGGGGATTTCAGCGCCCGATTCGAACCGGCTGCCACGCGACTGCGTCACGCCAAAGCGTGCCCAGAAGCGGCGTTGGCTCTCTTTTTTCTTCTTGCGGTAGGCAATGATCAGAACCCGATCTACCACCGATGAAGGCTCCGCCGGGCGGCTTTGGACGGAGGGTTGCACCTGCCAGTGATTGTCGAGAAGTTCCATTTTTCGGTCCGGTCGGTTGAGTACTGCTGCTTGTCTCGAATTCTGCGTTATCCGATAAGCATCCACACCTATCCAGGTAGGTAGGTGGCAGAACGATTCAAAATGCATAAGTTTTCTTGCGTATTGGGTACCCCAACACGTTCAGGAGAACGTCATGCAAACAGCGATTCGGATTGGAATGCGGCAAGAATTTGACAATGCGGACATCAACGAGATGTATCGCCTGCGAGCCCGGGTGTTCCACGGGAGGCTCGGATGGGACATCCCGACCATTGCGGGCATGGAGATTGACGGCTACGACGCCCTGGGGCCGCACTACATGCTGATTCAGGGCGATGATCGGCATGTGCGGGGCTGTTGGCGCCTGATGCCCACCGAAGGGCCGAACATGCTGAAGGACACTTTCCCGCAATTGCTGCATGGCGCGGACGCCCCGGTCGGACGGCATATCTGGGAGCTGAGCCGGTTCGCGATCGAAACCAGCGGCGAGGAGCAGTCGTTCGGTTTTGCGGACCTGACCATGCAGGCGATTCACGAACTGGTGACGTTCGCCGACCGGATGGGCATCACACGTTACGTCACCGTGACCACCACACCGATCGAACGGCTGCTGCGCAAGACGGGCATCGACATCAGCCGGCTCGGGTCCCCTCTGCAGATCGGCGTGGAACGGGCCGTGGCGCTCGATATTGCGGTTAGTCCGAAAACCCGCACCGCCCTGTTCGGGCCAATGGCTGCTGCCGCCTGACGGCTGGACGCGGCATTGGCGCCGGCTCGCGGTTGCGTGCCTGACCAGCCGGTGTTGCCCTGGCGCGACGGAGGAGCAGCGGTTATCTGTTAGTTGCGGCCCGCTGGGGGAGACGCGCGGGACATCAGGAGCCGAACATCCGGTCGAGCGCATTCTCGAGATGCGTGCGCATCGCCCTTGCTGCAGCGGGACTGTCCTTGCGGCGGATCGCCTCGAGCACGGCCAGATGCTCGTCCTGCACGAGCCGCTGGCGCTCCACCGTCTTCACGAGCGACAGATTGCGTGACAGGTTCATGCTGAACAGAATCTGTTCTTCGATAAACGACATGACCGTGATGAAAAACGGGTTCTTCGAGGCGCGCGCCACCGCCAGATGGAACATGAAATCGTCCTGCGCACCAATTCCCCGGGTTTCCACGATGCGCTCCAACTGGTCCCACGCATGCTGGATTGCGGCAATGTCGTCGGAGTCGGCCTTGAGCGCCGCCTGCCCAGCCGCGCCCGCCTCGGTCACGATGCGAAATTCATAGCAGCGGCGGATGTCGGACAGCGTTTCGAGCGGCGCGAAGCGGCGCACATCCGGATCCGGCCGCCGCGCAACCGTGGTGCCTGAGCCGTGCCGCGTCATGATGATCCCGTCCGCCCGCAAGCGCGCGAGCGCCTCGCGCACGGTCGGCCGTGAAGTCGCAAAGCGTTCGGCCAGCGCATGCTCGGTAGGCAGCCGCTCGCCTTCCTTGTACTCGCCTTCAAGGATGCGATTCAGGATGTCGCCGTAGATCTTGTCGGGCAAACCCGTTGTTTTGCGCTCGTTCATCAGCGGTGCTGAAGCAGCTTGTCTGAATAGGTTCCGATTGTAAGGCAAACCTGGCCCTATCTTGATTTGATATATGCGCTTTGGCTCGACAGGAATGCCGCAAACGCGCACTGCGCGGTGCTCATCGCGCGAAGCATCACCATCTCAAAATTTGACAAAAGTTTGATTTACATCCTGTCTCAATACATCTTTTTCAGCGATCATTTAAGCTCGCATCAGTAATCCAATCGTCAATGAGCCCGGCCAGTTGTATGGCCGCGGCATCCGAATCCTTAGACGCGGAGTCGATATGTACACACGCATCCTTGTAGCGGTCGACGGCAGCCACACCTCGCGCCGTGCGTTCGAAGCAGCACTCGCGCTCGCAAAATCCACCGGTGCCGTCATGCAGCCGTTCTACGTCGTCGAAAACACGCCGATGTATTTCGAAGCGCCCGGCTACGACCCTTCCGTGCTGCGTAACCGCCTGGTTGAAGAGGGCAAGGAACTCGGCGCGGAGTTCGCCGCGGCCATGGCCGCGCAAGGCGTCAAGGGTGAGCTCGCCGTAAGCGAAGCGTCCTCGCTCGACGACGTTTCGGTGGTTGTACTGAAAGCTGCTGCAGACTTCAACGCCGATTTGCTGGTGATGGGCACGCATGGCCGCCGTGGTTTTCAGCGTCTGATTCTCGGCAGCGTCGCCGAGCGCTGCGTGCGCCAGGCAACCTTGCCCGTTCTGCTGATTCCGTCCGCGGCAGGCAAGACCGGTGAAGGCACCTGAACGCGTAGCGGCGCGCTGTGCATCTGCATGTGGTGCCTCACGCGGCAGCACATGTAGCGCACCATCTCAAAAACTAGAGCGGACTACATAGCAGTCCAAAACCACAAGCAGCAACGCAAGGGTGATATCGCTCAAGAGGACTAACTGCGCGAACGCGTCATTTTGTCGCTAAACGGGGGGCATGGGCGGTGGGACAATCAGTTATCACCCTTACAAACGGCTGCAAACCATGCTTACTCCTACCGCTATGACTCACTCGGCCGGCGCTGCCGATTCCACTGTGATTTCGTCGCCGGCGGGTGGCCTCCGTCGTGCCGCGCCGACTCGGGCAACAGCGCGCACCGCCGCGCGCTGCTCGAGCTGTTCGATGCGGGCGCTCTGCATGCCACAAGGGCTCTCGCCTGACGAACTCACCAAACTCGAAGCGCTCATCTGCACCGCGCGCTCGGTGCGGCGCGGTGAAGCGCTCTATCGCAGCGGCGATCGTTTCGACAACATTTACGCGGTCCGTTCCGGTTCCATGAAAACCGTCATGGCGCACCGTGACGGCCGCGAACAGGTCACCGGGCTGCGCCTCGCCGGCGAAGCACTCGGCCTCGACGGCATTAGCGAAGACATGCACGCATGCAGCGCCGTCGCGCTTGAAGACAGCACCGTTTGTATCGTGCCCTACCCTGCCCTCAAGTCCCTGTGCCGCGAAATCAGCTCCATGCAGGAACGCCTGCACAAGCTGCTGGGCGAACAGATCGTCCGCGAAGCTGGGCAGATGATGGTGCTCGGCTCACTTTCAGCGGACGAACGCGTGGCGGCATTTCTGCTCGACGTGTCGGAACGCAATGCGCAGCGCGGCTATTCGTCGGCGGAATTCAACTTGCGCATGACACGCGAAGACATGGGCAGCTATCTGGGCATGACGCTCGAAACCGTGAGCCGTACCCTGTCAAGATTTCAAAAGCGCGGTCTGATCGACACACAAGGCAAACACATCAGGATCGTCGACCTGGAAGGCTTGCAGAAAGTGTAAGCCACAGGCGCGGGGCCCGGCCCGCGCCGCCACCTCCGCGTCCATCTGCTTTTTGACGCGCATTCGCCTTGGCATGGCTCCTGCGAGCGGGTACAGTCTTTAGTCCGTCCCCCGCAAGGAGACCTGGCGAAATGAATCGCGACCCCGCCCCGCATCACCCGCTTGTCCAGCGCCTGATCGAAGCGCGTCAAGTGACCGACGCGCTGTTTTCCATCGTCAAACCCGAATTTCTGTATGACCGGCCGATCCGCGAGCGCCACCGGATTGTGTTTTATATCGGCCATCTGGAAGCTTTCGATCGTAATCTTTTCGATCAGCGCCTGTGCGATCTGCCGGCGTTCGATCCGCACCTCGACCAGCTATTCGCGTTCGGGATCGATCCCGTCGACGGCGGCTTTCCGACCGATCAACCCCGTGACTGGCCATCGCTCGAAGCCGTACGCGGTTACGGATTGCGCGCCCGCGAGCAGATCGACCGCGAGCTCGCTGCACTGAGCGACTCAGCGGGTGTCGAGCGCCACCGTGCGCAAGCGGGCACGGCCGAGCAGTTGCTGAACGTCGCGATCGAACATCGCCTGATGCATGCTGAAACGCTTGCGTACATGCTGCATCAGTTGCCGCTTGCACAAAAGATCGCCCCATTGCACGAAACGGCGCTGAGCCGTTCGGAACCAGGTGAGGCGTTATCCTCGATGGTCAGCGTGCCTGCGGGCCCAACGGTGCTCGGCATGACGCGTGAGAGTGGGCGTTTCGGTTGGGACAATGAGTTCGGCGAAATACGCGTCGACGTGCCGGAGTTCGAGATCGATCGCCACATGGTGACGAACGGCGCATTTCGTGCATTCATCGAGGCAGGCGGCTATCGGGAATCGAAGTGGTGGAGCGCCGCAGACTGGGCCTGGAAGGAAGCAGAACATATCGAGCACCCCGCCGGCTGGTCGCAACGAACCGGAGGCGATCAGGACGGCGCATGGATGCTGCGCACAATGTTCGACGAAGTGCCGCTGCCGCTCGACTGGCCGGTTTATGTGAGTCACGCCGAGGCGAGTGCCTACGCGCGCTGGGCCGGCAAGGCGCTGCCCAGCGAAGCACAGTGGCAACGCGCGGCACATGGCGCGCCGCACGCGGCGTCAGGCAATTTCGATTTTCGCAGCTGGAATCCGCAGCCGGTCGATGCGTATCCCGACAACGTCAGCGCATTCGGCGTAGAAGGCCAATTCGGCAATGGCTGGGAGTGGACCTCCACGGTGTTCGACGCCCTGCCGGGGTTTGAGGCGTTTCCATTCTATCCGGGCTACTCCGCGAACTTTTTCGACGGACAGCACTATGTGCTCAAGGGCGGCTCGGCGCGCACCGCGCAGTGCATGTTGCGGCCGGCTTTCCGCAACTGGTTTCAAGCGCACTATCAGCATGTGTATGCGGGGTTCCGATGCGTCAAGGGTTGAGCATACTATCGCCGGGACCTCGTGCCGGCGTCCCGGTCGCCCATCCGTCTACTCATCAGAACCGATGCCGGATCCCTGCCGCAATCAGCAACTGGTTGCTACCCGTCGACGGCGCAGGCGTGTTAATGACCGCAGGTGCGCCCGCGGACGCACCCTGGTAGAGCGTCTCGACATACGTGTCGGTACGCTTCGAGAGTTGGTAGTCAGCCTGCAGCGCGCCCTGATTCCAATGCGCACCCGAGCCCTTCGTGTATGTGTACATGCCGGCCAGCGACACGGTGGGCGTCAACTGATACACACCGTTCACCTCATAGTTGCTGAACCCCACCGACGGCGCGGCCGCTCCGGAATCAGCGTTGCTCACGCCGCTATACGTCGAACGCGACCACGCCGCGCCTAACGTGAACTGGCCAATCGCATAGCTGGCCCCCACGCCATAGGTATTCTGCGTCTGCACGTTCGCCTGGAACACGTCGTGATTGACACCCGGCAGGCCGACCGCGTCATACGCGCCGCCCGCCGTGTTGCCCCGGCCGTTGACATGCAGCCACGCCGCGCCGGCGTTGAACGCTCCATTCTGGTAGTTCGCACCCAGGCTGTACGCGCGGTTGTTCGCGAACTGGCCGGCACCATTTGAAAACGCATACATGCCGCCGAAACTCAAACCGCCGAGTGTCGGGCTCGCATATTTGACCGAATTACGGGCGAGGTATGAGTTGTTGGCATTGTCATTGTCAAACGGGTGGGCAAATGCAGTCCCGCCGTTGGCGCCCGTCAGCGTGAACGGCGCGAAATAGTCATGGATTGAATCGTACTGGTGGCCCAGGGTGACCGTGCCGTACGTGTCGTTTCCCAGACCGACATAGTAGGGGTGATCGTTGAGCGCCGCGCCTGTCTGCGTCGAGAACCCATGTTCCAGACGGAAAATCGCCTTGGTACCGCCACCGAGGTCTTCTGAACCCTGCAAGCCCCAGTAGCTCCCATCGATCAGTCCCGAGGTGGCCTGGTATTGCGCATGGCCGCCCACGTTGCTCAAATACGCGAGACCTGCATCAATTTCACCGTACAGCGTTACGCTGCTTTGCGCCTGCGCATACCCGCTTACAAACGTAAGCACTGCTGCGCAGATCGAGGCACGGAAAAATGGATTGTTTTTGTTGTTCGACATGTGGGAAACCTTTTTAAAATTGATTAGTTAAACGAAGGGTGATTTGTCGCTGGCTCCCGCCAGCGACAACACAGGCAAATGGCTCAGTACCACCGCCCATAGCGGCGGATGTAGACCGTCTTGACGATCTGGGTGAGCATCATGTAACCCACCATGGTGGCGATGAACCAGGCCCAGTAGCTGGGCGCCAGTGCGGTGAAACCGAGCGTGTCAGCCAGCGGCGAGAACGGCAGCCAGCAGCCGACCGCGATCGCCGTAAAGGTCGACAGCAACACGGGCAATGCGGCCGTGCTCTGCAGGAACGGAATCTTTTGCGTACGCAGCATGTGTACGACGAGTGTCTGGGACACGAGACCTTCGACGAACCAGCCCGAGTTCATGATGATCTGGCCGCCGTTGCCACCGTGAGCGTGATACAACGCACCCGCGCCGAACACGGTCCACATCAGGATGTAGGTCGTAATATCGAACACCGACGACGTCGGCCCAAGCCAGACCATGAAGCGTCCAATGTTGCCCGCTTCCCATTTACGCGGCTTCTTCAGGAATTCGGGGTCCATCTTGTCCCAGGGCAGGAACATCTGGGACAGGTCGTAGATCAGGTTCTGGATCAGCAACTGCATTGCAAGCATCGGTTCCCACGGCAGGAATGCGCTCGCCACCAGCACCGAGAACACGTTGCCGAAGTTCGAACTCGCTGTCATGTTCAGATACTTGAGGATATTGCCGAAGGTCTCACGGCCCTTGATCACCCCCTCCTCCAGCACCATCAGGCTCTTCTCCAGCAGGATGATGTCGGCGGTCTCCTTGGCAATGTCCGCACCGCTATCAACCGAAATCCCGACGTCGGCGTCCCGTAGCGCAGGAGCATCATTGATGCCGTCGCCGAGAAAACCCACCGTGTGGCCATTCGCCTGCAACGCCTTCACGACACGTGCCTTCTGTAGCGGCGCGAGCTTCGCGAACACCGTCGTGCGTTCGACCACTTCGCCGAGCCGGTCGTCATCCATGTGCTCGATATCGCGCCCGAGAAGCGGCGTGCCTGGGTCGAGACCCACATCCCGGCAAACCTTCGACGCGACGATCGGGTTGTCTCCCGTGAGCACCTTCACGGCAACGCCGTTTTCGTGCAGTGCGCGAATCGCAGGCGCCGCGGAATCCTTCGGCGGATCGAGGAACGTCAGGAAACCGCGCACCACCAGCCTTGCCTCGTCCGACGTCCGGTACTGCAGTTTTGCCTGTGTCTGAGGTATCTCGCGCGTGGCGACAACCAGTACCCGGTAGCCGTCCTCGTTGTATTCCTGCGAACGCGCGATCAGGTTTTCGCGCTCCTTCGCACCCAGCTCGCGAATCGCGTCGCCGTCCTGAATGTGCGTGGAAACCATCAGCATTTCCTCGACCGCACCCTTCGACACCATCAGTTGAGCGCCGCTAGCGCGCCCGACGATCACCGACAAACGCCGCCGGACAAAATCGAAGGGGAGTTCGTCGACCTTCGAGTAATGAGTCAGTTTCGCAGCGGTGCCCGCATCGTTAGCATGATTGACGACCGCAATATCGATCAGATTCTTTTGTCCGCTCTGATGAAAACTGTTGAGCCAGGCGAGCTCCAGGATGTGTGGGTCCTTGTCACCATGAATATCGAGGTGATGTTCAAGGATGATCTTGTCCTGCGTGAGTGTGCCGGTCTTGTCGGTACACAGCACATCCATTGCCCCGAAGTTCTGCACGGAATTCAGACGCTTGACCACAACCTTGCGGCGCGCCATCGCAACCGCCCCTTTCGCCAGGTTGGCCGATACGATCATGGGCAGCATTTCGGGAGTCAAGCCCACCGCGACCGCAAGCGCGAACGTCAGCGCGGAAAGCCAGTCGCCCTTTGTGAGGCCGTTGATCATGAATACGACCGGCACCATGACCAGCATGAAACGGATCAGCAGCCACGACACGCTGCTCACGCCGCGATCGAAACTGGTTTCGATCCGCTTGCGGCTGGTCACGTTCTGCGCGAGTGCGCCAAAGTACGTGTCGGCTCCCGTGGCGACCACAACCGCGGTCGCCGTACCGCTCACAACATTCGTACCCATGAAACAGATGTTGGCCAACTCGAGCGGATCGGCCTGGCCACCCGAACCGGCATCCGCCGATTTCTCCATGACGGCGCCAAGCGTGTCGTACTTTTCGACCGGCAGCGCTTCGCCGGTAAGTGCCGCCTGACTGATGAACAGATCGCGTGACTGGACGAGGCGGATATCGGCGGGAATCATGTCGCCGGCCTGCAGGCTGACGATATCGCCGACAACCAGATTGGACATCGCAATTTCGCGCTTTTCGGGCTTCCCCGATTGCGATGCGCGGCGCACAACGGTTGCCGTCGTACGCACCATGGATTTGAGTCGCTCAGCCGCTTTGCTCGAGCGGTATTCCTGGAAAAATCGCAGCAGACTGCTGACCGTCACCATGGTGAGCAGAATGCTGATGCCGGTCCAGTCGCGATCGTCCGGAGCGGCGAAGTAAACATCGGTCAGGTAACTGATCCCCGCGAGTACGAGCAGTACGATCACGAACGGATTCTTGAAGGCCAGCAGCAACTGCACAAGGACATGAGGTGGCTTGTCATGTGCGACTTCATTCGGCCCATTCTGATGCAAACGCTCCTCAGCGTCGGTCTCGACAAGGCCATCCAGCGAGCTTTGCGTATGCAGCAGCGTGGTGTTGATACTGTTGTTGGCCTCAGTGACGATGCGCGCGGAATGCTTGCGCTCGTTAGCAGTGGACGTGGTGATAAATCCCCGCTGCTTACGCGGGGACGGGTGAGAACGGTAAGAATGCTTGGACATAGTTTTCCCCGTGTCGGGCGACCACTGGCCGCCGCGGCACTTCTTTTTTCAAGGTGATTTTCTATGGCTGAGTGACCTGGCCCCGGAGTACGACGGAGCAGGCACTGGCACGTGCCGGATCGCTATCCGGCACGAAGCGACGTCAGCGCGCGCGGCTCCAGAACCCAGTCCACCAGCGGGCAATAGCCGTTGGCGTTTTGTGTTCGTGGATACGCGGCGTCAGCGGTGAGTCGTGGTGCGTGCGAGCCTCACGAATGCGAGGCAACTCGGGTACGAGAAGAGCGAAATGCATGATGTTCCTCCGTCCGGGCAGTTGCCCGGAGGTCGTTCAGGTGCACCGGCTGGAAGGCCGGCACCACGACGCCAAAGCTCAAGGAGAGAAAGGCGAGGAACGGTGTGGACTTCCTTCAGGCGGAAAGAAAGCTTGAATCGTGTAAGGGGCAAGAGTCACTGTCGGGCATGAGTTCTCCTTTCTCGCGCTGTCTGCACGAGCATGTCTTTTCAACCACGCGCTACGCGAATTGCGCAGGCGTGAGCAATCACCGTCGCGAGTCAGGCTCATGACGTCCTTCAAGCGGACGAGCGAAATCACGCGCGTCGACGCGGTACTAAATAAGGTGCGTGGGAAGTATTGCGAAACTACGGCGCGCACCATCCTGCCTGCTGGCGGGACGGCGGCTAAAAGAGGCGGGCGTCCTGTCGGTCAGGCAGACAAACTTTTCGAAGATCGACTACTGCTACTGTCCAAGGCATTAGCCCCTTAATGAGAACGGACGAATGGTAATAGTCGTGCCAGTCGATGTCAACCCGGAAAACGTCATTTTGAAATGCCTGTTGGCCGGAAAAAATGGAGCCGGAAAAGTGCGGCTTCAAACGCTCTGTCGCCGAGTGGCGCTGCCGGTGAACGAATGCTTACGGCGTACTGTGCAAATCGCGATGCCGAGCTACGGATACAAATCGATGATCGGCATATCATTCGGCATCCTTAGCTTGATGACCGGCTGAATGGATACCGGGACCAGCACCGCTGCCCTCAGTGACTCACGCCGGTCACCAGTTGCAACGGCGTTTCAATCACCGGCGACAGTTCGCTTTGCTTTCTCTTTTCGGTAACCGCCTTCAACGCCACGTCCACGCCGAACACAGCCTGGCGATCCGCAAACTGATTCATCGTCGCCAGCACGCGGCCGTCGGCGAGCAATGGTTTGATCGCATCGCCGTCGTTATACCCGGTGACATAAACGCCGCCGGTTCTCCCCGCATCACGAATGGCATCCACCGCGCCCATGGCCATATTGTCGTTTCCACACATCAGCGCACGGATCTGCGGATAGTCGCCCAACATCTTCGACGCGACGTCCCGTCCCTTCCCATAGTCCCAGTCGCCGGACTGTATGGCGACGATCTGCATGCCGGCCGCCGTCATTGCGTCTTTGCTGCCGGCTGTACGTTGCTGCGCATTGCGATCGTCGGAACTCCCTTCGATGATCCCGACCTGATCGCCCGCCTTGAGCCGCTCAGCAAGATAATCGCCCACCTGCTTCGCGCCTTTGCGGTTATTCGGGCCGACGAAAGGCACGCGGATGTGGGCCGCATCCTGCGACGCGTCGTCGAGCGGGTTGTCGATAGTGACCATGATGATGCCGGCTTTGATCCCCCGCGCCACGACCGCTGTCAGCGCCTTCGAGTCAGTGGGCGCGAGGACAATGGCGTCCATCCTGGCTTTGATCAGTTCGTCCACCATTCGGATCTGTGCGGCGGTGTCGCCTTCCGTTGCGGTTCCCAGCATGGTCAAGCCGAACTGCGATGCATAGTGCTTCTGATAGTTCTGCGCAGCGTTCACCATCGCCACCGTGAACGGATCGGACATCGACTTCAACACGAGGGCGATCTTCAGCTTGCCGCCCTGCATTGCATCGACACGAGCCGTACCTGTCAGGCCTGCCGCGGCCAGTGTGGCGGCAACCAGCACGCGGCGGCGCATCCTCTGCGTCATTGAATTTCTCTCCTTGGGCTACACGCACGATTGCTTGCACCACGTTCGCCCACAAAACGGATCAAACCGCCGCCAATGATGCTATGCCCCAATCGCCGACGCCCGTTAGCTGCCGCAACACGGCAACGATTTCGTCGAACAACGGCCGGTTGTCAATATCCTCGCTCAGACAACGCTCCTTTAGCACCACCAACTTCGCCGCCATGTCCGCGTTCGCATCCAATTCGTTGCATCGCTCAATCAGTTCCTCGAGCAGACAACCATACGCCCTGACTTCGAGGCGCTGCAACGCAATACTGAAGTCCCGATCTTCGGCGCCATGGAACGACGCCGCGCCAAAATCGCCCAGCAATGCGCTGCCACACCCGCGGTGCAGAATATTGTGCGCGTACAGGTCCCCATGCATCACACCTCGACGATGCAGATGAGACGCCGCCGACGCGATGCCGCATGCAATGCGTAAAACCGCAGCCAGCTCGAAGCGCGTGCCCGCGCCATAGACATCGCGCGTGCACGACTCGAGGCTCGGTGGGCCGCCGAGGTTGGTGAACTGCGGATCGATCAGTTCCATCACCAGGCCATGTGTATCAGCCGGATGATCCTTCACCTTGCCCACTACCGGAATAAGGTTCGGATGATCGCCGGCACGGATGCAGGCCGCCATCTCGCAGTCGGGCAAGCCATCGCTCGTTACCGCGCCCTTGAACATTTTGACGGCCACCGGCCTCTTCGTATCGTCATGGCGGGTAGTTAGCGCCGCGCGATAAATGATGCCGGATGCGCCCTCGCCTAACTGCGCTTCCAGTTTCAAGGCATCCCACCGAATATCCGCAATCGGCGTATCGGTCAGCGCCGCCGTCTCCAGCGCTTCGCTGAATGGATTGCCGGCGTACGCCAGCCACGAAAGCCTCGGCAGGCGCAGCAACCAGGCGGGCAGTTCGCCGAGTTGATTGGCCGCGAGACGCAGCAGTTCGAGCCGCGAGCAGGTTGCCAACGCCTCGGGCAGTGCGCGCAACCGGTTGCCGGCAAGCATCAGCTTCTGCAGTTGCGAACAAGCGCCGATTTCAGGCGGCAGTACCTCGATTTCGTTGTCGGTGAGGACCAGCCAACGCAACAAGGGCGGCAACGATTTGCCTGAAACCTCGTGGATGCGATTGGCCTTGAAACCGACCATGCTCAGCTGCGAACATTGCCCGAGGACCTCCGGTAATTCAGTAAACAGGTTGTCGGAAGCAAAGATGATGCGCAGCTTGCTCAGCCGGGGCAAATCATCGGGCAGCGTCGAGAGCGCGTTACCGGACAGATCGAGAATCTCCAGCGTGTCGGCCAGATCGAAAATCTCACGCGGAAATTCGCTCAGGCCGCACGCCAGTGTGAGTCGGCGGGTACCCGCAAGTTGTCCGGCTCGCAGTTGTTCTAGGGTGGTGGTCACAGTCGTAGAGAAAATATCCGGCCGCCGGTGGGCGAAGCGTCGAGGGTATCAATTCTACTGAGTCCCAGGCCGCGCGCGGAATTGGATAGCAAGATCCGGCGTGACCTCAGCGGGAACAATGTTTAAGCTGTGAGGTATCGGAGTGTCGAGGCGCCGCGAGTTCGCAGCCTCGCGTCAAGCCGTCCCAAGCTCCAGCCAGCCAGGAACCCAGCACCATGACATACGCCTACAAGTTGATGAATTCACCCGTCGGCGAGTTGAAGCTCGTTGCGAGCGGCAACCGGCTCGCCGCCATTCTGTGGGAGAACGACAAACCGAACCGGGTGCGTCTGCCGGACATGACGGAAGCAAATGATCGCCCGGTCCTGCTCGAAACCGAGCGGCAACTGAACGAATATTTTGCGGGCACGAGAGAACGGTTCGACCTCGAACTGGACTTCCAGGGAACGGAGTTTCAGAAGAAGGTTTGGGCGGCGCTCCTCACGATCCCGTTCGGCGAGACACGCAGCTACTCGGACATCGCCACGCAAATCGGCAACATCAACGCGGTGCGGGCCGTGGGCGCGGCAAACGGCAGAAATCCGATCTCGATCGTGGCGCCGTGTCATCGCGTGATCGGCGCATCCGGCGATCTGACCGGCTTTGCCGGCGGGCTGGCAAACAAGATGTTTCTTCTGTCGCTAGAAGCCGGGCAGACTTCGCTGGAAGCTGCGGCGGATTCAGCGACGGCTTCGGTGGCGGCTTCCAGCACTGCTGCAATAGCGGCCGGCCAGGAACCGCCGGCGAAACCGGCACGCCCGGCACCAGGCCGCGGGATGCAGACCTCGCTATTTGGAAACTGAGCGAAAACTGATCGCCAGCAGAGCGGCAACGAAGCCGATGCGAGGACACCCCGTTGGCTTCAGGCGGTTGCGTTGAATGCCTCGTGATAGGTCACATTGCCCGCGGGCCAGACGCCGCCCAGTAAAATCGCCTGAAAATACTCGGGCGGCACACCCGGCAGCACCAGGCGAGGCGTGGCAGTGAAACCGAAACGTCCATAGTAGGCGGGGTCGCCGAGAACCACGCAGCCGCTGGCACCCAGCCGCTGCAATTCGGCCAGCGCCGCCTCCATCAATTGCGATCCGATACCCTGCCCCTGGTGATGGGGCAACACCGAGACCGGACCCAAACCGTACCACCCTGCTGCACCGTCGGAGATGGAGACCGGCGACAGCGCAATGTGTCCGACGATCCCCTCTTCATCTTGCGCGACCAGCGAAATCGACAGTTGCCGGGCACGCCGTAACGCATTCACGATGAAATGCTCGGCGCCATTCGTGTGCGGGGCATGCTCAAACGCGGCGATCGTGAGTTGCTCGATTGCCGGCACATCGGCGGGCAATTCGGCTCGTATCCTGAGTGAGGGAGTGTGGGAGTCTTTGTTCATGTTGAAGCGAGTCTCGTCGTCGATCATCGCGCGAAGCGCCTTGAACAGCGCCGTTGCGTCCGTGTACTTCCTGCCATATCCGAGATTGAATTCATAATCGAAATCTTCAGGGTTTTTCCCCTGATTGTGCTGAAGCAGCGTTTCAAGTTTATCCAATGCCTTAACGGCCCGTGCCTCCGGTGAGGCGGCGTTATCGTACTCGTCCCATAGCGACAGGATGCCATCCTGTGTCGATGCATCGAGCGCGCGGGTCAGTATCACCAGATCGCGCCGCTCCTGTTCGCTCTTGTTCGGACACGCATGCTGCTCGGTCGCCGGAACGTCCCCATGAAGTGCTTCGCCCAGATCGTGGATCACGCACATCTTCAGAACCCTGACGAAATCCAGATCGCCCAATTCCGCTTCGAAGGTGATCGCCATCAGACACAAGCGCCAGCTGTGTTCCGCGGTGCTCTCATTGCGGCCCGACGAAGTGTGCGCAGTTCTCAGCACGTCTTTGAGTTTTTCCGCTTCGCGCAGAAACGCGAGTTTTCCCTGCAGATTTTCGATGCTCACGTGACTCTCTCCGGCAGTCGCCTATGCGACCTGTCCTGTCGATTCAACACACTGGATTAGCATGATGTCCCGCTACCGATCGTACCGGTATGGCGTTTCGCAGTACACGCATAAGATATGCGCCGCGCGAGAGCGACAGTTTGGCGATGAATTCAGCTAGAGCGTTTCGACAAGACGCACGGCTTTGCCGTCGGAGAGCGTCATACGGGTCCAGCGGCAACGGCTTTCGAGAATCGGCACATGCGGCGAATGATTCACACCGCTGCCGAACTCCAACGGCGCTGGCGCGAGCACGCTGCGCCAACCCAGATCGTCTAGCAAAAGCTCTTGCGCCACGATCTCCGGCGTTGCGTAGCGCCACAATGAACGCCCAAAAAGAGCGCCGGGAGGAATACCGAATTGAGCGGCGCGTGCCGACGAACATGCCAGCAGACGATGCGTGAGATCGCAGACCAGATGTACTTCACGCGGGCTTTCGGTGACAAGTCGCTCAAGCGCGCGATCCGCGGCTGATTCGAGACGCGCCGCCAGCAATCTTTCCACCCTCGCTCGCTCTGCCGGCTCCATCTCCTGAATGCCGGCTTCCCATCGCGAGATGGTCGATTGGGCCACACCGAACATCTCGGCCGCGTGCGTTTGCTTCACGCGATGCAGCAAGCGCCAGCGCTTCAGTGCGATTCCGAGTGCGAGAGGAGTGAGGGTCAGGCTGTCCATACTCGTGAGATTGTACCCGTCGGCCAAATCGTCCCGAAGCTGGCGAGACACTCGACACCGACACCGGCGCATAAAGCGCCTATTCTTAAGATGCCCATTGGGCATCAACCAGGGAGAACAACATGCGCATGCTTCTCAACGTCAGGATACCGCACGAACCATTCAACACGCTGGTGCGAGAAGGCACCGCCGGCGCAGTGATAGGGAAAATACTTGAGGAATTGAAACCGGAAGCCGCTTACTTCACCAATCAGGATGGAGCGCGTGGCGCAGTACTCGTGGTGAACCTCGAGGATCCATCGGGAATCCCGGCACTAGCGGAACCGTGGTTTCTGCAATTCAACGCCGATATCGAACTGCGCGTCGCCATGGTGGCGGAAGATCTCATGAAAGCCAATCTGGACAATCTCGGGGCGAAATGGAAATAGCGTACCCACGTATCAAACGGCAGGTTTGCGGCCAGCGGCTCATCAAATACGCCGCTGGCGGCACCACATAAACAGTCTCGACGATCGCGCTCTGCTCAGAAGTTGCTGAAGAAAGCCCGGGCGGCGAGCATGCAGAACGACGCGACCAGTTCACCGTGATAGGCCTGAAGCACCGCTGAGGCGCCGCCATCGGTTGCGCCGCCCGCAACGGCCTGATTGGCGAGCGTCGCTTTCGCACTGGCAAAACCCTGCTTGATCGGTGCGTATGGATCATTGGGCCCAGCGATTGGCGAGTCCACATCCAGCACGGAGGTGAGGCTCGCCGGCACTTTCGCGTTCTGCCAATAGGCCTGCTCGATGCGAGCATTGAAGAAAAACACCGTGGGATCCGAGCCGCCGCCGCACAGCAGAACCGGCGCGCGCGGCAACCAGTTGCGCAAGTCATTGCGCTTGAATGCCTGGCGCAGCGGTTGCATGGGATTTGCCGCCGGCGTCATGGCAACCGTGGTGTTGGGAAACGCGCCATCGGGATTGGCCGCGGCGTCCTCCAGAAGACTCAGACGATAGGCGTTGCGCACGAGATTGGCGTTGCCGAAGCCCGCGGCGAACACGGGGGTGAGCGACGGCGGTGTGAGCGGCGGCGAGGTCGGCGGCGTCATCGATGCATATTGCGGCGCGGGAGGAACGCTGTTGAAGAGTTGCGCCGAGGGCAGTTTGCCTTTCGCAAACAGCGTGTCGAGCGGCTGCACGTTGGGCAGGAGATTCTCGATACCCGCGGCATAGGCCGCTTCGTAGAAATCGCCCGGTTTGCGATAGATGTTCTCGTACGCATGCTGATAGCTGGTCACGATCAGGGGCGTGAATAGCGTGGAGCCCAGGTTCACCTCGCCTTCGACGAGCGCGTCGGCGGTGGCGGCTAGCGCATAGGGACCCGATCCCGGCGCGGATGCCGTGACCTTGACACCCGCTGCCTGCAAAGCACGATGCGTGGCCAATGCCACGAAACCGCCCTGCGAATAACCGGTGACGAAGAGCTTACCGTTCTCGCGCGCCCTTCGTTCAGGCCTCATTTCCCCCAACGCCAGCCGTGCCGCGCGAAGCGAATCGATCACATCGGCGGATTGCTGATCGGCGTTCAGGTAGGGGTGGTACGTGAGATCGGAGCCCGCATAGCCCGCGTAGTTGGTTGCCACCACGACATAGCCCTGGGCCGCATACATGGCGGCCACGCTGATGCCCTCGCCCGCACCATCGCTATTGCCCGGATCGGTCTGCGTGATGTCGGCGATGTTGTAGTTGCGGTATGCGGTCGTGCCGTGCGCGTAGAGCATCAACGGACGCGGCCCGCTGCATGCCGCCGACCGTCCACCCGGGATCATCAGGGCGCCGCTGGCGGTCGTGGGTTCGCCCGCGCCGCCGATGGTCCGGTAGCGGAAGGTCACGATCTCCACGTTGCAGGCGGGCGCGCCGGCGATCTGCTCGAGTTGCTGACCGGATGCGTTCGATGCAAGCAATTTCGAAAACGCCGCGGCACTGAGCCGTAGCGTGACTCGATGATCGAGCAGCTGTCCGCGGGCGTTGCACCCCGCTTCGCAAGCGGAGCCCGCTTGCACATAAGCACTGACGCCCAACGTGGAACATGTCAGCAGCACAAGGGCCGCGTTTCGCATCGCTACAGGCATGTGAGGCTCCGTCTTGTTGGTATTGATTACGGCGGTTGGGCTGCCTTCAGAGTGAATTGAGTATAGGTAAACAGATTGGCGATCAGGTCGCGACTTGCGCGTATTGAGCCGGCGCTGCCGGCGCTCGCCGTACAGCGCCGGCGCGCCTGTCTTTGTGCCTGTCAGTTCTTCCAGAGCGTGCGGCCGAAGAACGTCAGCGTGCGGTCCCAGGCCTGCTGCGACCAGACCGGATCGAACTGGGTCCGGGAGATACGGCCCGGCCCGACTGCCGTTTCATTGGCGAACGAGTGCTGCGCAAGATAGCGATGAAATTCGACGTCGACATTGGCCGCGATCAGCTTGGCCTCCAATGCATCGACCGTCTCAGCGGCGAAGAACTCGTCTTGCGTCGCCCAATGGCCCATGACGGGAACCTTGATCTTCGACGCGTCGATGTACTCGAGCGGAGGGAAGCCGTACCACACCACGGCAGCCGCCACGTCGGGGATATTGCATAGCGCAAGCCAGGTGAGTGCGCCACCCATGCAATAACCGGTCACGCCGACGCTCACCGCCTGCTGCTTCAGATACTCGACGGCGCCCCGCACGTCCTGCGCAGCGGCGTCGCCGAAGTTGAGCCCGCTCATCAGATGGTGCGCCTCCTCTTCTTCCACCGTGGATTTGCCGCGGTAAAGATCGGGCACCAGCGCCAGATAGCCGGCTTGCGCGAGCCGGTCCGCCACGCCGCGGATCTGGTCGTTCAACCCCCACCATTCCTGAATCACGACAATGGCAGGCGCGCCTTCCAGCTTCTGCGGCCTGGCCAGATAACCCTGAACTTCCTTGCCGTCCGGGCGGCTAAACGTGATCATCGATCCGCTGGTCTGTTTCATCAGTTGCTCCTCGAGGTAGGCGAAGCCGTTAGCATAGCGCCAGTGCGACGGGCACTGCTGAATTCAGGTTTTGCTTAAAACCACTCACAATATCTCGTGCAATGTTTTCACGAGCGTGCATAGGCACCTCTGCATTCGGCCCGGTTTTCCTCCCGGCCGCATGCTTTCTGGATCGCCTATTCGCAAAGTATTGTCACTAACCGGTGAGTACAGCTTCTGCAGGACTTGTTACTAGCCGACAATAACGCCCAATTGACTCTCTACGTGATCACAACATCCCGCATTAGCATGGAATGAAATTCAGCCAAGGAAATCCCTACATCAACGTCAGGATTTCCTGACGTTGAATTGGGTGACATCCGATCAACAAATTTTTTTGGTGCATTTATGCTCAACCGAGGCTTTTAGTTTATGATCTCTCCCCAGCGAAGTCGGCCAACTAAAAAGAGAACCCTGTTCTGCAAAGCCCCGGCGCGAAATTGTTAAATTTTAGTATGCGGCAAAAATGCCCGCCACTCGCACTGAATTCGTAAAATTGACTGACTACCGTCTCTCAGGTTCTGGCATGCAATCCTCGGACGCCAGAGTCTTTTCAGCCGACACACTGTGTCGGCTTTTTTTTTGCGGATTAGCCGCAGAAATAAACTCTCCCATCCGGCTGATTTCCGAAAGCATTAATTAAACGGAAAAATTAAATCTCCCGCAAACCTTTGCGAGATTAAATTATTTTCGGAGAAGCCCAGCCATATGGGCTTCATGCGAACGCCACGAAACTCGACAAAAACCCGACAAATCTACACACTGGAATTAAGAGATAAGAAAGAGTTATCTTTCCTGTAAAAAGACGCGGGGCATCTATTTGTATTATGAATAGATCGATGCCAGTTAGAGCGGCGCCTGATCGGTTTTCCATACTGACTAAAGCTTCAGTTGTGACCGTTCAGACGCCTTGCCTGAGTCAACACGATGATGTCTAGCGTGGGAATGCCGCCAGGAATCCGGATACTCTCGCAAGCCCCGCTTCAAGCACATGCCGATTATTCGCGTACCCAATGCGCACGTAGCCTTCCATATCGAGCGCACTGCCCGGTGTGAACATCACGCCGGTTTGTTCAATCAGCGCAGTGCAAAATTCCAGCGACGAGATCGGCAAGTCGTACCTCAGCAGCGCGGTCGTTCCCGACTTCGGCTTGATGTACGACATAGCCGGCTCCTGCGCCACCCAGGCGTCCAGAATCGCCAGATTGGTGCGTACGATGTCATGGTTGCGGGCAAGAATCGCCGCACGGTTTTCGAGCGCGATCGAAGCGAAATGATCGTCGATCATGCCGACACTGATCATGTTGTAGTCGCGATGAATCGCAACGGCACGAATCAGATCCTTCGGGCCGGCAATCCAGCCCAGCCGGAGACCGGCGAGCGAATACGTTTTGGACATGCTGCCGGTACTGATGCCACGCTCATAGACGTCGGCAATCGAAGCCGTGTAGCCAGTGCCGACCTGATCCGTCCCGCGATAGACCTCGTCGCAAAGCACATAGGCACCACAGGACCTCGCAATCTCGCCGATCTCCGTCAGAAACTGCTCGCCCATCAACGAACCGGTTGGGTTGTTCGGATTGTTGATCGCGATGAGCCGGGTTTTGTCGTTCACCAGACGCCGGAGCTCGGCAAGATCCGGAAGAAAACCGTTTTCTTCACGCAGCTTCAGAATCCGCACGTCCGCGCCGTAGCTCTCGGGAATCGAATAGTGCTGCTGATAGGTGGGCAGCACGGAGATCACCGTGTCGCCGGGTTCCACCAGCGTCTGATAGACCAGCGCATTGCCCCCGATCGCGCCATGCGTGACGATCAGGTTGGCGGGCGTTTGACGCGAGTACATCGCCGCGATCGCCTCACGCAGCCGCGTCGAGCCTTCAATCGCGCCGTACGTCAGTTTGAGCGGCCTTAGCTCGTCGAGAATGGTGTCCTGCTTGCCCGCGAGCGTGAGCAACTGGTCCATGGTCAACGATTCGACACAGGTCTCGGCCAGGTTGTACTCGCATTGGTTCTCGTAGAGATCCATCCAGCGCTCGACACCGAAGTCTTTGATCTTCATTTCAGTCTCCTTCGTGATTCGGCTCAATAGTGATTCATCGACGGAACGGGCCCGCTACAGCCGCTTACCGGAACCGCTCAGGGCGAAACGGATAGGGGTCGGCGCAAGGCGCGGCGCCCGTCATCATCTCCGCCAGCAAACGGCCCGTCACGGGACCGAGTGTCAATCCGTGGTGGTTATGGCCAAACGCGAACCAGAGTCCCCGATGGCGAGGCGCGCGTCCGATCACGGGCCGCATGTCCGGCGTACAAGGACGCAAGCCGAGCCATGGCGCGTCGTCCAGGCGGCGGCCCAGACCGAATACCGGCCGGGCGGCGCTTTCCGCGCGCGCGAGTTGAATCCCGGTTGGCGGCGCATCGCGGCGGGCGATTTCGACGCCTGTCGTCAAACGCAAGCGGCCTTCCATTGGGGCCACGACGTACCCTCTTTCCGTGTCCACGAGCGGTACCGAGAGCATCGGCTTCGTGGCCGCGTAGTGCATGTGATAACCGCGTTTCGCGCGCAGCGGTATGCGATAGCCGAGTGGCGCAAAAACTTTATCGGACCACGGGCCAAGCGCCACGACAACCTCATTGGCGCTGATCCTGCCTTGCTCGGTCTGCACAGTCCATGCATCTGCCTCCAGACGTAACGTGCTTGCCTGTGCGCTCAGAAACGTGCCGCCGCCCTCCTCGAACAGGCGCGCATAACCCTTCGTCAACGCGCCCGGATTGGAAATACTCTTCGGGTCCTGCCAATGCAAGGCGCCGCAAAAACCGGCGCCTAAACCCGGTTCGTGCGCCAGCAGTTGCGCGGCATCGAGCTGCGTCATGCGCAATCCGTGTGCCCTCGCCGTGACTTCGGCCGCTGATGCCTGCCGTTCATATGCCGCGGGCGTGCGGAATGCCTCGAGCCAGCCGCCGTCGTGCGCGAGGTTCTGGAGGCCTGCACGCTCGATCAGCACGTCGTGTTCGACGACGCTTTGCCGGATCAAGGGCAGCATGTCGCGGGCGGCCGCTTCCACCCGCTCTGGGGACGACTCCCACCAGAATCGCGCGAGCCACGTGGCAAAAGACGGCAAGGCCTTGTAGTCCCAGTACAGGTCGGTCGAACGATTGCGCACGTAGCGCAGCAGCGTTCCCAGATCGCGTGGAAAGGCATAAGGGAGCACCGACGAACGCTCGATCAGACCTGCATTGCCGAAACTGGTTTCCTCGCCGGGGCCGCGCCGATCCACCAGCGCCACGCGGCGTCCGCGATCCTGCAGATGCAACGCTGACGACACGCCGACGATCCCGGCGCCCAGCACGATCACATCGAAATCCATAAGTTACTTCGCGATGATGTCGCGCTTGAAATACTTCTGCGAAAGATTGCTGAGCGTACCGTCCTTCTTCAAAGCGTCGAGCGCGGCGTCGATCTTGCCCGCCAACGCCTTGTCGCCCTTACGCAAACCAAAACCCGTCCCTTCGCCAAGCGTTGCCGGATCGCTGAGCGGCTGGCCGACAATCGCATAGTCCTTGCCTGAGGGTTTGTTCAGAAAACCATCCTCAACGGTCTGCGCTTCCTGGACGGCGGCATCCAGTCGTCCGGCAACGAGGTCGGCATACACCTGATCCTGGTCCTGATACGAGACGATCGATACGCCTGCATTCGCCCAGTGGCGCTTGAGGAAATCTTCCTGCGACGATCCCTGCAGGACACCGACATGTTTGCCCTGCAGGTGCTTCACATCCGGCAGTAAGGACGAACCACGCTTTGCCACCATCACGATCGGCACCACGTAGATCGGCGGCGTGAAATCAATGGACTGTTTGCGCTTGTCCGTGATGTTCATTGCGGAGTTGATCACATCGAATTTGCGCGCCTGCAGAGCGGGAATCAGACCGTCGAACGCGTTTTCCACCCACTCGCATTTCACACCCATCTTTGCACAAACCGCATTGCCGACATCAACGTCGAATCCCTGCAGTTGCCCTGTCGGCGACTTGCTCTCGAACGGCGGATACGCCGCCTCGATGCCGAAACGCAAGGTGCTTTGCGTCTCCGCGCTCACGGTGCCGACCGAACCGATTAACGCAGCCGCGACGAGAAGTGACAGTGAAAGCTTCAGAGGCATGATGGTTCCCAGTATGGTTGAAGGGTCGCGAATTCAGGGCGAGAGCGGTCGCAAAACGTCGCAAAACGTCACACACGGCGCAGCGCCGGGAGACCGCGTGAGAAGCAAATGAGACCGGCTTCTCACACTCTCTCTGGAACAACAGTCTATTCTGGACATTGGCAATTGCAAGCAATTTTCAAAAATAAAAGTCCAGACTGGACTTTTTTGACTTTAGAATCGTGCTGACGCCGCACGCCGGCAACGATCTGGAGAGCAAGCCCATGAGCAGCACAGACCAAGTATTCCCGTTGATCGTCCAACAGGACGCAGTGCGCAAAGCCCTGCCCCACCTCGATGTGCGCGGCGCGCTGACACGCATGTTTCTCGCGCTTGCCAACGACGCCGCGGTGCAACCGCCTCAGACCTTCACCCCTTTTCCGCAAGGGGCTGGCGATTTCATCACCTACCTCGGGGTCATGGCGCAAGCCAAAGTGTTCGGAGCCAAGTTGTCGCCGTATATCGTGACAGAATCGAAACCGGTCATCACGGCGTGGACTGCGCTGATGTCGATGGAAACAGGGCAGCCCTTGATGTGGTGCGATGCCGGATTGCTCACCGTCGAGCGTACCGCCGGTGCGAGCGCACTAGCAGTGGATCATCTTGCGGCACCGGATGCGCGCCGGCTCGCCATCGTCGGTGCGGGCGCGGTGGGACAGGCCCATCTGCGCCATCTCGCGGCGCTAAGGCCGTGGGACCTGATCAGTGTGTTTTCACCCGAGCTTGGTGGAAACGAGGCACGGCGCGCGGCAATCGGCGCTCTCGATGAGCGTGCGCTGGTTTGCGCCACGCTTGAAGATTGTTTGCGCGATGCGGACGTGGTGGCGTTGTGCACGTCCTCAGGCACACCGGTCCTTTCGCAAGGCATGCTGACAAAGCCGGCGCTCATTACGTCGATCAGCACGAACGTCGCGAATGCTCACGAAATTCCGCCTGCATGGCTGCCGAACATGGATGTCTATTGCGACTACCGGCCAACCACGCCTGCCAGTGCGGGGGAAATGAAGCTGGCGGCGCAGTTGCATGACTGGTCGCCGGAAAACGTGCTGGGCGATCTGCCTGAACTGGTGTCCGGCATCGCCAGAAAACCCTCCGGGCAACGGCACGCTTTCTTTCGCTCAATTGGACTCGGACTTGAAGACGTGGCGATTGCCAACGAACTATTCAGACACCTGGCTGGGCGGCGCAGCGACATGGCAGAATGACGCACAACATGCGGATTAGCAGCACCGTGATGCAACACGTTGCAGACTTTCCGCCCTCTGGAATCTCCCCGTCCCTATGCGAAAGACTAAGACAACAGCCGCACGCAGGCTCCTTCTGGATCGATACGGCCGCGTCGCCGACGGTATCGCGCTGCTCTTTTTCCCCTACGTTGAAGTCGTGATTCATGACTTGCAAAGCCAGACGGTTGCTTACATCGCGAACAACCTGTCCAAGCGCGAACTGGGTGACGAATCGGCACTGGAAGAAATCGACCATTCGGTGGAGTCAGGCACAGTCGGTCCATACGAAAAGATCAACTGGGACGGCCGGCGGATGCGCTGTGTCAGCACCGTACTCTTCGACGATGCAGGTGCCGCCGTTGGTGTGATGTGCGTGAACTACAACATTGCGGTCTTCGAAGACATGAAGCATGTCATCGACCGGGTGATCTCCGGCGCGGGCGTGGTCAAGCAGCCCGAGGAGTTGTTCAAGGACGACTGGCAGGAACGCATCAACACGTTCCTTCACGCATGGCTTCAGGAACGCCAGCTGGCATTGAACTCGCTGACCCGCGACCATCGCAGGGAACTGGTCGAAGCTCTTTGGGAAGAAGGCGCGTTCAAGGGAAAGAGTGCCGCCAACTACGTGGCAAACGTGCTGGGAATGGGGCGCGCAACCGTGTATCAGCACATCAGAGATCTGCGAGATGCCGCAGTCTGAGTGGATCGGCGCGCTACCGTGTCACCCGTAGCGCGCCGATACTAGCCGGCCTTATTGGCCCGTATAGCCGACTGGAACAGTCGCGTTGGCCTTGGCGACCGTCGCGTTGTTCGACACGATGTACTGCGGCACTTCGGTGAGGGTCAGCGTGACCTGGCCGTTGGTATAGGCAAGCGTGCTGGTATTGCCGTAGCCATCGATCTTCGTCACATTGCCCGACGTACCGGCGCTGTCGACCTGAAGCGTATAGCTCGTCGAGTAGGTCTGGCTATAGAGACCACCGCTCGCCGGCCACTGCGCATTGCTGTGCGCCCATGCAGCCGTCACCACCTTGCCGTTGCCGAGTTGCTGGAACGCATACGCAAAGGTACCGGATGGCGCACTCGTGATCCGGCCCAATGTATTCGTGCCGTCCAGCACACGCGTCATCGTGGCGAAGGCCATCGCTTCGGGCTTCGGCGAAAGGTTCGACGCACCGTACGCGCCTTGAGCGTCATTCAGGTCGAAGAACGTGCCGTATCCCACTTCGCCGGGATAATCCGCACCGTAGAAGAGCGTCGTCAACTGTGCGCCACCACCCAGCACAATGATGTGCGAGCGCACGCCAACCGCGGCCTGGGCAAACAACTGGTTCTGCGACGGTACCGTCGGACCATAGTTAAGACCCGGATCGTAACTCGTGCCCTGTTCGGTGACGAACAGCTTCATGTTCGGCTTGCCGGCCTGCATCACCGAACGCAGCTGCGTCATCTGGTTATCGAGCGCGTTTGCCTGGTTCGCCGTGCTCGGATCGGAGTCCTGCAATTCAGGCGGATGAGCCGGATAGGTACCCGCATTCCAGTAGCCATGCGTCGAGACCGCATCGATGTAATTCCACAGGCCGAGCGCACCGAACGTCTGCAGATAACCCGTTGTGCAGGTGGTGCAATTCGCGGGGAACGGATTGGTGGGACCCATCACGACGGCATTCGGATCGGTCGAATGAAGGCCCTGGTACGCGGCCTTGTACATGGCGACGAAGTTAGCATTGCTGTCCGCCCAGCCGAGGCTCGGCTCCCACGTCACCTGATAGTAGTTGCTCTGCTGGTTCGGGTAGTTTGCCGCGCGAATCAGGCTCGTATCGGTACCGACCTTGGCCATGAAGCTCTGGAACTCCGGCATGTTCGACGGTGCATAGTAGCTGTCGTTGAATTGACCCGTCTTCGAATCCCAGGCAGGCAATCCATCGAGACGCACGATGCGCATCTGATCAGGATTCGCCTTGTAGAACGGATCGAGATCGTTCACGCTCGGCGTGTACGTGTTGGGACCGTTGGGCTCCATCGCCGAAACTTCACGGTCGTCGATGGTCCATGAGACGCCCATATCGTGCAGCGCGGCGATGTTCCCATTGAAGCCCTGCATGCCGAAGCGGTGCTGATCCTGATGGGCATACGTGACGGTACCCAGTACCGGCGTCAGGTTCGGCAACACGCCGAACGTCGCGATACCCACCGGACGCGTACCGCTGTTTGGCAACGTGCCGCCGTTCGAGCGCAGTGTCGCGGTCAGCGCGCCATAGCCGGACCATGTCGACGTGCACGGAATCGAGTTGGTTTGCACGCCCGCGCTAACCGCAAAACTGCCCTGCGTCTTGATCGCGCCATTCGAATCTGCCACGGACCAGACGACCGTATCCGCGCCCGGCGCGTTTGTCGTAATCGCGAGCTTGAACGGTGTGTTGTTCTGGAAAATACGCAGACCGTCGGTGTTGGGGGTGTCGGCGCTGATCACACCGTTGGCGGTTCCGCCGGCGGTATGTGTTGGCGTGCCGCAGGAGAGCGTGGAGCTGCCCGGCGTTGGCGTTGGCGTTGGCGTCGGCGTTGGCGTTGGCGTTGGCGTTGGCGTTGGCGTTGGCGTTGGCGTTGGCGTTGGCGTTGGCGTTGGCGTTGGCGTCGGTGTCGGTGTCGGTGTCGGTGTCGGTGTCGGTGTCGGTGTCGGTGTCGGCGTCGGCGTCGGCGTTGGAGCCGGCGTCGGGCTAGCGGCAACCGCTCTCACCCAACACGATTTGCCATAGCCGAATGCGGGATCCGTCTGCGAGACCGCGCCGACATAGCATCCCACCCCGTTGCTGAATGTAGCGGGGGCCGTCAGCATGGTCGACGGCGCATTGGGCGGAACTGCACCGAACACCACCGAGCCTGTCCCGAGGAATTTGCAGGTGCCGTTCTCTTGCGCGCACAACTTGTATTGCAGTCCGGCGACGGTGATGGTGCTCGTTGCTGCCTGCACGTTTTCCGCGCCGAACCATGCCAGCACGGTTGCTGCCGCAACTCCTAGAAGTTTGAAGTTTCTCGTCATTGTCGATGTGTGTCTCTGAAAATCAGGTTATCCCCGAGGATTGAGCAGGATCGAACCAGGCCGTCCCGCCTTGACGTTGTTTGTGTACAGAGAGAGTTGAAGCGGCGAACGCCATGAAAGCGCTCATTGCTGATGAAGCTGATGCTTCCGATGTGCTGTTACCCGCCGGCAGACACGGCCAGGCATTCGAACGTGCGCCGGGCGCCGCCATGCCACAGCGCGCTCAACGTTTTCGATCTGCCATCCATCAACGGATAATTATTACGTATTACTTACTATTAACAAAAAATCTGCGCGATGAAGTTCTATCAGTGATTTACGGAGAACCTGGTCGCCCGATATCAGCCGAGGCAAATCCAGAACACGACAGGTGCGTCCGGAATACGAAATTAATTAGGTTTCGAGCCCAATTCCGGCACTGCAAAACCTGTGAAAGTCGCTGACAGGTAGCGTCAAAGTCGCTCGACTCATTCGCAACCCATTTGTTTGAGAGGCACTGATCCAGTGCCGCGAAAACGCCTGCCCACGCAACCTTTACTTGATCGACGCAGTTCTCGGCGCACGTCCGGCATTACTTACAGCCAGTTCTTTGGCAGACGAATTATAAACGTTTCATCTGCGTAACATCACCACGAACGGGGATGATAAGTAGTAGTTCAAAGAATCTTCCGGAAAACGTCCCGACGATTTTCCAAAGGAGGGGAAACGGAAAATCTCTGCCTCACCGGGAGGCGGAAAACGCAAATCTTTGACTTCGATTGAAGAAAAATAAATCGGTAAAAGAGAGAACGGCGTCCGCCATTTTTATATTATTAATATCAATAGGCGTGAGAGATAAATGCGCGGTCAGCGAGAACCAGGCGGTGCGAATTCAACGAGGCGTAGAACGCGCACCGCCTCTTTTCATCTGATCATAGTCTTCAAAGTAAACCGGTCAAGGCGTCCAGCGGTAAACAATGACGCTCGATCCGTTGTAGTTGTCTTTCGTGATCACGTACTCACCGGCCGATCGAAGGTACGCCCTGAGGCCATACATCGAATCCACGTCGTTGCCCACGTCCACCGCACCCGCGCTCGAGTTGATCAGCGTCGTATCGAGATTGCCCGTGGTGAGATTGAAGGCGTCGATGTTGGGCACCGTATGCACGTAGCCAACAAAAAGGTAGTTCCCGGCAGCCGTGATCGACTTGGGATTGGCACTCGTGAGATTGATTACCGGATTGGGCCGCGTCGTGTTGCCCGCACTCCAGCCGTGATACACCTCGATCCTCGATTGCATCGCCGTCCAGTCCCAACTCCCGGCAATACCTTGCGCGAGGATCATGGTGTCGCTCTCCGGCAAGTAGATGATGCGCGCCAAAGGCCGGATGCTCTGCGGAATGGAGATGGCGATTCCAGGTCCCCATGTCGGCTTGCCTTCGCCATCGAAACTCGTCAACGGGTAGTGGTAGATGTGATTGGTCCTGTCCAGGCCGGCCCACACGTCTCCCCTGCTATCGATGCAAAATCCGCCTGTGACCGATCGGGTCGTGTTGAACGCCGGACCAGGAATCGACGCGTCCGGAATGGCGATATAGCCACTCGCCGCGTTGAAATGGAAGAAGTAGAAGATGCCGGGATTCTGGCCGGACGCCACGAGAATCCGGTTTCCACCAACGCTGACGAGCTGACCGAAGTGCTCATCGCGCTGCGTATCGTTCATGTTGAGGCGCGGATCGGACGGATAGGTGAACGGATCGACGGTATTCGCAACGAATGTGCCTCCGGCAGTGCCGGTATAAATGTTGGTGCCGCCATAGAAGTAAGCAGCGTCCGTAAGCGGATCCGGCGCGGCGACAGCCTCGAAGTTGAGGGACTGCAGCTTCCATTGCAGATTGCCGCCACTGTCATACGCGTGGATGTCGGTGCCGCCGTTGCGGCCGAGGTCCCAGCCACCGCCCCACGGATTGTTGAGCACATACAGATTGCCGGCTGCATCTTTACCGATACCGACAACACGCGTGAAACGCTTGTCTCCAACCTGACCTTTGATGCCGGCGGTGCTATCAAGATAGCCGCCCTGAATGCCGAACGTGCCGGCCAGCGTCGGCGTACCCGAGATGTTGTAGCGCTTGATGTTCATGTCGGGACCCTGATCCCCAACCATCAGCTGTCCTGAGGATGCATCGAAATACAGCGCGGATGGTTGCGAGGCCGCGGGCATCTGGATCGTGTTCAGCAAAGCGCCGCCGGAACTGAATTCGACGATCGCTCCTGCGCTTTGCTGCGCCACCCAGAGATTTCCCGCACCATCCAGGGCGAGTGCGCCGGGACTCGCTACGTTGATGTCCTGCTGCCATACGCCGTCGGTCGTATAGACCCGGACGCGATTACCCAGAAAATCGCTCGCATAAAGGAGTGAACCGGTTGTCGCGAGTCCGGTGATGACGTCGGCTCGCTTGACGGCGGTCCACGTGCTGACAGGAATGAGGAGATCGCGCTTCTGAGTCGCGCGGTTGTATCGTCCTACCGCGCCGCTGCCGTATTTGGTGCTGTACTGCAGCGCGGCGAAGATCGACGTGGCGTTCCCCGTGATGGCGCCACCCTGAAACTCGCTGTTGATCCCGATGGAACCGATGCTCTTGCCGTTCTGGTAGATCGCGACCCCACCCTCGTTTTCATCCCACATGGAGGCCGTGTAGATCACGCCTTCGGGCGCGACCCACATTGAGCGCGCGGTGTTGCCCACATGCGTGGCGAGCGTTCCGAATGTGTTTGCCAGCCAGTCGGTGCTGTACTGTGCCTGACATGCTGGCGCAAACACAATCGTCACAGCGATCACTGCGATTGCCACGCCATGCAGCGCGGCGCGAATTCGTTTTTTAACCATGGGCAATGCTCTCCTGACAGTAGTCCTTCGATAACATTGCTCACCGTATCATCGAGTAAAGCGTGAAAAATGCGGTCAGCATTTTTTTCGACTATTTGCCAGGTTTGCGAGGGTCGTTCAAGCTGGTGCCGCTACGTATCGCACAGTCACGGTGCATGCCTGTCATGCTCCGGAAACAATCAGTCAGGCCCTGACGGAGTCCGGCTTCAGCATGTCCATGAAGGCCCGGACTTTAGCGCTCAGCAGACGGCGCGAACTATAAAGCGCCCAGATCTCCACAGGCGCCCCCACTTCCGCTCCCCAGCAAACGAGCCGTCCCGCTCGCACATCCTGCTCGACCAGCAAGCGCGGCAGGAGCGCTGCGCCTACGCCCTGCAGCACCGCCTCGCGCACCATCAATAGCGACGACATCCGCAGTACCGGCATCGGCTTGATGAGCCTCGCACCACCGCCTTCCGTCCGCACGTTCCAGAGGACCCCAGGTGGCGTCGCAATGAACATGGCGGCCGGCACCTCAAGCGCCTCAGTTTCGCTTGCGGACGTCGACGGTATCGACATGCCCGGCGAAGCGACCAGGAGACGCTCGTCACCCAGAATGCGCCGCCCCACGAGTTGCTCGTCATGCGGTGGATCGATACGGATCACCAGGTCATAGCCGTCCTCCACCGGATCCGCGACGCGGTCTTCCGCGATGATCTCGAGTTCGACCTGCGGATAGGCCAGCGCAAAACGCGCGGCGATCTGGCACAGCAGGACATGCGCGAACACAACCGGTGCGCTGATACGCAAGCGCCCGCGCGGCACCGGCGCGCGCGACGCAACCGCTTCGCCCGCTTCCTGAATCTCCGTCATGAGTCCGCGCGTGCGCTCGTGGAGCGCGAGGCCTTCCTCGGTGAGACGCAATCTGCGTGCGCCGCGCTCGATCAGCCGCACGCCGAGGTCTTCTTCCAGCTCGGCCACGCGCCGCGACAGCGTGGCCTTGGGACGGTCGAGCGCGCGGCTGGCCGGTCCGAAGCCGCCGTGCAATGCAACGGCATTGAAATCCGCCAGCGAGGTCAAATCCATGATCGTTCCATTTATGAGACGAGGCGTCCTGATTCTGTCACTTTCGGCCACTCAATGGAACGACTATTGTTCGTCTCACGGACTAACCCGGTCCATTCAACCCCAGGAGAAAATCATGGCAATCCTCGTAACTGGCAGCACAGGCGTGATCGGCAAGCAGGTTCTCGACCATCTGAACGGCAGCGGCGTCGAAGTGCGAGCGCTGACCCGCTCGCCGGAAAAGGCCCAATTCCCCGCTGGCGTCACCGCGGTCAAGGGCGACCTGTCCGACATCGACGCAGTACGGCGCGCGATGAACGGCGTCAGCACCGTGTTCCTGCTCGCCCCCAACGCCGCGGACGAGCTGACGCAGGCTCTGCAGTCCCTCAGCGTCGCGCGGGAAGCCGGCGTGAAAGGCATTGTTTATCTGTCGGTCTTCAAGGGCGCGGAATATGTCGACGTGCCCCACTTCACCGGCAAGCACACGGTGGAGCGCATGATCGAGCACACCGGTCTGCCGGCGACGGTGTTACGCCCCGCCTATTTCATCCAGAACGATGTCCGGCAGAAAGACCCATTGCTGACGCACGGTGTCTACGGCATGCCGATTGGCAACAAGGGGATTTCGATGGTCGATGTGCGCGATATCGGCGAGGCCGCGGCACGTGAACTCCTGCGCCGCGAGCGCGCTGCCAGTCCGCTGCCGCGTGAGACGTACGAACTCGTCGGCCCCGACGCGCTAACCTCCGACACCATCGCCGCGATCTGGGCCGAGGCGCTGGGGCGTCCGGTCCGCTACGGTGGCGACGATCTCGATACCCTCGAACAGCGTCTCAAGGCGGTCGCACCAGGCTGGCTCGCCTACGACATGCGTCTGATGATGCGCCGGTATCAACTGGACGGCGCGGTCGCATCGCACGCTGAAGTGGAACGCCTCGCCGCGCTGCTCGGCCGGCAACCGAGATCGTATCGGGACTTCGCGGTTGCCACGGCCGCCGCATGGGCGAAGGGCTGATTGATCGGGACAGGTGAACGTCGCTATCCGAGGAAAGGCTCGCGTGTGAACCGCGGGCGGGGCTGAAAAGTCCCGCCCGTTTGCACGCCTGTGTTGAGTCGGGTCCGGAGTCATCGCCTGGAAACCGAACGCTTTGGCGTTATCGGGCGCGGCCTCAATGCCCGCCGCAGAAAACGGCGGTGAGAAAAAGCGGCACGACTTCACGAATGCTTGCATTGCTGCCGGCCTGTCGCACGCTCGCCTCGACCGACGTGGCAGAGCCTCTCACCACCACGCCATAAGTTGCGGCCTTGAGCGGCTGGCCGCTGCCCTGTTTGAAGATTGGATCGTTCTGCGCATACCCGAAAACGGCCGAGACGTGAAAGCCGAACGCCGTCAGATTGCTGCCACGCGCGGGACGAAATGCGTTGACCGAGTTCGCCTCAATGCGCATTGGCTTTGGATCGATCGACTGCTCGTCCAGAAGCGGAGCAATGAAATCGTGCGGGTTCGACTGGCAGTTCAGTTGAGTATCCAGCGCGTAGGCATTGCACACGGCTGAAGATAATCCCACGCCCAGCGACGCAAGGGCGATTAGCATGCGGAGAGCGGACGGTTTCATCGTAGTAGCGCGATCGTTCTGCTGGATTGCCTCGAGAGAAGCTCGAGAACATAAGGTAGCAGATCGTTGAGATTTCAGAATCGTACCGCTCGCCCGGCGAGTCTGTGCGGTGACGCTCAAACCGCTCAAACCGCTCAAAGCCGGCGAGCGGCAGGCGGCATCCCCCGCAGCACGACTCGCGTGGCCGGCGGCTGCGCGCACCCTGCTATGCTTTACGCGAAGCCAGTCTGCCACGCGAGGACCCGACGCGCGGGGCTATTGCCCTCCCGCGCCAAACCAGACCCACCCATGACCCGCTCCTCACATTACGACCTCCAATCATTACGCGTTTTCATCGTCGTCGCGGAACTCGGCAGCCTGACAAAAGCGGCCGAGCGTACCTGCCTGACGTTGTCGGCGGTCAGCAAACGCATGACCGATCTGGAACACAGCATCGATTGCACGCTGATGCTCCGGCAGCCGCGTGGCATCGAACTGACACCCGCCGGCCATGGGCTGCTCGCGCATGCGAGGCAGGTTGTCGAGCGCGTGAACCGCATGGCCAACGAAATGAGCGACTATGCTGCCGGCGTGCGCGGACATGTGCGGGTCTGGGCCAACACGTCATCGGTCATCCAGTTCCTGCCGCAAGACGTCGAGGCGTTTCTCTCCAGCAACCCCGGCGTGAAGATATCGCTCGAAGAGCGATTGAGCGACGAAATCGTCGCGGCAATCCGCAGCGGCGACGCCGACATCGGCATATTTGCGGACAACGTGCTCTCGCCGGCTATCCACAAGGCCAGGTATCGCGAGGACAGACTCGTGCTGCTGGTGCCGGCCGGCCACCCCCTCGCCTCGCTCGAAGAAGTCCCCTTCGCCGATACCCTCGACTTCGAGTACGTCGGCCTGAACGAAGGCAGTTCGCTGCTCGCGCGGCTGCTAGACGCCGCATTCAGCGCGGACCGGGTGCTCAAGCTGCGCATCCAGGTACACAGCTTTGACGGCATCTGCCGGATGATCGAACACGGGCTCGGCATCGGCATCTTGCCCGAGGGCGCCGTGCGTTCGGAACTTCTCGCGGCAGGTCTGCGCGCCGTGAAACTCACCGACGCATGGGCGCATCGAGCGTTGTGGATCGGCACGCTATCGCGCGAAACGTTGTCGCCTGAAGCGTTGCGCCTGTTCGACTTCATGTCCGGCCACACCGAGGCTTAAGTTCGCCGACCCTTTCCATTCTGGAAAGGGTCGTTGAGAATCCATTGATTTTCAGCACGCGCGGGTTGTCGCACAGTGAGCGTCAAGAAACGACGTTTGCAAGGAGACAACCATGACGAAGCCGCTCGAAGGCGTTCGCGTGCTCGAAATGGGCCAGCTCATCGCGGGCCCCTTCGCTGGAAAAATGCTCGCCGAGTTCGGCGCGCATGTCATCAAGATCGAACCGCCCGGCACGGGCGACCCGCTGCGCAAATGGCGCCTGCTGCATGAAGGCACGTCCGTCTGGTGGGCAGCGCAATCACGTAACAAGGAATCCGTCACGCTCGATCTTCGTTCGCCCGAAGGTCAGGACGTGGTTCGCCAGTTGGTCATGCAAAGCGATGTGCTGATCGAAAACTTTCGTCCCGGCACACTCGAGAAATGGGGCCTCGGTTGGGATGAACTGCATACCCTGAATCCACGCCTCGTCATGCTGCGCGTCTCGGGCTATGGGCAGACCGGCCCCTACCGCGACCGTCCGGGCTTCGGCGTCATCGGCGAAGCAATGGGCGGCTTGCGGCATCTCAGCGGCGAAACTGGCCGCACGCCCGTGCGCGTGGGCATATCCATCGGCGATTCCCTGTCTGCCTTGCACGGCGTGATCGGCATCCTGCTCGCGCTGCGCCATCGCGACCAGCACGGCGGCGCTGGCCAGATGATCGACGTCGCGCTCTACGAGTCGGTGTTCAACATGATGGAAAGCCTGCTGCCTGAGTACTCGGCGTTCGGTGCCGTGCGTCAGGCGGCGGGCAGCAGCCTGCCTGGGATCGCGCCGTCGAACGCATACCGCTGCAGCGACAGCAAATATGCGCTGATCGCCGGTAATGGCGACAGCATCTTCCGGCGTCTGATGGAACTGATCGGCCGTCAGGATCTCGCCGACGATCCCGCACTCGCTCAAAACGACGGCCGCGTAAAGAACGTCGAGCGGCTGGATGCCGCGATCGCCGAGTGGACCGGCCGCCACACGCTCGACGAAGTGCTAACCGCACTCAACGAAGCACGCATTCCCGCCGGAAAAATCTACGACGTCGCCGACATCGCGAACGACCCGCACTACCACGCACGCGACATGATTCTCGACGCCCAGCTCTCCGACGGCACACCGGTGCAGGTCCCCGGAATCGTGCCGAAGCTGAGCGCAACGCCGGGCGCAGTGAACACCTGTGCGCCCACGCTCGGACAGCACACCGACAAGGTGCTGGAAAACCTCGGCATCGGCACGGCGACCCGCGACACCTGGCGCGCGCGCGGCATCATCTGAACAGGAGCACGGCATGAGCAGCAAACGTCTGTATATCCAGGAAGTCGCGACCCGCGACGGCTTCCAGAACGAGGCGAAGTTCGTCGACACCGACGCCAAGATCGAACTGATCGATCGTCTGAGCGCGTGTGGTTACGCCAGGATCGAGGTGACCTCGTTCACCTCGCCGAAAGCGATTCCGGCTTTACGCGACGCCGAAGCCGTGATGCAACGGATCGCACGGCATCAAGGCGTCGTCTACACCGTGCTCGTGCCAAATCTGCGCGGCGCCGAGCGCGCGCTGTCGTGCGGTGTCGATGAAGTCAATCTCGTGATGTCCGTCAGCGAGCATCACAACCGCGCGAACCTGCGCATGAGTCGCGAGCAGTCGTTCGCACAGTTGCGCGACGTCATCGGCGTGGTCAGGCAAACGAACGTGGCCATCAACGTGTCGCTGTCCACCGCGATGGGCTGCCCGATGGAAGGCGATATCGAACAGTCTGACGTGCTGGACTGGATGCAACGCTTCGCCGATCTCGGCGTGCATGGCGTGACCTTGTGCGACACCACCGGCATGGCTTACCCGTCGCAGGTCGGCGCGCTCTGCGCCGCCGCGCGCGAGCGTTTCGCCGCGCTCGAACTCACGCTGCACTTTCACAGCACGCGCGGCATGGCGCTCGCCAACACGCTCGCCGCGCTGGAGGCCGGTATCGACCGCTTCGACGCCTCGCTCGGCGGCCTCGGCGGGTGCCCCTACGCGCCAGGCGCAACGGGCAATGTCTGCACCGAGGAGCTGGTGCACATGCTCGAACTCGACGGCTACGACACGGGCGTCGATCTCGCGGCAGTGTTGTCCGCCTCCGCCCTGCTTCCTGGACTGATCGGCCACGACGTGCCGAGCCAGTTGCTCAAGGCCGGACGGCGCCTGGACCTGCACGCGATGCCCTGCATCGCGGCCGACGGACAGCCGGAACAACACGCACTTTCTTCAGGAACATGACATGGCGCTCATCGACCATCTTGACCACCTCGTCCTCACTTGCGTCGACTTCGCTGCAACGAAGCGGTTTTATACCAAAGTCATGCAGATGCAACTTGAAACCTTCGGGGAAGGACGGACTGCATTTCGCTTCGGCAATCAGAAGATCAACGTTCACGTGCGCGGCGCCGAATTCGAGCCGAAGGCTCATGTTCCCGTACCGGGCGCGCTCGACCTGTGCTTCATCGCCACGGTGCCGCTCGACGACGTGATTGCGCATCTCGCGCGCTGTCAATGGCCGATCGTCGAAGGCCCGGTTGCGCGTACAGGCGCCACGCAAAAGATCCGCTCCGTATATGTGCGAGACCCCGATCTGAATCTGATCGAGATTTCCGAACTGGTGGGGTGACGTGATGATGCCCCGCCACTCACGATCCGGCGATTTGCACGCGCCGTCCAGCGGACTGAACGGCATGCCTTTATGTCCGGCGCGGCTTGGCTCGGAGGGTCGATGAACATCGTCCTGCTCGACAGCGGCACCTTGCCCGTGCCGCTCACGCCACCTGCCTGGGCGAGCGAGTGGTCCGCTCGCCCGGCCACGCGCGCTGCCGAGGTGGTCCATGCGCTCGAAGACGCCGTCATCGCGATCACGAACAAAGTACCTATCCGCGCGGCCGATCTGAAACGTCTGCCGAAACTCCGCTTTATCTGCATCGCCGCAACGGGCTTCGATTGCATCGATATCGACGCCTGCCGCGAGTCCGGCGTGGTCGTATCCAACGTGCCGGGCTATTCGGCACAGAGTGTGTCCGAGTGGGCACTCGCGTCGATCTTCGCATTGCGGCGCAATCTGTTCGCTTATCGTGAGGCCGCTCGCATTGCCTGGCCCGGGTCGCCGAATTTCTGCGTGCACGGTGCGCCGATTCTCGACATCGCCGGCTCGACGCTTGGCATTATCGGGCGCGGCGCGATCGGCAATTCGCTCGCCCGGCTGGCCCGCGCGGTCGGAATGAACGTGGTGTTTGCGGAGCACCGCGGACGGACCACGATTCGCGAAGGCTTCACGTCATTTGACGACGTGGTGCGATCCGCCGACGTTATCTCGCTTCATTGCCCGCTGACCGACGCAACACGCAACCTGATCGACGCAGCCACGCTGCGCACCATGAAACGCGGCGCACTGCTCGTGAACAGCGCGCGTGGCGGTCTTGTCGATTCGGCAGCACTGGCCGAGACGCTCATGAGCGCTCACCTCGGCGGCGCGGCGCTCGACGTACTCCCGCAGGAACCGCCCGATCCGCATGAGCCCCTGCTCACGTGCGCGCATCCCAACCTTATCGTTACGCCGCACATCAGCTGGGCGGCGACACATGCCGCGAACCGGCTCAATGCCGGCATCGAAGCCAACCTCGCTGCGTTCCATGCGGGCGCACCGATCAACGTGGTGAACGGCGCATAAGCCGACCCGGAAATAAAGTAACGGAGACAAGCATGACCATCAGCAATCTGGACGTGGGCGCAGATGCAAGCGCCCATTCGCGCAATGCCTCAGCGCAACCGGCCGCCGCCGACGATATTCCCTCTCATCATGTTCAAGCCAACACCCTGGGCGGCTGGATGGACAACATGCCAGCGGGCTCGCTGCATCGATTTGTCGTGTGGGTTGTCGGCATAGGCTTGTTCTTCGATATGTTCGAAATTTTCCTGGTCAGCTCGATCGGCGCGGCGTTGCAGGGGGAATACGGTATCGACAGGCACAGCACCGACTTCAAGTTGCTGCTGGCCTCGGCGTTTATCGGCATGTTCTTTGGTGCATTCTTTCTGGGCAGCATGGCCGACCGGATCGGCCGGCGTAAAGCGTTCCTGTTCAACCTCATCTGGTACAGCGGTTTTTCGCTGATCGGCGCATTCTCGGTCAACGCCGAAATGCTGGTTATCTGCCGCTTTCTCACCGGAATCGGCGTAGGGGCGATCTATCCGGTTGCCGATAGTTTCCTGTCCGAAATTCTGCCCAAGGAACGACGCGGGCGAATGGCCGCCTGGGCCTACACGGCATCGTACGTCGCGGTGCCGCTGGTTGGGTTCCTCGCGCTTTGGCTCAATCCTCTGCACTTTGGCGCCGTGGCGGGCTGGCGCGTGATTCTGGTGATCGGCAGCCTGGGCGCAGTGCTGGTTCTGCTCGTGCAACATAAGTTGCCCGAAAGCCCGCGCTGGCTATTGGCGCAGGGCCGCGTAGACGAGGCTCACGCGATGCTCCGGCGTTTTGCGCACAGTGCCGGGGTTACCGTGCAGGTCATCGCGCCTGAAACGACCGTCAAGCGCAATCCGATGCGATTGACCGAGCGCATTGCCTTGCTACGCCGTCCGCCCTACAACAAGCGCTACCTGATGTTGACCATCTTCCATCTGCTTCAGGGATTTGGCTACTATGGGTTCGGCACACTGGCGGCCACGGTGGTGAAAAGCCGCGGCTTTGACGTCACGGACGGAACGCTTTTTATTGCTCTATCGTTTCTCGGCTACCCGGTCGGGTCTCTGTTGTCGATTCCGCTACTCAACTGGATCGAGCGCCGGACGCTGGTTATCGGCGCCATATTGTCAATTGCGGTTTTTGGGCTGGGGTTCGCCTACTCCAACAATTCAGCGCTGATCGTTCTCTTCGGCGTGTTGACGACCTGTGCTTCGAATGTGTTCAGCAATGCGTACCATGTCTATCAATCCGAGATCTTTCCAGCCAGTGTTCGCTCAACCGCGATCGGCAGCACCTATTCGTTGTCCCGCATTGTTAGCGGCATGCTGCCATTCATATTGCTTCCCGTATTGAACCAGCAAGGAGCCGGTGCCATGTTCGGTATCATCGCGGCGGCCCTGCTAGTCGTGGCATTCACGGTGCGAATCCTCGGCCCTCGCACCACACGGCGAAGCCTGGATGAAATCAACCCGGGTTGAGCCAGCCGTCGTATGTCGCTTCATTCCTGAAAGCCGCGCCGAGCCTTCGATGCGCGCCGCAATCCCGGCCGATATTCATCGGACCGGGGTCGACGGGCGCGCGTCGACCCCACACCCGCATCAGGAAAGATGGTGTACTTCCTGGAGGCCATAAACCGGCGTCGCGATTCCCTCCATGCGCGCCTTCAACTGCAGCGATAAATACTGGGAGTAATGGCGGGACTGATGCAGGTTCCCGCCGTGGAACCACAAGGCGGCCTGCTGCGTGGGTTTCCACATGTTCCGTTGCTCGCCTTCCCACGGTCCCGGGTCTTTCGTCGTATTCGAACCGAGCCCCCATACCTTGCCCACCTTATCCGCCACTTCCCGCGAGATGAGATCGGCGGCCCAGCCGTTCATCGATCCATAGCCGGTCGCATAGACAACGAGATCCGCCGCAAGCTCGGTGCCGTCGCTTAACACGACAGAGTGCTCCTTCAATTCGGCCACATCCACGCCGCTCTTCAGTTTGATCTTGCCGTCAGCCACAAGGTCGGCGGCGCCCACGTCGATGTAATAGCCCGACCCGCGCCGCAGATACTTCATGAAAAGGCCCGAGTCGTCGTCCCCGAAGTCGAGCATGAAGCCTCGTTTTTCCAGACGATCATAGAACGCCGCGTCGCGCTCCCTGATCGCGTCGAACACGGGCTTCTGAAACGTGTGCAGGATCTTGTACGGGATCGACGCAAACGTCAGATCGGCTTTCGAGGTCGTCATGCCCGACGCCACCGCGCGCTCGGAATAAAGGTCCCCGAGAGCAAGCTCCATCAGCGAATCTGACTTGACGATATGCGTGGACGAACGCTGAACCATCGTGACGTCGACGCCCGCCTCCCATAGCGCCGCGCAGATATCGTGCGACGAATTGTTCGCGCCGATCACCACGACTTTCTTACCCTTGTACGCGTCCGGCCCGGGATGTTTCGACGAGTGATGCTGTTCGCCCTTGAACACGTCCATGCCTTTGAACGAAGGGATATTCGGCTTACCCGACATGCCCGTGGCCAGCACGAGCTGTTTGGGCCGCAGCGTCAGCGTCTCGCCGTCGTGCTCGACCTCGACCACCCATTCGGCCGCCGCTTCGTCATAGCGCGCGGACTTGCAGGTGGTCGACCCCCAGTAGTTCAACTCCATGACCTTGGTGTACATCTCGAGCCAGTCGCCGATCTTGTCCTTGGGTGTGAAAACCGGCCAGTTGTCCGGGAACGGCAGATAAGGCATATGGTCGTACCAGACCGGATCATGCAGACACAGTGACTTGTAGCGGTTGCGCCACTGATCGCCAGGACGGGGATTTTTATCGACGATGATCGTCGGCACGCCCAACTGCCGCAGACGCGCGCCCAGTCCAATCCCACCCTGCCCGCCCCCCACGATCAGGCAGTAGGGTTGTTCCGCACGCCCTAGCGCCCGCGCTTCGGCTTCACGGCGTTCCTTCCAGCTGATCCGATCCGTGCGTGCGCCATGTTCCGCGCCCATCGGACGGCGCTGGCCCTTGGGTTCCTCATGGCCTTTCAGTTCAGCCATCGTCGTCAACAAGGTCCAGATGAGACCGTCTTTCAGGCGGATAAAACCGCTGCCGCGGGCAACCTCAGTCTCGAACGTGATCCACGCCTGTGCGATACCGTCGGCTTCGGTCGGCGCTTCGTTTTCGGCAATCCTCAGCCGCGTGGGTTTAACGGCGTCGAGTTGAGCGTCGAGCATGGCGCCGATCTGATCACGGCCCTCCATGGTTTTAATATTCCACGTGAAAGCAACCAGGTCGCGCCAGTAGCACTCCGGTTGAAACAACGCGACGGCCGCAGCGGTATCGCCGCGTTTAAGCGCCGATTCCAGGGACTCCAGAACATGTGTAATGGTCTGGCTTGCATTATTTTCAGGCATGGTTGCTCCTCCATTCGATACGGATTAAAGAAACGTCGAAGTAATGCGCGGGTTCTTTGCCCGCTGGATAAGCGCGGACCGCTATCGCCGGTGTGGCGGGACAATGCCGAACTTCGCGATCCGTCTGTAAAGCGTCGCGCGCGAGATGCCGAGAGTCCGGGCGGTCTCGTCGGGGTGCCATTTCGCATCCGTCAGGGCGACGACGATACGCTCGCGCTCAAGGGCGTCGATCTCGGTGAGTGTGGGTTGGGCCGCGCGGGCGGGATCCCGGGGCTTCGGCGCCGCTTGCCGTTGCGCCCGGATGACGGGTGGACGAACACGTGCATGAAGCGGCGAGCCGCTGCCCACCAGCTTCATCGAAACCATGTCGCGGCCGGGCCTGACATCGAGCAGACGTTCGGCGCGAACATCGAATAGTTCGGAGACGGATCGCGGCAGCTGGTCGAGACCCGGCACACACTCCTTGGCCCGGCGGTTTGCCGCGACCGCATTTCCATGCACGTCGAAGGCGATCAGAATCTCCGGCTGAGCCTCCACGTAGTGGCGATTCCGGTGCGCCAGCAAAACCCAGTAATGCGTGGTCGCGTTGAGGAAAAAACTATCCTCGATCAACACCGCGCTGTGACGCACGATGTGGTTGATCAGGCGCTGGCTTTCGCGTTCGTCGGGTGAGCGGATCGCCGACGCATCCAGCACGCCGATCAATTCGCCTTCCAGGCCGAAGATAGGCGAGGCGCTGCAGGTCAACGTGGTAAACGCGGCGCGAAAATGATCTGTCTTGTGAACGGTGATCGGTTGCGAATCGAGCAGCACGGCCGCCACGCCACAGGTTCCCTCTTCCTGTTCGGACCAGCAGGAACCCCAATAAAGACCCGCGCGTTTGAAGTCGTGGCGCCGATCCCGGTCGACGCGATAATCTATCGTCACGCCTTTCGCGTCGGTGAGCATCACGCAGTAGTCCGCTTCGCGTACTGTCTCGTGCAGACGCGAAAGGCATTCGCCGGAGGCCCGCAAAACCGATTCTTCCCGGTGTTGTACGTCGCGTAGCTCCGGCGCGCTCAGAATGCGCGGACCTTTTGTCAGACCAGGATCGAGATGATATTGCTCGAGCGAGCGCCAGTACGATGAGGCCAGTCGCGCGGTATCGCCGCCGCGATCAGGCGTTCGGCCTTCGATCAACCTGCGGATCCGGTCGATGTGTCTCACCTGCGGAACATAAGGCATGAATGTCTCCGGTCTGCTCTGCGCACATCGTCAGGTGGCGCGCTCAGGATGACTTTTAGCATGCGTGTTCCGGAAGATCACACCGCAGTGCAGCATCACATCGAATGAGACTTTTGTCTCAGCGCTTTTATTGTGGGGGCGGAGTGCGGTTCGATTTCCGCCGTACTGAAGAAGGGGCGGCGTGGTGCCCCCTGCTAGAATGCATGCCCCTTTTCTCTGGAGACGCATATGTCCTGGTTCATCTATGAAGTGCCCGAATACAATGAAGACGGGGCGCGCATCGAACCCTTCAGCGACCTGCGTAGCCGCGTCCAGAAAGTGAGTGGACAGGCAATGGTCGACGAGCTGGAAAGCGTCCGCGAGAACGCCGCGAAGACAGCGGATACACCAGCGCACCCGCTACGCGCCGCGGACAATCCTCACGTATTTCCGATCCCGTACGCCGACTCCATGATCCTGGTCGGGTTCATTTTCGAATTGAAACGGGAAGCCCGGGCCCTGGTGGTGTCGCCCGTGGAAATGCCCTGGCTGAAAGACGCCTAAGCATACGTCGGCCACACGTCGGCAGCGCGCCGCCCGCGCGTGATGCATGAAGCGTCACGTGTACCGCGCGAGAAACATATCGGCGGCCGATTCCGCGACGTGCCGTTGTTTGTCCGCACCAAGAGGTGGCTGGCCCATCGTTACCTGGGGCCAGAAGGCGAACGCTTTTACGAGGGCCTGCAACTGCTGCGAAGCACATACCGGGTCCGGCGTCTTGAGACGGCCGTCGGCAGCGGCCGCGCGAATCCACACCGTCAAGTCCTCCTCCCGCTCGCCCATGCGGGTCACCATCTCCCGCGCACGCTCCGGCGAATGAATGCCTGCCGCGATCGCAACGCGCGCGAGGGCCAGGAACGCCTCGTTATTCAACAGGCTCAACTTCTTGAACAGAAGCTGGAGCAACTGCGCACGCAGTGGATGCACGGCGGAATAAGCCGGCGCCTCCCCCGTGTCACTCGATTCCCACAACTGCCGCAGAATCGCGGCGAATAGCGCTTCCTTGCTGGGGAAATGGTTGTAGACCGTCCGCTTCGAGACGCTCGCGCGCGCGGCGATGCGGTCCATGCTGGTCGCGTCGAAGCCGGCCGCGAGAAATTCTTCGATCGCCGCCGCAATGACGGCGGCCCGCTTGCGGTCGGTCAGGCGAATGGGGGGATCACTGGCGTTCATGGCTAAATTTTACACCGGGCAGTTTACTTTTCTCGAAAATAAACTACACTCGACAGTCTACTTTCTGCATCGAGGCGGTCTGCATGACATCGTTCACCGGTTCTATCCGCCGCATCTTCGGCCTGACGGCGGCGCAACGCGGGCGCGAATTGTTCGACATGTCGGCTCAGCATGACGGCGAGCGCTTCCGGAACGTCAAGCCGCGTCCCGTTGAAGGTGTCGGCAAGACCCTGGGCATCGCGTGGAATCTGCTGTTCAGGAAGCCGGACGGCACGGTGCCGGCGGGCGCGCTGCCCGTGGACCCGTTATCGCGCGAGCAACTCGACGCCGCGCCGGACCGCAGCCTGTATCGCCTCGGGCATTCGACCATGCTGCTCAAGCTGCGCGGCCAGTTCTGGCTGACGGACCCCGTCTTCTCCGAGCGTGCCTCGCCGTTCCGGCGCTTCGGCCCGAAGCGCTTCCACGCGCCGCCCATTGCACTCGAAGACTTGCCGCCGTTGCGCGGCGTGATTCTGTCGCACGATCACTACGACCACCTGGACCGCGAGACGGTCCTGGCGCTCGTCGGCAGGACGAGCGTGTTTCTGACGCCGCTGGGTGTCGGCGACCGTCTGATCGAGTGGGGTATCGAGGCGTCGAAGGTCCGTCAGTTCGACTGGTGGCAGGGCGTCGAAATCGACGGCCTCGCATTTACCGCGACACCGGCGCAGCATTTCTCGGGCCGCAGTCTGTTCGATGGCAACAGCACGTTGTGGGCCTCGTGGGTGATCGTCGATGACGCGCTCCGCGTATTCTTCAGCGGCGACACGGGTTACTTCGACGGCTTCAAGGCCATCGGCGAACGGCTCGGTCCATTCGACGTGACGCTGCTCGAAACCGGCGCCTACGATCCTCAATGGCCGTACGTCCACATGCAGCCCGACGAGACCGTACAGGCACACGTCGATCTGCGCGGCCGCTGGCTGGTGCCGGTTCACAACGGCACCTTCGATCTGGCGATGCATCGCTGGCAGGAGCCGTACGAGCGCGTGGTCGGGCTCACCGCGGCGCGTGGCATTGCGCTCGCGACGCCGCGCATGGGCGAGCGACTGGATCTGGGCGCGCCACATCGCGGCGGAAAGTGGTGGCGCGAGGTTGCTGACGTTGCGCAGGCCCCCGCGGCGTCACGGCGCTGGTTCTGCCGCGAGAGCCGGCAAGCGAACTCGTAAGGCTCGCGGCTCATCATCGGCGATTGACCATGGGCGCTCGCGGCCGCTTGCGTCGCCATCGACCGTCATGGCGAGGGAATGAAAACGGTGCGCTGACGGCTATCGGGAACGCCCCAATGTGCGCCGAGATCAGCGAGAGGAACAGCCTCGGTCGCGATCTGCAAACCCGCGCGTGCGGTCGCATCGAACACCTGCTGCATCGTGTGCAGCACGCGCGGTAAAGGCAGGCTGCCGATACCGCTGCCCAACAGCGAAATCGGCGCCGAGCGCAGCACGGCGGCGGGCAGAAGAAGATCGGCGCCGCTGATCGCGCCGATCTGGACGAAGCGCAGCGGTGCATCTTCAGCCAGGGTTCGCGCCGCGGCGATCAGCAGCGAGAGCGCGCTGGCGCCCCACACATAATCCAGCACCACGTCGACGCCCTCATGGAATTGCGATGCGAATGCATGGCTCAGCGCGTCGGCGTCCTGCTCCAACGAAATCGCGACATCCGCGCCGGCATGCTTGAGCGACGCCAGCACGGCCGCGTTACGACCCGTTGCGATGATTTTCCCAGCGCCAAGATGCTTTGCGATCTGGACAGCAAGCCGGCCCGACGTGCCCGTCGCGCCGTTGATCAGCACGGTCTCGCCCGCCACGAACCTGGCCCGCTCGACAAGTGCCGCCCACGACGACATGCCCGGAATAGCGATGGCGGCAGCCGTAACGTCGTCGACCGTATCGGGCAACAGCACGCAATTCGCTTCGGACACGAGGCACTGCTGCGCCATCGCGCCGAACGGCGCCTGCGGCCAGAAGAAATACACGCGTTGGCCATCTTCGCAACGCCCGGCGCCGTCGAGTCCCGCTACGAACGGGAACGTCCCCTTCGATGAATAGTGCGAGCCCGACGCTTTGGAGCGCGTGACGTGACTCAGCGCGGACGCCGTCACGTCGACGACACGGTGACCCGGACGGGGATCGGGGCGATCGAAATCGGCGTAAACAGGCGGTTCGCCCGCCGCTTTGACGACTGCAGCTTTCATGTTGTTGATTCCTTGAATTCGAAGTGAAACCGGCGTGCCGCTCAGCGGGCGCCGCCCTGAATGTTGATCGATGAGTTGACCGATGAGTTGATCGCTGAGCTGATCGCTGAGCCGATCCATTCGCGCAGCCTGGCGTCGCGAATCTCAAGTACATCGAACAGACCCACGGCGCGCAGCGCCGGCAGCGCCGCGACGATGTCCGTGGCGGCCACGGCGCGCGCCGCGTCAGTGCTGGCCGGATCGGTCCAGACTCGTGCATTGGCCAGAAAAGCGGCGACTGTACCCTTGCGGACCGTCGCACCATTGATATCGACCTGATCGACGTGGTCGGGGAGAACGTGTTCGGCTCGCATCGCGCGGCACTCCGGTGTTGTGTAAGTAGAAGCCAGTCTAGTGGTGCAGACCCGGCCCGTCTCCGGTATAAAGGTCATTCGATACCGGATTCCTGCCACGCTCTCATCATGACTACCCGCCTGATTCGACCGGATCTCGTGACCTCGCCCGACGGCCCGTTCCTTGCCGCGGCCGAACTGACGCAAAGCGAATCGCGCACGACGTCGTTGCACAGTCATGCGCGCGGACAGCTCATGGGTGCGTTGAGCGGGCTCGTATCGGTCGGGCTCGACAAACAGCAATGGGTCGTGCCCGCCACCCACGCGATCTGGATTCCACCGCATTGCGCCCACTCGGTACGCTCTTACGGCCCCTTCTCGGGGTGGAGCGTTTTCATTACCGAGGAGCGCTGCGAGTCGCTGCCGCGCCAGGCCCGCGCAATCAAGGCGACGCCCTTGCTGCGCGAGGCGGTGCGGCGCGCAGCAAGCTGGCCGGGCATCGAACTCGATCAGACGCAGACGCGCATTGCGGAGGTCATCGTCGATGAGCTCGCTGCGTCGAAAGAGGAATCGCTAGGCCTGCCGAGTCCCACCGATGCGCGGCTCGTCCGCATCACGGACGCGCTCGCCAGCGACCTGGCAGACAACCGCCGCCTCGAAGAGTGGGCGACATGGGCCGGTCTCGCGCCGCGAACGTTGAGCCGTCGTTTTCTGAGCGAAACAGGCATGACTTTCGCGCAATGGCGCCAGCAGGCCCGCCTGCTGCGCGCGCTGGAGCTGGTTGCGGACAGCGTTCCCGTCACCACGATTGCGCTCGAACTCGGCTACGAGAACGTCAGCGCCTTTATCGACATGTTTCGCCGGGCACTGGGCACCACACCCGGGCGCTACCCGGCAGTTGCCGCGCCAGAGCATCACCGTAGTGGCTAATTCGAAGCCGTATTCGCGACGCAGACAATATTTCCTTGCGTGAATCGTCTACAGACGTATGGAACCGCCGCGCACCCCAAACTCGACGATCGAACGCGATAACGACATCACCGCAACTGTGTTGCGTGAGCGGTCGAAACTCGGCAATTTCATCCGGCGCCGCGTGCACGATCAGGGCGAGGCCGAAGACATCCTGCAGGATGTCTTTCACGAGTTCGTACAAGCCTACCGGCTCCCCGCACCGATCGAACAGGTCAGCGCGTGGCTGTTCCGGGTGGCGCGAAACCGCATCATCGACCGCTTTCGCAAGCGTCGCGAGCAACCGTTGGCCGACATCGCCGACAACCAGGACGACCCGGACAACCTCGACTACCGGCTGGATCTCGCCCTGCCTGCCACCGACGCCGGCCCGGAAGCGGTCTATGCAAGGTCGAGGCTGCTGGAAGCCCTGCAAGCCGCGCTCGACGAATTGCCGCCGGATCAGCGCGACGTCTTCGTCGCTCATGAACTCGAAGGGCGCAGCTTCAAGGAGCTGGCATCCGGGAGCGGCGTCGGCGTGAACACACTATTGGCACGCAAGCGCTACGCGGTATTGCATCTGCGCGTTCGCCTGCAGGCCGTCTACGACGAACTGGATATCTAAAAGGAGCAACTAGATGAGATTCAAACTGAGATGCTTCGGCAAGGCACTGTTGGTTCTGGTGGGTATTGCCGTGCTGGGATGGATGGTGATGACGCTATGGAACTGGGTTGTCCCCGCGCTATTCATCAGTGCCCGTGCGATCGACTTTCCGCACGCGCTAGGCCTGCTGGTCCTGAGCCGGATTCTGTTTGGCGGATTTCGCGGGCATGGCGGCTGGCATGGACGCCGCCATTGGCGCCGTTGGGAACGGATGACGCCGGAGGAACGCGAAAACTTTCAGAAGAACCTGTCGTCCTTTGACGGCAAGCGCCACGAGGATCAAGCATGAGCCACACCTCTACATCCGCCTGCAAGCAGCCTGCGGGCGTGATTGCGCCAGTGGTCAATCTCAGGCGCTGCGAAGGCAAGGGTGATTGCGCGGTTGTCTGCCCCGAAAACGTGTTCGAAATCCGCCGGATCGACACGGCCGACTATCAGGAGTTGGGTGCGTTGAACAGATTCAAGCTGCGCGTGCACGGCATGAAAGTCGCGTACACGCCCAACGCCGATGCATGCCGGGCATGTGGCCTGTGTGTGACCGCATGCCCCGAACGTGCCATTACGTTAGCCAGGATCGGGGCGCCGTAACGTCGCGCATTGCCGCGCATCACTCAGGAAACCGCGAGACGGGACCGCAAGCGCCGCGGTCTCAACTCAGTGAATCCATTCCCGATTGCTGATAATTCTGAATCCCGACTTTATCGATCAAGGCCAGATTCGTTTCGAGCCAGTCGATATGATCTTCAGTGTCGTCGAGAATATGAGTGATGATGTCGCGCGAGACAAAGTCGCGAACCGTCTCACAGTATGCGATCGCTTCCTTACAAGTGGTCTGCGACGCCTGCTCGAGCTTGAGGTCGCACTCAAGGATTTCTTTCGTGTCCTCACCAATCAGCAACTTATGCAGGTCCTGCAGATTGGGTAAGCCGTCCAGCATGAAGATGCGCTCGATCAACAGGTCCGCATGCTTCATCTCGCCGATCGATTCGTCATACTCGTGCTTCTCAAGGCTTTTCAGGCCCCAATGCCCGTACATTCTGGCATGCAGGAAATACTGATTGATCGCGCTCAGTTCATTCTTCAACTGAGCGTTCAGATACTCGAGAACCTTGGGGTCTCCTTGCATATCGCCTCCTTGAAGGGTGACGTCCCGAGAGAAATGCGCGGGGCGTTGCCCAGGCATCCTGTTCCGTCTGATGCGAGCTGGCGCTTAAGCGTCGACGCGCGAATGGCCGTTGCCACCAGTCCAGCATAGTGTATTGCCTCAGCAACGTTAAAAATGAGAACCGGAATCGTTAGCAGTAGATTCGTTCGCCGTTGATACTCGCGAAGACATGGGATTGCGCATCAATCACGATCCGGGCGAGCCTCCTACGGCTGGAGAGATCACGTTGCCGGCCCGGTTGCGCGTGGGCTAACGTTGTGTGTCGTAGAGCCGGTCCGGGACGAAGAACGCGGTGACGCCGCTCAGAAAGAACACTCCGCCGACCACCAGAAATCCGGCGCCGATAGACAGCTGGGTGGCAATGTAGCCAATCACGATTGGGGCCGCGCCTGCGCAGAAGCGCCCGAGGTTATAAGAGCCACCCACGGCTGTCCCGCGGATAGCGGTAGGGAAACTCTCGGACATGAAGGTGCCGATCGTACCCAGCGGCACGCCATACAGAAACCCGAAAATGAGCATGAGGTAGGCAATGTTGTCGCGCGTATGCCAGAAAATGATCACCGGCAGGAAGAGCGCGGCACCCACACAGCCGAGCACATAAACACCACGCCGGCTCCAGCGGTCGCCTAGCCATCCCGCAACGATCTTGCCAATGAAGGCGACCACGAAAGTGCCAATCATGTAGCCCGCCATCGCACCGAATTTGATGTGCAGTTCCTTTTCCAGGTATGTCGGCAGCCAGTTGTTCAGGCCGTAAAATCCGGAAAGTGCGAACACGGACGCCAAGGTCCACAGGATGAACAAGCTTCGCGATTGACGGTTACTGAAGATCAGATAGTAGCGGTTGGTGCGATGTCCGCGCTCGTCCTTCCCGCCAGTCGCGCGGCTCGCCTGCCATGCCGCCGGTTCGGGCACGGCAAACTTTATCGCCAGCGCCAGCAGCACCGGCAGTGCCGAAACGTAATAGAGCGTGCGCCAGCCGTAGTGCGGCAAGATCCAGTTGCTCAGCGAAATGACGACGATATAGCCCGCGGAAATGCCGGTTTGCAGAACGCCGAGAATCAGTGAGCGCCGCTCGGTGGGCACGTATTCGGCAACCAGCGTGGAAACCAGCACCATGCAACCGATCCCCAACGAACTGATAAACCGCACCACCGCAAACTCGAGAAAGCTGTGCGTCAACCCGAGCAGCCCCGCGCCGAGCGAAAAAAGCGCCAGCGCCCAGGCCACCACCCGAACCCGTCCGAGGCGATCACTGGCCCAGCCGCCGAGAATGCCGCCAATGGCCATGCCAAGCAGCGTCAAGCTGCCCAAGGCGCCCGCTTCGACATTGCTCAAACCAAACTCGTCCTTGATCCGCGTGAGCGTCAGACCGTACATCATGACGTCCGCACCATCGGCCAGTAAGGCCAGGTAGCTGAGGACGAAGACCAGCACCCAGGTGTTCGAGGATTCGGAGGATTGGGTCAAGATTGTTCTTGCCGGTAAGTGATCGTCGTGATGTCAAAGGTGCGTGGCGCTACCGGCATATGCCCTGGCTTGTGCCCGATTGCACCTGATCAGCGCGGGCGCAAGGAAGGCGCCGATCAGCAGGCCTATGTTTTCGTGCTGGCCCGTGTACCACCCTTCCTTATGGGTGAGGTTCATCGTGCCGACGCATACCCCGTCGTACGCGACCGGAATATTCAGGATCGACCCGAGGCCCATGCCGGTCATTACCGCATGATCGTCGAACGCTTCCCGGATGCCCTGGGTCGTTTCCGCGCGAAATGGCCTGAGATCCCGCAATACCTGGCTTGCCCACACGGTGCCGGTTTTTTGCTTACGGCCTCCAACTGGGTACACGTCCGGCATGTTTGTATAAACGCGCTCGACTTCCTCGCGTTGCGCGTCGTAGGACATGATCGTGAAAAGGCCGAAACCGATTACGCTCGCAGCCAGGGCGTGAACCGCACGAAAAATCTCCATGGGCTGGTTTCGCAGCCGCATGACGACGGCAAGCCGTTCAAGGTCTGAAATGTCCAGTGCATGTGGAACTGGCACGATTGGATCGATCGGATTGGCTAGCATGATCGCGCTGTCAATGGGTTGCGATGGGTTGCAATCGGTTGCAATCGGTTGAAATGATGGACACTACTCAGCCGCGCATTTCGGTGGAACCGAGCGAGCCATGCAAATCCAGCGGCTGGTCCGCGCCGCCCTCCTCGATCTCTTCGAGCGACCGGTTACGGGTCTCGATACCCAGGAAGAACACGACACAGGCTCCCACGAGCAACACCGTGGTAGTCATGGCAAACACGCCCAGGAATCCGAATACCGGATAGACAAGGCCCACCAGAATGGGGGCACTCACGGAGCCGATGCGGCCGAACGACGAGGACGATCCTGTACCGGTTGCACGCACGGCAGTCGGAAAGACTTCAGGGGTATACGCATACACGCCGGCAAACGCGCCGTTCATGAAGAACGACAGGCAAATCCCCGCAGCCATGATTTGCAAGCTGGTGTGGGAAAACGCAAGCGTGATCGCGGCAATCCCGCCCAATAGCATGTATGACGCCACCACACCTTTGCGGCCGAGCCGTTCGTTGAGCCATGCGGCCGAGAAATAGCCGGGAATCTGCGCCCCGTAGATTGCGATCGAATAACCAAAGCTTTTCGTCATGGTGAGCCCCTCCTTCAGGAGCAGGCTCGGAATCCACGAGAAAAACGAGTAATACGCGAACGCGACCGAGAACCACATCAACCAGCTCACGGTAGTCGTACGCGCCAGCCGCGGCGACCACAGCGTCAGCACATTCCCAAGCGCATGGCCCTTTGCAGGCGCGGATGCAGGCGTATTACCGGAGAAGGCAACGGGTGCCAGACTGATTCCCTTACCTGCAAACCACGACTCGATTGCACTCACAATGGTGTTCGCCTCAGCGACCCGCCCCTGGCTTTCAAGCCAACGCGGCGATTCAGGCAAGGTTCTTCGCCACCAGAGGAGCATGACGACAGGCAACGAAGTCGCCACCGCCAGGTAGCGCCAGCCGTCCGCAAAGTTACGCACGACGGTGAAGCCGAGAATGGATGAGCCCAGATAGCCGAACGACATGAAACCGACCAGCGCGCCGCAAAAAATGCCTCGATAGCGCCGTGGCACGAACTCGGCCAGAAACGGTGCGATCACGACGGTCTCGGCGCCTGATCCAAAGCCCGCGACAACCCGCAACGCGAAGAACGTGTGCCAGTCTGTGGCCGTCGCGCTCGCGAGCGATGCGCAGCAATAAATCGCCAGCGCGCTCATCATGATGCGACGCCGGCCAATCACATCCGCGAGCACGCCCGATAGAAAGGCGCCAAAAAAATACCCAATGTAAGTACTGCTCGCGACGAGCCCCGTCTGCGCACTCGTCAGGTGCCAGAGCTTGCTCACGACGGGTAGCAGAAACGCAAGCGACGACGAATCGAGCCCGTCGAACATATATCCGAGCCCGCCAATCAGCAGAAGCTTGCGATGAAAACCCGACAACGGCAATCGCTCGAGACGGGCAGCAATAGCAGACACGACTGTTCTCCCTGACGGAAATGAATACGGTTTCCGGGCTTCGAAACTTATCGCCCGATTGCGTATGCCTGCATTTGACGCGGTGTTGCGGCGCCACGCATCAGACCGTTTCTGATCCCGACCGCACACACGCGGCCGAGCGACCAGGGTTCGGCCAGGCTCAGGTCATGCCCACGCTCACGCAATTGCGCAAGCGTGTGCTCCGGGAAACTGGACTCGGCGGACATCTTGCCCAGTTGCATCGAGCGCGGATAAAACGAACCGGGGAAATGCGCGGTCTGAAACGAAGGCGAATCCACGGCCGCCTGGAAATTCATGCCGGCGTGCACGTGCCTGAGAAACAGCTGGATCGACCACTGATCCTGCTGGTCGCCGCCCGGTGTGCCAAACGCCGCGTAGGGTTTGCCGTCACGCGTAACCAGCGTGGGCGAGAGCGTGGTACGGGGGCGGCGTCCCGGGCCGAGCGAGGACGGCAGCCCCTCCTCCATCCAGAACATTTGCGCGCGCGTGGTGACGTTAAAACCGAGACCGGGCACGGCAGGCGAGGCTTGCAACCAGCCGCCCGATGGCGTTGCCGAGACCATATTGCCCCAGCGATCCACCACATCAAGATGAACCGTATCGCCACGCAGTTCCGGCAGGGGAGCAAACGTCGGCTCGCCCTGGCCGAAGCCGCCGGACTGCTGCCGCCCTGCGTTGGCCATGATGAGTTCGGCACGTCGCGCGCTGTCGCCGAGGGCGCCAGGGCGGAATTCGAACGACGCCCGGTTGGGATCGATCAGTCGGCGGCGTTCGTCGTTGTAGGTGTCACTCAGAAGCACGTCCATGGGCACATGCGCAAAGGCCGGGTCGCCGTAAAACACTTCACGATCGGCGAACGCAAGCTTTGAGCATTCGATGATGGTGTGTACGAAATCGGCGCCCATCGGGTCCATCGCCCCGAGATCGAAACCTTTGAGAAGCGCGAGCTGCTGCAGGAACATCGGCCCCTGGCCCCACGGGCCGGTCTTGTGAACACGCAAGCCCTCGTAGTCGTATGAAACCGGATCTTCATAGGACGGCTCCCAACGCGCGAGATCGTCCGCGTTGAGCAAACCATGGTTGCGCTGGCCCGAGGTGTCGAGCACTGCCGTTGAGCGGAAGTATTGGTCGATAGCGTCGGCCACGAAGCCGCGATAAAAGACTTTGCGCGCAAGCTCGCATTGCTCGGCACGATCGCCATGCGTGTTCGCCTCCGCCAGAATGCGCCGGTATGTCTGCGCAATCGCGGGATTCGCAAACAACCGGTTCGGCATAGGCGCGTCCCCGTCGTGCAGCCATTGCTCAGCCGAAGTCGGCCATTCGGTCCGGAAAAAGTCCTTGATTGCCAGGATCGACGAGCTCATGCGCGGCAGAACCGGATAGCCATTTTCCGCATAGCCGATCGCGTAGCTCAGGACGTCTTCGAGCGGCAGCTGGCCATAGTCGCGCAGCATAAGCATCCAGGCGCCAAATGCGCCAGGCACTACGGCAGGCAGCAAGCCCGTGCCGGGAACGACTTCGAGACCCAACTCACGCATGCGCGCGATCGTCATTGCCGCCGGCGTCACGCCCTGCCCGCACAAAACGCGCACACGTTCTTCGCGGGCACTGTAGAAGACGACCGGCAGCTCGCCGCCAGGACCATTCAGATGCGGCTCCACGATCTGCAGAACGAAACCTGCAGCGGCGGCCGCATCGAACGCATTGCCCCCTTTCTCCAGAACGGCCATGGCCGATGCACTCGCCAGCCAGTGTGTCGAGGCCACCATGCCGAATGTGCCAATCAGCTCCGGACGGGTTGTAAACGACATGCGCCACTCCTTTTGCAATGATCAAAGATCGATCACGGTTGAACCAATTCATATTGGTACCAACATCTCAAGCCATGAGATTACGGCGAACGGTTCCAGGTTGCACCAAGCGTTAACCCGATAATCAGAATAGAATAACAATAAAAAAGAATCGACTGCCATCACCTCAACCGGGTCAGGCATGGTATCGTTTGAACCAATGTTTATTGGTTCAAACGGGAAAGATGGAAAAATCGATACTGGACAGGCTGCTGGACTATATTGCCGACCATCGACTCAAGGACGGCGATGCGCTGCCCCCTGAAAGAAAACTCGCCGAAGATCTGAAGGTCAGCCGCAGGGAACTGCGTTCGTCGCTTGCCTCGCTGGAGGCTTCCGGACGTGTGTGGCGCGGCGTCGGCCGCGGTACCTATCTGGGCGCTAGGCCGCTGAAGTTCGCCCCGACGCTGCGCGGACTTCGCGCGGGCGCCAGTCCGGCGGACATTGCGGAAATGCGCCTGCTGTTCGAACCGGCGCTCGCGCAGCTAGCCGCGACGAAAGCCAGCCGGGACGACCTGCTGGAACTTGAAAAATGCGCACGAAAAAATGCCGCGGCAAAAAATGATGAAGAGTGGCAACAATGGGATCATCGATTTCATTTGCTCATCGGGCAGGCCACACGCAATCCCGCGCTCATCTCCCTGATGGAAGTGATCAATGGCATGCGCGTCAAACCTGACGTGCGCGAGAAGACGTCCGCCCAGGAAACACGGGGGTTTTTTGCCCAGCAGCACCAGGATATTGTGAGTGCGATGAAGGCTCGCGACGGCGAAGCCGCGGCCCGCTGCATGCGCGAGCACCTGCTCAGCGTTCAATGGCGCGCTTCCGCGAGAAGCGACGAGGCGGCGCGCCGCCACGATTGAGCAAGCCGCGCGGCCTGTCTTCGATACCGATCGATCAGCTTGCCGTACCTGAACCTACGTTTCTCTCGACACTTATGGTCGACTGGCCTTGCGCCCGGTGCCTGGCACTGAACAGACTGACGAACTGTTCAAAACCCTGGATCGGCAGCGGCTTGCAAAAGAGGAAACCTTGATAGGCATGGCATCCCGCTACCGCAAGGAAATCTCTTTGCGCTTCGGTTTCAACGCCTTCGGCGATGACACCCAGATTAAAGCTTCGCGCAAGCGCCACGATGGTTCGCGCGATGTCGGCGTCGTTGGGGTCGACCAGAATGTCGCGCACAAACGACCGGTCAATCTTCAGTTGATCCAACGGCAATCTCTTCAGATAGGCGAGCGACGAGTAGCCCGTCCCGAAGTCGTCCAGCGAGAACGTCACGCCTCGAGCACGAAGCGCACTCATTTTTTCAATAATGTCCTGTACGTTCTCGACCAGAACGCTTTCGGTCAGTTCAAGCTTGAGCCGGTCCGCCCTCGCCCCAGTCTGATTGATGACCTCGAGTACGCCGTCCACGAAGTCAGGCTCGCGAAATTGCCGGGCGCTGACGTTCACTGCCACGGACAGATGCGCCATCGACGGGCACGTCGCCCACACCGCCAGCTGAGCGCATGCGGACGCCAGCACCTTTCGCCCCATCTCGAGAATCAGTCCGGACTCCTCCGCGAGCGGGATAAACTCGCCCGGAGGGATCAGGCCGCGCTCAGGATGCGCCCAGCGCACCAGCGCTTCCGCACCGGTGATGTAATTGCCGTCGACAACCTGCGCCTGATAGTGAAGAACAATCCGGTTCTCCTCGATGGCATTGCGCAGCCCGACCTCCAGCTCGGCACGTTTGAGCACCGCCGTTTGCATCGCGGGGTCGAAGAAACACATGGCATTGCGGCCGCGCTCCTTCGATTGATACATGGCCAGATCGGCCTGCTTGAAAAGCTCGTCGATGGAGGTCTGCTCCCCGCTGAATACCGTGACGCCTATGCTGGCGGTGCTCCGGAACTGGACACCGTTGAGCTCGTAGGCGAATCCCAGCACGGAGAGAATTCTTTCCCCCACCGCCTCGGTTTCCATTGTCGCCACGGCCTCGTCCGGACTCAGATTGCCCAATACGACAACGAACTCGTCGCCGCCGACGCGGGCAACCGTGTCTGCCTCATTGACGCTATTCGACAGACGATGTGCGACCTGCCGCAGGAGCAGATCGCCTTTGTCGTGCCCGAGCGTGTCGTTCAGCGTTTTGAAGTGGTCGAGATCGATGAACATCAGGGCGCCGCAGACCCTGTTCTCGCGGCTGACCACCATGGATTGCCTTAGCCGGTCCAGCAGCAGCGCGCGATTGGGCAGGCGTGTGAGCGTGTCATAGAAGGCCAGCTCGCGGATTTTCTCCTCCGACTTCTTGCGCTCGGTGATATCGCGGCCGCTGGTACGGAAACCGATGAAGTCTCCCCGCTGATTGCTGATCGGAACCCAGGAGACCGACAGCCACAGCAGCGAACCATCCTTGCGCACGCAACGAAACTCGAGATCCTCGCCGCGAGAGCCCTGCAGCCCCTTCTTGAATTCCGGCGCAACGCGAATCAGGTCCTCCGGATGAATCAGCGTGCGGGCGAAGTCGGACATCGCCATGCACTCGGCGACGGTATACCCCGTGTAATACTCGACCGAAGGATTGATCCAGCGAGGCTTGCCGTCCTGCCCCCACCAGATCTCCAGGTTCACCGTGCAGTCGGCAATGGCACGAAACTTCTCTTCGTTCTCGCGCAACTCCCGCGTCATCGCCGAGGCTAGCCGCATAGCGCGCTCGCGCCCCGTCATCATGAGCCAGGTCAAAAGCGCCAACAGGAGACTCAAACCCGTGCCGGTGCCTGCAATCAACACCTCCGCATTGCGTCCCAGGCGGGAGCGAAACTCGTCGGAGGCGCTCATCAGGAGCGTCCAGTCATGCCCGTCCACAACGAGATATTCGTTTGCGCTGATGATCGCGGGCGCGCGCCGGTTGCCTGGTTCGGCAGTGCGATGCAGCAGCGCTGCGTCCAATGGCTCAACCCCGTCGTAAATGGCCAGCGAGACGCCGGGCGGCTGTTCGCCGTAGAGACTGGCCATCACGTCGTGCATCTGGAACGAGGCATAGACCCAACCGACAATGTTCGCCCGGCGTTGCGCGAGGTCGTCCTGCGCCTTGCCGGCGGCGTAGATCGGCAGGTACATGATGAAACCTGGCCGGGAGTCCGGGTCCACGTCGATCGTGAGGCGCACTTTCCCCGACAGGGCCGCCATGCCGGAATCGCGGGCCTTCTCCATCGCGGCGCGGCGCACCGGTTCGTCCCAGGCGTCAAGACCGGGCGAGCTGCGCGCGATGCCGATAAAGGGCTCACGTTGAATGATTGGGGCATAAGCCGCGCGTGGCCCGTCGGGACGAATCGCGTAGTCGGCAACGCCGCTCTGACGCATGCCCGCTATGTGGGCCGCCTTACGCGCCGCGGGCACCCATTCGATCACACCGACGCCGTGGATCCCGGAAAAGTTCGCGTCGAGATTGAGCGCGTTCACATAACGCCGGAACCTGTCGCGATCGATCGTTCCGTTCGCGGCAAACAGGCTCTGCACGCCGCGCAACATCAGCTCATAGGTCGCCATGCGCTGCTCGACGCGGCCTACCGCATCACTCACGGTGTACTCAAACTGGCTGCGAAGCTCTTTGCGACTCGCCTGCCGTTCGTGATTCCAGACGATCCAGGTCACGCAGAGCGATGCGGATAAAACCAGCAACGGCAGCAGGATGGCGCGCACCCGGATCACGGTGACGCCTTGAAGTTGACCATGGAATCGGCCAGATCCGGCCTGAAGTACTTTTCGAAGATCCGCCGCACCGTTCCGTCCGCACGCATTTCATCTACCAGCGCCCGCCACTTCTCCCGTTCGCCGGCCGGGAGCGCCTTCTTCGACATGATCAGGCCGTGCGGCACCGAGGGATCGTTAAACTCGACGATCGTCGTCATGTCACGGATCTTTTTCTCATCCAGCGCGGGGTAATCGAAGGGTTCGATAATCATGCCCTGGATCTGTCGAAGAATAAGCGCCTGGTAGAGCGGCTCGAGCCCCCCCGCGAGGCTGACCCGGTTTTCCGCCGTCAGCCTGTCGACCAGTTCGTTGGCCGACGCGCTATAGCGAAAACTGCGGATTACGCCGAGCTGGGCTTGCCGGTTGCGCTCGAAGTCGGCGACGTTGCGGATGCCGGCGTCCTTGCGTACGAGCAGATAGTATTTATTACTGAAGTACCACGCAAACGACGCGTATTGATTGCGCTCGTCGTTCGCGATTCCAGACAGGCTGAAATCGAGCGCGCCCGACTCGATCAGTTTCCAGATACGTGCCCGTGACATCAGACTGACCTTGATCTGGCAACCGCTGCGCCGGATCAGCTCGTCGGCAAAGTCTTTGTCGATGCCGCTGTCGGTGTCGAGCGAATAGAGCAGGCCATGGTCATGCAATCCGAGCGTGAACGGCCGGGAGCAATCCGGGCCGCCCGCAACGGCATTGCTTACGAAACACGCTGCCAACAAGACCCCGCCAAGCCAGTTTCGAATCACAACGCCTCCGTAGCGGAATGACGCCTGGTTATATTCTCGCCGGGCCATAATCCGCCGGCATGTTCAGGCAGGTCTATTTTGCTCATACCCTACTTTTATCACAGAATCCGGGACACTTTTCTGACCCAATGCGCGGCCGGTGTGCGACGCCCCACCCAACTATCCAGGCGAAATCGGACCGGACGTACATGACATCCATTGACCGTGCAGCCCCGCCACTCAAAGACGAAGTACAGGCAGCCATCGAAGGCGATTCTGAAAGGTAGAGCCGGTAGCATGCGAAACACGCTTGCGAACCCTCCTTTCAATCACGCATCACTTACATTTCATTTTCCATGGCTACCTACATCCTACTCGGCGGCGGCTTGGCCGTGGCTTTGCTGATTGCGGCATGGGGCATCTGGAAACTCAGATAGCGGAAGATCGCTTACGCGCAAGACGTTGCGGCAGGACGCGAAGGGCTTCGCCCTGCGCCCGCGAGTCCCGCGGGTTGGCCCGGGAGTTTGCCCCTGGTTCGCTCGCAATTTGCGTCAAACGCAGCAGTCGCTGTCATCAATACGCCGCGCGCCTACGGAAATATCCGTAGACCGCGCGTCCGCGGCAACCCTCAACCTGAATCCCCTATGTCCTCCACTGCTCTCAGCGCAGCCTCCTCTGCAAAAAAAGCTGCGCCCGGCCTTGTGCTCGGCGCCATCGGGGTCGTGTTCGGCGACATCGGAACCAGCCCGCTCTATACGCTGCGCGAATGCCTGAAGGCAGCGGGCGGCATCACGCAAACCAATGTGTTCGGTATTGTGTCGCTGATTCTGTGGTCGATCATCATTGTCGTCACGCTGAAGTACGTCAGCTTCGTGATGCGTGCGGACAACGAAGGTGAAGGCGGCATCCTGGCGCTCACCGCGCTTGCATCCGGCGTCGCGCCCGCACGATTGCGCAACGTTCTGCTAACGCTTGGGGTGTTCGGCGCGGCCATGTTCTACGGCGATTCGATGATCACGCCGGCCATTTCGGTGATATCCGCCGTGGAAGGCGTGACGCTCGTGGACCCGCATCTGACCGAATGGATTGTTCCCATCTCGCTCGTCATCCTTACCGGCCTGTTCAAAATCCAGAAACGCGGCACGGGCGCGGTCGGCCAGGTTTTCGGACCGGTGATGATCGTATGGTTCGTCACGCTGGCGGTGCTCGGCATCTCCCATATCGTCACGCATACGGCTATCGTGCGGGCCGTGTCGCCGCTCTATGCAATCGCATTCGTCGCGCACGCGCCGGCCACCGCCTTCGTGGTGCTGGGTTCGGTCTTCCTCGCGCTGACCGGCGGCGAGGCGCTCTATGCCGACATGGGTCATTTCGGCAAGAAGCCGATCACGCTCGCGTGGCTGTTTCTCGTGCTGCCGAGCCTGGTGCTGAACTATTTCGGTCAGGCGGCACTGGTTCTGGAAAAGCCCTCAGCGATTGCTCAACCGTTTTTTCAGTCCGCGCCTGACTGGGCGCTGGTGCCGCTGGTCGTGCTCGCCACGGCGGCCACTATCATCGCGTCGCAGGCCGTTATCTCGGGCGCTTTTTCGATGACCAAGCAGGCCGTGCAACTCGGTTTTCTGCCGCGCATCCCGGTCGTGCACACGTCGACGCACGAGATCGGCCAGGTGTATGTCCCGTTCATCAACGTCACGCTTTACGCGGCCGTGGTTTTTCTGGTGGTGTTCTTCAAATCCTCTGACAATCTGGCGGCGGCTTACGGCATTGCCGTGGCATCGACCATGCTGCTGACCACCTTGCTGATGTACTTCATCACTCACTGCCTGTGGCATTGGAAGCCGCTCGCAACGGCGGCTGTCATCGGGCCCCTCGCTCTCGTCGACGCGGTGTTCGTGTCGAGCAACATCAGCAAGGTGCTTGAAGGCGGCTGGTTTCCGCTGCTCGCCGGGGGCGCGCTGTTTACCGTAATGACAACCTGGCACAAAGGACGTGAAACGGTTGTCGACCGGATGAAAACCGACAATATGCCGCTGGTGGCCCTGATCCAATCCCTCTGCGGCGGCGAGCACTCGCCACCCCGCGTGAACGGCACGGCCGTCTTTCCGGGCGGGGTCGTGGACATGGCGCCCTCCGCGTTTCTGCATAACCTGAAGCACAACGGCGTCATGCATCAGGTCAACATCTTCCTTGCGGGCACGACGGACAACGTGCCTCATGTTCCTGACGAGCGCAAAGCGACGGTAGTCGACCTTGGGCACGGCTGCTACGCCGTCACGGTTCACTACGGCTTCATGGAGATTCCGAACGTCCCCTTCATTCTCGAACTGGCGCAGAAACAGATGCCGAACTGGAACTACGAAGCCGCAGATACGTCGTTCTTCCTCGCGCGCGACACCGTCATGGCGACCGGCGAAAGCAAATCGATGCCGCTCTGGCGCGAGAAGCTGTTCGCGTTTCTTGCCAGAAACGCGGCACAGGCGGCCGAGTACTACAGCCTGCCCGCTAACCGTGTGGTGGAAATGGGCGGTCAGATCAATATCTGAGCACCGGCGTCTCCTTGCCGTTCAGCATGGGCCGACCTCGCTCATGAACGGACACGGCAAGGAGTACGACTTGATCGGTACAGCGAACTTCTCCGCCCAGTCATCCCGCGTCCAGCATTCGCAATACGGCATTGCCTTCGTCCGTAATCGCGAACCTGGCTTCACCCGGTTCCGAGCCGACCAGCCGGGCCAGCCCGGCTTCGCGAAGCGCGAGCACATCCTCAGTTGCGGCCCTCACCTCAACCGGTGTTTGAAGCAGCACCAGCAGCGTCGCCAGTTCATGTGCACTCAGGCAACGCCGTGCCTCGGGCGTGTCGTTGCGTTCAATGACCTTCATGGTCAACCTCCTGTCCGGCGCAGACTCTTTTCAGGTTTCACCTGCGTGTCGTCCTTACGACGGCATGCAGATGTGACGGTGGCCTGACGCGGCAGCGTCAGGAGAACCACCAGCTAAGCCGCAACGAGCGGCCCAACTCATCGGCGATGGAAGACGTGCACAGCATCGCGACCAGCGCGAACGCGGCTACCGTGACGGCGACAATCGCGTACCCGGTAGGCGTGAGCGGATTACCTGCATAGGCCACGCGAAGGGCGGAGCGCGCGGCCAGTTTCCCGGCGCGGCGCAGATGACTTACCGCTGCCGACCGACGGCTTGCATCGGCAACGCCGGCGCGCGCTGCTGCCGGAGCCGGCGTGGAAACAGCCATCAGATGCGCGCGGGCGGCAACCCGCAGTGGGTGTGGCGCACGCACGGCGCCACCGAAAAACACAACGAATGATTTGACGAACATAAGCGCACCCCCGTCCTGCCCGGACATAGCGGGCGACGTGTGACGACGTGACTGCATCTCGCAAGCGGACTGGCGACGACTGGCGAAAAGCGGCCAAACAAAGGGAGCGTGCTGCTGACGGACCGGCAGGGAGCCAGTCGGTAATGAAGCGCGCTAACCCGACAAAAGCGAGTTAGCGGCGAAGGAGTGATCCTGCGGCGGCTATCTCGCGGTGACTTCGCCGGTGCAGACCGGCATCGAACTTCCACTACTAGAGCATGTGTCCACGAGGGACTCCTTTTGATGAGACGGGCGGATTGTATTCGGCTCTCGCCAGAAACTGCAAGTAAAAAAACCTGCAGGAAATCGCAGCCCGAATCGCCTGACCAGAGTCGCGCGCCAACCGATTCTGTTTCCGGCATCCTTTTTTCAAATGCCAATCACGCCCCGCAACGGCGGCTCTTTCCTGTCAATTTTGAAAGGAAGTGAGGCTAAAAAATTATATTGGCTCTGCTTAGCGAATCATGTTGACTTCAGATTCGCACGACGCCTAAAATTCAAAAATCTTGACAAACGGGGCTAATGCCTTGGACACCTGCAGTAGTCGACCTTCGAATAGTTTCGCTGCCTGACCGGCAGGACGTCCGCGCTCTCTTCATCCAGCCGCCGTCTTGCCTTCAGGCAGACGGTGCGCGCCGTAGTTACCTTCTCCGTGCACCTTTGTTAGCGCCATACAGCTGCGGCATTGTCGCGTCCTTTCGCGTCCTTCCGTATCCATATGGCACCGCGTCGCGAGCATCGACTCGCGGCAGCGTCCGTTCGCGCCTTGCCGATTTTCAGTGGCGCAGACGGACGCGTGAATAGGCACGCCCGTCACAAACATGCGTGCCAAAACGTAGACAAGGAGCCGCCATGCCGGACAGTGACAGTTATCCCTTATGCCGCACACCTCACCCTTTGCCTGAGGAAAGCGAGTAGACGTTCGTCGGTACGCGCATAGCGCGCCCGGCCTCCAGGTCTGCTGGCTTTCCGCGAACCGCGTTAAGCCAAACGCATGGAGAAATATCATGAACTTCGGCCTCCTTCTGTCACAACTGCCGCACGTCGAAGAATCGCGCGTCCACTACGACGCCATGCTGGCGCTGCATGCCAACGAACCGCACAAGCTCGCTGCGTTCTGGCAGCGCCTTAAAGCACTCGTTTCTTAATCTCCCGCGCCCTTTCCGCCATACGCAAGCGACGCCGTCGATCGACGACACACGCCCTTACGTATGCCGGAGGTGCGCAATTTCATCATCGCCCTTTTAATAACCAGAATCAGGGAAGAAAGAAAAATGGCCACTCCAGCTACCAACGTCTCACCACCACGCAGCGCCGTGCTTGACTCGGCGCATATCGGCGACATCAAGGGCGCGCTGGGCACGATCGCCCACCACGACACCGCGCCGCGCACCAACTGGTGGGCGCGCTTCCGAACACTGCTCGCGATCCTCGGTCCTGGCCTGATCGTGATGGTCGGCGATAACGACGCCGGCGCCTTTGGCACATACACCCAGGCCGGGCAGAACTACGGGACCACGTTGCTGTGGACCATGCTGTTGCTGGTGCCGGTCCTGTTCGTCAATCAGGAAATGGTGCTGCGCCTCGGCGCGGTCACGGGCGTGGGTCATGCCCGTCTTATCTTCGAACGCTTCGGCAAGTTCTGGGGTGCGTTCAGCGTCGTCGATCTGTTCATCCTCAACGCGCTGACCATCGTGACCGAGTTCATCGGTATCACCTTCGTCCTCGACTTCTTTGGCATCTCGAAGATTCTGGGGGTCTGCATTGCCGCGGCGCTCACCATGGCCGCCGTCAGTACGGGCAATTTCAGGCGCTTCGAACGCTTCGCGGTCGTACTGTGTCTGCTGAGTTTGCTGCTGGTGCCCGTGCTGGTGTCGATTCACCCGCCGGTCGGTCAGATGACGCGCGATTTCTTCATTCCGAACTGGCCCGCTCATTCGAAACTGAGCGATGTGATGCTGCTCGTCATCGGTATCGTCGGCACGACGGTCGCACCGTGGCAACTGTTCTTCCAGCAAAGCTACGTGGTCGATAAGCGCATCACGCCGCGCTTCATGAAGTACGAAAAAGCCGACCTGTGGATTGGCATTGTGTTCGTGCTGATCGGCGCAGTGGCGATGATTTCGTTCTGTGCCGCGCTGTACGCCGGCAAGCCTGAGTTCGGCAATTTCACGGACGCAGGGGGCGTGATCGCCGGTCTGGAGAAATACGCAGGCCGCACCTCGGCCACGCTCTTCGCCGTCGCACTCCTCGACGCGTGCATCATCGGCGCAGCCGCGGTGTCGCTGTCGACCGCCTACGCTATCGGCGACGTGTTCAAGATTCGCCACTCGCTGCATCGTCCCGTGTCGGACGCCAAGGGTTTCTATCTGGTCTACTTCGGCATTGTTGCGGCCGCGGCAGCGCTGGTGCTGATTCCCGGCAGCCCGCTCGGTTTGCTGACTGAAGCCGTGCAAACGCTCGCGGGCGTCCTGCTGCCTAGCGCCACAGTGTTTCTGCTGCTGTTGTGCAATGACCGCGCCGTTCTCGGTCCGTGGGTCAATTCGAAGAAGCTCAATCTGTTTACAGGCGCCGTGATCTGGGTGCTGGTGATGCTCTCCATCATCCTCACCGCGTCGGTCGTCTATCCGGACATCACCGGTGAAACGATTCTGGAGACACTCGCTGGCGGGACACTCCTCGCGGTCTTTGGCTATGCCGCCACGATCGGAGTTCGTCGAGTCCGCCGCGAAGCCTCGGACGCAAACGTGCAGCAGTATCCGAAGAATGCCCGCGATACGTGGCGCATGCCGCCGCTGGAAGAACTGCCGCCGCCCAATCTCACGCTGACCAAGCGTGTCTGGATGGGTGTGCTGCGAGGCTATCTGGTCGTGGCCGTCGGCCTTGTCGTTCTGAAGGTCGTGCAGATGACGCTGCTGAAGTAAAGCAAGCGTGAGTCCGAGCCGTCTGCGGATCGGACTCACGCAGACCAACCGGGCACGCTGCAATAAACCGCTTTCCTGCACGCTCCGACCTTTTGCGTTGAACCCTGCATCTTTCCGGACAACACGAACGGACGTGGGCGTCGCTCACAGGAGGTGCCGCGATGAAGCGCTCATACGTCAAACGCGCTGTTGCACTTGTTCTGCTTTCGACCGGGGTGATGACACTGCTGGCACTCGCGTCTCCGTACAAGACCTGCCTGCCCCCCGTTGTGAATACCGCGTCCGTCTCCACGGACAGCCCGCCTGCCAGCACAATGCCACGCAAGGTGTCGTCGCACTGCCTCATCTACGGGAAGTACTGCGTGGGAGAGGCGCTTCGTGGCCGATAAGCGTCGAACGTCTGTGAAACGCTGAATAAATAGTCATCAACAGACGTCATATATCAACTTGCATCGACTCTGCCGTGCCCGCGTGCACGGCATTTTTTCGTCCTGAGTGCCTTTAAATTAGTCACGGATAGGGGGAAACCCGTATAATTCAGGATAAGAGGTCAGACAACTAGTGGACTCACTCGCCGTCAAGACCCTGGCCCGCATGCGCGGCGCCTGCCCTGAAAAGCCCTCCTTTCCCAGACCCGTGAACCCGACTGCGACTGCCCTGCCGTTCCGAAACGCCCTGCTAGCGATGCTCGGCATCGGCCTTGTCAACATGCTGGTCGCGCTCGACCAGACCGTGGTCAGTACCGCGCTGCCTTCGATCGTCGCCGAACTGCACGGCTTCGAGTACTACGCATGGATCGCCAGCGCGTACCTGCTGGCTTCGGTGGTGACCGTTCCTGTGTTCGGCCGCCTCGGCGACTACTTCGGCCGCAAGCGTTTCGTGATCGCCGCGGTCATCACATTCACGGTGGCGTCGGTGCTCTGCGGCGTCGCGAACGACATGCTGTTCCTCGTGATCGCGCGCGGCCTGCAAGGCGTCGGCGGCGGGATGATGGTGGGCACCGCGTTCGCGTCGATCCCGGATCTGTTTCCCGATCCACGCGCGCGGGTGCGCTGGCAGGTGGTGATGGCAGCCGCGTACGGGATCGGCACCGCGGCGGGTCCGTCGCTGGGCGGCTGGATGAGCGAGCATTGGGGCTGGCGCTCCACCTTCCTGATCAACCTGCCGGTCGGCATCGCGGCACTCTATTTCATCTGGGCGCATCTGCCCAACTTCCAGCGGCCCCACGAGGGCGAGGTCAAGATCGACTGGCTCGGCGCGGCGCTGGTCGCCATCGCGCTGGGCGGCCTGCAGGCTTTCATCGAAGCCGTGCCGAAACACGGCCTGACGACCGGCAACCTGGTATTGGCGGCCTTCGTGATCGCGAGCGCCATTGCGTTGCTGCTGTGCGAGAAGCGCGCCACCCATCCGATCATTCCGCTCGACCTGTTCAAGGATGCGCAACTCGTCACGCTGTTCATACTCGGCTTTCTGTCCGGCTTCGTGATGTTTTCGCTGATCTTCTTCGCGCCGCTGCTGCTGCAGGGCGGCTTCGGGCTGTCGCCGCAACAGGCCGGCCTGCTCGCCACGCCGATCGCCGCCTGTATCGCGCTCGGCAGCCTGCTGAATACGCGCATCGTGATTCACATGAAGAAACCCACGCGAATTCTGTCGATCGGCTTCGCGCTGCTGCTGTTCGCGGCGATCGCGCTGGCGTTTGCCAATCCGGACACACCGCACGTGTGGATCGAATTGCCGATGGCGGCCGTCGGCATCGGTCTGGGTTTCATCCTGAACAATCTGAATGTGTTCGGCCAGGAGATTGCCGGGCGCGAACGCTTCGGCATCACGACAGCACTGCTGCAGTCCACGCGGATGGTGGGCGGCATGCTGGGTACCAGCATCGTGGCCACCGTGGTGCAGCATCACTATCGCGACGTGGTGACGCGCACGATGAGCGTGCTCGGCGAGCCGGCCGTATCGCAGTGGCAGCCGCGTTTCGTCGATCTGCGCATCCTGATCGACGAAGCGTCGCGTCTGAAACTGATTGCGGATATGAAACCGTCAGGCCTCAATACCCTCGCATTGATCGACACGGCGCGCGATGCGCTAGTGCAGTCGATTCATATCGGCGTGTGGCTGACGGCAGTGGCGGCACTGGCGGCCGCACTGCTCGTGCAGCGCATTTCGCACGTGGTGTTTCGCAAGAGCTGAGCGCGACGAAGCTGCGATCGTCAATCGCGGCTCTGCCTGTTCCGCTTATTGCATCGCATATTGCATCGCTTGCTGCATCATTCACTGCGCGCCGAGCTTCCTGATCAGCACGTCGAGTTGCGCCATTTCTTCTTCGGTCAGATCGGTCAACGGCGCGCGCACCGGACCCGCGCTGTGGCCGACCAGCTTCGCGCCTGCCTTCACGATACTGACCGCATAGCCCTGGCGGCGATTGCGGATCGCCAGATACGGCAGGAAGAATTCGTCGATCAGCCTGCCGACAGTCGCGTGGTCGTCCGCGGCAATCGCGCGATAGAAATCCATCGCCGTCTTCGGGATGAAGTTGAAGACTGCCGATGAGTACACCGGCACACCCATCGCCTTATAAGCCGCCGCGTAGATTTCCGCGGTCGGCAGGCCACCAAGGTACGAGAAGCGATCGCCGAGCCGCCGGCGAATCGTCACCATGTTCTCGATTTCACCCACGCCGTCCTTGAAACCGATCAGGTTCGGGCAACTGTCCGCGAGACGTTCGAGCATGTCCGCATTCAGCTTCGAATTCGCGCGGTTATAGACGATCACGCCGATGTTCTTCACCGCCTTGCAGACCTGCTCGACGTGCGCGGCAATCCCCTCCTGCGACGCCTCGGTCAGATAATGCGGCATCAGCAGCACGCCGCTTGCCCCAAGACGTTCGGCCTCCTGCGCATAGTCGATCGCCACGCGTGTCGGGCCGCCCGCGCCGGCGAGAATCGGCACCTTGCCTCGGCACGTCGCGGTCGCCGTGCGCACCACGTTCGTGTAGTCGTCTCGGGTCAGCGAAAAAAATTCGCCCGTGCCGCCTGCTGCAAACAATGCCGTCGCGCCATACGGCGCGAGCCATTCGAGGCGCCCGGCATAGGTATCGGCGCGGAAATCGCCCTGCTCGTCGAAGTCGGTCACCGGAAAGGACAGCAGGCCTTCGGAGACGATCGCTTTGAGTTCTTGAGGTGAAGTCATGACGTGTATGGCGTGATAGCGTGAATTGTCGGTGAAAACGGGCGGCCGCACGGCGGGCCGCTCAAATCATGAAAGCGTGAAAAACTCAGCGCACCAGACACGGGCGCTTGTTATCGAACTTCCAGTTCGGAATCAGGTACTGCATGGCCACGCCGTCGTCGCGCGCGCCAAGACCGTGTTGCTGATACAGCGCGTGCGCTTTCTCGATCTCGTCCATATCCAGCTCGACACCGAGGCCCGCGGTCTGAGGCACCTTGACCTTGCCGCCGACGATCTGCAGCGGCTCGCGCGTCAGGCGCTGACCGTCCTGCCAGATCCAGTGCGTATCGATCGCCGTGATCTTGCCGGGTGCCGCAGCCGCGACATGCGTGAACATCGCGAGCGAGATGTCGAAGTGATTGTTCGAGTGCGAACCCCAGGTCAGCCCCCACTCGTTGCACATCTGCGCCACCCGCACCGAGCCCTGCATGGTCCAGAAATGCGGATCGGCAAGCGGAATATCCACCGACTGCAACTGGATCGCGTGACCCATCTGACGCCAGTCGGTCGCGATCATGTTGGTCGCCGTCGGCAAACCGGTCGCCCGGCGGAATTCGGCCATCACCTCGCGGCCTGAATAGCCGTTTTCCGCGCCGCACGGATCTTCCGCGTAAGCCAGCACGTCGTGCTTGTCGCGGCACAGGCGCACCGCTTCCGCAAGCGACCATGCGCCATTCGGATCGAGTGTGACGCGGGCGTTGGGGAAACGCTCGGCAAGCGCCGTGACCGCTTCGATTTCAGCGTCGCCGGGCAATACGCCGCCCTTGAGCTTGAAATCGTTGAAGCCGTAGCGCGCCTGCGCCGCCTCGGCGAGCCGCACGACTGCCTCGGGCGTCAGCGCTTGTTCAGTACGCACGCGCTCCCAGTCATCATGCCCATCCGCGCCGCTCGCATAGGGCAGATCGGTTTTCTGGCGGTCGCCGATATAGAACAGGTAACCGAGCATTTCCACTTCGTCGCGCTGCTGGCCTTCGCCGAGCAGTGCCGCAACGGGTACGCCCAGGTGCTGACCGAGCAGGTCGAGCAAGGCGGCTTCGAGCGCCGTCACCGCGTGAATGGTGGTGCGCAGATCGAATGTCTGCAGACCGCGGCCACCGGCATCGCGGTCGGCGAACTGGGTCCGCGCTTTGTTCAGGATAGCTTGAAGATTACCGATCGACTGACCGACCACCAGCGGACGCGCGTCGTCGATGGTCTGGCGGATGCTCTCGCCGCCCGGCACTTCGCCGACGCCGGTATGTCCTGCGCTGTCGCGCAGAATCACGATATTGCGCGTGAAGAACGGGCCATGCGCGCCGCTCAGATTCATCAGCATGCTGTCACGGCCGGCGACGGGCACAACGCGCAGCTCGGTCACGATCGGCGTGGCGTTCGATTGGGATGAGTTCGTGGACATGATAGGAAGACCAGGTAAGTTAGTGAGCCGACTGGCGGTGGTCGATCGACATTTCAATGCGCTTTGCTATGGAGCGGCTCCGGCAACGCGTCGCGGTTCACACGGCGATTGCGGGTCAGGAAGCCGGCCGCCGCCGCGATCAGCGAAGCCACGCCCAGGCCGTACAGTCCGCCGGTGATCGAGCCGGTGTGCTGTTGCAGATAGCCGAAGGTCGCCGGCGCGAAGAAGCCGCCGAGGTTGCCGACCGAATTGATCAACGCGATCACGGCAGCGGCAACGCGTGCGTCCAGATAACCCTGCGGAATCGGCCAGAAGAGCGATGACGCGGCCTTGAAACCGATCGCCGAGAAGCAGATAGCCACAAACGACACAACCGGATTCGCCGACGTGGAGGCGAACAGCCCGCACGCCGCAATGACGAGCGCTACCGCCAGCCACGCCTGCTGGAAACGCCATTTCGCCGACAACACCGCGAAGCAGTACATCGCGACCATGGCGATGAGCCACGGGATGGTATTGAACATGCCGACTTCGAAATCCGAGAGTCCGCCCATCTTGCGGATGATGGTCGGAAGCCAGAAGGTCGCTGCGTAGATCGTCAGTTGAATCGCAAAGTACAGAAAACAGAATAGGAGAATCTGCGGGTCTTTCAGCAGCTTCATCGGGGGCAGATGCGCGCCGCCGTGCGCCTCGCGCTCGGTCTGTTCCGCGGCGATCGAGCTTTCGAGGACGGACTGCTCCTCGGCCGTCAGCCACGAGGCATCGCGAATACGGGACTTCAGCAGCATCCAGCTGACACCGCACAGCACGATCGAAAAGCCGCCTTCAATGAGAAACATCCATTGCCAGCCCTGCAAGCCAAGACCGCGAATGGACAGCAGACTGCCGGTGATCGGCCCGGACAGCACCGACGCAAGCGCGGAGCCCGAGAGAAAAACCGCCACGGCCTTGCCGCGCTCCTTCTGCGGCAGCCATTGGGTGAAGTAAAACACCACACCGGGAAAGAAGCCGGCTTCAGCGATACCGAGCAGGAAGCGCAACACGTAGAAGGAGGTATCGTTCCAGACAAATGCCATGGCGCCCGCGACCAGCCCCCAGGTTCCCATGATGCGGGTCAGCCAGGCGCGCGCGCCATACTTCTGCATCAACACGTTCGACGGCACTTCGAACAGCGCGTAGCCGACAAAGAACAAACCGCTCCCCAGCCCGTAGGCGGCAGCGCCGATGCCGAGGTCCGTCTGCATGTGCGAATTGACGAAGCCGATGTTCACGCGGTCGATATAGTTCGCGATGAACATGATCAGAAACAGCGGCAGGATGTGCCGCTTGACCTTCGAGACCGCGGACTCGAGCGGGTCGGCGGCGGTGGTGAGAGCAGATGTCAAGGTTGTCTCCAGTTCCGGCCACTCTGGCGGCCCGCTTCGACACATGTGATATGTTGTCTGACGACAGTCTACCCGCTTCTTTCCATCGATTCCAACAGGGTGTTTACCCTGCTACACGATACGCATCCACGCTCTATGTGAGGGAAAACGGCAGCAGGCGCGGCATTTTACTGCCGTAGGGAGCAGATCAAAATAAGACGTCCGACAACAAAGCCGAGTCCTACGCCGGGAGACCCATGCGCTATCCCACGCCTCACCCGCGAACGCGAGATTCGAGTCGTGATCATTCTGACTGACGCTATGATGGCTATGTCGAGCCGTCATATGACGTCACTCGCACCCGCAACGTGTGTATTTTCAGCCGATTAGTCAACAAGCCTATAAATGAGCAGCCTAACTGAGAAGGTGGTGGCCACCCTTTCCGATGAAATCCGCCGCGGCGCCCTGAGGCCCGGAGACCGCATCCCGACAGAAGTCGCCATGATGAAGCAGCTCTCGGTGAGCCGCTCGGTGGTTCGCGAGGCGATCTCGCGCCTGCAAGCGGCCAAGGTGGTCGAGACGCGTCACGGCATCGGCACGTTCGTTCTGGCGCCGGCTACGGAACAGCCGATGCAACTGGCCGCAGCCGATCTCTCCAGCATGCTGGACGTGATGGCAATCATCGAATTTCGCATCGATGTGGAGGCTGCTTCGGCCGCGCTCGCGGCGGCGCGGCGCACCGAGCAGAATCTCAAACAGATTCGCGCGGCGCTGGAACGCTTCGAATCCGAACTCGAACGGGGAAGTACGGACACGCTCGCGCACGACATCGAGTTTCATCTGCAGATCGCCCGCGCGAGCGGCAACCGCTACTTCTTCGACGTGCTCAGTCAACTCGGCCGCGCGGTGAGCCCGCGCACACGGCTCGGCTCAGCCGAGATCGCGGAACTCGACCACATCGAGACGCTGCGCACCGTGCTCAGCGAGCATCAGATGATTTACCGGGCCATCGAACGTCAGGACGCCGACGACGCGCGCGCCGCGATGCGCATGCATCTGAGTAACAGCCGCGAGCGGCTGCGGCGGGCGCACGCGTTGAGCAAAGCGGGCGGCTGAGCCGAATGCCCGGTTTGTCCGACAGCCTTTGCCGGCTCGCCGCTTCAGCCCGCCCGAGAACGCGGACAATTTAAGGGGCCGGCGCGGTTCCACCCACCGCCGGGGCCTCCAGGTCCAGCCCCATCAAAGCCGAACTCAGTGATTTGCCATGCGCATCCAGCGCCAGCGAACGCGTCACCCCTCCCCCGAGCGCCTGGCCGAGCACGAAGTTGAACGCGGCGATACCGGGCAATTCATAACGCACGACTTCGCCGCGCACCACCTCGGCGAGATGCGCCTTGACACACTCCGCGGTCAACACCGCTCGCAGATGCTCGTAGTGCTTCGCGTCATAACAGATGACCGAGATATTCAGCGTATTGCCTTTGTCGCCGGTCCGCGAATGAGCAAGCTCACGTAGTTTCATGTCACGCCTCCACGAGCGAGAAGGTGGGTTTGGCGTGCTCACGCGGCAGCAACACCGATTGCACCGCGACGACTTCGCGCGCCGATTTGGTCACGCCACCGCCACCGGCCGGGCCATTGGTGTAAAGCGTCTCCACTTCATTGCCGATCCGCACCGCTTGCGCGAGCGAATCCGTGCGTCCCGCGACCCGCGCGCGCACTTCATAGGGTTCGGCATAACCCCCGCCCAAGGTTTCGCCATGCAAGGCATTCACACCGATCAGATCGAAGCGCAATTCGCGCGTATCCACCCCGGTCAGGCTGAGCCTTTCCCGCACGATATCGAGCGCGAGCCGGGCACGCGCCAGCGCGCCGGGACCGCCATATGAAATCTGCCCCTCGCCGATATAGCCATCGAAGTAAGCAACCGACACCTTCAGCGTATCGGTACGCGGCGTGCCACGTCCGCCGCTCACGCGAACACGATCCGGCGCTTCCTGCGCGACACGCACCTGCGTGAAATCGGCGACCACGTCCGGTTGCAGATAGCGCCGCGGATCGTGAATCTCATACAGCAGTTGTTCCTTGCAGGTGGCTTCGGTCACCCGGCCGCCGGCTTGGGCAAGCTTGGTGATGACCACCGAACCGTCCTCGTCCACTTCGGCAATGGGAAAACCGAGCTTCGCCAGATTCGGGACGTCCTTGAAACCCGGGTCCGCAAAATAGCCACCGGTGATTTGTCCCGCGCATTCGAGCAGATGGCCGGTCACGGTCGCCTGCCCAAGCGTCTGCCAGTCGTCCATGCGCCAGCCGAATTCATGGATCAGCGGCGCGACGAACAACGACGGATCGGCGACGCGTCCGGTCAGCACGATCTGCGCGCCGGCCGCCAGCGCCTCGACAATCGCGGCCGCGCCAAGATAGGCATTCGCGGACACGAGGCGATCCTTATATGCAGCGACGCTGTCCCCTGACTCCTCGAAACGGAAATTGCCTTGCCGCACGACGTCGAGTACATCGTCGCCGGTGACAGCGGCAATCTTCACCGGACCGAGACCGAGCGAGCGCACGATCCCGGCAGTCTTCTTCGCCGCTGCAAGCGGATTGGCCGCGCCCATGTTCGAGATGATCCGCACGCCGTTGCCCGGACCCCGCATGGCAGCGGGAAGCACGGCCGCCATGCGCGCTTCGAGCAACGGGTCGTAGCCCTGTTCGGGGTCTTTGCTGCGCGCCTGCTGCGCGATCGCGATGGTGCGTTCGGCGAGGCACTCGAATACCAGGTAATCAAGCGCGCCGTATTCCGCCAGTTCGACCGCGGGTTCGATACGGTCGCCGGAATACCCCGCACCCGCGCCTATTCGTACGGTTCGCACCGTTCGCTTATGTGGAGTCGCTGTCATGATGGTCGCATCCGTTCAGTGAGGCCACGCGGCTCACAGTGAAAATATCCCCAGCACGACGCAGGCAATCGTCATCACGATCGAGGCGCCGAACAGCAAGGGGAACGTAAATTTCTGGTGATCGGCGAGATCGATGCCGCACAGGCCGACCACGAGAAACGTCGCCGGCGTGAGCGGGCTGACCGGAAAGCCGGTCGTCATCTGGCCGAGCAGCGCGGCCTGGCCGACATGCACGGCCGGCACGCCGAGCTGGCCGGCCACTTCCGCAATCACCGGCAGCACACCGAAGTAAAACGAGTCCGGGTCGAATAGCATGCTGAGCGGCATCGACAGCAAGCCGAGTGCGACCGGAATGTGGCCCGCCATCGCGGGCGGCACGAAGCCGACGGCCGCCTGGGCCATCGCCTTCAGCATGCCGCTGCCCTGCATCACGCCGGTGAACACGCCGGCGGCCAGCAGAATGCCGGCCATCATCAACGCGGCGCGCGCATGCGCGTCGATCCGCTTACGCTGCATGTCGACGTTCGGGTAGTTCACCATCAACGCGATGCAAAGCCCGACCATGAACATGATCGCCGGCGGGATCTTTTCGCCCATCACGACCATCGTGCCAAGTACGACCAGCGTGAGGACGATGTTGAACCAGAAGTTTTTCGGCCGGCGCAGGGCTTGCTCCTCGGGCGTCAACTGGCGCTCCGGCATCGGCACGGAAGTGCTCGCGGCGGTGAGGCCGAGCCGTTTTTCCTCGCACCGGCCGAGCCAGAACGCCATGCCGAAGACGAACACGAGTCCGATCAGCTGCACCGGGATCAACGGATTGAACAGCGCCGAAATCGGCAGATGCAGCGACGCCGACGCGCGGATCATCGGCCCTGTCCACGGCAGAAAGTTGATGCCGGCGGCCATCGAAACGGCCGCGGCCAGCACGCGCCGGTCCATCTCCAGACGATCGTAAAGCGGCAGCATCGCGGGAATCGTGACGAGAAAACACACCGCGCCGGAACCGTCCAGGTGAATCAGCAGCGCCAGCAAGGTGGTGCCCATCACGATCCGCGTGGGCCGCGTGCCGACGGCACGCAAGATTCGGTCGATGATCGGATCGAGCGTGCCGGCGTCGGTGATGGTGCCGAAGTAAAGAATCGCGAAGACGAACATCCCGACCACGGGTGCGAGACTCTTGAGCCCGTCGATCACGAACTTGCTTGTCTGAAAGCCGAAACCGCCGAGCAATGACGCCGCAATCGGCACGATGATGAGCGCTACCAGCGGCGACATCCGTTTCGACAGAATCGCGCCCAGCAGCACGGCAATGGTAGCCAGCCCCAGTAGTGGCAGCATGTGCTTGTCTCCAGTGTTGTTTTTTACTGCGATCGAGCGTAAGTTCGAGGCAACAATAAATCAATTGAAATGAATTGATCGCAGCAATTACAAACCATTATGGATTTGAATCTTCGGGACATCCGCGCGTTTATCGCCGTCGCGCAAACGGGCAGCTTCACGCGTGCGGCGGCGCGCTTGCACCTGTCACAACCGGCCTTGACGGTGCAGATTCGCCGGCTCGAGGAAACCGTCGGCATGCGCCTGTTCGATCGCAACAGCCGCAATGTCGCGCTCACGCCGACCGGCCGCGAGCTGCTGCCGCTGCTGCAGAAGTCGCTGCACGATATGGAGCATGTGCTGATCGACGCGCGTGCGCTCGGCGAAGGAAGCAGCGGCACGGTGCGCATCGCGTGTCTGCCGACTTTCGCGGCCAGTGTCTTGCCCGAACTCGTGCAGAACATGAAGAAGGCCGTGCCGCGCGTGAGCTTCCATGTGCGCGACGTGGTCGCCAGCATGGTCAACACGCTGGTGCGCAACGAGGAGGTCGATATCGGGCTGACCGGCGGCGAACTGGACGATAGCGCCTTCGAGGTGCTGCACGCGGGCATCGATCGCCTGGTGGCGGTTTTTCCGAAGCGCCACGCGCTGGCGCGGCGGCGGCGCATCACGCTGGCCGACCTCGCCGCGGTGCCGCTCGTGCTGACGGCGCCAGGCACGAGCGTGCGGGCGGTGGTCGATAGCGCCTTTGCCAACGCCCGCTGTGCGCCGGAGATCGCCTGCGAGCCGACCTACATGATGAGCGCCGTCGCAATGGTGCGCGCCGGGCTCGGCGTGACCATCCTGCCGGCATCGGCTCGCGAGGTCAGAGCGGAGCCTGAACTGGTGGTGCGTCCCGTCGACGATCCCGCGTTCACCCGCCCGATCGCGCTCATCAGGAAGCGCGGCAGGACCCTGCCGCCGGTCACGGAAACCTTCGTCGCCATGCTGATCGGCAAGCTCGATTGACCCCCACACGCATTCAATGATCCAATCGACCATGCAACCGGACTAAGACAAAGTCTTATGCAGCACGCCGGATGAACCGGCCACCCAGGGGGAGTCAGGCACGTGTCGAATGGACAGGTTCTTACCTTGCGCTACCGGTCGGCCAGGTGGTTTGGCGGGACCCGCAAATGGATCGCGTGGACGATCGGCCGGCATCCCTTGCTAGCGGGCCTGTGCGGCATGCTCGCCGCCACCGTGCTGGCCGCCCTGACGTTCGTCGCGCTCTATAACAGCCGCGAGGACGAATTCCGCCATGCCATGGACAATTCGCGCAACCTCGTCGCGATTATCAGCCGTGACCTTGCGCGCAATGTCGCCCTTTACGACCTGTCGTTGCGCGGCGTGGCGACGGAGGCCGAGCGCCCGGAAACATGGACCCTGTCGCCCTATCTGCGTCAGCGCGTGCTGTTCGATCGCGGACTGGGTTCGCCGATCTCGGGCGATGCTTACGTCGTCGATGCGCAAGGTCATGTCAAAGCGTCGAAAAGCGGCAACACCTATCCTGGCCTGTCGTTCGCGGATCGTGACTATTTCACCGTGCAACAGAAGAACCCCGCGGTGGGCCTCTACATTTCGCACCCCTATCAGTCGCAAGTCCGTGACGGCGCGCTGGCGGTGGCACTGTCGAGGCGCATCGATACAGCCAATGGCGCATTCGACGGGATCGCGCTAGTCAGCGTCCGGATCGAATACTTCGAGCATCTGCTCGACAACATCGACCTCGGTCCCAACGGCGGCGGCTTTATCGTGCTCGACAACGGCACCCTCCTCGCGAGCCGGCCGCCGGCGCGTCTCGGCATCGGCTCGAACTATGCGAATACGGCGAATTTCCCCGGCATTGCGAGCCACCAGTCCGGCAGCTTCGTTTCGGACGGCTCACTGGATGGCGTCTCACGCCTGTACACCTATGCGCACGTGCCGGGCACGCCGCTGATCGTCGGCATCGCGCCGGCGGTGGAAGACGTGCTGACCGACTGGCGCAAACGCAACATGCTGGCCGGCGCAATGACGGTCCTGTTCGGCGGCGCCTACGTGGTCGTCGCCTGGCTGTTTGCTTTCGCGCTGCGCGACAAGGTGCTGGCCGAAGCTGAATTGCAACGCATTGCCGAAACCGATGCATTGACCGGCTTGAGCAACCGCCGCGCATTCGACCAGCGGCTCGCGCAGGAATGGCGGCGTTCGCAGCGCGAGCAGACGCCGCTCTCGCTGCTCTTCATCGACATCGATTATTTCAAGCGCCTGAACGACACCTATGGCCACGCCACCGGCGACGAAGTATTGGCCGCGGTAGCCGAGCGCATCATGTCGGGCACCCGGCGCGCGGTGGATCTTGCCGCGCGCTACGGCGGCGAGGAGTTCGCGGTGGTGTTGCCGAATACATCGCTCGAAGGCGCGTTCAAGGTCGCGGAAACGATCCGCGAGCGCGTCGCGGCGGCAAGGCTCGAGAACAGGGACACGGAGCCCGGGCACGTAACGATCAGCATAGGTTGCGCGTCATGCAAGCCGCCCGAGGGCGGCAGCCCCGCCGCCCTGCTTGCCGCGGCCGATACGCAGTTGTACGCCGCCAAAGCCGGTGGACGCAACCGCGTGGCATGACAGGCGCGCACCGTGTCAGTGCGCGCCACTGGGCATTACCCGGTTTGAATATCGTTTGATTTCCGGCAGGCAGGCTTTGGGACTCGAATAGAACCCGAATCGCCTCGCTATTCATTCGTTTTAATCGAAAAGACTCACATTAATATTAGTGTTGCGCGGACGCGAGGATAACGTTCGCGCGCATTTTCCAAAAACCGCCGAAAATCCAAAAAATGATAATCAGTCGATTTCGAACGCTCGTGGTGGCCACTGCCTCGTTCGCCATGGTCGTTCCAGCATACGCAGGCTTAGGCGGCACACCGACCTATCCCGTGACCGCCAGCAGTACCAGTGCAGGGGCACTGAGTCAGGGCGGCGCCGCGGTGGCGCGCTTCGCGGCAAGCGCCAATGCGGCTACGCCGGCTTACACCGTGAGCCAGACCACGCTGCCGTCGGGCACGGTGGTGAACGAGTACATCACGGCGGGCAACACCGTGTTCGCATTGAGCTGGGAAGGCCCGACCATGCCGCCGCTCAAGACGCTGCTCGCCACTTACTTCCCGTCTTACGTGCAAGGCCTCACCGATGCGCACACAGCGCAAGGCGGCGGCTACGGCGCCGCGGTCGTGCATCAGTCGGCGCTGGTCGTGGAGACCGGTGGCCACATGGGTGCCTTCGCGGGGCGAGCCTATCTCCCGCAAGCGTTGCCGCAGGGCGTAAGCGCTGACGACATCAAGTAAGTCTGTTAAAAATCAATCGAGAGAATAAAAGTGCGCAAAATCGCATGGATCATTGCCGCGGCGCTCGGACTCAGTCTGGCCGGTTGCGGTGGGGGTGGCGGGGGTAGCAGCGGCGGTAACAGCAGCACGGCGGCAAATGCACCGGCCGCCGCCAGTTCGCCCGCAGCGCCGAGCGGAACCAGTTCTTCGTCGAACAGCAATAACTCGACGCCCAACGTACTCGCGGTGGACGCCTCGGCGGTGCCGACCCCGGTCGGCCCCGGCAATACGATTGGGGTCACGGTGAGCGGAACGGGCATCCACAATCAGCCGATGGTCAACGTCACCATCTGTGCCAACAACACTAACGCCACCGGCGCCTGCACGATCATCCCCAACGTGATCGTCGATACCGCATCGTTCGGCTTGCGTCTGGTTCGCTCCGCGATTCCGACAGCGACCTTCAATCTACTGCAAGCCGAAACCGTAGGCAGCAGCCAGCCACTCGCCGAATGCGCGTTGTTCGGCAGCGGCTACGCGTGGGGTACCGTCCATTTCGCGGACGTGGCGCTTTCGGGTGAGATCGCCCAGAACGTCCCCATCCAGGTGATCGGCGACAGCACGCTGACGACACCCGCCCCGACCGAATGCCAGGTTGGCCGCGCGCTCGTCACCACGGGCGACCTCGGTGCTAACGGCATTCTCGGCATCGGCGTGAGTCCGACCGACTGCGGCCTCGCGTGCCAGCAGGGCCCTGTGTCGACGTTCTACTACACCAACGCCGGCGTCAACACCGCGGTGCCTCTTGCCGGACAAATCACCAATCCGGTTTCCATGTTCCCGCAGGACAACAACGGCGTGATTCTGGAGATGGCCCAGGTGTCGGACAGCGGCAGCCCGACCGCTCAAGGTACGCTGGTGTTCGGCATCGACACGCAGGCCAACAACGCGCTGTCCGGCACGAGCGCCACGCTGATCAGGACGAACGGGAACGGCGACTTCACGTCGAGCTACAGCGGGACCACGCAGACCAAAACGTTCTTCGATTCCGGCTCGACGGTAATGTTCTTCCCGGACCTGACCATTCCGATCGACAGTTCGACCGGGTACTACATCCCCACTGCAACGGTGGGCCGGAGCTCGACGCTGGTGGGCGCCACCCCGGCGAGCGTGGCACTCGGTTTCAATATCGCAAACGGCGCGCTGCTGAACGCATCGGGGAACAACGCGTTCAACAACCTCGGTATCTATATGACGCGGGTGTTCGACTTCGGCATGCCGTTCTTCTATGGCCGGCACGTGTACTACGGCATTACGGGCAAGCCGTCCACGGGCGGCGGCACGGGGCCTTATGTAGCGTACGTGTCGAACTAGGCGGCGGGGAGCGTCCCGCGCGGTGGAGATCGGTGCGCGCATCGATATCCATTTGTGCGGGACACCTGAATCCGCGAACGAGCCGAAGCGCTCAAGTTCTTCATTTTTTTGCCGATATGGATGCTTGGCGCAGAATCACTCACAGCCGCGCCGGCCTCTTCACCACCCGCAAATGAAAATGAAGAACATCGTAAGCCGACGCGCGGCGGCCGTCGCCGCCGCATTGTGCCTGAGCGCGTGCGCGCATGATCCCGCTCCAGTCGCCGCAGCGGCAATCGCTACAACAGTCGGCTCGCAGTCCGGTTCGGCCGCGAGCGTTACCGCGAATGTGCCGCCGGACGTGCTCGCCACTTGCCAGCGTATTCCTGCGGCAATGGATAGCGGCCATCCGGCCGACGCGAACCGTCTCGCGAACGAATGTCTTGCTTCGCACAGCCTGCCGGTTGCGTTGCGCGAACAGGTGCTGCAGGAACTCACGCTCATCAATATGGCGCTTCGGGACGATCGGGCCGCGCTCGATTCGCAGTTGGCCGCGATCGAACTGATGCCGGCGCCAACCGACGTGCAACTGCTGTTGCTCGCCCATCTATATGGAACCAATCAGCGCAACGACGAGAGTCTCGCGACGCTCGAGCGGATTCGGGCAGCGCATGAGATCACGCACGACCTCGATTTGACGGACGGCGCGTCCTACTATCAGGAACTCGGCTCCGCGCTGGCAACAAAGAAGCGTTATCAGGAATCCATCGACGCGTTCACCAAAGGCCTCGCGTTGCAACCGGCCTTTTCGGATATCTATCACCGACGCGCCGTCGTACGCGAGGTATCCGGCGACGCCGCCGGCGCGCGGGCAGACTACGTGCAGTTCGCCCGCTGGGCGTCCGACCGGGAAATCGATGCGACGGTGCGCGCGAAACTTGCCTCGCTTGGCATCGATCTCGCGCACGAACGACGCCATCCGTTCGGCGATACTAATCCGCTCTACAACATGGCAGCCGAACAGGTCGAAAAAGGACGCCAGTCGCTCAAGTCCTCCACGACGCCACTGGCTAAAGCCGAGGCCTACAGCGACATTTCGGCATTCTCGGACGGCATCGGCCGGCATCTCGACGCACTGGCGGCGATCGACAAGGCGATCGCACTCGCACCGGACAACGTGAGCTACAAACAGTCGAAGGTCACGACACTGGTCGATCTGAATCGTATCGATGCCGCCCTCGCGTATGCCGCACCGCTGCGCAAGCGGGCCCATGAAGAAGCGGCCGCGGCGGCCAACCCTGCCGCGGTCTACAGCACGTACCGCGAGGTCTCGGGTTCGGCAGCGCTCGCCTACATACAGCAGGGCAAGTGGCCGGAAGCAATCGACGCACTGGCCGATAGCGCCAAGGGTGCGGAGCCCGCCGACCAGGACTACATGGCAACGCTTTATCTGTACGTGCGCGCAAGAAGCGCCGGCGCCGCGCCCGCCAATGCCTACTTCGACGGCTATATCCGGCATGCGTCGCAACCGGTCTTCGGGAGCTATCGCCGCTGGCTGCTGCTGTACATGCAGGGCAAACTGCCGGTCTCGCAGGTGTACATGCAGGTCGTCATGCTCACGGAGCCGGTCGCCATCCAGAACGCGCTCGCCGAGACATGGTTCGTGGCCGCGGCCTATGAGCGATACGTGAAACACGACGACAACGCTGCACGCGCGTTTGTCGACCGTCTGAACGACCTCCAGCCCTATGGAACCAACGAGTGGATGATGGTCCAGCGAGGCGGTGCGTGACAGTTGCATCCGTCAGCCGCTTTCATCGCGCGCGGCCTGTCGTATCGCGAATGCGTTCGACGCTGTCGCCGCTGTGGCGGCTCCCGTCGCTTGCGCTAACGGCAGTCGCCGCCGTGGCGCCGCACGTCGCCAACGCCATGCCGTCGATCGCTCAGGACGCCGCCCGTCCGGCGTTTTCGTTCGCAGCCGTACCGTTCGCGCCGTTCAGCGACCCGACCACGCCTTGCGTATTGCGCTTCGCCGCCGCTCAGGAATGGGCCGCCTCGCCGCTCGCGAAACCCGCGCAACTGCTCGCGGCCTGCCGGGCGGAGGCGGCTGCCGGTAATCTCGACGCGCGTCTCGTCTATGGGCAAATGGTGCTGTTCGGCTTCGCGGCACGCCCCGACGATGCCGGTCTCGCCATCCTGACGCAGACCGCGCTCGACGGTTCGCCTGCCACGCAGCGCGTGGTCGGCGCGCTTTACCACGACGGCTCGCGCGTGCCGAGGGACTATGCCAGCGCACGCCGCTGGCTCGCGCTCGCGTCGGACAATGGCGACGGCGCCGCGGCCGACATGCTCGGCCTGATGGACTACAACGGCGAAGGCGCAGCGGTCGACTTCGCCTCCGCGTACGCGGCCTTCGCGCGCTCGGCTGAAAATGGCGACCCGAGTGGCGCGACCCATGCCGGTCAATTGCTGGCGAGCGGCCGGCAAGGCGTGTCTCGCGACGTTCAGGGCAGCGTTACGTGGTTCATTCAAGGCGCGACGCACGGCGACGCCAAGGGCGCGTTTCTGCTCGGCATCGCGCTGTTGCGCGGCTGGGGTGTCACACAGGATGTCAGCAACGCAGCGGGCTGGCTCAACGTCGCGGTGACGCGGAACTACACCGAGGCGTACGCCGCGCTCGCCGATCTTTATCTGAGTGGTACAGGCGTTTCGCGCGACAACCAACGCGGCTTTGCGCTGATGTCGACTGCCGCGCGGCGCGGCTCGATCTACGCGCAGCGTCGGCTTGGCGAACTCTATGCGACCGGCGTCGGCACCACGCGCAACGCCGCACTGGCGCGCGTATGGCATCGAAAGGCCGCGCTCGAAGGCGACGCCATGGCGCAATTCGACCTGGCCGTCGAGTACCGCTTCGGGCTTGGCGGCCCGATCGATCTGGATGCCGCAATCGGATGGATGCGCGGCGCCGCGCGGGCAGGCGTGGCCTCGGCCCAGAACGATCTCGGCGTGATGCTGCAGCGTGGCGAAGGCGAAGCGCGCAATCCCGTCGAAGCGAAGCAGTGGTATGAACAGGCGTCCGCGCAAGGACTCGGAGTCGCGTCGTTCAATCTCGCGTCGCTCGCCCAAAGCGGGCTCGGCATGCCGAAGGACCTGGCGCTCGCCTTCCAGCTCGCACGCACGGGCGCTGAGCGTGGCTATGCGCCATCCGCCGTGATGGTCGGCAAGATGCTGTTCACCGGCGAAAGCGTGCCGGTCGATAAAGCGCAGGCGCTGGTCTGGTATCGCAAGGCAGCGGACCTCGGCAACGTCGAAGGTGAACGCGTAACGGGCTGGCAGTACTTTTACGGCGTCGGCACCCCGCGCGACGAAGCGCTCGGCGAACACTATCTGGAACTCGCCGCGCAAGCCGGCGATCCACAGGCGCAGACCATGCTTGGCCTCGCGCTGCTCGCGCGTCCGTCATCGACCAGCAAGGACAGCGGAAAGGCATGGCTGGTCAAGGCCGCCGCGCAGAAATTCGGCCCCGCTTACGCCGCCATGGGCAGCCTCTACGCCAAGGGCGAAGGCATAACGCCCGATCAGGCGAGCGCGGTCAAATGGTTCACACGTGGCGCGCAATCCAACGATCTCGTCTCGCAGCGCGTGTTGTGCCTCGCCTACGCGAACGGCTCGGGCGTCGCCCGCGATGCGGCAGCCGCGCAACGCTGGTGCCGCGCTGCCGCGCAGGCGGGCGATGTCCTCGCGATGCGTCAGTTGGCTGTCGGCGTGTCCACCGGCAACGACACGACCGCCCGCGAGCGGGTCTACTGGCAATGGCGCCTCGCGAATAACGGCGACGCCGTCTACGAATCGATCCTCGGTGACGCGTACGACCAGGGCGATGGCGTAACGGCCGACTTCGGTGCCGCGATGTACTGGTTCCGCCGCGCCGCGGCACAGGGCAATGCCTCAGCACAAGCCTCGCTCGCGTGGCATCTGTTCACCGGACTCGGCGGTGAGCGGGATGAACACGAGGCCTTTGCATGGGCCAGCCGGGCGGCGGACCGCAGTTCGGCTGCGATGGAAATGGTGGGCGACGCCTATCTGAGCGGACGCGGTGTCGCGCAAGACCTCTCGCTTGCACGCGAATGGCTCGAAAAGGCCGCGGCGGCGGGTTCGTGTGAAGCGGCGAACGATCTCGCGAATCTGTACGACACCGGCGCGGGCACTTCGGTGCCGCGCGACGACGCACACGCGGTCGGCTGGCATCGCAAAGCCGCCGCGTTGGGATGCGATTCGGCAACCATCGCGCTTGCCCTGCGCGCACAGGCCGCGGATGCCACCCATTCGCTCACCCAGCGCTCGACGCATTGGCTCGCCCTCACCACCGACGATACCCGAGCGGCGACGAGCAGCGGCTTACGGGCCTCTGCCGCTGCAGGCGATAGCGACGCGACATGGAGCGCACTCTCGGCGCTCAACAAGGCCCTGCTGGGCGAACCCTTGCGCCAATACGAGACCGGCATCCGTTTCCTCGCGGGCGACGGCGTGACGCGCGACGAGGCGCTCGGCGACGCGTGGCTGCAGCGTGCCCAGGCGAGCTTTGCCGCCAAACCGGGCTTGCGTGTTTATGCCGACGCCGCCAGGATTGTCGAGCAGCGCGTCGGCGCCGGGCTCACGGCGGCGCAACGGGAGCGGGCGCATCAGTTGGCGGCAAATCTGATCGCCACGGTTCCTGCCAGCGTGGCCGGGATTGAAGCGCACTGAAATCGAAATCGCGAACTATCAGTCAGCGCTGCTAATAAATCCCCATCGCCCCTTCAATACTGCGCACCATTGAAACCAGCCGCGGCCCGACATCGCCTTCCAGCTGATTCTCTTTCAACAGATAGGACGGCACCCCGCAGTTGAACACCAGGATCTCGCCGTCGGCCGAAGGTTTCATTGGCACGGCGACGGCGTGCACTTCCTGGCGCAAGTCGCCGTACGAAACGCAGAAGCCGCGCTCATAGAAGTAATCAATGCTGCTCATCACGCGCTCGCGAAACGTATTCCATTCATTCGGCGCCTTCACCGCGATCTCATTGCAGAGCGCCTCGCGCCGCTCAGCCGGGAGCGCCGCAAGCAGCGCGCGGCCCATTGCGGTTCGCACGATCGGATAACTCAGGCCGATATCCGCTGGAAGGCCCAAAGGCGTCGTGCTGCGGCTGCTTTCCAGGTAGACGACATTGAGCCGGTCGCGCATGCCGAGCGAGACCGAGCCGCGAATCTGATCCGCCAGGTCCTTCATCGAAGCTCGCGCGATCTGCCGCACGCTCAAGCTCGCGAGCAACGGATAGCTCAACGACAGCACGGCCGACCCGAGCTGAAACTTGTTGTTCATACGATTGACGCGCAAGTAGCCGAGGCGCGTGAGCGTGTAGGTAAAGCGCGAGATCGTGGCCTTGGTCATCCCCGTGCGCGCCGCCAGCTCCGCATTGCCGAGTTGCGATTCGCGCGGCGTAAAGCAATGCAGGATGTCGAGGCCGCGCGCCAAGGTGGTGGCGAACTGCCGGTCGCCTTCGAACTCGTCGGGCTCGTAGCGCGCCTTCGAATCCAGATAGTCGCTTGCCAGCGCCGCCGGCGCGGAATGCCTGCTGTTGGCTGCCATGATCGTCTCCCTTCAGATAGCCGATTTTGCGCCCGCTGTTCAGCATATCCAAACTCTGTTCTGCAGAGTCGAACAAATCATGCCGGATACCTGTAAATCTTCGATAGTGAAGTCATAAATCGACTCACATGACGGAGACAAGCATGACCAGCCATCCCACGCCTTTCGATTCGATGCTCGCCGATGTCGCGCGTTTCGTTCGTGAAGAAGCGATACCGCGCGAAAACGAGATCGAGCAGGCCGACGCCGTGCCGGCGGATCTCGTCGAGCGCATGCGCGCACTCGGCTATTTCGGCTGGAGCATTCCGCGCGATTTCGGCGGCGCGGGGCTTTCGACCGAACAACTCGTACGCGGCGCATTCGAGCTTTCGCAAGCCTCGGTGGCATTCCGCGCGCGAGTCGGCACCAATACCGGCATCGGCTCGGAAGCACTCGTGGCCGACGGCACCGCTGAGCAGAAGCAACGCTATCTGCCGCGCCTCGCGTCGGGCGAGCTAACCGGCGCGTTCGCGTTGACCGAAGCGGAAGCCGGCTCGGATGCCACCGCCTTGCGCACCACCGCGCGACGCGACGGCGATCATTACATCCTCGACGGCACCAAGTGTTTCATTACCAACGCGCCGATCGCGGACCTGTTCACGGTGATGGCCCGCACCGATCCGGCCACGCCAGGCGCTGCCGGCATTTCCGCGTTTCTCGTCGAACGCGGCATGCCAGGGCTCTCTACCAGCGCGCCTTACGACAAGATGGGTCAGGCCGGTTCGCCAGTCGGCGACGTGGTGTTCAAGGCGTGCCGCGTGCCCGCGGCCAATCTGATCGGCGGCGTCGAAGGCCAGGGCTTCCGTACCGCGATGAAGGTATTGAACAAGCAACGCATTCATCTCGCCGCGCTGTGCACGGGTCCGGCCATGCGGATGCTCGAAGAAGCCGTTGCCTACACATCGAAACGCGAACAGTTCGGCCAGCCTGTCGCCGGGTTCCAGCTCGTGCAGGCGCTGATCGCCGAATGCCAGACCGAAATCTTCGCCGCGCGCTCGATGATTCTCGAAACCGCTCGCCAACGCGATGCGGGCAAGGACGTCGCACTGGAAGCGTCGATGTGCAAGATGTTCGCCTCTGAAATGTGCGGCCGCGTCGCGGATCGCGCGGTCCAGATGCTCGGTGGACGCGGCTACCTCGCGGGCAACGCAATCGAGCGGTTCTACCGCGACGTGCGCGCGTTCCGCATTTACGAAGGCACCACGCAGATTCATCAGTTGAACATCGCGAAGATCACGCTGCGGCGCGCCGCTGAACGCAATCAGGCACAGCCCAAGGACAGCGCGCATGCCGATGCTGCGCGTGCCGCATGAACACCGCCATGAACAAAGTCATGAACCCAGCCGTGCACGCCGCAGATACGCTCGACATTCAACGGCTCGTCGAGCCGCGCTCGATCGCGATCATCGGCGCCTCGAACGATCCGAAGTCGATCAGCGGCCAGCCCATGCGCTTTCTGATGCAGCACGGTTATCAGGGGGCGCTGTACCCGGTGAATCCGAAGTATGCGCAGATCGACGGCGTAGCGTGCCACGCCAGCATCGCCGCATTGCCCGCTGCGCCCGATCTCGCGCTGATCCTCGTCGCGGCGCGCCGCGTGCCCGGCATGCTGCGCCAATGTGGCGAAAAAGGAATCCGCTTCGCGATCATCTACAGTTCCGGATTCGCTGAAGCGGGCGAAGCCGGCGCTGCCTTACAACGCGAATGCGCGGAAGTCGCGAAAGCGTTCGGCATCCGCGTGATCGGCCCGAACTGCCAGGGCCTGGTTAGCACCGGCGCGGGCGTCTACGCCGGATTCGGCGCACCGTTCGGTGTCGATTACCGGCGCGGCGGCCTGTCGTTGATTTCGCAAAGCGGCGGGTTCGGCTGCGCGCTGCTGCTGATGGCCGACGAACTCGGCATCGGCTTGCGGCATTTCATCACCACCGGCAATGAGGCCGACGTCAGCCTGCTCGATCTGGTCGATGCCTGTATCGCCGACCCGCAGACGTCGCTGATCGCCGCGTATATCGAAGGCCTGAAAGATGCGCGGCGTCTCGTCGACGTTGCCAACCGCGCGCTCGATGCCGGCAAACCGCTGCTCGCATGGAAAGTCGGCAACACCGCTGACGGCGCCAAGGCGGCCGCGTCGCACACGGCGAATCTGGGCGGCGCCTCAGCGCTCTATCGCACGGCATTCCGCCAGACCGGCGTAATCGAAGTCACCGATGTCGCCGACCTCGGCGACTACGCCCGCGCGTTCGAAGCCAAACGTCTGCCGCGCGGCAACCGGATCGCGGTCGTCACGCTCTCGGGCGGCGCCGGCATTCTGATTACCGATGCCTGCGCTGAACGTGGCATGTCCGTGCCCCCGTTGTCGGCCGCGACGCTCGAGCGGCTCAAACCCATCGTGCCCGCGTTTGCTTCGCTGAACAATCCGGTCGATCTCACGGCGGGCATCCTCGCCGAGCCGAAGATTTTTGCCGACGCGCTGCAGATCATTGCCGACGATCCGGACATCGATTCCATCGCGATCATGGCCGCTGCGGCGAGCGGCGACGTCGCCCGCGCGATGGCCGAGGCGATCGTGCGTGTCTACGACGCCACGGCCAAGCCGATGATGCTCGCCTGGAACGCACGCCGCGACATGGCGCGTGAAGCTTACGAGATGATCGAAGCGCACGGCGTGCCGCTGTACGCCACCCCCGTGCGTTGCGGACGCGCGTTCGCGGCCTTGTCGGACTATGCCCAGGCACAGCGAAAGCGTGCCGCGGCACGCCGCGCCGAACCGCTCGCGCAGGCGCGCTACGAGGTCGAACACGCGCGCGCGCTGCTGGCTGCCGGCCAGGGCGACCTGACCGAACACACGTCGCAGGCGCTGCTGCGCGACTACGGCATCGAGACGCCGAAGAGCGGGCTCGCCCATCACCGCGACGAGGCATGCGCGATCGCGCGGTCGATCGGCTTTCCGCTCGTGATCAAGGTGCAATCGCCAGACATTGCGCACAAGACGGAAGCCGGCGCCGTGCGGGTCGGCATTCGCGATGAAGCCACGCTTGCCGACGCCTTCGACGAAATCGTCACCAATGCGCGCCGCCATGTACCTCACGCGAGAATCGAAGGCGTGCTGGTGCAGGAAGAAATCCGCGACGCGTTTGAGATGATCGTCGGCATCGAGAACGATGCGTCGTTTGGGCCGGCTGTGATGTGCGGCCTCGGCGGAATCTATGCCGAAGTGCTGAAGGACGTGACGTTCCGGCTCGCACCCGTCACGCACGCCGACGCTCACGCGATGATCCGCGAACTGCGCGCCTTCGCGATGCTCGATGGCGCGCGCGGCAAACCGCCGGGCGACATCGAGGCGCTCGTCGAAACGATCGTCGCGCTCTCGGCCATGGCGCTCGACCAGCAGGCGCACCTGAAGGAACTGGATATCAATCCGCTCTTCGTGCTGCCTGCCGGCAAGGGCGTGCGGGCCGGCGACGCCTTGGCGCGCTGCCTGCCGCGCGCGGGCGCCGCGCATCGTGCGGCCGACGGCACGCACGAAAGCGAGCATTGCGCGGCGAGCGTCGTGGACGGATAGTGACGCGGTGCCGGACCGCTTTGAGATCGGACGTCGCCGGCTTGCCTCACAACACGCACGGCGACGCTCACCGCAGTGGGTATTCTTCGCGAGACCATCATGCACGGCTATTCGCATTCAGGCACAACGACTCCCGGCGACATCACCCCGGCCGAAGTCGAACGCACTTATCGCAAGATCTTTTTCCGGCTGATCCCGTTGCTGTTTCTCTGCTACGTAATCAGCTATATCGACCGCGTCAACATCAGCTTCGCCAAGCTGCAGTTCATGCACGACCTCGGCTTCTCGGAGTCGACCTACGGGCTGGGCGCGGGGCTTTTCTTCATCGGCTACGTACTGTTCGAAGTCCCGAGCAATCTGTGGATGCAGCGCGTCGGCGCACGCCGCACGCTGTTGCGCATCATGTTCGCGTGGGGACTGGTGTCGAGTCTGATGATGTTCGTACGCACGCCGACGCAGTTCTACGCCATGCGTTTTCTGCTCGGCGTGACCGAAGCGGGTTTCTTCCCCGGCATCATCTTTTATCTGAGCTGCTGGTTTCCTGGCGCGCGGCGCGCACGCGTGACCGCATTCCTGATGATGGCCACGGCGGTGGCGGGCATTGTCGGCGGCCCGATGTCCGGATTCATCATGACGCGGCTGGCGGGTGTCGGCGGCTTGCCGGGCTGGCAGTGGCTATTCCTTCTGGAAGGCGTGCCTGCCGTGACGCTCGGCATCGCCGCGTTCCTCATGCTCGGCGATAAACCGGACGACGTGAACTGGCTCGACGCGCGCGAAAAGGCGCTGGTGTCGCGCGAACTCGCCGCCGATGAGAAGACCAAACAAAGCGGTCATCTCGACGGACTGCGCGGCGCGCTCGCCAACCCACGCGTGTATTTCGCGGCGCTCGTCTATTTCGCGGTGATGATGCCCTTCAACGCGATCGGCTTCTGGGCGCCAACTGTCATTCGCGACATGGGCGTCGCGAACGTGCTCGACGTCGGGCTATTGTCGGCGCTCGTTTTTATTGCGGCGGCACTCGGCACCTATGTGGTCGGCGCCAGTTCCGACCGGACCATGGAGCGGCGCTGGCACATCGCCGCGAGCGCCTGCGTGACTGCACTCGCGTTCGCGCTCCTGCCCGCCGCCGGCCATAACGTCGCGCTCGGTGTCGGCTTGCTGGCACTGGCGGCGGCTGCGTCCTACGGCGCCTTTGTGGTGTTCTGGACGATTCCGCAGACCTTCTTGCCGCGTTCATCGGCGGCGGGCGGTATTGCGATGATCACAAGCCTCGGCGGCACCGGCGGCTTCGTGAGTCCGGCGTTCGTCGGTTGGGTCAAGACGCAGACCGGCAGCGCGCAGTTCGGACTGATTGGATTGGCCGTGGTGCTGCTGGCCGGGGTTGTGTTGATGCTCGTGGTGTTTCCCGCGCCGGGCAGGGGCGTTTCGAACGCCACGTCGGCAGGTAATTCGAATGCGTCGGCACAGCACGGACTCGGGCAGACGAATCATTGAAATACGTGGCGGTTGCGGTTGCGGTTGCGGTGACCTGATGCGCCGTTCGAGCGCGAGAATTCGTAGCCCGGTTGATTTTCTGGTGACGGCGCGGGCAACCTGATGGATCCTTGGGTTGCCACGCTCATCTGGCTCACCAGGCTCACCAGGACAACACCGCTCATGGAATTCCACGACGACGATCTCACCCATTTCGAAGCCCACGGTGCGGCCCCGCTGCCCGCTTCGAGCGATCAAGGCTACGTCGAGCACGAAGGGGCGCGAATCTGGTACGCGTCATACGGAACCGGCACGCCGGTCATCCTGCTGCACGGCGGTCTGGGGCATAGCGGCAACTGGGGCTATCAGGTGCCGGCGCTGGTCGGCTCCGGGCACCGCGTGGTCGTGATCGACAGCCGCGGCCACGGCCGCAGCACCCGCGACGCGCGTCCCTATAAGTATGAGCTGATGGCCTCCGACGTTCTGGCCGTGATGGACACGTTGCAGCTCGAGCGCGCCGCGATGGCAGGTTGGAGCGACGGCGCCTGCATCGCGATGGTGTTGGGTCACCACGCCCCCGAGCGGGTTGCGGGCGTGTTCTTCTTCGGTTGCAACATGGATCCGGGCGGGACCAAAGAATTCGTGCCGACGCCGCTTATCGACCGGTGTTTCGCGCGGCATGCCAAAGACTATGCGCAGCTCTCGGCCACGCCCGGCGACTTCGACGCATTCGTTGGCGCGGTCAGCGAAATGATGAGAACCGAGCCGAACTATTCCGCCCACGATCTGGCGAGGATTCGCGTGCCGGTTGCGATCGTCCAGAGCGAACACGACGAGTTCATCAAGCCGGAGCACGCCGACTACCTTGCCCGCAGTATTCCCGGCGCGGCGTTGCTTCTCCTGCCGGGCGTGAGTCATTTCGCTCCGCTGCAACGGCTGGCGCAATTCAACAGCGCCCTGCTCGGGTTTCTGAGGCAGATTCTTCCCTGAACGGAGCGATTCACCCGCCGCGTTTCGCCGTGCCGCGAACGCACGGCGCCCCACTATTTGGCCAGGACGCCAAAATTTCACGATGTGGCATGAGTCCTTGCTTCGTAAAAAATCGTGGTGCGTGGCACAAATTCGCCATTTCGCAATGTCGCCCCACGTTGCACATCGTAAAATGAAAGACGCAAGTCTTTATTTTTAAACAATATTTTTTGATCGAGCGAACCGTCTAACAGCCCCTTGCGCCGTGACTTGCTGACGTAGACTCTTTTACAAGAGCCGACGCTTCATAGGACGCAGCGAAAAGGGTGCAGTGAAAGACGGGACGAAGCGCAGTCGCAGCGAGTCCCCCGCCCCTACCTGAAGCCGCCACGGCACAGCGGTTTTTAATTGGCAATTGGGAGACTAAAAATGAAAGGCTTTCGCTTTGGATCGACCCAGGGAGCGTTCTACATTTTGCCGGCCCAGGATGGTTGGGAGGCAACCTACGGCAACGAGACGCTTGGTGAATTTTCCTGCCCGGAACAGGCTGCCGATGAAGTCGCACGCGGCCTGAGCTGCCCGCAACTCACGGAAGTCGACACATCGACGCTCGAAATTCCTGAAAAGCTCAGCGAATGGGAAATCGTTCACGTGTGAAGGCTGGCATGACCGATTCCGTACGCGTAGAAACGACGATGGCGCTCCTAAGGAGCGCCATCGTCTTGTTTGCGGCTTATTTCCGTGCTTGCTTCGGTACTTCGAACGGCAGTCTCAGCACCTCATGCAACGCCGCATGCAGAACCTCGATCAGAACCTCAAGCGAGCGCGTCCACGATCTTGTTCAGCGTGGCGCTCGGGCGCATGGCCTTGCTCGTCAGTTCGACATTCGGACGGTAGTAACCGCCGATATCCACCGGCTTGCCTTGCGCCGCACCCAGCTCCTCGATGATCTTCGCTTCGTTGTCGGCCATCGCCTTGGCCACGCCGGCGAACTGCGCCTGCAACGCGGCATCTTCGGTTTGCGCGGCAAGCGCTTCAGCCCAGTACATGGCCAGGTAGAAGTGGCTGCCGCGGTTGTCGATACCGCCAATCTTGCGCGCCGGCGACTTGTCGTTGTCGAGGAACTTGCCGGTTGCCTGATCCAGCGTCTTTGCCAGAACCTGCGCCTTCGGGTTGTGATACGCGCCGCTCAGGTGTTCGAGCGAAGCCGCCAACGCGAGGAATTCGCCGAGCGAATCCCAACGCAGGAAGCCTTCTTCAACCAGTTGCTGAACGTGCTTCGGCGCCGAACCACCCGCGCCGGTTTCGAACATGCCGCCGCCGGCCATCAGCGGAACGATCGACAGCATCTTCGCGCTGGTGCCCAGTTCCATGATCGGGAACAGGTCGGTCAGGTAGTCGCGCAGCACGTTGCCGGTAACCGAAATCGTGTCCTTGCCGGCGCGGATGCGTTCGATCGAGAACTTCGTTGCTTCAACCGGCGTCATCACGCGGATATCCAGACCGTTGGTGTCGTGGTCCTTCAGGTATTGCTCGACCTTCTTGATGATCTGCGCGTCGTGCGCGCGCGCTGCGTCCAGCCAGAAAATAGCCGGCGTGCCGGTGGCGCGGGCGCGGTTCACCGCGAGCTTGACCCAGTCCTGAACCGGAGCGTCTTTGGTCTGGCACATGCGCCAGACGTCGCCGGCTTCAACCGGTTGCTCGATCAGCACCTTACCTTCCGCGTCGGTCACGCGAACCACACCGCTCGCCGGAATCTGGAACGTCTTGTCGTGTGAACCGTATTCTTCAGCGGCTTGCGCCATCAGGCCGACGTTCGGCACCGTGCCCATGGTGACCGGGTCGAAGGCGCCGTTCTTCTTGCAGTCTTCAATCACCGCCTGGTAGACGCCGGCGTAGCAACGGTCCGGAATCACAGCCTTGGCGTCGTGCAGCGCGCCGTCCGCGCCCCACATCTTGCCCGACTCGCGAATCATGGCCGGCATGGACGCGTCGACGATCACGTCGCTCGGCACGTGCAGGCTGGTGATGCCCTTGTCCGAGTTGACCATGGCCAGTTGCGGGCGTTGCGCGTACTGCGCCTTGATGTCGGCTTCAATCGCTTCGCGCGTTTGCTCCGGCAGGTCCTTCAGGCGCGCGTACAGGTCGCCGATACCGTTGTTCGGGTTGAAACCCGCTTGCGCCAGCGCGTCGGCGTGCTTGGTCAGCACGTCTTTGTAGAACACCGAAACCACGTGACCGAAGATGATCGGATCCGACACCTTCATCATGGTCGCCTTCAGGTGCACCGAAAACAGCACGCCCTTCGCCTTCGCGTCGGCGATTTCCGCTTCGATGAAGCTGCGCAGCGCGTTCCTGGAGAGCACCGAAGCGTCGATGATCTCGCCGGCTTGCACGGCCGTCTTTTCTTTCAGGACTTTGGTCGAGCCGTCGGCGGTGGTCAGTTCGATCTTCACCGCGCCGGCTGCTGCGATCAGCGCCGATTTTTCGCTGCCGTAGAAGTCGCCGCCGCTCATGTGCGCCACGTGCGACTTCGAGTCCGCGCTCCACTTGCCCATCTTGTGCGGATGCTTGCGTGCGTAATTCTTGACCGACAACGGCGCGCGGCGATCCGAATTGCCTTCGCGCAGCACCGGGTTCACGGCGCTGCCCTTGATCTTGTCGTAGCGGGCCTTGACGTCTTTCTCTTCGTCGGTCTTCGCTTCGTCCGGATAGGACGGCAGCTTGAAGCCCTGATCGCGCAGTTCGGCAATCGCAGCCTTCAGTTGCGGCACCGAAGCGCTGATGTTCGGCAGCTTGACGATGTTCGCTTCCGGACGCGTGGTGAGTCCACCCAGTTCCGCCAGATCGTCGGAACCCTTCTGTTCCGCGGTCAGGTAGTCCGGAAATGCAGCGATGATCCGGCCGGCAAGCGAGATATCGCGCGTTTCAACGATCACGTCGGACGAGCGCGTGAACGCCTTGACGATCGGCAGCAGCGAATAAGTCGCCAGAGCAGGCGCTTCGTCGGTCAGGGTGTAGATGATCTTCGGCGATGTGGACATGTTTTGATGCTTTGCTAGGTGAAGTGGTAGACAGAGCGTTCGTGGCGCTGAGCCCGCGAGTTGCGACGAAGCAGCAAAAACGCAGCGCGACCCACGGCACTACTTTTTACGGCTCGACCGTGAGTATATGCGTGTTTTCCTCTACTCGCTGCTAAACAAACATATTGCCGAACCGCCGCGAACGGGGTCGAGTCCCGCCAGATAAGGCTTACAGCCATTTGCCCTATGTCTTAAGACAGATGTCTTATAGATGACCTGAGATGAAAGCATATTGTTAATGCGAATCAGATGCATTACCATTCGTGCGAAATCGAAGCCTGAACTACCTGTTTACTCACCATCCGCATCGAGCGATGCCGTTTCGCACATCTTTGGTGCGCGACGGTGCCGCGCTGCCTAACTCGAACAATATGCAGAATCTCTTTGTCGTCAGCCGCCCCGCGCGGCCAACGTTGATGCGCGGCCACCGCCGTGCACCGTCTCTACTCAGCGCGGGGCTGTTCGTCAGCGTCGGTCTGTCGTTGTCCACGCTTTCGTCATCCGGATGGGCGCAGGCCGCGGCAAGCGACGCCGCCGCCACGCTGCCGGCCGTGAGCGTCTCGGCCACGAAAGACGCGAGCGTGGAGCAGGCCGACACCGTCGGCGCCGGCGCCCTGGGCAGGCGCAAGGCAGTGGATACGCCGTTTTCGACCCGCACCGTGACGAGCGAGGAAGGCAAGGATCTGTTCGCGACAACCTCGAACGATCTGTTCAAGTACGACCCGGCCGTGTCGGTCAGCAACGACAATGCGCTCGGCGAAAACTCGATGTTCCAGGTGCGCGGCATGCCGATCGACACGCTGAACAGCATCAAGGTGGACGGCCAGACGTTCCCGTCCTGGGACACCGACCTGCCGCTCGAACCGTTCGAGCAGGTGGAATTGCTCAAGGGCCTGTCCGGCTTCATGTATGGCTTCGGCTCGCCGGGCGGCATCGTCAACTTCGTGCTGAAACGGCCGACTGACGACCCGTATCGCAGCGTGTCGGTCGGCTACCGGTCGGCCGGCGTATTCACCGAGGCGATCGATCTGGGCGGCCGCTTCGGCAACGACAACCGTTTCGGCTATCGCCTGAACCTCGTCAACGAGGACGGCAATACCGCCGAGCAGAACGGCCATATTCGCCGCCAGGTCGCCTCGCTCGCGCTGGATTTCCGCATCACGCCGGACCTGACCTGGACGGTCGACGCCTTCTATCAGAAGCGCAAAACCAACGGCACGCTGTTCGGCATGGGCTTCGCGAGCGGTCTGGGGATTCCCGACGCGAGCACCGTCACCCATGCGCTGACGCAGCCGCAGAATTACTACCAGACCGAGATGGCCTCGTTCGGCACGGGCCTCGATTACCGCCTCTCGGAGAACTGGCATGCGAGCGTGAAGTACCGCTTTGCCAAGGAGAACCGCACCAACTCGGATAGCTTCCTGTTCGTCAACGACGCCGCGGGTAACTATTCGAACACGCTCTATGCGGCGCTGACGCGCTACTTCTATCAGAACGTCGACGCGATGGTGCAGGGCAAGTTCAACACCGGCAGCATCAAGCACGACGTCGTGGCCGGCGCGAGCTACCAGACGCAAACCGCCGAGTACAGCAACAGCACGGGTTGGAACAATGGCTATTTCCTCGGCACCGGCAATCTGTACAGCAGCACCTTGCTGACCAACGACGAAGTCAGCATCGGCTCGGAGCTCTATCGCCAACAACGCATCACGCAGGCCGCGTTGTACGCGAGCGATACCATGCAATTCACCTCGCGCCTGTCGGCACTGGTCGGCGTGCGGTACACGCAATTCCGCCAGCATCAGTACGATCCGTCGAGCGCCGTCACATCGCAGTACAGCGCGAATCCGGTCACGCCGACCTTCGCGCTGATGTTCAAAACCGACCCGTATTCGACGGTGTATGCGAGCTATGTCCAGTCACTCGAACAGGGCGGCGCCGCGTCGAACACCAACCTCAACTACCCGGCCACATACGGCCCGTTGAGAAGCAAGCAGTACGAAATCGGCTTCAAGACGGATCATGCCAGGTGGGGCGCCAACCTCGCGCTGTTCCGCGTCGACCAGGGCTACAACTACACGAATACGGCCAACATGTTCGTGCAGGACGGCACCAAGCGCTACACCGGCATCGACGCGAGCGGCTGGCTCGCGTTGACGAGCGAATGGCGCGTGATGGGCGGCATGATGTGGCTCGATACGAAGGCCGTCGATATCGACGACCCGAGCATCGAGGGCAAGCGCATTTATGGCGCACCGCGCTTCACGTTCACGGGCCGCGTGGAGTACAACCCGTCTTATCTGCGTCCGCTGACGCTGGCGTTCGGCGGCAAGTATGTCGGCAATCAGGCGGTCGACGCGGCCAATACGCAGTTCGTGCCGGCCTACACCACCTTCGATCTGAGCGGCCGGTATGAGACGAAGATCGCCGGCAAGGACGTGACGTTGCGCGCGGGGATCAACAACATGTTCAACCGCCGCTACTGGACCACGGCGTGGGGCTCCTTTGTCTCGCCTTCGCCGACGCGCACGGCCGTGGCAAGCGCGACGATGCAGTTCTAGGCACTATGTGCAGATCAGGGCGCCCTCGCCGGGTGCCCTGACCATGGCGGGAATCCCGGCCACCAGCGCATCGATCGCATAGCGCGTTTTCAAGGGCAGATAGCGGCTCTTCGGCCACACCACGTGGATGTCCTGCTGAGGCCGGAAACAGTTCTCCATGACCGCGACCAGTTGGCCCGTTTGCACATAGCGGGTCAGCAACCAGCACGGCAGCCACGCCAGACCAAAGCCTGCAATCGCAGCGTCCACGATTCCCTGCATGTCGTCAAAGCCGAGCTGCGGCTCGACTTGCGCACGGCGGATTTGCCCGTCGACATCCACCACGTCCCACGGTTGAATCACACCCGCGCACATATAGGCGATGATCGCGTGTCCGCGCAACTCGTCCACGTTACGGGGCTTGCCGCGTTGCGCGAGATAGGAAGGCGCCGCGCCGATGCTCGCGTATTGCACGCCTAGCCGGCGCGCCGCAAGACTCGCGCTATCGGGCAGCGGACCAATCCGCACGACCAGATCGAAGCCCTCCTCCACCACGTCCACGAAGCGGTCGCTGATCGAAATATCGACCTTCAGTTGCGGATGCCTGCGCGCGAGTTCGAGCAGAACCGGCGCCGCGCAGTGATGGCCGAAGGCCTGTGGCACGCTGACCCGCAGACGCCCTTTAGGTTCGCGCCGCCCTGAATCCAGATCGGCTTCGGCCGCCTCGAGTTCGGCCAATGCACGTACGCAGCGGTCGTAATACGCTTGTCCGTCTTCGGTGAGACTCTGGCTGCGCGTGGTGCGATTGAGCAGGCGCACGCCGAGGCGCTTTTCGAGCCGCACGATCACCTTGCCGACCGCCGAACGCGTCAGGTTCATGCGCTCTGCCGCCAAAGCAAAACTGCCGGTTTCGACGACACGCACGAACGTCGTCACGCCATCAAGAATGTCGCTCATACCCTCACCTTATTGGTTCCCCATAAGACACATTCACGGGACTAAACAGCGTCAATAGGGACAGGAATTCCCTTCTATATTACACACTCTCTGGTGGCCAAGGCCATCGACTATCGAGGTGAATTCCTATGTCCAGCGAACCGGCGCAAACGGCAACCCGCTTTTCCATCCGCAAGAACACCCTGGCGCTGGGCGCCGTGTGTCTTGCTTCACTGATGTTCGGCCTTGAAATTTCGAGCGTGCCGGTGATCCTGCCTACCCTGGAGCGTGTGCTGCACGGCGACTTCAAGGGTATGCAATGGATCATGAACGCGTACACGCTTGCGGTAACCACGGTACTGATGGCGACCGGCACGCTCGCGGACCGCTTCGGCCGCCGGCGGATTTTCGTCATTGGTATTGCGCTGTTTGGCCTGACTTCGCTAATTTGCGGCCTCGCGCAGAGCGTGCCGACACTGATTGTCGGGCGCCTGCTGCAAGGCGCGAGTGGCGGCGCGATGTTGATATGCCAGGTCGCCGTGCTCTCGCACCAGTTCAACGAGGGCCCCGAGCGCGCCAGGGCGTTCAGCGCGTGGGGCATCATTCTCGGCATCGGGCTGGGTTTTGGGCCGATCATTGGCGGCATGATCGTGGCGGTATCGGGCTGGCAATGGGTCTTCTGGGTGCATGCGTTGCTCGCCATCGTGACCCTGGCGCTGGTTTTCGGCGGCGTGCAGGAGTCGCGCGATCCGCATGCGCATACGCTCGACGTGGCCGGCATCGCCACACTGTCGCTGGCGGTTTTCGGTCTGGTGTACTTCATCACGCAGGGCCCCGGCCTCGGCTTCACGAGCCCTCGCGCGATATTCATTATCGTGGCGACGGTGCTTGCTTTCGTGGCATTCCTGTACGCGGAGCGATTCAGCGCACGTCCGATGTTCGATTTTTCAGTATTCAGGATTCCGCAGTTTTCAGGTGCCTTGATGGGCTCCGCGGGCATGAACTTCAGTTTCTGGCCCTTCATGATTTACATACCGATCTACTTCCAGATCGGACTTGGCTACGACAGCATGACTGCGGGGTTGGCGTTGCTTGCGTACACGCTGCCGACGCTGCTGTTTCCCCCGCTTGGCGAACGCCTCATATTGCGCTATGGCTCGGGAATCGCGATTCCTGGTGGCCTCTTCGTCATCGGCCTTGGTTTCATGTTGATGAAGTACGGCAGCAGCGTCGCGCATCCGGACGCACTGACGATGTTGCCTGGCTGCATACTCGCCGGCGCCGGTCTCGGCCTGACCAATACGCCGGTCACCAACACGACAACTGGTGCGGTTCCTGCGGAGCGAGCGGGCATGGCATCCGGTATTGACATGAGTGCACGGATGATTACGCTCGCGATCAACATTGCGTTGATGGGGGCGATCCTGATAGCCGGCATCCTGTTCCACCTGAAGGCGAGACTCCCCGCGACGATCGACGCCGGGCTGCTTGCACGACTCGCCGAGAAAATTGCCGCGGGCGATGTGGAAGCGGTCAGAGCGGGAATACCGGCGTTAGCGCAAATCGATCCCACGGGAGCGGCAATTCACGCGGCATTGATCGACGGCTTCGGCTGGGTGATGTTATATGGTGGCGTTGGCGTATGGGTGCTCGCGGCGCTCAGTTTCGTGATTTCAGGCAGCGCATCGCGGCACTTAAGAAATGTAGAAACCGCCCCGCCCCAACAAGTCGCCCACTGCGACTCGCGCTAAAACACCAACAAGAACGGGCCGCACAAGGCGGCCCGCGGGCGGCCCGAGCCCATCCGGGCGCATTTACTTAAATCACGACAATACTTCGCAACCCGAACAATCGGCGCAAAGGAAGTGCGCTTCGGCGCGCGCAGCGCCGCCGGAAGTATGACGGCCTTGTCACCAGAGCGGAATGTGCGAGAGCACAGATTCCAGATGCACCACTACCGTGACTGCGCGGGGGACCCGCTTATGAGCTGGCGGGGTGAGCCGCTTTCTTTGCTTATCTTTCTTTGCGGCGGCAAAGAAAGTAAGTGCCGCCCCGCACAGGGGCAACACTAATAGACCACGAACACAGCAAGGAAAGGCCAACGCCGTGGACTCACAAACAAAACCGACCAATAAGAAAACAAGAAAAAACCAAAGAAAAAGCCAAGAACAAGAACAGACCAACAAACAATTCCCTCATCACAACTCTTGACACTTTCCCCACCACATCATAAAGTCTGCCTGCAGATCTAGATAAGAGACTATCTGTAAGATGGTCTCTTGCGCGTAAACGGAACGCATCCGAATACGCACTCGCGATTTGCTCCGCGAACAGCACCGGCCTCTTACAGAAAAACTAAAGGAGACCGATTGTGCAGACGATCGCGATTAAGATTCGTGGCATTGACGATGTTATTTCATTCATCGATTCATGTTCAGGCATTCCCGGTAGAGCCGGCGTTATCTGGTGGCTCGCGCTCGGTGGCCTGTTTCTAGACGCATTCTCCAATTCCGCTTTGAGCGCGGGCCTCGGGCCCATGACGCGAGATCTCCATCTCGGCGCGCCTCAAATCGCGCTCATGACCTCGTTTGCGTCCTGGGTTGCCATCGCCTTTAACCCGATCGGCGGCTGGATGGCCGATCGCTGGGGGCGTATCCGTCCTTTGGTTCTCGCCAAACTGCTCGCGGTGATCGGCGCCGTGCTGGTCGTATTCGCACCTGGCTTCGAAGTCATTCTGGCAGGCCGTTTCTTTGTCGGCATGGCATATGGAATCGACTTCGCGATTGCCATGGCGATGCTCGCCGAGTTCACGCCCGTCAAGCTGAAGAGCCGCCTGAATGCCTGGCAGGGCATGTGGTACACCGCCGTCTGCTCCAACCTGCTGCTCGCCCTGCTCTTTCAATCGTGGCACGTGGGCGATTCGATCTGGCGTTATTCGGTAGCGGCAACGGCCTTGTTCGGCGCCGCGATCCTCGTGCTGCAACTGGTGTTTCTGGTCGAGAGTCCGATCTGGCTGGCGCGCAAGGAACGTCTCGTGGACGCCGCCGCCGCGATGAGCCGCATCTACGGGCGCACCTTCCGCGCCGCGCCTCTCGAAGAACGCGTGCCAGTGCTGAATCAGGCCACACGCGGGCTCGCCAACGTCGCCCTGATCTTTCGCGGCATCTATCTGCCACGCACGCTGCTCGCCGCCACCGTTCAGGTCGGCCAGTCGATTCAGTACTTCGCGATTGGCTGGTATCTGCCGTTGATCAGCGCGGCCCTGTTCGGCAAGGATTTCGTCTACGCCACACTCGGCGCATTGCTCTTCAACGTGTTCGGCATCTTCGGCGGTTTCATGTCGCCGGTCATCGGCAAACGATTCGGCTTGCGGCGCGCATCCGCATTCGGCTTCGCCGCGGTGTTCGTGATGCTGCTGGTACTCGGCCTGTTCGGCTCGAAAATGCCGCTGTGGCTCGCGGTCATCGTGCCCTCACTATTCATTCTGTTTCACTCTTCGGGACCTGGCGCAAACGGCAAGAGCCTGTCTTCGTTGTCGTTTCGCAGTGAGATTCGCGCGGGTGCCAATGGCGTGATCGGCGCATTAGGTTCGATCGGCGCCGCGCTGGGCCTGCTGGTGTTTCCGCTGTTCCGTGAGCACTACGGCCTCGACAGGACCTTCCTGATTCTGGCGATCGTTCCCCTGGTGGCGAGCGTGATCTGCTTCGTCATCAAGTGGGACCCGACGCGCACCACCGTCACCCCCGACAACGAACCCGATGCGCCGCAATTCAAAGGCGATACCAAGGACGCATCCGTATTCATGACCCCGGCAATCGAGAAATCCCAGCCATGATCAGCAATCGAAACGTTATTCTCGCAATCGACGAGGGGACGTCCGGCACGCGCGCGGCAGTCGTCGACGCCGACGGGCAGGTCTCCTGTCTGGCGTACCTGCCGCTCAGCGTCGACAGCCCGCGACCGGGCGTCGTCGAGCAGGACGCCAACGCCATCCTCGAGAAAACCATCGCGGTGTGTCGCGCGACGCTGGCACTCGCGGCGAACGAGCAGCTGAACGTGGTCGCATTGGCCATTGCAACGCAACGTGCCACCGCCGTGCTGTGGGACACCCACACCGGCCGCGCGCTGGTGCCCGCGATGGTCTGGCAGGACACGCGCCACGCAAGCGAACTGGACCAACTGGCCGCGAAGTGGGACAGCACGCTGATAGAACGCGTGGGGCGCCCTGCCGGCGTACGCTCGCCGTACCTGTGGGCAGCCCATCACCTGCAGAAGACGCCCTCCGTGATCCTCGCTCAGCGCGAGCGCCGCCTCGCGTTCGGCACGATCGACACGTGGCTGCTCTGGCATCTGTCGAACGAACGCGTGTGCGTGACGACGCCGACCAACGCGACCTCGGCGAGCGCGTATCTGCTTGCCGAGCACCGCTATTGCCTCGACTGGATCGACGCGCTTGGCTTCCCGCAATCGCTCCTGCCGGAGCTTCGTCAGGACGCCGATGAATTCGGCCGCACGCGCGCCGAACTGCTCGGCATCGACGTGCCGATTCTCGCTTGCGCCGGCGATCAGCTCGCGGGCGCCGTAGGGCTCGGTTGCCTCGATCGTGGCCAATCGATGTGCGTGCACGGTACCGGCAGCTTCGTCGATCTGCTGGTGGGCACGCAGGTCCCGCCGGTTACAGACACTTCGCACGACGGCACGCTGACGATGACCGCGCGCCGCCAGCACAACGTCTCGCACTATTCGCTCGAAACCTTCGTTGCGACCACCGGCTCGGCGCTGAACTGGATCTGCGAGAAATTGCACTGGTTCGACAATCCCGCGCAGATCAGCACCCTCGCCGCGACGGTTAACTCGGCGCGCGGCGTGACCTTCCTGCCCGCCTTGACCGGTTTGCGCGTGCCGCAATTGCAGCCCAAGGCGCGCGCCTCGCTCAGCGGCATTTCCATCGCCACGACGCAAGCGGAAATCGCCTACGCGATTCTCGAAGGCATCGCGCATTCGGTCGCGCTGTGCATCGACGCAAACCAGGCGATCGCCGACGTCGAAGCCTCCGAACTGGTGGTCGGCGGCGGTCTGTCGGGCAGCGACGTGCTATTGCAGATTCAGGCCGATCTGAGCGGCATGCCGGTGCGGCGCATGCATGAAAGCGATCGCGCAAGCCTGCGCGGCGCCGCGTTTCTCGCGGGCTCGTCGGGCCTGCTGTGGAATTCGCTGCAGCAGGCGCGCGCCACCGCCGTCACCGACGCGGTGTTCGAGCCGTCAGCGGATTCAGGCGCGCGCGCAAAGCGGCGCGCCTCCTGGCAGGCAAGGGTCGAGGCCGAACTCGCCCATGCCCGTGCATTTGATAATGGTTGTGGGGACTGATACACATGTTGTTTATTCCATCCAGAAAGGCCTCGAAAGAACGCGCCGACATGACCGGCACCGAGCCCCTGCGCATGGTGCGCGGCGAGCAGCTCGACCGCCTCGGCAGTGAAACCTTCGACATCGTGATCGTGGGCGGCGGCGTAACCGGCGCCTATGCCGCACTCGACGCGAGCTTGCGTGGCTATCGTGTGGCCCTGCTGGAAAAGAGCGATTTCGCCTCGGGCACGTCGTCGAAGTCATCGAAGATGGTGCACGGCGGCCTGCGTTATATCGAGCAAGGCAATCTTGGGCTGGTGCGTCACTCGTTGCTGGAACGGCAGCGTCTGCGCAGAAACGCACGGCACCTGGTGCAACGCCTGCCGTTCCTGTTTCCCGTCATGGAGAAGGACGGCGTGTTCGACAAGCGGCTCGCCAAAGCATTCGAGAGTCTTCTGTGGACCTATGACATCGCGGGCGGCTGGCGCGAAGGCATCCTGCATCAGAAGCTCAGCAAGGCGGAAGTGCTGTCGCACTGCCCCACCTTCAACGAAGAGAACCTCACCGGCGGCTTCATGTATTTCGACGCGCGCGTAGACGACGCACGCCTTACGTTGAATCTCGCGCGCACGGCGGCGTTCCATGGCGCGGCCGTCGTCAATCACGCGAAGGTCGTCGAGATCACGCGCGACGGACACGGCAGTGTCGACGGCGTGATCGTGCATGCGGACGACCGCGAGATTCGCGTGCGCGGCGGCGTGGTGGTGATGGCCACCGGCGTCTGGCTGCGCGACTGGAACGGCCGCAAGAAAGACGATCCGGCTGCCTTGCAGATCCGCCCCGCGAAGGGGGTCCACGTCGCGATTCCGTGGCTGAAGATTCGCAACGACTGCACGGTGACGATTCCCGTGCCGGGCCGCAGCCGACGCGCGACGATCACGCGCTGGGGCAACGTGTCCTATCTCGGCACTACCGACGAAGACTATCAAGGCAATCTCGACGACGTCTGCTGCACGCGCCAGGAACTGGACTTCCTGATCGAAGGCGCACGCTCGGCATTGAAGACCGACCTGCAGGCCGAAGACGTAGTGGGCAGCATCGCCGGCTGCCGGCCGCTGGTCGGGCCGCCCGGCGGAAAGACGCTGGAAATGAAGCGCAATCATGAGATTCATACCGCGCCGGACGGACTCGTCACCATCGTCGGCGGCAAGCTCACGACCTCGCGGCACATGGCCGAACAGACCATCGACGCCGCGCAGAAAGTTATCGGCAAACGCGCGAAATGCCGCACGAAGTCGGCGTATCTGCTCGGTGCGGCGGGCTACGACGCGCAAGCGATCGTCGCCTCGGGCGGCTTGTCCGCGCAACTGGGTGAACGCTACGGCACGGAAGCGCGTTTCGTCACCGACATTCTCGAGCGCGATTCGAGCTTGCTGAAGCCGATCGTCGAAGGCTTGCCGTACACCGAGGCGGAAGTGCTCTACGCCGTCAGACACGAACTCGCCGGCAACGTGGACGACGTGCTGTCGCGCCGCATCCGCGCGCGCCTGATGGCGCGCGATGCATCGGCACGCGCCGCCGCGCGGGTGGGCGAAATTTTACAGACGGAGCTCGGCTTGTCCGATGCGCTCGTCGCAAAGCAGGTGAGCGACTACGTCGCCGCCGTCGAACACGAAAAGTCTGTTCTTATGGGAGAAACCGAATGATCAGCAAGGAAGCAATCAAGCGTGGCTATAACCGTGGCAACTATATCGTCGGCGCGCACACCCCGCCGGCTTACGCCGCCACGCTCAAGGACATCATCAAGGAATCGACGGGCGAAGCCGGTCTGCAACGCGACCCGGTCGAGGTCAGCGAACAGCACATCGGCGCACTGCGCGAGGTAGCCGACGAAGTGCTCACGCTTGCCTCCGACGTCGTCGCATGGACGCGCGACTGGTGGGCCGCCTCGATGGTGACGGAAACCGCCGGCAAACCGGCCACGCCGCACGCGGTCATCGTCCGCGTCTCGAAGGTCGAACAGATTCAGGCGGTCATGCGTATCGCCCATGCCGCTTCGCTTCCGGTGACGGTGTCGGCGGGGCGCAGCAACGTGACCGGTGCGGCGCTGCCCGTGCGCGGCGGCATCGTGCTGGACGTGTGTGAACTGAATCGCCTCGTCGGCTTCGATCGCGAGAGCCAGATCGTCGAAGTCGAAGCCGGCATGTTCGGCGACATCTTCGAGGAAACCATTCAGCGCGACTACGGTATGACGATGGGCCATTGGCCGTCGTCGTATGCGATCAGCACGGTCGGCGGATGGGTGGCCTGCCGTGGCGCGGGCCAGCTCTCGACACGCTACGGCAAGATCGAAGACATGGTGTTCGGCATGGACGTGGTGCTCGCTGACGGCAGTCTGATCAGCGTGGGCGGCTATTCGCGCGCGGCGGTCGGTCCCGATCTGCAGCAGCTTTTCATCGGCTCCGAAGGCACACTCGGCGTGATCGTGCGCGTGCGTCTGAAGTTGCATCGCCTGCCGGATTACGGCCGCGCGATTGCCTATGGCTTCCAGACCTTCGCGATCGGACTCGAAGCATGCCGCCAGATCATGCAGCAAGGCGCGAATCCGGCCGCCCTGCGCCTCTATGACGAACTCGAAAGCGGCGTGCAATTCGGGCTGCCGGAATCGAACGTACTGCTGATCGCCGACGAAGGTCCGCGCGAAATGGTCGAAGCCGTGCTGACGATCAGCGAACGCGTCTGCCAGGAACTGGGCGGGAAACTGGACGACAAGGTCATCTTCGAGAAGTGGCTCGACACGCGCTACCTTACCGGCAAGAGCGCGGAAGGTTTCAAACGCAGCCCGGGCTTTGTGGCCGATACGCTGGAAATGGTCGGCCCGTGGAAGGACCTGCCGGGTATCTATGCCGACGTGGTGGCCGCCATCAACGCGGTCCCCGGCACGCTGGCCGGTTCGGCGCACCAGTCGCATGCGTATGTGGACGGGGCGTGTCTGTACTTCTCGTTGCGCGGCGAGGTCGAAGTCGAGCATCGCGCGAAGTGGTATCGCGCCGCATGGGACGCCGCCAACGCGGTGCTCATCAAATACAATGCAGCGTTGAGCCACCATCACGGCGTCGGCCTGTTGCGCGCGCCGTATATGAGCGAATCGCTCGGTAGCGCATTCCCGGTTCTGCAGGCAGTCAAGCGCACGCTCGACCCGAAGAACATTCTCAATCCCGGCAAGCTTGGCCTGACTGACGAGCAAGCTCAAGACGCGAAGCAGTAATCACATGGATAAGTCACTTGGGGCGCGCCTCACGCGCCACCCGGTCATTGCAACGCTGTTCGGCATCGAGCAGATCGACATCTTTCTGAAAAGCGCCGCTGAAATCTCGATCGTCGCGAATGTCGAATTGCGCAAACTGCACCCGGTGGTCGCGGCCCTGACGAAAGCCGGCAAGTATGTCATCGTCAACATCGACAGCTGCGACGGGCTCTCGCAAGATAAAGGCGGCGTGGAGTATCTGGCGGACATCGGCGTCACCAGCCTCGTCTCGACCCGGGTGGCGACTATCCAGCGCGGCAATCGGGCCGGTCTCGTCACGATGCAGAAAGTGTTCGTGACGGACCGCTCGACCTGGCCGCGCAGCGTGAAGGCATTGGAGCAAAGCGATCCGAATCTGGTACAACTGATGCCGGCGCCCATGCTCTCGCATCTGTCCGCGCAAGACCGCAAGGCTTTGCCGCCGATCGTCGCCTCGGGCTTCGTCTGCAACAAGGGCGACGTGTTCGATGCGTTGAAGAAAGGCGCGGTCGCGGTCTCCACCAGCGACAGCGAATTGTGGAATCTGGATCCTGAACGTTGAACATCCCATCTAGTTGGAGTTATCGATGGCTAATGCTTACCTGCAGGTAATCGCGCATTTTTTCGCCAAACCCGGCAACGGCGATGCGATTGTGCAGCCCCTCACGGAACTCGCGGTGGCAACCCGCGCGGAGCCGAAGAATCTCTACTACGAATTCTTCCGTTCGCCGGTCGATCCCGATCACTTCGTGATTCTCGAGCAGTACAGCGAAGCCGATGGCCTCGCCGTGCATCGCGAGACGCCGCACTTCCAGCGCCTTGGCTTCGGTACGATCATTCCGCTGCTCGAACGGCGTGAAGTCACGAGCCATATGGTGCCTGGAGACGCAGCATGATGAACGCATTCCGGTTTCAAACCGTGCCGACCATGGTCCTCGAATTCGGCGCGGCACGCCGTCTCGGCGCTTTGCTGCGCGCGCAATTTCCGTCGCTCACGCGCCTGTGCGTGGTGACGGACGGTTTTCTTCACAAGAGTGGGCTGCTGAATCCGGCGCTCGCCGATCTCGCGGCGCACGGCTGGAACGCCACCGTGATCGACGACGTGATCGCCGATCCGCCCGAGCACATCGTGCTCGAAGCAACGTCGCGCGCACGCGAGGCTGGCGCGGAGATCGTGCTGGGGCTCGGCGGCGGTTCGTCGATGGACGTGGCCAAGCTGATCGCCGTGCTGGCTCCGCAGCAGGAGCAGCCGCTCAGCGAGATGTATGGCGTAAACAGGATCACTGTGTCGCGCTTGCCGCTCGTACAGATGCCGACCACCGCGGGCACCGGCTCGGAAGTCACGGCCGTGTCGATCGTGACGGTGGGCGAGGCGAAGAAGATGGGCGTGGTCGCGCCGCAACTGGTCGCCGATCTGGCCATTCTCGACGCGGAACTCACGCTCGGACTGCCGGTTGCCGCAACGGCGGCCACCGGCATCGACGCGATGGTTCACGCGATCGAGGCGTACACGTCCGCGCATTTGAAGAACCCGGTGTCGGACATGCTGGCGGTGAAGGCGCTCGAGCTGCTGTCGCGCAATCTGTTGCCCGCCTGCGAAAACGGCCAGAATCGCGCGGCGCGCGAAGCGATGTTGCTCGGCGCGGCGTTCGCCGGTCAGGCGTTCGCCAATTCGCCGGTGGCCGCGGTGCATGCGCTCGCGTATCCGATCGGCGGCATTTATCACGTCCCGCACGGTCTTTCGAACGCGCTCGTGCTGCCGCACGTGTTGCGGTTCAACGCTCAGGCTGCGGCGCATTTGTACGCCGAGCTCGCGGACGTGGTCGTGCCGGGGTTGACGGGCAGCGCCGAAAGCAAGACGCAAGCGTTGATCGAACGGCTCGAGCAGATGATCGCCGCGACCGCGATCCCGGCCCGGTTGCGCGATGTCGGCATAGAACGTAGCGGGCTCGAGCGGATGGCGAGCGACGCCATGTTGCAAACACGGCTTCTGGTGAACAACCCCCACCCTGTTACCGAGGCCGATGCGCTGGCGATTTACACCGCCGCGTTTTAATCGTCGGCGTAGCGCGTTGCCTGGAGCAGGAGTCGCCGTGCGTGGTGTTTGGCGGCGGCTCCGCGTCGTTACGCAAACAGGACACGTTACGTAGCATGCAGGTGGAACACGGCGCATGCGTTCCAGTTAAAAACGCGTTTGCGCCGCGATTAGTTCTTCAGATTTAAATTTCCTCCGGCATATATGCGCCGAATCGCAGAGATGACGCGATAACTCACATTTGGCGTGCAATTTGCAGTGATACCCCCACCAATAGTTTTTCTACGGGGACATCATGCAAAAATTCGCCGGTCGGACAGTCATCGCTGTCGCGACATCAACATTACTCGCGCTCTACGGTTGTGGATCGACCATTACTTCCCCCGGCACCGGGCTTGGTGGCGGAGGACTGGGGGGCACGTCGGGGTCCAGCTCGGGCGGCACTTCGGGCGGCTCGTCGGGATCAAGTTCGGGCGGCTCCTCCGGGTCCAGCTCCGGCGGCTCGTCGGGATCCAGCAGTTCGGGTACAAGTAGCTCTGGCACGAGCAGCTCCGGTACCAGCAGTTCGGGTACAAGCAGCTCCGGTACGAGCAGCTCTGGCACAAGCAGCTCTGGCACAAGCAGCTCTGGCACAAGCAGCTCGGGTACAAGCAGCTCGGGCACAAGCAGCTCGGGCACAAGCAGCTCGGGCACAAGCAGCTCAGGTACAAGCAGCTCGGGTACAAGCAGCTCGGGCACAAGCAGCTCAGGTACAAGCAGCTCGGGCACCAGCAGCTCCGGCACCAGCAGCTCCGGCACCAGCAGCTCGGGCACAAGCAGCTCCGGCACAAGCAGCTCGGGCACCAGCAGCTCCGGCACCAGCAGTTCCGGCACCAGCAGTTCCGGTACAAGCAGTTCCGGCACCAGCAGCTCGGGTACGAGCAGCTCCGGCACCAGCAGCTCCGGCACCAGCAGTTCCGGTACGAGCAGTTCCGGTACGAGCAGCTCCGGCACCAGCAGCTCCGGCACCAGCAGCTCGGGTACGTCAGGCACCTCCTCCACCCCGATCGGCAATGTCGTCACCCAAGGCGGCAACCTCATCACGGCCGTGGGTACGACCGTCGCCGATACCGGGTCCAAGATCACCGGCACCTCAATCCCTGGCGTCAACGGTGCAACGACTTCGAGTCTCGGCGCCGCAATCACCGATCTCGGCAACGGCGTCAAGGTGCTCGGCAACGGCACGGCCGCAGGCCTCGGCACGCTGGGCAGTTCGACCAATCCGCTTGGCCCGACCCTGACCTCCGCATCGGGTCTCGTTAGCAATACAGGCGCGGCCGTCACTGCCGTCGGCGGTGTGGTGACGAGCCTCGGAACCGGGCCGCTCGCGCCGCTCGCCCCTGTTACGTCGACTCTCGGCGCGGTTGTAGGCGGTGTCGGCAACGGCGTTGTCAAAGTTGGCGCCGGACTGAACTCGGCACTGACCAGCGCACCGGTTCAGCAGCTCGAAACCCAACTGAGCACGGTCATCAATCCGATCACGCTGGTGGTTTCGAATACGACGCAGACCATCGGCAACGCCACAGGTCTCGGCGCGCCGCTCAACGGCTTGCTGAGCACCATCGGCAACGGACTCGATTCGGCCGGCCAGAAAGTGTCGGGCGCAACCGGCGATCAGATCGGCAAAGATGTCGGCGGCATCGTAAGCCAGTTGGGCAAAACGGTCACGAGCACGGGCGGGCTGCTGACGGGTGCGACGACCAATCCGTTGGCGCCGATCGCCGGCCTGCTCGGGCCGCTCGGCGGACTGGGCGGACTTGGTGGAACAGGTAGCGGCGGCATCGGCATTCCGCCGCTGACCGGCCTGATCGGCAACCTCGGTTCGCTCGGCGGGACCGGCGGCAGCAGCGGCAACCCGCTCGCGCCAGTCACCGGACTGCTCGGCGGCCTGGGTTCGCTTGGCGGCACCTCCGGCACCGGCGGTCCGCTTGCACCGGTCACCGGACTTCTCGGCAGCCTGGGTTCGCTCGGCGGTACGTCAAGCGCCGGCGGTCCGCTTGCACCGGTCACCGGCCTTGTCACGACGCTGACCTCGACGCTGACTTCGACACTGGGCGGCGCAGCCGGCAAGACCTCGCCGCTCGCACCGGTCACGGGTGTCGTGAGCGGCCTGACCGGCGGCACTGGCAGTACGGGTAGCGGTTCGACGGGCAACGCGAATCTGCTGGCGCCGGTGACGAATCTTGTCACCGGATTGCTCGGCGGCGCACCCGCCAAATAAGCCGCAGTAAGCGGCAACTCGGCACAGCGGCCGGGACTTACAAAATCAAAAGCCCGGCCGCTCTCTATGTCATGAATACGAGGATGACATGAACTCCACTCTGGATAACGTAGCGCACGTGGAAGAACAGCGGCCGCGTTCGGCGACGCCGTTTTCCGTAGGTCTGCTTGGCATCACCATCGGCCTGTTGACGCTCTGGCTCCTGCGCGACAACACCACGCTGGACGGCGCAGCGCGCAGCACTGCCGCATGTCTCGCGATCATCGCAACGATCGCCCTATACGAACTGTTTGTCGCGCGTGCGTATTTGCGCCCAAGCGCCGGACTTGCCGGCCAGGCGGTTCGGCGGCTCAGTATCGCGCGCGTGGCGTTGCGTCTTGCCGCGCTCGCTTCCGTGTATGTCGGCATCGGTCTGCTCTACTGGCTGTTGCCCGAATATCACGGCACGTTCTACAACCCCTTCTGGTCGCTGATCCGTACGCTCGCACCGTATCTGATCGTGGCCGCGCCGTTTTACTTTGCGTGGATGGACAGACGCCAGCGCGAAGTCGACGACGCCTACATGTTGTGGGGCCGTCTCGTGTTTCTCGGGCAGCGCCCGGGCAACTGGAAGCCCGTGCGGGAAATGCTGGCAGGCTGGATGGTGAAAGCGTTCTTCCTGCCGCTGATGATCACCTACCTTTCCACCGATGCGGACCACATCGGCGCATCGCTTGCGAGCGCCATGAACGCGCCGTTCTCGCTCGCGACGTTCAGGTTCATGTACGACCTGTCCTTCACGATGGACCTGATGTTCGGCACGGTAGGCTATCTGTGCACGCTGCGCATTCTCGATACTCACGTGCGCAGCGCGGAGCCCACCACGCTCGGCTGGCTGGTTGCACTCGTCTGTTATCAGCCGTTCTGGTCGCTGATCTCGGGTCAGTACATTCACTACCAGGGCGCGATGTTCTGGGACAACTGGCTGATATCCGTGCCGATTGTCCGAATCGTCTGGGGCAGCGCGATTATCGCCCTGGTCTTCTGCTACGCGCTTTCTACCGTTGCGTTCGGCTTGCGGTTTTCGAACCTGACCAATCGCGGCATCATCACCTCGGGCCCCTATCGCTTCACGAAGCATCCCGCCTACATCACGAAGAATCTCTCGTTCTGGATGGTCTCGGTGCCGTTCATCGAACCGTTGGGCTGGCAAGTCGCGCTCACGCACTGCGCTGCGCTGACGGCCGTGAATCTGCTGTATTTCGCGCGCGCCAAAACCGAGGAGCGGCATTTGATGAACGATCCCGACTACCGGGCTTACGCAGAATGGATCGAAAAGAACGGCTTGTTCGCCAGAATCGGCCGCGCGTTTAAATAAGACGTTTATTCTACAAATGCGTTGGAGTGCATTTTCTGCAGTGCACCATTCTTCACATGAATAAGAATGGTGACTGCAATTTTTACCGCTCTCAACCGCTCACGACCGCCCACAGCCAGTTACGCATGGAGGCAGACGATAGCGCCGCCCGGCGTCCACTTTTCCGCGGGCAACGGGTGTTCGCCGCTGCGCTATTGCACTCGGGACGTTACGTAACGTCTCGCGTGCTGTTCATGATTCGCGGTTGAGCTCCAGCAGCGTGGCCAGCCCGGCTTTCGGGCGGGCGAACAGGAAGCCTTGCGCCAACGCTTGCGGCCACGCGCTCAACCATTGCAACTGCGCCTGGGTCTCGACGCCGTTCACCACGACCCGCACATCGAGCGCGTGAAGCAGATCCAGTAACGCCGACAGCACCGCACAGGCACGCGGATCACGCGGAACCGTGGCCATCAATTCAGGCGCGATCGTCACCGTGTCCACGTCGAGTGCGCCGAGTAGCGCGAGTGACGACGCGCCGTTGCCCCACCTGCCCACTGAAATGGCGGCGCCTGCGGACCGCAGTCCGGCCGTCAGGGTGCGCAAAGACAACAGACGTGCGGCATCCGCGCTGTCGGGCACGTCGATTTCGAGCAGATTGGCCGGCACGCCATATGAGCGCGCGATACGCGTGAGGTCGTCGGCAAACGATTCGCTCATGGCCACCTGCGCCGGCACCGTGATCGCGACCGGCAACGGCGCCATCTTCGAAGCGAGGCAGTCGCGCAACTCACGGCACACGCCGTCGATAACGAACAAGCTCATCTCCTGCGCGACCTGCGGGTGCTCGAGGGGCATCATGAAAATGCCGGGAAGCAGCAGCCCATAGTCGGGATGCGTCCATCTCACCTGCGCTTCGAGGCGCGCCAGCGCGCCGCCTGCCACGCGATAAGCGCCTTGAAACACGAGATGAAATTCTCCCGCGCGCAGACCTTGCTGGACGCGGCTTTCGAGTTCGCTCAGCGCCACAGGATCGTCGCGCGAGTCGTCCCAATCGGTCTGCTCGACGCAGGCGTTACGCGCGCCGAATGTAGTTGCAAGCGAGACGGGTTGTTCATAGTCGAGCGTTAGCATGGCAGAGGCGCAATTTTTTAACCTGGCTAACGCACGCACATGTCGTGCCAAGTGTTGCGTTCGCTGCGCAATCTAACGGCGGCCATGACCGATAAACCCTATGGGTCAATGGTTTAAGGCAATACAGATTGAATCTGCCGAGGCGTGATTCCCATCCCCAAACGTTTGTTTGAGTACGCGTGTTACGTAGCGTTCCGCATTGACGTTACGCTGCGTCACGCGGAGTATTGAACGTGTCGATTACCACACGAGCATTGCTCCACAACGAGAGATCGAGACATGCATCATGAATAACGATGCGATTAACGATCGGTAAAATTCAGACTCTCGCACTGCAGCAATAAAATTTGACCGATAAAAAAAGATTTACTAGTATCGGCACAAACGCAGCATGCAACGACTGCGCATTCCTCACACAGTCATTCAAGGCGGCCGATGCTTCAGATCCCCCTCACCGACGCCGATTGGGCGCGAGTTCAGAGTCTCTTTCCCACGACTTCGCCCGGTCGCGGACGTCCTCGTCGCAGCGATCGCGAGATCCTCAACGCGATACTCTGGGTGCAGCAAACAAAAGAAAAATGGCACAGGCTTCCTGCAACTTTTCCACCACAGCAGACTTGTTATCTTCGGTATATGACATGGAAAAAAACGGGCGTTCTAGATCTGGTGAATGAACGTCTCCCGTTGTGCGATCGGGCGTTGTCAACGTGCTGAATTAGCGGCAAACACTGCTTTACATACCCTATCGATTCAGAAGCGATCCGCGGTATCACGGATCGCTTCTGTGAGCGCGCGCGCCCTGCGGCGCGTCAGCTCCTGCCGTTCATTCGATCCATCACAGCCAGCAGATCGGTGAGCGACTGCTTGCACTCCGCTGCATTTGGCGTACTGGCGCGCAACGCGCTCAGCGCGCGGTCGATTGCCTTGTCGACGAGGTGCCAGTCAGCCGCGGCACGAGGCTTCAGCGAAGGCTCGGCATCGTCCCACGCGAATTCCAGGTCCTTGATGCGTGCCTTGCCACCCGCGAGATTGCCTTTGTCGACCAGTGTTGCCGTGTCAGCGACGATCTTGCGGAACGAGGACAGATCGCCGAGTTTCGACACCTTGACGGCTTCTGCCGCCTCTGCCGACGAAAGGCCGATCCCGCCCCCTTCGCGATGTCCAAAACTGATCGCCGAGATAGCGATGAAAGAAGCGATGACGGCTTTGTTGAGAGTGCGTTGATTCATGATTGTTCTCTTCTGTTTAACCCAATAGACGATTGAAAATGAACTACGTATCGAGCGAAACGCGCTCACGATTCGCGTACTGCAACAGCATTGACAGACCGCTTTTCGACGACACTCGCGAAGATCACCAGCACGACGATGGCACTCAGGAATAGAACGCTCGTATTGATCGTGCCGAGGCCAACACCGCCATAGGCACGGGACTGAGAAAGCAGGTCACCGAACGCGGCGCCGAGAGGCCGCGTCAGAATGTAGGCAAGCCAGAAAGTCAGCACCGGATTCGCACCGACGTAAAACGCGACACACACCAGCGCGATCAACGAGCCGAATACCACGGCGCCCAACATGAAGCCGAGCCCCAGGGCCTCTGTCGCGAGATCGCCGGCTGCGGTGCCCAGCGCGAACGTGAACAGCACGGTAGCCCAGTAGAAAAGCTCCCGGCGCGTCGTGTAGATGGTATGAATCGACAGGGTCCGCTCGCTGCGATACCAGAGTGCGAACACCACGGCCAGCGCGAGAGAAAATGCGATCGTGCTGTATTGCAGACCGACGCCGAGCTTGTCGGTCAGTGCATCGGTAATCTGCGTGCCGACCACACTGACCAGCACCACCGTCAACCAATAAATCCACGGTTCATACTTGCGCATGCGAAGCTGCCCAGTCAGGGCGGCAATCAACAATGTGAGCATCATCGCGCCGGTGAGCGCGGTACCGAGCCCCACGTGCACAGCCAGATAATCCGCGCCGGTTTCTCCAACGGTGGTCGCCATGATCTTGATCGCCCAGAAGACAAGTGTTGCCCCCGGCACTTTGTTGCCCATTCCGGCAACGCGATAATTCGATGTCGCTAGCAAGTGAGTTCTCCCATCGGTCAGCACTGGTTTGACGTTGCAAGCAGGCGCGTTTGCGCGCACTCAACGCGACGCATAGTGCAATGCCGATGCTTATGAAAACCTTACGTGAGATACCGATCAGATCACTGGAATGCGGGGATAAAACGAGTGGATGAGAAAACCTTAAGTAACGCTTAAGAGAGGTGCTACGTCTGCTCACCGTGGAGGCCGCCACCAGGGTGCTCTGATGCACCCAGGTAAACGGAAAACGCCGCGTGCATGTTCGATGCACGCGGCGTCTATAGCGTAAGTCTTCAGAAGCGCGTGCGGATGCCCGTCGTCAACTCCAACTGGTTCTTCGCGCCAAATGTCGTTGCCACAACATAGCCGTTGTGCAGTTTCATGTAGTCGCCGGCGACGTAAAGCTCGGTACGCTTCGACAGGTGATAGAACACCGATGCGTACAAGGTTTCCTTGTAGCCGCTGCCGGTGCCGGTATCCGGATCGAAACTCAGGTTGGCATTGGCGATGCTGCCCGAGGTGTCGAACGCGGCGTTCGACGTGTGCATCTGCTGATAGCCAAGTTCGTAGTCGAGCGGACCCTTCGGCGCCAGCTTGAACGACACCGTCCACGCATTGTCGCGGCGTTGACCCAACGCTCCCTGATCGCCGGTGTAGTGGAAATAGCCGGCATTCACGCGGAAGATGCTGTACGTGTAATTACCGCCCACCGAATAGGCCTTGTTGGTGAAGCCGTTATTGTTGACGTGGTTGTAGAACGACGACACATTGAACGGACCACCGCTATAGCCGAGCGCGACGGCATACGTGGCATTGTTGCCGAAGCTCGTCTTGTTGCCGAACGCATAGCCCGCCGACGCGAAAATACCGTTATCCCACAGCTTCTTCCAGACGAGGCCGTTCTCGTAGCGGGTGCCTGTTGCGCTACCCGCGTAGAAGATCAGTTGCTTGAAGTTGTTGGTATTGGTCCAGCCACCCTCTTCCGTACTCAACCTCGCGCCCGTGTACGGGTCGCCGTAGATCGCGGCCGCGTCGCGTGCAATCGTGTTCTGGAACCCGGCGGTGAACTTACCGAAGGTGTCGCTTTCCACGCCCACCCATGCGTCGCGATCGAAGATCTGACCCGGGTCTTCCATGGCGCCGTCGCTCACGCGGTACTCCGCTTCCAATCTGAAGATCGCCTTCACGCCGCCACCCAGATCTTCCGCGCCCTTCATGCCGAACCGGCTGCCGCTGAACCACGGCTCGCCGTTGATACCCATTGAAACCACGTGCTTGCCGTCTGCATTCGCGTTGGTCTGATAAGACACCGCGCTCAGATCCATCAAGCCGTAAAGCTGTACGTTCGATTGCGCGTGAGCGCTACCCACTGCCAATGCGCCGGCGCTCGCCACCAGCAACACGCTGCTTTTTCTTACCATCGTCTCCTCCGATCCTGCTGCGTTGAATTGATCTGTTATCCATTTGAGTAGCAGAACCAAGGATAGTCAGACCAACCCTTCACGCCTCTTTCGCAGGAGTACGGGAAACGTCGGTGAAAACACTAGAAGCAACGAAGTTGACAGAATCCGATCGATCTATTCAAGACTGCAGAATACAGATCGATGGTTTTACAACGCCTCGGCAAAAACGTCGCGAGGCACCTCCTCGCGCAAGATGTAGCCGAGCCCGCGCAAGGTCATGATTTTTGCACTGGAGCCGGCAAGATGCTTGCGCAAGCGGTGAATGTAGATGTCGATGGCGTCAGCGCTGGGTTCGTCGTCGAGCGCGAAGACTTTGTCGATCAGCGTGGACTTTGAGACTGTCTTGCCCTGCTTGAGCATCAGCGTTTCGAGGATCGCATGTTCGCGCCGCCGCAACGGCAACGGCTCATTCTGTAATACGAATTCGCGGGAATCGAACAGGTAGCGCAGATCGCCGCAGTCGATCGATTGCCCTTTGTCGCCGGCCGCCTGACGGCGGATCAACGCCTTGATGCGCGCCACCAGTTCACGCGCGTCAAAGGGTTTGACGACATAATCGTCCGCACCGGCCGAGAAGCAGGCTACTTTGTCGTCGGTCGAGCCGTTGGCGGTAAGCATCAGCACCGGCACGTTGTCGCGTTTGCGACGCAGCCGCGCCAGCACGTCCTTACCGCTCATGCCCGGCAAGCGCAGATCGAGCAGCACCGCGTCGTAGCACTGCAGGCCGAGCAACGTCTCCGCGCGCACACCGTCCTGCGCCCAGTCAATCGCGAAATTTTCGACCTGCATCAGGTTCATCACCCAGCGGGCGAGATCGGCGTCGTCTTCAACGAGCAGCAGTTTCATCTGTCTTCCCTCATTTGGCCGCGTATCAAGCCGCCGCCGACCATAGCCGCATCTCGACGGTGGCGACCAGGCCAACGCCGCCCTCTCCCGGTTCGAGCGTGACGGTGCCGCCTTGACGGTGAGCAATCTCGCGCACGATCGGCAATCCGAGACCCGTTCCGTCGGCATGACTCGACGCGCGATAGAAACGTTCGAACACGCGCGCTCTCGCTTCGGCTCCGATACCCGGTCCGTTGTCGATCACACGCACAATCGCCCGGTCATGACTGCGCTCGGCGTGTACGGTGACGCGCCCGCCGGGCTGCGTATAGCGCAACGCGTTGTCGACGAGATTGGTGACGAGCGCCGCGGTCAATGCCTCGTCACCGGTTACATGCAGACCATCGTCCAGTTCGGCGCCCAGATCGATTTCACGCGACTGCGCGAATGCAATCAGCTCCTCCAGCACGCCAGCGATCAATGCGCTCAGGTCGATCTTTTCGCGCGTGCTGGACGGCACCGCGGACTCGGCCTGAGCAAGCAGCAGGAGTTTGTTGGTCAAGGTGGTCAGCTTGCGGCTGCTTTTATGCATGCCGGCCAGTGCTTCGGTGAGCGGCACATCGCGATTCTCTCGCTGCCGGGCGAACTGGATCTGCGCCACCAGCAACGCGAGCGGCGTACGCAACTGATGCGCGGCGTCGGAAATGAATTGCCGTTGCGTCGCGGCTTGCTGGCCCATTCGCGCGATGCACTGATTGATCGCTTCGACGATCGGCCTCAATTCGACATGCAGGCGCGCCACGCGTATCGGTTCGAGTTGCGATGCGTTGCGATCCGCCACGTCGTCTTTCACCTTCATCAACGGCCGCAGTTCGAAGGTCAGCCCGAGATAGACGAACACCATGGCCAGCACCAGGGTGAGCACCTCGCCGAACAACTGCGGGCGCAACAGACGCCACAGCATCGCGTCGCGCGAGCCTTCGGTCTTCGCGACCGCTACGATGACTGACTCGGTACGCCCCGAGTCGTAGAGTTGCCGCACGTAAGCAGCTGCCCGCATGGGCCGGCCATCGTCGAGACGGGTGTAGTAGAGCATCGGGACATCGCTCACCCCGCGCGGCACGGATAACTCAGGGTTGCCGGCCACCAGCCGATGGTCGCTCGCTTCGACGCGATAGAACACACTGTCCTGCTCCGGCGACTCGAACAGCTCGAGCGCGGCCGGCGGAATCTGGATCGAAACGCTGCCGTTATCCCAATCGATGTCCTCGCCAATGATACGCATCGACGATAGCAACGCGTTGTCCTGAACGAGGTCGGCCGTGGTTTGCGCGTTGCGGTACGAAATCAGACCGGAAATGGAAACGAACGCCGCCAGCGGCAACAGGAGCCACCACAGCAAGCGTCCGCGCAAACTGCCTGAAAACACGATTCGTCGCCCCTCTTCTCTGAAAACCGGCGCACCTCACGGCGGGCTTTGATGGACGCCTGCCAAAAATTCTAGGTGCGCGAATCCTTCCCCAAGCTTTCGCGCATGCGTTTCTTGTGCCGATTGCGGGTTTGTCCCGACTCCTTCAGACTCCTTCCGACTCTTCCCGACTCCTTCCAGATCCGCCGCCTGGAGGCGGCTGATTCAATCGGGCTGCGGGCCTTCGTGCGGCGCGCGCGGAAACGAGACCGTTACATGCACGCCTTTGCCGCCTTCACCCGGTTTGAGTACGATCTCCGCGTGATGTGCATCCGCGATTTCGCGCACGATGGCGAGACCCAGCCCGGTCCCTTCAGTATCCACAGATGCCCGGAAAAACGGTTCGAATACGCGGCTGCGCGACTCGGCCGGAATGCCGGGGCCATCGTCCAGCACCGACACGGCAACGGCATCCGCACGTGCGTTGACCGCCACCGTGACGTGCCCACCGCTGCCGGTATAGCGGATTGCGTTCTCAGCGAGATTGGCGATCAGCGCCTGAAGCAGGCCGCGATGTCCGCCCACCGGTGAGGGGCCGTTCAATTCCGCGCCCAGATCGATGTTCCGGGCCTGCGCGAGCAGCGCAAGGTCTTCCACCACTTCCATTGCCAGCGCCGCCAGATCAACCGTTTCCACCGCCAGTTGCCGGTTGTCGGCAGCCTCGGCCTGCGCAAGCAACAGCAGCTTGTTGGTGAGTCCGACCATCGAACGGTTGCTGCGGTGCATTGCGGCAAGCGCTTCGTCGAGTGCGGGATTCAGGCCGTCCTGCTGACGCGCGAACTGCAATTGCGTGCCGAGCAGCGTGAGCGGCGTGCGCAACTGGTGCGCGGCGTCGGCGATAAAACGCCGTTGCGCGGCCACCTGCACACCGAGCCGCGCAATACACTGATTGATCGCCTCGACGATGGGCCGCAACTCGGTATGCAGGCGCTCGACGCGAATTGGTTCGAGCTGCATGGGGTCGCGGTCGGCGACGTCTTCCTTGACTTTCATCAGCGGCCGCAACTCGAAGGTCAGGCCGATGCAGACCAGTGCGACCGCCAGCACGATCATTTCGATCTGCCGAACAAGTTGCGGCTGCCACAATTGCTGCGCCATCGCGTCGCGCGAACGCACCGTCTTGCCCACCGTCACCCGCACCCGGTGCGTCGCACCATTGTCGTACATCAAGCGTACAAGGCTGACCGCGCGCACGGGCTGGCCATGAAATTCGGCATCGTAGTGATCGGTGAGGTCGGACGGGAGTGCCGAAGGCCGCGGGAAATCCGGTGTGCCCGCCAGCAGGCGGCCATTGTCGACCCGCACGCTGTAGAACACCTGATCGCGATACGGCGACACAAATACTTCAAGCGCGGCGGGCGGCACGTCCACGCGCAGAAAGCCGTCCACCCACTCCACTTCACCCGCAATCATGCGCGCCGACGAGATCAACTGGTTGTCCTGCACCAGATCCGCGGTGCGCCGCGCGTTGTCGTACTCCGCCTTGCCGGTAACGAACACGTACAACGCGAGCGGCACCAGCAGCCACCACAGCAGGCGCATGCGCAGGCTATTGGTCATCTTCTTTCTTGCGCAGCAGGTAGCCCAGCCCACGCAACGTGACGATCGCCGCGGAGCTGCCGTCGAGCTTCTTGCGCAGCCGCGAGATATAGATTTCGACCGCGTCTTCGCTCGGCTCGTCCGCGAGCGTGAAGATCGCGTCGACCAGCGCCGGCTTGGTCACTGTCTTGCCCAGGCGCAGGATCAGCGTTTCGAGCACCGAGCGCTCGCGCGGCGTGACATTGAGCGGCGCGCCCTTCAGCGTGAACTGACGCGTATCGATGTCGAACGTGAGATCGCCGCAGATCACCTCGCTGGCTTTGGACGGCGACTGACGCCGGATCGCCACCTTGATTCGCGCAATCAGCTCGCGCACTTCGAAAGGCTTGACCAGGTAGTCGTCCGCGCCGGCGCCGAGCAACTCCACTTTTTCGTCGATCGAACCGCTCGCGGTCAGGATCAGCACCGGCGTAGCGTCGCCGCGCTGACGCAGACGGCGCAGCACGTTCTTGCCCGACAGCTTCGGCAGATTCAGATCGAGCAGGATCACATCGTAGTGATTGGTGCGCAGCAAACGGTCAGCAGCATCACCGTCCTGCACGGCGTCGAGCGCGAACGCCTCCTGCTCCAGCATCTTCGCGAGCCAGTGCGCAAGCGTCGGGTTGTCTTCGATAAGCAGCAGCTTCATGGCGGGAACGGCGAATTGGGAAATTCAATGCGCGGCAAAAGTCAGGAGGCCGATTGTGCCGTAAAACAAGGGCTTTGCGCGCGGCTTCCGTGTTTCGCGGCCTACGTGATGGGGTTTGCCTGAGGATGGCGGGACGGTTGCGGCACATTCTCGGGTTAACACCCATAATTTGCCCCCAGCCCCGAAAGCTGCCAGAAGGTTTCCGATTTCTATAATCGCCGTCATTCATCCAGAAAGCGCCGCATCCGCAGATAGCGGCGACCAAACCTAAGGAGACTGCTTCATGCGTACCTTGCGCCAGATTGCCGCTGTGTCAGGTGTTGCGTTCACCCTTGCCGCCGCTTCGGCCGCGGCTCATGCCGAGAAACTGACGATCATGGTCGGCGGCGCCACCAAGATCATCTATCTGCCCGCCAAGCTCACGGAACAGCTCGGCTACTTCAAGGACGAAGGCCTCGACGTCGAAATCCTCTCGCAACCGGCCGGCGTGGACGCTGAAAACGAACTGCTCGCGGGCGCGGTGCAAGGCGTGGTGGGCTTCTACGATCACACCATCGATCTGCAGAGCAAGGGCAAGGAAGTCCAGGCGCTGGTGATTTTCGGCCAGGTGCCAGGTGAAGTGGAAATGGTCTCCACCAAGGCCTCCGAAACATTCAAGAGCATGGCCGACTCGAAGGGCAAGACGCTCGGCGTAACCGGCCTCGGCTCGTCGACCAGCTTCCTCACGCAATACCTCGCGCAGCGCGCGGGCGTGCCGTCCACGCAATACACGCTGCTGCCGGTCGGCGCGGACAACAGCTTTATCGCGGCCATCAAGCAGAACCGCATCGACGCGGGCATGACCACCGAGCCGACTGTCTCGCAGCTGCTGAAGACCGGCGACGCCAAGGTGCTGGTCGATATGCGCACGCTCGAAGGCACGCGCGCCGCGCTCGGCGGCACGTATCCGGCGTCGAGCTTCTACGTGCAACGGGCATGGGCCGAGTCGCACAAGGACGACGCCGCGAAACTCGCGCACGCGTTCGCGAAAACGCTGAACTTCATCGCGACACACAGCGCGGAAGAGATCGCCGCGAAAATGCCGAAGGACTACTACGGCAACAACAAGGACCTGTACGTCGGCGCACTGAAGGCCTCGCTGCCGATGTTCACGAAGGACGGCAAGATGCCCGCCGACGGCCCGGACACGGTCCTGAAGGTGCTGTCGGCCTTCAATCCTTCGGTGAAGGGCAAGCATATCGACCTCGCCAAGACCTACACCAACGACTACGTGTCGACCGCGGTCAAGACCGCGGCGAAGTAACGCCCGCGACGTCACGCCTATTCAACATCAAAGAGAACTGCGAGGCACCAGCCGATGAATCAACCCATGTCACGCGATACGCCCGCCATCGAAATGCGCAACGTATCGTGCCGTTTCATTTCTCCCGACGGCAAGGCGACTATCGCGTTGCGCGACTTCAGCATGTCGGTGGCACGCGGTGAGTTCGTCGCCGTGGTCGGCCCGACGGGTTGCGGCAAGTCGACCACGCTCAGCATGATCACCGGCTTGCTGAAGCCGACCACCGGCGAAGTGCGCGTGATGGGCGCGCCGGTGGACGGCATCGATCCGCGCATCGGCTTCGTGTTTCAGGCCGATGCGGTGTTTCCGTGGCGCTCGGTGCTCGATAACGTGGCTGCGGGGCCGCTGTATCGCGGCCGCTCGAAATCCGCTGCGTACGACGAAGCCAACGAATGGCTGCGCCGCGTGGGCCTCGACAAGTTCGGCAAGCACTATCCGCATCAACTGTCCGGCGGTATGAGAAAGCGCGTGGCGCTCGCGCAAACCTTCATCAACAAGCCGGAAATCCTGCTGATGGACGAGCCCTTCTCGGCGCTCGACATGCAAACGCGCACGCTGATGCAGGACGAACTGCTGCAACTGTGGGGCGGCGCCGGTTCAGTGGTGTTCGTCACGCACGATCTGGAAGAAGCGATTGCGCTCGCCGACCGCGTATTCGTGCTGACGGCGCGCCCGGCCACGCTGAAGAAAGTGTACGAAATCGATCTGCCGCGTCCGCGCGTCACGTCGGAGATTCGCTACGAACCGCGTTTCATCGAAATCTCGCGCGACATCTGGCATGACCTGCGCGAAGAAGTGCAGATCGGTTAATCAAGGAACGGCATACATGTCTACAACCCCTCAACAAGTGATGCCTTCGGGTATCGATCCCGTGACGCTCGCCCAGGTCGAGCGTGTCGCGCAAAAACGCATCCGGCAACGCCAGGCGCTGGTGATCGCACTGCGCATTGTCGTGCTGGTGGTTGTGCTCGGCGGGTGGGAACTGTCCGCGCGCCTGAAGTGGATCGATCCGTTCTTCTTCTCGATGCCGAGCGCGATTTTCGATCAGATCGTCGACTGGTTCGTGAACGGCACGTCGCAAGGCCCCCTGCTGACACAGGTGTGGGTCACGCTTGAAGAAACCGGGCTTGGCTTCATTATCGGTTCGGTGGCGGGCGTGTTCTGCGGCATTGTGCTCGGCCGCAACAAACTGCTCTCCGATGTGTTCAGCCTCTACATCAAGATCGCCAACTCGATTCCGCGCGTGGTGCTCGGCTCGGTGTTCGTGATTGCGCTGGGTCTTGGCATGGCTTCGAAGGTGGCGCTGGCGGTGGTGATGGTGTTCTTCGTCGTGTTCGCCAACGCGTTTCAGGGCGTGCGTGAAGCGGACCGCTACATGATCGCGAATGCGCAGATTCTGGGTGCGTCACGCCGTCAGGTGACGACTTCGGTGGTGATTCCGTCGGCGTTGAGCTGGATTCTTGCGAGTCTGCACGTGAGCTTCGGCTTTGCACTGGTCGGTGCGGTGGTGGGCGAGTTCCTCGGTTCGAAACAAGGTATCGGCTTGCTGATTTCCACGGCGCAAGGCGCGTTCAACGCAAGCGGCGTGTTCGCGGCAATGATCGTGCTGGCGGTGGTCGCACTGGCTGCTGACTACCTGTTGACCGCGCTCGAACAGCGGCTGTTGAAGTGGCGGCCCGCAGCGGTTTGAGTTGACCACCGGGTCGTATGAAAAGAAAGGGCGCCAGTGGCGCCCTTTTTTATTGCAAATTTCGCAACAAACATTAGCTGAATTGATGATTACTCCGGCCAGATCGCAAAACTACAATGCAATCACTGACTACGAACAAGAACGCTCGTAGCAACACAAAGACCGAACTGGAGGTAGTTCATCATGAAATCGCTCATTCAAGCCGTTGTTATCGCCGCTGTGCTGGCCGCTCCTGTTGCCTCGTTTGCGCAGTCCAACCAGCCCGTGACCCGCGCCCAGGTGCGTGCAGAACTGATTCAACTCGAAAAGGCCGGCTACCAGCCGGGCCGCGCCGACCCGTACTACCCGGCTGACATTCAGGCTGCGCAAAACCGTGTCGTCGCGCAAAACGGTACCGCGCAATCCACGGAAAGCAGCTTCGGCGGCGTGGTGAGCGGTTCGTCGCAAGCGGGTCACCCGGTTCCGGTGAACGGTCCGAAATCGGTTTATTTCGGCAACTAAGCTGAAACCGAGCTGCAGCCGAACCGCAAACAAGTTGTCCAGCGGAACAAACCATAGAGGCCTGGCTCCCTGCCCTATCGGCCGCTAAGCGCGCAAAACAGCCGCGCGCCCTGATGCAAAACGAACTGGCCCGCGACCGAGCATCCCCGATCGCGGGCCAGTTCTGTATTCGATACCTCCGTCATCGGGCTCCCGATGACTTCGCCTGGGCCTTCATGGTCTGGGCGCTTTTTCTATGTGTAGCGCTACATCTCGCGGGAGCGCTTCGCAGCGCCGGGCCGCCTGCGTTATTCGCGAGCGATCAGATCGCCCACCTGGCCACGCCCCGTGACAAGACAGCTCGACAGGAAATTTTCACCCTGGCTGCTGGCCCCGGCGTCACCAAAGCCCTTTTTCAATGCGTTCGCCTTGACCATTTCCGCGCCTTGGTGGCACGTTATTGTTCCCATTTCTCCGGCTTGTGCACGCATCAGCGCCCTATCCGCCATCAAATAGCCAAGCAACAGCACTACGGCAATATTGAACGCCTGTCTCATGGATCGTCTCCTCTTTTGAAGAGACTAACGCGAACCATCGACACAGGATGCTAGGGGTTTCCCGATTGCCGGCTATTCAATGATGCAGATTAAGCGAAGACGCATTTCCACGTGAATGCGCTATGCGGCGTGGCTGGATCGGATGCGGCCACATGGGTTCATGCAAATCGGAACGGCCGGGTGCCGGGTTGTACGTGCTTCGGATTCTGCTCGAACAGCAGGTCGGTCGCGAACGCGTATACGTGGAGAAAGAGGAATGAAGGACAACCGGCATGGGCGCGAACCTTCACGCGCCCTTCACCTTACTTGCTGGGCAATTTGCACGGATAACTAACTATCCATCGAGCAAGCCCGGCCACTCAGAGCCGGGCTTCGATCTGCCTGATGCGCTTTTCAACCGATGCTCGCACGAGACCATTCGAAGGCACCAGCAACAGTGACGACGCGATGATTCCATACACCTGATTGCGCCGGACCTTGGAGACCTTGGCCGGATCGAGCCAGGCATCGTTATCCACCAGCAGCAGCAGTGTGTCCAGGCCGATCAGGATCGGCCACAAACAGGCAAGACGCAAACGCACCGACCACGCGGGAATCGCGAGCGTGTAGTCGAGAGCCTCGCGGAAATGATCCAGCGCGCGGCGCACGAGTTCGATCATCAAAGGCCTCGCACGAACCGAATTAGCCGGCAGCAGGAGATCTTGCGCGCTCAGGCCGTGTTGATCGAGCATGGTCTGCGGCAGGTAACAGCGGCCGATCCGCAAATCCTTGCCGCAATCCCGCAGCACGTTGGTCATCTGCAGCGCCTTGCCGAAACGCACGCCGCGGCGCGCCATGGTTTCGGGCCGCTCGCTCAGCGTGCCGGGCATGTGCGCGTAAGTCATCGTGGTCCAGAATTCGCCCACGCAGCCCGCCACCAGATAGGTATAACGGTCAAGTTCCGCGTATTCGCGCAGCGCGGCGATCAGGCCAGAACGTTCGTCGGGAAACGCACGAAGGTCGAATTCCATGCCCTCGGTCAGCGTCGATACGATTTCGCGGACGGCCTTGCGGTCGGACTCGCTCAGTTGCGAGAGCACCTCGAGTGCCGGTCCAAGCGATTCCAGCAGAACCTTTTCATCGGACTGGACCTGCTGGCCCGCCACTTCGGCAGCCATGCGCTGGAACAGCGCGCCGTCGTCCGGCGCACCGTTCACCTGGTCGCGCAGCGACAGCAGCAACGCAAGGCGTTGCTCGGGGGAAATCAGCGAGGTGTCCGCAATGGTGTCGGCCGCGCGCGCCAGCAGGTACGCAAGGCCGATCGGATCGCGCATCCCGGCGGGCAGCACGCGCAGGGTGAGGTAGAAGGAGCGTGAAACGCCTTTCAGGAGCGGGCCGAGAAGAAAGGCCCGGGTCGGATTCGGCATGGATGGGATCGTATCGGTAGTAGGCAAAAATCAGGTGCTGCGGAATTGTATACGGCGAACCGCCTTTGCCTCATGCTCCATCCTTCGTTACATCAAGTTGAAAAACTCACCCACACGCTGGCGATCGCTACCGGCCGGTCCCGCCCGCGCACGCTCATCAACATCACACACCTATTGCACGCTATCCGCCAACGGGACGGGACGTCGGGCCTAATCCATTGCCTGCACAGCGCGGTGTCACCATGAACGGGAACGTGAATTGCTGGCATGGTGAGATTGAGAGGTACATGTTCCGCCTGATTTCAGTTGCAAGCTGTGGCTTCTCCGCGCTTTGAACGACATATCGACAATGACCCTCCACCAAACTCAGGCACCCTCCGGCCCGGCGTGGAAACGCATGTCGCCGATCCTGACGAGGTCCGGGGTCTGGTCTGCGGCAAGGTCTGTCTGCGGTAAGGCTGACCGTCCATGAAAACCATCCTGATCGTGGACGACGAAATCGACATCCTCACGGTCTGGCTCCTGTTGCTGGAGCGGCACGGCTACACCGTGCTGACGGCGATCAACGGCGCCGCGGCGCTTGAGCAGATCCACCGGACCCGGCCCGACATCGTCGTGTCTGACTGCATGATGCCGGTCATGTCGGGGCCGCAACTGTGCGCCGCATTGAACGACGACCCCGATCTGCGCGCCATTCCTATCCTCCTGTGCAGTTCGGCCGCCGAGATCCCCGCGCAGCCGAATCCCACCATCGAATACGCCCGCAAGCCGCTTTCGTTCGCCACCCTTCTCGCGACGCTGGAGCGGATCGCGGCTTGATGGCTAGGTAAAACCCCGAATTCCTGTCAGTCACGACACAGATTAATCTCGGCACATTCATTAAATAGAACGTCGTTCTGTTAGACAGAACGACATGAGCAAGAGACCCCTGAAGGAGAATTCCATGGCAAGCCTGCCGCTCGACGCACCCGGCGCGTCGCCCACTTCAAGCACCGGCGCGCAGGCGCTCACGCCGGGCATCAACGCGCGCATCGACCGTCTGCCCGCAACGCGCACGATATGGATGCTGGTGTTCCTGCTGTCGATCGGTGGCTGGTTCGAGTTCTACGACCTGTTTTTCACCGCGTATGTCGGCCCAGGTCTCGTCAAGAGCGGCCTCTATGCGACGACAACCGCATCGTTCTTCGGGGTGTCCGGGTTGGGCGCTTTCGTGGCGGCGTCATTCGCCGGGCTCTTCATCGGTACGTTCTTTCTGGCGGGTCTGGCAGATCGCTATGGCCGCAGAACCGTGTTTACCGTTTCGCTGCTGTGGTATTCCGCGGCCACGCTGATCATGGCGCTGCAAACCACCGCGCCGGCCATCAACCTGTGGCGCCTGATCGCCGGCATCGGCGTGGGTGTCGAACTGGTGACGATCGACACCTATGTCAGCGAACTCGTGCCGAAACATCTGCGCGGCCGGGCCTTCGCTTTTGTTCATCTGGTGCAGTACACCGCGGTGCCGTCGGTCGCCCTGCTCGCGTGGTGGCTGGTGCCGCAAACACCATTCGGTGTGGACGGCTGGCGCTGGGTCGTGATCATCGGCGCATTCGGCGCGGTGATTGTGTGGGCAATCCGCCGGCGTGTGCCGGAAAGCCCGCGTTGGCTCGCACAGCAAGGCCGCGCCGCCGAAGCGGAACAGGTTTTGCAGGCGCTCGAAGCAAAGGTCACGAAGCAATATGGCAAGCCACTGCCCGCACCTGTACCGTCCATCGAGCCTGCCACCACCAAGGCCGCCTTCCGCGAAATCTGGCAACCGCCGTATCGCAAGCGCGCGATCACGATGCTCGTATTTAACCTGTTCCAGGCGATCGGCTTCTACGGTTTCGCGTCATGGGTGCCGACGCTGCTGGTCTCCAAGGGCGTGACGATCACGCACAGTCTGCTGTACTCGTTCGTCATTGCGATCTCGAATCCGTTTGGACCGCTAATCGGTATGGCGATTGCGGACCGCATCGAACGCAAGACGCTGATCGTGCTGTCGGCACTCGGTATCGCCGTGTTCGGCAGCCTGTTTGCGACGCAGACCTCGCCCGCCATGCTGATGACGCTCGGTGTGCTGATCACGCTGTGCGGAACCTTGCTCTCGGTCGGCTATCACGCGTACCAGACCGAACTGTTCCCGACCCGCTTGCGGGCACGCGCCGTCGGCTTCGTTTACTCGATGTCGCGCTTATCCGCGATGTTCTCCGGCTTCATGATCGCCTTCGCGCTGCGCCACTTCCAGGTGCCTGGCGTATTCGCGCTGATCACGTTTTCGATGGTGATGGTGATGGGTGCGATCGGCTTCTTCGGACCACGGACCAACAATCGCAATCTCGACGAAATTTCGCATTGAGCGCAACTGAGCGTATTGAACAAGAGGCTTCAAAGATGACACTGCCCTTAGCTGGAGTGCGGGTACTGGATTTATCGAATGTTTTGGCGGGACCGTTTTGCGCGTATCAACTCGCGCTGCTCGGCGCGGACGTGATCAAGGTCGAGCATCCCGAGGGGGGCGATCTTGCCCGGCGTCTGGGCGCCGACAAGGAAGCGTCGATGCGCAACATGGGAGCGTCCTTCGTTGCGGTGAATGCCGGCAAACAGTCCCTCACGCTCAATCTGAAAGACCCGCGCGGCAAGACCATTTTGCGCGAGCTCGTCAAAACGGCGGACGTGCTGGTCGAAAACTTCCGGCCCGGCGTCATGACACGGCTCGGCCTCGATTTCGACGCGTTGCGCGAGGTGAATCCCAAGCTCGTGTACTGCGCGATCTCCGGCTTCGGCATGGACGGCGAGTTTTCGAAACGTCCCGCCTACGACCAGATCATTCAGGGCATTTCGGGTGTGATGAGCGTGACCGGCGACGCCGGCAGTGCACCGTTGCGCGTCGGCTATCCGGTGTCGGACACCGTGGGCGGTCTCACGGCCGCGTTCGGCATTTGCGCCGCGCTGATCGATGCCCGCGCGAGCGGCCACGGCCGCATGCTCGACGTCTCGATGCTGGAAGCCACGCTGGCGACGATGGGCTGGGTTGTCTCGAACTATCTGAACGCCGGTGTCACGCCCGAGCCGATGGGTAACGAGAACTTCACCGCCGCGCCTTCGGGCACCTTCAAAACCGGCGACGGGCCGCTCAATATCGCCGCGAACGAGAACAAGCAGTTCGCGAGCCTGTGCCACCTGATTGGCCGCCCCGATCTGCTCGACGACACGCGCTTTTCCGAACGCAACGCGCGCAAGGTGAATCGCGCGGCATTGAAGGCCGAAATCGAAGCGGCGCTGGCAAGCGACAGCGCGACAAACTGGGAAGCTAAATTCTTCGAAGCAGGCGTGCCGGCCGGGCGCGTCATGTCGGTGCCGGAGATCCTCGCGCACCCGCATCTGGAATCGCGCGAGTTCATCCGCGAATTCGCCGGCAACGGCACGACTGAACGGCAACGCGTCACCCGCGCGGGCTTTCGTCTCTCCGATGCCGACACAGCGCCGGCCACCCCCGCGCCCGTTCTGTCGGCTCACACGCGCGAGCATCTCGCCGCGCTCGGCTATGACGACGCACAAATCGACCATCTACGCTCCGAGGGAGTGATCTGAACATGACGCAAGCATTCGACCCCGCGAGGCTCGCCGCCGAGTACTGGAGCACCTCGATCATCGATATTCATCCTGGCTCGATCAAGGTGCGGGGTTTTCCGATTCAGGAGTTGATCGGCAACGTCAGTTTTCCGCAGATGATCTGGCTGATGCTGCGCGGCGAACTGCCGGATGCCGCGCAAGCGCGTTTGTTCGAAGCGGCGCTGGTGGCATCGGTGGATCATGGCCCGCACGCCCCGTCGATAGCGATCTCACGCATGGCGACCAGTTGCGGTTTGCCGTTGAACGGCGCGATGGCCTCGGCGATCAATGCGCTCGATGACGTGCATGGCGGCGCCGGTCAGCAGGCGGTCGAACTGTACGATTCGATCGCAGCACTAATGGATGCAGGCGCCACGCTGGAAGACGCCGTCGCCCAGGGTGTCGATGCGTTTACCGCTGAACGCGGCAAGTATCTGCCCGGCTTCGGACACCGCTTCCATCCAGTCGATCCGCGGGCAATCCGGCTTCTCGCGCTCGTGGACGAAAGCGTCGAACAACGAAGTATTGACGGACGATACGCCGCCATTGCGCGCGGCATCGAGGCCTTGCTCAAGCAGCGCAAGAACAAACCGGTGCCGATGAATATCGACGGCGCAACCGCCGTGATCTATGCGGAACTCGGCTTTGCGCCGGAGTTGGCACGCGGCGTGTTCTGCCTGTCACGTGCGGTCGGCATTCTGTCGCATGCGTGGGAACAACGCGGACGCAACGAGCGCAACAAAGGCCCGATGCCGCGCCAGATGAACTATACCTACACGGGCAAGCCCGAGCGTCACCTGTCCTGAACCGCGGCCGCGCGCCGCTGCGCGTTGCGCATCGCGCGCGAGTCGCCACCTAACGCATCCGTGGCGCGCGCGGCGCAATCGAACAACGCGTCGAGATTGTGTTCGAAAAACGCCTGATCGATACGCGAGCTTGGACCTGCCAGCGTCAGCACGCCTCGCAAACTTTGACGCACACCGAATACCGGCATTGAGATCCCCGCCGTTTCCCGATCGCGCTCGCCGATCGACACACAGTAGAAGTCCTCGCGAATCTTCTCGTACGGCGCGCCTGGCGCGCCGCCGAATGCCAGCAACGCATGCCCGCCCGAGCCGCTTTCGAGAGGCAGCACGTCACCCTCGCGCACGTGAAAACGCACCGCATGCGTGGAGTCGACGCGATGCAGGCACACGCGCACTGCTTCGTCACGCACATAGAAGGACACGCTTTCGCCGCTCGTTTCCGCGAGATCGCGCATCAGCGGCACGAGAATATCGCCGACGTTCAGGCTGCGCTGATACAGCGCGCCGAGCATGAAGGTCGCGGAACCGAGTTGATAGCGGCCGTCGTCCAGACGCAGCAGCAGGCGGTGCTGGATCAACGAGCCCGCGAGCCGCAACAGCGTGCTCTTGTAGAGCCCCGTGCGCGCCGCGAGCTCCGCGAGCGTGAGCGCGGCGTCGTCCGGCCTGAAGGCGAACAGGATCGCGCAGGCACGATCGATGACGGCAACGCCCTCGGTTTCCTTTGAGTTTGATTTGTCCGCAGGCGTTGGCATGAATTAGCGTCGCTCACTGGCTTCATATCGAAGCTGAAATTTTACGCCAAGTTGCGTGCGATAACGCATGCCCGGTCAACGCACGCTTCGATCAAACCGACGCCACCACCAATGCGCCGACATTGGCGATAGCTGCATTGCTGCGCGCCGCATCGCCGCTCGTGCCGGTGAGGTAGACCGTCACGAGAATCGGCCCGCGCCCTGGTGGCCAAAGAATCGCGATGTCGTTTGCCGTGCCATGATCGCCGGTGCCGGTTTTATCGCCCACGCCCCAATCCTTCGGCAGCTTCGCGCGAATCCGTTCGCCGCCGGTTTGATTGGCAGCCAGCCAGGCCAGCAGTTGCGCACGTGAGGGCGAGGACAAACGCTCGCCCAGCAGCAGTTCGCGCAGATTGCCGAGCATGGCGCCTGGTGTGGTGGTATCGCGCGGATCGCCGGGCGTCGCTTCGTTCACCGTCGGCTCGTTACGGTCCAGACGCGTGACGCCATCGCCGATACTGCGCGCGAACGCGGTCACAGCGGCGGGACCGCCCAAGCTTGCCAGCAGCAGATTGGCCGCGGTGTTGTCGCTGAGCGTAAGGGCCGCCTTGCACAAGTCGGCGACGCTCATCCCTGCGTCACCGGTGCGCTCGCGCGTGTGCTGGCCGGTGGCCGGCGAGTACGGCACCAGATCGCTGTTCGAAAACACAACGCGCCGGTCCAGATCCTCCTGACCGTGGTCCACGCGCGTCAGCACAAGCCCCGCCGCCAGCAGCTTGAACGTGCTGCACATCGGAAAGCGCTCGTCCGTGCGCAAACCGGCATGCAAGCCGGACATCGTGTCGAGAATCGAAACGCCGAGCCGCCCACCGCTTTCCACCTCGATCTGCGCGAGCCGCTGGCGGATCGCCTCCACTCCGCTTGCGCCGCCACCCTGCCTCGCGGCGCCCGTTTTTGCCACTTTCCCGAACGCGCCGCCGCTAGCAAGCGCAACCCCAGCTATCGAGACACCGAGCATCGCACCTGCGAATTTCCGTCTTGTGATCATCGCCGCTCCTTATGTGAAGCCGCAACTATCGACGTTCCCCCGCCGGTTGGCAAACGATGATAAGTTAGTCGGTCCCCTAGAAAAACTTGTGCCTTCGCCATGAGACCGAATCTCCCGTTGAATGCGCTGCGTGCCTTCGAGTCGTCCGCGCGGCATCTGAGCTTTACGCGCGCCGCGCTCGAGTTGAACGTCACCCAGGCGGCCGTGAGCCAGCAGGTCAGGACGCTGGAGGAGCGGCTCGGCACTGCGCTATTCAAGCGTTTACCGCGCGGACTGGCGATGACGGACGAGGGCCTCGCGCTACGCCCTGTCCTCACCGACGCGTTCGATCGCATCGAAGCCGTGCTCAAGCAGTTCGAAGGCGGCCACTTTCATGAGGTATTGACGCTCGGCGTGGTGGGGACCTTCGCGGTGGGCTGGCTGATGCCGCGGCTCAAGTCGTTTCGCGAAGCGCATCCGTTTGTCGAGCTGCGTCTGCTGACGAACAACAATCTGGTCGACCTCGCCACGGAAGGCCTCGACTTCGCGATTCGTTTCGGCGACGGCACCTGGCCAGGCTCGCTCGCCACCCGGTTGCTGCACGCGCCGCTCGCGATTCTGTGCGCACCTGAAATCGCCAGACGTCTGTCCGAACCGGCTGACCTCGCCAATGAAACCTTGCTGCGCTCCTACCGGGTCGATGACTGGACAAGCTGGTTCGCGGCCGCCGGCATCCCGCCCCGGCCGATTCGCGGCCCCGTGTTCGATTCATCGCGGCTGATGGCGGAAGCGGCCATGCAGGGTGCGGGTATCGCACTGGCGCCCGCGCTGATGTTCGATCACGAGATCAATACGGGCCGGCTGGTGCGCCCATTCGAAGTGGAAGTTCATGCCGGCAGCTACTGGCTGACGTGGCTGAAGGGTAAGCCGATGACACCGGCCATGCAGTTATTCAGTCAGTGGATCAGCAAGGAGGCGGCTTCGTTCGGACCAGGCTAGCAAACTGCCGCGTGGCGATAGCCATTCATGGCGGGCCGTTCGGCTTGCGGCGGAAACACATTCCATGAGCCGTCGTCATGACGGAAGAAAAAGATCGACAGCAGACCGCCGGGGCGCAATGCTTCCACGCAGACGTAGCGCTGGCGCTGAGACCCGCGGTGGCAAAACCGCACAACGCGCGCGGGCATCGACGGTGTCGGCGCGAGCCATTTATCGACGGCCCAGTGCAAGGTCTTTTCTGCCGTAACCATGATGTGCTCCTTGAATCCGTTATTCGTTTATTCCTTCAGTTCCTGAACTCGCTCTGTCCGTTCGCGTTCGCTCAGGCGAGCTGGACGGCAGTCTGACTATTCTTTGCAGCACGCTCGACAAACGCCTTCACCAGACACACCAGCGTGAGCACGCCGGCGTGCGGGTGCCTCAGGCAGCAATGCACCTGTTCGCTGCGGCTTTCGCCAAGCAGACACCACGCGCAGAAGTGCTCGCAGTTATTCGTAAGCAGGCGGTACTGGTTTTCTCCGAGGCGGGAGCGCGCACGGCGCACGGCTTCATCGCCGACATAGCGGGCGCTCGGAGTCGCGCGGATCGTCAATGCATGGCCGGCCGCGAAGCGGGTCAATTCCACCTCTTCCACCGGACCGCGATGCGCCGAACTCGCAAAGCCCGCGTAATGAACTACGCGGCCATTGCCGACGTAAATGCCGTGATGCTCATAGCCTTGCCGTTGCGTGACGAGATGTGCGCCGATCGGCAGGTCGATAGTCGGCGCTTCGTCGCATTGCGCGTCGCGCTCTTCGCTGCTCGCCGGAAGAAAGTGGGTGTTCATGGCTGGCCTCGCTTCAATATCCAACACTGTTGCGAGATCTTTTGCATCATCCGGGCCATGCGAGCGAAAGCCTTGATTTAAAGGGCTCGCAGGAATTTCCAGCAATGTTGGGCCCAGCAAGTGTCCGTTGTGAGCCGACAGAAATCGCGCCGATGTGTTGGTCTGCGTCGATCGTTCTGAAGCGCCGGCAGAGCGGTCTCGCCTGCCAGTGCGAACGTCACGAGACCTGCCTGAGGTGTTGGGTCCCACACCGGTATGCGCGCCCGGATGTTGGGTACCTCCCGACCCTTGCGCCCCCGCGTGAACCGGCGCTGCATGTATAAGCGTCTGGAATCGCCGCGCAATCAATGCGTTACGTGAAAGCGTGCGCACGCGTCGCAAATTGGCATGGCATTTGCACCATTACGCCCAATTCCTTTTCAATCACGCGCTCAACGCACGCTGCCAACCGGAGAACGACATGGCTTCCATCACGGTGAACGACCTCTCCCTCAACCTCGCGCTCGACCGTAAAGCGATGGCGGCGATCCGCGGCGGCGGCGGTGCGCCCTGGGTATACGGCTGGATTCAGCCCTATGTGCGGGAAACGCCGAGCATTGGTCCGGTTGTGAACCTGTACGACATTTCGAACAACTTCTATGCTAACCAGATGATCAACACGTTCCAGTCGGTGGATGTGCGCAACACCGGCGCGAACTCGAACATCAACGTCTCCCCGGACGCACGCAGCAGAAACGATACGGTGTAGCTCTTGTGACTTGTCCAAGCCAATTTCGATGGAAGTCGTCCGCGCGTTCCGACGTCGGACGCGTGCGTGAGGTCAACGAAGACGCCTGCCTCGACCAGCCCGAACCCGGGCGCTGGGCCGTCGCCGATGGCATGGGTGGACACGCGGTCGGCGATCTGGCGAGCCGTCTCGTGATCGACGCGCTGAGCCGCCTGACGCCGCCGCTTGCCATGAAAACCGGCATCGCCGACGCGCGCTCGCGACTGCAAACAGCCAATCGTCAGTTGCGGGATGAAGCCGCGCGCCGCCAGGTGCAACGGATCGGCAGCACGGTTATCGTACTGCTCGCGTGCGACCGCTTCTGCGGCTACCTGTGGGCCGGCGACAGCCGCCTCTATCTGTATCGCGACGGACAATTGCGGCAACTCACGCGCGATCATAGTCAGGTGGAAGAGCTCAAGTCCCTCGGCGTGATTACCGACGAACAGGCGCGGCATCATCCGGCGCAGCACATGATTACGCGCGCGGTCGGCGCAACCGATGTGCTCGAACTCGATGACGATGCAATCGAAGTTGCGGATGGTGACGTCTTCCTGCTATGCAGCGACGGGCTCAGCAACGAAGTCAGCGATGCGGAAATACTGGCGGTGCTGACCTCGGTGGCATGTGAGCGCGCGTCCGACGAGCTGGTTGAACTGGCCATTGCTCACGGTGGACGCGACAATGTCACCGCGGTGGTGGTGCACGCGGAGGATCCGTATGCGTCGGACAAGACTCTGCTGAACCCCGCGCCTTGAAGAAGGTGCTTTCAACTATCAGCGTCTTCGTCGTCTTGCTCGTCACTGCCGTTCCTGTCCGCAGGCGGCGCGTTACGGTTGCGAAAATCCTTTGAATGCAGGCCATGCTTCTTCAGCAGCATTTGCAGATGCGAGCGGTTCATATCGATGCGCCGGGCCAGTTCCGCAACGGTGCCGCTCACCTCCCGAAGGCCGCGCTCCAGGAAGGCTTTCTCGGCATCGTCGCTCGCGGCGCGCTTCGCCTCGCTTAGCGACATCAGATTCGCCACGCTAATCGGCTCCTGCCCCGTCGCCGTGCCCGCGTGGGACAGCGCCGCGGCTGAACCGGGCATGGCCGGCCGCATATCCACCGGCAGATGGTCGATATCCGCCATCTCCCCGGCCAGACACGACACGCGATACATCACGTTGCGCAGTTCGCGAATATTGCCGGGGTATGCGTAGCTCAGCAGAAAGTCCCTCAGACGCGGCGTCAATCTGACGGGCCTGCGTTTCAGCGTGCCGGCGGCCTCGTCGCCGAACCATGCAATCAGCAGTGCAATCTCATCGCGCCTCTCGCGCAGCGGCGGCAACGTCACGTGAATCACACTGAGACGGTAGAACAAATCCTCGCGGAACTTACCCTCTTCGCTGAGTTGCCGTAGATTGCGATTGGTCGCCGCGACGATACGCGTATCGACCGCAATCGTTTCATCCGAGCCCACGCGCTGGATCTCGTGAGCTTCCAGCACACGCAGCAGTTTCACCTGCCCAGCCAGCGGCAACTCGCCGATCTCGTCGAGAAAGATCGTACCGGTATGCGCGCTTTCGAATTTTCCCTTGCGGTCATTCGAAGCCCCCGTAAACGCGCCCTTGCGATGGCCGAACAATTCCGACTCCAGCAGATTGTCCGGAATCGCCCCGCAATTGACGGAGATGAACGGTTTGTCGGAGCGCGAGCCATTCGCGTGAATCACCTTCGCCATCAACTCCTTGCCCGTCCCGCTTTCGCCATCGATCAATACCGGCAAATCGGTCGGCGCCGCCTTCTCGGCAATTTCGAGCGATTCGAGCAAACGCGGATTGTCGCCGAAGGTCCCTTCGAAAATGAAACTGCGTTCGATCAACGCTTTCCTGCGCGCACCTCGCGACTGGTCGGCAGAAGCGCCAGGTTCCGCGGCCGTCGCGGCCTGGACAAAACGCTCCTTGTGCGAGAGCTGCATGACCTCGTCACGTAACGAGGTGGCTTGCCGGAGCAGCTTGTCGATATCGGCGCGTTCGAGCCGTGAGGACCAGCGCAGCGTCGAGCGCAGAATCTCGATGCGTTCGATCAGGCCCGCGTACGAAATCGCCGGGCTGAGCTCTTCTACCTGGTCGAGTATCTTCATCACGCACTCAACTGTTTCTGGACCAACTGGTAATACATGCCGCCACGCTGGATCAGTTCATCGTGACGGCCCTGTTCAACGATCGCCCCTTCGTACAGCACCAGAATCTTGTCCGCACGCATGATGGTGCTGAGCCGATGCGCGATGATCACCGCGGTTCGCCCCTGCAGAATATCGTGCATGTTGCCGAGGATATTGCTTTCCGATTGCGAATCCAGTGCTGAGGTTGCCTCGTCGAAAACCAGCAGACGCGGATCGTGGTACAGCGCCCGCGCGATGCACAACCGCTGGATTTGCCCACCCGACAAGCCAATGCCACGTTCGCCGACAATCTGCTCATAGCCGAGCGGCATCTTGCTGATGAACGCGTGCGCGTCGGCCATTTTTGCGACTTCCTCGATGCGGCGCCGTTCGGGTGCGTCGTCACCGCTCGCTATGTTCTCGGCAATCGTGCCGGAAAACAGCAGATTGCTCTGCATCACATAGCCGATCTGCGCGCGGTAATAGGCCTTATCGACCACGCCGAGGTCATAGCCGTCGATCGTCATCTTGCCCTCGGTCGGCGCGTAGAAACCGACCAGCAACTTAGCAAGCGTCGTCTTGCCGGAGCCGCTGCGGCCCACAATCGCCACCAGTTCGCCGGGCTTGATGTCGAAGCTGATATTTTCCAGCACGTACGCCGAGTCGTTTTCGCCGTAGCGGAAATAGACGCCGTTGAGGCTGATTTCGCCCTGTAACTCAGGCAGCATCACGCGTGACGGTAAGTCCTGCGGTTTCTGTTCCGGCTCGATGTCGAGCACGTCGCCAAGGCGCTCCATCGCCACGCCCGCGTCGTTCAACATGCTCCATAAACCCACCAGGCCCATCAGCGGACCCAGTACGCTGCCCATGAAGGCATTGAAAGCGATCAACTGACCGATGGTCATTTCGCGCGCCAGTACCAGATTCGCGCCCACCCAAAGAATCGCAATCGTGGTCGCCGCGTTCAGCAACTGGCTGCCAAGCCCAACCAGAATGTTGAAGGCGTGCGCCCGGTATTGCACCTCGAGTGCCTTCGCGTATTTCTTCTCCCAGCGCAAACGTACCGGCCGTTCAATACCCATGCCTTTGACGGTTTCGACACCGGCGAGCGCTTCCATCAGAAATGATTTCGATTCGGTCGACGCCGTGAATACCTCACGCGCGTAGTTCTTGATCTTCGGCGTGGCCAGCGCGGTCAGCGCCATGATCGGTATCACGAACGCGATCAGCACCAGCGTCATCTTCACGTTGTAGACGAACATGATGGTGAAGTAGATAAACACCATCAGCAGATTCAACGCGGTGGTCACCGTGGACTCGGTGAGGAAGGCGCGGATAGTCTGGTTCTCCTGAAAACGCGCGAAGATGTCGCCGGTCTTGCGTTTGGCGAAAAACGAGAACGGTAGCGACATGGTGTGCTTGAAGAACTGGGACATCATCGCGAAATCCATGTTGCGCACCATGAAATTGGCGAGATACGCGCGAATCGACGACATCAACTGCGAGAACACGTTGGCGATAATCAGGCCGCCGATCAGCAAATGCAGCAGACTGACGTTCTGATGCACGATCACCCCGTCGAGGATGTTCTGAATAATGAGCGGCGGAATCACGCCGAGCACCTGAATAACGAACGTGGCAAGGAACAGGTGGCCGAGAATCTTCCTGTACGGGCTGAGATAGCCGACAAACCGTATCCACGGCGAACGCGCGGCCGATATGTGCAGGAGATCCGGGCCACCGGTAAAGAGCAGACACGTGCCGCTCCAGCCACGCTCGAAATCCTCCACCGTCATTTTCCTGAAACCGAGCGCCGGGTCGGCGACCCACACGTAGTCTTTCGACAGCCCATACACCACGACGTAGTGGTACCCCTCCCAATGCACAATGAAGGGCAGCTCGAAACCGCGCAATGAGTCGAATGTGCATTGCACGCCGCGCGCGGTGAAGCCGAGCGATTCGCCCGCGCGTGCAAGACTGTCGAGCGTCGCGCCTTGCGTCGTCACGTTGGCGAGTTCGCGCAGCTTGCCGAGCGTCATCGGAATGTTGTAGTGGCGGCATACCATGGCAAGACACGCCGCGCCGCAATCCATTTCCTCCGCCTGCTCGACCAGCGCGAAGCGCTTGATGACCTTCTCGCCGAACTCCGGTTTGGTCTGCAGATCGAGCATCAGCGGCAACTTGCGCCGCTGTTCGAGGCGCTTTTGCCGTTGCAATTCGCGGTCGCCATAACGGATCCGCTCATCCAGAACTTCACGCAGCTTCGGATTGCGCTCCAGAATGAAATGAACCGTGCGCTCGGGGATCACCAGCAGCCGCGTATCGATCGCCGCTACGACCGACGCCATCTGCTCCTGTCGCATCAAGCAAGCTTTCTCGCCGAAGATTTCGCCTTCGCCTAGTGTCGCGAGCGTGTAGTCATGGCCCTCTTCATGACGGACAATGCGCACCTCGCCCTGCCGCACCACGTAGAGCCGCCGGTCGTCACGTCCGTCCTGCCTGAGAATCTCCTTGCCGGCGGCCACCCGTTTCACGCCGACGCTGCGCACATATTCTTCGAGTTCGGCCTTATTGAGCTTGCCGCGCAGATCGAATAATTGCGCGACGAAACCACCGGCCGAGTTGATTGCCACGTAGCTCGCGACGAATGCCAACGCGGCCTGATTGACGGCGAGCACGGGTTCGATCGCGGCGCGCGGAATGAACAACAACTCGGTTTTTGCCGACGCCCGCACCGAAGCCTCATGCACATAGGCGCGCAACATCGCAATATCGGCGAAAATTTCGCCGGTCTTGCGCACACCCATGCTGGTTTCCTTGCCATGTTCCTCGGTAAAGATGCGTACCGAACCCGAGCGGACGACGTAGAGGCCGTCGGCCGTTTCGCCTGCCGAGCACACCGTTTCGCCGAACGAATAGAAGCGTGCCTGCGCGTATTCGGCGAGACGCTCGATCTCGTCGCGCGAAAATGGCGAGAGGATTTCCACCGAGGTGAGAAACTCAGCGGTGGAGGGCGCGGTCTGGGGTGCATCCATAAGTGTGCGGGCCTCGATTCGGCTGTGCGTAGCCTTGCTTTACCTTGCGTCCCGATGTTGCGTTGCGCGTATGCTGCGATGCGCATGCGATTGCGAGGTACGCGATGAGCGCGGTTAGCGCGGTTAGCGCGGTTAGCGCGCTTCGATCACATGCTCCTGCGCGCGCGCAATCAACCAGTTTTCGCGCAGCAGCCGTCTGACTTCAGCGGCCACGTCCGCGTCGAGCGTTGCCGGATATTTCGCCGTTACGGCGAAAATCTCGAAACACGAGCGATCCGCCGACGGAAACGGTCCGAGCAGATCGCCCACCGCCGCGTTGAAAATCTTCGCTTCGATGTCCGGCTTCAACGATCCGCGCAACACTTTCCCGATCACGCCACCGGCTTCGCGCGTATCCGCAATCGAATGCTCGCGCGCCATGTCGGCAAAGCTGTCGGGATCGTCATGCAGGTACGAGATCATTTCCTTCGCCTTGCCTTCGCTGTCGAGCACGATATGGCTCACCTCGATCGCATCGAATTTCGGCGAATTCAGTGCGAAGTAGTCCTTGATCGCTGCCTCGTTGCCAACCACGTCGAGCATCTTCTCCTGATACAGCCCGTCCGTAATGAAGGCTTCGAATTCGTCGAGATTCACGCCGAGCGCATCGAGGTACTGATTCATATCCGTCGCGCGATGCAAGCCGCGCACACGGCGGAACTGATCGGCGCGCTGCTGGATGTCATCTGCCGTGACCGCAATACCCTGTTTCTTCGCCGCATGCACCGTGAGCTTGTCGCGCACGATCTGCTCGATCAGGCTTTCGAACTGGCCGGTCAATTTCAGAAGACGAATAAACTCGGAAACGTCCACGACTTCGTCGTCGATTCGCACTATCGCAGTCATGTCATCCGCTCCTTTAATTGACCTGTAACCCGCGCGCTCAACCTGCTACCTGCCTGAACGGATCAAGACCCAGATCGATCAGGCGCCGTTCGCGCACCACGATTTCCGCGCTCGCCGTCATGCCATAGCGCAGCGGATAGCGGGTGTCGGCGATCTGGTAGTAGTTCTTCTCGAGCGTCACGCGGCCTTCGTACACCGGCTGCTTGTCCTGCACGGACGGCTTGGTAGCCGGCGAAATATAGGCAAGCGTGCCGTTGATCAATCCGTAGCGCTGGTACGGAAACGCGTTGAACTTCAGTTTCACCGGCTGGCCCTCGTGCAGAAACGCGCGATCGTGCTCCGCGATTTCGATCTTCAGCACCGGTTTCGCATCTTTCGGCGCGATGCCGCCGAGCGGTGCGTTTGCCTGAACCTTGTCGCCTCGCTGCGTGGAGGTCACGTCGGTGATAACACCGGAGACCGGCGCGAGGATCAGCAAAAAATTATCCTTGTCGATGTTCTCGAAGCGGATCCGCGCGGCAGCATCGGCCACGAGACGCGCGCTCTGCAATTGCAGGCGCACCTTGTCTTCCGCGTCGGTGATGTCACGAACCGCGGAGTCGTACTGGAGCTGCAGGTCGGTGGTCTGCTGTCCGCTGGTTTCCAGTTGTGCATTGGCCTGCGCGTATTCATGGCTCAGGCGGAAATCCAGCTCCGCGAGTTTCGATTGCGCGACACGGTAGGCGTTATCCGCTTCCAGCGCGGCGGTCCGTTTCTGCTCCACCTGCAATTCGGCGATACCGCCGCCACCTGGCTGTGCGAAGAGCTGCGAATAGCGGTCCAGTTCCTGATGCGCCGCCTCACGCGTGCGGCGCGCGTTGTCGAGTACGCTGCGCGCCTCGTCGAGTTCAGCCTTCTGGCCTTCAGCGAGCTTCGTCGTACCTTCGGAAACGCGATTTTCGTGCAGATGCGCTTCCACCTCCATCTGCGCCTTCAGCGCGGCCGCCTTGCGCTCCATTAGCGCCTTCTTCTCAGGGAACTGTTTCCAGTCACGCTCGGCGTCTTCCAGTTTGAGCTGCGCCTGCAACGCGTTGCTCGCAGCCTCGATCGCGCCGCGCGCATTCAGCCGCGCCAGCACGTCGCCCTTCGATACGGGTTGCCCCTCGGCGATGTACAGGTCGGCAAGCTCACCGTCGATCGGCGCATAGATGCGGCGGACCTCCGATTCCGGCGAGAGCGTGCCTTGCGCGCTGACGATCACATCCGCCCGCCCCACGAACGACCACAGCAAGCCGGCCACCACCAGCGCGACCATCGCCCAGATCAGCGCGCGGGCGAGCCGCACCGGCTCCGCGGTCAGAATTGCGATGCCCTCGACGCTGTGATCCTCAAGCGCCTCCGACAACGGTCTAGGGTGATTGTCGCGCTTCACTCTGCTCGCCTCCAATCAACGCCAGCTTCGCCTTCAGCAGTCCAGGGTCCAGCACCATGCGCAACTCGGTCAGCGAGCGGCGTTGCAGATCCGCCTCGGCGTCGATATCCGCCAGCAGCCTGTCAAAATCGGCGGGATGATCCGCCTTCAGTTGCGTATAGATGCGCATGCCCTGTTGCGCGGCAGCTTGCGCATCGGAGAGCAGGCGCGCCTCGCTACGAAAGCCCGGCGAAATCCCTGCTTCCAGCCGTTGCGTGCCGCCGATCGGACCATTCGCCCGATACTGTTTCCAGAGGCTCTGTGCGCGCAGCAGCAGGTCTTGCGCGCGCGCCAGCGCTTTGTCGTGCAAAGCGGCGACGTCTTTCTGGATCGATTGCACGAACCACGCATCCGCCATCGGATCGAGACTGGCGTAGAACGACAGCAGGCGTTGGTCGTAATCCTTGCCGCTGCGCGTCTTCTGCAAGTCGGCGAACTGATCGAGCAGCGCTTTTTTATGCGCCAGTTCCGCTGCGACCACGTCCGACCACGGCCCAGCAGGCATGGCCTGCAAGTCACTTAGTGTCTGCTGGGTATCGCCGCGCTGCCACGCCGCGCTCGCCGCGTCATGACGGCGGATGAGGTCCGCCGACGGCAGACGGCTCGCGGCCAGGTGCTGGAACTGCGCCTGAAATGGCGGAGTACCGAACTGCACCGTTTTCAGCAACGCGAGCAACGGCGTCAATTGCCGGCCAAGCGCGGCGTTCAGCACGTCTGTGTAGTGGCGCAAATCTTCCCGTACGCGATCGAGACCCGCGAGACGCGGATAGCGCTGCGCATAATCGTCGAGGACAGCAGGCAGTGCGTCGGGTTTATCGCGCGCCAACTCGGCGCGGATGGTGCCGTTCAGGCGGTCTATGGCGGCGACATACACCGAGTCGTCGCTTTCCAGTTTGCGCAGATGACTCAGCGCCTGCGCGTAAGGCTCCGCGAAAACAGGCACATATGAGGCGATACGGTCGAGCGCGCGCTGATGGCCTCTCGCGTCGTCATCCCAGCGCTGCAGCAGGCCGCTGATGGTGGTCTCGTCGGCGTACATGCGAATTGGCGCCTCTACGCCGCCGCGCCCCGTCACGAAACGCTCCAGATCGCCTACCCATTGCAATTCACGGACCAGAGAAGCGGCGTCCGCATTGTTCGCACTCAACGATCTCATCTCCTTGAGCAGCGCGTCGGCCTGATCGAACTGCGCCTTTTGCAACACGTTCAACCACCCGGAGAGTTTCGCCTTCAGCAGCGCTTCGCTCGCCAACGCGCTGATTTTCGTGTCGGTGGGGTGGTTTGCCAGATAACCGTTTGCGAGCGTCACCGCGCTGCTGTAATCGCCGCTCGCCAGCATGTTCCTCAGATCGCGCTCGGATGAACCGCGCATGTAGAGCGTCAATGCGATGACCACCAGCGCGGCGAAGGCCGCGCCGCTCCACCACACAGCACGACGCTCCATCGAGTGATCGCCTGCCGCAAAGGCCTTGCTGAGCTCACCCGCGAGCAGGCGCCAACGCTGCGGCCGGCCTTTCGCAGCGTTCGTGCCATGTGGGCCATTCGAGCCTTGCTTGCCGTTTGTTTTGCTGGTTCTGCTGGTGCCGCTGCTTACGTTCGCACCGGCTGTCTGCGTGTCGCGCTTCGCGTGCGTGGAAGCGGCCTGTGCCGCCTCATTCACTTCGTCTTCCTGCTGCAGCCCGGGGTCGACACAGAAGATATCGAGGAACGAATGCGCCGCGCCGACGAAGGTGGTCTTGTCGGCATCGGCAGCTTCGCCGGCGGCTGGATCGAGGGATAGCTGGGTCACGGTCGGCTCGACATCAGAGAGTTCTTTCAGTGTCACCCTGTAGACGAAGTGATCGCCGCCAAATGCAAGGACGTCCCCCTCCATAAGCGGCACTGCAGTTTCGTCGAGCCGCTTTCCGCCTACGAATGTGCCGTTGGTACTGCCGAGATCTTCCAGATAGAGTTCGCCGCCCCTCAGAAAGATGTGCGCATGACGCCGCGAAATGTAATTGACCTGATGCGGATAGCGATCCTTATAGCGGGAGAAAATCTCGTCCGCCTTGCTGATAAGAAACGGAAACGCCTGCACGTCGATTGGCTGAAGCCCAAGGTCGTCGCGCTGCGGCACCAGCAGCAGTCCGGGCGCCGGCGCCACGGTCGAGGCGCAGACGATCCGCGCGCGCGGATCGACACTGACCCGATAGCAGAGCTCACCGCCGAAGCACAACTCGTCGCCGGAGCGCACTCTTGCGGGTGTTTGCCGCACCGCAACGCCGTTGAGCGTGGTGCCGTTCTTGCTGCCGAGGTCGGCAACATAGACGGCTCCGTGCTCCGTGAAAATCCGCGCATGTCGGCGCGACAGGCGAGCAATCCGCTCGGCCGGATAGTCGGTAAACGGTGTGTCGCTTCGACCGATCGCAAACAGGCTGTCGACAATCCGGATCGCGTCGAGCGCAGGACGCTGCGCGGACGCAACCGGCGACAGCACCACGTCGAACATGGCGCCTAATGTCGCGCGCATCTCAGCAATCGGAGTTTCGCCGTCTGTCATTTTATCTGCATCACTAATCGTTTACCCGCTGCGTCCATCGCACAGCAGGAACGGAAAGAAGAACTACGGCGAGCAGTGGATTTTGTAACGAACCGAGCAGCGCCCGGCTCCTTACAAATTTTAAGTCACGCATGGCCAGTGTCAATTTCCACATCGCCGCTTGCACGGGCCATTCATGCGCCATATGCAGTCGAAATACGCCACATGCGCCCAGTCCCGGATTAGCTCAGTGTTCCTTTACTTCCGCTTGCACATCCACGCTCGGCCAGCCACCACCCAGTGCCTTGTAGAGCAACACCGTGTCGGACAAAATCAACTGATGGTTGGCGAGCAGTTCCTGCTGCGCTTCCAGCAAGGTCCGTTCAGTTTCGAAAACTTCCAGTTGCGACACCACGCCGAGGCGCAACTGCGACTGAATCTGATCGGCAACGATCTGCAGCCGCGACACCTCCTGCTGCAACTCCACCCGTTGCGCCTTGTGTGAGTTCAGATTGACCAGCGCGTTTTCCACTTCCTCGAAGGCACCCATCACCGCGACCCGGTACTGTTGTTCAGCGACCGTGGACTGCGCCTGCGTGACTTTCACATGAGCCCGCACGCCGGGATCGAGAAGTGGAATGTCGATGCTGGGCATGAATCCGTAGGTGAACGACTTCAGCAAATCGGTTAGCGCGAAGCTAGCGGTGCCACCGTGGCCGGTAAGGTTGATAGTGGGCAGTTGCGCGAGCTTGGCCTCGCCGACGAGGTTATAGGCTTCCAGTACTCTGAATTCGGCAGCCACCACGTCGGGACGTCGCGCCAGCAGTTGCGCAGGCAAGCCGTCGGGCACAACCGGTAGTTGCACACGTTGCTGCAGATGCCCTTTCGGCAACTGGAATTCGCCCGCCGGCACGCCGAGAAGCGTGCACAGTGCGTTGTTCGCGAGATCGCGCGAGCGGCGCAGTTCGAGCAATTGATTCGTCAGGCGGTTGATTTCGGCCTGCTGGCGCAGCACCTGGGTTTGCGGTATGAGGCCGTTGTGGCGTTGGCCTTCGTAAATCGTGAGAATCTGCCGGTTCGTGACGAGCGTCTGTTGCTGCTGCTCGATCTGATCGTCGAATTGCAGGATCTGGAAATAGGTACTCGATACGTTCGCCACCAGTTCCAGATAACCAGCGCGCCAATCTGCCTCGCTTGCGTGAAATTCGGCCTTTTGTGCCTGCACGCCCTTCTCCACCTTGCCCCAGATATCGATGTCCCAACTCACCTGTGTCGCGACGTTGTACTGTTTGGCAAACGTCTGACCCGTACTCTTTTCGAAATCAGCACCGCCGCCGAGGTCCATGGTCGGCAACGCACCCGCTTTGGCTTCGCCGATCTGCGTGCTGGCTACGTCGATACGCGCCGCCAGTACCTTGATATCGAAGTTGCCTGCAATCGCTTTCGCGACCAGCGTGTCCAGATACGGATCATGGAAGCCTTTCCACCAGTCCGGCTCGATGGTCGCGGCCGCCGATACCGGTGAGCCTTTCTGATCTGACCACGACGCCTTGGCGGGCGTATCGGGCCGCTTGTAGTCGGGCATGCTGACGTCGATACATGCGCACAGCGACAGCGCGCAGATCGTTGCGGCGCAGAGTCCGCGCAACGCGTTGAAAGAGCGCTGATGAACCATTGAAGCAGGCAACGCTGACACGATTTTCTCCGATGACACCCGCTACGCCGCACGAGAAGAACGCGCTGTTCAAGTAAAGCAGGCCCTGCCCGGCTTCACCATCAAAGCGGTACAGGAAGGTCGGCGCGGGGAAGGAGCGGTGAGGCTGGGGTCGTGTGGAAAGGACGATTGGATGCGGAATCTTTTTGACGCACTGAGCTTGCGCGTCCCGCGGAGACCCGGAGGTCTCCGCGGCGGCCTGTGCCGTTCAATACACGTTGATGTTGTTGCTCGAGCTCACATGCGGGTCGATCGTGGTCGTCACGCCGGCAACGAACGCTGCATTGTTGCCGTTGGCATTCTGAACGTTCATCGTCGTGCTGATCAGCTGTGTGGCGTCGATGGTCTTGCTGTTGTTCGGTGCATACACGGGCGAGAAGTTGAGAAACGACGACGACGACGGATAGCCATAGCCAAGGCCGAGGCCACCACGCACGGCGCTCATGGCCTTGCTGTCGAGTTGAGCGGTGGTGGACAGATCTTTGATCATCAGCGTGTTCATGGTAAATCTCCTGGAAGGGAAACAGCACAGTCTTGCGGTTGGGTTCGAGCATCTTGTCTGCTCGAGCGTCACTAACGCATGGGCTGTGCCAGTTTTCGTTTCCGATCCTAAGAAATCTCCAGAATGGCTGTAGATAAAGGATTTCCGGGAAGGTACGCCGCTCGACACCATGCGGCGGTTACGCGGCGCAAAATCTTAACTGGTGGATCGCAGCCAACAATGCGCGCGGCGGTGTTGGCTGCGGCGTGACACGGAAGCGGGCAAGCCGCGTTGTGTCGATATCCCGATGCCCCGCTAGCGCGCAATGACCGTGATCTTCTTCGAGTACACCGGCGGATTGTGGGGCATATGCATGTCATCGCCCATCAACAGCTGCAACGTGTGCTTACCGGGCGGCAGTTGAATCATCGTTTCCGTTTCGCCCGCGCCGAAATGCAGATGGTTGCGGTCATTGGGAATTTCCTGATCCATCGGCGGCAGGTCAGTATCGATCAGCAGATGGTGGTGCCCCGTGTTCGGATACTTGACGCCTTTCGGCGCCACGCCCATATAGCGCAATCCGAACCACACCCGGAAAGGCTTATTGGCGGCCACGACCTGTCCATTGTTCGGATAGCCGATGTAGGCGTACGCGCCGGCGGGCGACGGTGTCGCGCCGGCCATCGCACTATCCGGCAATGCCAGTGACGTCAATGTCGCCAGTGCCACGAGCGCCGCGAGCGCAATAATCCTGTCCATGCTGGTCTCTCCGTCCTGAAGAACCCGTCCTGAATGAACGGGACAGCTAGTCTTTTAGTACGGTGATGGTGATCTTCTTCGAATACACGGGGGGTACGTGCGGCACGTGATTGTGGTCGCCGAGAATCAGCTGCAAGGTGTGCTTGCCCGGTGGCAACTCAATGCGTGCATCCGTCTCACCCGCGCCGAAGTGCAGGTGATTTCGATCAGACGGAATTTCCTGGTCGAGCGGCGGCAGGTCGGTATCGATCAGCAGATGGTGGTGCCCCGTGTTCGGAATCGCCACACCCTTTGGACATACGCCCATGTTGCGCAGTCCCATGCGAACCCACAGTTTTCCGCCGTGAATCACCGCGCCGTCGGCCGGCCAGATGATGTATTCCTCCGCGCCCGGCGGCGAAGGTGTTTGTTCGGCACGCGCGGAGCCAGGCAGTGACGCGACACAGAGCAGGAGAACAAGCGTGGCGAACCAGGCGGTGCAGAGCGCAGCGAGCGACACCTTCGTTTCATGACGTATGTCGACGAGCACGCCGGGTGTGAGGATTCTTCTCATTGCGCACTCTCCCGAAGAATGGCCATTGCCGCCTCGGCCGCGCACAGCGCGGGCCGGACGCTCCGGCTGGATGTCGCAAACGCCTGCGTACTTCCACGTGAGTTCACGTGACGGGTTCACGTCATTCGTCGATGAGCGGCAGCACTAATAAAACGGAAGTACTGCCCTACTTTGTGAATTAGCTTAGGACGTAACTTGCCAAAAAGATACGCCACGCTCGTTAACCGAATAACGCATTGAAGGCGTGCGGACCATTGTGACGTGCAAAGCACGTGCTATCGTTGTTCATAGGTTGTCGATGGATTGCCGATGATGGTGCCGACGCAGCAGCCGGTCCACTTCAACGGCTGCTGCGGGCTTCGTGGTCGTCGAATACCTATGTTCTGTCCGGAACAAACAGGATATGAATATGTGGCGAACATTCCTGCTGGTGTGCATGGCCGGGGTAATTCAGGCGCATTGTGGCAGCGTTTGTGTCGCGGCGCAGCGTGACGACGCGATGCCTGGCGCGACCAGTACACGTACGACAGCTACATTCAGCGCACCGCTCACATTTCAAAGGAGCAGTCCGCAGCCTGCGCGCATCGCGCTGGTGATCGGCAATGGCGCGTACGATCATCACGCGGACCCGCTCAGCAATAATGCGCCGCGCGATGCCGAAGCCATGCGCGACACGCTGCATGCGCTCGGTTTCGAAGTCATCTTGCGCATTGATGCGACGCCGCAGCAGATGCGGCAAGCCATCGGCGAATTCCGCCAACGTCTGCGCGAAGGCGGCACAGGACTCTTCTATTTCGCTGGACACGGTTTGCAGATCGGACGGCAAACGTTGCTTGTTCCCGCAGGCCTCGATGCACGCGCGCCGGCACGGCTCGTTAGCGAAGGAGTCGATCTGAATGCCATATTGCAGGCGATGGGCGCGCCGCGTCCCGACGCACTCAATCTCCTGATTCTCGATACATGCCTGAACAACCCCTTCTCCGCTGACGTATCGCTCGAAACGGTCACCTTGCCCGCCAATACCCTGGTCGCGTATGCCACACAACCAGGTGGCTTTGCGGCAGATACCGCACATCACGGCGTGTACACGAACGCGTTGCTGCACGCGCTCAACGATTCTGCTTCATCACAGGCTCTTACGCGATTGCTTGAAGGTGTAGCGGCGAGGGTAAGTGAGGTGACCGATGGCGAACAAACGCCGCGGATTGTTTCGTCGTTTGCTGAAGACGCGAACCTGAGCAACCTGCCAGGTCGCGGCGCTGGCGCGAAGGTCGCCTCCGCTACCGTCGACGATCCCATTGTCGCGCTTCACAGCAGAGGCATTCTGCCAAAGGACAGCAGCGAGCAATACGAAATCACTTTCTGGAATTCCATCAAGGACAGCAACTATCCCGGCGATTACGAGGCCTATCTGAAGGCCTATCCGAACGGGCGCTTCGCCACACTTGCCCATGCACGCATTGACCGGCTGCGAGCCGCGGCATCCGCGAGCGCGCCACCTGTTGCGCCGGCAGCCACGCCCTCTGTCGCGCCACCGGTCGCACAGTCACCACAAGCCCCGCACTCACCGCCACCCGCTAGCGCGGTAACGCAAGATCACTCGCACGCTGCCGCGCCGGCAACGACGCCGGCTGTCGCATCCACGGCATCTTCCACACCGGCGGTCGTGCAGAAAACCATCACGCACCCGCCGAGTGCCGGTGAAAGCCACGACTGTGCCACCTGTCCGATCATGATCGCGCTACCGGCGGGCGCTTTCTCGATGGGCAGCAACACGGACGACCCCTCTGAAAAACCCGTCCATCACGTGACCATCAGTGCGCCGTTCGCGATCGGCAAATACGAGGTGACTGTCGAGCAATGGAATGCGTGCGTCGCGGCGAACGCCTGTCCAAAGTTGACTCCGGAAAGCAATACGAACAAAACGGCGCCGGCACGCGACCTCAGTTGGGACGACGCGCAACAGTACGTGAAGTGGCTGGGTAAAACGACCGGCAAGCCGTACCGCCTGCCCACCGAGGCCGAATGGGAGTACGCGGACCGCGGCGGCACCACCACGGCCTACTGGTGGGGCGATCAGATGCGCAAGGGCAACGCCAATTGCACGGATTGCGGCCTCCCCTGGCACAAGGAAGGGCCCGAAACCGTGGGTTCGTTTGCACCGAATCCGGTCGGTTTGTATGACATGAACGGCAGCGTCTGGGAATGGGTGGCCGATTGCTGGCACAACTCCTACCAGGGCGCACCCGCCGACGGCCGCGCGTGGGACAGCCCCAGCTGCGACATGCGGGTGATTCGCGGCGGTTCGTGGCGCGAAGGCGGGGGCTACATGCTGAGCGCGACACGCTTCAAGTACAGCGCGAGTGTGCGCCAATCGCAGGATGGCTTCAGAGTGGTGAAGGATCTCAAGTAACGCGAAAGCGGGTACGGCAGCTTGCGTTGCCTGTCCCTAAGGGGTGCGCGGCTTCGTGGTGATCGGTGCGAAGTCGGCGACGATATGATCCTGGCCGTATTTGCCGGCGATCTGCGCGAGCCGCGTATCGAGTGCGCGCAGATAGTCGGCACGTGATTCGCTTTCGGGCCGCGGTTTGTCGAATAGCTGCGCCGGCGTAATCAGAAGCACCACCATCTCTGCTCCAAACGGCTTCGAAATAATCCAGTCACCCGCGCTGCCGATAGTGGCTGCGTAGTGAGGAGGCGCCTGATTGTCTTTGGCGCGCGGGCTCGGCACCATGTGTACGACGCTGCCGTCGAGCTGATAGTAGTCGAGGTTCACGTACGTGTCGTAACCGGGCGTCGTCACGTCGACGACCAGTGGATCGCCCTCACTCAACTGACCGCCGGGCGGCCGCACGTGCAGCGACGCGACGTGACCTGCTTGCCAGTTGCGGATCCAGTACGGGGCGAGCGCTTTGATCGTGTCGCATTGATCGTCCGCGAGCGGCTCGACCTGGAGCGTCAGCGCATCGACGCCCGGCAGTGCCGATAGTGTGTCCTGCAGATGCGCCGCGCCGTAGCGTTGCGAAATGTAGCCGCGCACAGTCAACGAGTGGTCCTGTGCCGAAGCGGATAACGCCGAGCACGGCACCTGCTCCAGCAGCGGTGTGACGGCGCCTAAGGTCAGCGCAGGCTCGGGCGCGGGCGGCGCTGAAGATGGCTCAGGCGACGCCGCTGAAGCGCGCTGGTCCGCGGATGCTTCCGAAGCACCCGCAGCCGGCTGGGTCCCGCTCTGACGATTCGGTGCCGAACGCAAGGCAAACACACTGACGATCGCGGCACACACCACCGCCAAACCCGCGAAGCCCGTCTTGACCAGGGTGCCCGACTTCTCCGCGCGCGCCTCGTCATCGAACTCGGTAATGAAACGCGCGACACTCGGCATGCGCGTGTTACGGTCGAACGACAGTGCGGCACGCAATGCGCGCCACTGCTTCGCATCGAGATCGGGTGGCCGCTGCGGCTTGAAGTCCGCATTGCGAGCCTGTGTCGCCGATAACCGGTCGAACGGATGGTGGCCGGTCAACAACTCGTATGTGATGCAGCCGAGCGCGTAAATGTCGTCGCGCGGGTCCGGCTCGCGATGCTCGATCATTTCCGGGCTCGCATAGGCTGGCGTCAACGCACCGAGACTGCCGGGGTCAAAGACCGTTGCATCGCTCTCCTCCTCCGGCCGCTGAAACACGCGGGCAATGCCAAAGTCGATGACCTTCACCTCGGCATTCGTCGTGAGAAAGACGTTGGCGGGCTTGAAATCGCAATGCACAAAGCCGTGTTCGTGCGCGTAGGCGAGCGCATTGCACATGCCCCGCACTATCGGCAGTGCCGCGCGAACCGGCATTCCCTTATAGCCTGGCGTGCGCAATAGCTGGCTCAGCGGCTTGCCGGTGAGGTACTCCATCGTCAGGTAGACGATCGGCCCGTCGCGGTCGAAGTCGTACACCGTGATGATGTTGCGGTGCGCCAGCACCTGAGCCTTGCGCGCCTCGCGCTGCAGCGCGACGAGGGAATTCGGATTGCCGCGGAACTGGACGTTCAGCACTTTGATCGCAACATGCGGCTTGCGATCCGACGCTTCGAGTTTGCGCAAATCGAGCGCCTTGTACACCGTGCCCATTCCGCCGACACCGAGACACTCCTCGAGAACGAAGCGGTTGTTCAGCGTATCGCCTGTGCCTTTAATCTGGTCATATCCCGGTGCACCGGGCGCGCTCGCTGCGCTTGCTGAACCTGCCGGGTTTGCCGCGCTCGCCGGGCGTACCGAGGATATCTCGACGGTGGTCTGTATGCCGGTTTCCTCGCCACCGGCCGCCACGTTCGACACACGCAACTGCTCGATGCGCCGTCGCACTTCGGCATAGAGATCGTCAGGCAGGGGGCTCTTGCGGTGCGCTACGCCGAGCATCTCCAGCAGCTGCGTAGGACCATATCCTTCGGTCGTCAACGTGCTGTCGAGTTGAGCGACGAACTCATCACGTGATAGCTCGCCGCTCTGATAGTCGCGAATTGCGTGCGCAAGGCTAGCCATGTGTGCGAAGCGTCCCCGCTGCCATTGGGCCGGATCGCATGCGACCGAAGCCCATCGGGCCAATAGAAAACCTGTCGTAACCAGTTACATGTGCCGCTTCGATACTAGTCCCCGACCCGCGCTTTCGCAAACCAGGATTGCCCCGCTGCGTACACCGCCTGCGAGTGTCTCGCGACATCCAACAGGATCCGGCGCGCTGTTGGGAGCGCGCCATCAGTTTGCGTTCGTTTGTTTGTGGCCGTGCTGCGGCTTCGAGGTGGCGGCATGACGCGCAAGCCTTGTACATCATGGCTTCGTCAATTTTATTAGGAGGTGCGAATAAAACTGGCACAGCCCATGCATTAGTGACGCTCGAGCAGACAAGATGCTCGAACCCAACCGCAAGACTGTGACCTTCCCTTCCAGGAGATTGACCATGAACACGCTGATGATCAAAGACCTTTCCATCACCGAACAACTCGACAGCAAGGCCATGCGCGCCGTGCGTGGCGGCCTCGGCTACGGCTTCGGCTACCCCAGCAGCACGTCGTACACGAACATCAGCCCGGTGTTCGCGCCGAACAACAGCAAGCAGGTCAGCGCCACGCAGTTGATCAGCAACGAGATGAACATCCAGAGCGCCAACGGCAACAACGTGGCGTTCGCCACCGGCCTCACTTCGACGATCAATCCCTGCGTCACGTCGAGCAACAACATCAACGTTTGAAGCCTGATTCGGCGAAGCGGAAAGGCCCTCGGCAATTTCCGCTTCGCGCCGATCACGCCCGTCTTCCGCGCACCTTTGGAGAATCACCATGTCATCCCTCACGATTCGCGATCTATCCCGCACCCGCGAGCTCGACCGCCACGCAATGTCGGCGGTGGCCGGCGGCACCGGCAGCAGCGTGCCCGGTCTGGCTTCCGTAGCCAGCCTTGGCGGCATCGCCAATGTCAACGTCAAGGTCGACCAGAACCTCACCCAGGTACAGACCGTCAACGTTGCCGCCCTCAACAACATCGGCGTGATCGGCGCCGGCTTCGTGCCGCTGAATCTGAACGTCAGCCCTTCGCTGTGGGGCGCCAATTACGCCAACGTTTAACGGCGCGCAGTAGCGAAGAACCGGGGACTTCCCTACTGCTGCCTGTTCACATCCAACAGGCGGGCTGCAAGCAGATTTCCTATACTGATACTGCGACGAGACCTGCTCACATCCAGAGACAAAGACATACCCGGGCGACGGATGGAGGATCGCATCAACCGCCAGCTCAATCGTTTCACCGGAGCCACCATGGCAAAGCTCGTTATCAAGGACCTCACCGAGAGCGTCGAACTCGACCGCCAGGCGATGGCGGCCATTGTTGGCGGCGCGCGGATCGGTGCGCGTTCGAGCATCGCCCTGCAGGTGGTACCAGCGCCCACGCGGGTCGTCGACTATCCACCCGGTTTTCCGGCGGCACGTCAGACGATTTCCGATGCTTCCGGCGCTCCGGTGCCGCTCAATTCGCCACGCAGATAGCCTTCGGCCCAGACATTCGCAGCAATGGGACGCGTCTGACGTGCGTGCGCGTTTCGTTCGATACACTTGTGCCTGTTCGGCGTGCCACTCGAATGCGTGCCGGTCGTACCGGCGTACTCCATGGCGCGCTTCGAACCAGGCTTCGAACCAGATTGGTACCGACATCGTCCACAACCGTATTAAGAGCTCCTTCCTGTAGGACGCACGAGCGGCCTGCAATTGGAAACAAACACGACTGCCATGCGCTCCCTGTGGCCGCCGGCCTGTTCGATTGGTCTGGTGAATATCCGCGCCTCGCGCTGTAGTCGCGCACTCACCTATGATGTTTAGGACGCCACGTGGTTTTGTGTCAGTTTCCGATAGCACGCGTTATCGGACAGCATCCTGGCGCGAAAGGGTTCGAAGCGCGAGCGCGTGCGGAAACGTAGCGCAGCGCGAGTGGCAATAACGGCGCACCACGAGCCGGCATCGCCAAACCAGCCTGGAGACATGCAATGAAATTTATCGTGCAATGGAATGGCTTGCCAACTGCGGAAAACGCCGTCATCGAGCGCTTCATGAAAACCGGTGGCAAGGCGCCTGAAGGCGTCAAACTGCTCGGACGCTGGCATGCGATCGGTGGATTGCATGGCTTTGCGGTTGTCGAGGCGGAAGACACCCGTGGACTGTCGGCGCTGGCGCTCGAATGGAGTGACCTGCTGACGCTGAGCGTCTGCCCCGCAATGACGGACGAGGACCTCGGCGCGGCATTGAGCGCGCATCAGGCCGCGCGAAAGTAGATACGCAACCAGGACGGCCATGACACCCAGCCTTGACACGCCTCTACCCAACGGACAACTTCTGCCGTTTCGCGAATCGCTGCTGGCGATGCTGGGTATCGCCTCTGTCTCGATGCTGGTGGCGCTCGATCAAACCATTGTCGGCACCGCGCTGCCACGTATCGTCGCCGATCTCAAGGGGTTCGATCTATACGCATGGGTCGCAACGGCTTACATGCTGGCTTCGGTCATTACCATTCCGATCTTCGGGCGGCTGGGCGATCTGTTCGGCCGTAAGCCGTTCCTGATCGCCGCGATTCTGTTGTTTACCGGCGCATCGGTACTGTGCGGGTTCGCCAACAGCATGCTGTTGCTGGTGATTTCTCGCGGTTTTCAGGGGATAGGCGGCGGCATTCTGATCGGCACGGTGTTTGCCACCGTCGCCGATCTGTTCCCCAATCCGAAGCTGCGCCTGCGCTGGCTCGTGTTCGTGACGTCCGCGTTCGGACTCGCCAATATGGTCGGGCCAACACTCGGGGGCATGCTCACACAGTACGGCGGCTGGAGGCTGGTGTTTTTCGTCAACGTGCCGGTTGGCATCGTGTCCTTGCTGTTTGTGCAGTACTTTTTGCCATCGCTACGTCATCTGCGGCGCAAGGGTCCCGTGCGTCTGGATTGGCTCGGCGCGTTCGTGATCGCAATCACGTTCGGTGCGTTGCAATTGCTGATCGAACTGTTTCCGAAGTACGGCGTCGACACGATAACGATCGTGCTGGCCGTCGTTGCAGCGAGCTTTGCATTAACGCTATGGCTGTGGGAGCGAAGGATCGCGTATCCGATCATTCCGGTGGATATGCTGTTGGATCGCAAGCTCTCCGCGCTCTTCGCGATGTCGGTGCTTGGCGGTTTCGCGCTATTTTCGCTGGTGTTTTACGTGCCGCTGCTGTTTCAAGGCGGCTATGCGATGTCCGCGCACGACTCCGGCATGCTGATCACACCGCTGCTGCTCGGCACGACGGTGGGTAGCGTGGTGAACAATCGGATCGTCACCCGGATTCGCCGCGCGAACGGCATCATGTATGCCGGGTTCGCGCTATCTGCGCTGGCGTGTCTGAGCGTGATCGTGCTTAGGGGTACCGAGCCGCATCTGGTGTGGATGTCGTGCATGGGAATCAGCGGACTCGGACTCGGTCTGGTGGCGACGAGCCTGACAGTCTGTTCGCAACAGATCGTTGCGCGCGACCAGCTCGGCGCGGCCACGGCGCTGCTGCAATCGCTGCGGACTTTCGGCGGAATGCTGGGCACGGTGATGACGGGCGCCTTGCTTGGACATCTCTACACGCAGGGCGTGCATCGCTCGCTCGCGTCGTATCAGGCGACGCAGTGGTTCAAATCGTTTGCAAGCCCCGAGCTGCTAGTGGACCGCGCGGAGCAGGCGACGTTGATCAATCGCCTGGTAAGCGCCGGGCATGCGGGCGACGCCATGATGAACTCCGCACGGGACGCGCTTGTGCAATCGATTCATATCGGCATATTGGTCGCGGGCGCGGCCGCGTTGGTGGGGTTGTGCCTTGCGTGGTTTGTGCCGCCGGTGCGGATCGGTTATCCGGAGGAAGAGTTGGAGACGGGCGCAGGAGCGGCCCAAGCTGACGAACTTCCGTCGCGGGGGCATGTGCTTTAGGCGAGGTTCGCTTTCACCGCTGCAATCATGGTGCAGGCAATGTATGGACCGGCGCCGTCAAACCGGCCCGACCATCCGCCCTCTGTTCTTCTGCCTGCGTTCTGGGGTTTGGAGGCACTAACTTGCGCTGTTTGACACCTGTCATGCCGAAGCGCTTTCGCGAATGAAAGCGACCTCGTTACCATGTCAATCAGCCAGCTTGCAAAACCCTCTGCGATAGAAATAGACCTGAAATCAAAGGGCAATTTGCTGCGCCGCCCACGCGAAATTCGATCAGAAACCTTGACCTGGCGATTCTGTTTTCTTACTATGAGCCTCGACGTTTGCGCAGCGACTATGAACTTGTACTTACAAAAAGCGCGCACATAAAAAAACCAAAGCTAAATACCGAGGTCTTTCGGGGCTCTTGCATGACAATGGATGAAGACATCGCGCACGTTGCGCGTGTGATGGCGCCATCGCTGCGCGCCTTTCGTGGTGAACCTGTACTGCCGCCATCCTATTGGCGAAAACGACTACAACGCATACAGGACGAATTTCCCCTGACTCAATTGCAGACGTTCCAGATCAAGCATTTGCTTGGAGAGTTGGATCGGTTTGAGGCGGAAGCGCAGCCGGGGACCTGCGCGAGCAGACCATATTGAAGGCGTATCCATCGTAATCAAAGCGATGGCAGCCAGCATGCTCGTCTCCCACCAAGACATGCCGGTACTCCCGAACTGATCCAGGATGGAGGCGTTCGGGTTGATCGACTATTCGCGCTTCGCAGCCAGTCTGCAAAAGAATGGCGTCAGTCATCCAGTCGCAAGAAACCGATTTACTCAACCTCGGCCTCTGTGGAACGCGCCGCGGATGTCAAGGGGTGTTCCCCTTAACCGTAACGTAGTAACACGTCCCCCCGTAACACTCCCCCGTCCCAGCCACAGCGGACGGCTCTCCCGTTTGGCTAACTCCATGTCGCCAAACGCCAAACGCGCGTAGCCAGGTCCTTGACACTTAAGAGCCGCCGATGCTCCGCCACGCGAGCAACATGGCACGCAACCTGCTTTCATCAATGACAAAGGGACGACGGGGAGTCCTTGCCAATCTGGCGATGGAAATCACTTTCCGTGGCTCGACTCAAGCGCATATCCCGTTTCCTGCAATCATTGAAGCGTGCCCATATGCATCGAGCCACTTACCTGTCCGCACAACCCGATCCTCGGCGTCACATTCGCTCACTAAGGCTTTCACGTCCAGCATGGCTTCTGATCGTGCTTTGCAACGCGGGAACGGCATACTCGCAAACGAACTGGATCTCGTCGCCTGCCGATAAGGGTTCGTACGCCGCAACGTATGGGTCGTATAGCGACGACACGTCCGACACCGCGAGCGACTACACGGCGTTGGCGACTCGTCGGTCGGGCCCGTCTTCGTCGCCCAACGCCTCGTCGGCAAGGACATATCAAGGCAGCCAGTCAAGACAATCCGCGAGTGCCGCCTCTCGCAGCACACTCGGCTCCAGCTTTCAGGGAGCGGCTTCGCGTGCGGCCCAGAACAAGAACCGCTCCACAACCGATCTGACTTCCGGCGACTACCTGAGCCGGTCGGACATGGACAGGTTCTCGTATATGGGCACGGCCCCGTCACCCGGCGCGGACGCACGCACGACCGGCGGCACGAAACGCTCATCGAAAAACATCGGCGCGGTTGCATCAGACATCTATCCGGGTGGCCAATCCTCGGCAACCAGGGCGGACGCGAGCGCGACTGGCAATAAGAGCCGCTCGCTGGACATCATTAACGCAGTGGCCCCGGGAATCTATCCGGGCGACCAATACAGCACAACGAACGACGCTTCAGCGATCTATACGCCAGCGTGGAAAGTCGACCCGTATCCCGTTTATTAATGCAAGCAGTATGGAATACGCTTCGGGATTGAATACTTTGATCTGTTCCCGCTTTAAACGCACAGGCAAAGCAATACAACGATAAAGACCATCCGATGACTGGACCAGGTAGGGCAGTCCGAATTACCAAAGAATCACCGGGGAGAGAGAAATGACACGTCAGCGTCGATACGCCCAACGCACCCAAACAAGGGTCTTCATCCGACAGCGCCCGTCATAGCGCGCTGATCGCTCAAGCGGGACGTTCAATCCGGCACACCGCCTTTCAGGCACATCACGTGTCCTGCTTTGTCATGTCCCGACGTTTTGACATCCTGAATAACCATTCAACCTGAATCTCGACCATGTAGGGCAGATGCACATCTGACCTGATCGCCAACTTATACGAAAATCGACCATGACAGACAACGCATTGCCATCCAGAAATACTCTTCAATTGCTGAGCCGCACTAATCTGCTCAGTCATGAAGATAATGTTTTCGACATGATCAACACAACACAAAGCGTTGCAGAACACCCCATTGTCGTTTCGTGGGTGAATGCGCACGCTGTGATGCTCGCCAAGAACAATCCTGCCTTTTCTGAAACGCTATCGCGATCGGATCTTATTTTCCGCGACGGCATCGGAGTCTCCATTCTTTTGCGCATGCTTGGGATCGATCCGCGCGGCAACATGAACGGTACGGACCTTATTCCCCATATCGTTCGCGCTTATCGAGGGCGGTCGATTGCGCTGTTCGGCACCGCCGAGCCGTATCTGTCGCAAGCCGCGGAAGCCTTTGGCCGAGAGGGCGCGCGAGTCGTCGCAACGATGGATGGGTTTCAGGATCCGCAAACGTATGTCGAATGTCTCAAAGGGATCGACGTGGATCTGGTGGTATTGGGGATGGGCATGCCCAAGCAGGAAGGTGTCGCCGCGTTGCTGGCCGAGCACATCGCCAGGCCTTGCGTGATTCTCAACGGCGGCGCGATCCTCGACTTCATGGCGGGGCGCTTTCCACGCGCGCCGCGCGTGTGGCGTCAGATGAAACTGGAATGGCTGTTCCGCCTGATTCTCGAACCCAAGCGACTATGGCGCCGTTATCTGCTGGGCGGTGTGAGCTTCGTCGCGCATGCGATGCAAACTGTGATTGCCGCTCGCATGGAACGCGGGTTGTAGATTGGCGGGTGCGCTGCGTCATTCCCTGTCGCTGCGCACCCAACCCACGCGGCGACCGGCAAGCAGGCTGAAATACATCGGCACCTTGCGCAGCATATACAGCGGAATATATAACGCGTCCGATCCGGCAAGCAGGTCGCGTCCGCTCGTCCACCATGCCATGACGATCGCACTCACCATCAAACACAACGATGTGCATTGAATCAGCACAGGAATCATGCTGCCACCAAATGCATAAAAACACGCGCTGAGCGCGAAGCATGCGATCTCCGCGAACACCAGCAAGGTCAGTGGTACCACAACGAGGTCAAGTGCCGACGCCAGACACGTCCACGAGCGACGTATGATCGCCGCTAGCAGCAGACGCGGGAGCATATGTGCAATCGTGCTTAGATGCCCCTGCTCCCAACGTTTTCGTTGCGCGTGGTGTCCTCTATCCGAAGGCGGCAGCGGACTGGTCACAAGCGCTTCTGGACAATAGAGCGGTGGCCGGCCGGCTAGTGTCAGGTCGATCCCAAGTGCGAGATCTTCGACGATATTCGACGTCGCGAGTTGAACTTCGGACAGCACCTTCCATGGAAACGCCATTCCGCTGCCATTTAGTGAACAAGGCGCAGCGAGCGCAAGATTGCCAAGCGGCCGAATGTGGTTTTTCAACCGCACCGCAAACGCCGATACGCGCGCACCAAGGCCTGCGGACGGATGTGCGTTCAATACATAGCGCGCCTGAACCGGGCGCGTTGTGGCATAGGCTAGCTTCGCCAACCGGTCGATTGCGCCCGGTGCGACCTGGCAATCGGCGTCGATGAAGATCACGACGTCGGGAGCGCCCGACTGTGCGAGATGAGCAACACCATAATCCAGCGCGAAGCCCTTGCCCCTGCGCTGCAAGTCGTCGCGAACGAGTACCTCCGCACCCGCGTTCCGGCCGACGTCGGCGGTGTCGTCTGTGCAGTTGTCTGCGATCACGAGGACACGATCCTGCTCACGCAGTTGCGGTAATACTGTGGCCAGCAACTGTGCAAGCATCTTCGTTTCATTGTGTGCGGGCACGACGACAGCGACTTGCGGCGGTGCGGCAAACTCGTCCACACCTGACGATCGTCGCTTGAAGGTCCCAACTATCACCTGAACGAACAGCGTCACCGAAGGAACCGCGACGATCAGAACAGCAACCGTCAACATTGCATTCACAGTCTCGCTCATCACCATCCCCTCACGCTCGACGGCTCAACGTGTCCCGCGAAAAGCCGTGCCAGCAGTCCCGCCTCCCGCGCCTGATCGTGGCGCTCCTTGATCAGGTGCCGCCCACGATTGCCCATTTCCGAATGCGTGTCTTCATGTGCGGCAATGCATTGCCGAATCGCGCCAGACAGTGACTCGACCGAGCCAGGCGAGTAAAGCCAGCCGGTTTTATCCGTCTGCACGAGTTCTGGAATCGCAGCGATATCCGCGGCAATCACAGCGCGCCCTAGCGACATGGCCTCCATGATCACGATCGGCAGGCCTTCGGCAAAACTGCCCAGCACCAGGCCACGCCCTCCAATCAGCGCATCGCGGACGCCTTCGGTGTCCTTCCAGCCCGTAATTTGCACGGCATGTTCGATCCCTTCGTGGCGAATCAACGCCTCGATTTCAGCGCGCATTTCGCCATCGCCGATCAGCACCAGTTCGAGCTCGGGAATATCGTCGATGACATTCGCCAGTGCTCTAACCAGCAACATGTGACCTTTCTGCGCCGCAAGACGGCCGACACACACGAGCCGCCTGGGATGCGCAGGCGTCGCATAGCCGCTCACACCGAACGACGCGTCGATCCCGCACCGGACAATCACCACTTTCTGCCAGTCCTCATACGCGCACCATCGATAGATCTGACTCGCGCAGAAATCGCTGATTGCTATGACGAACTTCGCATGCCGCACTTTCTTGGCGAGCTTGATGAATTCAGGCTTATCAAACTCGTCAGGCCCGTGGACCGTAAAGCTATAAGGAACACCTGACAGTGTCGACGCGTGCATCGCCAGCTCGGTCGAATTGGTGCCGAAATGCGCATGCATATGGCTGATGCCCTGACCTTTCATCAGACGCGCGAGAAGGCATGCTTCGGCCAGGGTGATGAGGTGCAGTGCAGCACTGCGATCGCTTTTTCGTACCATCCCCAGCGTGTGGCCGAACGCTCGAAAGAAACGCCCCGTATTGGCAATCAGTTGATAAAGCACAGCGAGCAGCAGCGGCAGCAGTCCACCACGAAGCAGGTATTCGGTCAGGTTGCGCTCCGCGATATCAGTGGGGTCCACCACATTCTCGGTCCATCCGCGTATCGCGTAGCGGCACACCTGCACACCCTGACTCTCCAGTGCAAGGATTTCCCGCCGGACAAAGCTATGGCTGACCTTAGGGTATTGATTGATCACGTATGCAACTTTCATTTTTATTCCCCGCCCTCTTACCTTCAGGTACAACGCCGATATCTATAAAGCTTTGAGTACTTGCAGGCGTATCGCAGCAGCAGGCCCCGGACGCTTCAGCACATGAACCGCGCAAAGCGGTGCACCGTCGCGCGGCACGGTGATCCAGTCGGTTTCGCCCGGTCTGAGCGCGCGCGTTGTTGCGAGGCGCTGCGCGCCATCTCCAGTCCTGATCTCGAACGACGCCTCACATTCGCCCGCACCGGACGCGATGACCCTGTAGACGCTTCCCGCTTGCGGGTTCGTGTACCAGCGCATCGCGTTTTGCCATTTGAACCACCCTGCCGGCAACGCGTCCACTCTCGGGTAAAGAAGTTTTCGACACACAAGTGGCTGATCGGACGCGGGTAGTGTGAGCAGTCCGCTTGCTGTGTCGAAATCACAATCGGGCCGGCCGGTGCCGTTTGCAAAGGTCCACGGTCCGCGCATAGACAGCAGGTTCATGTCCGCCCACGCTTCGGGTGCAAATCTCGCGCCGTTCGCGTCGACCCATCCTTTGACGGATAACACCGGTCGCAACGCATCGCGTATGCGTGTCAAATCCGCCGCCCAACCGCTGTCCCACGCGCCGATCGCGTTTCGCGACTGCGACCATGTACCACCGATTTCGCCATAGAACGCAAAAGTGCCGAAGGTCTGATCAACAAGGCGAGCGCCGAAAGTCTTCAGCGTGCGGGCAATAGCTCGCGCGTGCGGAAACGCTAGACCCGCTTCGTCGAAATCCTGCGGCAACATCAGCAGCGTGCCCATCGCGAACGGCCCCGTGTAACGACTGCCACCATCGCGGTCTTCCAGCGTCGCCGGGAAAATCGGTCCGCTGCGCAGCACGTTGGCATCGGCCGCTACGGCTATTGCATGAGACAGCTCAAACGATTCAGCCTCGTGAATACGTAACAGCCCTCCCGCAGTCGATACGCCTGCAGCGCGCGGTCCATCGGGTCTTTCGGGCGAACCCCAACCGCTACCGTTTGCCTCGACAACCGTGTACTTTTTGGCGCGCCACGTCTGGGCGTCGGCGTCGTACTTCATGCCGTAGAGCGAGTGAATCAGTCCGCTCACGCGATCATGAATCTCGCAGTGACCATCAGTGCCCGTGGCCGGTTGCGTACCCGCCGGAAAATGCGGAATCACCACCTTGCGATTGCGCAGTTCATCGGCCACCCACGGCCCGCGAGCGTCTTGCGCACCGGCAATACTGACCGCTGGATCGGACGACGTTGCCTCGAACACGCGACTTGAAAACTGTCCTTGCTCCAGATACGCCCGGTTATTCGTTGCGGGGATGGCCGTATTCCCAAGCACAGGACTCAACGGCTTCGCATTCCACAACGAGCGAGGCGAGAAGGGTTTTTCGAACAGATCCACTGACTTCGGTTGCGTCTTTGCGTGCGCGACCATGCTACTCAATGACGCGAACCCGCCAACCATCGGTGCAATCGCTATCGATGCCGCAACCCGCCGTCGAACCATGTCCGTTTGCACGTCACCGCTCCAGTCGAAGACCTGCAAGCTCACGTCCCTTGCCTCACGGCAAGCACGTGGACCAGCCGCTTCCTGATACCGTCGATGCGGTACCTGATCAGCACCTTGAGCGCTGCAGCCCACGCTCCGAGCGTCGCCTGAATTCGCACGGCGAAAGACAACTCAGCGCGCGAGAGGCCGTTGCGCAACGACGCAGCGGCCAACCGGTACTCAGGCATCAGTAAATAAGGCCCGGCAAAATGGCAGATCGCGGGATGCACCAGACCACCCTGCCGCTCGAAGCTGCAATAGCCGAGGATTGGATCGATACTCAGCTTGCCTTTCAATCCGGTCGGTGTGCGCATCAGGCGTCCGCCATCCCGGTACAGATTCAGGAATCCGAGTTTCGACAGCGCAAGCGCGATCACCGTTTCATCGCCCGGTCCGCCACGGTCGAATGCCCTTAAGCCGTATTGCCGATAGTCGTGGAAGTACTCACGTGCCGCTGAAAACACCGCAGTCGCTTCCGGTGAGCGCCTGAAATAGTAGACACCGCCGTTAAACTTGGGAAACGCTTCGCCGCCGACCTTCGTCAGCGCGAAGCGCAAGTCGTCGACATACTCGTCCGTGCCGTCGATCGGGGTCAACAGATCACAGATCGGCGTGATCGGATAGCGGCGAATCTCGTCGAGTTCCTTGCCGAAGTCACGTACCGCGATGCAGTCCGAGTCGATGAAAAACGTCTCTTCGAATGGCGAATAGCGATCGAGCAGCAGCTTTTGCGCGGTGGCGACCGGCATCGAGTGATCAACCGGAATCAGGACGTCGCAGTACGCGCGCATCGTTTCGCTATCGGACACAATTGCAATCGGTACGCCCGGCATATTGCGCCGCAGCGACAACGATAAGGTTTCGGCCTGCTTCAGATACCGACTCGCACCGATCGCGATCGTAATGAAACCCATGCCCTGGAATCGCGCCGCATTCCCTGTCGCGTCATGCATCGTATATGCGCCCATCACGTCACTCCAACGAGGTTCAACAGATCAACGCCCGTAAAGAACGGACTGCTCATGGCGGCCTTAAGCACGGATCGCACTCAATACTTTCAGTGCACTGTGGCGAATATTCGCGCGCAGAATTCTTAGAAACAGTGCAGGTGACGCGCGCCATTTGAACAGCCGAAACCAGTCTTCGAATGTCGGACGCGTGCCGTAGAACGGCGAGAAGATTTGCATGTACAGACGGTGATGAAGATGCCGCGGCACATCCCGATGCTTGCTCGATATCACATCGAACGCGCGTCGCAGTGAATGAGTGTTGGCGGAAATGCGGTCGCGTCGGGGGTCGACGTAGCAGACGTAGGTCGCGTCTTTCTCTCTGAGTGCGGCGCCATGCGACTGAATCAGCCGCATGAACATCTCGAGATCCTGCCAGGCCGGAAGATCCTTGTCGTAGCCGCCTATCTTCAGAATCCGCTCGAGCGGACAGAAAATCTGGTTGCCGATGAAATTATGCGTGAACAGGTCCGTGTAGCTGACTGAGTCTTTCCGGTCCGCCGTGACGGTCGCGTTGACACCATCTGTCATCACACTCTCGGTGAAAATACACGAGATGGATTGGGCCGCATCACCTAGCGACTCCCATTTCGCTACCAGCAACGCGATCCGGTCGGGCAAAAACTCGTCGTCGTCGTCGAGGCCAGTGACGTATTGCGCGTTGGCGAGACGAATCGCGAGGTTCCGCGCGGACGGCGCGCCCATCGACTTTTCCGCGTGGAACACGGTTAGACGCGGTTCACGGGCGGCGAGTGCGTCGAGGAACTGACGCGTGTCGTCGGTCGAGCCGTCGTTCACGACGACTACGGCAATGTTGGTGTACGTCTGCCGGAACACTGACGCGAGCGCTCTCTCCAGCAAAACCCGACGGTTCTTCGTCGGAACGATGATCGCAACCTGTGCGCCCGTGTTCGCGTTCAACCTCGCGACTGGCGTCCGCGCGGACCGTGATGCACCATCTAACGGCGCACCCTTGATGAGCCGTAGATTAGCGCGCATGGCTGTAGTACGCAGAGCCATACTTGACTCGCTGCTGCGGGATATCGGTCAGAAGCGCGCCCTTGATCGACACGCCCGCATGGAGAAGACGATTCGCCGTCTCCGTCACTTCGCCGAGCGGGCTATGGCCGAAACGGAACACCAGCAACGACACGCCCGCGTGCTTGCAGATGAGTGCTGGATCGGTGACGGCGAGTACCGGCGGAGTATCGATAATCACCACATCGTATGCCGCTGAACATTCGTTGAGGATCGTCGTAAAGCGCTCGCGCAACAACAACTCAGACGGATTCTTTTCGTCCGAGCCCCGCGGCAGCACATCGATACCAGGCAGCACGTCGCGAACAATGCCGCCGCGCAACTCAAGACCACGGATCACGTCCGACAAACCCGGCGAACGCGGCATGCCCAGCACGGTATCGACAACGCCGCGTCGCATGTCGCCGTCGATCAGCAATACGCGCTTGTCGCCGCTCGCAAGCACCGCAGCGAGGTTTAGCGCGATGAACGATTTACCCGCTTCGGGACGTGGGCCGGTCAGTGCGATGATGTTGTTGGACGCTTCGCCAAGACCGAATTTCAGTGCTGTACGCAGACTGCGAATGCCTTCTACCGCGATATCGTCCGGGGCAGCCAGCGCCAGTACGTTGGCGTTGCCCGGCAGGTTGCGGCTGAGTCGCCGGTTCATGCGACGCTGCGCGAAGCTTCGCGGCACCGCCGCAAACACCGGCACACCGAGCGCCATTTCGATCTCGTTCGCGGTCTCGACGCCGCCAAAGACGGCGCGTCTCACGAATGACAACCCTATGCCCACGAACAGCCCCAGTAAGGCCGTAATCGCAACAATGATCGAGCTCTTCGGCCATACCGGCGTCTCCGGCGTCACGGCGACATCGACAAGCCGCACATTGCCGAGTTGCCCCGCCTTCGTGATCCGCAATTGCTCGGCACTATCGAGCAAGTTCATATAAAGCTCCGTGTCGACACGGACATCACGCAGCAGACGCAGTGCGGATTGCTCGGTTGCCGGCAGCCCCGCGACATCTTTACTCAGCGTCTCCTGTTGACCTTGCAGCGCCGTGATCTGCGAATCGAGCGCAACGACTGCAGGATGCGTGTCCGCAAAGCGCTGACTCATTTCCAGCCGGCGTTGCTGAAGTTCGGTGAGTTTCGACTTGTTATCGACAACCTGCTGCAGCAGCAAGCGCTCTTCTTCCGAGATGTTCGCCGTGCCTTTCTTGTTGCGGAAATCGTTGTAGCGGGTCTCCGCCTGCTCCAACTCCTTGCGCAACTCCGGCAGTTGATGATCCAGAAACTCCAGTGATTTCTCCGCGTCCGCGGACTTGCGATCGATGTTTTGCTGTAAATACGCCTGAGCCAGAGAATTGACGATGTCGGCGGTGCGGGTTGCATCGGTGCCATCGAGCGATAGCTTGATGATGTCGGCCTGCTTGCTCTTCTCATCGATCTTCAATGCTTTTTGCAGCGCGGCGGTCGCCTTGAGCGGCGAAGTGCGCACCAACCGGAACTCCGTGCCCGGTCTGGCAATCAGTCGATCGACCCTCAACTCGACAAACCGGCCGTGCGCCAGCGTGCCTGCCGTGCCGTGCAACACAGGCTCACGGTCTGCGTCGAATAGATCGTATGCACCGTTTTCCCTTGCAACAAGCGTGTAACGGGTGTCGTAGTCGTCACGCGGCACGTCGAAGACGGACACGGTGATCTTCTCGCCTCCCCACGCGAATCTCGACAGTCCCGGAAGAGGTGACGCGAGCGTTTCGCTTCCGTCGAAACGTGCGATCGCTGCACCGATTACCGGGAAATAGCGCGGAGAAGCGTTGATGTCCAGATGCAGTTTATGGACGGCCTGATCGGCCACCAGCCGCGACTTGAGGACTTCGATTTCAGAGGCCGCCGTCTGCTTGGTATCGAAGATCGAGGCGAGCCCATTCAATGCACCTTGCGCGGGATTGATACTCTCTTCGATCTGGAACATCGCGTCCGCACGATAGACCGGACTCGCGAGCATCGAATACGCGAGAGCGGCGCATGCGCCCGCAATGGTCCACGCCACGATCGTCTTCCATTTCTCGCGGAGCACGGAGAGATAGTCGGACAAGTCGATCTCGTCATCGCCGGCCGGTGCGATACGGTGGGGTTTATGAATTAGTTGCATGTGCTTGAATAGGTGGAATTGCCGATCAACTCGAGCCAATGTTCGAGACCGCATTCGATCTGGCCGAGGCATGCTTCGAATGCATCACGCCCTAACCGGTAGGGATCGACAACGTCGATCTGTTCTTTGTGTCCGAGCCGGTACACCTTTCCAATCGCAAATGGATGGGCAATCTCGATGCGCTTGCATTGCGCCCGCGTCATCGCGAGCACGATCTGCGCGGATCTGACGTGATCCAGTTCGAGTTGTCGGCCAACATGCGCGCCGATATCAATCCCGCGTTCCGCCATCAGGCTTCGTGCAAGCGGATCGGCGCGCTCACCGACCAGCGCACTCAACCCCGCCGAGATCACCTCGACACCCGGCAACGCATGCGCAAGAAGACCTTGCGCCATCGGGCTGCGGCAAATATTGCCTTCGCAGACGATAAGAATTTCGCTGATCATTTGGCTATCAACGCACCGGTAAGCGCCGCATTAATGCCCGGCAGCAGCAGTTGAAGGACACGGCTAAAGCGCACCAGACCGTTACCGTCCACGTACACGACATCGCGCGGCTGCAAGTCGAACTGGTTGGCCAGCACCATCGAAACTGGGGATTGCCCATCGAGATGGAAGATCTTGATATCGCTTTGGTCCTTGCCGCGAATCACATAGATTTGTGCTGCATCGGCGCTCGCGGTGTTGATGCTGCCCGCCTGCGCAAGCGCATCGCTTAGGGTGAGCATGCCGGACTTCATCGGTACAGCCGTGGTCGGATGATTGACTTCGCCCATCACATAGACGCCGTTGTCGTCACGGGCCACCACGCGCAGCAGATCACCGCCCTTCAACACGATGTCCGCGGGGTTGATACCCTTCGCGATCATCTGCGACAGATCGAGCCGGTACTTCGCCCCGTCTCTGACGAGGATCATGCGACTCTGGTCGGCTGAGGTCGCGAAGCCTCCGGCCCGCCCGATCGCTTCATACAAGGTCATCTGGATATCGTTGACCGGCTGCGGGCCAGGCACCTTGACCTCGCCATCGACATAGACCTGCTGCGACCGGTACGACGCGACACGCACCGTCAATTGCGGCTTGACGAAGGCCTTGGCGAGCTGCGCATAAAGATCGACTCGCAATTGCTCGACCGTTTTGCCGGCCGCTGGCAGATTGCCAACATAGGGAAATTGCACGTTGCCGAGGCTGTCAATGACAAAACCTTGCGGCGGATCGTTCGGACGGTTCGCAGTAGGCGCTGTTTGCGTTCCCAACGCAGCATTGAGCTCGGGGTGGTCCCACACCGTGATCTGCAGCACGTCCCCCACGCCAAGCCGGTACGCGCCCGCCTTCGTGAACAACGTCTGACTCTCTTCGACGCTCTTTTGAGCATCGGCATCCTGCATCTGCCGAATCAACGTGAGGTCGACGGGCGTAATGGGAATACCTAGATCCGACGCGGGAGCGGCTTCGCCCGCACTGACTGCCGGCACGCTGGGCGATCTCCCCATCTTCATGCCCGGCGCAACAGCGCATGCGCCTAATGTTGCCGTGATTGCGGCGCAGGCAGCCGCGCGAGCCAACAGGCGTAGAAACGGCCTGACGCTAATCCCCGTGGATAAATAGTAATTCACCAACGCCTCGTATTTTATTTAGAGCTACTGTCTCGCCTGACCGCCAGTCGCGCGGATGGAGCAGCATCTCTTCTCTCATGCAACCCGAACGTCAAACAGCAACGATCGGCCCCCGATACACATCTTGACCTGGCAGGCGTCGCCGCCGGTGAATCGCCTGGTCAGCGTGGCAACAACCATGCGGGTATCAAATCCGTGTTTGAACCCGTCCAGCTTTTGGTCTGAAATTCTGTTTCTATCTGCATCCACTCAACCTTCCCTGTCCCAGCTTCCGTCAAACACACGTCAATGCAAGCCTGGTTGGAAGCGGAAAATTCGTTACGGTGCCCTCTAATGCAGGAAACGTGCCATCGGCACGGACATTGACAGAGGAATCGGGCGAGTAGGTCCGATCCCTCAGGGATGAGGGGCTTCGCCGATTTCTGTTCAACCCGGTATCGAAGAGATCTGATGCGGCGCTAAAACGTTACGTGACATCACTTGCGCATAGCCCACGTTGTTACGTAACCCCTTAACCGGCCTTCTCATGGCTCATCTATCACACGCGTTTCAAACGCGCTTCTGCGCAACGCTTGAATACAGCAGCCCTTCCGCCTGAACATCGTCATGCGGGTTTTCCTTATTCATTCGCACAGTTGAAGGAGCGCCTGAAAACCACGTCCGCTGGGCGAAGACAGCACAGGAAACAGATTGGTACGGATGTTGCGTACGAAGACTCAGCTTTTGAAAAGCGCTGCGTCGGGTACGTCATCAGGTTTTACGAGGGCGATGGGGTTTGCCAACCGGATGACGCACGAAGCATCCATAAATAAATATCGACACCGCGAGTACTATGAAAATAACCATTGTCGGCACCGGATACGTGGGCCTTGTAACTGCCGCGTGCCTCGCAGAACTCGGCAATGAGGTCTTTTGCCTCGATGTCGACGCGTACAAGATCGATGCGCTCAATAACGGTCATATTCCGATTCACGAACCTGGCCTCGATGCGATCATCAACCGGAATCGCTCCGCCGGGCGGATTAGCTTTTCGACCGATATCCGGGCCAGCGTCGAACATGGAGACCTGCAGTTCATTGCTGTCGGCACACCGTCCGATGAGGACGGCTCCGCGGATCTCCAGTACGTGCTGACGGCCGCACGCAATATCGGCCGCTATATGACCGGCTTCAAGGTAATCGTCGATAAATCCACCGTACCGGTTGGGACGGGTGAAAAAGTGCGACGCGTGATCGAACAGGAACTGACGCGACGCGAGATCGACGAGCCGGCGCAAACGTTCTCGGTGATTTCGAATCCGGAATTCCTCAAGGAAGGCGCGGCGGTCGAAGACTTCATGCGGCCCGACCGAATCGTGATCGGCGTCGAAGCAGACGCCGCGAACAGCCGCCGTGCCGGTGACATGATGCGTCGCCTGTATGCGCCATTCAACCGCAACCACGAACGTACGCTGTATATGGATATCCGGTCGGCGGAATTCACGAAGTACGCAGCCAATGCAATGCTCGCAACGCGCATCTCGTTCATGAACGAGATGGCCAATCTGTCCGATCGGATCGGCGCCGATATCGAAGCGGTGCGACGCGGGATCGGCGCAGATCCGCGCATCGGCTATCACTTTCTATACGCCGGCTGTGGCTACGGCGGCTCGTGCTTTCCGAAAGACGTTCGCGCATTGATTTCAACGGGGCATGAAGCCGGCGAGGATCTGAAAATTCTCAGCGCGGTCGAATCCGTGAACGAACGTCAGAAGGACGTGTTGATCCGCAAGATAACTCGCGCCTACGGCGACGATCTGTCTGCGATGACATTTGCGGTCTGGGGACTCGCGTTCAAGCCGAATACCGACGACATGCGCGAAGCGCCGAGCCGACGCCTCATCACCGATCTGCTCGCACGCGGCGCGCGGATCCGCGCATACGATCCGGTCGCGATGGTCACGGCGCGGGCCGTCCTGGAAGATGATCTCGCACGGCAGCCCGGCGCGTTCTCCAGACTGACGTTCGCGGCCAACCCCATCGAGACGGTCGAGAATGCGGACGCACTCGTCGTCGTAACCGAATGGAAAGAGTTCAGGAGCCCAGACTTCGACGAACTGCGCCGTGCGATGAAAGCGCCGGTCATTTTCGACGGTCGCAATCTCTATGAGCCGCAACAGACGCGCGAGCGGGGCTTCGTGCATCACGCGATTGGCCGCTCGGGCGCGCGGGTAGCGGCGCCGGAAGTATCGACGCACTAACGCTGCGAGAGTCGAACCATGTCCAATCTGAACCACACGATTCGCAAGAGCATCGTCGCGAACTTTGTCGGGCGTTACAGCAATACGGTTGTCCAACTGGTGGTGACTGCCGTGCTGGCGCGCCTGTTGAATCCGTCCGACTTCGGGGTGATCGCCGTGCTGACGGTCCTCGTCACATTCTTTTCGTTCATCAGCGAGATGGGACTGGGGCCAGCCATCGTCCAATTCGAACTGAAACGCGAACAGCTATCCGCACTGTTCTGGCTAACGGTGTTCGTCGGCTCAGTGCTGTCGATGATTTTCGTATTCGGCGGACCGCTTCTCGCGGCCTTCTATCACGAACCGCGCTACACACCGATCGCGAAAATTCTGGCGCTCAACATCGCGCTGTCATGCTGGGGTATCGTGCCGTTCGCGATACTTCGCAAGCAGTTGAAGTTTAAAGAGATCGTGATGGTAGAGATTGCCTCCGCGATTCTCTCCGGCTGTGTGGGTATCGCTACGGCATACGCGAACTTCGGCGTGTTCGCGCTCGCCTTGAAAGGCGCGTCCTATGCGTGCGGTATGTTCGGGTTCTGCCTTGTCGCGAGCCGGTTCAATCCGTTCAAGCGACCGATCTTCCGCGGCATGACGCAAATCCTGTCGTACTCGGTTTATCAGTTCTTCTTCAACCTGACCAACTACTTCACGAAGAACCTCGACAAGCTCATCGTGGGACGGCTGATGGGAAGCAACGCGCTTGGCCTCTACGACATGTCCTACCGATTGATGCTGCTACCCAATGCCAATCTGACGCAAATCATTTCGCCTGCGCTTCAACCCATCTATGCAGCCCACCAGAACGACAAGGCTACGGTCTTTTCTTCATACCAAACGGTGATCCGCGCGTTGCTGATCGCAGGCGGCTTTGCCGGCGTCGGATGCTTCTTGTGTACTAACGAAATCATCTTCCTGGCTTATGGCCAGAAGTGGGCGCTCGCGGCACCAATCTTTTCTATCCTGAGCCTGTCGATCGCGATACAGGTCGTGCTATCCAGCATCGGCGCGATTTTCCAGGCCATCGGACGCACGGATCTGCTTTCCTTTTCAGGAACACTAAGTGCAGCCTGCAGTATCGGCGCGATGGTGCTGGGAGCGCTATCGGGCAGTCTGGTTGTGTTTGCGTCCATGGTGTCGGCCAGCTTCGTGATCAACGGCTTGATGAGCTTCTACATTCTCGCGCGCCGCGGATTCGGCACCTCGCTGCTTGCGCTATTCCGGCCGTCGATCGGATGTCTGAGCGGAATCGCGCTGCTGCTCGTCGTATGCGCTGCGGTGAGAATGACAACTAACGCATTCGAATTCAACCCGATCCTTCTTGCCGTGAAGATCATCGGTGTAACGGGTGCTTACGCCGCGATTCTGCATGTCACGGGTGACCTCCGGTTTCTGCTGAATACGCTGTCACGCCGGCCGGCGCGCCCTTCCGCGCTCAAGCCGGACGCGGGTCAAGTTGGCGAAGTCATCTAAACAGCAGTGACGCGGACGGGCTGTGGGCCATCGGCGGCAGCAAACCGAGGACAAAAAATAAAATGACATTGATCAGACGAACGTTGTACGCAATCATCATCATCCGTTCAGCATTGGACGTCGTGTTCGAATCACTCAGACTCGACGAGGGCGGCATGTCGCCAGGCGCCGTATTAAACGGCCTCATCATCATGCTGGGACTCGTGGTGCTGCTTCGCAAAGGCCTGTCGATGCCCCGCACGCCGTTGCTCTTCTGGATTGCGTATCTTGGCTACTCGCTGCTTTCACTGCTACATTCACCGGATTTTTTCGAAGGATTCCGGTTATTTCTCGGCCAGTTCTCGGCCGCGATGATTTTCTTCATCGCAGCGAATGTGATCACGACTCGAAAGCATGCCGAAGAATTGATCAAGTACGTGATCTACTCGTCGTTTACCGTGTCTTTTTTCGCGATCATCCAGTACGTGTTTATTGACAAGCTCAGCGGCCGGTTGCAATCCACGTTCGAACACCCGAACATCCTTGCGTTCTATCTCGTGCTGGTCATTCTTGCGCTGTTCTACCTGCCGCAGATCAACCCGCAGACAAAGAACCCGCGTTGGAAAATGATCAGACTCGTCTACGTGCCCTTCTTGCTGATCATGCTTGTTCTGACCGAAACACGCAGTGCGTGGATCGCTATCATGGCAGCATTTCTTTTGTATTCGACGCTGATCAACCGGAAAATGCTGTTCTGTTTGATACTGGTGCCGCCACTGCTACTCGTGCCGGCCATTTCGGACCGACTGACTGACCTCGGCACGAGCGGCTCCGTGCAGGACGTGCAAAGCGGTGTGCAGCTCGACTCCTACTCATGGCGGCAACTGCTGTGGCAATACGCGTTGATCGATTCCAGCGACGCGCGAACGGCAGGCAAAGGATTGGGTTCGTTCAGAAGCAACTCGCAACGCTTCTTCCCGCTGGAAGATACCGCCGACGCACACAGCGCCTATATACAGACGCTATACGAAACCGGTGTGATCGGACTTGCTCTGTATATTGCGGTGTTCGGTGCCAATCTCATCACAATCTGGAAGACCCGGATAAACCGGAAATCCGCGATGATCGCGATCGGGCTGATCGTGTGCTATCTGCTGGAAAGTTACTCGGATAACACGCTCTACTACCTTAGCTACAACTGGTATTTCTGGGCGTTCATCGGATGTCATCTGGCAATTTCCGTGCGGGAGAAGCGCGCGGTCCGCGCGCTGCCGCCACCAGCCGGACCCGTGATGGAAGGGGTGTTCAGCGTCGAACAACGATCCGCCGGATAGCCATATTGCAAATGGACGACATCGTCAGGCAAGACGTGATCCAATTCGCGGGATAAGCGGCTGAGGTGAACATGCAGCTCAACGCGATTCTTCATGGTTGAGCGATGTATCGCAGGCATGTCGTGTTTGCAGCGGGCCTCTCCCGGATCGATCATCTCGTGTGCCGGCTTGAAGTGCTGCATTAGACGTATGACGTGTAAGCAATCAACTACATCGAGCGCGCGTACCGTCATACTCCTTGGCGCCCATGACGGATCACTTTGTGAAGTTACGATCCGTCATGGATTTGCGAAAAGGGTTCTCTACGATGCGGCAAACAGCGTTACTTCGTCGTAGTGCCCGTCCCGGTACTCCCCCCTGTCCCACCCGTCGCCCCATTGCTCCCACTCGGGATCGGCGACGCTGCGCCTGCCGCCAGCGCGGCGGTAACCAATGACGGCGCCGGCTGCCCATTACTCAAGATCGCGCCAGCCGTCAGCAACGTGTCGAGATCCGCATCTGCTCCCGGCGTGCCCGGTGTAAACGAAACCGTCAGGAACGAAGAGGAAGAAAGCGTGATCCCATACAGTTTTTTGATCAGTGTCGCGACTCCCGCCTCAGCATTCGCGATCACCGTGCTGTTCGACAGCGCGCTCTGATACGAAGCGTTGGAAGATATCCCCGAGAGCAATCCGCTGGAGGTCGTGCCTAACTGCCCCGCCAGATAGTCCAGCAGCAACTCCGTCAGCGGAGTTATGTTGAACGTGCCCGTGCCGGCTGCAAACGAGTGGATCGTAGTCGCGCCGCCGTTCGCCGTGATCGCGCAAGGACCGTCGAACGCGAACGTCGCCGAATAGCCACCGTTGGAATTGGCCGTCGTGCTGCCTGAGCCGTTCTTGCACGTCAGCGTGATACTTGCGTTAGACAGCGCCGCGCCGACAGCGGCAGTACCACTCACCGTTCCGCCCGGCGAACTGCCACTGTCGGTTCCACCACCACATGCGACCAGCGCACTGGCAGCAAGCACCATCGATCCGAACTGCAGCGTGCGCAGCGTGGCGCCGTTTAGAAGCTTCATCGCCTATCCCCAAAGAAAGTCATTCACAATTGACCGGCACCAATGCCCGTCCGTCGCTTACACCCTGAAAGCCACTTCCGCAGACACCGTGTGAAAACGCGGCGCCCGTCGATACAGCAGGCAGACTCGTTTGCGGCTTCGGCTTCGTCGCGTCACTGCCGGGTCGCCCGTAACGCAGATACGCATCGCGCATCCTGTAAAGCTGAGTGGAGAAGTACTCGCCGCTAAAGCGACCCTGATTCAGCAGGTATTGCTGCGTGCTGTACGGGAAGGCCATATTCTCGGCCGCGTTGGTCGCCAGATAATTCGTCGATCCAACCCGCGTGCGGAAGTCGAGCCCGAACTGTTCCGAGCCATACACCTGAGTGATCCCGGGTTTCATGCCCTGGCGCAACGTCAGCGGGAAGCTGATTGCGGCGCCCACAAACGTGCCCTGGCCGCTATGTTCGCCATGCACGCTCACCGATACATCGTCGAACCAGCGTGTCAGCGTCGCTTCCGGCCCCTTGTCCCCACCGACAAAGCGCGCCACGCCCGCTTCGATCCATAGCTTCCAGGACGGCTGCACCCAGCGATAAGTCAACTCGGCATTCTTCTCACTCGGCAATTCGTCATGGCCCGGCTCATGGTGCAAATAGGCGAGCCGCAAACGGATCAGATCGGGGCGCCCGGGCACGAACACCGTGGTTTCGTTCTGCACACCGACATACGAGTAGTCGAATTTGCCGATCGATGCCACGTTGAACACCTGCGGCATGATCCAGAAGCTTTGTGCCAATGCGATCGCGTTCAGGCCGCCGCGCAAGCGGTAATCGCTAAACACGCGGCCCTCGTCCATGTTCTTCGTGTTGTAGATCGGCGCGATGTAGCTCGCGTAGAATTCCGCGCCTCGCCATAGCGGCACGAATCCTTGAATGTTAGCGCCGAGCGAGATGTCGAAGTTGCCGTACTCGGTGCCGTACAGGTAGCTGACGATCGGCTCGATCTGAATTCGCGTCAGTCCATGCGTGTGCTCGTTGCCATGCCACGTGATCGAATCTGCGTTGTACGTCGGACGCGCGCGCATCGTCAGTGAGGCATTTGCGGCCGCCGGCGCGCCGCCCTCAACAAACTGCGCAAATGCATCACGATCAACAATGACTTCACCTACCGGCTCGTTGGCCTTCTTGATGACTACGTGAATCTTGTCGGTGCCATGCGGCGCATTCACACTCGCCACGCCAAGCACAATGCCGAGCGCGTCAGCTTCGTTCTGGTTGTAGCGGTGGTTCTCGTATTCCACCACCAGATCGCGACCGCTCACCCCAACACGCACACGTTCGAGACCGGCAGCAAAGAGTTGCGCGGCGATTTCGTCGAGCGCGGATGTGTCCAGCGCTTCCGGAATGGCAGAAGACGGCGCATCCGGCGATTTAGCCGCCGTCACGTCGCTCAGCATCACAGACGCATACGACTGCAGCGGCGGAACATACCTGATTGGCGCGGCGGCCAGTGCGGTATTGCTAAGGGTGACAGCGCGTGTATCCACCGGTTGCAGGCTGGCGAGGCGGATCGGGTCACTATCATCGGCATCCACGGTCTGGGCTGCCGGTGCTTGCGGGCGTTCGCACAAACCGCCTGCGCAACGCGCACTACTGAAACGTTTGCCCAGCGGAATCTGAATGCCAACCGAGAACGACGTGCGCGGCGAAACGCCGTCCGTCGAACGGATCGAGCGCATGAAAGTGCCGATCACGTTCGCATCGGCGAGCCAACTAATACGCGGAGACTGATAACGCACACCCGCATAGGGCGTCTTCGAATCGTCTTCTGCCAGTAGCGACAAGCCTGTGTTCCACAGCGAGACTTGCGCGCCGCCAAACAGACCGTCGAGGCGATCACCCTGTCCGTAACCGGCAGTCAACGTCACTGGCCCAAGCGCTTGCGACACCACACCGTATTTCGAGCGGAAGAAATGCGTCTGGCCGCCGATGTCGGTCACGCCGAATGCGATGCTCGGCTGATACTTGAAAAACTTCGGTACCTCTAGCTTGACGTCTGCCATCAGGTGGCGAAACAGATTGTGGTCCGCGCCGCTGAAAGGTGCCTGGACATCAGCCGGGTAATTGGCGAGTCCGCCGGACACCTCGACATAAGGCAGCAAACCCACTGCGCCCCAGTACACCTGCGCACCCGTCGCCCGTTTTCCGTAGCGCGGGTCAATGTAATTGTTGTACTGCGCCTCCACCGTCCCTTCGGGCAGTGCGAACGCATATGGAATCGCCAAACCACCCGCCTGCCCGAGCGCATTGAGCGCAGGGTCGGCTGCTCGCGCTGAAGTGCAGAACGCCAAAGCCGCAGCAAGCGCCAGCATGCTCGGTGCCGATCGGAGCTGTTGTCCGCGTAGTTTCATGGCCATATGTTTTTTATTGTGTGCAGGTGTCAGTACGCGTTGCTATGAACCAGACCCTTCGCTATCGTCGCCGCAACAATTCGCATGTCGAGCCCAAACGACCAATTGCGTAGGTAATACAGATCGTGTTCGACGCGTCCTTGCATCTTCTCGATCTGGTCTGTCTCTCCCCGAAATCCGTTGATCTGCGCCCATCCCGTGATCCCTGGCTTGATGCGGTACCGATGGATGTAGCCGTTCACCACTTTCTGATAAAGCTCGTCATGTTCAATCGCATGGGGCCGCGGTCCAACTACGGACATATCGCCCCGCAGTACATTTAAGAATTGAGGTAACTCATCGAGGCTGGTACGCCGGAGAAACGCACCCACTCGTGTAATACGCGGATCTCCCCGCGTGGCCTGTTTCAGCACGCCCGTTTCCACGGCGTGGGGGCGCATTGAGCGGAACTTGTAGATTTTGAAAATGCGCCCATCCGCACCCTTGCGCTTCTGCGTGAAAAACACCGGTCCGCGCGAGGACAGCTTGATGGCAATCGCAATCGCTATGAGTAGCGGCGCAAGCGCAATCAGCGCACACGCTGCGAACACGCGATCAAAGATATCTTTCTTCACCAGCGCATGAGCCGACACCGGCGAGGCGACGAGGTTGATCGCCGGCATTCCGATCAGATCGATCATGCCGCTATCGAACAGCGCCACACTGCGCATATCGGGTACAAAGCGCACATTCACGAGGTCGTCGCGAAACTCAGCCACAAAGCGCGAGATCGTGCGTTCTTCGGAAAGCGGCAACGCAAGCCACAACTCCTGCACATCGTGAGATCTCACGTAGGCGGAAAACTTGGAGATATCGTCGTACACCGGTACGCCTGAGCCTATCGTTCCCATCACCGGCCGCACATCAAAGGCTGCCACTGCGCGAAATCCGCTGGCCGTTGAACCCTCGATGTTGCGCACGACCTGATGACAATGCGGCCCGCATCCCACCACCGCGACCCGCCGGAGATTCATCCCTGCAAGCCGAACGCGTGCGAGCACGGCATGCACGACCAGACGCGACACAATCAGCACGCCACCCGTGATCGCCATCCAATAGGCAAACCAGAGACGCGAGATGAAATCCGTGCGATGCAGCGAGAACATCAACACCAGACCGCAGCCTTGAACCACGAGCCACGCCAACGATACCTGCCCGGCCATTCGCAGCATGGCCCGCCCACGCCATGAACTGTAGACACCGAATACTGGGAACAGAACCAACGTAAAAGCAGCGGCAAACGCAACGAACGCGGTATCGATACGGCTTTGCGTAATATCCTCAAATCGCACTTGCGATGCAGCCAGCGCCCCGAGGACGACGAGTGTCACATCGAGCAAGCGCGCGATCAGGCTTTGCAACCCCGGTATTGTTCTTTTTTGCTGCACAAAATTCGCCGTATCCATTCTTATCCCCGCGTTGGTCTCTCACGCCAAACGTTCTTGTCGAGCTGCTCAACTTGTGTTCGCTTCGACAGCTTTTCTCTCTCGTACTTCAACCACCACTCTCTTCGCGGCAGCAAGATCCCCCGGCACGCGAAGAAGCGCGCAATGCAAACCCTCTGGATTTCACTCATCCAGCGCGAAACTAAACGACTGGACGTTACTGAACGGCGATGGGGGATTTCCTGCAAGCCGCTCGCACCCGCCTAACGTGGGCACTCAGGCAAAAACGCCGCAACGACGGGATCCGGACGAAAGATCACACCGCTTGTGCGTTGAGGATACCGGCCTGATAACCCCCGACCAGGCCGGTTGCTGACTCGAACTTCACCACCACTTACTGCTCGTCTTGTCTCTCTTGTGCACTGCGCAACCTTTTAAGCAGTAAGCATGCCAATCGACAGATTTCCTCTAAACCTGGCAATGAAACAAGCGTTTGCCGTTGTTATATATGAACTTTTTCATGGCGCGAACTTCCGCCAAGGCCCGAAATAAATTGGGAAATGTGCCAGGTAACGCCCTCGTTACGTAACACCGCCCGTAACGACCCCGCCCGGTCATGCATCAAAAATGTCATCTTTGCGGAGAGTCATAAGCGTGCAATGATGGGATGTTCAGCAATCTCATACAGCGAGATCGGATCGGATTGCCAGGCAGACGTCCAGTAAGTCCCGATCGTAGACGCTCTTGCGCGGAACAAGCGACGGCGCCACAATTGCGTCCATCCAATTTCTGCACCATGCCGACGAACCTTCGATCCTTACGCCAGGATCGAGTAGTAAAAAGGCGCATACAGCAGGCAAAGTTCGCCGCCGTCAAATGGAATTGGTCGCGGTATGCGGGGAGAGTGCCCTTCTATCCGTTTTTTTCACATTGTTCGATATCCGAAACTTCAGGATAATCCACTCCAGATAGCGTTATTTTTTCGATGTTCCGCATGACCGGCGATACCGTCTTTCTGCGACGTGCGTTGACCGTGCGCGTACGATGAGGGGCTGTCCAGGACACCGAATTACGGTCGGCATTAAAATTATCGCAGAGGAATTCGTGCCACTATTTTCCGTTATCGTACCGATATACAACGTTCGTCAGTACGTGGCCGATGCGTTGAAAAGCATTTCGGACCAGTCACTTGCGGATTTCGAGGCCATTGTTGTTGACGACGGCTCAACCGACGGCAGCGGCGAGATAGCCGACGCTTTTTGCTTGAGCGATCCCCGTTTCAGGTACGTTCGCCAGACAAACGGCGGGGCGTCTGTTGCTCGCAATACTGGTATGTCGATAGCAGAAGGCCAGTTCATCTATTACATGGACGGTGACGATCTTCTGGTAGAAGACGCGCTAGCCGTATGCTTTCGCGAACTTACCACCCACGACGCCGATGTCGTCCTTTTTTGCGCGGACGTGTTTCCGGCGGAAGCTCCCGCATATGAACGCTATCGCGACTACTATCAGCGTCCACAGTTGCAGTCTCCGCTTTCGTCCGATGCGTTTGTCATCGAGTCGTTGAGACAGAATCGATATTTCGTTTCGCCATGTTGCTACGTTGCGCGACGCTCCGTTATTGGGGATCTGCGATTCGTCGAAGGCGTTATCTATGAAGATAACCACTTCTTTGCTGCCATGCTCTTGAACAGAAAATTGAAGGTCACCGTTTCATATCGCAATCTATTTCTACGTCGACTTCGGCCACATTCCGTCATGTTGTCTGGGCGGACCATGAAGAATTACGAGAGTATCTATCGCGTGGTACAGGAAATGTCCGCTTTGAGTTTTGCTGCGGTGGAGGCGGTTGCTCGGACTCGTGTGAAGACGGAACTTATCGGCGGCATGCTTCGGGAATTGTGTTTCACCAGTGCGATACTCGGTGCTGGACTTCGAATCCGCCTTAAGAATGTCAGCGCAACGTATCACGTAGCAAGACGCGTCGACCTTCGGTTGCTGACGGCAAAACGCCTGCTACTCTCGTTGCTTCCGGAATTGTATTTGCTGCGGGATAAACTCCGGCTCATCAAGGGTTCCTAACCAGGGAATTCCGCCGCCGCGTTCAGCTTTCCGAACGCGGCCGTCAACCGCACAGGACCATATGGCTCTGGTGCGTCTGAAGATACATAGCTGGTGCAAATTGTGCCGTGACACGGCATTCTCCGCTCCCGGGCACATGCCTTGCTGCCTCCACCGCATCGATACTGCCTTTCGCGAGCTCGCTCAACGGCGCGCTGCGTGGCTGTCGTGACAGGCAGGTTCTGTCAATCCAAGCGGAGGTGATGACTATGTTGGGAACTATTCTTCTGGTTGTGCTGATCCTTCTCCTCATCGGTGCGCTTCCGACGTGGCCACATAGCCGCGCATGGGGTTATGGGCCGACTGGCGGCCTCGGGATCGTGGTGATTGTCGTGATCGTGCTGGTCCTCACCGGCGTGATCTAGCCGGGTCGAAGTACTCGGATCAGCAGTTCGAACCGGGCCGGCCGCCGGATATCCATGCAGTTCGCGACCTGGATATCCGGCGGCCTCCTGATTCTGGTAGTCAATGGACGTTCACTTCGCCGGACGATAACGGCTAGCCGCCGCCATAGCCACTTACCAGTTGCTCGAACACGTCGGCATCCCCCATTTGACCGCCCTTGAGCATGATCTCCATGCCATCGAGATCGCTCCGGTCGGCATGCAAGCGGCAAACAGTGACACCCGCCGACAAGGGCGCGAGATACGACAGCCCCCATGCATCGAGTGCGCGCACGGCGAAGCTCGATGTATCCCCGCCTGCAATCCCGATGCGCTGCAGTCTCACTTTGCCGAGTACCGCTTTCAGTAGTGCGGCATTCGCGTGGGCGAGTGACGGCATCGCGCTGCGGGCATCATCGGCTGATACGTGCGCCATGTGGCGCGTCGTGAAAGCGAGTACATTGCGCCCGTCGCGCAACGGCCCGGCGATCGCGGCGACGCGCGAGGCCAGATAGTCCGGCGCCGCTTCGCCTGTCATCTTCAGCGGGTCCAGTTCCACACGCAGATAAGACTGCGCCGCAGCGATCTGCATCGCGCTTAAGGGGGAAAGACTGCCGGCCAGCACGAACACGGGACCTCGCGCGCGAGCCAGCGATGCGGGCGCGGCAGCAACGTCGCCACCTTCAGCCGTATCGGCGAGCGCATAGGCATAAGCCTGAGCCACACTGCTCGCACCAACCGCAAGCAGTGGTGCCTGTGTCGCGGCATGACGGGCGATCAGGCGGCCAATTGCCTGCAAATGCGAATCGTCGAGTACGTCGAATAGCACAGCGTCCGGGTTCGATTCGAGCAGGCAATCCAGCTCGGTTTGCAGCGCGGCGTCATCGCGCGTGTAGCAACGCCAATCGATCGATTGCACATTGTTCAATCCCTGCCGCTGCAGATGAACTCGCAAATCCGCTTCATTCATCGGCGTGACAGGGTGACGGCTCATGGTTGGGTGACGGTCGATTCTGTAAATCGACAGTTGATGCGCATCCGCGCCGCCCCCCGCGAACAGTTCGCCGAACACGCAATAGCGACGCAGATTCGGTTGACCACCCACTATGGCCACGAGTGAATTCGCGCAGTACTCGCGCAATGTGCGAATCGCCACCCCGATGCTGCCGGTCTGCGGCGCGCTATCGAAGGTCGAGCACACTTTGTAGTGCATCACACGCACGCCTAACGCGGCGAACGCCGCACCCACGCGCGCAAGCTCCTGATGCTGCGCGTGCGGCGCCATGGCCCGCGCGGCACCCGCGATACCCACCGCGTCGAGGCGGCCCAGCACCGAGAGCCGCGTGGCATCGGGCGGAGCGAAGAACAGCATGGTGCGCAAACCGGCGCGGGCGAGATGAGCGAGCGTGTCGGTCGCCCCCGTAAAGTCGTCGCCGTAGAAGCCATAAGCGGGACCCTCGCCACCCATCCCGCTCATGTCATTCGCCTCCCGGAGATCGCTCACGTACGGCCACCGAAGAATTCCAACGCACGCCGCAGTTCCGGCATGTGTTCGGCGTAGCGCTCCAGCGGCGCGCGCGCCTGCACCGCCTCCCATGCCTGTCGAACACTCGTGACGCCTGCCGCAGGGCCGTCCGGATGCGCAAGGATGCCGCCGCCCGACATGAACAGCAAGTCGGTGGAACTCACGGCGTCGAAAGTCGCCGGCACCGTGCCCGCCCATTGTCCTGACGAAAAAGCCGGCAGCACGGCATCGTCGCAACCCGGCGCGAGCGGCGCAGCACAATCGCGCGCGGACTCGATCACTTCGGTATCGCTCTGCGCGAATTTACCGGCGAGACCATGCACGTGCATATGGTCGACTCCCGTCAATCGCCAGAGCATCTGATACGCCTGAAACGACATGCCAAGCGCCGGATCGCGCGACATCATGCCGTAGCCGTTTCGATGCGCGTGCAGCACGAGCGGCGTTGCGCGGCGCAATGTCTGGATTGCCGAAAATCCGCACCAGTTGATGCTGGCCATCACGCAACTGCCGCCCTCCTGCTCGACAAGTTCCGCATGACGGCGCATGGCGTCGAGGTCATCGGTGATATTGAATGCGACCATGACGGGGCGGCCACTGCGCTCGCGATAGTCGCGCACGACCCTCATCACCGCACGCACGCGCTCGGCGAGCGGAGCATGCACGGGATTCGCACACACTTCGTCATCCTTGATGAAATCGACGCCTGCTTCACATAACTCGCGCACCAGCGCTGCGGTTTCTTCAGCGCTCAAACCAACGTTCGGTTTGATGATGGTGCCGATCATCGGTCTGCCCGCGACGTGCGTCAGCGCCCGCGTCCCGGCTACGCCATGACGCGGCAATTCGAAGCGCACGCGATATGAGGCCGGCAGGCGCAACGACAACAACCGCATACCTGTGACTTCGCCCAGGTCATACAGATTGCCGGCAACGGTCGCAGCGAGCGTCGGCAGATTCGCGCCGATGTTGGCCAGAGGAAACGACAACGTGACCCGAGCGCGCCGCCACGGTCCCGATGCGCCCTGACGCGCGAGCCAGGCGCTCGGCAAACTCGGCTGGGCGGCGGCCTCGAGTTCGTCGATGCGCACGACGCTCGCGCGGCTGCGTGCGCGTAACGCATCGGACTCATTCGCGACCCGCACAAAGGTGCCGCTCGACTGTTCACCTGCCATCACATCGGCAACGCGCGCGGGATCGAGCGGCGTCTCGATCAGATAGTCGGCTTCGAGGCAATCGTCGTTTACGGTTTGCCGTTGCAATGTCGCGTTCATAGCGTGCTCAGATCGGGAAACCGGCGCACCGGATCACGGCCGTCCCAGCCGCGTGAGGCCGCATGGATCATGTCGAACAGTTTGCCTTTCGGCCCGGCGATCTCCGACAACTCGATCACCGTGCCCGGATGATTTTCAGTGTCGAAGTAAACAAAGCGCCCGTTGCGTCCCACTTCGCCACTCATCGCGACTTTGAAACCCTGCTCCTGCAAACGGGCAAGGTCGGCGTCGAATGACGTGGTCCAGTACGCGTTGTGCTGCAAGCCGGTGTGCCCCGCGGCGAGAAAATCGCGGTACATGGATGGCGCATCGTTGCGTGTCTGAATCAGCTCGACCTGCAGCGATCCGGAGTTCGCCAGCGCCACCGAGTTATGTACATCGAACGATTGTCCGCGGTACCGGTAATTCTCGATCGGCACGCGTTCGTTGTAGAACCACGGACCTACGCCGAGTACGCGGCTCCAGTAATCCATCGCGGCCTCGATATCGCGCACCACGTAACCCGCCTGACGAATCTCGCCAAAGAAACGACTCATGAAACTCTCCCGATGCTGCCAGTTTTGAAAGACGAGCGACGCCCCGGCGCCGCGCGAACGCAGCGCCCGAATGTCGAACCTGTAACGAGATCTAAAAGAGACCTTAGAGAAAACCGATGGAAATCCAGGGAATCGCCGCGATCAGGATCAGGCCGGCGATCAAAGCCCCCATATAGCCGACAATCGGACGAATGCCCGCATCGGGATTGACCTTGCTGATCGCACACGCCGAGTAGTAGCCGACCCCGAACGGTGGCGAGAACAGCCCCACGCCCATCGACAGAATCACGACGATCGCGTAGTGCACTTCATTGACGCCCGCGATCCGCGCAATCGGAAACAGCAGCGGTCCGAACAGCACGATGGAGGGGATTCCTTCGAGCACACTGCCGAGCATCACGAACACAACGATCGACACCGCAAGAAAGCCATACGCGCCGCCAGGCATCGCGCCCATGAGCTGCGCGAGGTCCTGCGAGAAGCCGGACTGCGTCAGCGCCCAGGCCATGGCCGTCGCGCAACCGATAATGAACAGGATTGCACCAGACAAGGTCGCCGCATCCACCAGCATGCGTCCGAGACGCTTCCATTCGAACCGCCGGTAGACGAGCAAGCCGATCACCATCGAATACGCGATGCCGATGGTCGACACTTCAGTCGCTGTCGCCACGCCTTCAACCACCGCCATTCTGATCACGAACGGCAACGCCAGCGCGGGCAGCGAGACGATGAACAGGCGCCCGATCTGGCGCCTGCTGAAACGCTGCGCGCCGCTTAAGTCCTCTTTACGGTAGCGCCACCACACCACCACGCACAGAATCAACGCAAGCACGGCGCCCGGCAGCATCCCTGCGGTGAAGAGCGCGGAGATCGACAGGCCGGTCACCGAACCGATCGTAATCAGCACAATGCTCGGCGGGATGGTTTCGCTTTGCGCGCCCGTGGTGGCCAGCAGCGCGACCAGATCGCCTTCTGAAGCGCCGCGTTTTTTCATTTCCGGGAACAGCACCGGTGCAATCGCCGCCATGTCGGCGACTTTCGAGCCGGAAATGCCCGATACCAGATACATCGCACCGATCAGCACGAACGACAAACCGCCGTGCACGTGACCGACGAGACTCGCGAGAAACTCGATCATCGCTCGCGCCATGCCGGTCATTTCGATCAGCAAGCCGAGAAACACAAACAGCGGCACCGCCAGCAACACCAGATGAGACATGCCCTCATCCATGCGGCCGACCACGACTTCGAGCGGCGTAAAGGTCGAAAGCCCGAGATAGCCGAAGGTGGCAAGAGCGAAAGAGAAACCGATAGGTACACCTGAAAAAATACCGATCCCCACCACGCCGACGAAGAAGATCACCAGGTTGGTCTTGCCGAGCGTCTGCAACCATGGACCGGCGAACCCAGCCACGACACCCAATAGCGCGGCAATCACGAGCACGATCAGCACATCGCGCATGCGGCTTACCTGCGCAAGACGAATCAAGCCGACGATCAGCATCAGCGCGGCGCCGATCGGCAACGCGAGCGCGCGCCATGCATTGCTGATCTCCAGCGCGGGCGTGATGATCGCCGCCTCGCCGGATGCATAGTCGTATGCAGGTCCGATCAACAGCGCCAGCAATGCAATCGATGCAGCAATCGCGAGCGTATCGACGAATGCACGCCGCTGCGGCGAAAGACGGCTGACGAACGCCGTCATCCGCATATGCTCGCCGCGCCGCAACGCGAGTACGGCGCCGAGCATGGCGAGCCACAGGAACAGAATCCCGGCAAGTTCGTCCGACCACACCAGCGGTTGATGCAGCGCATAGCGGCAGATCACACCCGCCAGCATCACGACGATCTCCACCGCCAGCAGCGCCGCCGCACAGACTTCGACGAGCGCAATCAGGCCACGATCGAAGCTTCGCAGCCAGCGGCGCGGCATGCTCGCCACATGCGCCGCGACGGCCGCCTCGGCAGGATTCAATGCGTGATTCGACATACGGATGCCTCCTCGCGGCCGCTCGCCGCGCTTCGTCTCATGCTCACCGATGTGCCGCACGGTGCGGACTCAGCGTTCACGGCTGATAGTCAAGCCAGCTTGCCGACCGATTGTTCGAGCAGGTCCCACGCCTGCGTGCCGAACTTGCTCTTCCATTCCGCGTAAAAACCCGCTTGACGCAGCGCCGCGCGGAACGTATCCGGTGCCGGACGGTTGACTGCGAGTCCTTTGCTTTGCAGATCCGCGACGGCAGCGTCGTTGAGCTTGCGAACGTCGTCGCGTTGCTTCAGCGCGCCCTGATTGAATGCATCGCTGGCGATGCCCTGCAGGTCCTTCGGCAAACGCTGCCACGCACGCTGGTTCAAGACGAACCAGTAGCCGTCCCACATGTGGTTAGTCAACGAGCAATACTTTTGCACTTCGTAGAGCTTCGCGACCTGCACGATCGGCAGCGGATTTTCCTGTGCGTCGACGATATGCGTTTGCAGTGACGAATAGACTTCGCTGAATTGCAGGCTGGTCGGCGCCGCGCCGAGGCCCTTGAACATGTCGATGCTAAGCGGGCTCACCGGCACGCGGATCTTCAGACCGCGCATGTTCTGCGCGCTGGTAATCGGGCCGTTGCTGGTGGTGGTCTGACGAAAACCGTTGTCCCACATCTTTTCGAACGACTCGAGCCCGGCCTTCTGCATCGCGGCACGCACGTAGGCGCCGAGCTTGCCGTCCATCGCGCTCCACACCTGGTTGTAGTCGCTGAAGGCAAAGCCGACCGCATTGATCGCCACCGATGGCGCCAGCGTAGAGACCACCAGCGCCGACGGCGTGAACATCTCGATGCCGCCGCTACGCACTTGCGCGAGCATGTCGGTATCCCCGCCCAGCTGGTTGTTAGGGAATATCCGAATCTCCATGCGCCCCTTCGACGCCTCTTTGATCTGATTGGCCGCTTCCTGCGAGCGCACGTTCAGCGGATGCGTGAGCGGCAGATTGTTGCCGTACTTGAACACGAATTCCGGGCCGGACGCCGCGCGCACGATTGCCGGAAAGCCCAGCGCGCCGGCTACCGGCACGGCGGCAGCGGCACGCAGCACCGTGCGTCTCGCGAGGTTGGTCATTTGGGTGTCTCCTTGCTTATAATTGATGTGACTGTCGAATCCATCAAAAACCATCATCGCTCACCGACACCGCCTTGATTTCCGGTCACTGCGTGTCAGTCTTCGTGCGATAGCTGCAAGACTAGGCGTGCGCGGCAATCGCTGTCAAACCGCGAATCTGATGGTTTTTGATTGATTTCCACTCTGCGAAGGACGGCTATGTCCGAACCGCTTCTCCTCACGGCAGCTGCCCGGGCACGCATTCCCGACATTGCGCGTGCCGCCGGCGTCTCGACCGCCACCGTGGATCGCGTGCTCAATGGCCGCGAAGGCGTACGCGCCCTCACCGCGCAACGCGTCCTTCTGGCGGCCGCGCAGCTCGGCTATCTGCCGGCACCGGAAACGCCCTCGGCGCCTGCGCCAAAACCGATGCGCATTGCCTTCCTTCTGCCTGCCGGCACCAATCGCTATCTGCACATGCTCGGCGACTACATCGACTTCGCGCACGATCAGTGGAACGCGTTGGACATGAAATGCCGCGTCCACTACGTCGAGAGTTTCAATCCGAAAGAACTCGCCGACCGTCTGCTGCATTACGGACAACGTGCGGATGGCGTGGTGTTCATGGCGCTCGAGCATCCCGTCGTACGCGATGCAGTGAATACGCTGGCCGATCAGGGTGTGCCGGCGATTACGCTGATTTCCGATTTGTCGAATGCGCGGCGGCTGGCGTATGTGGGCATCGACAATCGTTCTGCCGGACGCACGGCTGCGTTGCTGCTGGGACGCTTCATGGGACCACGGCCGAGTGGGAAAATCGCAATGCTGGCCGGTAGTCTCAACTATCGCGGACATGAGGAACGCGAGATCGGTTTTCTGCACCTGATCGAATCGACGTTTCCGCAAGTGCGGGTCATTGGCCTGCGAGAGGGACACGACGACAGCGATCGCAACTATGCGCAGACGCGCAAGCTGCTGGAACAGCATCCTGATCTCGCGGGAATTTATAACAGCGGCGGTGGATCGGACGGTGTCGCGCGCGCGATTGTCGAAGCACGTTCCGAGCAGAAGATTCTGTTTGTCGGGCACGGACTGACGCCTGACACGAGAGCACTACTGATAGACGGAACGATGGATGCATTGATCACACAAACACCGCAGGCCATGGTGGGGAATTGTTTGCGGATTTTCCGCAACGTGCGCGAGAAGCGCGATGCGCTGAGTGACATTAAGCCCGTGCAGTTCAGCATTGTGCTGCGGGAGAATCTGCCGTAACAGGCGCGCGTTTGAAGCGAGGGTTTGAACCTTGCCCGCAGGTCCGCAACGACGGTCGAATAGCGTCAGGCACAGCGGATGCTCAGTCTCCATGGTATTCAAACATCGATACGAAAGGAGATCACATCATGCCTTACCTTCTCGGCTGGCTTCTTGGCGTCCCGCTGATCGTACTGGTTATCCTGTACCTCATTTTCCACTAACCCTTTCCCACATAGACAGTTCACCTGAAGGCATTTCCGCGCGGCGCCGCATGACCCGGCGGCCGCGTGTCCCAAGATGCGCGCACTCTGGTGCCGCCGTCTCCCGCTTGCACGACGTAACGTGCGCGCAACCACGCCTTTTCACTTGCACTGTACAAAACGGTGCGTAAAACTAGGTCCCCTAGTCCGCGAAAAATGCCATATCTGCACGCGCACGCACAGACTGCGTACGAGCAAGGAGGGACCGATGGCAAGCAACGAATACACGCTCTCACATCAGGACGTGGTGAAGGCCGTGATCATTCATCAGAATATTCATGAGGGTTTCTGGACGCTGAATATAAATTTCAACGTCGCGGCCACTCATGGTCCGCAAGTGCCGGACCCCTGCCTCGCCGTGACGATCAAGGGTATTGGCATCATGCGGGCTTCGTCTACCGATCCGCTCGCCGTCAACGCGGCGCTCGTCAATCCGGCGGTGCCTGAACGTGTTGAAAGCCCGGAGCCTGCCGTGCATATCGCGGCCGCGGTCAACGGCACGCATGAAGGCGGCATGCAGTTCTGTCGCGACGTCTATCGCAGTGTCGCGGTGCAAAGCGCGGTCAGAGCGCCGGGCAAACCCGGTTGAGCGCGATCAGCGAACCGCCGCCATCAACGCGCCCATGCCGACCAGCAAACTGCCCATCAGGCGATTGACCGCACGCAGCCGCTTCGGCCGTTGCAGCACCGTGCGCAGGCGGTGCGAAAACACCGCCGTGGATGCCACGCCTAGCGCGAACACCAGCGCAAACGTCGCGGCCAGCAAGAGATATTGCTGATTCGCGGACCAGTGCACCTCATCCGAAGGCGCACTGATGAACTGCGGGAAAAACGACGGAAAGAACAACAGCGTCTTCGGGTTGAGACCGGACGTAGCGAACCCGCGCCAGAACAGACTGCGTTGCTGATCCGCGTCAGCGGACGCCGCGAGACTCCCGCTGCGCCATTGCTTGCAGCCGAGATACACGAGATAGATCGCACCGGCCCAGCGTAGTGCGATCAGCGCACGCGCGTCGATCAGCAGCAACGAATTCAGACAGAGCGCGGTGAACGCCAGTTGCAATAGCACGGCGCAGGTGCCACCCCACACGCAGGGCAAAGCGGCTCGCCAGCCGGCGCAGAGCGCCTGACTCATCGTCAGTACATTGACCGGACCAGGGGAATAAACAAGTACGAGGGAAGCGAGGAGAAATGAAACGTACAGCTGGATCGACATCGGTAGGCCAGGTTACGGCTTTGCCAGTCGGGCGTGCCGCCGTCACGCCCGAAGATCGTTCAAGCAGGACGTGCGGACACTCGGTGCTGGCAAGCATTCGGTTAAGAAAATGCCCCATGCCCGGCGAGCGCGTCTTCCCGCGCTGGTAACGCCGGAATTCGCCCGCGTGCCGCCTCCCTGTGGAGGCGGCGAGACACCGGATGGCAGCTTGTGGCCGCGCAAGACCGCAGGCCTGAAGCCCGCGGCCCGGACGGTTGTCCCGGGCATGAATGCACCCTGAAAATATACCCGGAGGCAGGCTGGATATGCTTCCTAAAGCAATGCAATCATCCCCCACCATCAGGATAATCTTCCTTTATAATGATATTTATCTGAATAATCTTCCACAAATACCATGACCACCCGAAATCGCCCACTGGACAACCAGGATCGGAAGATCATGCGCGAGTTGCAGAAGAACGCACGCCTGAGCAATGCCGAGTTGGCCGAACTGGTCGGCATGTCGACCACGGCATGCTGGAATCGCACGCGTCAATTGGAAACCGAGGGGTACATCCGCGGCTACGTCGCGTTGCTCGATCAGCAGAAGCTTGGCTTCGCCGACGTCGTGCTGCTGGAAGTCACACTCGACCGTCACGACGACGACGCCCTTGCCCGCTTCGGCGCCGAACTAGCGCTGTTGACCGAAGTGCTGGAAGCGTACCTGGTGTCGGGCGACTACGACTATCTGGTGAAGGTGGCGGTCGACGGCACGGCGGGCTACGAGCGTTTTCTGCGCGAGAAGCTCTACAAGATCGCCGGCATCCGCCATAGCCGCTCGATGTTCGCGCTCCGTTGCATGAAGAGCATTCCGTCGGTTGCGATCTGATCAGGCGATACCGCTCAGCTTCAATGCATCGATAGTCATGTGTGCTCCGAGTGCAATCAGAACCACACCCATCGCCCAGCGTTGAACCAGAAGGAATCCCGGGCGACGGGAGAGGAACGTCGCCATGCTGCCGGAGCAGACGGCCACGAAGCCATTGACGGATGCGAACGCGACAATCAGCAACGAACCGAGCACGAGCGATTGCCTGAAAACGCTGCCGTCCTGGTAGTCGATGAATTGCGGCAGGAGCGATAGAAAGATCATCGCGAGTTTGGGATTCAACAGGCTGGTCGTTGCGCCCATTGCCAGAAGCCGGCGAGGCCGCTCGCGAGGCAGATCGCGAACCTCCAGCGGAGAGCGGCCACCAGGCTTCACAGCCTGCCACGCCAGATAGAACAGATACGCAGCGCCGGCCGCGCCCAGCACACTGGCTGCATAAGTCACGCTCAGGAAAAGTGCCGTGATGCCGAACGCCGCGCCGAACATATAGAAGAGGTAGCCGAGCATGACGCCCGCAAGCGATATCAGTCCGGCCCTGCGCCCTTGCGCGATCGAGCGCGACATCACATAGACCATGTTCGGGCCTGGCGTCACAGCAAGCATGCCGCCGACCGCCAGAAATCCATAAATCGATGCCGTACCGTGCATTTTCGCGGGCTCCCTTCTTCAAGTGCTCAGCGTGAGTGGTATCAGTATCGGTTCGATGCATACTCCAGTAAAACGAATTAAACTGAATCTATTGCTCAGATTTTCTGACGAACCTGAAAACTGATTAACGTGAAGACAACGTGAAGAAACTCGATCTGGACGTGCTGGAAATGGTGGTGGCGGTCGCCGATACAGGATCGTTTGCCGGAGGTGCGCAGTCCGTGCACCGCTCGCCCTCGGCGGTGAGCATGCAGATCAAGGCGCTTGAAGATGCGCTGGGAAAACCGCTCTTCGTGCGAAGCACCCGTAACGTCGCGATCACCGCGGAGGGCAAGACGCTTCTGGACTATGGCCGTCGAATGCTGGCAATGCGGGAGGAAGCATGGGCCTCGGTGGTTCGTCCGGAGATGAAGGGCCGCGTCACCATCGGCGTGCCCGACGACTATGCCTCATCCTTGTTGCCCCCCGTTCTGGGCAAGTTCGCGATTGCTCATCCACGTGTGGAGATTCGGGTAATCGGTCTGCCCAGCAATGCACTCGTTCCATTGCTCAAAGACAACACGGTCGACCTGGCCTGTTTCACGAAAACCAAGGGCGTGGTGGGCGAATTCATCCGCTTCGAGCCGATGGTGTGGGCCGGGTCGCCCGCAAGAAAAGTGTGGAAGGAGCGGCCACTTCCGCTTGCCGTTTTCGAGCACGGCAGTACGGCGCGCGCCTATGCCGTCAGCGCGCTGCAGCGTGAAAACATCAAGTATCGGATGTCCTACGAAAGCCCGAGTTTGCTGGGCGTGATCAGCATGGTCGAAGCGGGGCTTGCGATAGCGCCCCTCGCACGATGCAGCGTGCCGGCGCACCTCGTTCAGCTATCGCAGAACGAAGGGTTGCCGCCATTGAATGAACTTGAAGTCATCCTTGCCCGCAGTGCCCGGTCCGCGCGACCACCCTGCGATTTTCTCGCTGAACAGATTCTGGCCGGGTTGAGAATCTGAGGCGGACTACGCCGCCTTGCCGATCGGGAGCGTTGCCGCTGCGCCGGCTTAACCTGTCGCGCAGCAGAAACACCCACGTCTTCAGTGTTTATGGTGCAGCCAGTCCTTGATCGGATGCGCATGCAGCCAGCGTGCAACCGGCTGGTCATTCGGCTGGTCCTTGTGTTCCCGCCTGTAGCGTGCGGTTGTAATTACCACGAGGCAGAGCACCACCACGATTCCTACTACGAAACTCATCATCGATTGAGTCATGGCAACCTCCTTTGAGGTCAAGACCATGCTTACATTTTAGGCGATGGGAGAAATAGCAACACGCTCCAGCACGCTTATCGGCCCGAGCCCCCTGATAACTTGCATCTGCGCTGCGTCTCGCACGAAGAGCGATCCCGCGAATCCCAGCGCATTCACCGAAACGCCCTCCACGCGCTCCGAGGAACGTGGCACGAGCAGCATCCATCGCGAGGTGACAAGCAGGTTGTACGGTGCTGACGGGTGCAGTTCGCCATTCACCTCGATTGCGTGCAGGCCGGCCGCTCCGAGCAACGCGTGGTAGCAATCGAGCGCGGCGTGTGCGGCTTGCGCGGCTTGCGTGGAAGCGGCAGGACCTTGTTCCAGATAGGCAAACGCATGCCGGAAAGGCAGAGTGGGCAATTTGCCAATCGATCCGTCCATATCCGCAAACTCGAGAACAGACTCTATGGGAATCGGCGGACCGGATTCCGCAAGCGGCAGCGGCACGATCTGCAGATGCTTGTGGTTTTGACTCGCGCCGGCTTGCGCGCCGCCATTGTAAAAACCCAGACCGTCGAACTCGGCCAGACATGCAGCTAACGCAGCAAAGTCAGCGAGTTCGAGCAACGTATCCTGCGACTTGAAGCAACGGGTAACAATCAGCAGATGATGGTCGATGACGTTGAATTTGTTCAGCAATGCGACGTGTGTGTCCGAGATATCCGCCACAAAGAGGTCGGGATCATAAGGAAGGAACGGATTGAACGCGTTGCGCGCTTTCCCCTTGTCGGCTTTGTTGGCTCCGGGCACCTGCCGCGCTTGCTCCTTGCGAGCGAGGCTCGAGACCTGGCGGATCAGAAAGCGTATGCCGCGATCTTCGATTAGCGTTTGGATTGTCTCGATTGGCCGCAGCGCACCACAACGCAGCGCATGCTCAGTCTGGCGCAGAATGGCTGGCCATAGAGTGCCGGGCTGGAGCGACGGATGGTCCACGCTCAGGCAGACTGGCAAGTACTTCGTGGAATAAGCGCCATCGCAGCTACGCCTTGTACCCGATGGCACGTAACAGATCCTTGCGCCATTGAACGCCCTCCTCGTTTTCCACGCCGAGCGGCGGGAACCCGTCGACCACACCCAGGATACCGCGCCCCTGGTCGGTCTCGGCGAGCAGAACCTGTGTGGGATTCGCCGTCGCGCAGAAAATCCGGCATACCTCCGGCACAGCCTTTATCGCGTTCAGGACATTGACCGGGAAAAAACCATCGCCGAGAAAGACGACGAAGCAGTGGCCCGCGGCAATGGTCATGGCATTCTGGCAAGCCAACTCGATCAGGTCGGTGTCGGTGCCGGAGCGCCGCACGAGGCGACTACCCGACGCTTCACAAAAGGCCAAACCAAACTTGATACCTGGCACGGTACCGACCATGGCCTCATGCAGATCCTCGACGGATTTAATGAAGTGGCTTTGCCCCAGGATGAAATTCGTCGCTTCGGGTTTGACGACTGTTACCGTAAGCAGTTGCATAGCGGACCTCGCGCTGCGGCGCTGGAAACACCAAGGGGAGGCTGCTTTCGCCAGCGGGCGACTGCCTTCCACAATCAAGCCTAGTACGAACCCGCCGTCAGTGAAAGCGCGAGTCGCGGACTGCAGCGTCGTGGTCAGCAGGCATCGCGCGAGAAGTGACACATAACCGCGCATTTGCTGCACTAGAATGAATTTTCACGGTACTGGATCGTGCTGGCGAATCGTACCTGGCCAGCGCGGGTGGGATTCGTGTTGGAGGAAAAAACAATGCCGACGTACCAATATCGTTGCGAGAAGTGCGGCGAGTTGTTCGAGCACGCTGAACATCTCGCTGAACATGAGAGCGCTCATCCGCGCTGCCCGAAGTGCGGGAGCGAAACGTGCCAGCACGTACCAACGCCATTTGTCGCCGTGACATCCCGAAAGAGCTGAGCGCTCTCACCTCGCGTCAGTAGCGGCGTTCCATTTCCGCAGACGACGTGCGCGGCTAAAGTGCAGAGCCGCGCGCGGGCGTAAGCATGTGCTCACGACATACACGCGGCCGGGCGCCTGCTGCGGGCGTCTGCTGTTACCGCCGGTCGGGCAGCAGAATTCGCTCGTCCACCTGACGAATGTCGGTGTGGCCACAAAACGCCATGGTGATGTCCAGCTCCTTGTGGATGATCTCCAGGCACCGTGTGACACCGGCCTCTCCCATCGCCCCCAGCCCGTAGAGGAAGCTGCGCCCGATCAGCGTGCCTTTCGCGCCGAGCGCGACGGCTTTCAGCACGTCCTGTCCGCTGCGCACGCCGCCGTCCATCCACACTTCAATGCGCGAACCGACCTCGCGTGCGATCTCAGGGAGCGCCGCGATCGATGACGGCGCGCCGTCGAGTTGACGTCCGCCGTGGTTGGAGACGATCAACGCGTCAGCGCCGCTGTCGGCGGCAAGGCGCGCATCTTCGGCGTCCATGATGCCTTTCAGAATGAGCTTGCCGCCCCATTGCTTCTTGACCCATTCGACGTCCGCCCAACTCAGCGTCGGATCGAACTGCTCGGCGGTCCACGAGCCGAGGGAGGACAGATCGCCCACACCCTTCGCATGCCCGACGATATTGCCGAAGGTGCGCCGCGAGGTGCCCAGCATGCCCAGGCACCAGCGCGGTTTGGTCGCGAGATTGATGAGGTTCGCGGGCGTCAGCTTTGGCGGCGCCGAGAGCCCGTTCTTGAGGTCCTTGTGGCGCTGACCGAGGATCTGCAGATCCAGCGTCAGCATCAAGGCGCTGCACCCTGCCGCGCGAGCGCGTTCGATCAGACGCACGATGAAATCGCGGTCGCGCATCATATAAAGCTGGAACCAGAACGGCTTGGTGGTCTGGGCCGCAACGTCCTCGATCGAACAGATGCTCATCGTGGACAAGGTGAACGGCACGCCGAACTTCTCCGCCGCACGCGCAGCGAGGATTTCACCGTCGGCATGCTGCATGCCGGTCAGCCCCGTCGGTGCGAGCGCCACCGGCATGGCGGCCGCCTGACCGGCCATTTCCGTGTGCGTGGTGCGGCCCGCCATGTTGACCGCCACACGCTGGCGCAGCTTCAGGCGCTGGAAATCGCTTTCATTGGCGCGGTAGGTGCTTTCGGTCCACGAGCCGCTGTCGGCGTAGTCGTAGAACATGCGCGGCACACGCCGTTGAGCGAGCACGCGTAAATCTTCGATGCAGGTGATGACAGGCACGATTTCTCTCAGCGCAGGGAACAAGGGCACGAGTGTACGTTGTGGCGACCGTCGCCCGGTATTCCGGTTATTCCTAAGGACAATTCAATCAGGCCTCACGCAAAGGCTTCTGGCACGCGGCCAGCGCCGCCCCGGCCGCCAATAGCAACGCGGAATAAACGAGTCCGCGCGCAAGACCGGCGCCGTCCGAAACCCAGCCGATCACCATCGGCCCGACGATCTGCCCAAACGCAAACACGATCGTAAATGCGCTGATGCCCTTGGCCCAGTGACTGACCGGCAAATTGTGGCGCACGAAAGCCGTGGTCGACGCAACCGCCGAGAGAAAGGTCGCGCCGAACAGCACACCTGAGACGAACGCTACCCATGGTTGCGTGAACAACGCGGGCAGCAGCGTCGCCACCGCGAGCAACGCGTTGAGTATCGCGAGCGCATGGCCGCCATGCATCCGGTCGAGCAGACCGGACCACAGGCGTGCCGATACCACGGTCGCCACACCGAGCAACAGGTAGAAGCCCGTCACCACCGCCGCGCTCATGCCCGCGTTGCGCAGCAGCGCGACGATGAACGTCATGTAGCCGATATAGCCGACACCGAACAACCCGTAGCCCGCCAGCGCGAGGCTGAAGCGCGGCCAACGCGGCGCCTCGGCGGTATCGGACGCATGCGCGGCGGAAGACCCGACCGCATGGATGTTTTCGATTTTCCTCGCGGCGCCGATGGCAATCGCGGCAAATGCCGCGCACGCAGCCGCCAATGCGAACCACGCAAACTGCCAGCCATGCGCGACGTTGAGAATCGTCACGGGCACCAGCACCGACGAAGCGACGATGCCCCAGCCGGTCCCGCCGTAATACAAGCCGAGCACCAATCCCGCCTCGTGCGGCCTCGCAGACGCAAGCCGCGCCGCCAGCACGCCGCCGCTGATGAAAATCGCCGCGCTGCTCACGCCGGTGATCACGCGCAACGCGAGCAGCGAATGCGTGTCGGCCAGCAAACCGCCGATGGCCATCAGAAGCGCCGTAGCCGCACAACCGGCGCCGAACAACCCGCCGGCCGGCCAGCGGCGCGCGAGCCTCGGAAAGGCGAGCGCGCCGAGCAGATAGCCCAGCGCATTGGCGGTGTTCATCGCGCCAGCTTGCGCGAAGCTCCAGCCGAGGTCGAGTTTCATCGACGGCAACAGCAGCGCGTACGCAAAGCGGGCAAGGCCGAGCGCGATCGCACTGCCCAAGGACAGGCCGACGGCCAGCATCAAGGTGGGCAGGCGCTGCGCCGCTTCGGTGGAATAGAGCGTCGGGGCGGTGTCTCGAATTTTTGTTGGCATTGGCTAGCGTGGGTAGACAAGGATGCGGCAGGCTGGCTGCGGCATTTCGCCATCATAGCTGGGGGCGCCCCGCGCGGTTGACCGTTAGTTGCAGATCAGCGCCCGACGCGTGGCTGCAAGGCCTCCACGCCGCCCGCAGCCTGGGCCAATCCGCGGCGCTGCGGTATGTCCAATTCATTTTCTAAATGCGAATGATTTGCATTTACTGACAAATTGGCCCATCATGCGATCCATACCATCCGCCGAATACCAAAATCATGATCACGCTCGACATCAGCCGCCCTGAAACCGAAAGCGAACGCACTGCCACAGCATCACCCTCCGCCGCCGGATCCAGCACGGCAGCCGCGCTTGAAATGCTGCTGTCGCGCCAGTCCCACTGGCCGCTCACCGAGCCGGGGCCGGCTAACACCGAGCTCGATCTGATCTTCGACGCCGCCTTGCGCGCGCCCGATCACGGCAATCTGCGGCCATGGCGCTTCGTCACGATTCGCGGCGACGCACGCGAGCAGCTCGGCGACGTGCTGGTCGACCTCGCCTGCGCCCGTTCGCCCGGCGAGCCGCGCTCGGCGCATGCACACCGGCGCCAGAAGGCATTCGCAGCGCCACTCGTGATCGCGCTCGGCGCGGCGCTCTCGGTTCATTCGAAAGTCCCGGAAATCGAGCAATTGCTGGCGGTGGGCGCCGCCACGATGAACATGCTGAATGCCATCCACGCACTCGGCTACGGCGGCTTCTGGGCCACCGGACCGGACTCCTACGAACCCGGACTGCACGACGCGCTGGGCTTCGCGCCGAACGAGCGGCTGTTGGGATTCCTGTTTGTCGGCACGCCTAAAACACCGGGTCAGGCACCGGCACGTCCGGCGCGCAGCGAACACGTACGCGAATGGCTGCAGGCGCAGCCCGCAAAAACTTGAAGGACGCCCTGACGCGAATCCTGCGTCATCGCCTATCCGTCGCAAGCGACATGCGCTGGCCTGCGACGTGGCTCTCATCCGATCAGGCCGGCGCGACTCTTTGGACCGTGTCCATTCAGGAGCATCGATGAATTTCCGCTCTCAATACAGCAGCCGTCCCGAACTGGTCGACGACCACGTCACGGATACCACCGACGCGCCCGATCGCACGGTCCTCAGCGCGGTACGCACCTGGCTGCGCCCGGCCTGCGAAACGGCGCGCGGCGGCGTGCACTGGCGCGACATCTTGCGCGGCGTGGGCTTGCGTCAGGACGGCATCGAACATTTCGATCTGCTGATGCGTTCGCTCATGCACGTGTCCTACCGTCCGCTCGACATGCGATGCCGCTGCGCCAGCGACCTCGGCAAGGACGAAGCCGTGATTCTGCAAACCATCGCGCTGCTGCAAAAAACGCACAGCGGCGCAGCGTTGCGCATGTTGAACGAATGGCTGCCGGCGCCGGCCGTCAGTGGCGTGTTGAAGCTGATCCGCTGGTTCGCCATCGACCTGCTCGACGCCGGCATCGAGCTCGACGTGCAAGCGCGCCGCGTCACGTATATGCATTGAGGGACGAAGCGTATGCCGTTGGAACTCGCTTATTCCACGCCCCCGCGCGTGCGCGACAGCCTCGATCCGCAAGCGACGAAGCACGCCGGCGCCCTGCGCGCGGATCAAACTGCTCAAGGCGCACACGCTACCGTCCAGGCCATTGCGCCGGAATTCGTCTCTCATCCGCTGACCCGCCACTATCCGGCCGGCATCGCCACGCCACGCGCGGGTGAGTTGCATCTGTGGCGGTTCCGCTGTGAATGGCTGCCGGTGCCGGTCCAGGAGGGCGACGCGTGGCTCTCGAAGGTAGAACGCGAACGCGCACGGCTTCATCCGAATTCGGCGCTGCGCAAGCGCTTTATCAGCACGCGCGTGGTGACGCGCTGGATCGTCGCGAATCTGTTCGACTGCGAACCGCATGCCGTCGATTTGCAGGACGACGGCAACGAAAAACTGCGCGCACGCCACCCGCATGATGGTCGCGGCATCACGATCGATATTGCGTACGGCGGCATCTGGATCGTGATCGGCATTGCCTCGGCAACGCTGGGCTTGAGCGTCGTCGTCCCCTCGCCTGGCGCCGCGCTCGACGACACGCCAGAAGGCGCACGCCGGCGCGCCCGTTACGGCAGCTTGTGCAATGCGTTGCGCTATGCACCCGTCGATATCGATCTGGATCTGCTGTCGGGCGACGCTGCGGTCGGCGCATTCGATCTGGCCGAACATGGTCGCTGGCAGGTGCTCGATTTGCCGATGTCGGGCAAAATTCGCGCGGCAGTCGCACTTGCGCAGTGCGTCACGCAAGTGCATGCAATTGGCTGGCCGAAGGCGTTGGTGTTCGGCGAATCAGGCAAGTAGACGCTACTCGCGTCACGCGCGCCTTCTATCGCGCGAAGATGTTCGCCGACCACGCCACGCACGCGACATAACCGGCCGGAGCCGCGACCCAACGCGCGGCGATCTCGCGCATGTCATCGGGAATCTGATTGCGCAGTGTCACCTGCATACTGTCGCGCGGCAGCACCGTCAGATGCTGCAAACCGCGCGTGATGCCTACGCCCGTTGTTTTTACGAGCGCTTCTTTCGCGACCCATGCGTCGTAAAACGCAGTGATTTTCCGCTCAACGTCGAGCTGCCCGATCCATGCCGCTTCGCGCGCGTCGAGCGTTAGCGATGCAATCGAACGCCAATCGAATGATTCGCTGCGTTGTTCGATATCGACGCCGACACGCCGGACCGGTGACATCACGATCAGTCCATGCGCGCCCGCATGCGAGACGTTGAAGTCGTATGCGTCGGAATCGGCGAGACGGGGACGGTGGTTTTCATCGAGCTTGAAGCGGACTGCGTGTGCCGCGATCCCGAGATGTCGCGCGAGTTGTTCGCGTAGAGCCACGCGCACAGTGGCAAAACGCAGCGCGTCTTCGTGGCGGCGAAAGTTCGCGGCTCTGGCGCGCTCTTCGTCGCTGAGCGGCGCGAAAACGGCATCGTCCAGCAAGGTGTCGAAAGCGAAATCGACCCGCCACAACGAAACATCGGACGGACCGTCATGCGGCAATGGAACGGGTTCGATTGAATACATCGTGAAGGTTCGGACGTTGGATGCGGGCATAAAGGACCATACGCGGGACTATGCGCGACTCTACCCGATATGACGTTCAAACCGGTTCTATCTCCTGCCGCGAACAGGGGATCGCGGAGAAGATGCGCTCACCGGTGGTGGCGGACTCTTCTTCCTCCGTGTCGCGCCAATCGCACCCGACCCGGCGGCCAGCAGGATACGGCGGAAAGTAGGACATTCCATATGACTCGGTGCGGGGCAAACGGCAGCGTGCCGCAAACCATCACGCATGGCGCTCAGTTTGCGGATCGTCCTGTCCAGTTCGTCCGCCTTGGCCACGAGCATCTGCCGATCGATGCGCGGCTGGCCGTCCGGCGTGAACATCAGCGCAATCTCGTCCAGCGAGAAACCCGCGGCGCGCCCCAAGGCGATCAAGGCCAACCGGTCCAGCACGCCGGCATCGAAGAGGCGGCGCAGCCCTCGCCTGCCGGTGGACGCAATCAGCCCTTTTTCCTCATAGAATCGCAGCGTCGATGCCGGAATACCGGATTGCTGCGCCACCTCGGCGATGTCTAGCGTGATCATCCCTTGACCTCAAGTCGACTTGAACTTGCATAGTGTAGCTTCCGCTCCCCGAGGGCAAACACAGGACAACGACCATGGAAGCCAATCACCAGAACGCAAATACACAGGCGGCGCTTTGGAACGGCAGCTCCGGACGCGCCTGGGTGGCAGCGCAGCAGGTGCTCGACCAGATGTTCAAGCCTTTCGAAGATTTGCTCGTCGACGACATCGGCGCCGAGCCGGGGTTACGTGTACTCGACGTCGGCTGCGGTACTGGCAGCACGACCCTGGCCGCCGCGCGGCGGCTTGGCGCGAGGGGCCAGTGCATCGGCGCCGACATTTCAGCGCCGATGATTGCCGCCGCCCGGGCGCGCGCCGAGCGGGTCGGCTCGACGGCGAGCTTCATCTGTGCGGACGCGCAAACCTACGCCTTCGAGCCCGCGAGCTTCGACAGGATCATGTCGCGCCTCGGCGTCATGTTCTTCGACGATCCGCTCGCGGCCTTCACGAACCTGCGGCGTGCCGCCAGCGACGACGCCGAGCTGCGCTGCATTGTCTGGCGAAGTGCCGCGGACAATCCGTTCATGACCATCGCCGAGCGCGCCGCCGCGCCGCTGCTGCCGGATCTGCCGGCTCGCCAGCCGGGCGCGCCGGGACAGTTCGCTTTCGCCGACCCACGCAAGGTGTCGTCCATCCTGGAACAGAGTGGCTGGACCGGGATCGACGTCCAGCCGCTCGATGTGGATTGCACGCTGCCCGAGAACGAACTGATCGGCTACTTCACCCGGCTTGGCCCGGTCGGGTCGGTCCTTCAGAACGCGGACGAACAGACCCGCGCGCAAGTGATCGAAACTGTCCGCGCCGCCTTTGAACCCTATGTGCACGGCGCCGAAGTTCGCTACACCGCCGCCTGCTGGATGGTCGGCGCTCGGGCGCCGTCCGCGTGAACAGCGCCGCATGGAGACATGCCTTAGATGCGCTTCATTTCCTTCGGCACGCCGAGCAGCAACGCCACGCCGCTGACGAACAGCAGCGCGGTCAGCAGATACAACGCGTTGTCCATGCTGCCGGTGTGCGTCTTGATCAGACCGATCACCCACGGACTGACAATCCCGCTCGTAATGCCGATGCTGCTGATCAGCGCAATCCCGGCAGCCGCTGCCGTGCCGGACAGATAACCCGACGGCACGGTCCAGAAAATCGGCAACGCGGCAAAGATCAGCACGGCAGCCACCGAGAGAATCGCGAGCATCGCCGGAAAGCTGCTCAGATGCAGTGTCAGAAGCGAGAGCGCGATACCGCCGCCGATCGTGCAAACCGCGAAGTGCCGGCGTCGTTCGCCACGGCGGTCCGAGTGACGCGCAATCAGAATCAGGCCCACAGCGCCGACCGCATTCGGAATCACGGTGTACAGGCTGATCGCCAGCACATCGTGAACACCGAAGTCGCGAATCATCAGCGGCATCCAGAAATTCAGCGTGAGCGAGGCACAGGTGAGCGAGAAGTAGATGAACGCAAACAGATAGACCCGAGGATTGCGCAGCGCCTGCATGACGGAACGCGATGAATGTGCGTCCGATGAAGCACGCCGATCTTCATCGCGTTGCGCGATCAGTTGCGCCTTCTCGGCGGCGGTGAGCCAGCTTGCGTGCTGCGGGCCGTCGAGCAGATAGAACGCGGCGAGCAAGCCAAGTACGATAGCCGGCGCGCCTTCGATCACGAACATCCACTGCCAGCCGAACAGCCCCATCACGCCACCCATATCGCGCATGATCCAGCCGGACACGAGGCCGCCGAGTACGCCCGCCACCGCGACGCCCGCGAAGAAAATCGACAGCACAGCCGCACGCCGCCGCGCCGGGTACCAGTAAGTCAAATACAGCACGATGCCGGGAAAGAACCCCGCTTCGAACACGCCGAGCATGAAACGCAGCACGTAGAAGTGCGTGGGCTTCGACACCAGCATCATGCCGACCGATGCAATGCCCCACAGCAGCATGATCCGCGTGAAGGTCCGGCGCGCGCCGAAACGCGCCAGCAGCATATTGCTCGGCACCTCGCACAACACGTAGCCGATATAAAAGACCGCCGCGCCCAAACCGTACATGGCGTCGCTGAAACCGAGGTCGTGCTTCATCTGCAACTGCGCGAAGCCGATATTGATGCGGTCGAGAAACGACACCACGTAACACAGGAACAGAAACGGAATAATCCGCATCGAGACCTTGCGATATAACAGATCGTCGTGCACAGCAGCGGAAGCGCCCGGCGCGAGCGTAGGGGCGAGGGATTGGCTCATCGGTTATCTCCAAACGTGAGGGTCCAACGGACCCGCTGGGTCCGGCGTCTTGATGCGCCGCGTTTCTGTTTTCTACGGGAACGAAACGGCATGCGACGGTATTGGTTCGCCGCGCGCCGTGGTGAATTGCGCGCGGCTCGAACGGCCACGCACGTACAGCGTTTCTATTACTACCGCTTGCGGTAACTCGTGTTCAGGCGGCCAGCGAATGCGCCTGTGCGCCTTGCGCCGAAACGTCGGCCACACCGGCCCGCGCGTGCTGCATCGCTTCGAGCAGCGTCACGTGATCGCCAATATGGTTGGCGAGCAGCAGGATCAGCTGCGCATTGGCCGACTGACTCTGCGCGTCGTCCAGATCGCGATGCATGTCGATCAGCGCCTCGTAAAAGTCGTCGGGGCGGGCGAGATTGGGTTGCGTGTTCAATGCCATGACTGTCTCCTGCTCTTTTCTTTTGCCGATGTGCCGGGTGTGTCTGCCTTCAGGCCGTGCCTTCCACGCACAACGCACGCTTCAACGCGGCTTCCACAAAGTTCACGTCGAGTTGCCGGCGGCGCGCGCAGACGTGTTGATCCGGGCGAATCAGATAGAACGTGCCCGGTTGAGCGTCGTAACGTGCGGCGGCAAGACCGTCGACGTCGTGCACCACCTTCGCGTCCGAGGCCACCGCAACCTGCCCATCACCACTCGTCACCACGACGAGCTTCAGCGGAACCGGCCCGCTTCGCAATGTATCCAGCGCGGCTTGCGTCGGCTGATCGATGCCTTGCGCGCCGCAGAACAGCACGCCCGTGAATTGCTGGCCGAGTTGCTGCAACAGCCATGCGGGTTGCCCGGCTGCATCAACCGGCGCATCGACACACGATGCCCCCGGCACCATCGGACCTTCGAAGCTGTCGCTGTCCAATGTGTTCAGCGGAGAATCACGCAGCACCGCCGGCACCGACAGGCGGCCGCTGTTCGTCAACTGGCGCGCGAATGGATGATGCCGTGCGAGCTTCAGCACCGCATCGCGGAACACGCGGCTCACCGGACTCTTCGGCGTAATGAAATCGGTCGATCGCGTGGAGTTGCGGATGTTTTCATCCGCGGCGAATTCGCGCTCGCTTGCGTACGTGTCGAGCAAGGTGTCGGATGCTTTGCCTTCGAGCACCATCGCCAGTTTCCATGCGAGGTTCTCCGCGTCCTGCACGCCGCTATTCGCACCGCGCGCGCCGAACGGCGACACGCCATGCGCGGAATCGCCCGCGAACAACACGTTGCCGTGGCGGAAGCGGTCCATGCGCAAACACGAAAACGTATAGACGCTGACCCATTCCAGCTCGAACTTCGCATCCGGCCCGAGCAATGCGCGCACCCGCGGAATCACACGCTCCGGCGTTTTTTCCAGCACCGGATCGGCGTCCCAGCCCAACTGGAAATCGATCCGCCACACGTTATCCGGCTGACGATGCAACAGCACCGACTGATTCGGATGAAACGGCGGATCGAACCAGAACCACCGTTCGGTCGGAAACTCCGCTTCCATCTTCACGTCGGCGATCAGGAAACGGTCTTTGAAGGTGACACCCTTACTGTCGAGCCCCATCAGATTGCGCATCGGGCTGCGCGAGCCGTCGGCGGCCACCACATAGCGGCCGCATAACGGGTACTGACCATCGGGCGTGTCGATAGTCAGCGTCACGCCGGCGTCCTGTGCGCCCGGCGTGCCGCTTTGCTGCACGCCTACCACTTTGCTCTTCCAGCGGATCTCGAGATTCGGCATCTCCTGCGCGCGCTCGAGCAGAAAGCCTTCAACGTAGTACTGCTGCAGATTGATGAACGCGGGCCGATGATGACCCGCCTCCGGCTGCAGATTGAACGTGTACACCAGTTCATCTTTCAGGAACACCTTGCCGACATTCCAGCTGATGCCCTTGTCCACCATGCGCTGCCCGCAGCCGAGCCGGTCGAAGATATCGAGCGAACGCTTCGAAAAGCAGATCGCCCGCGAACCGGTGGACAACGAACAATCGTCGTCGACCAGCACGACCGGCACGCCCTGCTGCGCGATATCGATCGCGGTAGCGAGGCCCACCGGCCCTGCGCCGACCACGATCACGGGATAGGGCGCCTGATCAGCGCCGCTTTGCCCGCTTTGTTCACGGCACGGCTGGTAGTCGAACGACAGCGTCTGGTAGTTGATGCTCATCTTGTGTCTCCGTCCTTCTCTGCTCTGCTTGACGCTTTCCGGCGTTTCTTTGCGGTGATCAGGTTTGTGATCGGGCTTCTACTCAGGCTTCCAATCGAGCCTCAATCAGGCTTGCAGCGCGTCCCACATCTCCTTGTCGCGCTGCGCAGTCCAGATGCGCGGATGCGTGATGCCGCTCGCTTCGTCGAAGGCGCGCGAAACGTCGAACGGCAGGCAGTGCTCGTAGATGAACACGTGGCCGAACTTCGGATCCATGGCCTTGCGCGTGTGCGCCATTGCGGCCTTCAGATCGAGCTTCTGTTCGACGGCTTCTCGGCCTTGTTGCAGCAGCGTGGTCACGAAGTCTTTCGTGTAATCGAGGCCTTTGTCGACGTCTTGCGGCGTGGTCAAGGCAGGACCGCGGCCCGGCACCAGTTTTTCGGCCTTCAACGCACGCAGCGCTTCAAGCGTGGCCGGCCATTGTTCGAGTTGCGCGTCGCCGCAATAGCAGGCTGCGTCGTATTCGACCAGGTCGCCGGAGAACAGCACCTTTTGCGAGGGCAGCCACACCACCGTATCGCCCTTCGTGTGGCCCGCGCCCAGATGCGCGATACGCACTTCGAGCTTGCCGAGGAACAGCGTCATTTCCTTTTCGAACACCAGCGTCGGCCACGTCAGGCCCGGCACCGTTTCGACGCCGGCAAAGAGGCGCGGAAAGCGTTCGATTTCCGACTTCATGTCCGCTTCGCCGCGCTCGACGATCATCTCGTACGTGCCGCGGCTCGCAATCACTTCCTGCGCGCCTTCCTCGAAATACGCCGACGCGCCCAGCACGCGCACCGCGTGGTAGTGGGACAGCACAACGTATTTGATCGGTTTGTCGGTGACGCTGCGAATCTTCGCGATGAGGTCCTGCGCCATGGCCGGCGTGGCGGTGGTGTCGACGATCAGCACGCCGTCGTCGCCGATGATCACGCCCGAGTTCGGATCGCCTTCAGCGGTGTACGCGTAGGCGTTATCGGACAGCTTGGTCCACGTGACTTTCTTGACTTCCAGATCGGCCTGGGATGCGAATGCCTTTGCCATGCTTAGTCTCCCTCAAAAGTTGAATGTGAGGCGAGACGGCCGGCTGCGCATGCGGATTTCAAATGCGCGGGGCTGGCTGTATTGGGGGTTGTCTCGCCCCGTTTTGACTCTGTGACTGCACCGGTATGTCGGGGTGAATGCATCTTATGGCCGCGCCAGTTTATTTGTCAATAGCGAAATGTATCGCTATACGCAAATCACAGGGCGTCTAAGATGAGGACAGGATGGCGCGGGCTTTCGCGCAGGCCATCGGCTAACATGGACCCTTTTTACGGACGAGCGCGGGTGTGAGCAAAGCAGCGAAACCGGCCACCGGCAAAGGCGCGGGCGGCACCGAGACGGCAGATGGCGGCAAGACGCAGCGCGGGATTCAGAGCGTTGAAGTGGGCGGCCGCGTGTTGCTGGCGCTCGCACAGGCACGCAGTCCGCTTGCATTGTCCGATCTCGCCACCGCCGCGCAGATCGCGCCGGGGCAAGCGCACGCCTATCTGGTGAGCCTGAGCCGCCTGGGTCTGATCAAACGCGACGAGTTGTCGGGCCGTTACGAGCCCGGCCCGCTGTCGTTGCGGCTTGGTTTGATGCATCTGGAGAACCAGCCGGCGTTTCGCGCCGCCGTGCCGCGTGTGGCGGCATTGGCCGAAGCCATTGGGTTTAGCGTCGCCATCTGTATTGCCGGGCCGCAAGGGCCGACCATCGTCCGCTATGAGCACGCGGGCTTTCCGCTGCATGTGAATCTGCATGTGGGGACGGTGATGTCGCTGCCGGCCACCTCGACCGGACGCGTGTTTTGCGCTTATCTGCCACGCGAGGCGCTGGCGGTAATGTGGGCGAATCAGTCGGGCTCGCTGGATAGCGCCATGACCCCGCCTGACGAAAACGCCGCCTTCGAGGCCGCTTTGAACGAGATTCGCGCACGCGGACTCGCATTCAGCGTCGACGCACCGAGTCCGGGCATCAGCAGTTTGAGCACGCCGGTGCTCGACGCCAACGGCCACTTGTGCCTCGCGCTGACCGCCATCGGTTCGACCGGCTCGATCGACGTCGCCGCCAATGGCCCGACGGCCCGCGCGCTACTGGCCGCCGCTCATGACATCAGCGCTGAACTGGCGGCAGCGCCCTCCTTGTTTGCTTCCTCCGCATCGTGACTGATTCTCTCGACACCTCTTCTGCTGCCTCCACCGCTTCCGCCGATGCGAAACCGCAGCGCGGCATCCAGTCGCTCGACAGCACCGGTGAACTGCTTGGCGCTCTGGTTTCGGCCGCACGTCCATTGAGCTTGCGCGACCTTGCAGCGGCGGCCGGCATGCCGCCGGCCAAAGCGTTTCCGCATCTGGTGAGTCTGCTCAAGATCGGCCTGCTCAGTCGCGATGCGGCCGGTTGCTTCGAAGCCGGGCCTCTAGCGCTGGAGCTTGGCTTGATCGGCTTACAGCGTTTGTCGCCGACGCGCGAAGCCGAGCCGGAAGTGGTCGAACTGGCGGCCTCGACGGGCATGAGCGTCGCGATGGCGGTGCTCGGCCCACTCGGACCGACCGTCGTGCGGCTGGAGGAATCGGCGCGGCCGCTGCACGTGAGCCTGCGGGTCGGCACAGTGATGTCGCTGGTGAACACGGCGATTGGGCGGGTGTTTGCCGCGTATGTCGCGGACGATGTGCGCAATGGTTTGCTGGCGCAGGATCATTTGCGGCTGGCGGGGGCCGACGCGGCGCAGATTTTTGCCGGGACGGCGGACGGTTCATCCACCGTGGGTCGCCAAGACGTTGCGCCCGCGCTGCCGCAGTTGACGAGAGCCTACGCGCAGCGGCTCACGCAAATTCGCACGGACGGTATCGACACCGCCTTGAGCCGGCCGGTGCCGGGCATCAACACCCTGGCTGCGCCGGTGTTGGACCATACCGGCAGCATCTGCCTCGTGCTCGCGCTAATGGGGCCGACCGGCAGCTTCGACAGCGAGCTTGCGGGCGGCCCGGCGCAGACCCTGCTTGCCGCAACGCAGAGGTTGTCGCGGCGGTTTGGGTGGATGGCGGTGGCGGGCGGTGCCTGAAAAAGCCGCCTTAAGGGCGAGAAAGTAATCGTTTTTTTGAAAAATAGGGGTTTTGTAATCGTTTTGCGAGGCTCGTAATCGAAACGATGCGCAAACGCCGTATAATCGTTTTTTTGGAAAACAGGCATTTTGTAATCGTTTTGAGAGTCGAATAATCGAAACTCAGCGAAATAGAGTGTCCTCGCGCGCCCCAGCCACCCCAGATCGAAAATCATGCCGCAGATCGGTTATCAATGGCTATCCAACACGTACGGCGTCGTGCCGGTTCACCCTTTCGCTGTTCGTAGCGAAATCGGGCGGATCCGCTCCACGTCCACCGACGAGGACATTCGCCGGGAGGTTTACCCCGAACCTTACCGGCCGGCCGCCAGCCTGACCGATAACCTGACCTTTGCCTTCAGGTACGAGGGCATCCATCTGGAATTCCTCGCACGGCTCTATGCATTACAAGCCGTGCGGCACGAACTCGAGGCATGGATTGTCCGCGAACCCACGGGCGCGTATGCGCGCCGCGCCTGCTTCTTCTATGAATGGTTAATGCCGGAACCGTTGAACGCGCCAGGTGCCTCCCGCGGTAACTATGTCGATGCATTGAATCCCGAAGACTTCATCGTAGGCACGCCGGTCAACAACACACGTTGGCGCATACGCGACAATCTGCCGGGAAATCGTGATTTCTGCCCAGTCATTCGACGTGTCGAAGCAGTCCAGCGCGCCGAAGCTTATGACCTTGCCGCACCGTTGGCCGAACTGGAAGCGGCCTACGGCATCGATCTGATCTTGCGCAGCGCCGTCTGGCTGACGGTCAAAGAAAGCCGCGCAAGCTTCCTGATCGAACACGAGCAGGATCGAGAGGATCGAATCCGCCGCTTTGCTGCGGTCATGGAAAGCGAATGCGGACAGCATGCGAATCCGTTCGATGCTGAAACGCTCGATGTCTTGCAACGCGGCATCCTCGGGCAGTCAGCCTTGCGTTACGGCATCCGTCGCTCGCCGGTGTACGTCGGACATGTCGCGCGCTATCAGCCAGTAGTCGACTACATCGCGCCGCCTTGGGAACACATCGACAGGATGCTTGCAGGGTTGAGCCGCTTCCTGGAACGCACCGCCGAGGGGGCGCCGATCGTACGTGCGGCCGCGGCGTCGTTCGGCTTCGTCTACGTGCATCCCATGGCGGACGGCAATGGCCGCATTTCACGCTTCCTGATCAACGACATTCTGCGTCGCGACGGCGCGGTGCCCGCGCCTATCATCTTGCCGGTGTCCGCAACAATCACCCATAGCACGCGTGATCGCGCCGCTTACGACAAAGTGCTCGAACGCTTTTCGCGTCCGCTGATGAAACACTATGCGGACCAGTACTCGTTCGGCAAGACCGAGATCGCGCAGGACGGTGTCGAATACAACCTGCATTTTCAGGCCTATAACGACGCGCTGCCCGCCTGGCGCTACCCTGATCTGACCGCGCACGTCATCTATCTTGCTGACGTGATCGACGTGACGCTAACGCACGAAATGCGCGCCGAAGCGCGCTTTCTGCACGCCAACGACAAAGCACGGCGCGCCATCAAGGAGTTTCTCGAAGCGCCGGACAACGATCTGGACAGCATCATTCGCAGCGTCCGGCAAAACGACAACAGTGTGTCGAACAACCTGCGCAAGCGCTATCCGCTACTCAATGATCGGCCTGCGTTGGGTGCGCAGATCGTGCAAGCTATTACCGAAGCATTTTCGGACGAAAACGATCGCTAAGCTCTCACCGATACAAGATCACTTGCCACCACCTTCACCGCGCCGCGCCTTCACCTTCCGATAGCGCCACACGCCCACACCGATCACACCCGCGGCGATCAACAACCCGAGCAACGCCGCCCGTTTCTTATTGCGCCCAGCATCGCGCTTTACGTCGCGCCACGCCTGCGTATAAGTGAACGTCGCCGCGGCCCGGAAATCCGGTTCGGGGCACTGCGCGCCGAACGGCCCGCCGAAGTCGACGTAAGCCCCCTCCTTGACATAGCGCTGATAAAAACCGAGCGCGCGCGACGGATCGTCGTTGTGCATCCAGTCCGTCCCACGGCACAACACGGCGGCGAACGCCTGCGAACGCGGCGGCAATCCATCCGCCGCTTTGCCGATGTAGTCGGCAGCGATGTCGCGGTAGTGAAAACGCGTCAGCGGTTTGCTCTCGCTGGCCGCATAGCGGCGCTTCTCGTCAGCGGTGACGAACGGTCCAGCGAGATCCTCCTGCGCACGCGCCGCCGGCGTATCCGGCACCGCGGCCGCACTGGCCGCGCCTGCATCGGAGGCCCGATTCAGACGCGGAGCAACAACGCCTGAGCGTCCCGATCCGCCTGCGAACGCACCGTCGACGTCGTGATAGTCCGGCCCTTGCTCGTAGCCCATCAACTCCATGCCGTACTGCTTCGCGAGCGTCGCCGCGTCGAACCAGCCATGCGCGCGGTTGGTACGCATCCACGCATGCTGCGCCTCGTCGAGCGCGGCTGCATAGTCGCGTGCGAGCTTGCGAAGCTGCAATTGCTTGCGGGTCGTCTGGCCGCCTTCCCAACTGAAGGTGCTGTAGCGCGGATCGTTGTCGGCAGGAAAATACGGTAGCGCTTCGTCGATCCGGCCATCGCGCACGAGACGGCGCGCGAGCATATAACGCAAGGTATCGGCGGTGGTCTGGCGCAACGCATAGTAGGCATCCGCGCCCGTGTCGGACGCCGGCACCGGCGGCACCGCCGATGCCGGTACACGCGCATCGACGAAGTGTTTCAGTTCGTCCGTGGTGAGCACGCGCTCGGCGATATAGGCCATGTCGCTGCCGTAGGCGACCTCGGAGACGGAATCGTCATCCATGCCGCCCTTGTCCTGCCGTGACGCCGCGTCGAACAGATAGCCGAGTGCCTCGACATACTGGCCGCGCGAGAGCGTCAGCACCGCCTGCTCGCCCTTGATCAACAGCGCGCCGGCCGATTCGACGCTCGAATCGGCGGTGGGGAATGCTTTGGAAGCCTGCGCATAAGCCTGCACGGCAGCCGCCGTATCGCCACGGCGTAAGGCAAGCTTTGCGCTCACCCAGCTTGCGAGTGCGCTGTGCTCACGCGTCACCAGCGCACTGGCGAAATCGTAACGGCCGACTCGATAGGCGAGCGCGGCGAGGCGGTCGGCGCCCGCCACATGATCGATGCCCCGTTGCTCGATCGCCTCGACCAGCGACGCCAACGCCGGGTTGGCTTTGATGCGCTTGTCGCCGCGAGCGGCATCGGCATAACCGGTGGGGCCGTAACTGTTGTCGTAGCCGCCGTAGTACTCGGACGCGCTCGCCGGTTGATCGTCGACGATCTCGCCTTCACGCGCGAGCGCATACGCGACCAGAAGACGTTGCGCGACCGGGTCGTCGATCAGCGACGCGACGCGCGCCTTCCCGGCGAGAGCCCACGCAGCGATGAAGCGCATGGATTGCAAGCCGCTGCTGCCACCGCGTGCCGCCTGTTGCGCATAGAGGTTGATGGCCTGTTTCAGATTCGCCGGCGTGATCGCCGCCGCGCACGGCGTGCTATTCAGAAAACTGCGGTAGTCGCATTGTTTGCCGGTTTTCTTGTTGTGCAGATAAGTGAGCGCTTCGTCGCCGAAGCTGGCCACGGCAAGGCCTTCGGGATCGGGGGCGCCGTTCGCCGCAAGCGTGCGCGCTTTTGCGTAGGCAGCCGGTAACGCTGCCGTGAGGGCCGCGCAGGCGTCGCCGCCCGTACAGTCGTCCGCCCGTGCCTGGGCGATCGCCGCAAGCTCGGTCGCGGCGGCTACCGCGCGTGGGGCGCCGGTGGAAGCGGGTAATGCTAGGACCGCATCGAGCCGGGTCGCCGCGCGGCTGAGTAGCGGTTCGCGGGCGGCGCAGCTGGATTGGGCGGCTGGTGTGTTTGCTGCGTTGGTTGCGTTGGTTGCGTTGGTTGCGGGTGAGGCGTCGGACGCGGCCGCATCTGAAGCGGCTGCATTTGCGCTGGATGCAACCGCATCCGGCGCTGCGTTTGCCGTGCTCGTGCAAGCCGCCAGCGCGTGCGCAAAATCGACGTCCGCGGCAGCAAAGAGCCGCTGCGCATCCGGCACGCCCGCGCCCATTGCGTACGCGGTGTCACCATCCGCGGCCTTGGCCATCGCAGCGAGCGTCGCGATCTGTTCTGGCGAGAGACCCGCCAACACCGCCTTGGCAGGATCGGCCGGCTGCTGCCCCGCCGGCACGTGCACCGCTTCAGGCGCGAGCAGATGATCGGCCGGCGTCACGAGACGCGCAGCCTCGTACGCAAACGAATTGTTCGGCGTGCCGGACAGCGTACCGGCGCGATTGTCGAGCAACTGCAGCGGGAAAAACGGTCCGCACGCATGGACGATCACCGCGCCAGCCAGCAACGCGAATCCGCCACCGAACGCAAGATATTTACGGTTCAACATGAACAGAGACCTTTTTGTTATCGACTTCGCCGCAGCGAAGCCAACCGATGTCGCGGCGCATTCCGGCACGCAGCAAACCGGGTTGAACGCGGCGCAGCAGCATGCCGTGCGCGTCGTAGTCGAGTGCGTAGCCGTTGATGCCGTCGGCGGCTTCGCATGAGGCATCGGCGCGCACGACAGCGGGCAGCGGCGCGTCGGCATTGCCGCCGCTGACGAGTGAGACGTCGAAGAGACCCGGTTGCTGCGCGCTTTGGCGCACGTCGGCGGCAATGGCGGCCGTCAGCGGCGCGCGCGTAAGCACGGCACGCCAGGTGGCGAGACTCCAGGCGCGTTCGTCGGCATCGGTGGGGAGACGGAACCAGACGACGCCCTTGAGTCCGGGCAACGCATCACGCTCGATCTGAGCGACGAAAGCGCCGATCTGCTCCGGTTGCGCGACGAGTTCGTGCGAGACGCCTTGCGCGAAGCCGTTGGCGAGCAACATCGGCCGCTCGCTTTCGATGCCGGCCACGCGGCCGTCGTCGCCCCATGTCACGCGCGAACCGTAAGTCGGCAACGCGACGCGCCACGGACGCTTCGTACGCTGTGAGAACTCGCGCAGCCACGCACGCGCCTGCGTCGGATCGAACAGACCTCGCGCCGGGTTCATGACCGCGTGCACCTGCAGAATGGATTCGTCCGGTTGGGCCAGCAGCGCGTCGAGCGCGGGGCTGTCGAGCCAGGTGGGCAATGCGGTGATCGCCAGTTTGACGGCGGGATCGAGTTGCGCGCGCAGCGCGGCGAGGAATTGTGTATAAGCGGCGAGCCTGGACGTCGCGCAGTCATGATCGATTTCGACCGCCGCAAGCGGGACGCCGCGCTGCTTCCAGTCGGCGGCAAGCTTGACGATGCGCGCGACAGGCAGCGTGTTCAGGTCGTCGAGTTGGCCGTCGATCCGGATGACGGCGATTACTGGCGCATGCGTTGCGGCGAGGGTCGTCCAATCGGGCGAAACGACGGTCCAGTCATCTTTGGCGTCTTTTTCCGCGGCGAGCACATGCCATGTCTGGATCAAATCGCGGCTTTGCTCGACCGCCGACGTGACGGACGGTGTCCATTTGCGTTGCCAGAGATAGGCGTCGTTCGAGAGCGGCGTGGGCGGCTTGCTGCAAGCGCTGATGAACATCAGCGTCGACACCAGCAGCGACACAGTGCAAGCAGCGAGCGCGCCACGCACTCGCCGCCGCATCGTCGCTGTCCCGCCGTCATTCATAGTGCAAGGCTTTGGGCACGCGGTAAGCGCTACCGTCGTATTCGAGCGTGGTGGTGCTGCGCTTCGAAGAGCGATCGGTCGATACGCAGTCTTTGCTCGTCTGCTTGCTGACGCTTTCCTTCGAGGTTTCGCCGACGCGCAGTGTCGCGTAACCCGCGCTGTTGGCCGGACCGATGGCGAGCGTGCGCGTGGTGGCCGAGAATGTGCCGGCGCAATTGCCGTCCCATTCGCCGGAGTTGTTCTGGACAGCCAGATCGTCGACCACCCGGCGCAGCGTATGACCGTCCAGCACATACAGACTCAGCGCCTGACCCTCGTACGGATTGACGCGCGACGCGCCCTCGTAGGTCACGCGAACGCCGAACGCACGCAATTGCGGCGTGAGTTGATAGCGCGCCGTGTCCAGATCGATCTGACTGAAGCGGATCGCGTCCGAGCTGATCGCGGACGGTTCATAGGCATGCGCGATGATTGCACCCGACTTGCTGTCGGCGACCAGCACTTCGACGTCGTACTCGCCTTCGTCGTCTGTATTGCCTGCTTGCGGAAGTGCTTGCACGGCCAACGTCAGTGAAGGGTCCGCGGGCCAGACTTTGCATGCTGCATGCTCGGTGTCGAGTTGCCGGCCGGGATGCAAGGTCTTCATCCATGTGGACAGCTGCGACTGGCAGCCGGCGGTGGCGTCAGTACCGGCGTGGGCGAGCAGGGGCAAGCACAGCAGGGCTGAAGCAATGAGCTTTTTCATTTTCCCTTCGGGTGTCGTTTAACAATGCGTTCTTACGATACGCATCGGACAATGCGCGGTGCATTGACGGATTCAGCCAGTCCGGCGGATTTTATGGTGCGCGCGGTTCGTTGTAAAACGATGACGCGAAAACGATGCCGCACTCTGTCAATATCGTGTTGACCCGGCCCCAAGGGCCAGCCTCATGATGCGAGTGGTCAGCAAACACAGAGGTGACTCATGCATTGTTCCACTCCCTATCTGAATGCTTCCGAAGCCGCGCGGCAGCTCGGCGTCTCGACCAAGGCCTTGCGGCTCTACGAGCAGCGCGGCCTGGTCACGCCATCACGCACGGTTGCCGGGTATCGCAGCTATGGCCCGGGCGAAATGACTCGCGCGGCGGAAATCGTGGCCCTGCGCTCGCTTGGCCTTAGCCTCGCCCAGGTGGCACAGGTGCTGGAAGGCGACCCTCAAAGTCTGGAGCCCGCCCTGGCGTCCCACGAAGCGAAGCTTGAAGCGGGCATTCGCCAGCTTGTGGACACGATTGCGAAGGTCAGGGGGCTACGCGCGGGTCTCGCCGAGGGCCGGGCGCCTGCCGACGGAGAACTGACACGCCTGCTCAATCCTGGCGTCACATCCGGCACGGCCTTCGACCTTCCCTGGCCATGGGGTGGCGAGCGGTTCGAACTTCGCGAGATCCGGCCGCTGAACTACATCATTGGCCCGTTGGGAAGCGGTAAGACGCGCCTGGCACTGTGCCTTGCGGAGAAGCTGCCGAATGCCGCGTTCCTTGGCCTTGAGCGGATACAGGATGGCCATGCCGCAGCGCTAGCCCGCATGGCAGCGGACGTGGCGCTCAAATCACGAGTAGATCGGACGTTGGCGTGGCTCATCGGCGAGGGCGCTGTGGAATCGGAAGCGCTCACCACCTTGCTTGTCGAACTGGAATCCGAAGGGCCGGCCACGCTTGTCGTCGACATGGTGGAGCAAGGGCTGGATCAGGCCACGCAGGAAGCGTTGATCGTCCATCTGCGTCAACGCGCTAAAGCAGGCGGCCGCGCACTGTTTCTGATGACGCGCTCTTCCGCGATCCTGGATCTGGCCGCAATCGGCCCGGACGAATCCATTATTCTGTGCCCGGCCAATCACAGCCCGCCCACGCTCGTCGCCGCTTATCCGGGCACGCCAGGATACGAGGCCGTTGCGACCTGTCTGGCTTCGCCGGAAGTTCGAGCACGCACGGCGGGGATGATCGCATGGCGGCCTGAAGCAGCCTGACGCCTCAGGCACTTTTCACACGCGGGTCACACGCGAGTCACACGTTTTATGCACTCGCCGCAGGGCTCGGGGAGCGGACCATCCAGGTCAATCCCCTCTCGCCTCGGGCTCATGCGACGACAAGCGGGCCTTCGCATGCCGCATCTTTTCAAGCGTCTTGGGGCCGGCCTTCAACGCGACGCCGATCGCCAGCGCGTCCATGATGCACAGATGCACGAGCCGCGACACGCCTGGCGTATTCGGATCGACCGGACTCGGCACGCGCAGCAGCAACGGAATATCGACCAACCAGGCGAGCCGCGAGCCGACGTTGGTCAGTGCAATCGTCGTCGCGCCACGCTCCTTGGCAATCTGAATGCTTTCATTCACTTCGACGCTGCGGCCCGAGTGCGAAATCGCGAACGCTACGTCGCCCGGCTCCATCAGACCCGCGTAAAGACGTTGCAGATGACCGTCGGTAAACGCGGTAGCCGCGATATCCAGGCGCAAGAACCTCAACGCCGCATCTTGCGCGACGAGTCCCGAGCCCGAGCCCACGCCGAAGAAGAAAACCCGCCCCGCGCTCGACAAGGCCGCAATCGCGCTCTCGAACACCGCCGGGTCCAGCGCGCCGCATGCATGGGTAATTCCATCGACGGCGGCTTCCCCCACCTTGTCCATCAACGTACGCGCATCGTCGTCACGCGCCACCGCGGTCGACGCATACGGCACCCCGCCCGCCACGCTCTGCGCCAATTGCATCTTGAAGTCGCGCAGACCATGCGCACCGATCGCGCGGCAAAAGCGCGTGACGGAAGGCTCGGACACGTCCGCGCGCTGCGCGAGTTCAGTGATGCTCGCGCGCATCGCAAAGTCGACGTCGCTCAGCACCATGTCGGCGACTTTGCGCTCGGCGGGCCGCAAACTGGCTAGTGCGCCGCGGATGTGGGGAATCAAGTTCGGTGCGGACACCCGGTGTTCCTTAAGGGTTAAATGAATCCGCGTCGCGTCGCAGCTTCAATCAGCTTGAATCAACCTCAAGCGGCAACACGCGGTTCAGACCAGCCTGCGTCCACTCTCCGTATCGAACAGATGAATATGCTCGGCCGGCAGGCGCAGCGTGACGCGCTGACCGGGCTCGACTTTCGAGCGCTGGCGAGTCGTCACGCACCACGTGCTGCCGCCTATTTTCCCGTACAAGTGGGTCTCGGCGCCAGTCGGCTCCACCACTTCGACTTCCATCGTGGCGTCCGGCCTGTCAGCCATGGTTTCGATATGTTCGGGGCGCACGCCAAGCGTGACCTTCGCGCCGACCACCGCTGACGCCGGGGTGCCTTCCAGCACGATCTGGCCGCCGTCGGTCAGTTTTAGCGCGAAACCCTGCCCTTCCACACGATTGACCAGCACGCCTTCCGCGAAATTCATCGACGGCGAGCCGAGGAAGCTCGCGACGAACAGATTGGCCGGATGGTCGTACAGTTCCAGCGGACGCCCGATCTGTTCGATCCGCCCCGCGTTCATCACGACGATGCGGTCGGCCATGGTCATGGCTTCGATCTGATCGTGCGTGACGTAGATCACCGTATTCTTCAGACGCTGATGCAGCGCCTTGATTTCCGTGCGCATCTGCACGCGCAGTTTGGCGTCGAGATTGGACAGCGGTTCGTCGAACAGAAACAACGACGGCTCGCGCACCACCGCGCGGCCCATCGCCACCCGCTGACGCTGACCGCCCGATAGCGCACGCGGCAAACGATCCAGATAGCCGCCGAGATTCAGCATCTTCGCGGCGGCCTCGATCCGCGGCTTGAAGCTCGCCGACGACTCCTTGCGAATCCGCGGCCCGAACGCGATGTTTTCGTAGACCGAAAGATGCGGATAGAGCGCGTAGCTCTGGAACACCATCGAGATATTGCGCTGTTGCGGCGCGAGCGTATTCGCGCGCGTGCCGCCGATCATCAGATCGCCGCCGCTGATTTCCTCGAGCCCCGCCACCATGCGCATCAGCGTGCTCTTGCCGCAACCCGACGGGCCGACCAGCACGACGAACTCGCCGTCATCGATGTCGAGGTCGATGCCGTGCACCACTTGCGTGTCGCCATAGCGTTTGAAGATGCCGCTCAGTTGCACTGCTGCCATGCTGTCCTCATCGTCTTACTGCATCGTCTTGCCGCCCTGTTGCGCCGAACAGGGAACAGGCCGCGCCATCGGGTTAAAGCGGGTTAAAGCGGGTTAAATCAGGTTAAAGCGGGGCAAATCAATTCAAAGCGATTCCAGCGTCAGTTCTTCCGCCATCAAGCGGTTGCCGGCCATCAGCCCACCGTCGACCGGCAACGCGACGCCGGTAATCACACGCGCCATTGGCGAGGCGAGAAACATCACCGCATCGGCGATGTCGTCGGGCGTCGCGAAGTCGCGCAACGGGTACCACTTCTTCAGATCCTCGAAGACCTGCGGATTCTTGTCGACGCGCGCCTGCCACGCCTGCGTCTTCACCGTGCCCGGACAGACGATGTTCGCGCGGATGCCAAAGCGGCCCAGCTCGATCGCCAGCGCCTTCGTGTAGCTGATGAGCCCCGCCTTTGCCGCGCTATATGCCGGATGCCCGAGCGCGGCCATGCCGTTCACCGATCCGATCAGCACCAGCGCGCCCTTCTGCCGTTCGATCATCGAGGCGCGCACCGCTTCCACCGTGTGATACGTGCCGTTCAGATTCAGGTGGATGTCGCGCTGCCAACTGGCCGCATCGGTCGTAGCGAGCGTCATCCCCTTGGCGGCGCCCGCGTTGGCGACCAGCACGTCCACCGGACCGCGCGCCTTGACCGCAACGGCCACCGCCTGCTGCACTGCGGCAGCGTCGCCGAGATCGACCGCGATCGGCGTGACATGCGCCTCGCCGAGTTGCGCCACCAGGGTGCGAAGGGCCGTCGCGTCGATATCGAGCGCCAGCACGGTGTCGCCCTGCTCCACGAAGCGCTTGCACAACACGCTGCCAATCCCGCCGCAAGCGCCCGTCACCAACACCACACGATTCATGTCCGACCTCGCTCCTCAACCGCGTTGCAACACCGGTTTAGCGTGTAAATTTCCTACAAATCCGGTGTCGCGCAGTTGTCTAGTCATCCCGAAGATTGGATATTCGTGACTTCGCGTTACGCAGAATACCCCTGCTTTACAGCATCTTATGCACAAAACCCGCCAAGAAAAAATATGGCAGACCCTACGTGACAAGCTATTTTGCGTCATGTAGGATTTTTTCAAACAATTTCAACCAACGCGGCCGGCGACGGCAGCAGACCACCCCCACCACCATCGGATGGGACCGGAGCAAGCACTAACCCGCTAACTCCGATCGACACAGGAGAGAGAGAAATGTCGTTGCATGCCCGTGCTTCCCTCGCGCTCGGCAAAGTTGCCGTGGCGCTCGCGTTTGCAGGTATCGCCGTCGCGGCTCACGCCGACACGGTTCGCGTGACGGTCGCGCACTACAGCGATGCGACCGCGCCGTACTTCGAAAAGATGGCCCGTAACTTCGAGAAAGCCAATCCCGGCACGACGATCAAGATCGAAGACGTGAACTGGGACACGCTGCAACAGAAACTGCAAACGGACATCTCCGGCGGCGCCAACGCCGATCTGGCGATCGTCGGTACGCGCTGGCTGCTCGACTTCGTCAAGGACGACGTAGCCGAGCCGCTCGACGGCTACATGGACGCCAGCTTCAAGAGCCGCTTCATTGGTCCGTTCCTCGCACCGGGCGAGATCAACGGCAAGGTGTATGGCCTGCCGATCGCCGCTTCCGCGCGGGCGCTTTACTACAACAAGGATCTGCTGGCGAAAGTCGGCTATCCCGACGGCCCGAAAACGTGGAATGACGTGATCGACGCGTCGAAGAAACTGAAGGCACAAGGCATTGCCGGCTTCGGTTTGCAAGGCAAGGAAATCGAAACCGACGTCTACTATTACTACGCGCTGTGGACCAATGGCGGCGACGTGGTCGGCAAGGACGGCAAGGCAGCGTTCAATTCGCCGGCCGGCATCAAGGCCGCTACGCTCTACAAGACCATGATCGACCAGGGTTTGACGCAGCCTGGCGTGACCGGCTACAGCCGTGAAGACGTGCAGAACCTGTTCAAGCAGGGCCGTGTGGCGATGATGATCTCCGCACCGTTCCTCGCCAAGCAGATCAAGAAGGAAGCACCGAATCTGAAGTACGGCATCGATCCGATCCCGATGGGCACGACGCACGCCACGTATGCGGTGACTGACTCGATCGTGATGTTCAAGAACTCGAAGGTGAAGAAGTCCGCCTGGAAGTTCCTCGACTATCTGTTCACGAAGGAACCGCGCGTCGAGTTCACGACGACCGAAGGTTTCCTGCCGACCACCAAGGCCGAGGCAACCGATCCGGCATTCAACGATCCGGACACCAAAGCTTTCGTCGCGCTGCTGCCGACGGCTCACTTCGCGCCGACCGTGACCGGTTGGGAAGACACCGCGAAGGCTGTGACCGATGCAATGCAATCGATCTACCTGGGCAAGGCAACGCCCGCCGACGCTTTGAATGCCGCGGCAACGCAGGCGAACAAGTCGCTCGGCAAGTGAAACGCGTAGTCTCGTAGCGATTCGCTGAAATTTGCTGAACACGGAACGCGCGCCGCCGTTACGAAGGCGGCGCGCGTTTCGGTTGTCATGGATGTAATGCACTATCCGGCCCATCCCGTCGCGCCTCTTTTTCAATGAGGACGCGTCTTACGATCGAGCACGCATGAGCCGTTCCGCTTCTTCGCGCCTGCAGGCGCCCTGGTTGCTGATTGCGCCGAGTCTGGTATTGGCGCTTTTCATCATCAGCTATCCAATTTTCAACATCGTGTGGCAATCGCTGCACGACGTCTCGCGCTTCGGCGCGATCCGCGATTTCACCGGACTGCAGAACTTCATTACGATTTTCACCGACCCAGCGTTTCTCGCTGCTGCTAAGCGGACGATTGTCTGGACCGTGTGCGTGGTGGGCGGCACGGTGCTGATTTCGGTGCCGGTCGCGCTGATTCTGAATCAGGACTTCTATGGACGCGGCGTGGCGCGCACGATTGTGATGCTGCCGTGGTCCGTCTCCCTGACGATGACCGCCGTGGTGTGGCGCTGGGCCTTCAACGACGACTACGGCATGGTCAATGTGACGTTGCAACGGCTGGGCTTGATCAACGGTCCGATACATTGGCTCGCGACGCCGGAGCTCGCGTTTCCGGTGGAGATCGCGGTTGGTATTCTGGTGTCGATTCCATTTACGGTGACGATTCTGCTGGGCGGATTGTCGTCGGTGCCGGGTGACATTTACGAAGCCGCGCGCATGGATGGCGCCAGTGCGTGGCAGCAGTTTCGCAAGCTGACGATGCCGCTCCTGCGGCCGTTCATCAACATGACGATTCTGTTGAACGTGATCTACGTGTTCAATTCTTTCCCGATCATCTGGGTGATGACGCAAGGCGGGCCGGATAACGGCACGCATATTCTTGTCACGTATCTCTATGAGCTTGGGTTCCGGCTGGGCCGTCCCGGCGAAGCCGCGGCGGTATCGCTGATCATGCTCGTCATGCTGTTCGTTTTCTCGATCGCTTATCTGCGCCTGCAGCCCGCGAAAGAAGGAGAGACGTCATGAGTCTCAGCGTCAAGATGAAGCGCTCGCTGTGGTGCTGGTTGGCACTGTCGCCGTTGATTGTGGCGGTGCTGTTTCCGTTTGCTGTGATGCTGTTTACTGCTTTGAAGCCGGCTACGGAGATCTTTGTTTATCCGGCGCGGTGGTTGCCTGTGCATTGGCAGTGGAGCAATTTTTCGGATATGTGGGTTGCGGCTAACTTTGGGGTCGCGCTGAGGAATAGCTGTGTGATCAGCTTTTTGTCGACTGCGTTGGCGCTGGCTGTGAGCTTGCCGGCGGCTTATGCGTTGGCCAGGTTTCCGTTTCGTGGGAAAGGGTTGTATTCGCAGTTTCTGCTGGTGACGCAGATGTTGTCGCCAATCTTGCTGGTGGTTGGCTTGTTCCGGCTCGCAGCGATGATTCCTTATGGGGATGGGAATCTGGTTGACTCCAAGATTGGCGTCATCGTTTCTTATGCGGCTTTTAACATCGCGTTTGCGGTTTGGATGTTGTCTTCTTACTTTCAGACGGTGCCGAGGGATCTGGAGGAGTCGGCGTGGTTGGAGGGGTGTGGGAGGACCAGGGCTGTTTTTAAGGTTTTTCTACCGCTTGCCGTGCCAGCGATTGTTGTTACTGCGATCTTTACGTTTATCAATGCGTGGAATGAGTTTGCGGTGGTTTATACGTTGATTCGGTCGCCGGAGAATAAGACTCTTACCGTTCAAGTGACCGATATGGTGGCTGGGAAGTATGTTGTTGAGTGGCATTTGGTGATGGCCGCTACTCTCTGTGCGACTTTGCCGGTTTCTGTTGTGTTTGCCTGGTTGCAGCGGTTCCTGGTTAAGGGGTTGGCTTTGGGGGCGGTGAAGTAGGTTTTTTGAGGCGTGGTCGGGTTGGCTGCTGCTGTGAAACCGTTCTGGTGGACCAGCGCCGCCGTTCGGCGCTATCCGCAACGCAGCTTATCAAGTGGTCCCATTCGATATTTGCAAACGGCTGATATTCGGCCTTAGCCGGCGGTCGTCCGTCGAAGCGGATATGCCGGCTCTCTGAGGCTCACCGGTCGTTGGTCAAGCGCCATCGGCGAACGACCGCTACCGAGTTCAACGAATGGGTAGTTTCGACCCGATACGGACAGCCACGTAATTCGCTCTGAACGTCCGTTAGTGCGCGACAATCGCACGAATTTTCGATGTCGAGCGGAACGAAGGTCATGAAAAAGCTAGGCCCGCTACGCGCGTCTGGAGACGAGCCGGATGCACGCTGACCGAATAACTACCGTGCTGACTCCCGGCGAGAGCGATTGGCCCTACCCATCGAACATGCCGTCGCATGTGAGTTTCGTTGTTCCAATTGAGCAGCCGACTGTAGCCGTTAGGGAGGGCTGGGCACGATGGCGGCCATCGTGCCCTTATAGTGATCAAACGCCGCAATTATGTTTGCTAGCAGCGGATGAAAACCGGTCCAGTCCAACTCTTTCGCTTTGGGTGCGACAAATTCGAATGCAAATGGTGCTTTTCCGACAGATGTCGAACTGTCCGCATCCTTTGAAAAATCAAACGTCTTGCCGTTGTGTCCTTTTGCGAGATCCAACGGAGAGAATAGACCTTCGGTATCCATTTTATCCAAGCCATTTCGAGGCACTAGTACGACATAAAGATTCCCAAAGACGTGGATGAAAGGGTCATCCCGGTCGCACGCTTTACCCGAACAGTCTTTTATTGCCTTCAAGACTTCCGTGGCGCCGCTATCATTATCCACGACAAACACCACCGGTTTATCGCCGCATGGTGATTGAAATTTTTTTGATTCCTTGTGGTACGTTCTGATTAAATTGCTTAAGTTAGGGCCACCGCCACTTGCCACGCCAAGTATTGCCGCCGTCGAGAAATTCGGCATATACACATGCTCTTTCTTTTTATGTTTTCGGTCGTATTTGAAAAACTGGAATGCCAAAATATCTTTTCCAGCGTCATTCTTTTTTATTAGCTGCGGAAACACCGCTTTGCTTTGATGAACCGCACTGCTTATATAGACAATGTCGGTCTTTCCTTCACAAACTACCAATGGTGTAGTAGTTCTGTAAAAGCGAGTATAGAGCAAAAATTTTCGGTATATTGTCAAATTCCGTAGCGGCAACGGATCAGGGGTCGTTTTCCCAGACAACTGGTACGGAGGGAGATGATTGTGAGGATTGTTTTTCAACTCGGTTCGAAAAACGCTGTCGACGGAATGAATGAATCCGAGCATCCCATGCAATTGCTCCGGCGTTCCATCTTTTTCGGAAACAATTTCGTTACCGTCTCCACCCTTAAGGGTCGATCTAATTTTATAGCTTCCGCGATTAACCAAGGAAAAAACATAAGCGCGTACCAGGTGTCGATATTCAGAGGTTACATTAACCTTCTCATTGACGACGAGCCCCGTGACTTGCTGTCGAGAGTTCTTGCATTGCATCCTCGTTTTTCCATCGTTAATCACGAAGCCGCACAGCGCAACTAATCTGCGAAGCTCCTTCCCGAGTACCCATTTATCCGAAGTCGATTTATCAAGAAAGCCTATTTGCGATGGAAATTCTTTTTTATTTGTGGAAAACGTGATATCGTCCGCATATCTCGTATAATGACATCCATTCTTCTGGGCAAGGCGAGATAAATGGGAGTCTAGAATCCCAGCGATAAGATTTGAAATAACGGGAGAGCAAGGACTTCCCTGAGGTAGCACTCCGTCAACACATGCAATATGTGCTATCGTGGTCGCGACATCTCTGTGAAATTTAAAATTCCTGTCATTAATTAGAAAGCCACGAATTCTTTGCCCTGTGATTGTGGGGAAAAAATCCTGCAGATCAAGATTGAGAACATATCGCTTGTTTCGGTGTGCCGAAGCATTTGTCAATATGCTTTTATTGGGGCAAAACCCATGCGAGGATTGGTTCTCTCGGCCAGTGATTCTGCTAACATCAGAAATGCAGTTCTGAAGCCGGTTTGCAAGTCTTCGCTGGAGTGATTTAAGCTCTTTTATCGGCGCGCGAATTTCACGGGTCCCGCCGCTCCGTTTCGGAATGGAAAAGGTTGCGTACTTGCCTGCATCCTTTTTTACGTACAGAAGGTACGTAAGGTGCTGATGCTTGATATCAAGTAGGTTCGCAAGCGCTTCACGTGAATGTGCCGCTTGAAAGCGCTCTAAGGTCGTTATTTCCGGAACCAACATCGAGAAAGTGGCCTCGCAGACACTCAATCGCCAAGCGGCGATATCGTACAGGTCATCGTCTCCTCGTCAGGTGCATACGAGGGCATAGGTCCTCACATTGTTGCCAAGTGCCACGATTACATGGCAGAAATTCTGTCTGCGAGACCGAGGAAGATTGTAACGGATTATTCAGGAGCGTTCTATTTGCAGTTGAAATTACGCGCGCCAACCTAGCCTGATTTAAGAGCCGTTCCAATTCTTGGCAATTGGGCCATCAACACGAGGGCACGCAGATTCTCCCGGCAGTCTGCGAGCATGCAGTGCCCCTTGGTGCGCGAGTAAGTAATGTCTCTTACCTGCGCGAAGCGGACCTTTGAATGTCCGACAGGGTCGTTGGTCCAACGCCCGGAATTGGCCGTTAGTACGCGTCCACGCAGCTCGTCCGAAAGCTGCCGGTGAGGATCCAACGTTCACTCTGCGGGACGCTCATCGAGCCGGTACTAACGGCCATAAAGCGACGGTCGTTCGACGGCGGCTTATGATTGGAACTCGACGCGTTGCGGTCGCTTGACCCATTCGGCATCGACTACGGGGCATCACCCGCAAACGGTAGACCCTCTAGGTGCTCTTTGCTGTCGCGTCGCTTCATGGCACGATCTATGTTGCGAACAAATGGGCAGGGAGATGCCAGTGATTTCAATCGGGGATATCTACGACAAGGATATAAATTTCCTCTTCGGATCAGGGGCGTCCATTGGCCTGCTTCCGACGCTGCAGCTCCAGATGCGAACAGGCGTAGGCGAAGCGAGGTACTCGCTTGAGGAGTTGGCCACTAAGTTCGAGCAGGACGATGGTGACCGCCGGCGCCTCGTGCCGCTGTTCATGCACTACTACTCGTCTTGCATCAGACCCGCGGAACGGCTCACCCTCGAGACCGCTGTCAGCACCGAAGCGGGCGCGCAGACCATCAAAAACTACCGAACCTTCCTGACCACGGCGTTGGAGATGGTGAGTCGCCGCAAGGCACTCGACAGACGCTGCAATATCTTCACGACAAACTACGACGGGTGTTTCCCGCTGGTGGCCGACGAACTCATCAAAGAAGGGCGCACTGACTTCGTGCTGAATGACGGTGCTCGCGGTTTCAGCAAACGCATCTTGCACGCCCGCAATTTTGGGTCGTATCTGTGCCAGACAGGCGTCTTCGGGCGCTACCAAAGCAGCACTCCCCAGGTCAACCTGATCCACCTCCACGGGTCGGTCTACTGGAGCAAGGCAGGCTCGGCGATCCAGGTCAGCTACGACACGGAGGACCGTGAAGACCTGCTCGATGCCGGCACCGCCGAATTACTGCAGCCGTTCTCCGCCGCGCTAAACAACCCTGATGCCGAACTTGCTCAGTTGCCCGGCACCGGAATCGACAACGAGGTGCTGGAGGCGTTCTGGGCGAAGTACGAGCGCATGCCCATCGTAAATCCGACCAAGTGGAAATTCCACGAGACGGTGTACGAGGAGCATTACTACCAGATGCTGCGCCTGCTCAGCTATGAGCTAGAGAAGCAAAACGCTGTGCTTATCACCTTCGGCTTCTCCTTCGCAGACGAGCACATCCTCAACCTCGTCATGCGGTCCCTCTCCAACCCAGGGCTGCAGGTCTTCATTTGCTGCTACAACACGTCTGGGCGCGCAGCCATGGAAGAAAAGTTCAAAGGCCATCGCAACGTGAAGTGTTTGGCTCTGGACGGCGAGAACATGGACTTCACCGCCTTCAATCAGAGGGTGCTGGTCTGGCCGGAGGCTGTTGCCTCGACGCCAGCGGTGGCTCCGCCGCTTCCCGCGGACTCCGCTGTGCCTGCTGTGCACGGTAACGGTGAGGACTTGGTCTTATGAGCATCCGTGTTGGCGAGGTCATTGCCGTTCAAGGGACCAGGGTGGTTCTGAAGATCGACGAGCAGTCCAGCAAGGAGACACTCTTCCACGACGGCGACAAGTACAAGGGAGTCTCTATCCGAGAGTACCTGTCGATCCAGCGCGGTTTCCGCGACATCATCTGCATGGTCGAGGGTGAGTACCTGGACGAGAGCCGGGTTGAAACGCGGGACGGCAAAGCAACCTTCATTCGCAAGGTAGAGGCCAGGCCCATCGGCTTCTTCGACCGTAGCGGCTTCACGCAGGGCATCAAGTTTCTGCCGATGATCCAGGATGCGGCCTACCTGCTGACCGAAGACCGCATTAGGTCTATCTTCGACCGTAAGGCCGACAGCAGCTTCAAGATCGGGCAGATGCTCAAGGAAGAGATTGCGGTCGGGCTGCCTTGGAAGCGGCTGTTCAACAGCCATATCGGCATATTCGGGAACACAGGCAGCGGGAAGTCGAACACACTGGCCAAGCTCTACACTGTGTTGTTCGACCAAAAGCTGCCGCGCATCGCGGGGAAGAGCCGTTTCGTCATCCTCGACTTCAACGGCGAGTACGGGGGGGAACAACTCGCACCTGCGGCCCATAAAAAGGTGTATCAACTGTCGACTCAGGAGCAGCCCGGCGGCGCCAATGCTGGGGACAAGTTTCCCTTGGCACCTACAGAGTTCTGGGACCTTGAGACCCTTTCGCTCTTGTTCCAGGCCACGATGAACACCCAGCGTCCGTTCCTAAGCCGAGTTCTTACGGGTAAGGCGCGGTTTGACGATCAGCAAGGTTCGCTTGACACATACGCGAAGAGCAAATTCCGGCAGGCGTTTTGTGCGGGCGAGGTCAGGCCTGCAACGCTTGACTTGATGCGGGTCGTGGCGCGGCGAATTAACAACCAGGCTTTGGATGATTTGCTCAGGCAGGTGAACTGGCATCAGCGGGCCGGCAGATTCACGCGCAACGGTGTGTTCTTCGATGCGGAAGGGGAAAACTATCACCACCATATCGCTCCTATCGTAGACGCGCTGGATACCTCCGCACTGGATGACTTCGATCAGTTGATCGTCCGGGTCAACCTGCAACTGATGTCCGACCTGAATGCCGGGTTCGTCCAGTTCGAGCACATTCAACCCCTGCTCAAGCGCGTGGAGTCCTCGCTGAAGAGCATGCGCCGGGTACTGAGCATCGCGAATGTAGCGGTAGACGAGAAGGTCTTGACCGTGATTTCCTTGCGCCGGTGCAACAACGAGGTCAAGAAGGTCCTGCCGTTGCTGTTCGCGAAGCACTACTACAACGCCCATAAGACGACGGTGGCTAACCCTCCAGACCGCACCGTCCATCTCATAGTCGATGAGGCGCACAACATCCTTTCCGAGCAGTCAACGCGGGAGAGTGAGAGCTGGAGGGACTACCGGCTCGAACTCTTCGAGGAAATCATTAAGGAGGGCCGCAAGTTCGGCATTTTCGTAACCATTGCTAGCCAGCGTCCGGCTGACATATCGCCAACCATCGTCTCGCAGTTGCACAACTTCTTCATCCATCGCTTGGTGAACGACAGAGACCTGTTTCTCATCGACAACACCATCTCTACGCTGGACGCCTTATCGCGCAGTCTCATCCCTGGACTGTCCCAAGGGTGCTGCGTGGTCACTGGAACCGCGTTTGAGCTTCCGATGATCATCCAGGTGGATCGCTTGCCAACCGACAAGCAGCCAGCCAGCGAGGACGTTGATCTTGAAAAGCTATGGAGCGAGGCCCCGGCGGTCTAGCGCCATAAAAATCTGGTGAATTAGGTTTCTGCGGATTCCCGCGCAGGACGGGTTGTTGGATACGAGCGATTTTCGTCACTCAACTCCTTAGCGGCACCGATGACAGACAAGACGTTGCACACGAGGGATCGATTGTGGTCCCTCGATTGATTCGTGGAATCTTGGTAGCAAATTGATGGAAGAGAGTGGCCGCCAGCGTAACGATTTCAACAGCCGCTATGCGACTGTCACCGGACTTCCTCGCCGGAATATTGAACGACGGCAAAGGGTCGTGAAGACTCCCTCGTCAACAGAGATAGGAGACATTCGCTGGCACGGGTTTGCGAATGTCCGTGAAGGGAACTTGAGCCGCCGCAGAGCCGTTGATCGGCGACCATCGGCTTAGGCCGAACAACTGACTTTCATGTGGTGGTTGAATTCGGCCGCTCTTCAACGAGGCTTATCATTGACACGATGCTGCATGATTAACAACGGTCTTTTTTGTAAGCTAACCGCCGCGGCGCCGCGATGAATAAAGGATCCAGACCTGTTACCAGCTTTGCACTCGGCGGGTCAGAGTTTTTCAAAAGCTACCGGTGAAGATCATCAGCTTCATATCGAGAACTACCAAAACGCTGCGGCTTCTGAAGGGAGCCACGAACACGCCCGGCGATGCCTGCCATTAATAGGCTAGAACACAATGCAGCCGGCATACAGTATCTACCGATACAACTGAGACGAAAGATGAAGAAGCTATTGACCCTCGCCGTATCGGTTTTGCTGCTGGTTAGCGGGCTGCTTCTCCAGCAAAGAGCGTTCGCTGATAGCGCGACTCCCGACGCAAGCACGAAAGCGTTTTACGCTTGGTATATCAAGCTGGAATCCAAAGACACCTATCCTTTGCTGGACAAGGGCATCTATGTTTACGTGACCAAAACCACGGTCGACAGACTCCGAAGCGCATACCGCCACAACAGGCTGCCAGGAGACGCCGACTATTTCACGAAGGTTCAGGACTACGACGAACAGGACTGGTCGAACAACATCGCAACACATCAAGCGATCATGCTCGACGACGTTGCGGTTGTTCCGGTTACTTTCGGCTCGAAAGACAAGATCAGTGTGTTGGTGTTTCTGCGCAAGCAAGGCGACGGATGGAAGATCACGAAAGTCGATGACACGCTCGATTATCAATAGTCACGCTTAACACCCGCGGCCGGTTGCAGTCAAAAGGATTGCAGCTACCCCAACAATCCGATGTCGTCCACGCTCCGGCAACGGATATTCCCAGTCTCGTCGTACACCACGATGTCGAATCCTTCGCTTGACGCGGGCGGGACGAAATGGCGGGTGATTAGCTCATACTGCGCTTCGGATGTCTGGAACGGGTGTTCGCCTGACGCGTTCCTCGTCCTTAGACGAGCTTTGCAAACTTCATCGCTCACATCCAGATAGTGAAGCCGATGATCGCACCCGGCGGTCCGAAATAGAGAGTGTCCCCATGCACGGGTGTTGGTTGTATTAAACGGGAAATCCAGAACCACCGACGTTCCCGCCGAAAGGAGCGCTTGAATGTGGTCAGTGAGGACGGCCTTAACGCGTCCGGCACAGCGCACATAGTCTGCGAGGGTATGGATTTCGCCCGGATAAAGATGTGCCATCCATACATCTTCGCTGATCAGGATCGCCCGCTGGTCCTTCACCAGGCGGGCGGTCAGCGTGGACTTGCCCGAGGCAATTTTGCCGCAGACCATATGGAGAACGGCTGCGTTATTAGCGGCAACACCCTCAACTCCCCTGCTCTCACTCGTCATTTCCAGGCACTCCGATTAAGGCCCAGAAAGCAAAAACCCGCCTTCTGGGCGGGTTGTGATTGCGTATGGTCAACCCAATAGCTATCCCGCCGAGACTGTCGCGGCGCTAATAATCGAGTTGATCTGAGATTGGTTCATGTGTCAAAGCATACGGCAGTGGATGAATCGAGACAAGCAAGACTTGCACTGAATAGTCCAATCACCAGGAAACGACCAAAGCAAAGTGTCCCTCGTGGCTAAAGTCCGCCATAGAAAAGCCGATATCAGGTAATGGAAGCAAGCAGACGCTCGACGCCCGCGTTAAATAAATGCGATTTGATACTGATTGCGTAACGCGAGACACAACGCGGGCGCTCCTGTGTCGAAGCGAACGGTTATCGCAAGAGCGAAAATCTTGCAACCGGCAATCGAAGAGCTATGGCGTCATTTACTTCAGCTTGTCCGGTCGAAGATGCTCAATAAGCCACGTTAGAGCGAGCAAATCCGAGCGAACTTCCCGCAGCACTTTCAACAACAACGCCGGGGCGCAAAGGGCATCCAGGATGACCACGCGACCGCCAGCCACCAGATAAACATCATGCACTTTCGTCACATCGCCGCGGTTTGCGCGGCCGTCCCTTTGTTCGGTTGCGCGCCTTTCCACGATTCCCGTCCCGTCGCACAACAGCAATCCGATCTACGCGCCGCAACAGACGCATTGGTCGGCACCTACGACGTCGTCGACAGCCGGCAGAACAACCGTCACTTCACGAGCGTCGTGGTTCGCAAGTCCACTAGCGCGTACGGTCCGGACGTGACGATGATTAACGAGGCCTCTCAGGCTGCCGTCCTGCGAGGCAGCAAAAAGTGCCTCGGCTATGTTGTGCCGGCTCGATCATATGCATCCGTAATGTGCGACTCACCGGCCTACGGAGTCAATTTCTACAACCTTGGTTCGGTAACGGATTTGGACCAGACGGTCAAAGATGGTGGCGTCATCAAAATGTTTCCGGACATGACGGTCCCGCCGGGCGATTTCCTTCTGGAATACGCCGAAGACATGAACGGTCGGGTGCATTATCTCGTCCTGTCGAAGAAAACGACACCCTGAACCAAGTTCACCATCGTGTTTCTTGATGGGACGAGTCTTCCAGGAATGTTGAGATCTATATCGGCATCGCGGAGAAAGTCAAATAATCGACGGCGTGCAAGCAAGGAAACCAGAGTCGTCCGACTGTCCCCGAACTTGTGGTTAACGAGACACGTGACGTCGGAAACTGAATGTCGGTCAGGTGACTGACGTTTTCAGCCTGTCAGCGCCTAGGCAACGACGGATACAAGTAAACAGACATGACAACAACCGAAAATACAGTAGCCGAAAGCGTTGCAGCGCCCAGCGGCGAGATCGCAGGGTTTTGGCGTAGGACGGCGGCGTTTGCTATCGACTGCCTCCTGCTTGGTCTGATCGGGTTGGCGCTCGCCGTCTTATTCTTTGACCAGTTGGCCACAATCGGACAGTGGGGACGGTTGATTGGATTTCTAATTGGCTCGATCTATTTCGGCCTGATGGAAGGCCACGCCGGCAGGTGCCAGTCACTCGGAAAGCAGGCGTTAAAAATTAAGGTCGTCAGGTGTAACGCGGACGGGATTGCAACGCTGAGCGTGACACAAGCGTGTCTACGCTATGCAATTGTTGCTGTTCCGACCGTTCTCGGCGGTATAGGGTTTATCGACCTTCCAGTGCTGAGTTCGCCCAATACGGCATGGATCGTGTGGGTTAACTCATTCGTCGTATTTCTATGGGGTGCGGCACTGCTATATCTGCTTGCATTCAACCGACCAAGCCGACAATCGTTGCAAGACCTGGCGGTATCGAGTGTCGTCGTCCGACAGTCCACGCAGCAGGCACAAGTTGTTCAGGTTCGCAGGAAGCACTGGGTCGCGCTGGGTGCGTTCGCCGGCCTCATACTGCTCGCGAGTCCGCTCGCAAACCGGTTTCTAGCGTCGAAGCTAGCGGATCTGGAGCAAATCCAGCGTGCAACGTTGTCGATCCCCTCGGTCCGGCAAAGCAGTGTCACGGCGAATAGCATCGTTCATGTCGGATCGTCGGGCGATGCACCTCACACCGTCACCACCATTTCTGTTGTGAGCGGCTCGCCGATGCTGCAAACCGAACAGGGTACACATGCGATAGCGCGAGCCGCTTTTGGTGCGTCGCCAATGCTCGCAAAACAGGACATCGTTACGATTGTTTCCGTTCGCGTTGTCGACCTCGGTATCGCCTCCTGGCGAAGACAGTATTTTGAAAGTTGGCCGGGCCGCCAATGGCCATCGAAGATGAAATCCCCATGAGCGTCGCGCCGCTCGACTTACGTCCTTTACCTGACGCGCGCGCCGTAAATGATCTTCGCGCAACTTCGTGGGATGCTGTGCAGTGGTCAACGGTCAGTTGGTGCAGCGAGGAAGTTCGTCGACAATTGCGCAAACCCTCACGCGCAAAGAGACCGCGATTCTCAAGAAACGACCATTACCGGAGTAACTCGCATGAGCTTTCACACGCAAGTTTGGGTCCATCCGTTCGACGGCGAAGCGCTGGCTATATCGAGCGTCCAGAATGAGATTACGAAGTCTCTTGATGAACGTGCTCTGAGCCACGATGTCCTGAAGAATTTGTTCGAAGCGTGTGGGTCGGCGCTGCCGGCGTCATCGCCCACTTTATTCTTTCTTGATAGCTGGTCGGTTGCCGATCTGTTCGGCGAAGTTGCTCGATGTCTACCGCACGCGTCGTTTGGGGTAAAGGGAGTCGGGGAAGAAACGCGTGACGTATGGGTGCGAGAGTATGCCGATGGAGCTGCGACGTTCGAGGCTGGGCCGTTCCATGAATGAGGTAGACGTTGGCAAACCACGTTCGAACATGCGACGTGGTGACGAACGTCTGCTGTCGAATTGATCCGGTGTGCGCAGTGGGTCGCTTGACGCAGATCGCAGATCGCAGATATGCAAGCTTCGGAAAGTATACGCATCGAGTGAAGTGACGCGCGGCCAATTTCAGAATTGATGCAGGCCTGCTTTTGCAGTTCGACGTTTTTGCTCAGACGATGGTCGCGGATGAAACCGTGCGGGGGTGTCCTCGTCATAACACTTCATCCGCGGCCATTCGGCTTGCACACAGCGATATGCAACGTTCGTCGTCAACTATTGACACCCTCCGGCAATCGGAAAAGCAACAACCTCTAAATAGATTGCATTGCCCGCCAAAATGACCGGTGCACGTCTCCCGTCGGCTCCCACTGCCCCGCTTCAAATCGCCGCGATCCCTAGCCGATTGTGAATCAGCATCTAAAGCGTGAGGGAATGGTAATGAATCCGAGCGCCGCCCACGGTTCGATCTTCCCGGACGAATGGCTCCAAATTCGCCCTCACTCGGGTCAACTCGTCCCCGAACAACGTTGATATTTCCGAAAGCTTGCCCGTGCCGATAGAGCCGATTGAGGTTCCGAGTCGTAGCCCGCGGCCACCTGCGACTAACCATCGGTCGTGGATGGGCGCCTTGGCACCGTCAGCGTAAGAAACACCAATGATCTTGGTCGTTGGAAGATCTTGATCCATCATTAAATTCCAGCGCTCCCAAAACGCTTCTGCCGTTAAAGCAGATTTTTCAGCCAAAAACCGTTTTGCCGTTATAATTGTTAAACTGCTCCCCGGACAATTGGACAGGACAAGTTTAAAAATATCAATTTCATCAGGTCCAAAATAGGGATCGCACAGCCAAACATCGCTATCACATAACGATAGCCACTCCCCTATAAAATCAAGTGCAGCTTCCCTATTATTCACACCGATCTGTACGGGCTCAATCTCCGAACTAGAAGTAATCTTTTTAGTTTTTCGAGCAGTAATTCGCGAAGTAATATTTTCCGCTAGCTCACATGTGAGCAAAACCTGTTCGACCAACGAATCCATTTGCTGCGAGCCTTGCTCACTCTTTGAAAACTTGCGCGCAAGATTCTCGATATGCCAAGCTAAAACAGGATATGCGTCAGAAAGCGGCAGAGACGAAGATCTGTGTAGGTAGCCAATCATCAATTCAGGGGCCTTCGTTTCAAGTCGCCCAGTCATTAATCCAGCAACATTCATCCAAGCCGCTTCCGGCAAGTGTTTGACCTCACTCTTAGCGATATCATCCGGACTCTTAGCGTTAGCAAGTTTCTTTTTCACCTTCAAGGTGCGAAGACGTTGACGCACTTCCAATCGAGCTGTAGCGCGCGCAGGGTCTTGATCGATCAGTTCAAGTAATTCGTTTGCAAATTCAGGGCTGATTTTTTCCGCAATATCGACAATTCGACGTCGGCTTTGTTTTGCGATGTCCTCATCGTGAGCTTTAAGCGTCATCAGCATTGCCGATCGCAGTTGCTCTTTCGCAAGGTTTACACCAGCCCCTCTCGCGTTCTTAGAGACTTGAATGAGTCTATTTATTTGATCAATTGGAGAGGGTAGCGTTTTAAAAAGCTCGTTTACCTCGGTTCTCAGAAGCGACGGCAACGAGTCAAATTTTGTCGGAACTAATTCCGCAAGTTCATACAGTACGAACCCTGCATCTGCCGCGTTAGGGATCGCACGGCCTCGAGTAGCCAAAGCCTGCCATTCAGTTATTTTCGTGTCTTCGCGGAGCGTCAAAATACAAGCTTCGCACAGAATTAAATAACCGTCATGTTTAATATTCTCAACATCCGGCAAATTTTCCCTAAAAAAAGTCGACAATCGAGTAGCAAGATCCTCACGTTGATTTCGCGTAAAACTTGTTTTGTTTACTTTCGAGGTAATAGTGGAACAAAGTTCATTTATGCACCAATAAATAGAATTATCGGTTTTAAGAGTTTCAATCAACGTGCAGGTCGATAGAGCATCACCATAGGTGATGCGAAATTTGTTAACTGCTTCGTCGAGCGATGGATCGCTTTTCGTTTCCCGCCTTAGTATCAAGTCGACCGTTTCTAACGATGCTGCCTCAGCATCGGCTAGGCTAAGCTCCTTGGCATAAGTTAGGGCAAGTTGCTGTTGGGTACAATACAAACTCGGGAAAGATAATTTTATTAGATACCGATGCAAATACTCGGATGAGCGACGTGCATCTTCTATTGCAGGAAGGGATTTGCTTTTCAGTAGTTTTAATGCTATATCAGCCCGGTCAGCCGTCCAAGCTTTACTCGCAAGATCACCGATAAGATCAATGCGGGCCGGGATTGACGGCACAAGATCTGCCAAGCGCAAAAACCGATCTAGCGGATCATCAATAACACACTTTGCGTTTAACGCACCGTGAAGTGCCCGAACGGCCAATCCAAGGCAAGCCATGAGGATAACAAAAAAATCATAAGTACAATATTCACTATTGTTGCGGAACTGTGAACCCCGCCCGTAATACGCATCGGCTAGAACCGGGGCTACTTTTGCCAACGACGAGGCCATTGCAAATGCAGGATTAACTCGGAGCCATGAGGCGCTGGCGAGAGCCAAGTCAGAGTCAAAAAGATCTAAGGACGGCATCGGACCTGGACATGAGGAGTTTGCCCAGATTTCGATTAAACGCGGCGTTATCCCGACTCGGAAGTCGGGATTGGGGCATTCCGCAATCGCAACAGCAAGCAAAGTAATCGAGTGCTCTTCAAGCACATATTTACGTTTGGATATAACTCTAACGAATCGCCCAAGCGCAGTATCCCTTGTTGCTCGTGTGTGAACTCTGGCAAGAGTATCCAATACGTTGCTTACGGTATCTCCCATTACACCGTCTTCATACAGCGCTTCCGCCACTTCACCGTATGCCAAATCGCGCCTTCCCATGAGGTTTAACCTTGCGCAGATAGACCACGCACCCGGCAAGTCTGTATTGGCAAACGCGCGCAATGCACCCTTGACTATTAGAAAGTGATCCGCCGAGTTTTCAAGGACTTGAGTAAGCAAACTCTGCAGATCCAATGTGATAAGTGCGCGAAAGCCCTGTTCAGCTTCGATACGAGCGTCCGGATCCATCAATCGAAGACCCTCAAGCAAAATAGCAAAACACTCGAGCTTAACCTCGGCATTATCCACACCGGTTAGTTCGAGATAAGTATCTACGACTCGCTCTATAGCCTTTTTTTCATCACCAAATGCCATTTCAGCGTGAGCAAGCGTTACTTGCAGGGACACGGAGTCGATCGACAAAGATGAGTCTTTTATAAGGCCGCGCTGACTATCTACCCGTCGAATCAAAGTCTCGACACGCGGAGATTTGGGTGCATAAGCGAGAGGTAGTGACAAGTTTCTAAGATCGCTCATCTTCGGACTGTACGCGGAGTCGTCGATCATGTAGTTGAGCGCGTACTCGACTACTTCGATGGCGTCCACGTCCTGTCTGTGACTGGACGCCCAAAAGCAAAGAAACGGCAGACGACGAACCGCGTCGAGCATTTGTGCAGAGGAGATAACCTGTGCGCTGGACATTGACGAAACGAGCGAGATCAGTTCCGAGATAAATCCTTGCATTTTTTCGTCGGAAATCTGCTTGCTGGCTTCATTTAGCGATGCTATGTTTTTCTCACCTTGACCCTTCGTTGCCGCAATTGCGAGACGAGCTACTGCGAACTGTTTATCCATCGTGTTGCCAGCATGCTCGGTCGCACCCACAACTATCGATAGAGCCAATCCTGCATCTACCGCCACCAATTCCGAGGCGATATCGATCGCGCGATCACCCAGATCAGCGAAATCAATCAATGACGCTGATTCCTTGATGAGCCTCAGAACCTCGACGTCGCATGGCTCTCCGGATTCCACTAGCTGCCGCGCATAAGTGCATAGAAAAGCAAAACGCTCCTCTCGTACCACCGAGTCTTGCGCGAGACCAAGTGCCGCCGCCGGACGCCCAAGAGCCACCAGCGCACGAATTTCCGCCTTCGCGCCCTCGGCACCTGCAAGACTTGCAAAGAGACTTCTCTTAATCGAAAAACCAAATACATCCGTTGCTTCTTTCAATAAGACCGCTGACTTAACACCAAGCTCTGCGCGAGTGCGAAGTGAGGCTATGGAGGAAGTACTGTCAAGCAAATGACTAAAATGTTCAGATGAAAGAAGTCTTACCAACTCGCGCGTTTGGCCAACTTGTTGATAATAAGTTGGCAGAAAGCGAAGAGCCACATGACTTTGTGGATTTGCGACCAGATATTCGATTTGTGAAGTCAGCGCCTCGCTTTTCATCGATGAAAGAATGTTACTAGCAAAGCGCCGATGTGCTTCCGAAGCAAACTCGACTTCATGCGTTGAATTGTTGATACTGATAAACGAAAATGTCTCGATTAATTTATCAAGTGCCGCCTTTTCCAAGCGTGCAACCTCAAGCAACTCGATTATCGGCAATTGTCTATTTGAAAATGCGAGAATTGCCAAGAGCCGTCTGGAGTCGTGAGTCAGCTGATCTATCGGCGCATATTCAAGTCGAATAAATTCAAGATATTTTGATGGCTCAGATTGAAATATTTCCTCAACCGAGACTCCAGTGTTTACAAGCCGCTTCACCGAAGCGAGTCGCGCCGGGATTCCGTCACACAATTTATATAAGGCTCCCAACTCATCCTCAGACAAATTGATGTCACCTAGAAAATCTTTCGTCTCTCCAAGGGAGAATTTCAACTGCTGATAATAACGAGCCTGAATTTTATGGATAAATGGCTCAAAATCCACTTGCTTCCCAACAACTAAAAATTTGAAATGTTCCCAACCGATCGGCAAAATCTCTTTAAAGATTGCATCAATTGCTCGAAAATCCTCCTTGGTGATCTGATGCAATCCGTCAATTGCGAAATAAAAAGGCTTTGACCGGCTTGCTCGACGACGAAGCCTGAACTGAAGTCTGTTAAATTCACTCTCATCGATCACATCCTTGTCGAATGAGACGCCGTCAAGATAGTATGTATACTGCTCCGCCAAGACAAGCCTGATGAAATCGGCACTATACGCGATACGGCTCGCCGGCTTAATAAACAAAGCAAATGAATTTTCCGGATTTGCCATGCAAAGCTGAGCGGCGGTAGTCGTCGTGCCACAACCTTCCTCGCTTTCCAAAAATAATACTGAAGTTTCATTTAACAAACTAGCGATTGTATCGATAAACGCACGCCTACCGACCAGCTTTGTTTTCGAAAAATCGGGAAACTCCCTCGCTGCCATGTATGGAAAAAACGGTTGGCCTTCGTTTTTTTGTGCGTCCACGTACTTAACCCCAGTTTGATGTTGTGTAGTTGCTTTTCAATAAGTAATGTACCCCATCTGCAATATCTGGTGGAGACATTCACTTAAAAGAATTGTCTTTTCAGAGAGCTGAACTACTGGTGGTTGCCTGCGAAGGATGGCCCGCCGATGGTGGACGGCGGCCGCACGCAAGAGAATCTCTGTCACATGGACGACATGCGTGTCGCTGCAACAACCCAGCAACCAAAATCTCCTCCAGGTCTTGCGGAATTGGCCTTAGCACGCGTGTGTCATTTGAAGCCTTACCCAATCACTTAGCCTGCCGGGTTGAACGCTACACCGCCGCCATGACTTATAATCATTAAGCCATCGGGAAACACCCGACGGCCGGGTTTGACAGCCTGTGATCGTAACCGCACACCCGCTCAGGCGGGTCGTGCGTCTACCTCTGCACGTCTATATTTCAATGGGCGGGCCTTGGTGGGGGAGCCGCAAGGCTCGCCGGTTCGTTACGATCCCGGTCTGTCAACCTCACTTCGTGCCCGCTCACCCACTTCCCCAAGCAAGCGAGTGTCGGGCGATCCAGGAAGTATCAGGGAGGTCGCACCATGAGCAGCAAACCTACAAAAAAATCTCAACCCGCTTCACGCCCGTCTGTCGACGCGCTCCAGTACGAAAAGCTTGCGCTCTCCACCTTCGATCTATGCAACCGGCAGTTGAGTCAACTAAACACGCTGATTACACTTGCGTCCTCGATATGTAGGAATCCTGCCATCACGAGCGACGAAAGACGACGTCAGCAGACCATGCTTGAATTGCTTGTCGACACAGCAGAGCAATATCAGCGGGAACTCGAATGTGACCGCGAGCTCTACCAGGTGATCGCGCTCGATGCGAAGGGCATCCCTCAAAGTCGCATCACCGCGAACCGCGCAGCGCGTCTCCTTGCAGAGGCATCACAAATAGCGAGGCAGGAAACGCTGGCATCCACGAAGCCAAGTCTGAGCAAACAGACGTCACGCTCGACGAACGTAGAAGCAGACGCGACTCAACAATCGGTTCCCGTGCCGCACTAACCGTCGAAAACTGAACGACCTCAACCGTTCAGATTCGCAGGATGCCTGCCCGCAGCCACAAACATGATACGAACGCCACAAGCAGATGTGGGCAGGCGCCATATAAACCTAAGCACTTGTCCCGTGCCGCCTGGACCCCGCGCGCACTCGATGAACGCTGGGCGCCGGGCTGCTCAGCGTCTGGACGATCAGTTGCTGGTTCACCACCCTCTTCCGGGCTGGAATCCGGTGACGGCCACTACCCTATATAGGTAACGTTGCCGCCTTCGATCGCGTTTGCGAGGCTGCAGCGGTTCTTGGTGAAGCGGTTGGCGTTGAGGGCGTGAAGTCACGCCTTGAAATACTCCTTCGGGGATTTTTTACGAACCCGCCTTTTTTAATTACATAGCTTATTATTCCAGCAACAAAGCTGCGTTACTCTTACGGCAACTGCAGGCGCACTCCACATATCTTAAACAGCAGGCTTAATGACTCATGTCGACTGAATCTACAAGCGGCGAATCGCAGCCACCAGAAAAGGAAGAACAGACAGTTTTTCAATGGGCCGCCAAGGCCTTGGAGACCCATGCCAAAGGATTCCAGTATTCCGATAAAACAACATCGTTTGACTGCGGCGTCGCCCACGGGCTTGAAGACTTCACACGGGCTACGACCCAGACATCAATGGGAGAGGAGCATCGAACCTCTGCCGTTGTGGGCTTCATCGCAGCACATCTTTCCTGGTACAACTTGCTGGCCGAGATGTCGAAGGCTCCGCGGGCATTGAACTGTCAATGGGGTTCGTTTAAGAAAAGTGAAGAGACTCTAAATGGGTCTGATTTCGGGGTAGCGATCGAAATCGGCCCCGTCGACGGACGAGAAGGTCGCTTCTACAATCTGAGCTTTTTTCAGGCAAAAAATGGCTCTACGACCAAGCGGCCAGAGAGCGACGCGGAGGACAGGGAAGGTTTCGACATCAATCAGCCTCACACTGACTACGCGAAAACACCACGTGAAGCTGATGAAAGACTTGCAGCCTGGCTGGGAATCGACAATCAATCGACCCCATGGGAATCCTGGTTGGAAGTTCCCTCGCGGATGATGCATTCGCCGGACATCAAGCAGAATCACCAGATCGTTAAGCTGGCAGTGACAAATGCATATCTCACGCAATTGAACAATAAATCTCTGCCTCCTGCGCACCAAGACGAACAAGGCAGGACGAGCGCGGTAGAGCCTTCATACGTTCACTACGTAATATGGCGGAACTATGAACGTCCTGCGCGAATTGTTTCTCTGAACGCGATTAAATCACACCTTGCGAAACGAGAATTGAAGGATTTGACCATTGCGAGCGGCATCAAAGATCCCACATTGCATTTTGACCCGAAGCGTGCCACAAAAGCATTTGGTGATTTCCTACGTAGCGGACAAAACGCCAACGCAGTCGGCTGGGCTCTTATAGAGAAGCAGGACGTTATCGAAATGGTAAAAAATTGGCCTACCATCGGCACACGCTGGATGATTGTCGAGACACGCAGCGGAGGACTGGCCAATGAACTCGGCCTTGCATCACAGATCAATCGCGATCCCTATCGCGGCGAGCCAGTATCTATTCCCTCACCTGAAGCAACGCCCACGAATACGCCAGGAATGAAATGAGCATGCAATTCTAGTCCACTCCCCTACGCAACCCCATGCCGCAAGACCCCACCGATTCCGTCCTACCCGGCCCGCTCCTCATCGTCGAGGACGAGCCACCCATGCAAGCCCGGCTGCGAGCGATCCTCGCCACTCTCGGCTACACAGACGACATCCTGTCTTTCGCCGGCAGCATCGCCGAAGCCAACGCACTACTAGCCACCCAACCCTTCGCAATGCTGCTAGTCGACGTCGGACTCCCTGACGGTAACGGCATCGACCTGATCCGTGCCTTGCATGGGCAGGATGAGGCATTACCGATTCTGGTAATCTCCGCCTGGAGCACCGAGCAGGTGATCGTGACCGCCCTCCAGGCAGGTGCAACCGGCTACCTGCTCAAGGAACGCGACGACGTTGAAATCGCGATGTCGATCCGCAGCGCGCTGCGCGGCGGCGCGCCCATCGATCCGTTCGTTGCCCGACGTATTCTCGATCTGACCGGCTTCGCCAGGCGCCCTAACGCAACCCAGGCGAAACCGCCGACGCGCTCGCCGCTCAGCCCGAGAGAAATCGAAATCCTGGTGCTGGTCAACAAAGGGCTCACCAATCGTGAGATTTCCGATGTGCTATCCCTGTCCAGGCTAACGGTCGAATGTCACGTCAAGAACATCTACAAGAAACTGGCGGTCAACTCTCGCACGCAGGCCGTATTCGAAGCCCGTACGCATGGCTTGTTGCCCTGATCTGCACCCTCGTTGCGCTCCACGCTGGCGCGGCAACCGCCGGGCCGACGGCCCCCCCGGACACCCTCACCCATCTGCGTATCGAAGCGGCCCGCTCGGACTGGCAGGCCGATAGCCCGCCATCGACAGGCTGGGTTCCGGTAACGCTGCCCGACGACTGGTCCTCACGCTGGCCCGAGTTCGACGGCGTAGTCTGGTATCGGCTCTCATGGCAGCAAGCGGACGTAGCGCATCCTGCCGCGTTGATGCTCAACTACCTGAACATGGCCGGGGCGACTTATCTCAACGGCAGCTTGCTCACCCGCGACCGGCATCTGGTTGAACCGTTGACGCGCGCCTGGAACGTACCGCGCTACCAGGTCCTGAGCCCACCCTTGCTGCGCGAAGGCACCAATACGCTGCTCATCCGCGTGTCGGGGCTCTCGCAGTATCAACCCGGACTTGGAAACGTGTCGATTGGCGATCCAGCCGTGCTTGAACGTCGTTACGAAACCGAATACTGGCTGCGCCACGATCTGCAACTCTCCAGCCTTGCAGTAACAGCCACGCTCGGGTGCTTCTTTTTCGCGTTATGGCTGATGCGGCGGCAGGAAGCCGTCTATGGCTGGTTCAGTTTGATGTCGATCGCCTGGTGGTGGGTGGCGCTCAATCAGCTGGCAACGAGTCCATGGCCGTTTGCCAGCACGGACGCCTGGGAAAGCGCTAACTCGATCGCGTTGATGATTTACAGCGCCGCATTCACGATGTTCTCGATACGGTTTTGCGAGCGACGTTTGCCGCGCATCGAGACCGCACTCTGGCTACTCGTGGCCGCGGGCACCGCAGTCATGCTCGTGACTCCGCATAGCAATGCGGGCACCACGCGCGCTATCGTGACGATCGCGCAGGCCTGTAACTTCTTTGCGACCTGCTTTGTTTTTCTCTACGTCGCGTGGCGTCACGGCCGCACCGATCATCGCATCCTGTCGATTTGCATCGCCATTTTCCTGGCCGCCGGGATGCATGACCTGCTGACGTTCCTCGGCATCCTGCACGACAATCGCTACTACTCCGCCCTCACCTCGCAATTGCAGATGATCGGTATGGCGCTCGTGCTGGCCTGGAATTTCGTCGCCAATCTGCGCCGTATCGAGCGCTTCAACGAGGAGTTGAACATCACCGTCGAAGCGGCCAGGGCCGAACTGGCGAACACGCTGCACCGCGAGCACGAACTCGAAGTGGTCAACGTCCGGCTCAACGAACGGCTCAATCTCGCCCACGATCTCCACGACGGGTTAGGCGGCACGCTTGTCAGCAGCATCGCCACCCTCGAGCACGCGCCCCACGGCATCCCATCCGGACGCTTCCTGTCGATTCTGAAAGAACTGCGCGACGATCTGCGCATCATCATCGACACGGCCTCTAACCAGCGGCCCGGCGAGGCCTCGCTGGCCGATCAGATTGGTCCGCTGCGGCACCGGCTCACGAACTTGCTAGAGAGCCACGGCATAGCATGCCGCTGGTCGATTAGCGGTCTTGACCAATGCTATCTGCCGGCGTCGAAAAGCATCGACGTCATGCGGATTCTTCAGGAAGCGCTGACCAACGTCTTCAGACACAGCCGCGCAAGCCAGGTTGAGATCGACCTGCACAGCGACGAGCAGGAACTCGCGCTCGCCGTTCGCGACAATGGAATCGGCTTCGATCCCGCCGCGCTTGAGCAGCATGCCGGGACCGGCATGCGCAGTATGCAGGCGCGTGCGGCGCGGCTGGGTGGAACGCTGCACATTCGATCCGCTGGCGGCGTGACCGTATTGGATATGCAGGTCGCGCGAACCGAGACCGAGCGCCTTCAATAGGCAGCAAGCTCGCCCTCTTTTCATAGCGATGCTGCCTCATCGCGCGCGTACAGCATCGGCACTGACACCAGGGCGCACGTCGAATATCGCGTGCTATGCTTGACTCAGTAACCTGTCTGCAAGAAAACAACCCGCATCCGTGTCGAGAACAAGGCAAGCGCCATCCAGAACGCTGCACGGATCGGTACAAGACTGCGCCGGACACGACCGCGATCGCCGACCATGGACTACCGTCATCTGCAACAGCGCAAGAGCTTGCACGGTCGCATTGTGCAGGAGCTCGGCATGGATATCGTCGGCGGGAAAGTACAGCCGGGTCAACGCCTGCCCGCCGAGACGGTCCTGTGCGAGCGCTATGGCGTGAGCCGCCCCGTGCTGCGCGAAGCCACCCGTGTGCTGGTGGCAAAAGGGCTGGTGGTGTCGAAACCGCGTGTGGGCAGTGTGGTGAAACCTCGCGCGGATTGGCACATGCTCGATCCGGATGTCCTCTTCTGGACGATCAACAGTGTTCCCGAGGGCGAGTTCTTCGGTTCGCTGCTGACCGTGCGCCGCGTGATCGAACCCGCGGCCGCGGCACTCGCAGCCACGGCCGCGACAAGCGAGGATCTTGCGCGCATTGCATTGGCTTACGAACAGATGGAACGCGCGCAAACCGCCAGCGCGCTGCTGAATCCGGATCTCGAGTTTCACCGCGCCATCATGGCCGCCACGCATAACGACCTGCTGGCCTATATCGGCAACATGCTCTCGCTTGCCTTGTCGGAATCGATCAAGCTGACGAGCCGCCATCCCGACACGCACGCGCTGTCATTGCCGCGTCACAAGGCGATTCTCACCGCAATCCAGAGCCGTGACCCGCTAGGCGCGCGACAGGCAAGCCTTGTGCAGCTCGACAATGCGCGCGCGGACGCCGAAAGCGTTCTGGAAACCGGCGGCCAGTTTCAGACGCAACCCTGATCCGAACGCCAGGGGCCGAGCGTAACGGACGCCCCCGTCACTCCCCTTTCGTGTAGTAAGTTGATAGTCATACTATTCAACCGGCTCATCATGCAGACCGATTTGACCAGTTATGACCCGCGCATAACGAGGCCGGTCTGTTCCATCATCGTGTTGCGCCGCACCGCCGGACACGCAGACGAAAGGCCGCGCTGCACCGCAAAAATTTAATTAGTCCGACTAGTTAAGGGTATACATCGATTAGTAGGTAAAACAGCGTGATATAGCATTTTCTGGTGGGTAGTCATGCGTACGCGCGTGCACGTGGGTTTCATGAAAGGAATGATGCCCGGCTCCGGTGCTTTTCTTGCCGGGGCTTTTCCTGCTTGCGCCGTCGTGAACAGTGAAGTGTTCAATAATTGAGAGACGGGAGATTGAAATGGCGCAAGCGAAGGAAGACAAGGACGAAGTGCAAGGCACGCGTCGGGGATTGTTGCAGGGCGCGGGCCTCTCCGCGGCACTCGCGCTCATGGGCGGCATGGGTGGCATGATCACGCCGGCCATGGCGGCCGAAGGCGGTTCGTTCCCGGCCCACAAGCGGTGGAAAATCGTATTCGTCAACCACGTCACGACGAATCCGTTCTTCGTTCCCACGCAATACGGCATTCAGGATGCCACTGCCATGCTGGGAATGGACTACCAGTGGACCGGCTCGGCCAATGCCGACATCGGCGAAATGGTCAACGCGGTCAACGCTGCGATCGCCGCGAAGGCCGACGCAATCGCCGTACCGATCGTCGATCCGAAAGCGTTCGACAAACCCATCCAGGCCGCGCTCGACGCCGGCATTCCCGTATTCGCTTATAACGCCGATGCGCCTTCAGGTTCGACGAATCCGCGCCTGGCCTATATCGGTCAGGATCTCTATCTTTCTGGCTATCAGATGGGCGAGCGAATTTCGAACCTCATCGACAGCGGCCTCGTCGCGCTCTTCATCGCCACGCCGGGCCAGCTCAACATTCAACCACGGCTTGACGGCGCCGCAGCGGCGATCAAGAAATCGGGCAAGAAGATCGACGTGCAGACCATCGCAACCGGCGCGACCGTCAACGAAGAACTATCGAAGATCAAGTCCTTCTTTCTCGGTCACCAGGATCTCAAAGGCATGTTCGCGGTGGACGCGGGCAGCACCCAGGGTGTCGCCGAGGTGATGAAAGAATCCAACCTGCCCTCCAAAGGCGTGCACGGTGGTGGCTTCGATCTATTGCCGCGCACGGTCGATCTGATTCACGAGGGCTTTCTTGACTTCACGATCGATCAGCAGCCGTACGTGCAGGGCTTTTATACGGTCGTGGAGGCGTTTACCTTCCTCGCCTCCGGTGGGCTGGTTGGACCGGCCAATGTCAACACGGGACTGAAATTCGTCACCAAGGGCACCGTCGATCCGTATCTGAGCACGTCGACGCGTTATGAAGGCAAGAGCACGAAAGCCCAGATCGTGCCACACACGGGTGCAATCAAAGGGTGACCTCTCCCGTGACGGACGTTCAAAAAACCACGATACGTCCGAGGCGCTGGTCAGGCGCACTCGGACGGTCAAGCGAAATTCGCATCTTTGCGGTTGCGCTGATCCTCAGCATCTACTTCGAGAGCGTCAACCATGACTTCCTGCTGACCAGCGCAAGTCTTCAGAATCTCTCCCAGTTCATCGCGCCGGTCGCAATCATTGCCTTTGGCGAAATCATGCTGATGATCGGTGGGGAGATCGATCTTTCCGCCGGAATGGTCTTTGCATTTGCGCCGTTCATCATGTATTTCGCCATCGAGGCGGGTGTGCCCGCATGGCTCGCGATAATTATCGGCGTGATTGCAGCGGGCATCGTCGGTTTGATTAACGGCGCGGTGACGGTGTACCTGCGCATCCCCTCCTTCGTGACGACGCTCGGCACCCTGTTCTTCGTGAACGGCCTCACGCTGACGATCTCGCGGGGTACGCCGGTTTCACCGCCGGAAGATTCCGCGTTAGCGGCGTTTATGGGCGGATGGGGATACAGCGAGATCATCTGGACACTGGCCATCGCCGCCTTCATGCATGTGCTGCTTCGTCATACACGCTGGGGTTTGCATACGATCGCATCAGGAGCGAATCAGCTCGGCGCGAGCGAAGCCGGGATACAGGTTAGACGCCTGAAGCTCGGTAACTTCGTTCTTGCCGCGCTACTTGCCGGATTGACCGGAATTCTGGAAGGTTTTCGTATCACGTCGATCGATCCGCAAGCGGGCGGCAACCAGATCATGTTTCTTGCGGTGGCCGCCGCAGTGATTGGCGGCACGCCGCTCGCCGGTGGATCGGGCACGATCATCGGCGGGTTGATCGGCGCGGCGGTACTGGGCATTCTCAACGACGGCTTCACGCTGATCGGCATCAACGCCTTCACCTTCAACATGATTCTCGGCGCGGCAATTCTCGGGGCCATGATCTTCAACATCCACGTGGTTCGTCTCGCGCGCAAGGGAGAGTTGTGATGGCCGAGGTGCATGGGGTGCCGGAGGCGCTGCGCGGCGAAGATATCGTCAAGCGTTTTGGCGCTGTCACCGCGCTCGATGGCGTGTCGCTAACGCTCAGACAAGGCGAGATTCTTGGCGTGCTTGGCGACAACGGCGCTGGCAAATCGACGTTGATCAAGATTCTGACGGGGTTTCATCAGCAGACCAGCGGCAAGCTGTTCGTGGGTGGTGAGGAGACCTTGCTTCGTTCCGTCGATCACGCCCGTTCGCTAGGCATTGAATGCGTCTACCAGGATCTGGCGCTGGCCAATTCGCTGAGCATCTATCACAACATGTTCCTGAACCGGGAGATCATTCGGCGGGGGCCGTTTCGTTTGTTGAACAATCGCGCGATGCGTGAGCGCGCCGCTGAGTGTCTTGAGGAAATCGGTGTGCATGTGCCTTCGGTCGATCTGCCGGTCGAGCAGCTTTCCGGTGGACAGCGGCAGGCTATCGCGGTCGCTCGTGCGGTCAATTCGAATGCGAAGATCCTGCTGCTCGATGAACCGCTCGCCGCGATGGGTGCCCGCGAGGCTGGACTGATTATCGATCTGATTCTTCGGCTCAAGAACAAAGGCGGCTTGTCGATTGTCATGATCATGCACAACTATGCGCAGACACTCGATATCGCGGATCGGGTGATGCTGATGCAGCGTGGACGGGTGACTTATCAGCGGGAAGCGGCCAGTACGTCGGTCGAGGAGCTGATGGATATCGTGCGGCGAGAGTATCGGGCAATGCGGGCGGCGGGCTAACGGCGAACCGTCGCACCCGCCTTAACCAGTACAACGAATCTGACTGCTAGTTGCAGGTGTTAACGGTGGGGCCGTGTGCGCCGCACCGGATAACGTCCCATACCGCTTTGCTCGTAAAGTAGCCCCCGTGCGCCGACACCGGGTTTTCGACGATAAGAAAGCGAGTCGCGTTTCGCACATAGACGTTCACGAATTGCAACGGGTCGCGTTCATACTCCGGGGGAATCGACCATGACAGCAGGTCATTCGTATCACTGAACGCCACAACGTCGAGTTTGCGACTCGTATCCGGGTTCTCTTTCAACGTAGTATGCGGCGCGGACTCGGCCTTCGCTAAAGCAAGAAGGCAGATGACGTCCGTGCACGGCCCCTGATCCGCAGCCGCAGCCGCGGCCGGCTGCATCCCCACACCGACCACCGCCGGCTTGCGAGTCGCAGTCTTCGACGTATCCTGCGCCGTGATATTGGCCATTCCGAGGAATGTGAGCTGGTTGGCCATCATGTAGATGACGGGTGTATTCCCCAAAATGCCATGCACGTAATCCTTGGCGCCGGGGAATTCCAGCGTGAGCGCCGATTGATCCACACCCGGCGCGTTCTTTCCCAGCAGACCTAGCAGCGTGTCATAAAGCAGCCTGCTGCCGAGGCTATGCGTCACGAAGACATACAGCGTTCCCGGATCTACGTGCGCCGTCCTCCAATCGCATACGGGATTGGGGGCCGCCGGATTGAGCGGCGCGACCTCTTGCCCTGTTAATGCATGACACAGCGCATCCGCCATGCCCAGTTGCATGACGGTGTGGTACTGGCCCATGTAGATGGCAGCGTCCGCCAGTTTCCGATCCAGAATGTTTTCCTTTATGACGCGATTCAGTAGCACTCGTGAGGGCGGCTGCGCCGGGTCGCCACCATCGATGTTCAAGCACGAAAAAATCCCAGGCTCGGTGAAATCTTCCCGGAGCCGGTCATTCTTGACCCACTGCGTCAGCGGCGACCACGTCACCTCGATGGCTTCGAGGGGTATGTTTGCAGGCGTATACGTGAAGTGCTGCGTTCTGAGCGCAACGAAGGATTGGTCGTCGTATGGATGTGGCGTCCCCTTCGGAGGCGTCAGAAATTCGTTGCTGTATATCCAGGGCTGCGTGACAGGCTCACCTGTTCCCGGGTCGAGACCAATCTTGCGCGCCATGCCATTACCGAGCCAGCCTTCGTTCTTACTGTCGCCGCTGAGTGCGTATCCTGGGCAGAAGTCACCCACTCCGTGGACGAAGATCAGTTTGATGTTCGTTACGTCTTTCCCGACATACATACTTAGTGGCTTTACGGTGCCCGTTGGATTGCCGAATGGATCGCCAGGCAGATATACGGCGGGGGTTGAGCACGCCGAAAGCAGTACGAACGGTAACGCGATTGCACATGCGACGGCCGGGTTTTTCAAACGGATTTTGAGGCCGGTGATTCGACAAAACAGCTGGATAATCTTGTTCATTATGTCCTCACTGTTTTCAACAGATGCTGCAACGAGGTCGGCTACGTCGCGGCGTAACGCGCTGGAACGACTCGATAGCGAACGATCTGGCAGGTGGCAAACCCGGCGCATGCGGCAAGCAAAACAAAAGTGCCCAACACCGGATAGCGTTTATTCGCCACGACCTGTCTCATTCCGCCCCCCAGTGCCACCATCCACAGTCAATGTAGCGAGACCGGCCATCACGATGTGGACCGCGATGGATTACCGAAACGGTATTTTTCGAGAATCACGGCACGTTTACCGCCGTGGTGCTCCTCGGCGATTAAGGAGATCAAGTTCTTAAGCGCTCCCTGTTCGACGTCCTGTTATCGTCATTCTGTACGTACTGCCTATGGATATAGGCGACTTGAAGAGTCTGTTCAAGCACTATCTGTTATCCGGGGCTCGCGTGCGTATTTGACACGCGCTAGACCTTCGCCTACTTTAAAGAAGCTGCCGTAAGAGCAATAACTTTCCATCGAAGAACGAAAGCTCTCCGGAGACCAGAATGCCAGTCCCTACCCAGGATCCGTTCTCCAGCGACGGCAGGACCGTGTTTCGTCGTCGCCCGGCGAAAAAACGGCGGTCACGCTCCATTCCACAAATCGCAAAACGGAAAGTCCTGCCGTGGATAACGCTCGTCCTCGGCCTTCTCCTGGGTATAGGGGTCGTAGTTTCAATCTACGAGGGCGTTTACCAGCCGGATGGATTCACCATCACTACGATAGATGTGCCGAAAACGCTTCTGGAACGTGGCCTTTCTTCGACCGCTGTTTCTGAACGATTAAGCGACAACCTGCAGAAAATCGTTGCCGATGCTTCACAACAACTTCAGGGTCCACCCAGAGAACCACCCGACATTACGATTCCCACCACGGGCATGTCGACCCAGAAGTTCGTAGCATGGATAAATTCTTACCTTCCCGACAGCTGGCACCATTCAATCAATGGAGAAATCATTTCCAACGACTTAACCGACAAGTCGTTCACCGTTGCCTTCAGAATGAATGGAAGGGCGTTGCGGACACAGACCATCTATGCAAACGATATAAACCGCGGGCTCGATCATGCGATGCGGCAAATTTCCATGGACATCATGGAGAAGATCGACCTGTATCTGGCTACGACGGCTTTCATCGTAGATGGGCGCTATGACGAAGCCGAGGATCGCGTGGACGAGATCCTGTCTACGTATCCGCCGGATAGCCACAAAATCCAGGCCGCCTGGAATCTGAAAGGCTATCTTGCTGAGAAGCACTGGGACACCGTTGCGGCCAAAAAATACTACCGCATTGCAAATACCTCGACCTCAATGGACAACCTCGCCGGTATCGAATTCAATGAATGCATGAACGGTTCGGCAACCTGCGATCTGGAAGAGATAAAAAGCATTTATCAAAAGGCCGTGGATCTCAAACCAGAATCAGCCTACGCGCACTATGCGTTGGGCAACTACCTCTATGAGACGGGCTTTGTAGTATGCGATAGCGAGAAAAGAAAGAACGTGTATCTTCAGTCCGAGCGCGAACTTTCCAACGCAATTCACCTGGATGGAACAGATGCAAATGCCTATGCCGGAATGGGGCTAATAAACTATTTCAAATATGATTCTTCTGGGCGCTCCGTGTCGCTGGGCTACCTTGCGGCAGCAGTTCGACGAAACGCAACAGACGATAACCGGAAGAGCCAACTGTCACTCCTCAGAATCATCGAACAGGATCCGCGAGCGAAATTATTCGCGGCTCGAAACGGCGAGGACAACATGCTAAGAAATGTCGCGGCGCGCGACAGCACGTGCGCAAATGGTGAATCCAGATAGAAGGAGGACGATAGCGTCACAAGGCGGTTGATTGGGAAGACGTGTTCCCCAGAAATCGGTGGACTGCGCGTGCGCCACCGAGCCGACGAGCACCAGCGTCACGACGAATCCGCGAATCTTTGCTATTGCTGACTTCGTCAGATATCCGAATAATTTGTTTCCGCAGACGATCGCCGCAGCCAAACCGTACGAGCGGTGGCAGTTGACTGCTTGCATACTCCGCATCGTCTATTCGAAATGCTGCGCGGCAAAGCTACTGCAGCTTCCAGAGTATCGCCGCGATCGTGCCTTCGTCCTGGAAAGCGCTCAGCACGTCCGGAATGCCCGTGATCGGGACATTGTTCACGGTCAGAAAGAACACGATCCGCCGGCCGCTCTGCGCGTCGATGTAACCGGCGAGCGCCTGCCCTTTCAGAATCGGCGTTTTGGGCGCGGACGGGTACACGCCGACGTAGGTGCCCGTTTTCGCATGCACCTGGCCTTTCGCACCCGCCAGCGTCGCGTCGGCTTCGAAGTTCGTGATCGTCGTGAGCGATCCATCGACGCCCAGCGCGGGCATCGAATCGAAATACGTCGCAAAATCCGGCTCCGAGCGCATGCCGCGTAGCATCGCAATGACGGCCACGCCATTTGCGGTCGTGTCGCCACCGCCGCTTCCGTCGATGAAGTGATACTGGCTCGGCGAAATGTTGAACGTCGACGACAACTCGCTCTGTTCCGTTGCGAGCGAGGCGGCCATCGTCGTCGAGCCATTCTTCGCGAGCCCGAACAGCATCAGGGTCACGTCGGCGCCGATGTTATAGCTGACTTTATTCACATACCGGACATCCTGTGCGAATGGCGCGGACGTGAGTTGCGCCACCTGCTGCGCGCTCGAATACGAACCTTGCGCGGGCAGCAACTGCACCGGGTTGACCTCGACAGGCGCCGCGGTCACCGTCACGCCGGCGCGGGCCAGCGCCTCGATGAACACCGTGCGCGCATAGTTGGACGGCTCGGTCACGCGGAACGTGCGGATCAACGGATACGCATCGGTCAGAGCGGGCACCAGGCCCGCCGGTACGTTGCCGCTCACATTGCCCACACAATTCGGCGACCCGATGCACGGCGGAAGCTCCGGCGTGAGCTCGATGTCCAGCGCCGATGTCGCACCACCCGTCGTCAGGGTCGATTGCACGGCGAACGCCGTGGACTTCGGACGCCAGTCGAATGGAACGGCCGAGCCTTCCGCGCTCTGATTGAGCGTGACGTCGATCAGATCGTCGTTGACGAAGATCGGCCGCACATCGAACTCCTCGCGGAAATCGAACGGTTCAAAAAGACGGTCGTCGATCACGACATCGCCGTTGACCGTCTTGATGCCCGCAGCGGCGACCTGTGCCGCAAGCGAGTCGTACCCGGCAAGCGGGTCGGGGGTGGACAGCACCGCATTACCCAACGAATTGGCTTCGTTGTGATCGAAAGTGGTGAGTGCGATCGTGCCGTCAGGATTGGCCCGGCCGCCCATCGTCAGATCGCCGCTCGCAACCAGGATCAGATTGCCGTTGAGCGTGCCGCTCGCATCGACCGTGCCCTGCCGGTAAACCGGCGTGACGAACTGGTGCTGTGCGCCGAGTGCATTGAGCGCGTTACCGGTCGAAAAGACCTTGCGCACCGAGGCTATGAACATCTGTGCGCTGGAGTTGAGATCGTAGATCACGCGCCCGGAATCGAAGTCGACCACCTGCATCGACCAGCTCGCATTGCTATACGCAGGCTTTTGCATCACCTGCATGATCGAAGCAGGGACCGCCGTACTCGAATTGACCGAGCCGTCGCACGACACCAGCAGAACTGCAGTCGCAATCACGGCCCAGCGTTTGCACTGCAGGTTGATTGTCGCGTTCATCGCAGGTCTCCAGGTTCGATCTATCTTGTGCGATTCGAACAGATCAGATCAAGGTCTACCCTCGTCCGGCACCTCTGCAGCCTTGCTGAGCTCGCCAATCAGAATTTGCGCGATCGAATTGGCGGGCGCGCGTCCATCGGGCGATTCGGCGCTCGTGGTCCATGTGACGATGGTCGTTTGCGTCGCCGGGTCGTATCCCATGAAGGTGTTGAAGCCGGGAATCTCGCCGGTGTGGCCATAGAACGTGCCGAACCTGGCGAGACCGAGGCAGTAACTCGCAGAGTTCGGATTCGACGGCACGATCGGCGTGCAACTGGCCAGCCGCATCGCCTGCATATCGGCGTTCAGATAGCCGCCTCCGACCATCCGCTGGACGTAGGCGGCCAGCTCTTCCACGGTCGATATACCGGAGCCGGCCGTCCAGGCCCACGACGTGTTCACGCCGGTCACATCGGTTGGCTGCAGCGTGCCGTTCTTCGCGGCCGCCTGGCGTTCGGGGGACAGCACCGAGCTTGTGGCCGTCTCTGCATTCGTGCCCCACTGATAGCCATGCGGCGCCGGCGCCGGCAGCGACGTATCGTTCTGCGGCGGCATAAAGGTCTCAGTTAGACCGAGCGGCGCGAAGAGACGCGCTTCCATTGCGTCGGCGGCGCTCATTCCCGTGATTTGCTCGATGATGAGCCCGAGCAGCACGGTATTTGTGTTCGAGTAGCCAAAAGCCGTGCCGGGCGCAAAATCCTCTGGCTGGCTAAACGAGATGCCGAGCAATTCGTCAGTGGTCCACACTTTGTTCGGTTGCGCATCGAGCGTCTGATTGAAGGTGAGATCTCTCGAGTAATTGTAGAGTCCGCTTTGCATCGACAGGAGTTGCCCGATCGTGATCACGCCGCCGTTGGGCACATTCGCGACGAACTTGCTGACAGGGTCACTCAGGCTCAGCTTCCCCTCCTGCACCAGTTGCAGAATCACGGTACCTGTCCAGGTTTTGGTCACACTGCCGACGCGAAAGTGCGCGTCTGTCGGAATCGGCGTGTTGGTGCCTCGCACGGCGGTGCCGAACGATTCGAGCCAGTTGCCGCTCGGCGATTGCACGTACACGACGGCGCCGGCCGTCAACGTGTCCGCGAGCAGTTGGTTGATCTGCGGACGGGCTGCCGTGACATAAGCCGGTTCGGCGGACAACGAGCTGCCGCCACACCCGGAAAGCGTGAGTCCGATGGTCAGTGCGAGGACATGTACGCAGACTGCGAACGCAGACTCCGTGTGTAAGCACAAGCGGGAGATAGTCATTGATTTTCCCGTTTCGATCGTGCCGCAATGCCTACCTGAAAGCGGATCGACAGGTGACTGGCATCTGCCCGGCAGGCGCGTCGATTCACCAACGAGCGTCAACCGTCCGATAAAGCCGCGCGGCGCTGCCATGCCGGAATGGCAGGGCAGCGGCTTTACTCGCTTTCAGTTTCTCGCTAAACAACTATAGGATGTAGCACGCGTGTATGAATGCAGTTGATGCAAACATTGCGATTCGGGAAGGGAAATCTGACCGAAAAAGGCGATGCGAGTCGCGTCGGTCTGTCGAAGGGCCATTCGTCACGTACCGCCTCATGCAAAGAGCAATACGACGGAGGCACTAACGCGCCTTCATTTCCCGCTATTCGTCGATGGAATGCATTTCGCCCTGGCCGCGCAGCCAGGCATGATCAGCAAGCGCGAGCATTTCTCTGTCGCCTCGGCTATCGCCATACACATAGAGCACACGCGGCCGCTCGTTACTGAACCATTGTTGCAATCTCCGCACTTTCTCGGGTCCCCAACAGTTCGGCGAGGCGAAGCGGCCGGAAAAGCGGTCGTCACGAAACTCAAGCTCGGTTGCGAGCACTGCGTCGAATCCCACTCCCTTGGCCCAGGCTCTTAGATAAAGCGCAGGAGACGCGCTCACCAGCACGAGTTGGTGACCACGTCGCTTATGCGCCTGGATTCTCTCGACCATCTCAGGTCGGATAAGGGCCGGCAATCTATGCTCCACGTATTGCCGCGCGGCGTCCTCGAGTTTTGGCCGAGGCATGGCACCGATCGTCGCGGCAAGAAAACGCGCTTTCGCGACGCCACGGTCGGACATGCCGATCAGCATGCCAGCCATCCATGGTGCCGAGCAAATCGCACCATAAACCAGGCGTGGACTGCCAACCGTATAGTGAACGAAATCACGCAGGCTGTCCGATACGGTGATGGTGCCGTCGAAGTCGAACGCGGCAACAACCCGCCCCCCGCTGGATGGAGATCTCTCCAGATTGGCAGTATTGCGTTGGTCGCTTGATTGGCGCTCAGCGCGCAGTTGCACGATCGAAGCGCTTTCAGTCACGAAACGTCATCCCCAAAGAAGTTATTCCTGAATCACGTCGATCCGTTCAGCACGCTTCCGAGAAGAAGCCGCTAAACAGTGTGACGTCGATACAAAGCCAGAGACGCCGCGAGTCCAAGCAACACAGCGCCGCAAGACCGTTCGAGCCATAGCGCTCCCGCCTCCTTCAGCAAGCGGATTAGCCGCGAGCCGAGCAGCGAATAGCCGAACATGATCGCGCAATCCAGCGTCGCGAACGTTATGGCGAGTGCCACATACTGCGGCGCAAGCGGTGCGGAGGGTGCTATGAACTGGGGCAGAAATGCGGTGAAGAACAGGTATCCCTTCGGGTTCGTGACCGCAGTCAGGAAGCTCTTGAGGAAAATCGCGGAGTTGCTGTCGCGGCTCACTTCTCCCTGCACGCTGGCGATGTTCAACGAACCCTTCGACATCAGGAGCCGGACGCCAATGTAAGCGAGGTAGACCACACCCACCCATTTGACCACGGCAAACCAGAACGCCGACGCTGCCAGCAGTGCACCAAGACCAAGCGCCACCGCGAAAATCAACACGAAGTCGGATGCGACCGCTCCAGCGAACCCATACGCGGCGCGGCGAAGACCATAGCGGGAGCCATTGGTCAGCGCGAGCAGAACCGTCGGTCCGGGCGTGACGATACCGACAAAAGCCACAGCGGCAAAAATTAGCAACGTACTTTCACGCATGACCGTCTTCTCCGTTGTAAATGAGCGGGATACGTCAACTACCCAGGCATCTGCAAATCAACGCTCGACTTTCGACATCACCGCCGTCGCCGGATCATACCGATAGCCCTTCTGCGAAAGCCGCTCGGCCATCGTCGCGCCGATAAGTTTCTGCTGCGCATCCCGCGATATCAATTCGCTATCCGGCTTGAAGCGCTCGAGTTCAGCCGAGAGCTTGCGAATGAGCGCCACTTCCCCTGTGCTGCGCGAGTCGATGAACAGGAGTTTCTCGTTCGCCGAGCCGAGCCGGTCCTTGAGATCTTTCGCGTGCTCCACCCACTGTTCAGCAATTGCGCGAAGTTCGTTAAAAGCCTTCTCATGCGCTTTGGCCTGCGCCGCGATCTGGCGTTGCAACTCGGCGATCTCTTCCGTCGAAGCAGATTCGGCTGCCTGATTGGCAAGCTGATGACTGCGCCGCGCTTCTTCCGCGCGAGCCTTCTCGACTTCTGCGAGACGCTGCGCCAACATCGACGCGTGCTGCTCGGCGGCCTCTGCCCGCTCCTTTACAGCAGACGCATTCTGCGAAACCTGGGCCACTTCAGCGACAGCCGCCGCTTTCGCCGCCGTCATTGCGCCGAGCTGTTCCTTCGCCTCCTCGAGTTGACGGGCAAGGCCTTGCAGTTCGTCGCGCTGAGCCGATGCCTCGTCGCCCCGTTCGGCGCTTGCCTGACGCTCCGCTGCGAGCGCGCTGCGCGCCTCACTCAGTTCAGCCTCGATCGCGGCAACCCGCGCCAAACTTTCATTCGCCTGCGTCGCAGCCGCTTCTGCGCGCGATGATGCCGCGCCGGCCTCCTGCGACCATCGTTCCGCTTCGGCCAGCTTCGCCTGCTCGACCTCTGCGAGGCGTTGCTGCAAGGTCGCCGCATGCTGCTCCGCGGCCTCTGCCTGCGCCTTTGCCGCAGAGGCGTCTTGTGCAACCCGGGACAGTTCCGCGCTCGCTGCAGAGGCCTCCTGCGAGACACGCGCCAGTTCAGTATGGGTGGCAGCAGCATCCTGCGAAACCCGCGCCAGTTCGGCATGGGTGGCCGACGAATCCTGCGAAACCCGCGCTATCTCAGCATCCGCCGCCGCTTTCGCGTCAGTCATCGCGCTAACCTGCTCCCGCGCCGCCTCAAGCTCCCGACTCACACGCTGCAGTTCGCCAAGTTGAGCCGACGCTTCCTCGCTCCGTGTCGCGCTCGTCTGACGCTCTGTTGCCAGCGCGGTGCGCGCCTCATCCAGTTCAGCCTGCAACGCGGCGGCCCGCGCGAGGCCTTCGCTCACCTGCGTGGCAGCCGCTTCTGCCCGCGACGCCGCCGCGCTCGACTCCTGGGCCCACCGATCCGCTTCCGCCGACTTCGCCTGCTCGACTTCTGTGAGGCGTTGCTGCAAGGTCGCCGCATGCTGCTCCGCGGTCTCTGCCTGCGCCTTTGCCGCAGAGATGTCTTGTGCAACCCGGGCCAGTTCCGCGCTCGCTGCAAATGCCTCCTGCGAGACACGCGCCAGTTCAGCATGCGTGGCAGACGCATCCTGCGAAACCCATGCGAGCTCAGCATCCGCCGCCGCTTTCGCCTCAGTCATCGCGCCAACCTGCTCCCGCGCCGCCTCGAGCTCCCGATTCACGCGCTGCAATTCGTCGAACTGAATCGCGGCTTCCTCACGACGCGCCGCGCTGGTCTGGCGCTCCGCTTCAAGCGCATTGCGCGCCTCATCCCGTTCAGCTTCCAGGCCGGCGACCCGCGCGAGACTCTCGTTCGCCTGCGCCGCAGCCGCTTCCGCGCGCTGTGACGCCGTGCTCGCCTCCTGCAACGCTTTGTCCGCCTCCGCCGACTTCGCCTGGCAGTCGAAGCCCAGCAAGCCGATCTCTTGCCGAGCCTCGTCGAGCTCCTGCTTCATCCGCGCGATTTCGTCGTTCTGGTTCGACACGGCAGCGGCCAGCTCTCCACGCGCCTTGCGCTCCTCGTCAAGTTCCGCCCTGAGGTGCTCCAGCGCGGCCTGTTCCGCCGACACACGCTGCGCGAGGTCCTCGGCCCGAGCCTCGCCGGCTTCGGCTCGGCCCGTCGCGGCGGCAAGTTCCGCGCTGAGCCGCGCGGACGTACCCTCAGCGACGCTCAGTGCATTCGTCAGCGCAATGTGCCGCTCACGCTCGGTCGCCATTTCTTCGGCCGACTTCTGGTACTCGGTTAGAACCTCATCCCGTTCCGCACGAACCGCGTCCAGTTGCTGGTTCACGGCACTCAGGTGCTGACTGATCGCTCTGTCGGCTTCGCCCTGGGCGGCCATCCAGAGCCGGTCCGCAGCGCTCATCATGGTTTCGGCAATGTGCTCCGGCAATCCGGCCTGCACCTGCATGGGCGGCATAACGGGCGCAACGGGGTGTCGCGCTTCACGCCAGCGTTGTAAGGCCGCCGCGATGGCAACAATCGACCCGCCGGGAATCTCCGGCCAAACGGTCACTGCGGAAACTTTCCGGCCTTCCTCGACCATGCGATCCGCGATTTCCGCGACCCGTTCATCCGTGGTTGTGTCTGCGTCCGTGAACATAAGCGCCTCAAAGCTCAATATGGCTTGCCAGAAAATAGAGTACCCAATACGTTACTCTATTCGAGCGTATTCCCAATGAAAGGACTGCGGATTGACTCATACCGCGTGGGCAAGCAGGGCCGCGGGTTCGGTGATGGCAGTCACAAAAACCGATCATCTGCGCCTGACAAATCCCTGACGCCTCATGATGGCTGACCTGACCCATACCCTCCCGGCGCCGTTGCCGGCGCGGTCAGGTCTTCGTCCGAAGGCGGGTATGCCGCCTCCTTGCCGGCGGGTATGCCGGTCGATTCGGCAATCTCAACCCGCAAACTGCCTTGATTATTCCAGTACGCCCAGCTGGCGTCGTTGGCAAAGCAATACAGGTACCCCGAATAGGGCGCCTTGAACTCCACTTCCTTGCCGATTCTGAAGTAGAAGGGTTGAGGCGGCTCGCCGGCCTCGTCCGGTTCCCCGGGATATGAAATCGCACCGCAGAGTTCGAACCAGTTCGCCCCCTTGACCCGCTTGGACCATGCAAACAGACGTTGCAGCCAGTTACCCGGCGTTCCCTCCGCGCCCGATGCGCTATCCCCATCCAGCCACGTTTGACCTTCAGGCACCTTGAAGCGGTAACGCACCCCTGCCCTCATGAAAATACCTGTCCAGTTCCACAACGGGCTGGCGAAAACCCGCACCTGGACCTGCACTGCGGGGTTGATGTTGGGTCGATAGGGGGCCTGAAAGATGGGCGGACTCGCCTGCCGTGCCAATGCCAGCTCCGAGATCGATTCGGAACATATGCGTGAACCCTTCGCCAGATAGGGAAAGGACCGCGGACGAAAGCCGATCTTCCTGTAAAAGCCCGTGAGCGAGTTGTGCAGTACGCCATGTACCGCGGCAGGCGACAACGGGTCCGCATGGGCTAACTGCTTCAGCATGTCTGACTGGAACACGGCACCACATTTCGCGGCCTCGGAAATCATCCATTTGAGCGTGGCGTCGGAAAGGCCGGTCTCCTTGTAGCCGCCTCCAACGTCGGCATGCACGCCGGGGAACCACACTTGCGTCACGCGCACCGGATCGCAGCCATCCGCGTCGGTCCACAAGGTTGGAAAGAAGTTGTTGCGCTGCTCATCGATGGCAAGGGCTTGTACCGCGCGTTCGACCTCTGGCGAAAGCCGCGTGTCATGAAATTCGAAACGCTGTCTGCCGAGACCGAACAATTCCGCAATTGCGGGGACGCCGAGCGCGCCCACCGTCTCCCACACACCCAGGAAGCGTATGGGTGGCGGTTTGCCATGCGCGAGGCGGAATCGCTCCTGCCGGCTGAGGTTTTCCGGTACTTTTGGGTCGAGCCGGTACAGGTTCCACGCCTCCTTGACGAGCGCCCAGGTTGCCGCGTGAGGAAGTCCACAGTGATGCAGCATGCCCACCAGGCTTCGAGCCGTGAACGCGCCACGAGAGAAGCCAATCACGAAGATTTCAGACCTTTCTTCGTAGTGGTCGGACAGCCACTTGTACGCGGTTCGAATATCCCGGGAGAGACCAAGTCCTAGCACGCCATCTATGACGCGGCGTACCCGCCCCTCGTTAGCGCCGATGCCGACGTGATAGTACCGGAGCTGCTCGACACCCTCTTCCCCGTGGTCGCTCAACGCGTTGAAAAAGCGAACAACGTTGGTTGGAACGGGTACCCCCTGAAACTCATCGCTATCCGAGTTCCATGTGCCGTCACAACAAACGAAAAGTCTTTTCATGTTTGTGGTCCTTCTCGTCCTGCGAGACGTTGATCACGCAGTGCAACAACTGTCACCTCATATCTCGACACGCGAGCCCAACTCGATCACCCGGTTCGCGGTCAGCTTGAAATAAGCCGCAAGGTTGCCGATATTGTGCGCCATCACGCTGAACAGGCGCTCGCGCCAAACCGGCATGCCCTTGCCTCCGGTCGCCACCACGGTGGCACGACTGAGGAAATAGGACACCTGTGCCGGATCGACCACCAGGCCTTTCGGCTCGCAGTCGCGCAGCGCTTGCGGCAGATTCGCCTCGTCCTTGAAGCCGTAGGCCACGACAACGGTGTGGCAGTCATGGCCCAGCGGCGTGATTGTCACGCGCTGTTCGCGCGGCACATAAGGCACATCCTGATTGGTCACGTGCACGAATAGCGCACGCTCGTGCAGCACATGGTTGTGCGCCAGGTTGTTGACCAGCGCGTGAGGCACGGCGTTGACGTCGATGTTCAGAAACACGGCGGTGCCAGGCACGCGGATCGTTTCCTTCGCGAACAGACTCTCCAGGTACGTGGCCAGCGGCAGCGAACCCGCATGGGTGCGAGCCTCGTCGATCATCAGTCCACGGCCGCGGTACCAGGTGGACATGACGATGAACATGATGGCGCCCAGCAGCAGCGGGAACCATCCGCCATCCACGAACTTGAGCAGGTTGGCCGAGAAGAACGCGAGGTCGATCACGAAGAAGAAGCCCGTGGCGAGCACGCACAGCAACCAGTTGTAGTGCCACGCGTAGCGCACCACATAGAACGTCAGGAAAGTGGTGATCATCATGGTGCCCGTTACGGCGATACCGTAGGCCGAACCCAGCGCCGTGGAAGACCCGAAACCCAGCACGGCGCCCACCACCGCGATCAGCAGCAGCCAGTTGATGGCGGGTACGTAGATCTGGCCGACCTCGCGTTCAGAGGTGTAGACAATGCCCATGCGCGGCATGAAGCCGAGTTGCATGGCCTGCTTGGTCATCGAAAACGCGCCGCTGATCACCGCCTGCGAGGCGATCACGGTCGCTACCGTGGCCAGCACCACCATCGGGAACAGCGTCGCCGTCGGGAAGAGGTGAAAGAAGGGGTTGTCCACGGCCTTGGCGTCCGACAGCAGCAGCGCGCCCTGGCCCAGATAGTTGAGCGCCAGCGCGGGCAGCACCAGCGCGAACCACGACAGGCGGATCGGCGGCGCGCCGAAGTGACCCATGTCGGCATACAGCGCCTCGGCGCCGGTCAGCGCCAGCACCACCGCGCCGAGCGAGACAAACGCGCGCCAGCCGTTGCGCAGCAGAAATTCGAGGCCCATGAACGGATTGAAAGCATCCAGAATGGCCGGCGCGCGACCGATGTTCAGCAGCCCCACCACCGCAATCACGCCAAACCACAGCACCATCACCGGCCCGAACACCGCGCCGATGCCCGCCGTGCCATGCCGCTGCATCAGGAACAAGGCGATCAGCACGACCAGCGCGATCGACACCACGAAGGGCTTGAGCTGCGGCTCCGCCACTTGCAGCCCTTCCACCGCGCTGAGCACCGAGATGGCCGGCGTGATGACGCCGTCGCCATAGAACAGAGCCGCGCCGAACACACCGGCCAGCAACAGGCCGTTGCGCAGACGGGGCCGGTCCATCACCGAGCTGGAGGCCAGCGCCAGCAGCGCCATGATGCCGCCCTCGCCGTGGTTGTGGGCGCGCATGATCAGCGTCACGTACTTGAGCGTCACCACGATAATCAGCGACCAGATGATGAGCGACACCACGCCCAGCACGTTGAAGCGGTTGAGCACGAGCCCGTGACTCGAATCGAATACGGTGCTCATGGTGTAGAGCGGGCTGGTGCCGATGTCGCCGAACACAATGCCGATGGCGGCCAGCGCCAGTTTGGGCATCGACCCGTGACCGTGACCGGTTTCCGCGGAATGGCCGGCCTTGCCGCCCGCTTGCGGGCCTGAAGACGATTCCATGAATGGCTCCTTCTCAGTGAGTGAGGGCCCCCGCCAACGATCGGCGCGCCGTCGCGCGCGCCTGGCGGCCGGTCGCCCGCATGGGGCTGATCAACGGCCTGCCTATCGATAACAGCGTATAAAAAAAAGGGCGCGTTTCAAAGCACTGCTAATACGGATATCCATGAATATCGGCTGGCGGCTGTATCGGGCGGGATCCGGCGAAGTCGCTCGTGTTCTGGCGTCATGCGTCGGAGCCCGTTTGTCTTAGCCTGCTTCCGGGTCTTCATCCATGATGAGCAAAAACAGCGTCGCCTGGGATGAGATGTTCAGCTTCCTGTAAAGATTGCGCCGGTGAACCTTGGCGGTGGCCGGTGAGACGCCGAGTTGCCGAGCCATGTTTTTGGTCGAATGGCCCGCCAGAATCATCAGCGCGACTTCAATCTCGCGATTCGTCAGCGATGTATTGGAGCGCTTGCGCAACGCCTGTTCGAAGTGAAGCTGCCGGTCGGGTCCTGCGGGGGAGTTCACGGGCGGCGGGAGCGCCGCTGTCTGTGCCGACAACGCGTGGCACATCAACGGAAGCAACCATGCTCCGTATAGGCAGAGGGTGCCGATTTCGGTCGAACTGAAGCGGCGTTCGCTACCCAGCGAGACGGACAATGTTCCGCCCGTTGGCAGCGGCGCCAGGAACTGCACCTCGTCTTCCAGCACGTTCACCGAAAAATAGCGGCGAAAGTATTCGGTTTCCCTGAAATGATCGGGCGCCACTTCGTCGAGGCAATACACACCCGGACTGATCGGCCCCAGGCTGAACTGATAGAAAGGGTCCAGTAAGTAGACGCTATTCAAATACCCTTTGAACAGTTCGTCGTGCGGCGTGCGCGCCTGGATTTCCGCAATTACTTGAGGCGTTGCGTTGGGCCAGAAGATCACGACCACCCAGTTGTCGACGTGAACCACTTTGCGCAACAGATCGATCAGCGCATGCCAGAACTGTTTGTCGTCGAGTTTTTCGACCAGACGTCCAAGCCGCTGATGAAATGCGACGTCCGATACTTCAAGCTGCATGCCGGTCTCCCCCAACTACCCCCAAGAGGGTAGGCCGCATTATCGTTCTAGCCCTTCGGCCTGATTTTCACTCGCCGCACCCCACCCTACCATCTCCGTACCCCGACGCATGCGCGCCGACAGGCTTGCTCACGACGAGCAACACAGGAGAACAGTATGGGTATCAGAGACATCGGTGTTCGAGTTGGTCACGGCACGCCCGGTCCCTTTAACAGCATCACCGACGTGCAAGGCGTGCGAGTCGGTCATCGTACCCTGGTCGAAAATCGGGCAGAAGCTTCGATCCGAACCGGCGTGACGATCATCGAACCGCGCCCTGGCATCGCGCGGTTCGAACCATGTTTTGCCGGCTGTCACGTGCTCAATGGAAACGGCGATGCCACCGGTCTGGAATGGATACGCGAATCCGGCCTGCTGACCACGCCCATTGCCTACACCAACACGCACAGCGTCGGCGTGGTTCGCGATGCGCTGGTCGCCGCCGAACGTGCATCGGTCGGCAATAGCCAATACTGGTGCATGCCGGTGGTGCTGGAAACCTTCGACGGCGTGCTGAACGACATCTGGGGGCAGCACGTCAGCGCGACGCATGTCCACGAGGCACAGTCGCAGGCCCGCAGCGGCCCTGTCGCCGAGGGGTCGGTTGGCGGCGGCACCGGCATGATCTGCCATGAATTCAAAGGGGGGATCGGAACAGCCTCGCGCAAGCTCGCAGCGCAGGACGGCGGCTGGACCGTCGGCGCGCTGGTCCAGGCGAACTACGGCCGTCGCGACGCACTGCGTGTCGCCGGTTATCCGGTCGGAGACGTGCTACGCGATCTGCCCTCGCCATTCGACAGACGTCAGGCGGGCGTGCCCGGAATGGGGTCGATCGTGGTGACGCTGGCGACCGACGCGCCGCTTCTTCCCAATCAGTGCGAGCAGCTTGCCCGACGCGCAGGCATTGGATTAGCCCGGGTGGGCGGCGGCACCGAATATTCCAGCGGCGACATCTTCATCGCCTTCTCGGTTGGCAATCGCGGCATACCGCCGGCGGACTACGGCAAGGCGAGCGAACCCGTTATCACCCTGCGCAGCGTTAGTCACGATTTCATTTCTCCGTTATTCGTCGCAGCGGCTGAAGCGGTCGAAGAGGCCATCCTCAACGCGCTGGTTGCCGCAGAGGATATGCATGGACAAGGCGTTCATGTTCCCGCGCTCGGCGCCGCCCGTCTGCTGAAAGCGCTGGAACAGGTCGGCTGGCGCCGCGGCGTCGATCAGACGAACCGCCCATTCGCTGACTGACGCGTCTTCCCCCTTGCATGACTTCCTTCATTCAATCCGAAAGGTCACTATGACATCCCGCCATCTCGTCACTGTCGTCACTGGAATCCTCGTAGCATCGGGAATGCTGGCGGCAACCGCCAACCACGCCAACGCCGAAGAACTGAACGTCTACAACTGGTCGGACAATATCGCCGACGACACCGTGTCGGGATTCGAAAAGGAAACCGGGATTCACACGCGATACGACGTCTATGACGGCGACGACACCTTGCAGGCCAAGTTGCTAAGCGGCTCATCGGGCTACGACATCGTGGTGCCATCGTCCAGCTATGCCGGCAAGCAGATTGAAGCAGGTGTGTATCGAAAGCTCGACAAGAGCAAGATTCCAAACCTCGTCAATCTCGATCCCACGCTCATGAAAATGCTTGCGTCGGCCGATCCGGGCAATCAATACACTGTGCCCTGGTCATGGGGAACCGACGGCATCGGCTACAACGTCACGAAAGTGACGCAAATATTGGGCAAGGACGCGCCCTACGACAGCTGGGATTTGCTGTTCGATCCGCAATATGTATCGAAGCTGAAGAGCTGCGGCGTTTCCGTGCTCGATTCCGCGGAGGACGCATTCTCGGTTGGGTTGATCTACCTGCATAAGGATCCCAACAGCACCAATCCCGCGGACTATCAGGCTGTGTACAAGCTGCTCAAAACCATCCGCCCGTACATCACCCAGTTCAATTCTTCCGGCTATATCAATGATCTGGCTAATAACGACGTCTGCATTGCGCTGGCGTGGTCAGGCGACGTCGGGATCGCGAAGCGCCGCGCGGAAGAAGCCCACCGCGCCTATGAGATTCGCTACGTCATTCCCAAAGGCGATGGTGTGCTGTGGTTCGATCTGATGGGGGTTCCTAAGGATGCGCCTCACCCTGAAGCCGCCATGCAATGGATCAACTACATCCTTCAGCCCAAGGTTAGTGCGGCGATCACCAATCAGGTCTTCTATCCGAACGCTAACGCGGCGGCGCGTACTTACGTGAAGCCGGCCATCCTCGATAACGAAGCGGTCTACCCTCGCGGTGAAAAGATGAAATCGCTCGTTCTGTCACTGCCGTTGCCGGCCGATATCCTGCGTCTTCAGAACCGGCTGTGGACACAACTCAAGTCGGGACGATAACGTCGATGCGCATCGAGCCGCGCAAGCGGCCATTGCACGCGGCTGCCGACGACAACCCGACTCACCGCTCGATTGCGTGCGTCGGCCGGGTCGTCCTTACTGACCGTAGACGTCGAAGTCGAAATACTTTTTCGCGATTCTGTCGTAGGTGCCGTCCGCGCGAATGTCGGCGATCGCCTTGTCGATCTTCGCCTTCAGGTCGGTATCTTCCTTGCGCAAACCGATCGCGGTGCCGGTTCCCAGCGTCTTTGCATCGTAGAGCGCATTGCCGGCGAACGCGAAGTCCTTGCCGCGCGGTGTGCGCAGAAATCCGACCTCGGCCTGCACAGCGTTCTGCAGCGATGCGTCGATACGGCCCGATATCAGGTCCGAGTAGACGAGATCCTGATCCTGGTAGGACGAGATCACCGCACCAGCCGGCTCCCAGTAAGTCTTTGCATACGTTTCCTGGATCGAGCCCTGCTCGACGCCGATTCGCTTGCCTTTTAGCGCGTCCGGCGCCGGCACGATCGTCGAACCTTTCTTCGCGACAAGGCGTGTCGGAATACGGAATACCTTCGACGAAAACGCGATCTGCGTCTGACGCGCCGGCGTCATTGACATGGTCGATAGCACGCCGTCGAACTTGCGGCCCTTCAATGCGGGAATCATCCCGTCGAAGGCGTTCTCGACCCACACGCATTGCGCGTTCAGGCGGCGGCAGATCTCATTGCCCAGGTCGATGTCGAAGCCGATGAGCTTGCCGTCAGCGGCTTTCGATTCGAACGGCGGATAGCTCGCGTCGACGCCGAACCGCACGGTCGACCAATCCTTCGCGATGGCGCTGCCGGACGATACGGCGAGCAGCGCAATCGTCAGGGTTGCAAGCATGGATTTCATGTTTTTCCTTTCATCGTTCTTTAAAGACATGCGCGCGTGAATGAACAACGGCAAACATGCGGTGAGCACGCCGCCATGCCATGACCTGTTCTCAGAGCGTTATCCGGCGCGCAGCGCCCGACATTCGACCTTAATCCGTTCGTCCTTACAAATGCATTAAACAAATCACTTCATGCATACGACGCATACATTGAAGCTGCTGCGGTGTTTAAGAGCCGCGACTTCACAGCAAATCCAAACACGCGTTTCCAACACGTGGCTCGATACATCGGACTCCGTATTATGACGATTCATACTTTCGTCTGAACTATCCGCGCGGAAGGATAGCGTAACGGCGAGGTTACGTTCGATGTGGCGGGAACACGTAACGTCCGGGACGTAACACGCCCGAAGATGTGCCGTCATTGTGTTTCGCACTCCATCGGGTCTACCTCGCTCAGCAAGGCCTCGCTCCACGATACGCCACTCAATGTCGGTGCTTTCGACACGCCAATCGTGACTCGCTGGATCGCCGGCGCATTGGCTCGGAACTTGCAGCGGCAAAATGCCCGAGCAAGCCATATCCGAGCATGGCGCTACCGTAGCCGGCTCTAAAACTAAACGAAGGCGACGCACACACACGCGCTGTCGGGCTTAAAGCAACCGTTTTTGCAAGACCGATCAGCGGTTTTCCGGGGGCACTGATTACACCTTTGACCAATCAGGACGCGATTTCATCGCGAAAGGACTAATCATGGCTCCGTTCAAACGCACTCTCGTTGCGTCGGCAAGCGCACTCGTATGGTGGTCGCTAGCCACGTCAGCTCATGCTGGAGATGTCACGTCCACTCCGCCCACTTCAATGACGCAAGGCGGCGGATGGATGACCACCGGGCAACCGGGATCGGGATTCTCATGGACAGGAGGAAGCGGCACACCCACTGGGTGGACCGGCAGTGGTTCGGGTGTCAGTAGCGGGTCTGGCTTTGGCGGCAGCACGACCTGGGGCGGCGTGACGGTTTCGGGCTCGGGGTACGGCGGCGGCTTTGCAGGTGGTGGCGGTTATGGTGGTTACGGCGGTGGGTATGGAGACGGCGGCTCGGGTGGTTATGGTGGTGGCTCCGGGAACGGCGGCGGCTCTGGGAACGGCGGTGGTTCGGGTGGGTCCGGCGGCTCGGGTGGCGCTGGTGGCTCGGGTGGCTCGGGTGGCTCGGGTGGCTCTGGCGGCTCCGGCGGCTCTGGTGGGTCCGGTGGGTCCGGTGGGTCCGGTGGGTCCGGTGGGTCCGGCGGGTCCGGCGGCTCTGGAGACGGTGGGCACGGCGGTTCGGGTGGCGGCGGAAACGGCGGCGGCTCCGGAGACGGTGGTCATGGTGGCTCGGGTGGTTCAGGCGGCTCCGGTGGCTCTGGTGGCAATGGCGGCTCGGGTGGTTCTGGAAACGGCGGCCATGGTGGTTGGGGTGGCGGGAACGGCGGCGGCTCCGGAGACGGCGGCAATGGTGGCTCGGGTGGTTCAGGCGGCTCGGGTGGCTCTGGTGGCAATGGCGGCTCGGGTGGCTCTGGAAACGGCGGCCACGGCGGCGGTTCCGGAGACGGCGGACATGGCGGCTCAGGCGGCTCAGGCGGTTCCGGCGGTTCCGGAGGCTCGGGCGGCTCAGGTGGCTCCGGAGACGGTGGTCACGGCGGCTCGGGTGGCGGATACGGCGGCGGATCTGGAAACGGCGGTCACAATGGCGGAGGCACCTCGGGAGGAGGCTCCGGCAACGGCAGCGGCAACCAGACCACCAGTGGCCTCCTTGACCCGATCGTGAATCTGGTCGTCAGCGTCGGCGCCATTAGCGTGCCTATCTTGCCAATTACCGTGGGGAACAACAGCGGCAGCGGAAACGGCAACGGCGTGGGCAACGGCGCACTCGGCGGTTCAAAGGGCGTGACTGGCGGATCGAGCGGACATAGCAACGGCGGTCTGCTCGCACCTGTCACAGCACTGCTCGGCGGCCTGTCGTTGGGCTCGGTGAGCGGCAGCTCGCAAGGCAGCAGCGGTCCCCTCGCACCGGTGACCACCTTGCTCGGCGGACTGACCGGCAACCTGGGCGGCGGCACCTCGCAAGGCAGCGGTCCCCTCGCACCGGTCACCACCTTGCTCGGTGGACTGACCGGCGGCCTGGGCGGCGGCACCTCGCAAGGCGGCGGTCTTCTCGCTCCGGTGACCACCTTGCTCGGCGGACTGACTGGCGGTTTGGGAGGCGGCACCTCACACGGTTCGTCGTCAAACTCCACAAGCAGTCCGGTGGCGCCCCTGACCAACCTGGTCGGGACACTCACGGGTGCACTCGGTGGCGCAAGCGGCGGCTCGTCTCCGCTCGCTCCGTTGACGAACCTGCTCGGCGGCCTCACGGGTGGACTCGGCGGCACCAGCCCGCAGACGCCGCCCAAGCACTAAGCTCGCAACGCGTGGTGCCCCCAAAACACCACGCAAGCGACATCATGGGTGCAATACAAAGCAACCTGCCGGACCTGACCAGCATCACAATTTTGCGACGTCAGGCCCGGCACTTGCCGACGCGCCGACATGACTCAACGTAAAGAACCGCGGCCACACGTTCGCAGGTGGCGCGCACGTCATTACTCCGGTCTCGCCTTAGCCTTGTCATCAGGCATCACGAGATCGCGCTCGACCAGTTCGAGCTTCAGTGGCGCATCCGCCGACAGCTTCTTCTTCGGCACCACTCGACGCCAGCTTCCGTTCGAATCGGGGTTCCGGTAGAACGCGACAACACCCACGTACTGCGTATCCGGCTGCATCGGTTGCGACACGCTTGCGGAAGCGCCAGGATTGACTACAGTCGCGACGTTGTCCCGCAGATCCTGCGCGAGGACGGTCTTGTCGTTTTTCAGCAGATCGTCATACGAGGCTTTGTCGAAGAGATTGCGATCCTTGAGTTGGTACACGCGCACGGCAACTGACGTCGAGCGCATGGCTTCGTCGGGATTGAGCGCGGCGCGCGCGCTGAGGTCGACGTTCAGCACCTTGACCTGTTTATAGAAAACCGCGTGATACGCATTCGCGGACGAGTCCGACACCGCTTGCCATGCGCCACACCCGCCCAGAATCAGACTGGCGGCAAGAAACGTGGCGGTTATCGTAATCGGGCGGAAAGACATGAGCACTCCAGATTCAGTCAGGCGACGCAAGAAATGGGTTCGGCTCCGGCGCCGGAAACGCTTCGTAAGAACCGAGCGCGATGGTAATGAGACGTTCGTTATCCGAAGGAAGAACCGTGGTCCAGGCAAGACGTGGCGCCGGGCCCGCGCACGTCGTGCCGATCCTCGGCGCGGGTGCGACGCGCGACGAGACTTCCATGCGCAGGAACACGTCGGCCTTCGTACCGGCGTATAGCCGGATAAAAGCCATCAGTTCGCGGTGCAGCCACGCGCCAGGCAACAGGTCGTGGGCCTGTTCCGCGCTCGCTAGCCGCAATGTCACGCGCGCGGCCCGGCTTCGGTATGTGAGGCGCGTGCCCAATACGTAAGCGCCGCCGAGGCCGCGACGCCTGCACTCGCCCGGTACACTGCCCGCACTCGCGGCGGATGTGAGCGGTTGAGGCTTACCTGCCCGCTTGATGACCGGAAAGAACTCGTCGACGCGCACATCGACACCGGGCACGGCCAGCGCAACGACACCCGCCAGACCTTCAGGCGTGCGTGTGCGTTGGATCAGCAGCCCCAACAGCGCGAGGACCCGCGAGTCGGGCAGCCCGGCGCGCGCGGGCTTGCCACCCCAGCCGAAACCCGCCAGCGACAGCAGCTTGCGCGAATGCGCGTCGGTACCGCCGGGACGGAAGCCGATCGGATAGCGATACTTTTTCCACGCACGGTACAGCAGCGTGACAAACCGGTGATTGAACTGATCGAGAAACGCTTCGAGCGCTTCGTGTCCTTCCGTTCGCAACACGATGTCGTCGATCATGTGTGACGGCATAGCCGCGTCGACGCCGTACAGGCCCATGAACGTCGTGCGTACGGTCGGCGGTGCGTCGGGTCCGTACGTGAAGCCCTCCTCGTCAAACTCGACCGAGGCGATCTCACCGGCCGGAAAACCGACGCGAGCGCGCGGACGGAATCTCACCGGTTCGTGTTCCGGCGTGTCGCGCGTACCGAAGCCGGGCAGTTCCGGCACGCGCACTTCGAGCAACTGGCATAGCTGCATGAAGTTCATCATCGGCGCACGTGCCAGCAGCGCCGCGACCAGCGGCTCCAGGTTACCAGGCGGCGCCTGTGGTTTCAGCGTCATAGCGGGGAGCGCAGCGCCTTGCTGCGCGGCCATTCGGTGCGTTGCTGCGAAGGCAGGCTCACAATCGCAAGCTTCGTGAACAGGTTGATTTCCGCATACAGCGCGAAGAACCGGTGCAGCAGTTCGCCGAACAGCATCACGTCGCCGGCGCCGGCGAATGCGTGACTATCGAGCGTGACCTCGATCAGCACACCCCGTTCGACTGACCCACCCGACACCTCCTCGAGCAATTCCTCCGACACGTGCAGGATGCCCGCGAGCCGCCGGCGGTTCAGCTCGTCGTTGGTCCAGTCATAGAGCGCCAGCGCACCGCGCAGCACTTCCGCGTCCATCATCGACAGAAAGTTCGGCGCGAGGTGCGACAGCACCCGCCACTGGAAGCGGTCACCGGTTGGCGGATAGAGCGGCAGCGTGGGCGCCGCAAGATTGCGCACGGCCGAGACGTTCGGTGTGCTCTCGCCCAGCTCGTTGATGTTTGCTTCGCGCAGGCCCTTTCTCGGCAGCATGCCGTTCGTGCCCGTCACACGTAGCGACAGGTTTTCCGCCGGCAGATTCTCCATCGTCTCCCATGCGTGGCCGCCGAGGATAATCCACGTGTCGTGCAGGCCGGTCACGCCCTGCCTCACGCGCGTATGGAAGTACCGTTCCGGCGCCTCATGGCGCAACATCCCGCCGCGGTGCCGGAAGGTCGCGAACGGCACATACTCGTAACGCTGCGCACTGGCATGATCGAACGATTCGATTGCGTCGACTGAGTAAGTTTCCACATTGGCCCCCTGGTGGCCCGCGGCGACGACCCGGTACTCCGTCTCGTGATGATTGACGTCGATCGGTTCAGCGTCGAGTGGAAAGAGATTGATGACCGGCGTGCAGAAGAGTCGCACGTTCTCCACCGTGAAGCGCTGGTCAGACGGGTAGCCCTGTTTGAGCAGGATTTCCAGTTCGAAGCTAAAAGCGTTCTCGGGCAGCTTTGCCACATCAAGACCGCACAGGTCGACGAACAGAAACTTCTCGCGGAACGTGAAATATTCCAGCAGCAACTGATACTTGTACAAAGCAGTCACGAGCGGCCAGACGCTCAAATCGATCGAGATCAAGTGGTACAAGATCGACGATGCGGGCAAGGAGAAGGAATACTTCAACACCAGGCTCGATAACGTGAAGGTCGTCGCGGTCAAGCCGAAGATGCTCGACATCAAGAACCCGGCCTATGAGAAACACAACCACCTCGAAGACGTCGAACTGCGCTACGAGAAGATTACGTGGTCGTACAAGGACGGCAACATCATTCACGCCGACAGCTGGAACGAACGCTCGTAAAGCGTTTCGGACAACCGGCACCGCTCACCTGATCGTCCGGATCAGAATGCGTGCCGGTCGTTTTCGCCAGTCGCCTTGCGTGGGCTGGCACCTTGTTCTCGTCGCCCAAAACCGTTCGGGTTTCAGGCATTTTTTGTCATCTGAAGGAGCATGCAATGCCAGTGGGCCCTTCTCTATACGACAAGCTGCTGGGCCAGATCGGCGGTGAACCGCTGGACGCGCATGACGACAGGACACTTGAAATTCTGAGCGTCCAGCAGAACATCCGCCGCATTCTCAACACACGGGCAGGTGCACTCAAACACCTGCCTGCTTACGGCTTACCCGATCTGACGAACATCTATAAGGCACTGCCCGCTTCGGCGCATCTGCTCAAACAGCAGATGGAATCGACCTTGCTGGTGTATGAGCCGCGTATCCGGTCAATCGACGTGGAGTACATCGACAACGCCGATCCCGGCATCCTGGTGAGCTACGAAATGACGTGCCACCTGAAGAAAGCCGGACTGGTGCGGTTCGGAACATACTTCGAACCGCCGGGCCGCATGCGCGTGCAGCGGATTCAGGGAGAACGCTGAACCGGGCCAGTCAGTATTGAGTGCATCGGACCCGCCCACCACCGCCCTGACCCCGACTCAGCGACCGCAAAGCGCCTTCCTCGCGCTTACAGACGAGCGACATCGACGATGGCATCGGCGAATGCCTTGGGCGCTTCCTGCGGCAGGTTATGCCCGATCCCTCCGTCGATATTCCTGTGCAGATACTTGCCGGTGAACTTCTTCGCGTAGGCTGCCGGATCGGGGTGCGGTGCGCCGTTGGCATCACCCTCCATCGTGATGGTGGGCACCGAGATGGACGGCGCCTTTGCCAGACGTGCTTCCAGTTCGTCGTATTGCGCCTCGCCCTTGACCAGCCCCAGGCGCCACCGGTAATTGTGAATCACCACCGCGACGTGATCGGGATTGTTGAACGACTCGGCCGAACGCTCGAACGTCGCGTCGTCGAAATTCCATTTTGGCGACGCGGTGTGCCAGATCAGCTTGTTGAAGTCGTGGCGATTCGCTTCATACCCCGCATAGCCGCGCTCCGTGGCGAAATAGAACTGATACCACCAGGCCAGTTCCGCCTTCGGCGGCAGCGGCGTCCGGTTGGCTTCCTGGCTGCCGATCAGATAACCGCTTACCGAGACCATCGCCTTGCACCGCTGCGGCCACAGGGCGGCAATGATATTCACCGTGCGCGCGCCCCAATCGAAGCCGCCAAAGATCGCCTGATCGATCTTCAATGCGTCCATCAATGCAATGATGTCGACGGCAACCACCGCCTGCTGACCGTTGCGAGGCGTATCCGCGGACAGGAACCGCGTGGAGCCATAGCCCCGCAAATACGGCACGATGACCCGGTAGCCCGCCGCCGCCAGCAGCGGCGTGACCTCGGCAAAACTATAGATATCGTAGGGCCAGCCGTGCAGCAGGATCACTACCGGTCCATTCTGCGGGCCGGCTTCCGCATAGCCGATACTGAGTGTCCCGGCGTTGACCTGGCGAATGTTGTCGAAAGAAGCAGCGCGGGTTCCCGCTTTCGTACCGGATGGCGTGCCGCTCGACTGTGCCTGTGCGAGTCCGCTCAAACCCAACTCCATCAAACTGATACCAGCAACTGTCGTCCCAAGCAGACGACGACGTCGCGTATTGATCTGGTCCGGCATCGTTGATTCTCCTCATAGATTATCTACACAGGCGTAGTGCCGATTCGCACAAGCCCTCGATTGATATTGATCGGCCTCGCGGCCTGGCATGAACGCATGTCTGAATTGCAGCACCAGACAATCTGGCCAGGAAGTATTAGAACCCCCGAACGTATCTGACTTATGTCGGCGAGGAGCGCCAGCGCAACCCCATGTATCTGCCACCAGCGCTGATACATAGGGATACAAAGACGGCTGGGCCGCTAACGGAGTCTAGTTGAAGCCTTTCAGCACAAGCCTGGCTTCCAGGCCGCCGTCGGGCCGGTTGTGCAACGACAAAACCGCGTCCATCGCCAAAGCGAGTTGCCGTGCAATCGCAAGGCCCAGCCCGGTACCGCCGGTGCCGCGATTACGCGATCCTTCCAGCCGGTAGAACGGCTCGAACACGGCTTCGAGCGACTCCGCCGGAATACCTGGGCCACGATCGAGTACTGAAACCGTCACCTGCCCTTCCCGCGAGGCGGCGACCCTGATCTCAGCCGATCCACCGAACTTCAGTGCGTTATCGACAAGATTGCCCACGATCCTGCGCAACGCCTGAGGGCGCGTCACCAGTGCCGTGTCAATTCGCCCATGCAACGAAACGTCCTTGCCGGCATCGACATAGTCGAACACGAGGCTGTCGAACAGCGCATCCGGATCGATACGAAGCGGCGCCTCACTGGCACCGTGCATGGTGCGCGCATACGTGACGCCTTCCTTGACCATCGCTTCCATTTCCTGCAGGTCCTGCTGCAGCTTGGCCCCTTGTGCGCTGTCGTCCATCACGTCGATGCGCAACCGCATGCGGGTAATCGGCGTTTGCAGGTCGTGCGAAATCGCCGCGAGGATCTGCAGGCGTTCGGTCATGTATAGCCTGATGCGATCCTGCATGGCGTTGAACGCGCGCGCGGCGCGCGCCACTTCGTCCGGTCCGTCTTCGGGCAGGCGTTCCGCTTTCAGATCGGGGCCTAGCGTGTCGGCTGCGCGCGCCAGGTGGCTCAACGGGCGTGTCGCCAGCCGTACCGCCAGCCAGCAGCATGCGGCCAATACCACGAGTTGCAGCACCAGCACCCACGACAACCAGGGCGAAAGCGGCGCGCCAGGCATGGGGTGGTAGTCGATCGTGAGGGGCGTGCCGTCACTCAACTGCAGATGGACCTGCAGGCGGTCGGGGTCGCCCGGGACGGCATTGGCCGTCAGCGCATAGCGCTTGCCGATGCCGTCCGCAATCGATTGAGCCACTCTCGCCGAGAGTTTCGCATCCGGAGGCGCGCCGGCGACCCCCACGCCCAGATTGAAGGTGTAGGTGCGTCGTGCCAGCCTTGGCAGCCATTCGGCGCGTTCGTTAGCCGGCAAATGATCGAGCAGCGCGACGGAACTGGTGACCTCGCGTTCGATGTAACCCATCATCACGTTCGTCATGGTCTGGTCCCGTTCCGTCATGGTGAGCCAGACCGAAAGCGTTTGCACCAGTGCGAGGCTGACAAAGAGAATCAGCGCAAGCCGCGTAAACAGCGTACGCGGCCAATGCAGCAATGCCTTCGGCTTCATGCGTCGCCTTCGATCATGGTCACAGCCGCCGAGAATACATAGCCCTCGCTACGCAGCGTCTTGATGTAACGCGGCTCGCGCGCCACATCCTGCAGGCGCTGCCGCAAGCGGCTAACCAGCAGGTCGATCGAACGGTCGAACGGGTCGGCCTGGCGGCCCTGGGTCAGATTGAGCAATTGATCCCGCGTGAGCACGCGCTGTGGGTGATCGAGAAACACGCGCAGCAAGCGATACTCCGCGCCGCTCAGGGCGACCATGGTGCCCTCGGCGTCGAGCAGATGGCGTGCGGTGGTGTCGAGCCGCCAGTCGCCGAAGCCGATCATCGGCGCGGTTTCCGTCACCTGCATGCCGGGCGGCAGCATCCGCGCGCGGCGTAGCACGGAACGGATGCGCGCGAGCAGCTCGCGCACGGCGAACGGCTTGGACAGGTAGTCGTCCGCGCCCATTTCCAGTCCGACAATGCGATCCGCTTCTTCACTGCGGGCGGTCAGCATGAGCACCGGCACGGAACGGAACTTGCCCGCGCGCAGTTCCCGGCACAGCACAAGGCCGTCTTCGCCGGGCAGCATCAGGTCCAGCACGATCAGATCCGGCGCGCCCTGTTCGAGGACCGCGCGCATCTGTCGGCCGTTGGCGGCCAGCGAAACGCGCATGCCGTTCTTCTCGAGATAGGTGGCGAGCAATTCGCGGATGCCCCGATCGTCGTCGACGATCAGGACGTGGTCGGTGTTTTCCATCAATGGATCAATCCTTTCGACGATTGACGCGCACCCGGTTCACGTTGACCAGCGAACAGTGCACGGGGTGTGCGAGTTCCGCCGCCAATCCGCCCGCCAGGAAGGCGAGAATCGCCATCATCCGTCTCATGCATCCTCCACGACGGACAGGCTGGCGCCATTGGCCACGCTGGCCTCCAGCGTATACGGATCGACGCCCTCCAGGCAACCGATGTTGACCCGCCACAACTGTGGATCCCTGCGCGTCTGATGGAACGGATAAATACCGCAGTGCTTGCAGAAGTAGTGTTTCGCGGTGCGCGTGTTGAACTGGTAGAGGGTCAGCGCGTCCTCACCCTGCAGGATATTCAGTTCACCCGCGGCAAACGGCGGCGTCATCAGCGCGCCCTTGCGCCGGCACAGGCTGCAGTTGCAACGTCCAGCGGGCACGACTTCGGTACGGACTTCAAATTTCACGGTCCCGCAATGACAGGATCCTTTCAGCAATTCGGTACTCATGTGGCGCTCCGCAGTAGGTATGGCTGCTTTATAGCCCAGCACGCGCGACGCTTTGTATCCCAATGTATCTGGACGTTCCCCTGACACAAAACATTGCAGCCAGGCCCCCTCGGCGACACAAGCCAGATACGAACGGGCGTTCCAATGCAGCCATGCTCACCACTGAACTGCCCGGCGCGACGCCAAGGCCAACGGCCGGCGCGCCGCCCGGGCCCAACCCTGAAAGGACGCTGACATGCTCTCCCGACTCAAAACCACGGCTACCGTCGCCCTGTTCGCCGCAACGCTCGCCACCGGCGCCGCCGCAATCGCAACGCTCGTCGCAAGTCCCGCAGCCAGCGCTGCCGCCAGTTCCATCGCAGAGCAGGGCAACGGGAACACGAGCGCACCTGAATTCACCGGCATCGACAAATGGCTCAATAGCGATCCCCTGACCATGCAGCAATTGCGGGGCAAGGTTGTACTGGTCGATTTCTGGACCTACACGTGTATCAACTGCATTCACGTGCTGCCCTACGTCAAGACCTGGAATCAGAAATACAAGGATCAGGGCCTCGTAGTGGTCGGCGTCCACACGCCCGAATACCCGTTCGAGCGCGACACGGGCAACGTCAAGGCCGCCATCAAGCAATTCGGCATTACATACCCGGTCGCGCAGGACAACGGCTACGCAACCTGGCGCGCCTACGACAACCAGTATTGGCCCGCGTTCTATCTGGTCGATAAGAAAGGCCACGTGGTCTACACGCACTTCGGCGAAGGCGACTACGAACAGACCGAGGCGAAGATCAAGGCCTTGCTCGCGGAAAACCCGTGATTCGTATCGCAATGTATCTGGGCATCGAAGCGATACAGAACATTGCAATTAACCCGGTTTCCCGACACAAGCCAGATACGTCGGCACGTTTTAATGCATCAACGCCGGACGCAAGAGGCAAGCAATCCCGGAGATGACGGACCGAACTGCTGCCCTTGCTGCCTGAACTCCCGGCGCCTTCCTTTTATTTGACTAGTTCTCGGAGAACGACATGAAAACCTCAATGATCGCCTTGGCCTTCGCCGCATTCGCAACCGCTGGTTTGGCTCACGCTTCCGGTGCGCCGGCAGCGAGCACGGATCAAGCAGGCGCCGCACAGGTTCAGCAATGGAACCCGAACCAAACCGGCGCAATGCAGAAGACGCGCGCCGAAGTTCGCCACGAGCTGGTGCAAGCCGAGCGCGATGGCCAGCTCGCCTACCTCAGCAATCTGTATCGGGGCAGCTAACTGGTTGAACATCATCGGGTTAAATTCCGTTTTAAGTACGTTAAGTAATCCTCTTTGTTAAAGATGCTTCATCCGTTCCAGCAGACCCACGCCAGGTGCTCCCGGCGTGGGTCTGTTGCCTTCGATAGCCCGTGATGCCGTGTTGCCATTGATCGGGAATATCGCTCTACCATTGATCGGGAACTCCATGTCAGACACCGTTTTACCGCAATCATCATCTCGCCGCCGTTTTGTTGGTGCGGCAGCTGCGGCCGTTGCCGCAGGCTCGCTGAGCCAGCTCGCTCTTGCAGAAACGAATCAGGCGATGACGGAAGTCATCCCACCGGCGAACGGCGACAAAACCGCTATTCGTCCACTCCGCGTGCATGTGCCGGAATCGCAACTGATCGACTTGCGCAGGCGTATCAAAGCGACGAGGTGGCCCGAGCGGGAAACAGTCACCGACGATTCGCAAGGCGTACCGCTCGCGATGATTCAGGAATTCACGCGCCATTGGGCGAGCGATTACGATTGGCGCAAGTGCGAGGCAAAACTGAACGCCCTGCCGCAGTTTGTGACCGAGATCGACGGGCTGGATATTCATTTCATCCACGTCCGCTCGAAACATGAAAACGCGCTGCCGCTCATCGTCACGCACGGGTGGCCTGGGTCGGTCATCGAGATGCTGAAAATTATCGACCCGCTGACCAATCCCACGGCATATGGCGCGAGCGCATTGGATGCGTTTCATCTGGTCATTCCGTCTTTGCCGGGCTACGGATTCTCCGGCAAACCGGTCACGACTGGCTGGGGTCCTGAGCGCACCGCGCGTGCCTGGGTCGTACTCATGAAGCGCCTCGGCTACGAAAGATTCGCAGCGCAAGGCGGCGACCTGGGTGGCATCGTCGCGAATGTGATGGGTAAGCAGGCGCCGCCTGAACTGCTGGGTATCCACGTCAACTTCCCTGCAACCGTTCCACCCGAGATCGCCAAAGCGCTCCAGGCGGGCGACCCGCCGCCGCCCGGCCTCTCTGACGACGAAAAGCATGCTTACGAGCAGTTGAGCAGCGCGGCCAGGAAGCGGCGCGCCTATGCGCTGGAGATGGGAACACGCCCGCAAACGCTTTACGGCCTGTCGGACTCACCCGTTGCTTTGGCAAGCTGGTTGCTCGATCACGGTGACGGTTATGTTCAGCCGGCGGCAGCGCTCACCTCGGCCGTGTTCGGACGACCCGTCAACGGAGAATCCGCGGGAGACCTGACACGTAACGATCTCCTCGACGACATCACGCTCTACTGGCTGACAAACACAGGAATTTCCGCGGCGCGCTTCTATTGGGAGTCGCACTTCAACTTCCTCGCCGCCGCCGACGTGTCCGTCCCGGCTGCCGTGAGCGTCTTCCCCCGCGAAAACTATCAGGCCCCGCGGAGTTGGACGGAGCGGGCGTATCACAATCTCATCTATTACAACCGGCTCGACAAAGGCGGACATTTTGCGGCTTGGGAACAGCCGCGACTATTCGCCGAAGAGGTTCGCGCGGGTTTGAGACCGCTGCGCGGATAGCGGATCACTACACGGCCTGGACGGACGTGACGTGACGTGACGACACGAGACGCGACGGTTGCGCGGCGACGTCATCGACGCGCTACAGCGTAGCCGTCACTCCGCCGTCCACGTAAAGAATGTGGCCGTTCACGAAGTTCGACGCGTTGCTCGCCAGGAACACGGCGGCGCCGACGAGATCTTCCACATCGCCCCAACGCCGCGAAGGCGTTCGCCCGATCAGCCAACTGCTGAACGTTTCATCCTTGACGAGCGCCTCGGTCAGTTCCGTCTTGAAGTAGCCCGGCCCCAGGCCGTTGACCTGAATTCCGTGCTGCCCCCAGTCGATCGCCATACCCTTTGTGAGCATCTTCACCGCGCCCTTGCTCGCGGTATAGGCCGCAATGTTGGGACGGCCCAGTTCGCTTTGCACCGAACAGATGTTGACGATCTTGCCGCGCTTGCGGGCAATCATATGCCGCGCTACCGCCTGGCCAACCAGGAACACACTGTCGACATTGGTCTTCATCAGTTCTTCCCATTGAGCATGGGAGAACTGGTCGAGCGGCGCGCGGCGCTGCATGCCCGCGTTGTTCACGAGAATGTCGATCGCACCGATCTCGCGCTCGATATCGGCCACCGCGGTTTCGACCTCGCTCGCCGACGTTACGTCGAAACTCGCGGCATGCACGGCCGCGCCTTCGTCACGCAAACGGCTGACAGCCTCCGCCAATCTGGCCGCGCTGCGGCCATTCAGAATGACTTCAGCACCGGCGCCGGCCAATCCCCTGGCAAGCGCATAGCCAATACCCGTACTCGACCCGGTAATCAGGGCGCGCCGCCCCGACAGATCAAACATCTTCAGATTGCTGTTCAACTCAACTCCTCTTTGACTCTGCTTCGTCCGTTTTCTTTCCAGCACCGTGTGCGGCCCTTAGCCATTGCATGACATCTTTCATACTACACTCGCCGTCCTGCAGGGCAGAAAGATAGAGCACGCCGGCTTCTCCAGCGGGCGACTCGAGATTCATGAATTGATCCGCAACGAGTGTCGCTGGAAACTTGTGATCAAGCCGTCCAGCGACCCGCGCAACCGCCTCGGAGAAACTGATGTCGAGAAAGACAAATCTCAGACCTGCAACGCGTGTGCGCAAGCGCTTGCGATAGCTGCGTCTCAACGCGGAACAGGACAGCACGGCCGATCCCTGGATAGTCGTCATCCGCTCGGCAAGGCGGTCCAGCCACGGCTCCCGGTCACTGTCGCACAACGCGATTCCCCGGCACATCTTGTCCTGGCTTTCCGCTGAGTGATACTCGTCCCCCTCGATAAAATCGCCCTCGAGTGCAACGGCCAACTTGCGCGCCAGCGTCGACTTTCCCGAGCCCGAGACGCCCATCACCACTATTTTATGAATCACGTTGCACATTCCAGCCACCTTGTTCCGGCATGCAATCCGCGGAATCGCGCCGGCCATTCAACCGGCAGGCGGTGCGCAAACCAGATCGCACCGCCCCCTACACGCCTTCTGCTTCAGGACACCGGCGTGAACTTGAGCTGATCGATCGGTGTGACCTTGTCGGTTCGGATCAGACCATACGGCGTCTTCGGTCCGAGCCACTTGTTGAAGATATTGCTCATCTCGCCGCTCTGCTCCATCGACGCCAGCGCCTTGTTGACCGCACCCAGCATGGCCGTCTCGTTCTTGCGCAGGCCCACCGCGATCGGCTCGATCAGCATCGGTTCCGACGCAATCGCCACCGCGCCGTCCGTGCCATCCACCTGCTTCGCGATCTTTATCGCGGTCATCTGATTGGTCACGAAACCCTTGACCTTGTTCTGCTCAAGCGCGAGAAACGCCGAACTCGTATCGTGGAAGGTCACCGCCTGGCCATCCTTGATCGAGATGGGAATCGACTGGGCGGACGTCGAACCGTCGGCGGCACTGATTTTTTGACCCGTGAAATCGCCCAGTTTCTTGTTCGCGTCGGCTTTCTTCACGACAAGAACTTCTTTGGTGGAGTAATACGAGTCGCTAAAGGCAATCTGCGTCGCGCGAGTTTTGGTGTACGCCAGGTTTGCGACCACAATGTCGACGCGCCCCAGTTTCAGCTGCGGAATCCGCGCCTCGACAGCCAAAGGCTCGAGCTTCGCCTTCACGCCCAGTTGTTTTGCCACGGCGTTGCACAGGTCCACGTCCATGCCTTCGAGCTGACGCGTCTGGGCGTTGGGATACGAGAACGGCTCGACGTTCGAATACACGCCGCAGCTCACTTCGCCGCGGCTCTTGATATCGGCCAGTTGATCAGCATGAGCCGGCGCAACCGATGCAAGCGCACCGCCAACAACCAACATCCCCGTCAAAATCTTCTTTACCTGCATCGTGATGCTCCTGAAGTTTATGTGTAAAGCAATCAACTGCTGATCAAAGGTGGACAATCCGGTTCTATCCCGCGAAAGCCGTACCGCCTGCACCGCCCGGCCTCAATGCATGCGAAGATCGGACAGGAATCTCTGCGCGCGCGGGTGTCTGGGGCGCAAAAAGAACTCCTCCGGTTCTGCCGTTTCGAGAATCTTCCCGGCATCCATAAACCAGACGCGATCGGCGACCTCGCGTGCAAATCCCATCTCATGCGTGACGCACATCATCGTCATGCCTTCCTGCGCGAGACTCTTCATCACGCTCAGCACTTCGCCGACCATCTCCGGGTCGAGCGCGCTGGTGGGTTCGTCGAACAGCATCGCCGGCGGGTCCATCGCCAGCGCTCTTGCAATTGCAACGCGTTGCTGCTGGCCACCCGACAGTTGCGGCGGAAAAGCGCTGGCCTTGTTCGACAAGCCGACGCGCGAGAGCAAATCTGCCGCTTTGCGTTCCGCATCCGCGCGCTTCAGGCCGTTCACGCGCATCGGCGAAAGCGTGATGTTGTCGAGCACAGACAGATGCGGAAACAGGTTGAATTGCTGAAACACGAAACCGACGCGGCTGCGGTACGCATTCAGACGCAACTTCCTGTCGTGAATGTTTTGACCGTCGAAGAAGATCTCCCCGCGGTTGATCTCCTCGAGCCGGTTGACAGTGCGAATCAAGGTCGACTTACCCGACCCGGACGGCCCACAGACCACCACGACTTCGCCCTTGCGAACTTCGGCGTTCACGTCCACGAGCGCGTGATATTCGCCGTACCATTTGTCGACACTGGAAAATTTGATCATGCGAATGACCTCGAAGTAATTGAACGTCTAGTTCTCGGTTGGCAGCGGATCGGTCAGCGCAACCGCGCCGGCCTTCTGCGCCTTCGTGAATCTACCGGCCCGCCTGCGTGTCACGCGCCGCTCCAGGTACTGCGCAAGCTGCGTGAGCGCGTAACAGAGGGCGAAGTAGCTCAGCGCAAGAATCAGATACACAGGGAACGGTTTCGTCAGCAGCCGGTTATTGATCTGATCCGCCGCGAAAGAGATCTCCTGAACGTTGATGATGTAACCAAGCGAGGTCTCCTTAACCGTCGAGACGAACTGCGTGACCATGCTCGGCACCACGTTGTAAAGCGCCTGCGGCAGGATCACCGCGCGCATGGTCTTCATATAGCTCATGCCGAGTGCTCTCGACGCTTCGGTCTGCCCCTTCGGCAGTCCCTCGATGCCCGCGCGGATGATTTCCCCCAGATAGGCGGAGTCATAGATAACCAGCGCGCACAGCATCGTGACAAACCCGGTAACCGGAAAACCGGTCAGAACGGGCACGAGGAAGTACACCCAGAAGATCACCATAAGGAGCGGAATGCCCCGCACCATGTAAACGAGACCCGTAGCCGGCGCTCGCAGAATCCGGTAAGGGCTGATGCGTGCCAGTGCGACCAGGATGCCCAGTGGAAACGCGATGACGAGCGCCGAAAGCGACAGTAGTATCGTCAGCACGATGCCGCCTAGCGGACCGTGCGGATACTGTCCGATGAGCAGCAGAGTCCAGTTGTCGCGCAGAATGTCGAACATGTCACTTCACTCCCGGAATGCGGTAGTGCGTCGCGATTCTGGCGCCGCACAACATGATGACGAGGGAGAGGCCGAGATACACCACCGTCGCGACGAAGTACGATTCAAAGGACAGGAAGGTTTCATTCTCGATCTTGCGCGTGACATACGTCAGCTCGGCCGCGCCGATCGCCATCGCAAGGCTGGTGTTCTTGAACAGCAATACCGCGTGATTGACCATTGGCGGAATCGCATTGCGCAGCGCCTGCGGCAGCACGACGAAACGCATGCCATTCAGGAAGTTCAAGCCCAGCGCGCGCGACGCTTCGTACTGGCCGTAGGGAATCGCCCGCAAGCCGCTGCGGATATCTTCCGAGAGATAAGCCGCGCTGCACAAACCGATCGCCACAACCGCAAAAATGAACTGGCCGTTATAGTTGTTCAGCAGTGTCTGCAACGAGTCCGGCAGGATGTTCGAAATGCCGAAATACCAGAACAGAATCTGGACCAGCATCGGCACATTGCGGTGATAGGCCACGAACGACGCGACGAACGCCGTCGCAAGACGGTTGTTGGTCAGGCGGATCAGCGTGAGAAGAATGCCCACGGTCAGCGAGAGAAGCCACGCCAGCGCCGCCATCGCGAGGGTGAGCTCGATCCCATGGAGAAACAGCGCGCCATAGTCGCCTTGCAGCACCGTTGCCAGGTCAAAATGAAGTTTCATGTAGCACGTCCCAATGAATCGGATCGAAGCGACGATCCCGGTCTGACTCGACCTGCGGCACCATCGTTATCCCGCCGGAAGTCGTCGTTGGCTTCCGTGTTGAGTTGATACTAGCTCGCGAAAAAAGGCTGTTGCAGAGGCCTTTCTTCTGGTGCAATAAGTTTCGGGAATGATGGCTCGGGACGGCTTTCAGCCGCGGTATAGCGGTGGTTCTGCATGGTGGTTGTCTCCAGTATGCGGCGCCTCTGCGGGCGCCTCATCGGTTGATGCGCCCCCCCTTGAGCGGAGCGCTTACTGTTGCCGGATAACGGTGCAACAACGCCGGGGAGCAAGGGCGGCGCAGCGTGCCGCGCCGCTCTCCGCTCAGGCTGTCGCGGTCGGGCGCGTCAGCACCTGCGGGTTCACAGGCGTGGGCGGTTTGCCCGCCGACGCACCGAACCCCAGGGCAGCAATCAAATTGTCTGCGCAAAGCGCCGCCATCGCGCGCCGCGTACTGACCGACGCACTGCCGATATGCGGCGTCAACACCACATTCTTTTGCGCAAGCAGCGCCGGACAGACAAGCGGTTCGCCCTCGAAAACATCCAGACCGGCCGCCGCGATGCTGCCTTCGTCGAGCGCCACCGCGAGGGCGGCATCGTCCACCACGCCGCCGCGTGCGATATTGGTCAGCGTCGCGGACGATTTCATCTGCTTGAGCTCCGCCGCGCCGATCGCATGGTGCGAGCTGGCCGAGTAAGGCACCACGATGATGAGGTGATCCGCCTCGCGCAACAGCGTTTCCTTGTCAACATAGCGTGCCCGGCAATTCTCCTCGACATCCGGCGCCAGCGGCGAGCGGTTGTGATAGATCACACGCATGCCAAAGCCGAATGCGCCGCGCCGCGCGATCGCCTGCCCGATACGCCCCATGCCGAGAATGCCGAGCGTCGAGCCGTGCACGTCGCTGCCGACGAACATGTCGTAACGCCCGGTTTTGGTCCATTCGCCGGCGCGCAGAAAGTGTTCCGACTCGGTGATGCGCCGCGCGGTGGCCATCATCAGCGCGAAGCCGAAATCGGCGGTGGTATCGGTGAGGACGTCCGGCGTATTCGTCACCAGCACGCCACGCGCGGTACAGGCTTCCACATCGACATTGTTGTAGCCCACACCGATATTGCACACGGCCTTCAACTGCGGACAGGCGTCGAGCAAGGTCGCGTCGATCCGGTCGCTGCCTGCCGTCATGGCGCCCACTTTCCCTTGCAGGCGGGCAATCAGCTCAGGCTGCGTCCAGATCGTGTCGTCCGGATTGTCGGTCACGTCGAAATTCGCGCGCAGGCGATCGACGATGTCCGGAAACGACGCACGGGTAACCAGTACCGATGCATGCATGAAAAACCTCCTTGTTGGGCTCTGATGAACGATCGTCTCGCGCGAACGTCGCGCAAGGGTCAAGCGGGTTAGCCGAATGCGCCGACCTCGTGGGTCACCGCAGTCGATATTTCGCGAATGCAATCGAATAGCCGCGACATCGGCACAAAAATCTCGGCGTGCTCGCGCGCGTAGGGTCCGGTCGCGCGGGGTCCTGCCGGCTCGGCGTAGTCGAAGGCAATCGAGTGATCGGCGTTCTCCGGGAATATCTCCGCCAGCAAGGGCAAGACCGCCGGCATGTCGAGGCCGATGATCGCGCTGTGCAATCCTTCCGCCGTCACACCCGGACGCGGCGCGAACTCGGGAATGTGCGTGGCATGCAGCCAGATCCGATGAATCAGCGCGAGCCGCAGCGCGTGCAGCAGCGTTTCCCGATCGCTCATCCCCACACGCTCCGGCCATGCGGCGCGCAGGGCGAGATCGTCGGCGAGCGCGCGGCGAAACATCGCCTGTAAAGCGGCCGATGCGCCAGGCCGATCGAGCGTCGAGGCGACCGCAAGCAACGCGACGCGATGATCTTCGTCCGCGGCATGAAGCGCGCGATCGAGCCACATGCCGGGGTCCAGTGTCGAGACGACCGCTCGAAGCACTTCGATGTCCGAATGGGTGAGCGCACAGCGCGCAAAGTCGAGCGCGCGGCGAAAGCGGCGGCTGCCGTTGCGCATCTGCGTGAACACCTCGGGTTGCCGGGCGGCCGCCGCGCCGAGCCCGTGTAATGTGTTCGCGCACCAGCCGAACTGCTGCAAGATCGCGTTGTTCGGAATGGCCCGCAACTCGCGCGGATGATTGATACGCGTGCGCGCGGCCGCGCCGTCGCTCTGCCGCGCGGCGGGCCGCGATCCTGTACGGTCCAGCAGCGCCGGGCCGAATGCACCGAGAATCGCGGTGTACCCAGCGTCTTCGACGAGCTCCGTCATCGTGGCGCGGATCGAACCGAAGAAGTCGCTTGCAAAGTCCGGATCGGCGTAGATGGGATCGTCAACCGGGCCGACCGGTCGATGGAATGCGTGCTCAGCGAGGCGCGCGACAGTCGCGAGGGCCAGTTCACGCGTACCGAACAGCAGATAACCGTCGCCACCCTGAAACGCGCTTTCTTCGCGGACCGGATGGCCCGCGTCGTTGAGCGCGTGCCGTGACGCCGTTGGAGAAAGATACTTGAGACGGTCGGCCAGCGAGCCAGGATGCGCGCCCCGCCCAATGCTCTCGCCATGCGTGTCGAACAGCACGACCTCGACACCGTGAATGCCGTGCCGTGCGAGTGTCTGTGCAATCTTCAGCCGCAGCCGTTCAATCAGAAAGCTGGCGGCCAATTGGCCGACATAGCGCCCGGAGTCGGAGTAGCCGAACTGCAATGCGATACGTCCATGCAGTTGCACATAGGCGCGGTAATGCGCGCTATTGAGCGCTTCGTCGAGCACATGCGCGCCATGTTCGAGCGCTTCCGCCGTTTCGAACAGCGGGCTGATTTCGATGTGCCGTTCAACGCCAAACAGCTTCGCGAGCCACAAAGCGGTGAGCAGGGTGTAGCCGCTTTCGGTCTCCGCGATCAGGAGACGCACCGGCGTCGAGCTGTCGATATGCTTCACCAGTTGCGCGACCGTCATCATCATCCGCACCGCCGTGGCCTGCTCGACCAGCAGCGAGCCGAAGTCGACCGGAACGGCTTCCACCTTGTCGAGCGCCACATTGATTGCGGCCAGCATGGCGCGGCGATGCGAAGGTGCATCCACGGGATCGACAATGTTCAGGCGATGACGCGCTGCATTGTGCAACTGGGTGGCATTCAGGCGGACGTGCGTATGGGCGAGCGCCAAGCCATGCGCGGCGAGACCCGCGCGCGCGACGCACAAAGCGAGCCGTTCGCTGCCGGCCGCCTGTGCGATTGCGTCTTCGAACAGCGCGAGCAACGGTGCCGACGAAACGCATGCTTCGTCGCGACGCTCGATCAGGGTCCGCGCGAAATGCGACACGCGTTGCGGGTCCGGGCTCGACGGGCATGCCGCGATCTGCAAATCGAGCGCCGCGAGCGCGGTGTCGACGCGGCACGAGAGCGGCCGCGCGCTCGCAATTTCCAGCAGTTGCGTACGAAGCCGCGCCAGCTGAAGACGCTTGATATGCAGCCGCAGGCGCAAGGTATCCCACCAGCCGATGTCCGTGCGCCCATCCGTGTCGTAGCCGACCCACGTCGAAATCACCAGCGGCCGCGGAACCAGGGTTGTCCAGCGCTCGGGCCATGCGTCGCGCGCCGCCGATAACAACGCGGCGTTGAAGCGATCCAGCGCATCACGGCCGTTGGCGATCGCGACAGCAGCCTGCTCGAATTCGTCGACCAGCGTGACCGGTAGAGGCCGGTGCGATTCGAACCGCTCCAGCATGGCGCCGCACGCGTGTTCCGCGAGATGCCGCCCGACCTGCGGCGGCAGCGCAAACGTTGGATGGCCCGTAAATACCGCGGCATAGCGCGTGCGCTCCAGCTGAGCACGAAACTCGTCCCATCCGAGTTTGTCTTTCGAAGCGCCCGAAAACAGCACGTTGCGCGCAACCTCGGCCAACGCGTTTTCATTCACGTCCGGATCGACACTGCCGACGTAGCGTGCAAGACGCGCGGCACGATCCGAGAACGCCTGGTCGCGAAGGTAGCGGATCAGCGCCACGACAGCATCGTGGTCGATCTCATCGCTCTCGATCCGCCGCATGACGTCGAACGCGATCGACAGAACCGGATTGCCGAACGGATCGCCGCTCACCCGGGCGCGGGTGCGGGCTACCAGTGCGAACAGCTGGTCTGCCAGGGCGGCGGGATTCGAAGACATGCTGACACTTACTCGTCGTGGTCGGCCGGATTGCGCTTGATCGTCGTCAGGCCGCCCGGCACCTGCAGCGTGGGCAGAATCTCCATATTGCTGATGTTGACGGCGAGCGGCGCGGCGATCGCAAAGGCGATGGCATCGGCAATATCGGACGGCAGCGGCAATTCGAAGCCGTCGATAAACTGCTTGCGCGCCGCCTCAATGTCGCCGTGCACGTGGCCAAAGATATCGGTGGCGACCCGGCCCGGACAGATCTCCGTCACACGCACACGCTTACCGGTCGCGTCCACGCGCAGTTGGCGCGACAACGCATGAATGCCGGCTTTCGTCGCGTGATAAATGGAGTTGCCGTTGAAATTGTAGATCGCCGCGATCGAACTGATGTTGACGATATGACCGCGATCGCGCGCCACCATGCCCGGCATGGTCAGCCGCACGAGATGCAGAACCGCTTGCAGATTGACTTCCACCTGCACGTCGATGTCTTCGACACCCGCGTCGAGAATCGAACCCTTGCGCGATACGCCGGCGTTGTTCACGACGATATCGAACGGCACGTCCTGTGTGAGCTTCGTGACGGCCGGCAGATCGCACACGTCGATCGCGTGCGGGATGCAACCGGTTCGCTCGGCCAGCTCGTTCAGACGATCAGCGTTGCGGGCGAGCGCGTGCACTTCGAGTCCTTCGCGGCAGAAGCGCTCGACGATCGCAGCGCCCATTCCGGTCGAAGCGCCTGTCACCAGCGCGGTCTTATAGTCTGAAAACGGCATGAGTAACCTCTATCTTGTTCTGAACGGTCGCCCTTCGAGGCGTGCGATGAGCCTGTTACCAATGTATACGCCGGGAAAACACGGAGCAAAGACGGATTGGCTTTGTAGCGATAAGACTGGCTTATGGTTGGACGGCGGGTTGAACCGCGGGCCGGCCTGCGAGTTGAACCACCCGCCCTGCCCAACGCCGATTGCCCGCCGCGGCGCCTAGCGAACGAGTTGCGACACGGGCACGACCCGTCCGCCCGCCGATTCGATCACACCGCGCACCGTGCGCGCGAGTTCGACGGCGCCGGGCGTATCGCCGTGCAGCAGGATCGACTGGACCGCAACCTTGAGCTTATTGCCCGTGATCGTCGTAATCGTGCCCTCTTCGAGTAACGCTTTAACGCGCACCAGGACGGCGGCACGGTCCTTGATGACCGCGCCGTCCAGCTTGCGCGACACCAGTGCGCCCTGATCGTCGTAGGCACGGTCGGCAAGGAACGTGTTCGCCGTACGGATCCCGATGCGCTCGGCGGCCCGTTCGATCTCCGTATTCGTGGACACGCTGATGATCAGATCGCGATCGAATTCCGCAACCGCCCGCACGAGCGGCTCCGCCAGTTCATACGACGCTGCCGCCATATTGCCGAGCGCGCCGTGAAAACTCATGTGCGTGACGTGATGTCCCGCCGCTTTCGCGATGCCCGCGAGCGCGCCCAGTTGATACACCACGTAATTCGCCAGTTCGAGCGGGTCCGCCTGAATCTGCCGCCGGCCGAACCCCATCAGGTCGGGAAAGCCGACATGCGCGCCTACATCGATCTGGCGCGCCAACGCCATGCGCACCGTCTTGTCCATAATGACCGGGTCGCCCGCGTGATAGCCGCATGCGACGTTCGCAGACGAAACGATATCGAGCATCGCTTCGTCTTCGCCCATCCGGTACGGCCCGAAGCCTTCGCCCAGGTCCGCGTTCAGATCGATTTCCACAATCCACTCTCCATTCTTCAGGCGCTCCGTGCCGGTAATCCGCAGCGGGCAACGCCGGCTCAATTTCAATTGTCGATACGTCTACGCCAACGGCGAAAGCTCCATCAAACGGGTTCCATAGCCAACCGTCGCACCATGCGCGGCGGCGATCCGTTTGACCACGCCTGCCACTGGCGCGACCACCGGCACGCACAGCTGCGCAATCTGCAGCAGGCCGACGATCTCGCCGGCCTTCACCGGCACGCCTTCATTGACCATCGGCGTTGAACGCGCCGGATGCGTGGTCAGAAAGATGCCGGCCGACTTCGCGGTGATGCCGACGGACTGTTCGTTCGCCAAACTTTCCGGCGTGCCCGTGCGCCCCGTCCGGATGACAGGCGCGGCCGCCGTCGCCGCCGCGTCCACGCCCGCAACGCAGGAAACCTGCTCCATCGTCAAACGAACCGTCGCCCCGGGTTTGCTGATTTCGATGAACTCGATATCGACGGCTGCCAGCCACGACGTGATTTGCCGAAGCTCGCCGATATCCACTTCGATTTTTTGTGTCATGTTTCAGTGTCGGGAGGGACGGAACAGCGCAATAAGATTGCGCACCTTGACGAGATAGCCTTGCAGCTCTTCCAGCGCGATAACGGCGTCCGCATACGTCGTCTGAACGAAGCGAATCTTCGTACCAATGCGCGCTTGTGCAAGCCGCCACAAATCGGCTTCGATCACGGTGCCGATCTTCGGATAGCCGCCCGAAGGCTGCGCGTCCCGAAGCTGGATGATCGGCTGTCCGCTATGCGGCACCTGGATCACACCCGGCACGATCCCATGTGAACGCTTTTCGATCGCGTGCGCCGCAACCAGAGTCGGACCGGCCAGGCGATAGCCGTACCGGTCGCTCTGCGGCGTCACTTTCCAGCCATCGCGCCAGAACGCTTCCAGCGATTCCGGCTGATAGCAGTCGTATTCCGCGGCAGGCAGCACGCGCACCACGGTTTCGCCTGCGTCCGCGGCGGGCAGGGCTAATGGAGCCGGCAACGCGTACTCGGGCGGTACGGTGCCGAATCCCGTCGCGTTGGCGGGATCCTGCAGCATGGCCGGGCTTGCCGCGCCGGCCAGTCCGAGGGCCTTCACCACATCGCCCTTCTGCAACTGGCGGCCGTTGTAGCCGCCGAACTGGCCGCGCAATTGCGTACTGCGCGAACCGAGCACCACGGGCACATCCACGCCGCCCGCCAGCGACAGATAGCAGCGAGTGCCGCTAGTCGGCACGCCGATCGTCAACACGTCGCCCTGTTTCGCCTGCACGGTCCACCACGGCAGCACCGGACGGTCGCCCAGGTGAGCCGAACAATCCGCGCCGGTGACGGCGAACGCAAGGTCTTCGAGGAAGCGGATACGGAACGGAAACATCGGGATCTCTATGCCGGCCGCGTCGTCCGGATTGCCAAGCAATAGATTACCGATCGCGAGCGCGAGGCGGTCCATCGCGCCGGCCGTCCCAACGCCGTAACGCAGATAGCCTTCACGCCCCTGGTCCTGCACCGTCGCGAGTGCGGCCGAAGACAAGATCTCGATCATGGAACAATCCTCTCGACGCGAAAACGGATCATGTCGCCGGGCGCGAGCGTCGCCGGATTGTCACGCGCGGGGTCGAAAAACGACATCGACGTATGACCGATGGTGTTCCAGCCGCTCGGTCCCGCCGATGCCGAGACTCCCGTCTGCACGCCGCCGATCGACACCGCGCCGCCGGGCAGGCCCAGCACCGGCACCTTGCGTCGCGGCGTGGCGATACGCGGGTCCATTCCGCCCAGATAGCAGTAACCCGGATGGCTGCCGAGCGCATAGACCGTATAGAGCGGGGCGCAGTGCAACTGCACGACCTCGTCGACAGACAAGCCGGTGTGATTCACCACGTCCTGCAGATGCGGTCCGAACTCGCCGCCATATTCCACCGGCAACTCCACCACCTTCCCTTCGATCTGCAATTCGCTCGCCGTGGCCCATGCGCTGCGCAACGCCGTGCCGAAGGAATCCGGGTCTGCCGGCGGCGTGGAAAACGTCAGCATCAGATTCGTCACGCCCGGCACCGCTTCGCGTACGCCTGCCCAGGATTCGACCTCGCGGGCCAGCGTCCAGATGCGGCGCTGCGTGCGCAGATCGAGTGCGCCCGGTGCTTCGAACAGCATGGCCGTCGTGCCCAGCATGCTGATGCAAAGCGGCTGCTCCGATTCATCCTGTTTCATTGCAAGGGCGGTCCTCTGTGAATCCCGTCGCAGCCGTCCGACTGCGTCCGCGTGCACGATCGACGCATGTTCAACCGTCAGCGTCATGTCTGTTTCCTCTTGGCGAGCCAGCGCTCCAGATGATGAATGTCGACCCCGCCCGCAACGAATCCTTCGTCCTCGAGCATGGCCTGATGCAATGGCACGTTGGTGCGAATGCCTTCGACGCGCATCTCCGAGAGTGCGAGGCGCATGCGCGCCAGCGCCTCTTCACGGGTTGCGCCGTGCGTGATCACCTTGGCGATCAACGAATCGTAATAGGGCGGCACGAGCGCGCCGCCGCTCATATGCGAGTCCACCCGTACACCGTTGCCACCCGGCAGTTCCCACACGGAAATCTTCCCCGGGCAAGGCGCGAATGTGAATGGGTCCTCGGCGTTGATCCGGCATTCCAGCGAATGACCCAGCGGGCGAATGTCCGATTGACGAAGGGTCAACGCGTGCCCCTGGGCGATCCGGATCTGTTCGCGCACGATGTCGATACCCGAGGTCATCTCCGTCACGGGATGCTCGACCTGCAAGCGCGTGTTCATTTCGATGAAATAGAACTGGCCATTCTCGAACAGGAATTCGAAGGTACCCGCGCCGCGATAATTCGTCTGCCGGCAGGCTTCGACGCAACGCTCGCCTACTTGCCGGATCAGCGCCGGATCGATGCCAGGCGCGGGCGCCTCTTCCAGCACCTTCTGATGACGCCGTTGCAGCGAACAGTCACGCGAACCGAGCCACAACGCGTTGCCATGCGTATCGCACAAGACCTGAATTTCAACGTGACGCGGATGCTCGAGAAACTTCTCGACATAAAGCTCGGGTTTGCCAAACGCGCGGCGCGCTTCCTCGCGCGTCACCGACACGGCCTCGAGCAACTGTTCGGGGCCCGGCACGACGCGCATGCCTCGGCCGCCACCGCCACCCGCCGCCTTGACGATCACCGGATAGCCGATTTCATCGGCCGCTCGCAGGATCTGCGCCGGGTCGTCCGGCAGACCGCCGTCCGGCCCCGGAACACAGGGCACACCCGCTGCACGCATGGCCCGTTTGGCGGCGACTTTGTCGCCCATGATCCGAATGGACTCGGGTTCAGGGCCGATGAACACCATGCCCGCCGCCTCGACCTGTGCGGCAAACTCGGCGTTTTCCGAAAGAAAGCCGTAACCGGGATGAATCGCCTGTGCGCCGCTCACGTGCGCCGCAAAGAGAATCGCGCTCCGGTTCAGATAACTCTGGCCAGGTGCGGCAGGACCGATGCACAGCGCCTCGTCGGCGAGCCGCACATAGCGTGCCTCGGCGTCGGCCTCGGAATGCACCGCAACGGTTTTAAGGCCCAGTTCACGACAGGCGCGCTGGATTCGAAGCGCGATCTCGCCACGATTGGCAATCAGTACCTTGTTGAACATGGTCGATCAGCCGATCCGGAACAGTGGTTGCCCGGACTCCACTTCGCTGCCAGGCGTCACCAGAATTTCCAGAATGGCGCCGCTGAGCTCGGACTCGATCGCGTTGAACATCTTCATGGCTTCGATCGTGCAGAGCACCTGCCCTGCTTCGATCGTGTCGCCGAGGTTCACGAAAGGCGCCTCGCCGGGCGCCGGTGTCAGATGAACCACGCCGAACATGGGGGCGCACACGAGTTGCGCTTCAGTTTTTTTGCTTGCCTGGGTTGCGGGCGCCACGCGGGCCGGGTCGACTGACGACGCCGGTTCGGCGCTCAGCGCCTCGCCACCCTGAACGCCTGAGGCGGACGCCGTGGTTGCCGGCTCATCGCCCGATGGCGCATCTGCCCGCTTGCCTCGCTGTTTCGCCTTCACGAGCTTGACACGTTCCTCGCCCTCGATGACTTCGAGCTTGGCTAGCGGCGATTCCGCCAGCAGGTCGATCAGCGCCTTAATCTTCTGGAGATCCATCTTTGAGTCCGTGGCCGGTTGGACGCACGCCGGTCGACTGGCGTGCGCGAAGCGCCGTTGGGGCAGCATGACAGCCGATTCGATCTCCGGTTGCCTCGCCCGCGTAACGGCTAGCCTCGTCGCTCCGGCTCACTGCGAACCGGGCGATTGACGATGGACTCAATGTATCCGGCGCATAAAAATTGCGCCAAGACGGTTTGGCTTTGTAGCGATAAGGTGCGCTTATGTATCGGCGCCGGACTCGAAGCGCACGTCGAGCGCGAGGTCGCCGGCCAGTTCCAGCAGGATGTCCTTGACGGCCGCAGCCGGCTCGGAAAGCGGCAGGTGGTCGGACAGACAGACCGACAGAGGAATCTTGATGACGGGCGAAACGATCCGGCATTGCACGACGTCACCCGCCGCCGCCACGACCCGCGCGGTGGAATCGGGCAGGATAGTCGCGCCGATACCCGCGCTCACCGCCGCCGACAGCGTCGACGCGGATTCGATTTCAGCCACCACCTTGGGGATCATCTGCACGCGCGCGAAGCCCTCGTCGACGTACTTGCGCAGATAGTTGTACGGACGCGGCAGCAGCAAGGGCACGTCGCGCAATTCGGTCACGCCGATCTGCTCCTGCGTGATCCCCATGCTGCGCGGCGCGACGAGGAACAGTTCCTCATTCATCAGAAGCTGGAACGACAGACCATGCACGGGCTTGTCGCCGTACAGCACGGCCATGTCCATGCGCCCGTTCATGATCAGCTCGCTCAGCGTGGTGCCGAAATTCTCGTTGATGTAGAGAAGGATATCCGGATGACGGGCACGCACGGTACGTAACAGCGGCAACGACAACGCCGAGGCACCGGTGCCGGGCGCGAGTCCGACCGACACCTGGCCTGACAGCGTCTGACCGGCGCTCTTGACGTCGGCCTGGGCCTGTTCGTACTGGCGCAGGATCAACTGGGCGTGGCGATACAGCGTTGCGCCCGCCTCAGTGGCCGTAACACCCCGCTTGGTCCGCACGAGCAGTTGTTGCTGAAACTCGTCTTCGAGCGTGATCAACTGCTGGCTCAGCGCCGGCTGGGCGATATGAAGCACCTCGGCGGCTTGCGTCAGGCTGCCGATATCGACGATCTTCACGAAGTACTTCAAACGCCGCAGGTTCACGGTAGTCGCGTCTCAACATTAGGGGATGGCAACAATGATAGGGCAAGCGCCGTCCGCCGCACAGTGCCTAAAAAATCTTCCGGCGCGCCCTAGCCGCGCGGGAAAGCCTGCGTATCAGCGTATTCCCGCATGGACTCCGGTCAGCAAAAGCCAGACGCGCACGCGATGCGCCGCGTCATAAGTGGATGTTATTGCGCCAGCGGAAAGACGTCTTGGCTGGAACTTTTTCGCACGCTTAATGTGAAGCCTCATCAAAAGCCGTTGAGGAGTCCAGTGTGAGTGCATCGCGAATTGCCGCCCGCGTCCAGCGAATCAAACCTTCGCCGAGCAGCGCCGCGGCTGACCGGGCCGCGGAATTGCGGCGTCAGGGCAAAACCATCGTCAACCTCGTGGTCGGCGAACCCGATTTCGACACGCCGGCGCACATTCGCCAAGCCGCCTTCGAAGCGATGGAGCGTGGCGAAACACGCTACACGCAAACGGCGGGCACCCCGGCGCTGCGCGCCGCCATCGCGGCAAAGCTGCAACGCGAGAACGGTCTCTCATACGATCCGAAGCACATCATCGTGACGTGCGGCGCCAAGCACGCCATCTTCAACGCGCTCGCCGTCACCGTGGAAGCGGGCGATCAAGTCCTGATTCCCGCCCCGTACTGGGTGTCCTACCCGGACATGGCGCTCGCCTGCGACGGCGACCCGGTGGTCGTGCCCTGCACCGAGGAGGACGGCTTCAAACTGACGCCGGCCAACCTCGAAGCGGCGATCACGCCACGCACGCGCTGGCTGATCATCAATTCGCCGACCAATCCGACCGGCGCGACCTATAGCGCCGAAGAACTGCGCGGCCTGGCGGACGTGTTGCTGCGTTACCCGCAGGTGCTGGTGATGATGGACGACATCTACGAGCACATCCGCTTCGAAGGTGAAGCGTCGCAACACCTGCTGTCGATCGAACCCGAGCTCGGTTCGCGCACCCTGGTCGTCAACGGTGTGTCCAAGACGTATGCGATGACCGGCTGGCGCATTGGCTACGCGGCCGGCCCAGCCGACCTGATCGCCGCCATGGACACGCTCCAGTCCCAATCCACCAGCAACGCCAGTTCGATCAGTCAGGCCGCCGCGCTCGCGGCGCTGAATGGCGATCAGACGTTCGTGCAGCAATCGGTGCAGACCTACAAGGCGCGCCGCGACCGCGCGCTCGAAGCGCTCAACGCGATTCCCGGCATCAGTTGCAAAACGCCGGGCGGCGCCTTCTATCTGTATGTCAATTGCGGCGGCGTGATCGGCCGCACCACGCCGCAAGGCAAGCGCCTCGAGGGCGACGCGGATGTCGTTCTGTATCTGCTCGAGCACGCCGGCGTCGCTCTGGTTGCCGGTTCGGCCTACGGCGTTTCACCTTTCTTCCGGATGTCGATCGCCACGCGTGTCGAGACTATCGATGAAGGTTGCCGGAAGATTGCAGCCGCAGTTGCGGCACTGACCTGAGAGCATGGCGACGACGCAAATACATCGCTCAGCGTAGCGTCGTCGCTTTGCAAAAATAAATGCCGCGCCAAGAGGACGCGGCAGTCGGCTTGGAGTTTCAACTTTTCGTCAATCTGCAAGGGGATCTATTCGTGAAAAAGCATACTTTAGGCATACTAACTGGTTTTGGATTGGCAATCTCCGGAATCGCACACGCGCAGTCGAGTGTCACCTTATACGGCATCATCGACGAGGCGGTGCGCTACGACACCCACCAGAACAAGTCCGGCGGGAAGCTTTTCACGATGGGCAGCGGCGGCCAGATCCAGGGTAGCCGCTGGGGCCTGCAGGGAACCGAGGATCTTGGCGGCGGCCTGGCGGCCATTTTCCAGCTCGAAGGCGGCTTCACACCGAATACCGGTGTGACACAGCAATCCACGCCGTCCGGCACGGCGCGCCTGTTCGGCCGCACCGCGCTGGTCGGGCTGAGCAGTACCGCCTACGGCACGTTGACGATGGGCCGCCAATACACGCTGGTGCATGAAATGGGGTGGACGCACGATATCTATGCGTTCGCCAATTACACCGGCACGGTCGGCTTTCAGGGCGCCGGACTCACCGGTGGCGGGCGTCTGGACAACACCGTGCGCTATACCTCGCCGACGCTCGCCGGCTTCACGCTCAAGGGTGCCTACACGTTCGGCGGGGTAGCGGGCAGTATTCATCAGAACTCGTCGCCGGCTGTCAGCCTCTCCTATGACAAAGGCCCCTTGAGCGTCGGCGCGGCCTACCAGGTCGTCAACGACATTGGTGGCCTGACGCCTGCAACCAGCACCTATGGCAGCACCTACTTCGGCGTGACGATTCCGGACAGCTCGCAAAAGATCTTCACCGCGGGCGCAACCTATAAGTTCGGCGCGGCGAAGGTGTTCGCTTCGTACATCTACAGTCACGTCTATCCGGCCGATTATCGCAACGACTCGTTCTCCACCGCGCTCCAGTACTACATCACGCCCGCACTCGTGCTGGATCTGCCGTTCTACATCGACTTCGTCCATCACGCGGGCCAGAGCGGCACGCGTATCACCGGCGGTCCGACGTTCGATTATTTCCTCAGCAAGCGCACCGACGTCTATGTCGGCGTGGACTACAACCACCTCACCGGCGCATGGACGACCCTCGCCGCCGCTTCCGGCTCCAATCAACCGTTCTACGGCTACAACTCGCTGTTCGAAGCCACGATCGGTTTGCGTCACAAGTTCTAGGACTTGATGCGCTTTTTGCCCTGCTTTTTGCCTCGCTAACCGTCTGTCCGGTGTCCCCCGGCGCCGGCAGACCGCTCCAAAGGCCAGGCTACATCGGGACGTGAGGTCCTGTCCCGATCGTCAACGCGTGGCGCCTCAATCAGAAGGCGGCCCTCGATCCGCCCATTTCGTCCATCCATCCCAGGAGGAACACTCATGAATATCGGCATTCCTGCCGAAAGCCGCGCCGGCGAGACGCGTGTCGCCGGCACGCCGGAAACAGTCAAGAAACTCACCGCACAGGGGCATACCGTTCTGGTGCAAAGCACGGCCGGCGAGCGGGCCCATTTCCCAGACACGGCTTACGAACAGGCCGGTGCAAGGATCGTCGGCCCTGCTGAAGCATTGACCGCCGATCTCGTACTGAAGGTGCAGACCCCGACCGAAGTCGAACTTCAGCACATGAGGCGTGGCGCGATTCTCGTCGGCATGCTCAACCCGTTCGACGTGGATCAGGTCGCCCGGATTCTCGCCGCGGGCGTAGCCGCGTTCGCACTGGAATCGATCCCGCGTACCACTCGCGCGCAAAGCATGGACGTGCTGTCGTCACAAGCCAATATCGCCGGCTACAAGGCCGTGCTGCTGGCGGCGAGCGTGTATCAACGGTTCATGCCCATGCTGATGACGGCCGCCGGCACCGTCAAGGCGGCACGCGTACTCGTGCTCGGCGCGGGTGTCGCGGGCCTGCAGGCGATCGCCACGGCAAAACGGCTGGGCGCGGTGATCGAAGCGTCGGATGTGCGCCCCGCCGTCAAGGAGCAAGTCGAATCGCTGGGCGCGAGGTTTCTCGACGTCCCCTGCGAAACCGACGAAGAGCGTGAAGCGGCCCAGGGCGCAGGCGGCTATGCACGCCCAATGCCGGCCTCGTGGATCGCACGTCAGAGCGCTTTGGTCCACGAACGGGCCAAACAGGCGGATATCGTGATTACGACTGCGCTGATTCCCGGCCGCACGGCCCCTACGCTGCTCGCCGAAGAGACGGTACGCGAGATGAAACCGGGCTCGGTGATCGTCGATCTGGCGGCCGGCAAAGGGAGCAGCGTGGGCGACCGGCACGGCGGCAATTGTCCGCTGACCGAAGCGGATGCGGTGGTGCTGCGCCACGGCGTCCATATCGCAGGCTATACGAATCTGCCGGCCATGGTCGCGACAGATGCCTCTTCGCTCTACGCGCGCAACGTATTCGATTTTCTGAAACTGATCATCGATACGGACGGCAATCTGAAGATCGATACCGGCGACGATATCGTCGCGGCCACCTTGCTGGGTCACGATGCTTCGATGCTGAAAACGGCATAAAGAGACCGCCATGGAACTCATCACTCATACCACCACCAATCTCATCATCTTCGTTCTGGCGATCTATGTCGGTTACCACGTGGTCTGGAACGTAACGCCTGCCCTGCATACGCCGCTGATGGCCGTCACCAACGCGATATCCGCGATTGTCATTGTCGGCGCCATGCTGGCGGCGGGACTGACCGTGGGCGGCGCGGGCAAGGCATTCGGCGCGCTCGCCGTGGCGCTCGCGGCGGTCAACGTATTCGGCGGCTTTCTCGTGACGCGCCGCATGCTTGAAATGTTCAGGAAAAAAGAGCCTAAAAAGGCCGCCGCAAACGAAGCCCATGGAGTCTCGCGATGAGCATGAATGTCGTCACCTTGTTGTACCTCGTCGCCTCCGTGTGCTTCATTCAGGCGCTCAAAGGGCTGTCGAATCCCAAGAGCGCCCGGCTCGGCAATGCCTTCGGCATGGTCGGCATGGCGCTCGCCATTCTGACGACCGTCGCGCTGATTGCAAAACAGGCGCCCTCGCTCGGCTCCGATCTGATGCTCGGGCTGACCGTGCTCGTCGTCGCGCTCATCATCGGCGGTGCGGTCGGCACCGTGGTTGCCGCGCGCGTCGAGATGACCAGAATGCCCGAGTTGATTGCAGCCATGCACTCGTTGATCGGGCTGGCCGCCGTTTGCATCGCCTATGCGGTGGTCGCCGAGCCGTCCGCTTTCGGACTGGCCGCGAGCGGCGGCGAACTGCCCTATGGCAATCGCGTCGAACTGTTCATTGGCACCTTTATCGGCGCGATTACCTTTTCCGGATCGGTGATCGCGTTCGGCAAGCTGTCGGGCAAATACAGGTTCCGCCTGTTTCAGGGCGCACCGGTCGTCTATCGCGGACAGCATGCACTCAATCTCGCACTCGCCATCGCGATGGCCGGCTTCGGAATCGCGTTCTTTCTGACCCAGTCATGGCTGCCGTTCATCGTCATGACGGCGATCGCGTTCGCACTCGGCGTGCTGATCATCATTCCGATCGGCGGCGCCGACATGCCGGTGGTCGTCTCGATGCTCAACTCGTACTCGGGCTGGGCCGCCGCGGGCATCGGCTTCTCGCTGAACAACCCCATGCTGATCATTGCCGGATCGCTGGTCGGCTCGTCGGGCGCCATTCTTTCATACATCATGTGCCGGGCGATGAACCGCTCGTTCTTCAGCGTGCTGCTCGGTGGCTTCGGGGCGGAAGCCGCGGCTGAGGGCGGCGCAAAGCGGGAACAGCGGCCGGTCAAATCGGGTTCCGCCGACGACGCCGCGTTCCTGCTCGGCAATGCGGAATCGGTCGTGATCGTGCCGGGCTATGGTCTCGCGGTCGCACGAGCACAGCATGCGCTGAAGGAGTTGACCGACAAGCTGACCAGCAAAGGCATCGACGTCCGCTATGCGATTCACCCGGTGGCCGGCCGGATGCCGGGTCATATGAACGTGCTGCTCGCCGAAGCGGAAGTGCCGTACGATCAGGTGTTCGAAATGGAGGATATCAACGCGGAGTTCGGCCAGACCGACGTCGTGCTCGTGCTCGGCGCCAACGACGTGGTCAATCCCGCCGCGAAAACAGACCCGGGTTCGCCGATCGCCGGCATGCCGATTCTGGAGGCCTATAAGGCGCGCACCGTGATCGTCAACAAGCGGTCGATGGCATCGGGCTACGCGGGTCTCGACAATGATCTGTTCTATATGGACAAAACGATGATGGTGTTTTCGGACGCCAGGAAGGTCATCGAGAACATGACCCGCGCGCTCGAATAAGCATCCATAAGCGACGATTATCGGCCCAGACAACATCGCTCTTTGTCGAACGGGGTATCAGGCGCTACCGTATAGCGTGCTGACCCCGCATTCACCGTTATAGGTCTCTACCATGCATGCACTCGTGATTCACGCACCACTCGATCTGCGCATCGAGGACGTTCCCACGCCCGAACCGGAGGCCAACCAGTTGCTCGTACGGGTTCGGGCCGGCGGTATCTGCGGGTCCGATCTTCACTACTTCAATCATGGCGGTTTCGGCACGATTCGTATCAAGGAGCCCATGGTGCTCGGCCATGAAGTCTCGGGTGCCGTCTCGCGTGCGGGATCCGGCGTGACGGACATGCCGGCCGGCACGCGGATCTCCATCAGCCCGAGCCGGCCCTGTGGCCTGTGCCAGTACTGTCAGCAAGGGCTGCAGAACCACTGCCTGGATATGCGCTACTACGGCAGCGCGATGCGCACGCCGCACGTACAGGGCGCTTTCCGCCAGGAGATCGTGATCGACCGTTCGCAGGCGCACGTCGTGGCGGACTCGTTGAGCGATGCGGAAGCCGCGATGGCCGAACCGCTCTCGGTCGCACTTCACGCCGTTCGGCGCGCGGGTCCGTTGCTCGGTAAACGGGTACTCGTCACAGGATGCGGCCCGATCGGCGCGTTGATCGTAGCGGCCGCGCGCAGAGCGGGCGCGGCGACGATCGTGGCAACCGACGTCAATACACTGCCGCTCGACAGCGCGAAAAAGGTCGGCGCCGACCTCGCGTTCAATATCGCGGAGACGCCGGACGCGCTCACGCCGTTCGCCGCCGACAAAGGCAGCTTCGACGTTCTGTTCGAGGCAAGCGGCAACGCAGCGGCCTTGCGCGGCGCATTCGACGTGCTCAAACCACGCGGCGTGATCGTCCAGGTCGGCCTCGGTGGCGACATCTCCTTGCCGATCAATGTGATTGTCGCCAAGGAATTCGATCTGCGTGGGGCGTTCCGCTTTCACGAAGAGTTCGCAGTCGCTGTCGAACTGCTGAACAAGGGATTGATCGACGTGAAGCCGTTGATCTCCGGCATCTTCCCGTATCAGGATTCGGTCAAGGCGTTCCAGACGGCGGGTGACCGTTCGAAAGCGATGAAGGTGCTGGTGAGCTTCGATTGATCGCGGCGCGCGTCAGGCGGCGGCTAACGCGCCAAGCCGCGTTAGCCGCCGGGCGTTCATTCATGGCGCAACCACGACTGTCACAGGCCGTAAAAAAACCGACGTCTGCCATGCAGACGTCGGTTTTCGCCCTTCTGCTCCTACGCTGCTCAGTTATTGCAGCGTGCTTCGAGCGCGTCGATAAACGCGCGGTTCCAGCGGCCTTCCTTCATCGCTCGCATGGTTTCGGCTTCCGCTTCCAGAACGGCCAGCGCTTTTTCGATGACATGATCGGCGTCATCCTGCGGGATAGCCAGCAAGCCGTCCTGATCGCCGACCACGATGTCCCCCGGATTCACCACCATTCCGCCGACCGACACCGGCACATTGATCTCTCCCGGGCCGTCTTTGTATGGTCCCCGGTGCGTAACCCCACGCGCGTAAACGGGAAAATCCCGCTCGCGAATTTCCGCGACATCGCGGATCGCGCCATCGACGACCAGGCCGACAACGCCGATATGGGCTGCGTAGAACGACAGAATCCCTCCGACGACGGCATTGTTGAGATCGCCGCCCGCGTCCACGACCAGCACGTCACCCGGACGGCAAAACTCCAGAGCGCGCAGATACGTCAGGTTATCCCCGCCCCGTGAGCGCACGGTCACCGCGGTGCCCGCCATCGTTTTCTTGCCGGGCCGTTGATAGGGATGCAGTCCCACACTGCCGATGTTGCGATGCATGTTGTCGCTGAGTGCAGAGACGGGAATATCACGCAATGCGGTAAGGATCTTGCCGGCAGCCTGAGGCGCCGAGGGATTTTTCCTGATGGCTTTGTACATGGTCGATCTTCGCTTCCGGGTAGAGGGGAGCGGCTCATGCAGGTCAGAAACGAGCACGCACGGCACCGCTGTCACACGGCTATAACGGTATATCTCCCCCACTCATCGCGCCAAGACGGGTTCGCTCTTGCACGATAGGAAACGCTTATGAAACGCAATTGCCGCGACTAGACGCCGGCCAGTGCGGGCAGATCGATCTCGTACGACGCGCGCTCGCGCCGGCCGCCGATGCGCGGTTGACGTACCACCTCGCTCAGATGCGCCGCGCTCTCGACGCGCCTCGGCAGGCTCGCCGGATAGCGGGCGTTTTTCTTCTCGAGAATCGCCCGGCTCAGAAATCCGGGGCTATACGCATTGAGCAGGTGGGCGTGGTGCGCTTCGATGTAGGCCGCGATCCGCGCCTCCTCGCCATCGATCGTGGCCAGCAATGCAAGCGTGCTCGCATCCCAACGGAAGCGCAGACCGAGTTCATCGAAAGCGCTGTTGTATGCGCACAGTTGCGCTTCGACTTCCGCAGCATGCGCGCGCTCATAAGCGTCGAACTGGGACGGGTTCATGATCGTCTCCTTCAGGAAATTGGCATGACCAAGAATAGGAGGACAAATCAATAAACAATAGTTAAAGTTTTTTCGAAAAACGATAGCTATTTATGTATACATTGGTTTTCCCGCGGTGGAGCGACCGAATCGGGATACACGGACGGCTGCGCTGCGCCTCTCGCCACGCTTCAGCTAAAGGCACCAAGTCCATCCATTCGCCATGCTGAATGCAAACCATAAAATGTTTTAATTTTTACTTATCGCTGTTCGCGCGCAGCATCCCCTCAGACGCGCTCCACGCCCAACACCTGTCACCCGTTGTCGTGCGATCGGCGGCTAAAGCTTTTCGTTAGTGCAATTCCCCTGGCCGACCACTGGCGCTTCATTGCCCGCAGAACAATCGGCAAAGAAGCGATTCGATCACGTCAGTCCAACGCGCCACTCGAGCGCGACGGAACTATAGGAGACGAATGACATGGGACATTTCAAGGCATCCCAGAGCGGCAGTACAGCGTTCAGGCATCACCGCTGGGTGCAACTGGCGATCGGCATCGTATGCATGGGACTCGTCGCGAATCTGCAATATGCGTGGACCTTGTTCGTCGTACCAATGGACAACGCGCACCACTGGGGTCAGGCAGCCATCCAGACCGCCTTCACGGTCTTCATCGTCACCGAAACCTGGCTCGTGCCCGTCGAAGGCTGGCTCGTCGATAAGTTCGGGCCGCGTCCGGTTGTGATCGGCGGTTCAGTATGCGCGGCGCTCGGCTGGATCATCGACGCGCATGCGAGCAGTCTCGCCGAGCTCTACATCGCGGCAGTCATCGCCGGTATCGGCGCGGGCTGCGTCTATGGTACCTGCGTGGGCACGGCGCTCAAATGGTTTCCGGACAAACGCGGTCTCGCGGCCGGTTTGACCGCCGCAGGTTTCGGCGCCGGCGCGGCCGTCACCGTGATTCCCATCGCCGACATGATTCAACGCTCGGGTTACGAGCACACGTTCATGTTCTTCGGCATCTTCCAGGGTGTCTGCATTCTGTTGCTCGCCACCCTGCTGATACGACCGAAACCGCCCGCAAGCGCGGTCGCGGCCAAACGCGTGGTTGCCAGCAAGATCGACTACACGCCGGGCGAGATGATTCGTTCACCACTCTTCTGGGTGCTGTATCTGATGTTCGTATTCGTCGCGGCCGGCGGCATCATCGCCACCGCGCAGCTTGGGCCGATTGCGAAGGAATACGGCTTTGCCAAACTGCCGGTGAATCTGCTGGGCGTCACGCTGCCGCTGCTCACCATGACGCTGTCGATCGACAATCTGTGCAACGGCTTTACGCGCCCGTTGTGCGGTTTCCTGTCGGACCGCATTGGCCGCGAGAACACCATGTTCATGATCTTTCTCGGCGAAGGCGTAGCGCTCCTAGGGCTCATGCAGTTCGGCCATAACCCCTACGCATTCATGTTCTTCGCCGCCGCCGTGTTCCTGTGCTGGGGCGAGATCTTCTCGATCTTCCCGGCAACCTGCGCGGACACGTTCGGCAGCAAATACGCCGCGGCCAATGCCGGCACGCTCTATACCGCGAAGGGCACCGCGTCGATGCTGGTGCCGATCGCATCGGTGCTGTCGGCCAACGGCGGCTGGAGCACCGTGTTCATCTCGGCGGCGGTGATTTCGATCGCCGCGGCCGTGTCCGCGAAGTTCATTCTCGCCCCCATGAGAAAGCGCTGGATCGAGAACTCGGGCGCGCCGGCCGGCGCAGTCATCGCCGAAGCACGGTTGCAGCCGTTGCCTGGCGGTTCGCCTGAATAAACAACACCGTGAGCGCGCAACTCACGACGAATCCCACGAAGCCCCGTGACCAAGGAGACACATCATGGCAGAAGCCGATAGGCCCGCAGCAGAAGCGACCCCGACGCAACAGGCAACCGAGACGACCGATGGATTTCACCTCGTCATCGACGCGCTGAAACTGAACGACATCGACACGATCTTTGGTCTTGTCGGTATCCCGATCACCGATCTCGCGCGGCTTGCGCAAGCCGAAGGGATGCGTTTCATCGGTTTTCGGCATGAACAGCACGCGGGCAACGCAGCGGCCATTAGCGGTTTCATGACGCAGAAACCGGGGATCTGTCTGACGGTATCGGCGCCGGGTTTTCTCAACGGCCTGACCGCGCTCGCCAACGCCACCACCAACTGCTTCCCGATGATCCTGATCAGTGGTTCGAGCGAGCGCGAGATTGTCGATTTGCAGCAGGGCGATTACGAGGAAATGGATCAGCTAAATGCCGCCAAGCCGTATGCGAAGGCCGCGTACCGCGTGCTGCACGCCGAAGACATCGGCATCGGCGTGGCGCGTGCGATCCGCGCGGCGGTGTCGGGCCGCCCGGGCGGCGTATATCTGGATTTGCCGGCCAAACTGCTCGCGCAGACGATGGATGCCGTGAAGGCGCAGCAGTCGCTGGTCAAGGTGGTCGACGCCGCGCCGCGTCAGTTGCCGGCGCCGGAATCGATTAGCCGTGCGATCGACGTGCTCAGGAGCGCAAAGCGTCCGCTGATTCTGCTCGGCAAGGGCGCCGCATACGCGCAGGCAGACGCCGAAATCCGCGCGTTCGTCGAGCAAAGCGGCATTCCGTATCTGCCGATGTCGATGGCCAAGGGGCTGTTGCCCGATACGCACGAGCAATCGGCTTCGGCGGCGCGCTCATTCGTCCTGCAGGAAGCCGACGTTGTCGTGCTGATCGGCGCGCGCTTGAACTGGCTGCTCTCGCACGGCAAGGGAAAAACGTGGGGCGCAGCGCCGAAGAAATTCGTCCAGGTCGATATTTCACCGACAGAAATCGACAGCAATGTCGCGATTGCCGCGCCCGTGATCGGCGATATCGGCTCGTGCGTGGCGGCCTTGCGCGCCGGCCTCGATGCGGGATTTTTGAAGCCGGACGCGGAATGGATCGGCGCGATTGCCGGGCGCAAGAGCAAGAACCTCGCAAAGATGGCGGCCACGCTCGACCAGAACCCCTCGCCGATGAATTTCCACAGCGCGTTGCGTGCGATCCGCGATGTGCTGAAGACGCGCCCGGATATCAACGTCGTCAACGAAGGCGCGAATACGCTCGATTACGCGCGCAGCATCATCGATATGTATGAGCCGCGCAAACGCTTCGATTCCGGCACGTGGGGAATCATGGGTATCGGCATGGGCTTCGCGATCGGTGCGGCTGTGACCAGCGGCAAACCGGTTGTCGCGATCGAAGGCGACAGCGCGTTCGGTTTCAGCGGCATGGAACTCGAAACCATCTGCCGCTACGACTTGCCGGTTTGCACGATCGTGTTCAACAACAACGGCGTGTATCGCGGCACCGACGTGAACCCAACGGGCGGCAAAGACGTCGCACCCACCGTCTTCGTGAAGGGTGCGCGCTACGACAGGATGATCGAAGCATTCGGCGGTGTGGGCCACCACGCCACCACGCCGGAAGAGCTGACGAAGGCATTACTCGAAGCGATCGCCTCGGGCAAACCGACCTTGATCAATGCCGTGATCGATGAAGCAGCCGGCACCGAAAGCGGCCGCCTGACCAATCTGAATCCGCAAAGCGCGGCGATGAAAAAGTGATCCAGCGTAACCACGGAGAAACCAAAGTGACCAAACCTCTCGAAGGCATCAAGATCATCGACTTCACCCACGTGCAGGCCGGCCCTGCATGCACCCAGTTGCTCGCCTGGTTCGGCGCCGACGTGGTCAAGGTCGAACGGCCAGGCTCGGGCGACGTGACGCGCAATCAGTTGCGCGATATCCCCGACGCCGACGCGCTCTACTTCACCATGCTCAACAGCAACAAAAAGTCGCTGACGCTGGACACGAAAAAACCCGAGGGCAAGGAGATACTCGAAAAACTGGTCCGTGAATCCGACGTGCTGGTCGAGAATTTCGGACCGGGCGCGTTGGACCGGATGGGGTTTTCCTGGGAGCGCCTGAACGAACTCAACCCGAAGATGATCGTCGCGTCAGTGAAAGGCTTCAGCGACGGCCACCACTACGACGACCTGAAGGTCTACGAAAACGTCGCGCAATGCGCCGGTGGCGCGGCCTCCACCACCGGCTTCTGGGACGGTCCGCCGACCATCAGCGCGGCCGCGCTCGGCGACAGCAACACCGGCATGCATCTGGCCATCGGCATTCTGACCGCGCTGCTTGGACGCGACAAAACCGGCAAAGGCCAGAAGGTCGCGGTATCGATGCAGGACAGCGTGCTGAACCTGTGCCGCGTGAAACTGCGGGACCAGCAACGCCTGGAACGCGTGGGCTATCTCGAGGAATACCCGCAGTATCCGCACGGCGAGTTCAGCGACGTGGTGCCGCGCGGCGGCAATGCGGGTGGCGGCGGTCAGCCGGGCTGGGTACTCAAGTGCAAGGGCTGGGAGACGGATCCGAACGCGTACATCTACTTCACGATCCAGGGCCACGCGTGGGAGCCGATCTGCAAGGCGCTCGGCAAACCCGAGTGGATCAGCGACCCGGCCTACAAGACCGCCGAAGCGCGTCAACCGCATATCTTCGAGATCTTCGGAACCATCGAAGCATGGCTTGCCGACAAGACCAAATTCGAAGCCGTCGATATTCTGCGCAAGTTCGACATTCCATGTGCGCCGGTGTTGACGATGAAGGAACTGGCCAACGATCCCTCGCTGCGCGCGAGCGGCACGATCGTTGAAGTGCCGCACAAGAAACGCGGTTCGTACCTGACGGTCGGCAGTCCGATCAAGTTCTCGGATATGAAGCCGGAGGTCACCGCCTCGCCTCTGCTCGGCGAACATACGGACGAAGTACTGGCAAGTCTTGGCTACAGCAAGCAGGACATCTTCAATCTGCGTGAAATCAAGGCGGTTTAGCGATTGAACCGTGTCAGGCCGTATGCCCGTGTGTATGCTCGGGCCTGTGGATACGGCGACCTTCGCGGGCGCCGTATCCACGTAGCCAATTCAAGAATCCGTGTTTTACAGTCCGGGGCGCACCATGCAAACAAGCATCGACTTCGAGCAACTCGTCAGCGTAATCGGCGACGCGATCATCATTTCGGATGCCGACGGCAGCATCACATTGTGGAACCCCGCGGCCGAGCGCATGTTCGGCTTTACACAAAGCGAGGCGCTGGGAAATTCGCTGGACCTGATCATTCCGGAACGTCTGCGCGGCCGCCATTGGGACGGCTATCACAAGACCATGGCAACGGGCGAAACCCGCTATGGCAATGACGTGCTGCGTGTGCCCGCCGTGCATAAGGACGGGCGCGCGCTATCGATTGCCTTCACGGTTGCGTTGCTGCATTCGCCGCAAAACGAACTCACCGGCATCGTCGCCGTGATCCGCGACGAAACCAGCCGCTTCCAGGAGGATCGCTTGCTGCGCAAGCGCCTCACGGAACTGGAAGCGGCCGCACGCGCGTAGACGGCGCAAAACGCGGCCGCCGGCGGCGTCACCGCGCCGGACAGGCCGCCGCCTGACGCATCACTGCACCTGTCGTATCACTCGACAGGTGGTTCGCCTTCGCCACGCGTTCTCGCGGGCTTGTCTCCCGCTTCGTCACGTTTTGGCATCTTGCTTTTTTCGTTATCGCTGTGCTTCACCGGCTGCGGATGCCTGAGTTTTTCGTCGACGTCAATCATGATTCCCCTCCCTCGCCTTTGCTGATCACCCCGCTGTGATCAGGGGCCAACAGCGCAATGCGGCAAAAATCACGCGGCTGCGACTTCACCGGCATCAGCCACTTCGCCGCCCCGAATCAGGGCCACGCTAGTCGCCTTTGCCGGATGCCGAAATATCTCATGTTGTGATGTTCGACCGATCTCTCAGGCTCGTCAAGAGGGCCATCCGGCCATGCTGCCAGGTCAGACGTCCATATATGTCACGTCGTGATATACAATGAAATCAAAGATTCACATGAGAGTGCGCGATGGCCCCGTTCAACCGGATACTTCTCTGCTACGACGCCACACCGGAGGGGCGGCTCGCGCTGCGCTACGGTGCGGCCTTGGCGCAGCAGTTGCAAGCTGAAACCCATCTGCTCTCGATTTTCGACTGCACACACTGGTCGGGCGGATTCGACGTTCTGTCGTCGATGAAATTCGAGTTCGATGAGCAGGCGGCGCAGGAAACCCTACGCGAAGGAATTGACTGGCTGCACACGTGGGGTGTGACCGCGACGGGACACTATTCAGTTGGCAATGCGATAGATCAGATTTCCCGCCTGGCGGATTCATTGAGCGTGGACCTGATCGTCATCGGACATCATCCACACGGCTTTTTTGCGCGCTGGTGGACAGGAGAGAACCACGCCTTGCTGCTCGACCGCGTCTCTTGCGGCGTCCTGTTCAAGGTGGCCGCCTGAAAGGCCGGCATGTTTTCGAATCGGGAGGAGAAAATGATAATGGATCTGATGGTACAGATCGCAGTGTCGGCCGCAGTGCTGGTGATGGTGATTCTTTTCGTTATCGCCCAGGACAGCCGGCCCAACTCCCGTGAGCGGATTCTGCGGCATGCAGCCGGCAAGCACTGGTGGAACCGCACGCGTCACGAGCCGTGACGCGGCTGGCGGCATCAACTCGCGCGGCAGTCCAGCCTCTACAGCCCCCAGATGATGTCGGCGTTATGTTTGCTGGCTTCCCGCATCATGTCGAGAAATGGCCAGGCCCGCTGTGACAGCCCGCTGCCGGATTCCTGACGGCGTTCGCGGGAATATTGCAGCGATTCGAGGGCAATCTCCGCTTTTTCATCGTCCGAAATCGCCGCTTCAAGACGGCTGATTGCACGCGGCAGCTCGTCATGGAGGATAACCCCACGCGTATCGAGCCGCTTGCCCACAAGACCCAGCAGATACTGGGCAAGATCTCTAAGCATCACAACATCGGGCGTAGCAGGCGATTGAAACGTGATCAGCATAATGGCTCCTTGCTTCGATCTGCATCGCGCCATCGCACCGGAAAGCCTTTCGGACTCACCCAGCGGGATTAGCGCAGCGCATCTTTCGCACCATGGCGCAGCGCGACCCGGCAACCGGCGGTCATGTCCCACAGCAACGGCCGGGGCCTCCACGATGACCGGCTTTGCGCATCGGCGCGAGACACAGCATCCCCAAAGGCGTGTGCCATCCGGGTAAATCATCTTTGTAGTTTCATCCGGACTACGCCTGTTCAAGAACCGGCCACCAGAAGGCCTGCCTTCATTTTATATCACAACATGATCCAATCAAGTGGAAATTAGCGTCAGTTGGAGCACCTGCGTGTCACACGCGGAACAAGTCCGACTCGCGCGTCAGCGAAAATCTGTCGGATTACCGTGACGAGGCGCGTACTTTTATATCACAATGAAATATAATCATGACGACACGTTCTTTCGCTTCGTAGGGATTTGGCCTTAAGGTGTGGTGCCGTCCTACGTGATACCCACCATCTTTCCTACTCGAACCTTGTCCCGCACTTTGTCCCGCTCTTTGTCCCATTACGCTGTGATCCGCTGGTTTTCCGGCTTTGCCCCCCATCCCATCGCGGTCCGCTGGCCCGAGCGCTTCAGATCGTGCCTCGGCGCATTGCTTGGCATTGCGTTCACTGGCGGGACCATGCACCTCCTGCTAGGGCCGGCGGCAAGCATTCCGCTGCTCGTGGCGCCCATGGGCGCTTCGGCGGTGCTGCTGTTCGGCGTGCCGGCCAGTCCACTCGCGCAACCGTGGTCCATCATCGGCGGCAATATCGTTTCCGCGACGGTCGGCGTGGCCTGCGCAAACTGGATTGCGGATCCGGTGGGCGCCGCCGCTCTGGCCGTCGCGCTCGCAATCTGCGCGATGTTCGCGCTACGGTGCGTGCACCCGCCGTCGGGCGCGGTCGCCCTCACCGCGGTTCTGGGCGGCCCGGTGGTGCACGCACTGGGCTACCGCTTCGTGCTCGAACCGATTGCAATCCAGTCAGTGGCGCTGCTGTGCGCCGCAATCGCCTATCACGCGGCTACCGGGCACCGATACCCGCACGTCGCCCAGAGTTCGAACAGAAGCGCGGCAGCATCGGCTGCGGCGCCGAACGAAGGTTTCACGCGCGCGGATCTCGAGTCGGTGTTGAACCGGCGCGGGGAATTGCTCGATATCGACACGGACGATCTGGAATCCCTGTTGCGCGACGTGCAGCTGCAGGCCTATGCCCGCACGTTCAATGAACTGACCTGCGCGGACATCATGTCGCGTTCGCTGGTTGCGGTGTCGGCCACCACGAGAGCGTCTGCCGCCTGGAGCCTGCTGAAACAGCGCCGCATCAAGGCACTCCCGGTCACTGATGAAAGGCAGCACGTGATCGGCATCGTGACCCGCGCCGATCTCGTCGACAAACGCGCGTTCAGCAAAGTGTCCGGCCTGTCGTCGCCGCTGCAACGCTGGTTCCGGCGCAGCATCACCCCGGCGCCGCTGGTCGGCGCCCTGATGAACGTAGACGTCCACACGGTCGAGGCGGCGACCCCAATCGTCGAACTGGTGCCGGTGTTCGCGAACTACGGGCACCACCATATCCCTGTTCTGGACGCAAATCAGCGGCTTGCGGGAATGATCACGCAGGCCGACCTCATCGCCGGGTTGTATCGGCAGGCTTACGCCCAGCAACGACGCGCGGCATAGCGCGATCACGAAGTAGCGCGATCACGCAACCCTGCGCCGAACACGCGCATACATATCACGTCATGATATAATTTACATCTTGCCAATTTCTTCCCAGAACGCCGATGAAAACACTCACTCGTGGCCTGACCAAAGCGGACTTCGCACAACTGTCCGAGTTTCGCTACCAGATGCGGCGCTTCGAGCGTTTTTCCGAGCAGGCCGCCCAGGGCGAAGGCATTACGCCATTGCAATATCTGCTGCTGCTGCATATCAAGGGTTATCCGGAGCGCGACTGGGCCACTGTCGGCGAGCTGGCCGAACGGCTCCAGGCGCAGCACCACGGCGTAGTCGCGCTGGTGTCCCGCTGTGAGGCGCTCGATCTGGTCCGCCGGAAGGTCAGTGAGACGGATCGCCGCCAGGTCGAAGTTCATCTGTTGAAAGCGGGCGAGCTGGTGCTTGCCCGTCTCGCCGAAATGCACCGTGCCGAACTGAAGTCGCTCGAAGGCGCGTTTAATGTTCCCAGGATTGATTTTTGAGTCACCATGAGTCTCGATACCCATAAACGCGATTTCTCCTCCAACGCACGGCTTCCCGGCATTTCCGCACTCGCTGCGGGAATCGGCGCCCTTAGCACGCTCGCCGCGTTCGTGCTGCTGAGCCTGATTCATCTGTTCACGAATCTGTTCTTCTTCCAGCAGTTTTCGTTTGCGGACCGTTCGCCGGCCGGCAACACGCTGGGTATCTGGGTGGTGGTTATCCCGGTGATCGGCGGTCTCATCGTCGGTTTCATGGCCCGTTATGGATCGGAGAAGATTCGCGGGCACGGCATTCCCGAAGCGATCGAAGCCATTCTGTTCGGCAAGAGCCGCATGTCGCCGAAAGTGGCGATTCTCAAGCCTCTCTCGTCCGGCATCGTGATCGGCAGCGGTGGGCCGTTCGGTGCGGAAGGCCCGATCATCATGACCGGCGGCGCACTGGGATCGCTGATCGCGCAATGCGTGAAGGTCACCTCCGCTGAACGCAAGACGCTACTGGTTGCCGGCGCGGCGGCGGGCATGACCGCCGTCTTCGGCACACCCGTGGCCGCGGTCCTGCTCGCGGTCGAGCTGCTGCTGTTCGAATGGCGTCCGCGCAGTTTTCTGCCGGTCGCCCTCGCGTGCGCGGTCGCCGGGTTTGCACGCGCGGCATTCTTCGGCACGGGGCCGCTGTTTCCGCTCGAAACTGCGCCTCCCGGCGCGCTGTCGCTCGTGTCCTGCGTCATCGCGGGGCTGATGTCCGGTGCGCTCGCATCGGGTCTTTCGGCCGCGTTGTACAAGACTGAAGATCTGTTCGGCAAGCTGCCCATCCACTGGATGTGGTGGCCTGCGCTCGGCGGCCTCGTCATCGGTATCGGCGGCTTTATCGAACCTCGCGCGTTGGGGGTCGGCTACGACGTGATCGGCGATCTGCTGCACCAGCACATTGCCATCCAGATCGCGCTGGCGATCCTGGTGGTGAAAGCGATCATCTGGGTCGTGGCGCTGGGCTCGGGCACCTCGGGCGGCGTCCTTGCACCGTTGCTGATGCTCGGCGCGGGGCTCGGTGTCGTGTTCGGCCATGTGCTGCCGGGCGGCGAGCCTGCCCTGTGGCCGCTCGTTTTCATGGCAGCCACGCTCGGCGCCACGCTGGGGGCACCGCTGACAGCAATCGTGTTCGCCTTCGGACTTACGCACGACAGCAATGCCTTGCTGCCGCTGCTCGCCGCAACACTGATCGCGCACGGGTTTGCAACGGTCGTCATGAAGCGCTCGATCATGACCGAGAAGATTGCCCGGCGCGGTTATCACATTTACCGGGAATACGGCGTCGATCCGCTCGAGCGCCACCACGTCGACGAAGTGATGTCACGTACGGTCGAAACCATCGACGGCGGGATATCCGTGAGCGAAGCGCTGGAAACATACTTCGGCACAACACAGAAACATCGCGCCTATCCAGTCGTGCACCAGGGCGCGCTTGCGGGCGTGGTCGATCGCGCGGTACTGGAAAAAATTCGCAATGACGAGACAGAGCATGCACTCGACTCGCGCCTCTACGAAGTGTTGCGCCACCGTTCGCCCACTTTTGCATTGCCTAGCGAAACCTGCCGGCTCGTAGCAACGCGGCTCGCGGTACACGGCCTCGAACGCTTGCCCGTGGTCACGGATACCGCAACCTTGCAACTGATCGGCATTGTGTCGCGCAGCGATCTGGTCAAGCCGTCTCTTGCCCACTTCGACGAAGAACACAAGAAGGAACGCTTCCGGCGCTTGCGGATCTCCACCGGCAAGCGGCACTTCCCGCCGGTGCCCTGAGTCGACTGGCAATCATCTGCCGCGCCAGATAGGCGCTTCTTCCGTGCCCCTTCGGGGGCACACCCTCCTGCCTTGTCCGCCAGTTTCGCAAGCGCATATACATCACGAAGTGATATATAATGAATTCGTGCGATGCGCAGCGATGCAATCTCATCGCTGCGCTACGGCATGCATGAGCGGCGGCCCTCCGAACGGTTGAGCATCCGCCGTCAGGCTGCCGGATAGCAAGGTCTCCTGAACCGGAGCAAATAACGATATGTCTGCATTCGGGCGCATTCTCCTGTGTTATGACGCAACCCGTGAAGGGCGCCGCGCGCTACGTCATGGCGCGTCATTAGCGGAGCAGATGAAGGCTGAAACGCACCTGCTTGCCGTTCTGAACAACCCGGCGTGGTCGCAGGGGGCAGACATTGCGTCTGCCGTACCGTTCGATACGCTGGAGCAATCCGCAAGAGAGATACTCCGCGATGGTGTCGAAAAACTCGCTGCGCGAGGCGTCATCGCAACGCCCCACTTCGCCATTGGCGACCCTCTGGACCATATCCCGTTCTTTGCCCGTGAGTTGAAAGTTGACCTCATTGTCGTGGGGCATCGACCCAGCGGGCCAGTCCGTCGATGGTGGAGCGGCAAGAACGATAGATTGCTGCTGGACAGGGTTTCCTGCGCGGTACTGGTCGCCATGGACCCGGACGACGAGAATGCTTACGAGTCATCCGAGGCATTCTCCGCACATGCATAAAGGCATCGGGCAAAGCGCGTAGCCGAAAGCTTCGGGTGCGCGACATCCTTGCGATGCCCGAATTTCGCGCGATATAGCCTTCGGGTGTTACTTACCACGCCCGCTCGACACCAGCTTTTTCACACGGCGCACCATACTCACGAGCACGCCGTCGGGCTTGTTCGCCGACTGCCGTCTGTGCGGCATATGCTGAAGATCATCCCAGTCTTCTTGCAACGCACGCGCATGATCGGCCGCGTCGAATGGCCATTCGACCACCACCGCTCTCAAGACCGCCGCGCGCGGGCCCGTCTCGGCGCTGTCTATATACGCGTTAATCGCCAACGCTTCCTGCTCCGCCGTTCGCTGGGAATCGGCGACAATGAAGTCGTTAAGTCCTTCGATATGAACGCACCACAACCGTTCGCCCACGTCCTGTCTCCGCTGTTTTCGCGCTGTCTCCGCACTGTCTCCGTTTGTTCACGCCACCGCTCTTAGCCGCTCCCACTTCAAATCCGAAAAACAGGGGCCTTGCGTGGCTTCACTGAACTTCACGTCGTTGTGTTCGCCGTTCCATTCCATGACCTGAACGCTTTCGTCTGCATCGACGGTCACATCCCATCCTATGCATCGGGCAAAAGGAACCTTCTTATGAAGATCGAGGACCATCGCAACACACTGCGCAAATGCCGGAATCTTCACACCTGAAAAGCAAACGCCCGAATCTGGATGCGCAGCGATCGCGCCCCAGTCGTTCATGTAACCCTCACGCCCCAGTTCACCGGTAGTCAGATCGACCGGCACGCAGATGTCGTGATCGCTCTGAACGTGCGTGTCGTCCGCTCTTCCCAGCCGGAAAAAACAGGCTCGAATAGAGATGCGGCCGGCATCATCTACGACTGTCGTAAAGCGCAACGTGGCAACTGGCTTCGACGCGAAAGCATTGAACACGCGGTGCTGGGTGATGAACTTCTGAATAACCCCATTGCCAAGCGATTTGATGGCCTCGCGGTCGAAATGCTCTCTATCGAAGAGGTACACGCCCTTACCCTGGCCTGACCCATCGAGCTTGAACACGACTCGGTCGCACTGCGCGAACACAGCGCTCTCGAGTTCGGGCTCTGGAATCACAATGCCTGTGTCCGTAAAGAACAGACCATTGGCGAAGTAAGCGATGTCCGGGAACGCATCGCTGCGGAAGATCAGACGCGATATCGGCTTCAGATCGGATAGCTTGCCGTACGAGCCTTTCATGCTAGGCACGACCACACTCCCGTAGTAGTTGTCCGGAATCCAACCCTCCTTGAACGTGCCACTGAATGCCGTGTAGACACGCAGCCACGGCGCGTAAACAGCACTCCCGAATATATCGCGCGCGTAAGTATCGGCCAGCTTCAGATTCGCCGGATCGGCCTGTCCATATTTCTTCTGCAGAAACCGCAGCACCTGCCCAGCCTGGGCGCCATGATTCCGGTGAAACCTGAATTGAGCCGCTCTTTTCAACGACCGCCTGACCATGCGCTCGACATCGAATGACATCATCTCCATCCTTGAACCCGCTAACGCCAACCTTCGCACTACTTCCTGTACCGTATTACTGGGACCTCGATCTAAGCTCAGTAAGCATTAGGATGATGAAGCCCCTTGAATACAGTCGCGAAAATGATCTTTACGTCGAGTCTGAATGACCAGTTCCTGAGGTAATACAAATCGTGCGCGACACGACCCTCCATCTTTTCGATGCGATCGGTCTCGCCGCGAAAGCCGTTAATCTGCGCCCACCCGGTAATGCCGGGCTTGATGCGGTAACGATGGATGTATCCGGAGACAATGTTCTGGTAGAGATCGTCGTGCTCGAGCGCATGGGGGCGGGGTCCCACCACCGACATATCGCCGCGCAGCACGTTAAAGAACTGCGGCAACTCATCCAGACTCGTACGACGAAGGAATCCCCCCACCCTGGTGATGCGCGGATCACCACGCGTCGCCTGCTCGAGCACACCGCGCTTCTGTTCATGCAGACGCATGGTGCGAAACTTGAAGATGGTGAAGACGCGTCCGTCCGCGCCTTTGCGACTCTGTTTGAAAAACACCGGCCCAGGTGAACTCAGCTTGACCGCAATGGCACAGGCAAGCAGGATGGGTGACACCGCGATCAGCGCGCCCAGTGCAAAGAGACGGTCAAACAACTCCTTCTGCACCAATGCGTTGGGCGGCAACGGTGACGCGGCCAGATTGATGGTCGGCACGCCCAGCAAGTCCGTAACACTGCCCTCAAACAGCGCTAACGTACGCACGTCGGGCATGAAACGTATATTGATCAGATCGTTGCGGAACTCATTGACCAGCGTGAGAATCGTGCGTTCCTCGGTCAATGGCAATGCGAGCCAGACTTCTCCGATCTGTCGTTCACGAACGTATCGAGCAAAGCTTCCATGCTCTTTAAAGACGCGCACCGCGGTCGTGGCCACCGTCGTGGTATCGGAGCGCACGTTATACAGCGCGTTTGGCCTGAACCCCGCGGCCGGATTCACCTCCATCTTGCGAATGATCTCGTCGCAGTGGTCCCCGCACGCCGCCACGGCAACCTGCTGCAAGTTCAGGCCCGCGTTGCGCGCCCGGCCAAGCACCATGTGCGTCACTATGCGGCCGGCAATCATCAGGCCGCCGGCAATGCCCGTCCAGTATGCAAACCATAGACGCGAGACGAAGTCGATCCGATGCAGCGAGAACATCAGCGCCATCGCGCAGATCTGCACCACGAGCCAGCCGAGTGCGACCTGACCCACCAACGCTCTTTTGGAGCGTCCGCGCCACGACTCGTACACACCGAGTGCTGGAAACACAGCCAGTGAAAACGCCGCGGCGAAAGCGACGAACGCAAAATAGAAACCTCGTTGAGAAGCATCGTCGAAGCGGATCCGGGAGGCCACGAGTGCGCCGGTCAGAATCATCGCCACGTCGAACAATCTTGCCAGTAGACCAGTAATCAATCGCATCACAGCCTCTTAGTGCATGCACCCAGATACCGGAGCCGATTCAACCGCACCGTCCGTACTTATCGTCGAATCTGACGATGTCGTCCTCGCCGAGGTACGTTCCCGACTGCACCTCGATGATCTGAAGCGGCACGCAGCCGGGATTTTCCAGACGATGGCGTATGCCAAGCGGAATGTAGGTCGATTCGTTTTCGCCGAGAAGAAACTGTTCTTCCCCGCGGGTGACAAGCGCTGTGCCGCTTACGACGACCCAATGTTCCGCGCGATGGTGATGCATCTGCAACGACAGACGCGCGCCCGGCATGACGACAATCCGCTTCACCTGGAAACGATCGCCATGATCGATCGAATCGTAAAAGCCCCACGGCCGGCGGACCTTTCTGTGCGCGTCGGCCTCCGGCGACTTGTCGCGCTTGATGCGTGACACCAGACCTTTGATATCCTGCACATGCGAGCGGTCGGCGACCAGCACGGCGTCGTCGGTATCGACGACGATCATGTTGTTCGTGCCGACACACGCCACCAGCCTGCCGCCCTGCGAACGCGCATAGGTGGCGGTTGCGCCTTCGAACAGCACGCGTCCGTTCGATGCATTGCCGCACTCGTCCTTTTCCATTGCCTGCCAGACCGCATCCCACGAACCGAGATCCGACCAGCCCGCTTCGAGCGGCACCACGATTGCGCTGAATGGCGAATCGGGTTTGCCAAGATGCTCCATCACCGCGTAATCGATCGAATCGGATGGCGAACGCAGGAATCCGGCGGCATCGGGAATGACACACTCATCCGTTTTTTTGGCGCCTTGATATGCCTCGACACACGCCGCATGTATCGCCGGCTGGAACCGCTCGATAACGGCCAGCCAGACGGACGAACGGACCACGAACATGCCGCTGTTCCACCAGTAATTGCCGGATTCGATATATTGCGCGGCGAGTTCCGCAGCAGGCTTCTCGACAAAGCGCTCGATGCGATGCGCACCATCCGGCAGTGCCTCACCGAGGCGGATATAACCAAATGCTGTATCGGCTCGGTCAGGCGGAATGCCTAGCGTGGCGATCTCACCCTTCAGCGCATGACGTGCGGCAATTTCGATCGACTGGTGAAGCGCATCCAGATCCGCAATGGCATGGTCCGCGGGCATGGCGACCAGGATGGCATCCTGTCCATCAGCGCACGCCGCGAGCGCAGCAAGCGTGAGCGCCGGTGCCGTGTCCCGGCGAGCCGGTTCGACGATGATGCGCGCATTCACGCCAATCTCCCGAGCCTGCTCGTAGGTCGCGAAGTAGTGCTCGGCCCCGCACACAACGAGCGGATCCTCCGCGATCTCCCAGGTTGCGCTGAAACCCGCCATCCGACCCATCGTGGCCTGGAGCAAACTCTGGTTGCCGATCACGTCGATCAACTGCTTTGGGAACTGCTCACGCGACACCGGCCACAGGCGAGTACCCGACCCGCCGGCGAGAATCACTTGCACGAGCGGCGGAAAATCCACCACCACCTGATCGGCCGCTTCACTATCCATCTCGCCAGTAACTACCGTAACGTTGCTCATTTAAAGCTCCTTTACATTGAAACCAGCTGGTGGACGAAGTCTTAACGTCCGCGCACAGCACGCTGTACCGTCGCACGCGTCGCTGGTTTCTTCTGTGATCAATGACAGGACGACTAAGTCAGGCGGACAAAGCCAGCGGTTCAACTCGCGGCAACAAAGGCACACGCGTTGACCATCGATCTGGCCCGACCGGAAAGCGTGGATAGCATTGCGTTTCGATCGCCACTGCATGTCGTTCAATAGTCACGACATGCATCGACTTCTACCGACAAGCTAGCGCCAAAGAACAGTACTTGATGAGCTTCATCATAGTCAGGCTACGCTGCACCACAGCATTTATGGCGCGATCCGTTGAGGTTTTGGCTCAGGTCGTTGGACCTGCTTTCGCGAGCACTATAAACACGCCTGTTTTCCGCGTCTGATGAGACAAGCGGGTTGGAAATCAGCTTATAGCCGTGATACCGTTGACGTGAACGAGTTGATGTTCTGGTACGCCATCCGCAATACGCCATCCATTCAACTGGAGCCGCAATGGCTTACATATCGCTACTCGCACTATTCCTGACAGTCACCAATCTGGTCCCCGTGAGCGCAGTTGGATTGGTACCACTCGCCTTTTGTCCGTGGAGATTTTTTGGACGCAGCTACCCCGCGTTCATGACGCCGCTCACAGCGTTCACGCTTCTCGTCATCGTCTCCACACTGCTCTACGATCCCAGGTCATTTCTGGAGTTCGATTTTTACCGGCGCGACGGTAATTTCTTCATCTCCTATGCGCCTATTTTTGCCGGTTGCCTGTACACGCACCGTTGGGATCTGAATAAAGTTCTCCGCACATTTTTTGTGTTCGCGGTGCTGATCAATCTGCCCCCCTACGCTTACTACATCGTCCACAACGGCTTACTCAGCATCTTCGCAAGTCCCGACAATAGTTTTGGCAGTTACTTCATTGCGCGCAACGCGGCAGGCGGGTTCTTCGCGATGCTGTTTTGCCTCGGCATCGCATGCTACCTGCACAGGCGCAGCAAGCTGTTGCTGGCCCTGCTCGCCGGCAATGCACTGATGCTGTTCTCCACCTATAGCCGAGGCTCGCTGCTGGGCGTCCTTGTCATCCTTCCCTACCTCTACTTCGGCCGCAAACGCTGGATGCTGGCAACGCTGATCGGCGGCCTTATCGCAGGCTCCATCGCAATGGCGATCTACCACACGGATCCGAGGGTCGACTATATGGGCTACACCTTCACGATCGAGAATCAGGATGCCAAGGTCGCCAATCTCGACATTCGCTATGAATGGTTGTGGCCGCGGGCGCTTGCGTACTTCGAGCAGAGCCCGATCGTGGGCCTTGGCTTCGGCTCATTCGACGATCACATCGGCGATGTGACGAACTACTTTCATCTACTGGGTATAGCGTCGGACAAGATCATCGAGCATAGCGACTCGCATGCTCACAATTCTTATCTGAACATTCTTGCGGAACTGGGCGTAGTTGGACTTGCCCTGATGCTGGGCTTCTACTGGAAGCTGATTGAGTGGAGCAAACACGGTGCGGCTGCCGCCGCGCTATTCGGCAGTGGACAGAACTTCGCCGCTTTCAGGTTCGTTGAAATCTCATCTGTCTGCCTGCTTGTCATGGCCGCGACAGAACATCGTCTGGTCTCGCCGTCGAATGTGCTGATTCTCGCTCTCGTCATCTCTCTGTTGCTGGCAGCGCAGTCGGTCAATAACGCCGCGATCAACCATCTTCAGCAGAAATCGAAAGACCAGGCCTTACTCTAAGTGCCGGCACGGTGAACCGGCGTATGCGAAACGATTCCCGCTGCCAGACGCCTGCGAAGAATTCCTGATCGGATATCGGCTAACGCATTGAAATCACGATACGACGTCAGCATGCTGGCGCTGATTGACGGGCAGTTGCTGGCTTGCAACCGGATATGGCAGAAAGTGTTCGAGACCCCCGTATGGAAGCCGGGAATCGATAAAACTCATCAGCGCCGCCTTGAAGTTCTCCGAAGAAAAACGCTCCGCGTTTCTACGGCATGCCCGGGGATCGAACAGACCCGCATTGCGCTCGAACCGCCCTACCGCCGCCAGCAACGACTCCGGCGTCTGTTCGCCAAAGAACACACCGGTAGGCCGTTCAAGCGGCAGACCGATGACGGACTCCAGTACACCGCCTCTGCCAAAAGCGATCACCGGCGTGCCGCATGCCTGGGCCTCCACCACCGAAATTCCGAAGTCCTCTTCCGCAGCAAAGACAAACGCACGCGCGCGTCGCAAATGATCGACAAGCGTTTCGAACGGTTGATGACCCAGGATCGTCACATTCTCGCCGGCTGCCGCCCTGATCTTCTTCATCTCAGGACCATCGCCAATCACCACGAGCCGGCGTTCAGGCGTCTGCGAGAAGGCCCGTACGATCAGATCAATACGTTTATACGGCACCATGCGCGAGGCCGTTACGTAGAAGTCGTCCTTTTGCGTGCATACGGTCATGCTGGCCAGATCGACCGGCGGATAGATGACGGTTGCTTCACGCTGGTAGGTCTTCCTGATCCGGCGGGCGATGAAATGCGAATTCGCCAGAAGATGATCCACACCGTTGGCCGAGCGCGAGTCCCATCCACGAATGTAGTGAAGCAGCATGCGCGCCATGATGGACTTGATGCCGGTGTTCAGATGAGACTCGTTGAGGTATTGATGCTGCAGGTCCCAGGCATAGCGAATAGGCGAATGGACATAGCTGACGTGAACCTGATTCGGTCCGGTCAGCACACCCTTCGCCACCGCGTGTGAACTGGAAATGACCAGATCATAGCCCGACAGGTCGACCTGTTCGATCGCGATCGGCATCAACGGCAGGTATGCACGATAGCGTTTGCGCGCCAAAGGCATCTTCTGAATGAAGGAAGTCTTGACGGATTTCCCTTTCACGCATTCGCGGTCTTCCAGAAAATCGACAACTGAAAAGATGTCCGCTTTCGGGAAACATTCGATGATGTTTTTCAGCACTTTTTCCGCACCGCCCGAAACCACCAACCAATCGTGAACAATAGCGACTTTCACTTCGACCTCCCGTGAGAATACGTCCGACATCCTTCATTTTTTCCACCACCGGCTTCATTCGTCCTTTGCAGCACGCGTCTGGGGCCGGAAACCGCACGCAACCCGAACCATTCCCAGCGCTCGCTCGCCTCCCGGTACGAGGCCAACCAGCTCAAGACGAACCACAACGACCACCAGCATGACCGATAGCAACCCCTCGCCGATCACCCGGGCGAGTGCGATGCCAACGGCGCCAAATCGAGGCGCAAGAATCAGCGCCGCAACCAGATTGATCAGACCCGACGCAATACCCACGATGGCAAGCAAACGATCCTTCCTTCGTGGCACAAATACGTAGCCCGCCACAAACTCGTTGAACGCAGCGAACGGGAACATCCACGCAAAGATCTGCAGAACGTGCGCACTCGGTTCAAAGGAGCGGCCAAGAATCAAAGGCAGTACGAAGGGTGACAGTGCAAGCGCGCCACAGAAAATCAGTAATCCGTACCCCATCAGCAGAGTCGCGCCGCGCCGGGTCGTTTCGTGCGCCCCTTGCATGTCGCCCTGTGCGAGTTGGCGCGTGATGGTGGGAATGAACACCTGCGCGGCCGGCCCCATGAGCGCGAGTGCGATCGTCGCAAAGCGTTCGGCCGCGCCGAAATAGCCAACCTGATCGGGCGTGGACAACAGCGTCAACAGGTAAGTGGACGACGCCGTGAATACGACCGACCCCGACGAATAGAGAAAAAGCATCGTCGAATTTCGTACGAGGGGGACGATACCTGCCAGCCTGAGACGCGGCCAGCCCAGCTGGTAGATGGTGAGGCCATAGGAAACAACCGAGGACGCCACACCGGCAATCAGAAGGCTCGCAAGCACCCATACCGCGTCGTCGGGTCCCTTTACGAGGCTCAGAACCAGCACGAGGCTCAGGAGAAAGCCGAACACCTCGATAATGATGGGCGTTCGAAACTGGTGACGCCCCTGAAACAGCCAACCGAGGTTCATTCCCGACACGATCCCCAGCAGCGTAGCCAGCACGCCGATCAACGGACGCTCGGACAAGATCGGCGAACACATCGTGGCAATCAGGCCGATGCTTCCGCCCACCACGCCATGCACAATGCGCGCGCTCACGTGCAACGAGAATATCTCGTTGCATTCCTCATCCGATTGCGCTTTCGACACGTCGCGCATGCCGACGGGGCTGAACCCGTAATTGACCAGCATCCATATCACGTTCATCAGCGACATCGAGGCCAGTACCCGGCCATACCCGGCTACACCGAGCATCCTCCCGTAGAACGGCACCACGATGATGAGGTACACGTACCTCATCAAATAGCCGCCGTAGACAAACCCAATAGTACGGATGCTCTTTCGTCTATCCATGCCGCTCTCCGTGTCCGCGTTTCTGGACTTCAACGCCCAACCACGCGACGGCGGGCAAGCGGGTTGGCGATATACCGCACCACGAAATCAGAAAGCGGCGAGTACGGCACGAGACACAGACTTGACAGTACAAGCGTGCCGAGCTTCTTCTTGAGGCTCCAGAATGGATTCGCGACAATGGTGTGCAAATAGTGCCCCGAATCCCGCATCATCCAGCGCCACCGTTTTTTCAGCGTCGCTCGATAGACACTTGAGCAGAAACGAGTCTTCTCGAGCGCGAAGTCGTGAAAATCAGGTGCCAGCTCGACCTGCAGCCGGGTCATTGCGATATTGCGCAATATCGCCCATCTCAGGTTGACGGCTTCCGGCGCCTTGTTGAGTTGCTCCGAGTTGGCGAATGACACCGTCGCACCACCCGTGTTGTGTACGCGATACCCGCCCAGCGACTTTCGCACCGCGGCGACGCGGCCTACCAGCGCCACACCGTAGATCGCGTAGAAGTCCGCCCCGTAACGATTGATGCCCGCCTCCGGAACCGGAAAAATACGTCTGAGCGCGCTCACTTTGTATGCATTGCCCGAGGCGGGCGGCGACGGATACAACCAGCCATCCAGCAACGATGCTCCGCAATCGGCGGGAGGATCGACATGAGGCACATAGGCGCCTGTCGGTGCGCCTTTGCCGTCCATAACGTCCAGACGAAACTGCACCTTTGCCCAGTCGCCGGCAGCAAAGAGCCGCATCACTTCGGAGACGGCTCCCGGATACAGCACGTCGTCGGAATCGAGGAAAATCACATAGTCCGTTTCCAGCAGCTCGATCGCCTGGTTGTAAGCGGACACCTGCCCGCCGTTTTCCTTGAGGATCGACGAGATACGTGCTCCGAACTTCTCGATGATCGTGCGCGATCCGTCGGTCGAGCCATCGTCGATGACCATGACGTGCGTCTCCGGATAGTCCTGCCCGAGCGCCGACTCGATCGCAGTAGCCAGATAGTGCTCGTAGTTGTAGTTGCAGATCACGACAGTGACGTGGTTCATGATATGTCGACGCTATCCAGAGGTTCGATCAGCCGAAATTCGGCAACCGTGAAACGACCGACGCATGCTGCGGGCATTCAAATTCGCTCGAATTGAGCATGGTCCTTAACGACTCAGTTCATTTAAGCGACTCCACGAACAACGACATAGGCAAGGTGTTTGGGCGGCTTGTTGTCCGCCCCATTGACGCGATCCGGCACCTTGAAACGAATCTTCAGGTTCTGGTCATTCCACGCCAGCGCAACATCGTCGCGAGCACTCGCCGTGCCACTCAGCGCGTCGATGAACTCGACTCGTGCGTTGCGTGACGGCAATGATTTGAGTCCCCCTACGGTGACGCTTTGCCAACCCGGATCCGCGTTGACCTGCATCACGACGTCATGGCCGGAAAGCAACGCACTTCCCGAAGCCCCAGGATCGAACTGCAACGGCTTCGAGAAGCTTGCCAACGATCCGTTCGCGGTCTGATTCAGAACGACCAGGCTTCGCCCGGATACGTTGTATGTCCGCCTGGGCGGACCGCGATGCGTTAGACGGAACGGCTCGTAGCCATCCCAGTGATAAATCATGGACAAGTACTTGTTCGGGTCGTCCCAGTTTCTGTCGAGTGCCCATACGGCGAAGTCGAAGAAATAGCGCGGTAAATAGTGCGGGTCCTTCATGTACTCGTCACCGATTTCCGTTTGCCAGATGCCTCGCGCCGGCCCGTTCCTGACGTACTGCTGATACAGCGAATCCAGCTCGGCAACGGGCAGATAATGCGTGTCGATGTAATCGACCCAATCCAGCATCCGCGCATTCAGCACAGGGCTCGTGTACTCAAGCCATGTTCTGAAGTTGTCGAGCCCGCCCTGGTCCGGCCATCCACCGTAGACCACGTACGCGCGATACTTGCGGATGATGCGCGCCGCCGGAATATGAATGCGCTCGACGTAATCCTGCATGGCGCGCTCGTACGGTTTCGAACTCTTTATGTTCCCGGCGGCGTCCGGGCCATGCCAGAAGGTCGCTTGAGCCAGTCCGCCCGACAGTCTGCCCGCTGCCTCATTCCAGATCTGGAAGTAGCGCAGGTTATAAGGCGGTGCGGAGTACGTACGAACCACGGCATCGACGTATCGCTCCCACGCATCGACGTCCACCGGCGCCGAGTTGCTGTCACCCGGCACGCTCGCGTTCCATGTGGGGGTATAGCCGAGTTGCAGGAGCGAGCCGATCCCATTGCGATCATTTGCGATCAATGCCGGCGGCAGCTCGCTATCGAATGCTGAACTGGTCTTGTCGATACGCATGACGTCCTGCGGTCCATCCTGTTGGCCCGGGCCGACCGAGCCTCGCCCCCAACTGATGCCCATTGCGCGCCACATCTGAACGTCGCTGGCCGCACCCGCCCAACCGTTCGAACCGATCAGCTCAGTCATCCTGCGACCACGCATTCCCTGAGCCCGCGACTCAGGCAAGAACGACGGCGCAGTCTTGCCCCGCGCGAACGGAGTCCACGCGCCGGCGAGCGCAGCAAGAATGCGTAACGCCCGCCGTCTGCCGGCGACGCTCGTGACCCGGTTGATTCGCCTGGTCACAAACATGGGCTAGCTCACTGACGCGCTGGGCGCGAGTTCCGGCACCTGATCGCCGGTATGGCCGTACAGAATCTGCAGCACTTTTCGCGCCGAGTATTCCCAGCGAAACTCACGCGCATGCGCCGCGCCCATGGTTCGGTAACGTTGCCGCAGTTCAGCATCGGCCATCATCTGGGAGATCTTCGCCGCGATATCGTCCGCCGACGTCGCGTCGCAGTACATGGCGGCGTCACCGCACGCTTCCGGAATGGAGGTCCGCGAGGAAGCGATCACCGGGCAACCGCAGTACATCGCCTCGAGCGGCGGCAGTCCAAATCCTTCGTATAGGGAGGGAAAGACGAGGCAGGCCGCATTCTCATACAGCGATTTCAACTCGCCATCCGATACGAAGCCGGCCCACACAATCTGATTCGAATGGGTCTGAGGCCCCATGTCCGCGCTGTTGAAGATACGTTTATTGCGACCGCCAACAATGACGAACTTCACGTCACTCAGATGCCCGAGCTTGTCGATCGCGTCGAGAACACGCTGCAGATTCTTTCGCGGATCGAGGCTGCCGACGATTACGCAGTACGCGTCTTTTTCCAGTTTCAGACGGCCCACAATTGCCGGATTCGCTATGACCCGGTCCAGATGATCCGCGCCGGGCGTGATAACCGTGACGCACGATTCGTCCACCTTCAGGTGATGGCAGATCCGTGTCTTCGAGTAGCTCGATACCGTCAGAAGCACCGGCTCCATTCTCCGCAGCATGGCGAAACAAACGCGATACCAAAGCCGGAATTTCCGCGAGAAGCCCTGCGGTACATCGTAGATCGCCATGTCATGAACCATCACAACTTGCCCACGCCTGAAAAGCGGATTGGTGTTGCACAGGTTGAGAAGCGTCCTTCCTCTCGCTGCAATCGGCAGCGTAATCTGCTCCCAAAGCGTGCCGCGCAGCCACGGGAAGCAGCGTTTGCGCTTGAGGTGCGTGCCCGGCTCGACAACGTTCTGCGGCACAAAAACTTCCAGTTCATCCCCGGGCGTCGCGCTCATCTGCATGGCCCGCGTGAGTTCATACGCCACACGTTGAACCCCGGTGACGGCCTGCGAGGTGAACTTTCCGTTGATTGCGAAAGCCATCGGCTTCTCCGTTTGAAGGCGCCACGAAACATCTGGCCGCAAGCTGCCTGCGGCCGAACCATCAATGCGTTGCTTCGAGATCGCCGAAATCGCTGCCATAGTTCGTCACGTAGTCGTAATTCCGTGTGCTTCGCAGTAGCGGGATACCGTTGAAGACGGCACCGGCAATGCGCCCTTCGGCACGCGCCATCTTCTTGACTGTGTCCGCAATCTCCTGCTCGCTCTGCATCCCCGAGCGCAACACCAGCAAGGCCGAGCCCGCCTCGCTCGCGATGATGGAAGCGTCGGTGACCGCGAGAAACGGCGGCGTATCGATGATCACCATGTCGTACTGTCCGGCGAGCCGCGCCAGTAGCTCTTTGAACTGGGGCTTCATCAGCAGCGCGGCAGGGTTCTCAGGCCGTGCGCCGCACGACAGGAACGTCAACCCGTCGATGCCGGTTGCGCGCAAGACATTGCGCAAACCGAGCTGCCCCGCGAGCACCTCCGAAAGACCACCACGGTTGTTTCCGCCGAACAGCGAGGCGAGATGGCCCCGCCGCATATCGGCGTCGATCAGGAGTACGCGCGAGCCGACCTCCGCGTGCAGGATTGCGAGGTTCGCCGCAACAAAGCTCTTTCCCGCGGAAGGCGTCGGTCCAATAACCATCAGAAGGTTATTGCGGGCGTGCGCAAGATCGCGCGCCACCGACGTGCGCACGGCACGAAGCGCCTCGACCGACATATCGTTCGGAAACCGCGCGGCGAGAACCCTGGTGCCGTCGTCGATCCGCGATGCGGCCATCCCCATTCCGGCGGCGCCGCCAACAAACTGAAGATCGGCGGCATTTCGCGGAAATGCCTGACTGGACCGCCCTGCGCCCCCGGGCAATGCCTTGCGCCCCACGCCGTGCCGATCGAGCAGCAACTGCTGCTGACTGAACAGGATTTCGCCGAAGACCGGCACGCTCATGCGGCTCTCCACGTACCTCGGATCGGTCACGCCGGTCATCACATGGCGGCGCATGAAGACCAGCACGACGCCGGACAGGAGGCCGAGTACCACGCCGCCCGCGAGCACGATTTCGGGCTGCGGCTTGACCGGACGGTGAGGTCGGATCGCGGCGTCGACAATATGTGCCCCGCCTGTCGTGCTCGCGCGCCGGACCTGCAATTGTTCGGCTTTCTGCACCATCCCGAGATAGATCGTTTCCGCCACCCTCTGTGCGCGGAGAAGATCGACGCTCTGCCGTTCAGACGAGGGCATGCTATTGAAATGGCCGTCGAACTGCGCCTTCGCATCCTGCAACTGTGCAATCTGCCGGTCCGCTGTCTGCACCCAGCGGCTATCCGCCGTGTAGCGATCGAGTAGTTGCGTACGCTGGATTTGCAGGGTCGCGATCTGCTTGTCGATGTCCAGACCACCCTGGAGATACGCTTGTGCTTCGCTCGTCGGCTGCATGGATTGCGACGCCCCACGGAAGCGCTTCAGTGCATCCTCGGCCTTTCTGAGGTCCGCCAGCAAACGGGGCAGTTCCCCATTAATGAATGCCAGTGTGGTCGTGTCGTTGGCTTGCCGGGCGGCAATCGCGTAGGCAAGGTACTGATCTCCCAACGCGTTGGCAACTTCAGTAGCCTTATCCCGGCTCTTGTCCGCGTACTCTATCTGGATGAGCCCAGAGTCCTTCACCTTGTCGCCGACCTTCACCAGTGCGCCAAATCGCTTGATCGCGTCGATCTCATTCCAGCGAATAACCTCGAATTTCGTGCCCGGCCGCGCGTCCAACTCTTTCACGAGCATGGAAACGCCATTGCTCTTGAGCATTGCGCCCACTACGCCTTTTACAAGGAGCTGACCCGACGGACCGCGCAATTCGTACGCGCCATTTGCGAGAGCAATCAACGTCAGTTTCTCTTCTTCGAGATCCTGCGGCACCTCCAGCGAGCCGATCTGAACGCGTTCCCCGCCCCATGCGAATGACTTCAGCCCAAGCCAGGCTGCAGCCGGCTCACCTGGCGTCGCAAACTTCTCCGCGATGTCTCCAAGTATTGGAACCTTGTGCGGCGTTACCGACACGTCGAAGCGGAATTTTTCGATGACCGGATCAAGCACCGCGCGGCTGCGTATTACGGCCATTTCGGTCACCGGCGAGGGCGAGGGCGGCGGCAGGCTCTCCTGATTCTGCAAGGCGAGTCCTAGCGCATTGGGTTCTGGAGGATCGACACGCAACAGAACGTCCGCCGAGTAGATCGGCGTTGCAATGAGCAGATAGATCACCGCCAGACCCAGCACGACGACCGCCGTGCCCACGATCTCCCAAATGTGGTCGCGCATCAGCGTAAGCATCGCACCGGCGCTGAGCTGACCACGCTCCGTGCTGGTTGCGGGCGAGAACGAGTTTGCAGGGTAGTAATCCACCGGTTTGATCCTTCCATGTTCGATGGGCAGAGTAATGACGTGTTGCCGCTCTGCTGCACCACCAGTTCGTGATCTGGAACCGCCACCGAACGCGGATAAGACACGGTCGGCAGCACCGCGAAGTTACGTGCTGGGTCAGGTTGGATGGAAAAGCCGGACGTCTGGCGCGAGACGACGAACGCAATACCGCTGGAGCCCTGTGAGTACAGCTTCGCGCGATCGTGCACCGGCTTTACGATATCGCGCGTACTGACTACACAATGTCTTCGGCGGTCCTGGAAAACGGTAATTGATATGTCCGCCCTTGTCACAGCGGCTGGACGGCGTCTTCAAGCAATTTACTCAATGAACGGATTTGAAATTCGACCAGATTCCCGTGCCAATTCCTCTATTCATGTTGCGGTGAAGCATAGCCCGAAAAGAATGTGCCATATCGCACACGGCATAAATTCGGGTGTTAATGGCCGATTAAGTTGAGTGCATTACGAATGCAGCGATTTTAGAAAGCGTTGTTGCTATCTGTAACTGCTGTAACAGAATTGCACTACTACAGTGCGACGCTGTAACGCGAGTTTAGTGACAGTTCACGCAAGAAAACGAATGTTTGAAATTTCGCAGTCGGCTGAGCGCCTTTACGGGCGGGCCGGATAGGTCTTCAACCTGCGATCTTCCGGATGCGGTGCTGATCGTCAGGCGCGGAAAAAGTTTCTGGCCGGGAATATCATTATTGCGCTTTCTATGGAAATTTCAAGGTAAGAATTTCCCCGATCATGACGATTACGCCAAAACACCTGGAACATCAGCCAAGTTCGTTATGAAAATTTCGATGCGTTAATCTCTTTACGTATCGTGATTGCGTGTTCGGAGAAATTAGCGTGATGATTTCCAGGAATTTTCTTACGTCGTGCATCAATGAGTGTCAGAGTGGAATAAAAGCGGTGAAGCACATTGGCCTCCTGATTTTCCAGGACTGTTCCATGTTGAGCACCGGCGCTGTCGGCGATGCTTTCCGGCTTGCCAACGAGTTCGAAAAGGCGGGGGGCGATGCGCCTCCGTACCGGCTCTCCGTGCTATCCGACGGGGGCGGTCTGGTGACAAGCTCCTCGAGCATCCTGATCTGGACGCAAAGTCTCGAACGATATAGCCTGGCTGATTTCCATGCATTCTTTGTCGCATGTCGTGACACCACCGGAACGACGGAGTCCAACGGTCGCTTTCTTGCATGGATCTCGCGCCACGGATCGATTGCATCCCGCGGCATTCAACAAGGCGCGAGTCTGGCCGTTGTCTGCAAGAATCCGTTGCAATCGACCGTACCCGTCTTTTTCTTTGACGACGGTGGCGGTGGCGATGGCGCGAGCACAAATGGCAGCGTGGCGCCTACCGACCTGGCACTTGCGCAGATCGAGCGCGACCTGAATCCGGACATAGCGCGAAAGATCGCCCGCGCACTACAACCGGATTACATCGACCGAAACACACCTGAACTCGACGACGCAAGCATCGTCACCACAACCGAGAAGATCCGCGAGTCGGCACGCTGGATCAAGGAAAACTACAGCAAGGCCATCTCCGTAGCCAAAGCAGCTGAATTCGCCACAATGAGTAAGCGCAATTTCCAGCGTCGGTTCAAATCCGAATTCGGTATGACCCCACTCGAGTATCTGCTTCGCACGCGCTTTGAAGTTGTCCGCGCGATGCTACGAAATACCGATTTGCCTGTCGACAAAATCGCGAGACGGTGCGGAATGGGCGACGGCAATCGGCTCGGCCGGTTGTTCAAGGAGCGATACGGCGTGTCGCCCACGCAATTCCGCGCGCAGCAGCAGATCGAGTCTGAGGAGCAATGGTTGACGCCGGAGGAAGCCTGGAATACCGCGATTGAAATCGCGCGATAAGCGCGCCGGGTTTGCGACTGCCGCCTCGCGCCGCCATCAACCATGGATCGAAACATGACGACCACCAAGTCCGCACAGTTCGACCGGGAAGCCGCCACATCCACGCCAAAACACAAGGAAGCATCACCCTCTGACACCGTCGTGGCCGCCCACGTGAACCTCATACAGGAAGATCGGTATCGGCCAGCGCAGCAGTCCGTTTCCACGGTTCGGCGACTCAAGGAAGCGGCGAAGTGCATGCTGCCGGATGCCCTGTTCCTGAGCATGCTGCATCACAAACGCATTGGCCGCTATCCGAATCTTCTCCGCCCAGCCACGTTCAATGAAAAGATCCTGCAACGAAACCTCAGACCGGATCCACGCTACATTAGCCTGACCGACAAACTGTCGGTACGCGACTACGTTGCGGCCAAGATAGGAGAGAAGCACCTCATACCGCTGATTTCAGCACCGGATATGTTGACGCGCGAGGTATTCGACGCGCTGCCGGGCTCGTTCGTCATGAAGGCGAACCACGGCAGCACCTTCGTCGAGATCGTCAGAAACAAGTCCGAGACCTCGTTCGATAAACTGAAATCTCTGGCCGAGCAGTGGTTGTCCACCGACTTTTACTACATCGCGCGTGAGAGGCATTACCGCACGATCAAACCACGCATCTTCTTTGAACAACTCCTTCTGGACCGGTCTGGCCAGATACCCGCGGATTACAAGCTGCATTGTTTTGGCGGCCGACCGGGACGCCCCGTCATCTACATACTGGTGATATCCGACAGGTTCGGGAACGCGACGCATGGCGACGTATACGACGTCGATTGGCATCATCTCAATGTCGCTATCGGCTACTACAAGCGGAGCGCCACGCCCGCCCCGCGCCCCAAAAATCTGGAATCCGTATTGGACACCGCAGTCACGCTGTGCGAAGACTTCGACTATGTCCGCGTCGACTTATATGCACCGGACAACCAGGTTTTCTTCGGCGAGCTTACCTTCACGCCGGGCGCGGGTGTGCTGCCTTTTACGCCAGACAGCATTGATTACGAGTGGGGGCAATTGCTGGGTTAAGTGGGTGGTTCGAGCTTCGCCATATGTTTCACCCCACGTCTTCGCCCCCTCAACCCGACCGGAGAAGCACAGATGACGCAAGCTACCGAGGCAGTGCTCAGCACGACCGGCAACAAAGCGGTGAACAACTCGCGGCCCAGGGTGATGATGTGTCCTTTCACTAACCCCACGAATCGCTATATACAGATTCAGAAAGATCTCTACCGTTCGATCGGCTACGACGTCGTGCCGCTTTCCATTAAGGGACTACTGAATGGCGGGTTTCTCCAACTGTTCAAACCAGAGAACATTCTCGCTTTTCATTGGCTGGAGTATCGACCATTCAAGCGAGACAAGGGTACTGCCCGGTTGAGCTTGACGGGGTCTCTGCTCTTCGCGTTCTACTGTTCGCTCATGCTGATCGGACGAGCGAAAGCCGTTTACTTTATCCACGATCACGCGGTTCACGATACGGTGGGCTTCAACAGACGCCTGTCGATGCGGATCATTGCACTGGTGCGCCGCCTCGCCGACTTTCGCGTAGTCCACGCGCCGGATTTCCAGGCGCAATACGACGCGCAGTATCTGCCCCATCCCCTCTACTGGGATGCGCCTGGACAGGCGCCCATCACAGCCAGGAAAGAAGGTACGGCGCCACAGTATTCGTTGCTTGGCGTGATCCGCCCATACAAGCAGATTGACGCATTGCTCGACGTCTGGCCAAGCGAGTGCAAGCTGCATATCGCCGGGCACGGCACGGAAACCTACCTCGCGACGCTCAACGAGATCATCGAGAGGCGATCGCTGCGGAACGTCGTGCACCTCGACGCCAGATTCCTGTCCGACGCGGAGTTTGCGCAGAATGTAGCCGATAGCGACGTGCTGATCCTGCCGCACGCGGCCGATTCGATGCTGGTAAGCGGTGCGTTCTTTGAAGCTATCGGGCGCGTGCCGTTGCTGATCTCGCGCGTCACACCGTTCATGGCGTGGGCTGCCAGGAAGTTCGACAATGTAATCCTGTTCGACGACATCTCCGAACTCCCTCAGATCGTCCAATCGATTAACGAATCATGGCCGGTGATTGCTCGCAATCCAGGCAATCTGGCTATCGACGAATTCGGCTGGGATACCTGTCGCCGGCGCTACGGGCAATTCCTGGAAGCCGTTGATGGTCACCGGGACCCGGTGGAGAAACCAGTCATAAGGTGAATGCGAAACGGACACGCTTCAGCGAACGTGATGTCCGGAAGGCGTTGACGTTCTCTATTCCAGAATCAGCACAACCCTGCGCGGGAGAAAAACCTGAATGCTCACTTCACAACTGGTTCCCGGACGACTCAGGACTATTCTGTACAGATATGTCACCGAGCGCCCCCAGGAAGAAAGACTGTTCCATACACTTCGCCCAAGATTCGTTTCGGTGAGGATTCCCGGTGAATATCGTCCTTGCAATCCATCGTTGTGTTTCAACGGAGATAGCTACGTCGTGCTTGTCAGATCGGTTAACTACGAACTGATGGAGAGCGGCGGCGTGCAGTTGCATGGTGAGGAATACGACACCATCAACTATATCGGCAGGTTGGCAACCGACCTGACCGTTCTGGGCATGAACGCTCTGGAAGATACCGATTTCAGAGACGCATCAGGAAAATCCGGCGATGGATTCGAGGATCTCCGAACCTTCTTCTGGAAAGAAGCGTTGTGGTGTCTGGGCAGTGCGCGCAGCAACGCGGGCGACACTAACACAATGACGCTTCAGAAACTATCTGGCGAGCGGGTTGTGGAGAGCTATCTGATCGAGTCGCCATTTGGTTCGACTCGCGAGAAAAACTGGATGCCTTTCGTATCCGACGGGAAACTCCACGCGGTACACACGATGAACCCGTTGACTATTGTCGAGATCAGCGAGCATGGGGCAACCGTGTTGCTTCGGAAACCATCGAAGGCGCCCAAAGGTTTGCTCGGATCATCGCAACTAGTTGAATGGAGGGACGGCTGGCTGTGCGTCGTACACGAGCGCAGTCGAGGGAAAAAGCATCTTTACAAGCACCGGTTCGTTTATTTCGATCGGGACTGGAATGCTGTGCTTTCCGAACCGTTCTACTGGAAAGAGTATGGCGTGGAGTTCTGTTGTGGGTTGGCCATTCACGATGGGATCGTGGCAGTGGGATTTGGTGTCAATGATTCGGAGGCGATCATCGCTCAGTTCAATGAGACTGACATTGAACGGCTGTTGTAGTCTCTGTTGTAGTCTCTAAGGCACACCGGATCGAATAGCAGAAAGAACGAGGGGATCTGGTCTCCCTCTTAACCATCCAGGATGGGAGACCAGATCCACAGCACGATCAGATGCTTGCCGGCCTAGTTGTCGGCGTTGGCCGCAGTGAAGCTCGTAAATGCGCTGTACGACGGGTTGATGGGCGAGCCGTTCATCATAATGCCGAATGTCTCGTTTCCGCTGTCGAGCACGTAGTACATCACCGACTGGATGTTGTGAGTCTTTCTTGCCGGATAGAACTGACCCAGCTGTGTGGTGATGTAGTTTGCCCGATAAGCCTCGGTTTGCTCCGGACCCGTGTTCCACTCGGAGATGATGAAAGGCACGCCGTATCGTGCTTTGCAATACGTCGGCAAATCGAAACCTGGACCCACCCCGTCCGTGCCGATATCGAAAATATCGCCGTAGACTTCGTAGTTATGCCAGGTCGTGATGTCCCAGCGCACCTTGGAATAGCCGCTGCTGCCGTCCGGTTGAGTGCCCTCCCACAACGCGTCCGACGCGCCAACATCGTTCACGCAGAAGTTGATGCCGCACTTCGCGGAAGACTGAACCGATTTCACCCCGTCGATCATGCCCCGCATCACGCCTCGCATGACCGGCCAGTTCGCATTGTTGAAATCGAGAGCTTTCGTCCCGGCGTTGGTGGAATCCAGAATGATGGCGCCGTCGCGTGTCAGTTCGTTGCCGCATTCATACATGGTCACGCCATACGACATCAGCGCACCTGCAACCGCTGAACCCGCCGAGTAGCCGGCGCTGTAAGCGGTCAACTCACCGCTGAAGAGTTTGCCGGTGCTGTCGTAGAGACCCTGGTTGATCAATACCAGCAGTTTGATGCCAGCCGATTGGAAAGCTTGCGCGAGTTTGACAACCGCATTGATCTGGGTCGGATCGGACGTGCAGCCGACGCGATAGCTGGTGCAGCCCATCGCCTTGAGCATCGTGACCAGTTGCGCCGGCGTGTAGGTGTAGTCGTAGTGCCCGTTGATGCCAAAGAAGCTACCCGCGGTCGGCGCGACGGCGATGCGCGGATCCGTGCACGCCAGCCATTGGGCAGTAACCTCTGCATTCGCGTAAAAGTGCCCGCTCGAGTTGCAGTGATAGATTTTGCCACCGTACCAGAGTACGAGCGATACGTTGAAGTTGACGCCTACCACCGTGCCGTTCTTGTAGACAACGCCGTTAACAAGAGTCCATTTCGCGCCCGACTTATCGAGAATGTATGGCGCGGAGGGCAGCGTCGTGCCATCTGCGGAAATAGTGCCCAGACGCGGGTCGATGGTGCTCACCCAGCTTGAGCCGTTCCATTGATAGAACTGGCCGCTCGCGTTCTCGTGATACATGCTTCCGTTGATCCACAACGCAAGCGCCACATTGTAGTTATTCCCTGCTACCGCGCCGTTTTGATACAGCGCGCCACCCGACAGCGTCCATACGGCTCCTGTGCTGTCCGTAATCGAAGCAGCCGGCGGCATTGTCGTGCCACTCGCTGACGCGGCACTGGCATGTGCCGTTGCTTTGGCGGCAGCGGATACAGCAGTGCCGTTGCTACCGTCTTGCGAGCCGCCGCCGCAGGCGCTCAAAAGATAACTTCCACCGAGGGCCGCTAGCCCACTCATAAATTGACGTCGTTTTACCATGGCCGAATATTTTCCACTGTCGATAAGAAATATAAATATTTGTTTTTAGAGTTTTCGAATGAAAAAATGCTTATAGATAACTCGGTTTACTTCGCGATCCTAATTACAAATAAAAGATCTTCTTGCGTATCCCGGGCGCAGCTCAAAGCCTGATTAAACGGTCCGAGGTGAGACTCGATTAGATGCGGCCATCCAGCGGACGAGCGTCACCGATCGCCACGGCGAGTCGACGTACGCGTCCTGCTGCGTTAGAAACCGATGGGAGACAACCTGACTGCGATATCCACTGCTACTCAAAACTCTGCCAACACGCGCAGCGCAAACGTTTAATCAGACAAATAGCCTTGCTGCTGCTACTCGCAATTTTTTCCGCTCGCTCATCGCGACTGGGGTAAATCGTAGCCGGAATGCCCGTTCGATCCCACAAGAAATAGTAATTTTCGGACAAATAGTAAGATTATTTCTATTAGGTTGCCGCATCGCAAAGATCCCTGCTTTCTCATGATGATCATAGGATTGGATGGTCACTGTCTTTCTGACTTCGACCCCAAGAAAAACCGCCTATTGCGTGCAGTGAATTTTGGAGTGTCATCAGATCGGCGCTTAGTGCACCGTTATGCACCGTTCGTGAGCGCGCTGTCGCTTACGCTTCGGTAACAACCGTGTTCGGACGCATGCAAATTTTTGTCCGGGCGTGAGAGACAGCAGTTGCGAGACTCGAGCGAGATTTCCGGTTTCCTGAGAAGTGTCATCACGGCGTCACTTCTCAGGGCTCTCGACGAAATCGACAATTAATTCGTCGCCGTGGCAGAGAAATTCAGATCACTATCCGCGGCTCAACATCGCCTTTATCACGTGACCCGCAATACCCGGATTCTCTTTGATTCGCCGGGTACTGTAGCCGTACCAGTCCTTGCCATAAGGAACATAAACGCGGACGTTGAATCCCATGCCGAGCAGCTCGTCACGCAATGGTTCGCACACGCCAAGCAGCATCTGAAATTCGAATTTCGTGCGGTCCACACCTTCGCGACGCACAAGCGCGACTATTTCCTCGATGAGCGCCGCGTCGTGCGTCGCGATACCGACGAACGCACCTGCCTTGAAACAGCGCGATACGTGTTCGATGAAATGCACGTTGATCGCTGCCCTGTCGTTGCGTGCACGCTCAACAAGATGCGCATGATCTTCCACATAGATCCCTTTGCAGATACGCACAGTACTTGTCCTGCGCAGCAGATGGTCGATGTCCCCGTAGGTCCGTTTCAGATAGGCTTGCAAGGCCAGACCCACATTGCCATGCTCCCGCTCCACTCGCGTGAAGAGGTCGATTTCCTTCTGCGTGCAACTGACATCTTCCATATCGATGCAGGCAAAGTTTCCATCGGCGGCCGCTACTTTCAGAATATGTCGGATCAGGCGCTCGCATTGCGCCTCGTCGACGAGCAGTCCGAGCGCGGACGGCTTGATCGATATTTCTGCGTTCAAACCGTGAGCCCGGATCGCCTCGAGTACTTTTGTGTACTCGTCGGCCACGGCCTCGGCCTCATTCATCGATGAAACGGTTTCACCCAGCACGTCGAGAGTTGCGCTGAATCCGCACGCGTTTAGCGTCTGGACGCGTGCGATCGCGTCCGCGAGTGAATCGCCGGCGATATAGCGCTGCGAGATTTTCTGGATCAATGCACGGGGGATAAACGGAATGGCGAACGCCGCCACCGTATTGAGAATACGCATGTTGTCATCCATGACGAAGAACAGTCAGCTCACCCGGCGCATGCAGGCATGCGCATAGGTAAAGCAACCCAGCCGTTTCGAGTTCGTCGAAACTGGCGCGAATAGCCGTACTCCCGCCAATGGTGCGGCGGCGAGTTCGAACTAGTTCAACGGGTCGTCAGTGGAGGCCAGGCAGCTGCGTACATTTTTTTGCTGAAGTGAGGTGGCTGCGATGCAACGATGGTTTCCGCGCTCGTCTGCGAGCGCAATATCGTGAGATGCGTCGAGGCGGCGCGTGGATAGTATCACGCGCTTCACATGAGAGCCGCCCTGATAGATCGACCGACCTTGGGGGCGTACAGCACCCGATCTGCACGCCCCGTCAACACGTCAGGCCGTGTGGCCGTGACTTCCCTGTTCGCTGTCGAGATGGGCCATCTGCGCCGCCGCGTAACGTTCGCCTGCGGCAGCGCCAGGCGGTATTGCCTGCGCAATCGCAGCCAGATCGTCAGCGGTAAGTTTCACATCGACCGCCCCAAGTGCTTCGGCGAGACGATCGCGCCGGCGCGCGCCGACCAGCGGCACGATATCGCTGCCCTGGGCCGCAACCCACGCAATCGCGATCTGCGCAACCGAGACGCCTTTTGCATCCGCCACCTTGCGAAGCGCATCCACCAGCGCGAGATTGTGATCGACGTTGTCGCCCTGGAAGCGCGGACTCATGGCGCGAAAATCGCCTTTCCCCGCCGACTCCTTGCTCCAGTGGCCGCTGATCAAACCGCGAGACAACACGCCATACGCCGTCACGCCAATCCCGAGTTCACGGCACGTCGGCAAGATTTCGGCTTCAATGCCGCGCGAGATCAGCGAGTACTCGATCTGCAGGTCGCTGACCGGATGCACCGCTGCCGCGCGGCGGATCGTGGCCGCGCCCACTTCGGACAAACCGACGTGCCGCACGTAACCGGCTTTGATCATGTCGGCAATCGCCCCCACTGTGTCTTCGACAGGCACGTTGGGATCGAGCCGCGCAGAACGGTAGATGTCGATATGATCGACGCCCAGCCGTTGCAGCGAATAGGCGAGAAAGTTTTTAACCGCCGCGGGACGTGCATCGTAGAGCGACCAGCCGCCAGCGGGGTCGCGCATCGCCCCGAATTTCACGCTGACGATCGCCGCATCGCGACGTGACGGCGGCGCGCTTTTCAGGGCCTCGCCGATCAGGATTTCGTTGTGGCCGGAGCCGTAGAAATCGCCCGTATCGAGCAGCGTGACGCCGGCTTCGAGCGCGGCGTGGATCGTGGCAATGCTTTCGGCGCGGTCGGACGGCCCGTACATACCTGACATACCCATGCAGCCAAGACCGAGAGCCGAGCTTTGCGGACCCGTCTTGCCCAGTTGAAGTTGCTTCATCATGTTCCTTGGTAGTTACGCCGCAAGAAAGGCGCTCGACCTGAAGTATCGGCTCAATTTCAGCGTGCGATAATCCGCCTCAATCTGAATGACCCGTGCGGAAAATCGAACAATGCAGGAACCCGACCTTTCCGATCTGAAAGCATTCGTCGCCGTCACACGGTCACGCGGATTTCGTCATGCTGCACTGACAAGCAGTGTGTCGGCCTCATCGCTGAGCGAAGCGGTTCGAAGGCTCGAACAGCAGCTCGGCGTCAGACTACTCAATCGTACGACGCGCAGCGTCACGCCAACCGAAGCCGGGCAGCGTCTTTTCGAGCGGCTCGCACCGGCATTCGGGGAAATCGCCATCGCGCTGGATGCGGTGAATCTCTTTCGCGAAAGTCCTACTGGAACGCTGAGGTTGAACGTTCCGTCGATCGCGGCAAGAGAAATCCTGCCCGCCCTCCTGTCCCGCTTCCTTGCCACTCACCCGGGTATCACGGTGGACGTCGGAACCAACGACACGTTCATCGATATTCTCGCAGCGGGTTTCGATGCCGGCATTCGCTACGACGAGCGCCTCGCACGCGACATGATCGCGGTCCCGATCGGCCCGCGCATTCAGCATTTCGTCGCGGCGGCTTCGCCAGCCTATCTCGCGGCCCGCGGCATACCGCAGCATCCGGGCGAACTGCTTCATCACGCGTGCATCGGACACCGCTTCGACAGCGGCGTGCTCGCAACATGGGAATTCAGACGAGGCGACGACGTCGTGCGCATCGAGCCAAACGGACCGATGATCGCCTCCGTGATCGAACTGCAACGAGGCGCGGCCATCGACGGACTGGGCATCGTCTATACATTCGACGAGTTTCTGCGGCCGGCCATCGAGCGAGGCGCGCTCGTGCGGGTGCTCGATGAGTGGTGTCAATCCTTCACCGGCCCCTTTCTGTACTACCCGAGCCGAACGCACATGCCGGCACCGTTGCGGGCCTTCGTCGACTTCATTCTCGCCGCCAACGATCCGGACATTCAGCCATAAGCGCGATACGAAACGCGATACGCGAGGCTAAGCGCCCGGCACGGATTGCGGCGCGGCGTGGCCGTGCATGAGCCCGGGCAACGCCTCGATCAGCGCATCCACAGCAAGGCGAACCTTCAGCGGCAAGTGAGGAGTCTGTAACCAGAGCGCGTGGATGTCGTAAAGATAATCCGGCTCGTCCGGCAGAAGTTGTACAAGGCCACCCGTCTGAAGACGCTCGCGAACGAGCCAGGATGGGAGCCACGCAAGCCCCATCCCGAGTGCCGCCGCATCGGCGATCGCATCGAGATCGTCGAACCGCAACCTGTTTGGCGGCGTGACCTCGACCGGCGGCGTGCCGGCGCGAGGAAACAGCCACGGGCGAATACGCCCCGAGCGCCTGTAGATAATCGCCTGGTGCCCGCTGAGTTCTTCTATCCGCCGAGGGTGGCCGTGCGCGACCAGATATGCGGGCGCTGCGCAGACAATCATGTGCTGGCGCGCAATGCGCCGCGCGATGACCCCGGCTTTGTCCCCCAGACCGCCTGTCCGGATGGAGAGATCGCAGTCGTCCTCTGCAAGGTCGACTAAACGGTCGTTGAAGGACAGATCCAGTTCCAGCTGCGGATAGCGTTGCGCAAACGCCAGCAGGACTGGCGCCACGCAGCGCCGGCCGACGTGCACGGGCATCGAAACGCGCAGCCTGCCACGCGGCTCGGAACGTTGATCCGCCGCGAGGGCATCCGCCGCGTCAGCTTCGGCGAGTATGCCCCGGCAGCGTTCGTAATAGGCGCGTCCGAATTCCGTCAGGCTTTGGCGGCGCGTGGTTCGCGTAATCAGTCGCACGCCCAGACGCTCCTCGAGAAACCGAACGTGCTTGCCGACCATCGGTCCGGATAAAGCGAGTGCGTCCGCCGCGGCCGCGAACGAGCCCAGGTCGACGGCTTTGACGAACACAGCCATGCTCGTGAGGCGATCCATATTGATAACTGTTGGTTTCGACTGTTCTAGTTATAACGCCATTTATCTGGCTCTGCAGCACTGTCATAGTTAAATCGTTCCAATTACTTTCGAGTTGAAACCACATGACACGCGTTATTCGCTTTCATCAGCATGGCGGCCCCGAGGTTCTGCGCATCGAGGACGTCGAGATTGCCCCGCCCGCTCAAGGGGAGGTTCAGATTCGCGTGAAGGCGCTGGGCCTTAACCGCGCCGAGGCCATGCTGCGCGCGGGCACCTACATCGAAACGCCGACGCTGCCTTCGGGTCTTGGCTATGAAGCTGCAGGTATCGTCGAACGGATCGGGGCAGGCGTGCAAGGATTCGCGCCGGGCGACGCCGTCAGCGTCGTACCGCCACCGAGCATGCTTCGCTGGCCCGCCTACGGCGAGGTGGCAACCTTCCCCGCCGAGTTCGTCGTCAAGCATCCGCCGTCGCTCAGTTGGGAAGCGGCCGCGGCAGTCTGGATGCAATATCTCACCGCCTACGGTGCGTTGATCGACATCGGCAAACTGGGTAAGGGAGATTTCGCGGTTATAACGGCGGCATCGAGCAGTGTCGGCCTTGCCGCAATCCAGGTCGCCAACAGTGTCGGCGCAATCCCCATTGCGGTCACGCGAACCTCGGCCAAACGGCAGACATTGCTCGAGTTGGGCGCGGCCCATGTCGTCGCTTCCGCGGAGGAAGACCTGGCGGGCCGGTTGAAGGAAATCGCGGGACCGCAGGGGGTGAGGGTCGTGCTGGACCCGATAGGCGGCCCAATCTTCGAACCGCTCACGGACGCCATGTCTCGCGGCGGCATCCTGATCGAATACGGCGCCCTGAGCCATGAGCCGACACCGTTCCCGCTATTCACCGTGTTGAGCAAGTCACTGACGCTGCGCGGTTATCTGGTGCACGAGATCATCGGCGATCCGGCACGGCTGGCAGCCGCCAAGGCTTTCATCCTCGACGGGCTAACCGCGGGTGCCTTGAAGCCCGTGATCGCCCGGACATTCCCGTTCGACCGGATCGTCGACGCACATCGCTTTATGGAGTCGAACGAGCAGTTGGGGAAGATTGTCGTGACGGTTTGAACAAGGCCTAAGACGGCCTTGGACAACCTGCGACAAACCGCTCAGCCGGCGGCGATGACGTTGATGCGCAGCGCTTCCCCGCCGGCTGCAATCGCCAGCAGATGGTCGACGTTCGGGTGTGCACCCGGGCGGTTGCGCGCGTCGGCCGTATGCTCGGCGAACACCAGGAGGCCGTGTTCGGCCGCCTTGGCGTCCAGCGTGCCGAATGTTTGCTGCAGATAGTTGTACACCGCGAGCGAGCCCTGCTTGCCCGGCTTGTTTTCGATGCTGGCCACCACGGCGCCCTTGCCGTCGAGCAGGTCGATACGTTCGATGCCGCCAATGGCTGGCAGTTGGGCGAGGTTGTCCTTGAACACGTTGCTCGGCTGAATCACTGAAAACACTCCTTCTATTCGGAAAAATACGGCGAGCCGTATCTTATCCGATAGGGTACGGCGCATCGTGCTCAACGGCGCCGCGGCACAGCGGTTCACCGCGCACCCTTCGGTTTTTCCGAACTGTTTCTCCCGGATTAGCAGATTTATCCGTTCCGCAACCTGACGCAGACTGAGGCTCACCACCACTGCGGACCTTATCCGCGCCAGGAGCCTCAACATGCGTACCTATCCGCGTAACAGTCCTCAAGCCGCCGCACGTATCGTCGCGCTGGCGCTCATCTCCGACGGCCATGTCAGCAGCGCGGAGGAGCGCGCACTGGAAAGTCTGGATATCGCCGGCGAGCTGGGTCTCGCGCCGGCGCAATTCGCGCAGATCGTGCAGACGATGTGCGAGGACCAGTCGGTCGCGCACACGCCGGCGGTCGGCCAGCTCGATGCCGCGCTGCTTGCCACATTGTTCGGCGAGGTCGACGACCCCGCCTTGCGCCGCAAGGTGATTCGGCTGTGCCTCGCCGTCACCATCGCGGACAACTATCTGGCGGACGGCGAAATCGCCTTGCTCGCTGCGGTCTTCAGGGCGTGGGGACCTCAGCCGATCCCGGTGGCGAGTCGGCAAGTCGCACTGCTTGACGCGCCGCGCGCTCACGCCCGTACGGCGGCGATCACCTGAGAAGCGAGCGCATGATGTTGCCCGCGCCGCGAGCGGATTGCGTGGATTTCTTCCACCACGCCTTCCGCCCGGCCGAGCCAGCGCAGTCCGCGCAGCAGCGCGACGTCCTGCGCGCCCAACTCCGCAAGCGGAAACACGCCGAGCCCCCGCGCGGCGAATACCGCCATCAGCGCGCTGTCTTCGAACTCTCCGACGATTCGCGGCCGGATCCCTGTGGTGTCGAACCACCGGTCCAGCCGCGCGCGCAACGCGCCGTGCCCGGTCGGCAAAAGCACGGGCAGATCGCTCAGACACTGCGGAAAGCCGGCGCGCGCGGACTTGCCGACAATCTCAGCCGGACCGTACCAGTCGACCGGCGAACCCACGAGGCGCTGGCTCACGACGCGCAGGTCCGCGTTGTGCGGCGCGGGCTGACATGCGAGTACAAGATCGAGCCGATGGAGCGCGAGTTCGGACAACAGTTGGGCATGCTCGCCTTCGTGACATAACAGCCTGAGCGAAGGTGTACCCAGCACCGGCGCCAGCAGCGCATGCGCGGCGAGCTTGGAAATGCCGTCGGAAAGACCCACGGCGAGCCGCGCAATGCGCTCACCGCCCGCCTCGCGCATCTCGTCGAGCAGCGCCTCGCCAATCTGGAAAATCTGCTCCGCGCGATTGAATGCCGTCTCGCCGGCCTCGGTCATGGTGACGCCGCGCCCGGCCGGTTTCAGCAACTGGCGCCCGATCGATTTTTCCAGCTCGCGCACCTGCGCGCTGATCGTCTGAACCGCCATGTCGAGACGCTCGGCCGCGCGCGCGAAGCCGCCCTCTTTCACGACGATCCAGAAATAGTACAGATGGCGATAGTTGAGCATAGGCGAGAACACTTCGAAAAAAACGATATATCGCTCAGATTATCACTGATTTATCCGAACCATGAAGACGGCGATGATTGCGACATACCGAAGTTGCCCGTCACCTATTGTTCACGGACCCCATGGATTCCTTACTCATTCTCGCTGCCGACCCTGCCGCATGGGCTGCGCTTCTCACGCTGGTCGTGATGGAAATCGTGCTCGGCATCGACAACCTGATCTTCATCTCGATCCTCAGCAACAAGTTGCCGGAAGCACAGCGCGCGCGTACACAGCGCCTCGGCATCATGCTCGCGCTCGTGTTGCGGCTTGGCCTGCTCGGCACCGTCGCGTGGATCGCGCAACTGACTGCGCCTGCCGTGACGCTCTTCGGCCACGCGTTTTCGTGGCGCGACCTGATCCTGCTCAGCGGCGGCCTGTTCCTCGTCTGGAAAGCGACGAGTGAGATTCACCACAACGTCGTCCAGGCTGAAGCGGTACGCGACAAGGCGAGCACGACCGTGCAATTGACCGCAATGGCTGCGATTGGACAGATCCTGCTGCTCGATATCGTGTTTTCGGTCGACAGCATCATCACCGCGGTCGGCATGACCGAGCACATGCCGATCATGTTCATTGCCGTGATTGCCGCGGTCATGGTGATGCTGTTCGCTGCTAACCCGCTGTCGCGCTTTATCGATCGGAATCCGACCATCGTCATGCTCGCGCTCGGCTTCCTGCTGGTGATCGGTATGACGCTCATCGCGGAAGGGTTTGGTTCGCACGTGCCGAAGGCTTACATCTACGCGGCCATGGCGTTCTCCGCGTTCGTCGAGGCACTGAACATGCTGGTGCGCCGCGCGAAATCGAAGCAGACGCTCAGCATTGGGCAATAAACGTCCATCGACTTTTTAACCTCAAGGAGCAACCAGATGAAATGTCCCGTTTGCAAAACCGCTGACCTGCTGATGACCGAGCGCCGCTCGATCGAAATCGACTACTGCCCGGTCTGCCGGGGCGTCTGGCTCGATCGCGGCGAACTCGACAAGCTGATCGCGCAGGATGCCGGAAGCGACGAGGCGCCGGTGAACGCTGCCGCGCGCCCGGGCCGGAACGACTACCCGGATCGCGACCGTGCGCACCACAGCGACCATACGTACGAGCGCAACCGTCCGTACGACAATAACCGCTCGCATGACAGTCATGGCACGGACTACCGGGGAAACAGGAAGAAACGCTCGCTGTTCGACATGTTCGATTTCGACTGAGCGTGTCCGCGGGTGCAGGAACCAGGCGGCTAGTATCAAATCGAGGGCGCGTGCTGTTATCAGCCGCGCCCTTTCGTTTTTTCTCTTCTTTCGCTCTTCCGGCGCGGCCTCATGCCATCGCCAAACCCTTCAGATAAATAACAAAGCGCCGCCTGTCATCGGCAGAGCGACATGCCGCGTTAACGCACTAACCAGCAGCACTAACCCGCGGCAATAACCAGCGGTAACGCACAGCATTAACGGTTTGAGCGCGGCCTACGTGCGCTGAATCTCCTGGCGCACGCCGCCTTGATGCTTCCCCAAATTGCTTTCCCTGCCTGTCTATCGTTCAGATGCCAATTTCACTCGTTTCGATTAAAAAAACCGGCGCGCTTGCAGCGCTGGCCTATTGCGCGCTCACCATCGCGATGCCGGCTCAGGCAGCCGACAACGTGATCGTGCTCGACTCCGGCGAAGCCCGGCTGACGCTGATCGATCCGGTCACGCACAAGGTCATCGGCACGGAGCCGACCGGTAAGGAACCGCATCATCTGATGATTACGCCCGACGGCCACTCGCTGATCGTCGCCGATTCGATTTCGAATGACCTGATGTTCCTCGATCCGCACACCGGCAAGGTACAGCGCAAGCTCGAAGATATCGAAGATCCGTATCAGCTCGGTTTCTCGCCCGATCACAAATGGTTCGTCACCGCCGGCCTGCGGCTGGATCGCGTCGACGTGTACCACTACGACGGCCAGAACATGACGCTCGCCAAGCGGGTCCCGCTCTCGAAGACACCGAGCCACATGACCTTCTCGTCCGACAGCAAGATCGTGTTCGTCACGCTGCAAGACACGGGTGAAGTGGCCGCGATCGATCTGGCGACGCAATCCGTGCTGTGGAAACTGCATGTCGGCAATACACCCGCCGGCCTCTGGATGACGCCGGGCGACCGCTATCTGTTGATCGGCATGACGGGCGAAGACGACGTCGCCGTGGTGGATTGGCACAAGCAGCAGGTGGTGAAGAAAATCCAGACGGGGCGCGGCGCGCACAACTTCCGCAACCTCGACGACGGCCATCACGTGGCGCTTACGAACCGCGTGGAAAGCACGATCAGCATTCTCGATTACAACACGCTGACAAAGACTGCCGACATCACCGGACTCATGCCCGGTCCTGACGACATGGAGCTTTCCGCGGATCGCCGCTATCTGTGGGTCACCTTCCGCTTTTCGCGGCATGTCGGCATCATTGATCTGACGACGAATAAACTTGTCGACACAATCGCGGTCGGACGTTCACCGCACGGTTTGTACTTTGCCAACCGTGCGCCCGTGTACGCACCCAATCCAGACTGACCCGATTTTTGTGCTGATGACAGTACCCGCAATTTCAAGAGGCTTTCGATGATCCACGAAATCGTCGCGCAACTCGACAACGGCATCTCGACGTTGCAGACCCTGCTGTACGTCGACGTGGTGCAGCCGCTGTTCTATCGCTTCGGCCTGATGGGATACGACGAAGACACCTATGACGCACTCTATTGGGTGATCATCGGTGTGCTGGAAATATTGATCACGTATATCGCCTTGCGGCCCCTGGAAGCGCTGCGGCCCATCGAGGCGTGGTCCGATCGTAAAGCGCTGCGCGCCGATGTGATCTACACATGGATCGCCAAGCTCGGCATCATCAATATCGCGTTCTTCTTCATGCTGCAGCCGCTGTTCGATCACTGGCAGAGTCTGATGGCGATCTACAACGTGCCGAACATCGACATCGACGGACTGTGGCCGGGCGTCACCGATCAGCCGGTCGTGTCGTTCCTGATCTACCTGATCGTGCTCGATTTCTTCGGCTACTGGTATCACCGCTGGCAGCACCGCTTCGGCGTGTGGTGGGAATTGCACGCCGTGCACCATAGCCAGCAGCAGATGTCGTTGTGGGCCGACGACCGCAATCACTTTCTCGACGACATCATTCAGGCCGCGTTCTTTGCCGCAATTTCGCTGTTCATCGGCGTGCAGCCGACGCAGTTCGTCGTGCTGGTCGCGGTCGGCAACTTCATGCAAAGCGTGCAGCACGTGAACGCGCGCTTGCCGTATGGATGGCTGCTCGAGCGCGTGATCGTAAGCCCGATTTTTCATCGGCGTCATCACGCCGTCGGCTACGGCCATGAAGGTACGCGCTACGGCTGCAATTTCGGCGTGCTGTTTCCGTGGTGGGACATGATGTTCAAGACCGCGTCGTGGGATGCCACCGTCGAGCCGACCGGCATTCGTGACCAGTTGCCCGCTCCGCACGGCGCAGGGCGCTCCTACGGCAACGGGCTGATCGCGCAGCAATGGCGCGCGTTTGGCCGCATTGCCATGCGCCTGCGCGGACAACGCAACTACGGTGGCGTGACGGACTGAGCGTCGTCGCCGTGGCACGGGCGCTTCACCCCAGCACGGCGCGCGCGATCAGCAACACCCCCGCGCCGACAATGCCGGCCCCAATGACGCGCGCCGCGCGCTCGCCATGTGGGGCCACGCGTTCGATCGTGATGGCCGCCGTCACGCCGGCCATCACCCGCCAATCCATGACCCCGGCAACCAGAAGAACCATGGTCAGCCCGGCGCAGCAGTAGGTGCAATGGAGGCCGAGGCGCAAACCGAGCCGCCACGCCGTGACGGCGTCCGCGGGTAACCCTCGCCATCCCTGCGGCGTCAGACAGTGCCAGTGCCCCGGCGCCGCGCGGCAGCAAGCAAGCCGGCGCGCCTTCCACGCGCTGAACTGCAGCCCCCCAGCGACCAGCACGACCACACCGGTCGCAAGTGGAACAGCGTGCGCCAGCCCCGGCAGCTCCGTCTCGAGCGCCGCGAGCACCACCCCCAGCGGAAATACGGCCACGCCCAGCGCGGTCCACACGAGGAAATATCCTGCGCCCACTACAACCGTCAGCCAGGCGAGGCGCGTTTCGCCCGTTGCGCCGACTGCCCGGCGATAGCGTCCCAGCGCAGGGACGAGCGATGGCAGCATCATCGCGGCCATCATCACGATCCACATGCCGAGGAACGACGCCGCGAGGCCTGCCCACGTCTGCCCGCACATCGGCATCCACGCCGCCGACATCGTCCAGCTGCCGGGCATCGGCATGCCGCCCATCGCCGACATGGACGCGGCGCCTGCAATCGTCACCGCCGCGCTGAGCGCGAAGAGCAGCGCCGAGACGCTGAAGAACGCCCGCTGCGAGATGAGCACATCGAGCACCTCAGGCAGCTCGGGCGCGACGATGGAGCATCGCGCCCTCTGCTGCGCTCCGGTTTCGCCAAGCTGTCCCATTACCAGCCTCAGCGCGTTTCGTACTCGTCGTGGCGCTTCCACCAGACACCCGTCTCATTGCGCCCCTTCGGAGCCCGGTCGAGCCACTGATACATGCCCCAGATGCCATCCACGCCGCGCGCGTAGGTGGAGTACGTGTGATAGACCACGCCGTCTTCGAGCACGAACGCGCTCAAACCCGGCCTGTCGCGCGTGTACGTCGCCGCGTCGGTGCCGCAGGTCGCCGCGAACTGGATGACGGGTTCCGGAATCTGTGCCGCGTCCATCGCGTGACCACCGCGCTCGTAGTTGTACTCAATGTTCCCTTCACGCTGTTGCGCCTCGGTAAACGCGATGTTGAAGTCGAAGTTGAAGTCGCTGCCGTACGAAGACGCCCAGGGGAAGGTCCACCCCATCCGGCGCTGATATGTCTGCAGCTTCTCGAACGGCGCGCGCGACACCGCAAACAGCGTGACGTCGTGATTCGCCAGATGAACCGCGATGCCGTCGAACCCATCGGCAATCGACGAGCACGACGGGCACCCCGCCTTGTAGTCGGGCCCGAACATGAAGTGGTACACGAGAAGCTGCGAGCGTCCTTTGAAGAGGTCCACGAGCGAGACGCTTCCCGCCTCGGTTTCGAAGCGGTACTTCTTGTCGATTCGCACCCAGGGCAGCGTCTGCCGTTGCTGCGCCACTGCATCGCTCTGCCGCGTGAGCGCCTTCTCCGCTTCAAGCAGTTCGAGCCGCGCGGCGAGCCACGCTTCACGTGTGCCGGTCGTATGTGTCGTAGTCATGCTTGCCTCCTTGGGCGTCCTGCGTCGTTCGTTCAGTGGTCGATACGACGTACGGGTTGGTGGTCATGCTAGATTAGTCACGGGCACCCGAACGGTGGGAGTGACAAGTGTGGCGGGATTTGAACAGACCATGAGACCATGGACTCGCTAGTGACAGCGGCGGCGCGGGCGCTGGCCGCAGGTGACCCGCTCAGCGCCTTGAACCGGGTTGCCTTGCGCGACGATGCGCCGGCGCTCGCGCTGCGAGGCATCGCGATGGCGCAGCTCGGCGATCTCGTTCGAGCGAAGGCGCTGGTGCGCAGTGCCGCGCGCGCCTTCGGCCCGAAAGAGCCTGTGGCCCGCGCCAGATGTGTGGTCGCCGAGGCCGAAATCGCGCTCGCCTCGCGCGATCTGGGCTGGCCCGCGAAGGCGCTCGAGGCCGCGCGGGCAATGCTCGAAACCCACGGCGACCGGCTCAATGCCGCGTATGCGCGGTATCTCGAAGTGCGGCGGCTGCTCCTGATCGGCCGCCTCGACGAAGCCGAGCGCCTGCTCGCCAAACTCGATCCCACACCCTTTCCGCCCGCGTTGAGCGCCGCCCACGAACTGGTCGTCGCGGGGATCGCGATGCGCCGCCTCCAGACGAAACCGGCCCGCGCGGCGCTCGCCAAAGCCGGGCGCGCCGCGCGCGAAGCCGGTATCCCGTCACTGGCGGCGGAGGTCCAAAGCGCGCGCCTGCTGCTGGACACACCCGCGGCGCGGCTGGTCGCGCGCGGTGAAGAACGGCCCCTGCTGCTCGAGGAGGTCGAGGCGTTACTGGCGTCGAAAGCACTCGTGGTGGACGCGTGCCGTTATGTCGTACGTGAAGCAAACATCGTGGTTCCGCTCGCGAGGCGCCCGGTGTTGTTCACCCTCGCACGCGCATTGGCCGAAGCATGGCCCGAAGACGTATCGAGGGACGCGCTGATTGCGCGCGCATTCCGCACGAAGCACGCCGATGAATCGCATCGCGCGCGGTTGCGCGTCGAAGCCGGGCGGCTTCGCGCGTTGCTTGGACCACTGGCCGGCGTCAGCGCGACGAAGCGCGGCTTTGCGCTCGTGCCGCACGGCGCGCGCGAGGTCGTCGTGCTCGCACGGCCGGTCGAAGAGCCGCATGCCATGGTGCTCGCCTTCCTCGCCGACGGGGAGTCGTGGTCGAGCTCGGCGCTCGCGATTGCGCTGGACACCAGTCAGCGCACCATGCAGCGGGCCCTCGACACGCTGGCGGCAGCCAACAAGGTGCAATCGTTCGGCCGCGGGCGGGCGCGGCGCTGGATGACGCCGCCCATGCCAGGATTCACGACGACTTTGTTACTCCCCTCACCCATCACAAGTGATTAGGATGACGCCATGAACCGATCAGCCGCCAAAATCGTGCGTGAATACGGCCCCTTTCCGGGCGTCAACGACGTGCACGGCGTGACCTACGACGGTCAGCGCGTCTGGATCGCCACCGGCGACAAACTGAACGCATTCGATCCCGCCAGTGGTGCAACGGTGCGCTCGATCGACATGGTCGCGCAGGCAGGAACGGCCTTCGACGGCCGGCACCTGTTTCAGCTCGCTGGCGATCGCATCCAGAAGATCGATCCGGATACCGGCCACGTACTGGGTACGATCCCGGCGCCCGGCGGTGGTGGCAACTCAGGCATGGCGTGGGCCGAAGGATCGCTCTGGGTGGGGCGCTATCGCGACCGGAAGATTCATCAGGTCAACCCCGAAACCGGGGCGATTCTTCGCACCATCGAGTCCAACCGCTTCGTCACCGGGGTCACCTGGAGCAACGGAGAACTCTGGCACGGCACCTGGGAAGACGACGCGAGCGAACTGAGGCATGTCGATGCCCGTACCGGAGAAGTGCTGGAAAGCCTCGAGATGCCGCCCGGCGTCTACGTGTCGGGACTCGAAGCCGATGGCGGCGATCAGTTCTTCTGCGGCGGTGGAAGCAGCGGAAAAGTGCGAGCCGTACGCCGGCCCGCGCGCGCCGCCGAGCTTCCCGCCGAATCCGTGGACGAATAAGCGGCGACGCAGACCAGCCAGGCCGCGCGCCGCCTGGTACAACGCCCGGATCGACATCGCAAACAAAAAACAACAAACGTTGTTAATCCAGGGTTTCCATCAACAGAAATAGCTGTTGCCAAACTTTTGGTTGTCGTAGTATCCGCCTTGACAACACATGTTGCCATATAGGCGGGTTGTGCATCGCATGTTGCGACGCCACCCGGTGTTAGTCAGCCGCTCCTTGACCCTGTCAGGGGCATTGCCCACCACCGCGGAGAATTTATGGGACGTCGATCCTTCCTCATGTCTATGGTTGCTGTCGCCCTGTTCGGCACAACCCTCGCCCACGCCGACAACAAAGAACTCATCGTCGGCACCGACACCTCGTTCATGCCCTTCGAATTCAAGCAGGGCGACAAGTACGTCGGTTTCGATCTGGACCTGTGGGCGGAAATCGCCAAGGACCAGGGCTGGACCTACAAGATTCAGCCGATGGACTTCAGCGGCCTGATTCCGGCCCTGCAAACGCAGAACATCGACGTCGCGCTCTCGGGCATGACGATCAAGGAAGAACGCAAGAAGGCGATCGACTTCTCCGACCCGTACTACGACAGCGGGCTCGCCGCGATGGTGCAAACCGGGAACACCAGCATCAAATCCATCGACGACCTGAACGGCAAGGTCATCGCGGCCAAAACCGGCACGGCCACCATCGACTGGATCAAGGCGCATCTGAAGCCCAAGGAAATCCGTCAGTTCCCGAACATCGACCAGGCTTATCTGGCGCTGGAGGCCGGCCGGGTGGACGCCGCCATGCACGACACGCCGAACGTGCTCTATTTCGTCAGCACGGCCGGCAAAGGCAAGGTGCAGGTGGCCGGCACACCGGTCAGCGGCGACAAGTACGGCATCGGTTTTCCGAAGGGCAGCCCGCTGGTTGCCAAGGTCAACCAGGAGTTGGTCAAGATGAAAGCCGACGGCCGCTACGCGACGCTGTACAAGAAGTGGTTCGGTTCGGAGCCGCCCAAGTCGTAATCGTCACTGGCAGGACGCGCAGCGAAGCCCGCTGCGCGAAAGACGACTCAACCAGGAGCGGTGTGTGGAATTCGATTGGTCAGTTATCTGGACAGCACTTCCGGACTTGATGAACGGCGTGAAATTGACGGTGTTCATTGCGTTCGTGGGACTGGTCGGCGGGTTCGTGGTCGGCGTCATCGCCGGCATGTTCCGCGCCTACGGCCCCCTCGTGCTCAACGTCATTGCGCAGGTCTACATTGAACTCATTCGCGGTACGCCGATTGTGGTTCAGGTCATGTTTCTTTACTTCGCGCTGCCGCTGCTCGCGCACATCAGGATCGACGGACTCACCGCCGCCATCATCGCGATCACGGTGAACTCCGGCGCCTACCTCGCCGAAGTCGTGCGCGGCGCCTTGCTATCCATTCCCAAGGGCTTGATGGAAGCCGGCCTCGCCATGGGCCTGTCGATGCCGCGCGTGCTGCTGAAAATCGTCGGGCCGCTGGCGTTTCGCCGGCTGATTCCGCCGTTGGGCAATCAGTGCATCGTCAGTCTGAAGGATACGTCGCTGTTTATCGTTATCGGCGTGGGCGAACTGACACGCCAGGGCCAGGAAATCATCGCGGGAAATTTTCGCGCGGTCGAAATCTGGTCTGCCGTCGCCGTGATTTATCTGGTTCTCACGGGCGTGATGACGCTGTCGCTGCGTCTCGTTGAAAGAAGGATGCGCATACTATGAGCATGGTCGAATTCCAGAGCGTCTCGAAGAGCTTCGGCCACGTGCCCGTGCTCAAGGACATCGATCTTCGTATCGAGAATGGAGAGGTGGTGGTGATCGTCGGGCCTTCGGGCTCGGGTAAATCAACCCTGCTTCGTTGCATCAATGCACTCGAAAAAATCAGCGGCGGCGAGCTGCTGGTCGACGGTTTGAGCGTCAAAGGCAATACCTCGGACATCCGCACGATTCGCCTCGAAGCCGGCATGGTGTTCCAGCAGTTCAACCTGTTCCCGCAGATGACCGCGCTCGAAAACGTGATGTTCGGACCCATTCAGGTGCGCGGCGCGACGCGCGCCGAAGCGCGTGATCAGGCGATGGCGCTGCTCGACAAAGTCGGGCTCGAATCCCGGGCCAATCACTATCCGTCGGAGTTGTCCGGCGGGCAACAACAGCGTGTCGCGATAGCGCGTGCGCTCGCCATCAAACCGAAGCTGATGCTCTTCGATGAGCCGACGTCCGCGCTCGATCCCGAGCTTCGTCACGAAGTGCTCAAAGTCATGCAGGACCTCGCGACGGAAGGCATGACCATGATCGTCGTCACGCACGAGATCGGCTTCGCGAAGCGGGTGGGAACACGTCTGCTGTTTATGGACAACGGAGGGATTGCCGAGGACGGCGAACCGGCGGCGCTGATCGACAACCCGCCGACACAGCGCTTGAGGGACTTTCTGAAACATGTGGCATAACTGAGCCCATGTTTTTCGCGCGGAGGTCAGCTTGCGAGACCAGCCTGACTCCCGCGCGGAGCCGATCGTTTGAGCACCTGCCCGTTCAGAACGGTTGCCGGCGCTTTGCCGTTGCGTCGAGTTTCGGCGGCCGATGCTCGTCGGTATCGACACAGCACACCAGCGCCTCTGCATCTTCCTTGCCGAGGCTCAGGTAGACATGCCCGACCGAGCTGTCGAAGTACAGACTGTCACCAGGCATCAACTTGAACGCCTTGCCGCTTTCGAAGCGCAACTCCAGCTTGCCGCTCAACAGAAAGACAAACTCCTGACCTGAATGCCGGATGTACTCGGGAAAGTCCGACACGGCGCGGGCGTGGATGCGCGCGCGCATCGGCACCATCCGCTTGCCGGTCAGGTCGTTGGCGAGCATGCCGTACTCGTAGTTCGGCGTGTCGTAGACCGGCTGCTTGCCCGCAGCCGTAAACGACGGCTTGATCGGCCCGGCTACCGGCTTGCGGGCCCGCCCGAAGATCGCGTCGAACTCCAGCTCCAGCGAGTGCGCGAGCGCCGCAAACTTGTCGTAGGTCAGCGCAATATCGCCACGCTCGGCCTTGGAGATCGTCGACACCGCGATACCCGAGCGCGCCGACAATTCCGCCAGCGTCAACCCGCGCGCCTTGCGCGCCTGCCGCAAATGACCACCCACCAACTTGTGGTCGAGCTCGGGCGGCGCTTCGCGCGGGTCGGCAATCGGCTCTTTCTTCACTGCGTCGATCCTCTCACTCACTTTTTGTGGAAATATTTTTCTCGCATACGAGAATTTTGATTTTTCTCGTATATGATAACTCACGTCGTCTATCCTTTCTTTCATCGAGTCCGGCTGCCACTGGCTCCGGCATTTCAACGGTCTGAACCATGTCGAACGAAATCAAACGTCTGCAAACGAATGCACGCATGAGCCAGGTGGTGATCGCCAACGGTGTTGTTTATCTGGCTGGCCAGGTGCCCGGCACGGCGAACGTCTCCGTGACCGAGCAGACCCAGGAAGTCCTCGCGAGTATCGACACCCTGCTCGAATCGGCGGGCGTCGACCGTACGCGCCTTCTGTCGGCGAATATCTGGTTGAGCGATCCCAGGCACTTCGCTGAATTTAACGCCGTGTGGGATGCCTGGGTGCCGGCAGGTCACGCGCCCACCCGCGCATGTGTGCAAGCCTTGCTGATGAAGCCGGGCTGCGATGTCGAAGTCGCCGTGACGGCGCTCCTCGCGTAACCTGCACCAGGTGAGTTCATGACCACCATGAGATTCGATGCCGTCGTGCTCGGTGCGGGCATTGTCGGCGTGTGCGTTGCCGTGCATCTTCAGAAACGTGGCCGTCGAGTCGCGCTGATCGACCGCAAGCAGCCCGGCAACGAAACGTCGTTCGGCAACGCCGGGCTGATCCAGCGCGAAGGCGTGTATCCCTACGCGTTTCCACGCGACCTCGGCACCCTGCTTCGGTACGCGCGCAACCAGTCGCCGGACGTTCGCTACCATGCCGACGCCATGCTCAGGACAGCGCCGTTCCTGTGGCAATACTGGCGCAACTCCCATCCGGCAAAACACGCGGCTATCGCCAGGTCGTACGCCACGCTGATCGAACATTGCGTGGACGAGCACCGCGCGCTGGCCGCCGACGCCGGCGCGAGTGGGCTATTGCGCCCCACCGGCTGGATAAAAGTCTTTCGCACTGACAAAGTGCGGGACGCAGAGACCCGGCTCGCAGAACAGTGGCATCGGGAATATGGTGTCGAGTTCGAATCGCTGGATGCGGGCCTCCTGCAGCAGAAAGAGCCCGACCTCGACAAGACCTTGCGAGGCGGCTTGCGCTATACCGCATCCGATTCCGTGAGCGATCCCAACGCGCTCGTCACCGCCTACGCGAAGTATTTCGAAGCGCTGGGCGGACGGTTTTTTATCGGCGATGCGGACTCGTTCCGTGAGGGTTGGACGGTCGACACACAAGATGGAACGATCAGCGCTTCGTCGGCGGTCGTCGCATTGGGGCCGTGGTCGGATCGCGTGAGTTCGCGGCTCGGCTATCGCCTGCCGCTTGCCGTCAAACGCGGGTACCACATGCACTATGCGCCGCAGGCGGCAGCCCGCCTGAATCATCCGGTTCTGGACGTCGAGAAGGGCTACCTGATCGCCCCCATGGCAAGAGGTATCCGCTTGACCACGGGCGCTGAAATCGCGCACTGCGACGCACCCAAAACGCCCACGCAACTCGCCGCGGTCGAACCCGTCGCGCGCACGCTGTTTCCACTGGGCGAGCGTCTCGACAACGAAGCCTGGATGGGACGGCGCCCTTGCACCCCTGACATGATGCCGATCATCGGACCCGCGAGAAATCACAAAGACCTGTGGTTCGCGTTTGGCCACGCGCACCACGGGCTCACGCTAGGCCCGGTCACGGGCCGCCTGATCGCCGAGATGATGACCCACGAGGAAACGCTCGTGGACGTGCAGCCGTTCAGGGTGGAGCGGTTCTAGAATTGATCTGATCCGTGCAACGGACTCGACTTCGTCACACCGGGAAATTTACGAGTCAGGCGCCGTACCGGAACCGTACGCGGTCACGGCAATCAGCAGCATGAGCGCCTAGCGATGACCGACATCGAGCATGTAGCCTTCCCCACGAATCGTGCGAATCAGCCGCGGCTCCTTGATGTCTTCGCGCAACTTCTGCCGCAAGCGTGATATCTGTACGTCGATACTGCGGTCGAACGCGTCGATCGACTTGCCGCGAGCGGTATCCATCAGGTATTCGCGGCTCAGTACACGCCCCGGCGCGGCGAGGAATGCGTTGAGCAGGCGAAATTCCGCGTTCGACAACGGAATGACCGTGTTGTCGGCGGCAATCAGGTGGCGGCCGGTTTGATGAAGCCGCCAGCCGGCGAAGCGGCTTTCCTCCTGCGCCCTCGTCCGACCTTGCGTTTGCGCGCGCACGCGGCGCAGGATCGTCTGGATGCGCGCGACCAGTTCACGCGGCTCAAACGGTTTGACGACATAGTCGTCGGCACCCAGTTCCAGCCCGACGATCCGGTCGGTCATCTCGCCGCGCGCGGTCAGGATGATCAGTGGAATCTCCGAAGTCGCACGAATCTCCCGGCATAGATTGAGGCCGTCGTCGTCCGGCAGCATCAGGTCGAGCACCACGAGGTCGAAGCCCCCCTCCCCGAGCGCGAGATGCATTTCCGCGCCTGTGGCAGCTTGCGCGGTGGTCATCCCGAAGTCTGCAAGGCAGTCGCACAACAGGCTGCGAATCTGCGAGTCGTCGTCGACGACGAGAATACGGATCGCTTTGTTCACGGCGTCTTGTCTCCGATGTTGCGGCGGTGAGATGTGCCCCACGCTCATTATTACCCCTCAATATAAGGGCTTTTTGCACGAATTGTTGCAGCCTTGAAATAATTGCCCTCGCACCTTGCCCCACAAGGTCATCCGGAAAAATCGTCACGCGTGATGAGGATTCACATCATGGATAACCCGCCCAGGATTTTCCCGGAGTAGCACCTCTGCGCCTCGTCCGCCTTCGCCGCCCCGTCTGGTTTTGCACCTCCTGCCGCAACTTCGCCAAACCAGAAAGACTTTGTGTCAGCGCAGATACAAAGCCGATATGAAACAGAAATGCCCGGGTTTTAACGTGGCTCCCAGGTCATATCGAGGCAGGAGACACGCGGGACATGAACTACGCACAACCCAAGCCGCCCGTCCGGCGCATTGGCGGCATCGCCTTCGTGGTCGGATTGCACGCCGTGATCGTCTACGCATTGCTCACCGGTCTCGCGACGAAAGTCGTGGACGTGATTCGTCAGCCGATCGAGACGCGCATCATCGAAGAGATCAAACCACCTCCCCCACCACCGCCACCGAAGCGGATCGCACCGCCACCGCCGAAGCACGTCGCGCCACCGCCGCCGTTCACGCCGCCACCCGAAGTGCACGTGAGCGCGCCTGCGTCGCCGAACGCAATCACCACGCAGTCGACCACGCCAGCGCCGTCAGCACCCGTCGCGCCGCCAACACCGCCCGCCGCTACAGCGCCGGTGTCGACGAGCGTCGGCGTGGTGTGTCCGAACTCGACGCAGGTCCGCGCCGCCATTCGTTATCCGCGTGAAGCGCTCAAGGACAACCTGACCGGCGACGTCGTCGTGACATTCATTGTCGGCACCGACGGCAACGTCAAGGACCTGAGCGTGACCCAGTCAGCCGCGCCTGTTCTCGACAGGGCCGCGGAAAACGCCGTGCGGCAGTTCCACTGCGTCGCACAGGGCGAGGAAGTGCGCGTACAGGTGCCCTTCTCTTTCAAGCTCGATTGAGGCTGCCCTCGACAGCCGTTCTTTTTTACTTGCCAACGCATTTCAGGAGACGTTCATGATCAACCGTACCCGCAAGGCCGCCTTACTGACGGCTCTGTTCCTCGCGGCCAGCGCCGCCCACGCCGTCACCGATACGGTGGCGAATCCCTACGGCCTCGATGCGCTCTGGAAGGGCGGAGATTTCATCGCGCGAGGCACGCTGCTCATTCTGGTCGTCATGTCGATGGGCAGCTGGTACGTCATCGTCGCGAAACTGCTCGAGCAGGCGCGTGTGCTGCGCCGCGCGAAGGCGGCGGAGACGGGTTTCTGGAAAGCGAGCAGTCTCAACGAAGGCACGCTTCAACTGGACGCCGGCAGTCCGTTCCGCTTCATCGCCGAAACAGGTCTCGCGGCATTCGACCATCACGAAGGCGCGCTGCTCGAACAGGTCGACCTCAACCATTGGGTCGCCGCCGCCATCGAGCGCGCAACCAGCGCAGTCTCGAATCGACTGCAGGACGGCCTCGCATTTCTCGGTACCGTCGGTTCGACCGCGCCGTTTGTTGGTCTGTTCGGCACGGTGTGGGGCATTTATCACGCGCTGACTGCCATCGGCATCGCAGGTCAGGCATCCATCGACAAGGTCGCGGGGCCGGTTGGCGAAGCGCTGATCATGACCGCGATTGGTCTGGCTGTCGCGGTACCCGCCGTGCTCGGTTACAACTGGCTCGTGCGGCGCAACAAGACCGTGATGGAGCGCGTGCGTGGGTTTTCGACGGAATTGCACATCGTCATCCTGACCGGCAAGACCACGGCCGGGGCCGCCGCCGCGACCAGGGCCGCCGCCCTCTCACGCGTAGGGTGAAGCCATGGCCATGACCGTGGGAACCCGCGACGGCGACGATCACGACGAGGTTATGGCGACCATCAACACGACGCCGCTGGTCGACGTGATGCTGGTGCTGCTGATCATCTTTCTGATCACGATTCCGGTGGTATCGCACACCGTGCCGGTCACGCTGCCCAAGGAAGCCGTGCAGCCGCTGCAGACGACGCGGCAGAACGTGATTCTCAGCGTGACGAGAGAAGGCGACGTGTTCTGGGACGAACGGCGCGTACCCGATACCGCAACGCTCGTCGAGAAGCTCAAGACCATCGCGGTGCAATCGCCGCAACCCGAAGTCCATATTCGCGGAGATCTCGACGCGCGCTACGCGGCGATTGGGCGGGTTGTGTTCGCCTGCCAGCGTGCCGGCATCGCCAAGGTCGACTTCATCACCGAACCGCCACCGCGCCAGTGATCCATCCACACCGACAAGGAGACTCAAGATGGCGATGACGATGCCCACCGGCAACGGCGACGACGCCGAAGTGATGGTCGAGATCAACACCACGCCGCTAATCGACGTAATGCTCGTACTGCTGATCATGCTGATCCTCACCATTCCCATTCAGACGAACGCAGTCAAGCTCGACATGCCCACCGGCGCTCCGCCGTCCCAACCGCAAACGCCGCCCGTGGTGCAGATCGATATCGCGGCCGACGGCACCATCGTATGGAATGGCGAGACCCTCGGTTCGCGCGCGCAACTGGAAACGCGATTGAGCGATGTAGCCGCCAACCCCGCGCCGACGGAACTGCATCTGCGGCCCGACAAGGCCGCGCCCTACCGCGCCGTCGCGATGGTCATGGCGTCCGCGCAGCGGCTCGGCGCGACGCATATCGGGCTCGTGGGCAACGAGCAGTTCATGCAGTAGACGTTCTCTCAATACAGAGCCCCTATGTTCGACTCCAACCTCGACCTGCCCACCCCAGTGGCGGGCAAAAACCCGCCATCGGAATTACCCGCCGGGCCGCTTGCGTGGTTCGGTCTGGCCATTCTCGTGATCGTGGCGTTCTTCGCGTTCGTCGATCGTCAGATGTTGATCCTGCTGACGGAGCCCATCCGCCACGATTTCCTGCTGACCGATACACAAATCGGCCTGATGCAGGGCGCGGGCATCGCCCTCTTCGCAGGCGTGGCGTCCCTGCCGATCGGCTGGGTCGCCGATCGTGTGGATCGCCGCGTCGTGCTGGCGGCGTGCGTAGTCGTCTGGAGCGCCGCCACCGCGCTCTGCGGCATGACCAGCCACTTCTGGCAGTTGTTCATCGCCACCATCGGGCTGGGAATCGGCGAAGCCGGGCTCGTGCCGGTAATCTACGGCCTGATTCCCGAGCTCTTCCCGGCGCGTCAACGTGTGCTTGCCAATGCGGTTTTTGCTCTCGCCAATCTGTTGGGGGCGGGCGCGGGGATGGCTCTCGGCGGCGCACTGATGCACGGCATCGCGGCGGTGCACAGCGCGTTGCCCGCCGGACTCGCCGATCTCGCACCGTGGCGGCTCGCCTTCTTTGCCGTTGCCTTGCCCGCGCCCCTGCTGGTCGCCCTGGTCGTTCTCATCCGGCCTGGACAGCACGGCGACACGGCCCCCTCCGAAGCACGTCACCGGGCCGCCGTGCCGCTGCCGTCCGCACCGGTCTACTTCCGGCGCGAAGCCATCATGATGCTCAAATTCTTCGGTGCAATCGGGCTGGTCAATCTGGCGTTTGGCGCTGTGGCGACGTGGATGCCGGTCGTGGCGGTGCGAACCTTCGGCGCGACGCCCGCTGAAGCTGGCGGCGGCATGGGCCTGGCGGCGATGGCAGGCGGTATTGCAGGTTGCGTGCTCAGTGGACTCGTGGCGGGCCGCATGAGAGCACGCTTTGGCGTGCTCGCGCCCCTGCGCGTCTGCGAATGCGGCGCGCTGGTCGCCGGCGGCCTCTCGTTCCTCTATCTTGCAGCCGGCTCGGTCGCGCCGGTCTATGTGCTCTTCGGCGTGCAGCTCGCCTGCATGGTCGCAGGCATGGTGTTGTTTCCCACCATCATGCAGAACATCTGTCCTGCGCATCTGCGCTCGCGCGTGGCGGCGATCGGCGCGCTGACGTCGATCGTCGTGCAATCCGCCAGTCCGGTGTTTATCGGTTTCATGTCGGATCGTCTGCACGGACTCAGTCAGGGTCTGCTGTGGTCGACTGTCTGCGTGGCGGCGTTCGGATTCTTCGCCGCCTGCATTCTGATGCGCGCGGCCGGTAGCAGTGTACGTAAGGCAATCGAACGCTATGCCTGATCCTCTTTTCCCTCCCTCTCCTATGCCGTCCCGCACACTCTCGCTCTCGCTGCGTATCGAACGTTGGCCGCTGGCCGTTCCGTTCCATATCACCGGCCACGTCATCGACGCCGCTCGTCTCGTGAGGGTTACCGTCGACGACGGACACCACGCCGGCAGCGGCGAAGCATCCGGGGTTTTTTATCTTAACGAAACACCTGAATCAATCGCCGCGCAAATCGAGAAAGTCCGGGCGTCGATAGAAGTGGGGATCACGCGCGCGCAGTTGCTCGATGTCTTGCCGCACGGCGGCGCGCGCAACGCGGTCGATGCGGCATTGTGGGCGCTTGAATCACAACAGCAAGCCATGCCTGTCTGGCGCATGGCGGGCCTTTCCGCGCCGCGCCCGTTGCCGACTACGATGACGATCGGCGTGGACACGCCGCATGCAATGGCTAAGGCTGCGCAGATACTGACCCACGCCAGGGCGCTAAAGATCAAGCTGGACGGCAGCGCCGCCGACGCCGCGCGCCTCGCGGCAATCCGTGAGGCACGCCCGGAAGCACCGCTCGCCGTCGACGCGAATCAAGGCTGGTCGCGCGCGCACTTCGACGCGATGATCCCCGTGCTGCAACAGCTTGATGTCGGGATGCTCGAACAGCCGTTTGCCATCGGCGCCGACGCCTGTCTCGAACATATCGATTGTCCGATCCCACTCGCGGCCGACGAATCGTTTCAGGATCTCGGCGATCTGTCCACCGTCGCGCGCCGCTACGACATCGTCAATCTCAAGCTCGACAAATGCGGCGGCCTGACGCGCGCGTTCGACCTGGCCACGCGTGTACGCGAAGCCGGCTTGTCCGTGATGGTCGGTTGCATGGCGGGCACCTCGTTGGCGATCGCCCCCGCCTTCCTGCTCGGGCAACAGTGCGATCACGTCGACCTCGACGGACCGATCTTCCTTGCACGCGATCGCGAGCCGGGCGTCGCCTACATCGACGGTCTGCTGCACTGCCCGCCCCAAATCTGGGACCACGCGGGCACCCCTGCCTCCTCTCGCTGAGCTATCTACATGACACCGGATTCACACACCACGACGACGCAGCTCGACGCGCTGTTCGCGCCTTATCACCGCGCCGATGCACCCGGATTGACCGCCGGCATTGTCCATCTCGGACAACTGTTGTATCGGCGCGGTTTCGGCATGGCCAGCCTCGAACACGGCATCGCCAACACGCCGGCCACACGCATGCGCATTGGCTCGGTCAGTAAGCATTTCACTTGCCTCGCCGTGCTGCTCCTGTGCGAACTCGGCGCTCTCGACGCCGACACGCCCATCGGCACATATCTGCCGGAGCTGCCGCCGGCCGCGGGTCTCCCGACGCTGCGGCAGTTGATGTCGCATCGCGGCGGGCAGCGATGCGCACTAGACCTTGCACTACTGACACAAGGTCTCGCAATTTCGCCGCATGGCGCGCTCCTGGCCTCGCAGCAACGTCAACGCGATGAAAATTTTCCACCGGGAGAACGCATGATGTATTCGAACGGCGGCTATCACCTGCTTTCGCTCGCCATCGAACGTGCTAGCGGGATGCAGTTCGACGCATTCCTCACAACACATATCTTCAACCCCTTGCGCATGCACGACACCGCGTGCGTACCCAACGACATGACAATCGAACGCGGCATCGCGACAATGCATGTTCCTGACGGCGAGGGTGGATTCCGGCGCGGTATCTTTCCCTCGTGGGAAGTGCTGGGTGAAGGCTCGATCGTCTCGACCGTCGACGACATGCTGCGATGGACCGCGCACCTCCGCTCCAGCAGCAAGATCGTCGGCAACGCCGATACCTGGACCCAGATGCTGGCTTTGCCAGTATTCTCCAGCGGCCAGCGCAGCCAATACTCGCTCGGCCTCAAGCGGAGCATCTATCGAGGTGTCGAGCTGATACACCACTCCGGCGGCGTCGTCGGCGGGACTTGCCAGATGCTGCTGTCGGCGGCGCATGGGTTTGACGTCGTGCTGCTCAGCAACGGCGCGCTCAACGCACCGTTCGAACTGTCGAAGCAGGTGGTCGACATCGTGCTCGCGGGCGAGCTTGCCGGCGATGGCCCACCTGTCGCGGCGCGCGCCGCCGATCATGTGGCGCGTCTCGGCAGTTACCGGTCGTCCAGCACTAGCGCCGTGTATGCGCTGGAAGATCATGAAGGCGCATTGGTGTTGACGGGACTGCTTTGCCCAAAGCCGTCGATGCAGCTATACGACAGCGATGATGATCTGCATGACATGCAGATCGAAGCCAGTGCCGACGGGCCATTGGCGGTGCGTTGGGGATCATCTGGCGCGCCGGACGATCCATCCAGCCTGCGCATCGTGCATTGCGGCCACGCCGAAACGTTCACCCGCCTCGGAGAAGCGCCCGCGGTAACGCCACATTTCGTCACCGCATTGTCCGGCACCTTCTCAAGCCACGACGCCAATGCCCACGCCACGATTCGCATCGACAACGAAATGCTCGCACTTCGCATGCATGGCGCAGCAGGTCATTGTGACTATCGCCTCACGCCGCTCGCCGACGATGTCTTCGGACTTATACCGGTTGACCCAATGGACCTCATGAGCGGCATTGTCACGTTGACACGCGACGCAGCAAGCGCGCACATCAGCGGTTTTCGTGTCGATACTCCGCGTACCCGGCATCTGGTTTTCACGCGGGCGCAGGCCGACGCCTGACAGGCGCCGGCGCGCCGACCGCGCCGGCATGGCCTCACATTGCCGGCGCAAATGGATTTGACACGCGTGGCCAATAGTTGAGATCACGCTGTTGATAGTCCAGTTCGGCAAAAGCCGTCGTGAGCGCACCAGGCGCTGCGATATGAAATATGGCCTTCGAGCGTGGCGCGAAATCGGTTTGAAAATGCTGCGTCGATTTCACGATCACCAGCTTCTTGGCGGCAAAGTCGATGCCAAGGCCGGTGAATGCGTCCACGCCCAGCACCTGGGTGCGAACCGATATCAGCGCGATGTCGAGTCCGTTGTCCGCTTCGACCCACACCGCCCGGCCAAGCGGCTGCTCGAGACCCATGATGCTTTGCGTATGCCGCTCGACCACACCGCGCACAGTAACGCGCAAGTCCACGGGGTCCCCCGAGTACACACTGCATTTACCGCCAATGCGCAGATTCAGCGTTGCCCCAACACCGGCGTCCTTGCAAATCTGAATGGCACCGAGATCCCAGAAGCACCCGATCGCAGCATGGGCAATCTGTCGCTCGACCACGCGACGCAGAATGAACGTGCTGTCACACGGCGCGCCACCCCCAGGATTGTCTGCGACATCCGCCAGTACGACCGGGCCGCCGTCGACCGCCAGCGCACGATCCAGTCCGGAATCGATGTCGAGCCATGCAGGGCGGGTCGCGTTGCGCAACTCCCAGAACTCGCGTGCCAATTGCGCCGCCAGCGCCTCAGCTTTCGCGAAATCGTTGTCCGTCACCACCCAGAGTTTTGCGCCGGCTTCGGGCACGTCGCCCCACGGGAATCCGTGACCGAGCGACACCGATAGCACGCCGTCGTGTCCTTCGAGCGACTGCATACGCCGGACAAACCCCGCCATCGGTTCGCTGGTGGTGTGCCAGGCACCGACCATCCGGCAGTCGAACACGCCGATCGTCGGACGGATGCGTCCGGCAGCCATATCAAGCGCCAACTGATAGGCTTCGCGCGCCCGGTCGACGGCGTCGATATGCGGATACTCCTTGTAAGCGATCAGGATATCTGCCGATGCCTTCATCAGCTGTGTGAAATGACAGTGCGGATCGAGCGTGACTGAGATTGGAACACCGGGTCCGACAATGGCGCGAACGCCGGCAAGCAGATCGCCTTCACAATCGTCGTACCCCTCCGCCACCATCGCACCGTGCAGCAGCAGAATCACGGCATCCAACGGCAAGGCGGCCTTTACGCCGTCGAGAATTTCGTCCCTCAGGGATTCGTATACCGCGCGAATCGTGCGGCCGGACGGCTGAGCTTCGGCACACAGGCCTTCAACGATTTCGTGACCGTCTTCCTCGGCGAGGCGCCGCACTTCCGCAAGCACATGACCCATGCCGTCGGGTTCGCGCAAACTCGCGTCGCCGTGAAAAATCGTGCTCTCTTCGAAGCCGCCCCAACCGGTGGGGCACGGGGCGAATGTATTGGTTTCGGTCGAAAGCTGAGCCGTATATATCTTCATCGTGAGGTCTGCCAAATAGGATTGAAGGGCGTGAAACGACTATAAGCACGCGCTATTTCCGCTTTGTGAGCACTCTGTATCAAGCGTGAAATAGAGCTTGGCCAACGGTCGATCCGGCCGCCCAACCTATCGGCGCGGCAACGTGACCTGTGCCACCAGCCCGCCTTCCGTACCGTTGCGCAACACCAGTTCCCCGCCGTGGCGCTTCACGACGTCGTTCGCGATGGCAAGGCCAAGTCCCGTCCCGCCCGTGTTCTTGTTGCGAGAACTTTCCACCCGGTAGAACGGCTCCAGCGCCCGCTCCAGTTGCGACTCCGGTATGCCCGGGCCGTGATCGACAATCTCGATACGCACGCACGACGGTGCGTCGATCAGACGGATGTGCGCGTCTTCACCGTATCGGATCGCGTTGGCAACCAGATTCGTCAGGCAGCGTTTGAGGCCCAGAGGTTGAGCCGATATCGGCGGCACCTCCCCGCTGATCGTCACCTTTTGGCCGTGTTCGGCCGCGTCTTCCGCGATTGCATCCACCAGTGCATTGATATCGACCGGGCTGAACGCCTCAACCACTTCTTCATTGCGCAGAAACGATAAGGTGGCCTCCAGAAGCTGCGTCATCTCGTCAATATCGTCTCTGAGCCGTTCACTCAGTTCGACGTCCTGAGCGGAGCGAAGGCGCAGCTTCATGCGCGTCAAAGGGGTGCGCAAATCGTGCGACACGGCAGCGAGGAAGCGGTTGCGCTCACTCATTTGCCGCCGCAGCGACGCCTGCATTGTGTTGAACACTCTGGCGGCCTGACGCGCTTCGACAGGACCGGTTTCCTCGATAGGCGGTGCATCGATATTCCTCGACAATTCAGCGGCCCCTAAGGCTAGCGAGCGGAACGGGGCGGCCAGCATGCGCGCTCCGATCCAGGACGAGATCAGTGCCGGCATAACCTGGATCACCACCGCGGCGCCCCACTGCAACGGCGCGCTCATCCCGGGAGGCGGTTTGAAGGGGGCCGTGCTGTAGAGCTTGAAGAGCAGTAGGCCAGCACTGACCTGCGTCACGAGGACGATCGAGATCATCATGAAAAGCAGGCGATAAAAAGCTGAATCGAAACGGGGTCTGTGCATGGTCCTGGCCGACAGCGAGGGGTAGCTTCGATTATCGCCCGCGAATGTAGGGTCTTTGTGTGTCCTTTATTGCAAACCCGACACAAATTTCCATATCGGGCTCGCCTCGTCTGCCTGCCTGGCCGCTTTTCTCCCGCACCGATCGTTTGTATCAGCGACGATACAAACGCCACATGAAACAGAAATAACCGGCACTTACCGTTCATCTTGAGTTGCGCTACACAGCACCGCTTTCGGTAGATTGCAAAATCAGGAGGAGACAATAGTGAAGATGAAAAACAGAACGAAGCGCACAGCGGTTTCGACAACGTTACCGCTGCGGCACGGCGGGCGTTACGCAACCCTCTTCGTCGGACCGGTATTCGGGTTGGCATCGTTGGGCGTGCATGCGCAGGAACAGACGCCAGCGCCAATGCAGACTCAGCAGATCGCCGTGCCTGAAGCTGCGTCCACTGCAACGCCCGCCTCTGCGCCCAGCGCCGCGGTGCCTGAGGCCTCCGCGGCTGAGACGTCGAAAGCACAAGGCAAAGATGGCGCGACGCTCAATACCGTTGTGGTTACCGCGACCCGCCGACGTGAACCGGCTCGCGAAGTACCCATGCAGGTCAATGTACTTTCAGCCGACGAGCTGCAGAAGAGCGGCGCGAAAACGATGTCCGACTATCTGTCTGCGGAGCCGGGGGTCGACTTGAACGCCAGTGGCGGCAGCGGATCGGGGCAGGTCAGTATCCGCGGCGTGACGACAGGTATTCAGACAGGACCGACGGTCGGTATGTATATCGACGACGTCGCGTTCGGCGGCAGTACCCTGTTTTCCCAAAGTGCAACGTTCGCGCTCGACATGAGCCTGCTCGACCTCAACCACGTTGAAATCCTGCGAGGTCCGCAGGGCACGTTGTATGGCGCGGGTGCGATGGGCGGTTTGCTGAAATACGTGACCAACGAACCGGACTCGGAGCAGTTTTCCGGGCAAGTCGGCACCGGCGTGTCGGGAACGGAGCATGGCGGTGTGAGCGGTACGGCCAACGCAGCGTTGAATATCCCGCTGAAGACCGACGTTGCCGCGTTGCGCGTCTCCGTCTTCGGGCAGCACGATGGCGGTTATGTCGACGCCGTGGGTCCCGAGGCGGACTCCCACATCGATCGTGGCGACACTTACGGTGCTCGCGCGTCGTTGCTACTGACTCCGACCAGAGATTTGACGGTGCGGTTGACCGCGGTCTCGCAAAACATCAATCGCAACGATCCGAACTACGTTGAATATGGCGCCAACGGGCAGCCGGTCTGGGGTGACCTGACAACGCAACAGTTCGCCCCACAACCGTTCCATCAGAACATTCAGCTTTATTCGGCCGGAGTCGAATACGAACTCGGCTGGGCGCGCCTGAACTCGATCACGTCGTATCAAAGGGTCAACTCGAGCGCGCCGCAAGACCTGACCGGCGTATATGGGCCGCTATTTGCAGCCCAGGGGCTAGACCTGGGTTCGGTGGTAGCCAAGGATGTGGCCACCACGAACAAGTTCACCCAGGAGTTTCGCCTGACCTCGCCAGGCAACCAGCGGCTCGAGTGGCTGACCGGACTCTTCTACACGCACGAGCGCAGCAATTTGAGCGAGGGTTTTCTGACGACGTTGCCCGATGGCACGCCCGGCCCGAACCTGTCGGAGATCGCAGCGCCCAGCACGTACGACGAGTACGCGGCATACGGCGACCTGACCTTTCACCTCACGCCGCGCCTTTCGCTGACCGGCGGCATCCGGATCGCCCACAACACCCAGACCTACGAACAGACCACCTCCGGTACGCTCGCCGGCCCGACACAAACCGTCTCGGCACCGTCGTCGGACACCAGCAAGACTTATATGTTCACCGCGCGCTATGCGCTGACCCCCAACAGCAATGCGTATGTCCGCGTCGCCAGCGGATACCGGCCCGGTGGCCCGAATGCACTGCTGATCGATCCGCTCACCGGCATGCGCGCGCCGGGTAGCCCGACCTTCGCGCCCGATACGCTGTGGAGCTACGAGGCCGGCTACAAGGCCGACCTGCTCGACAAGCGGCTATCGCTGGAGACGTCTGTCTACGACATCGAGTGGAAGAATATCCAGCAGCTTGGCACGGTCGATGGCGTCAACCAGGTCGTCAACGCCGGCAACGCGCGAATCAAGGGTCTGGAGTTCTCCGGCACGTTCCGCCCCAACCCGCATTGGAACTTCAGTGCGAACCTGTCGCTCATCGACGCCAGCTTGACGACAGGCAACGCCAGCGCGGGGACGACAGCGGGCGAGCCATTGCCGAACTCGGCCAAGGTCTCCGCTACGTTCTCGGGAACCTATCTGTTCACCGTGCAAGGGTATCCGTCGTATGCGGGTATGACCCAACGATTTGTCGGTCGACGTCATAGCGGGTTCGACGCCAGCTCGGGCCGTCCGGATTACCCGTTGCCCGGCTACGCGATCACGGATTTGCAGGCGGGTGTGGACTTCAGGAAGTTCAGCGTGGCGTTCTATGTTCGCAACCTGTTCGACCGTCGCGCCTTGATCTCGGCCGGCACTTCGCTGATGCCGCTGGGCGGCCCGGCTCTCGTCAGCGTGATTCAGCCCCGCACGATCGGCGCGGCGCTTACCGTTCCGTTCTAAATCATATGGATAACTGATAATGACGCAAAATTCACACGACATCGTCACGCAACTGGATACCCTGTTCGAACGTTTCAACAAGTGCGATGAACCCGGCCTCGTCGTGGCCGTGGCACATCGAGGCGAAGTCCTCTACCGGCGAGGTTTTGGCATGGCAAGCCTGGAACACGGTGTAGCCAATACGCCGGCCACACGCTTGCGCATCGGTTCGACGAGCAAACACTTCACCTGCCTCGCCGCGCTCCTGCTCGCCGAAGACGGCAAGCTCGACATCGACGCCGGGATTCGCACGTACATGCCTGAACTGCCGCTGCTGGCAGGCGACCCCAGCTTGCGCCAACTGATGACGCATACGGGGGGCTACCGCTGCTACCTCGACCTCACGCTGCTCGCGCAAGGCGTGGCGACGCTGCCGCGTGGTGGCGCGTTGGCCGCAGAAGTCCGGCAACGCGACGTCAATTTCCTGCCGGGCGAGCGGATGATCTACTGCAACGGCGGATATCACCTGCTGTCGCTCGCGATCGAACGGGTCAGCGGAATCCCGTTCGAGACCTTTCTGAAGGAACGCATCTTCAATGTGATGGGCATGGCCGACACAGAGTCGGTCGCCGACGACATGCGAATCCGCCCGCGCATGGCGACGCAGCATGTGCCGGATGGCAAAGGCGGATTCATGCGCGGCCTCTTTCCCACGTGGGAAGTGCTCGGTGAAGGCGGGATCGTGTCGACGGTCGACGACATGCTGCTCTGGCTCGCGCACCTGCGCGGCCCCAAGCGTCTCGGCAGCGAAGCAAGCTGGCGCCAGATGCTGACCAAACCGCACTACTCGAGCGGTGCGGAAGGGGTCTACGCCCTCGGGCTGATGCTCACACCACATCGCGACGTGGAGGTGCTGCACCATGCCGGTGGTGTGTTCGGTGGCGCCTGCCAGATGTTGACCGTGGCGAAGCAGGCACTGGATGTAATCATTCTAACCAACGGCGCGGCAGCCAATCCGGCTGAACTGGCTACGCAGGTAGTCGATATCGTTCTAGGCGATGCGGTACTGGGCGCGAAGCTTGCCGCGCCCCTGCAAACTGCCGGGCACGAAACCTTGCTCGGCAAGTACCACTCGCGCGCGTCCGGGACGTATTGCGTGATCGGCGATCACAACGGGCAGGTGAACGCGATCTTCCATAACGTCAAACAGATACCCCAGCCACTCATCGAGACGGCGGCCGGATTGCGGGTCGATGACGGGGCAGGTGGATCGCTGCTGATCAACCCTTGCGTGTCGACAGCAGAGGCGCGTGTGACGGCTATCGAGTTGGTGGACTGCGGTCACGCGGAGACGCTTGAGCGCTTACCCGATCACGCGCCGCTCTTCTCCGATGCGTCCGCGGGGCTGGCAGGCACATATCACAGTAGCGATGCCGCGGCACGTGCGACGATCGCCGTGACGAACGGCGAACTCACCATGACGATGGACGGCGTTGCAGGCAGTGTCGGCTACCGGCTGGAGCCGGTAGCCGACAATCTTTTCACGTTCGACCCTGCCGGTCAGCTGGCCGTCATGCGTGGAGTCTTGAAGGTGGAACGCTCGGGTAACGAGGTGACGCGCTTTCGCATCGACACGACGCGCACGCGCAACCTGAACTTCATGCGTGAGATCCCGGGAAGGTTCGCGTAAATCCCCCGCAAGCTGCGCATCGTCAATATAGCGAGCTGCCTGAATGAAAGCCGAACCCGTCCATTTGTTACGCAGTGGCGCCGCGCTGCAATCCAACATCGAGACCAGGCTCGATGCGCCTTGGACGCGTTAGCTCAGTGAATCACCGCCTGGATCCCATTTTCGGGCTCAGACACATCGTTGAGCCCGAAAATGGAGCGTTTGAATGCCTCACGCAGTCGGCCGCTGGCCTTCATTCCCCTGCAACACCTCACGATACCGCTGACGCACCGGCCGAGCGTTCTCATAGTTGCGCTCCTTGATCACGCCAAAGCCGCGAATCGACGACGGCACGCGCAATAAGGCAAGCGCGGATTCGATCGTTTCTGTGTTGAGTTTCCGAAGCGCGAGATCGACGTCCGCCTCGAATTCGCCAATCAGCGCACGCTCGATCACGCGGTCCTTCTGGCGGCCGAACGGATCGAAGGCGGTTCCGCGCAACACCTTGCCGTGCTTCATCACACGCAACAGCGGATCGAGCCACGCAGCGCGAAGCGCAATCTTGGTTCTGCGGCCGGTACGAGGATCGCGACGCGTCAGCAGGGGCGGCGCCATGTAGAACGTCTTTTTGCCGCCGCCATCGAAAGCGCCGGACAGGTAGGCATGAAAGCTGCCGTCGGTATGCAGGCGCGCGACTTCATACTCGTCCTTGTACGCGAGCACCTTGAAATAGTTGCGCGCCGCCGCCTCCGTGAGTTCCCCGGCAGCACCCGCGATACGCCGCTCGGCTTGCTGCACACGTTCGACCAGCGCCATGTAGCGGCGGCCATAGGCGGCGTTCTGATAACGTTCCAGGTCCCGCACGCGGTCGGCGACGAAGCGCTCCAGTTCAAACTCACCGGCGGCTGCCACATCCGCAACCGTGCCGGAAACCTGTTCGATCACACTCGCGTCGTGAGCGAGCAAGCGTCCCCAGAAGAACGCGCGCCCGTTCATCTTCACAGCCGTGCCGTTCAGTTCGATGGCCCGCATAATGGCCGATTCCGACAGCGGAATCAGTCCCTGTTGATAGGCATACCCAACCATCATCATGTTCGACGCAATCGCGTCACCGAACAGGATTTCGGCGGCGCCAGAGCCGTCCCAGAACGCGGAGGAATCCGTACCGATCGCGCCTTCAATCGCACGTTGATGAATGGCTTTGCTGACCGGCAGATCGCCGTCGCGCACAAAGTCCGACGTCGGCGTGATCCGTTCGTTGACGACGGCCCGCGTCACGCCCGGCGCGACGCGCGAGAGGGCGCCCGCCGACGCTGCAACCACCGCGTCGCAGCCCAGCAGAACATTCGCGGCGTGCGCGCCGATACGCGACGTCACGATTTGCGCGCGGCTGCCCGCAATCTGCACGTGACTGATCACGGCACCATTTTTCTGCGCAAGCCCCGTGAAATCCAGTGTCGATGCGCCTTTACCCTCCAGATGCGCGGCCATCGCGAGAATCGCGCCGATCGTGACCACGCCCGTGCCGCCGATGCCGGTCACGACAATGCTGGCGTGGGCGTCCAGCTCCGCGCGCACGGCCGCCGGCGCAGGCAGTTTCGCGCGCCATTCCGCTTCAATGGCGCCAATGCGCTTCTGATCCGGCTGTTTAGGCTGCAGTCCTTCAACAGTCACGAAGCTGGGGCAGAAGCCTTTGAGGCACGACGTGTCCTTGTTGCAGCTCGACTGATTGACGGCGCGCTTGCGGCCCAGCTCCGTTTCGAGCGGTTCGATCGCAATGCAATTCGATTGCACCGAGCAATCGCCGCAACCTTCGCAAACGGCCGGATTGATCACCACGCGCCGGGGCGGATCGATCAGTTTGCCGCGCTTGCGGCGGCGGCGCTTCTCGGCCGCACAGGTCTGGTCGTACACGATGACCGAGACCCCCTTGCCCTCACGCAGCGTACGCTGCAGCGCGTCGAGATCGTCGCGATGTTGAACCTCGACGTTGGCGGGCAAGCTCAGTGGACCGGCATACTTTTCAGGTTCATCGGAAACGACCACCACTTTGGCCACACCCTCGGCAGCCACCTGGGACACCACGCGCTGGACAGTGAGACTGCCTTCGGTGGGCTGGCCGCCGGTCATCGCCACGGCGTCGTTAAAGAGAATCTTGTAGGTGACGTTGGATTTGGCCGCCACCGACTGGCGAATCGCCAGACTTCCCGAGTGCTGATACGTGCCGTCCCCCAGGTTGACGAACATGTGCGGGATATCCATGAACGTGGACATCCCGATCCATTGCACGCCTTCGCCGCCCATCTGGCAGAACGTCGCCGTATCGCCCGCCTCGCCCAAAGCCATGATGTGGCAACCAATGCCGGCCGCGGCGTAAGAGCCGTCCGGCAAGCGGGTGGACGTATTGTGCGGACAACCGGCGCAGAAAAACGGCTTGCGATTCAGCGGCTGCTCATCCTTGCCGGCTGCCGCAAGCGGGATGATGCGCGAGCCATTGCGTTGCACCGGCACACCGGGCGCAACGGGTACCGTGAGTTCAACCTGGGTATGGGCAAAGAACCGTTTGAGCGCGGCCGCGACCTGTTCCGGCGCGAACTCCATGGCGGCGGGCAGCAGCGGCCCGGCTTCGCCCAGGTCCTTGCCGAACACCGCGGGACGTTCGTCCGGCCGCAGATTGAACAGCGCTTCCTTGATCTGACGCTCGACAAAGGAGCGCTTCTCTTCGACCACGACCAGCGCCTGCATGCCACGCGCAAAGGCTCGCACACCTTCGGTCTCCAGCGGCCAGATCATCCCGATCTTGTAGACGCCGATGCCGAGCCGCTCGAGTTCCTGCGGCGACAGCCCAAGGGCCGCAAATGCCGCCAGTACGTCGCCGTGCGCTTTGCCCACCGTGACGATACCGACCCGCGCGCCGCGCGGCCGCACGAGCGTGCGATCCAGCGGGTTCGCACGCATGAAAGCGAGCGCGGCGGGCAGACGCTCGTCGAGCAGGCGCCGTTCGAGTTCGCTGCGTTCGGCCGGCCAGCGAAGATTCGGGTCGTAATTGAAACCGCGTCCTTCCGGTACATGGATGTCGGCCGGCAAACTGAAGCGAGGCGCCCCGTCGGCGTCGTGCGCCTGCACGGTCATCGAACGGCCGCTTTCAACGGTTTCGGTGATCGCCTTGAAAGCGACCCACAGCCCCGAGAAACGCGACATCGCGTAACCCGCCAGACCGAACTCGATGTATTCCTCAACCGACGCCGGAAAGAGAATCGGCATCATCGCGCCTTCGAAGACGTGGTCCGTCTGGTGCGGAAACATCGACGACTGCGCCGCGTGATCGTCACCCGCAACGGCGAGCACACCGCCTTGCCTCGACGTGCCCACGATGTTCGCGTTACGGAACACATCCCCGGTCCGGTCCACACCCGGGCCTTTCCCGTACCACATCGAGAAAACGCCTTCGACACGCTTGCCCGGAAATGCATCGACCTGTTGCGCGCCCCACAGCATGGTGGCGCCCAGGTCCTCATTCAAACCGGGTTCGAAGCGGATCGCGTGCTGCGCGAGCAGTTTCTTCTGGCGCCACAGTTCCTGGTCGAAGCCGCCGAGCGGCGAGCCGCGGTAGCCCGACACCAGCCCGCCTGTCCGGATGCCGGCAGCGCGATCGCTGCGCGCCTGTTCAACCAGAATTCGCACCAGCGCCTGGGTGCCCGTCAGGAAAACGGTTCCGTTCTCTCTGACGTAGCGGTCCTCAAGACCGTACTCCATGTCGATCGGACGCCCCAGCTCCACTGCTCGCATATTCATTGTTTGTCTCCTCCGCCTGTAGGGATGGCATGCGAGCCATTTTAGGTAGCCGATAGCGGCGATTCGTGCCAAACTGAGTCGCTGAATTGCTTGAATTTGGCAAGTAACGCCAGTTTTCAATCGTTTTCGGGGAAAGTTAGCCAATGAAGTTTGACCGTACCGATGTGGCCATCCTGCGCGCCTTGCAGTTGGACGCCCATACGAAAGCCGCCGACCTCGCGGAGTCGCTGGGTCTTTCGCTGTCGCCGTTTTACCGGCGCATCCGGATGCTTGAGGAGTCCGGCGTCATCAACCAGTACGTGACGCTGCTGGATCAGGAGAAGGCGGGATTTCCCGTCAATGCCTACGTGTCCGTGGCGATCGAGAAGAAGAGCGAGGTACGGCTCGCGGCGTTCGAGCGCGCCATTGCCAACCTCGATGAAGTGATGGAGTGCTACCTGATGACCGGTGCTTTCGACTACATGCTTAGAGTGGTCGCGGCCGACATTGCCGGCATCGAGCGCTTCGTCATGACCAAACTCACGAAGGTCGATGGCGTGCGCGACATTCACACATCCGTGGCGCTTCGCCGCGTCGAATACAAAACCGCGCTACCGCTGCGCATTCGCGACGAGTAACGAGTAACGGCGCTCGCGCGCCGCCCACGCGTGCCAGTCCGGCACCCTCGACGACCAACGCCTAGCTGAAAGGCGCCTTTTCCGGTTCGGCTGCATATTTGTCCCGGATCGCATTCACGCAGCGAGTGAAGCGCGTGCGGAAACCGACGGGATCTGAGCTCAGCGGCGTGAGTCCATCCGACGTGACGTTCAATCCGTCGGCGGTGCGGGTCACTTCCAGATCGAAGTTTGTGCCCGGCTCATCCTCGAGAATCACCGTCTCGCGCACATCGCGCCCCCCGCCGCGGACGATCGCCTGGCACGCCTGGTGAAGCCGGCCTGCCCCACGAGCGTTACTGCTGCCCACAACCGTATTTTCCGGGGCCGAGCCGTACATCCGCAGGGATTGGAATTGTGACGGTATCCCCGCCGTAACGAACGCGGCGTCGACATCGGAGATGCCGTCACTGCAACCGCTTATCAAACTGGAAATCGCGGCCAGCGTGATGCCGGCGAAAGCGCGTCGGAAACTCGATGTCTCGTGGCGTAGCATGGTTGCCCCGTAGTTCTTTATATGTGGTCGTAAGCGTCGTGTCCCGGCTCCGCACCATTCATTGCGGCAGTAAGGATATCCGATACGCATGTCAGCGATCCAGCACACCGATGTTAAATCGATGCACAAAGTCACGGGCCACATTGACGGAGCAGCCCGACTCTCCACGCGGACGGTGCTCACGTCTTGGGTAGCAACGTGGCACACGGTACGCCGCCCGCAAGTCAATCCGGTTCCACAAAAGATTGACGCGTAATGCTTATTTACCCGGCCGATCCAAAGCAGTAACAGTGAAACTCAGAGAAGCTCACGCGGATCGGTTGAAGATCAACGTGAGCGCTCACGCAGGTAGGCACAAACAAAACCATTGAGCTCCCGCCGCATCTCCTGCGTGCCGAGCTCACCGCGCAACGCGGCCGCATGGACCACGCCCTCGACAGCCGAAGCAAGAACCTGGGCCGCGATTGCATCGCCCGGGGTGCCGGGTTGTTCCGCGCCGGGTTGAATCAACGCGTGGTAACGCCGCAGATATTCCACCTCGAACGCATCGCCGCTTGCCCGCGCCGCGAGTGGGACTTCGTCCAGCAGCACGCAATGCAGCCGTTGACTATCCAGATGGATCGTGATGATGCCGTCGATCACCTGGGCCACCCGCGTCTCGAGCCGAGTGGCGTCGCCGCGCTCAGCCGGATTGGGCAACACGGCGAGTACCTCGTCGAGATGGCGCGTGCGGATCGCTTCGGCCAGCGCCAGCTTGTCGGGAAAGTATTGATACAACGATCCGATGCTCGCACCGGCCACTCGAGCCACTTCATTTGTCGTGAACTTCGTCCAGCCGCGCGCGGCTAAAACGTGAGCGCCCGCCTGGACGAGCGCATCGACGGTGGCCCGCGAACGCTGCTGCCGAGGTGCTCTGCGTGCCGCTCGAGGGGGTGCGGAAAAGCGAGTAGCCATAGCCATGGTTCCACGCAAAAATTCAAATATACCCGCGTAATCAAAGTGTGGCGCGCCGTGCCACTGCTTTTCCCCCGTAAAAGGAGTCCGACATGGAGCTAATGCCCCGTGTTTCGCAACAAGTCAAACTCGCCGCTCATCCGGAAGGCAAGCTGCGCTCGACGGATTTCATGCTTACCGAAACGCCCTTGCCTTCGTTGGCGCCCCACCAGGTGCTGCTGCGCAACAAGTGGTTTCGCATCTCCGTGTCGACGCGCTTAATGGCCAGCCGCGACGCCAAAGAAATCAAAGGTATTCCATTTCCCGCGCTCAAACCGGGCGACACCCTCGCGGATGGGGCGATCGGCGAGGTGATCGCCGCGACACCCGAATCCGGATTGCGAGTCGGCGAGACTGTCATGCATTCGCTGGGTTGGCGCGACTATGCGGTGGCCGATGCGCGTCAATGCACGGTGTTGCCGTCCGAGCGCCTCGATCCGGCCGCGTACCTCGGTCACGGCTGGACCGCGTATGCCGCATTGACCCGCGGCACGCACATCACTCCCGGCGACACCGTATTCGTTTCCAGCGGCGCGGGTGCGATCGGCTCGATGGCGGGACAGATCGCGCGCAGGCTCGGCGCCGGGCGAGTGATCGGCAGCACGGGCTCGCCAGGCAAGGCTGAGTGGATGAGGCATGAACTCGGCTACGACGCGGTGATCGTCCGCGACGGCCGGCCCTTCGTCGCGCAACTGGCGGAAGCCGCGCCGGACGGTATCGACGTGTTCGTCGACATGGTTGGCGGCGAGCAGCTGACGGCCGCGGTCGCACTGGCGCGAGAAGGCGCGCGCTTCGTGATCCTGGGCGCCCTCATCGCCGAGTTGAATGCCGAAGGCGCCAGCGCTATCGCGCCGGCCGAGATCGATTCGTTTCAACTCCCGATCAAAGGCATCACGCTGCGCGGCTATAGCGCGTGCGAAGACGACGCCGGTGCGTTTGCGGAATGGATGCAACACCTCGGCGAATGGCAGCACGAAGGCGCGATCTGCCTCCCCTCCACGCGCTTTTGCGGCCTCGACAATGCGCCCAAGGCATTGCAGGAGGCTTGTGCGGGAAAGCTCACAGGGGTGGTGCTCGTCGAGCTGTAACCGGACCCGGCGCGACGTTAAGCGCAAGACCAGGCGAAACCAGGCGAACCCGGAAATCGAAATTCACTTTGAGGAGAAATGCATGTCGAGTACAAGCGTCGCGATTGTTTTTCACAGCGCATATGGGCATACGGCACGACAGGCCGCGGCCGTGAAAGAAGGCGTCGACCGCACTGCCGGAGCGCGCGGAATTCTTGTTCCCTGCGAAGAGGCGCCCGCGCGCTGGGATGAATTGACTGGGGCCGACGCGATCATTTTCGGCGCGCCGACCTATATGGCCGGAGTGTCGGCCGAATTCAAAATCTTCGAGGAAGCCACGTCGAATGCGGTCATGACCAGGGGTTTTCTATGGAAGGACAAAATCGCGGCCGGATTCACAAACTCGGGCGCGCACGCCGGAGACAAGCTGGCCACGCTGATCCAGATCTCGCTGTTTGCCGCCCAGCACGGCATGCACTGGGTCAACCTTGGCTTGCCGCCCGCGAATAATTCAAGCAAGGGCTCGCCAGAGGAGCTCAATCGTCTGGGTTTCTGGCTGGGCGCAGGCGCGCAATCGAATACCGATCAAGGCCCGGATACCGCGCCGCCCGAATCCGATCTTGCCACCGCACGTTATCTCGGCGGGCGCGTTGCCGAAACGACGCTTCAGTTCGTTCGAGGACGCGCCGCCCTGGCTAGCCGGGAGAGCTTCGATCGTTCGGACAGCCAGGTCAGTGTAGAAACCTGAAGCTGACAGGCCTCACCTGCCGGCGGCAAGGCTTTCCGCCTCGCGCCGGATCCTGGCGAGCGTACGCTGCCGGATGAGCCCGCTGACGGGGCGGATGACAAACCAGTACGGCGCAAATCGGCGGCGTACTGCCGGGCTTGGACAGAACACGCGTGTCTCCGTACTGAGCATGGATGCGCCGGACGCGGTGGCGTCCACATTGAAATCCATGACCAGGTGGCAGACATCCGTTCTGACGGTTGCCTTGAACGCTTCGGGCGAGTCAATCTCGAGCAAACCGTAATCCGCTTGCCAGAAGGCGCCGATCAGCCCGAACGCCAGCCCGCGGTCTGCGTCGCGACCCAGAAAAGTGAAATCGTCGAGATCCAGTGGTGGTCTCTGTGACTGTTTCATGAGTCGCGACGGCAACTCGCGCAGCCGAATCGCCAGTCGTATCAGCGGATCATCCTGCGCCCGCTGGCGGCTGGCGCAATCCAGAATAATGCCTGCCGGCGCTTGTATAAGCGCGCTGTGCCGCTCGCGGAAATCGTAACGAGGCAAAAATTCGTCGATCAGCGTCATGCTATTTTTCGCCTGCTGCATACGGAACCTCGTTCTTCTTCATTCAGGGTTGTTCAGAACGACGGTTGTCGTCCATGCGCAGCAGCCGGCCCGCATTTGCTATCACGATGAACGTGCCCAGGTTATGCAAAAGCGCGACCCACACGGCGCTCAGCACGCCGGTCGCGGCCAGCGCGATCACCGCGACGGTCCACGCCAATCCGATCGCGGCATTGACCGCCGCGGTGTGCAGGCAGCGCCGCCCGAGGCGCACACACGTCGGGATACGGCGCAAGTCGTCGCCGAGCAGCACGACGTCGGCCGATGCCACCGCAATGTCGATGCCCCGTTCGCCCATCGCAATGCTGGTGGGGCCGGCCTTGATGGCGAGCACGTCGTTCAGGCCGTCGCCCACCACGAGCGGATGATAGCCGCCCGCCATTTCCCGCACGACGTAATCGAGCTTGTCGTGCGGCAGCGCCTGCGCGACGACCACGCCAATGCCGGTCTGCGCCGCCAGTTTGCGCGCCACCGGCTCGCGGTCTCCGGTCAGTAGCGTCTGGCGCGTCAGCCCAAGCTCCCGCAACTCAGCCAGCGCCTCCGTGGCTTCCGCACGCAGTGCGTCGGCAAAGCCGAACCACGCGAGCAACCGGCCGTTCAACGCAAGACCCACACAAGGTCCTTCGATCTCGCGGCGCGGTTCCGGCAAACCCTGCACGTATTGCGCGAGCAAGCCGAAGCGGCCCAGTACCGCGACACCGTCCGGCGTCTCTGCGAGCACACCCAGCCCGCGTAGTTCACGTGCGTGTTCGAACGGCTCCCGTTCGAATCCGGCCGGTCCGGCTTCAGTCGCGTAACGCAGCAGCGCGCGGCTCACCGGATGCGCACTGCTGCCGCCCAGCCGCGCCGCCAGTTCGAGCACCTGTGCCGCGTCGGCGCCGGGTTCCAGCATCACGTCTTCGACACGCAATTCGCCGTAGGTCAACGTACCGGTCTTGTCGATCACCAGCGAATCGATCTGCGCAAACTTGTCGAGAAACGCGGCGCTTCTGAACAGGATGCCGTGGCGCGCACCGACCGCGATGCCGGCAATGGCCGTGGACGGCGCGGCGAGCACCAGCGCGCACGGACACGCCGCGACAATCACCGCCAGCATCGCCGACGCATTCGCCGAGACGAACCACACGATCGCCGCGATCAGCAGGACGAGGCACAAGTAACCGCCCATGTAGCGTTCGAGCATCTGTGTAATCGGCGGCTTCGCCTGCTCGGCACGCTGCATCAACTCGATGATCCTGCCGAGCGTCGACTGCTTGCCCGCGAGCGTGACTTCGATACGCAGCGGGCCGTCGAGATTCATCGCGCCACCGAATACGGTCGAGCCCGGCTCGACATCGAGCGGCACCGATTCGCCGGTAATCGGCCCATTGTCGACGCTGGAATCGCCATGCTGCACGATGCCGTCGGCAGGAATCCGCGCACCGGCGACGACTTCGATGTGATCGCCCGCGCGCACCGCGTCATACGGCACTTCTTCGATCGCACCGTCCGCCTTCACGCGCCGCACCTTGCCCGAAGTCAGCCTGCCGAGCGCCCGGATCGCCTCCTGCGATCCGAGCACGCTACGCTCTTCGAGTGCATGCCCGAACGTCATGACGATCGGCAACAACGCGGCCGTCGCCATGTCGCCCACCGCCCATGCCGCCAGCATGGCGAGTGCGATCAGCCGGTCAGTCACACCATGCAGACTCGGTGACTTGAGGCTATGCCATGCGCCGGCGAACACCGGCCCGGCAACGACCAGCGAAGCGAGGCCTGCCAGGACCTGCGCAAGCGCTTCATCTGCCGGGGCAAAGTAGTGCCATGCCGTCGAGAGGATCAGCAGCCCACCGGCCAGCAACGCAAGCGCGACTTGCCGCGTGACGCCTCGTTGCTCGGACGCCGATAAAACAATCGCGTGCCCCTGCGCAACGCCGTTCGCTTCGTGCGCGTGCGCGCCATGCGAGTGAGCGTGCCCGCCTGGGTGCGTTGTGTGCTCGACTCCGGTGCTCATCGCGCATTTCCCGGCAGGATCAGATTCGACGTGTCGTGCGCGCCGACGGTCGTCACGCTGCCCGCTTTCGAGAGCACCGACTGAACACGATCCCGATACACGCGCGCGAGAAGTCCAGGATCGCTGTTGGTGCGAAGCGGCACTTCCAGTTGCTGAATGGTCATGGTTTTGGCCTGCGCGGTGGCGACACGCTCAACGGCGCTCGCCTGGGCGTTCTGAACGATCCGGTCGGCATCCTGTTGGGCGTCCTGGCGTGTCTTTTCCGCAGACGTGCGCGCTTCGGCCATGCTGCGCTCGGCCACCTGCAACGACGTCAGCACCGAATTGAACGCACCCACGGCAGCGGCCGGAAACGCCACCTCGACGTCGACACGCGCGACTTCCACGCCGAGTCCCGCATGTTGCGATTCGAGCGCGCGCAGGTGGCGTTCGACTTCCTGGGCGAGATCGCCCCGCAAACGCTCACGCTTTATCGCGACCTGCTGATCCGCCGACAACAACTCGGGCCGCGCGACCAGAATCGCATCCAGATCGCGCTGGGCCACCACGCTGACCGCGGAAGCTGACACGATCCGCTCGAGCGCCGCCGCAAGCCGGTCTTTCTGCAGGACGTAGGCATAAAGATCGACGACCCGGTAGTACAGCGTGGCGCGCAACTGCAACACGCCGTTGTCGCCGGTCAGCACATAACCGGAGCCGGCCAGCGCATCGGGCAACTGCGCAACGGGCGCCGCCGCGTCGGGGCTGGCCGCGTTGTCCGGCGCGAGCGGTGGGCCGGCTGGCCCATCCTCCGGCCCGATCACGACCCCGGGTCCGGGTCCGCTTCCGGCCGATCCTTGAGCCGGCGGTGGTGCCTCCGGCACATTCATATCCGCGGCGCGCGCACGTGGATCACGTTCGAGCGACTGAATGCTTTGCTCCAGAACCCGGGCACTGCCGGGCACCAGCAAGGTCGACTCGAACGGGCGCGGCCAGGCAATCAGGAGGCCCGCATCCTGGGTACGCACGAACGAGCCGAACCGCATCACAACCGCCCGGCTATCCGGCGGAATCCGGCGGATGTTCGAACCGGCCCACGCGCAGGCAGCGAGCACGACCAGCACGGCGATAAACCAGAACGAGAGTCGTACCGCCTGGGCGCCCGGGCCGAGCGGCGGCAAGCCGGCGTCCGTGCTCATCGCGCGGACCTGCTTTTTTTCGACGCGGACGCCGAGCCGGCGCCGGGCTGCGGCAACGACTCGGGGCCCAGTGCCGTGGGGCCCTGCACCAGGGCCTGGAACGGCGCCGCATCGGTGCGCAGGATCAGATTCGTATTGGCGCTCACCACCGCGTCGAGGGTGTCGAGCGAGCGCAACATCGTGTAGAGCCGCGGATTGCCCGCGTAAGTGGCGCCATAGATTTCGGCGGCATCCTTGCGCGACTGCGCCTCGATCTGCGCGGCTTTCACATTCGCATCGGCAACGGCAAGCCGGGCATCGCGGTTCGCATCCGAACGGATCTGCGCAGCCTCGCGATTGCCGTCGGCCGTACGCTGCGCGGCCACCGTCTCGCGCTCGGCGCTCATCCGGCTAACGGTGGCCGCGAGCGTCACGGCCGGCAGCGTCAGACGCTCCAGTCCCACCTGCACGACATGGACGCCGTAAGCCGAGTACAACTGAGCGTCGATCTGACTGCGCAAGGCGTATTCAAACGCGGCGATGCGCACTTTGGATGGATCCGTGTTGACCAGCGACGCGAGGTCGAACCCCGCCGACGTAGTTTGCAGCGACGAGCCGAGCAAGGAACGGATTTGCTGTGCGGCCTCGTCGGGCTGGTTGCCCACGGCCCGAACGAAACGGCGCACGTCGTTCGGGTCCGCCGCGACGCGCCACGCCACATACGCCTGCACGATGATCCGCAAGCCGTCACGCGTGCCGACGTCCTGCAAGCCGCTCGAGGTCGTATGCAGGCGCAGGTCGACCGGCACCACCGCTTCGATCGGCGCCGGCAGACGCCACGCGAGACCCGGTTCGAGCAGCACGCGCACGGGTTGTCCGAAGCGCGTGATCACCGAAGCTTCACCCGCGCGCACGGAGATGAAACTCGCCACCGCGATCGCCACGGCCACGCAAAGCAAGGCAAGCAGAACCCGGCCATAGAACGGCCCGCCGCGCGCGGCCCGCGCATTGCCGCCATCGTGGTGATGGTGGTGATGCGCGTGATCGTGACCGCCTGCATGCGAATGGAACAAACTCATATCGTCACCTTAAAAACAGCTGTGCCGGCCTTGGGCGTGCTTGCCTGTCCAACGCGTGTACGGCACGTGCACGCCGTGGCCCGGGCGTCAATTACCATGAGGAATGCCGGTGAGATCGCCCGCGGTGAACGAGCGCAGGTCGATGGTTGCCCGGCGCTCGGCTGTCAGCCGGTCGTCGATCACCGTGATGTGCGCGTTCTGCAAGCCTTGCTGCAACTTGCTCAGGTAGTACTCGAAGGGGAAAGCCGGGCCGCCGAGCCGGTACGCCACCGTGTCGGCTTCGAAGTTGATCTGCTGCACACGCGCCGCCGCCATCGTGTCGGCCGCCCGCGCGCTCGCCTGCGTGACGCTTGCCTCGGCCTGTTGCTGCGCATAGCCGAGCAATCCCGCAGCAAAGCCGTGCGCCCCGGCAACACTCGCCTGCGCACGAATCTGCGCGGCCTGCACGTCGTGATAGGCCGCGGCTGCCCCCGATGGCGGATGCACGCTTTCGATCACCACGGCCACGACTTCGATGCCACTGGCAAGCTGGTCGAGTTGCCGCTGAACGGCATCGCGCACGCTCTCGGCCATGGCGGTTTGACTCGTCTCGAGCAAAGCCTGCAGCGTATGCGACGCGAGGTAATGCACCACCTCGCGATTGGCGATCGAGCGGACCGTGCTCTCCGGATCGACCGACCGGTAGAGTGCCGCACGCGCCGCCGCATCGCTCAAACCTTCGCGGTAGTCGAGCCGCACGTCGGCGTTGACGATCTGAAAGCTCTGCTGCTCGCCGGTAGCGCCCGCGATCACCTGGCTCGTGTCCCATGGATGCGGGACGTCCCAGAGACGATTCAGCTGTTCGGACGCCGGGCCGTCGGCGGACGTGGACGGCGCCGCCACGCTGCTGTCGTCGGCGCCGCCCGACACGATGATCTGATGCACCGCGCCGTTATCGACGAGACGTGCCTTGCCGAAAGGCCAGGGCATGCCGAAGTGAAGCCCCGGCGGCCAAACCGCCACCGGCGCACCGAACCGTTCGTACACCGCGCGCTGGGACGGCCCCAACACGACGACGGAGGTCAACAGCCACGCACACGCCACCATCGCCACGACGGTGACCGGCAACAGCCGCACAAAGCTGCGCAGCACCCAGTTCTGGCGCAGATCGATACCGTAGCGGTCATGCAACCCGGCACCGATCGACGAGAGCGACGAACGGCGGAAACGCAGCATGCCCGCGATAATGCTCGACGGCACGCGCGCGGCATCTGTGCCGGAGCGCGGTGTGAAGAACCAGAGAAGCACGGCGCGGATCATCATCTCGACGGCAATCGCAGCCGTGAACACCGCCGCGAGATGCACCAGCCAATCGAGCGCCGTATGCAGGTAGACGAGCCACGCCGCCGACAGCGCCGCAGCAAGCGCGCACGCCACCACCACGCGCAACACGCCGGCGAGCGAGGCCGACAGCGAAGCACGGGATTGCTCCGCATCCTGTGCGTAGAACCGTTCGGCGACGAGCGTGAGAAAAGCAAGCGTGAGCGCGGCTGCACCGCTAACGATCACGAAGGACGATGAAACCATCGCGTGAATAAGCGCCGCGGGCGGCAGGGGCTGCAACGCCGTCGCGGCGATCGCCACGGAAAGACAGTTGCCAATAGCCACGCCCCACGGCTGCCAGTGAAAAGCGCCCGCTGCGAGATTCAGGAGCGGTGCTTCGGCGTCCTGCCAAACCAGTCGCCTGATGAAACTTACGCTCCGCTTCCAGCCCGATCCCTGGGCTGGATCACGTGGCGCGCGTGCCCTCGATGGCGGCCATATCGCGACAACGAACACGTTCAGGCACGCGCTCGCCAGAACCGCGCTCCAGCGCAGATCGACAGGCAGGGTTCTCAAAAGACTCAGGATGCCGAGCAGGCCCGCGAGTCCCAGAGCGACCCATCCCGTCAGCCAAGCTTCACCACGTTCAGACGATCGTTCGCCCGAATCGATCTCTTCGCCGGCATGCCGATCCGACATCAGTATTCCTTACGAACACGTTACAAACCGGGTGCTGCACAACGTCCCCGACGGGTTGTCGCAATGCTCCGCGAGCCGCAATTTAGCGTGCCAGCATAGGAAACTCAAGGTTAGTCTGAGAATGACTCACCGGGCATAGACAACGGAAAGCACGGATCGCCTACTGGGGTTCGAGTGCCCGTATTCCGTCCAGCAATCTGCCGATCTCCGACTCCGTTGTCAGATAGCTGACCGACGCACGCGCGATCTGCTTGAGTCCTCTGGGCTCCATATCCAGGGGCGTGTAGCCGACGCCGTTACTGCCGATCGTAATGCCCTGATCCGCCAGTTGGCGTTGCACCGACAGAGGCTCCAGACCCGCTACGTTGAATGCCACCAGCCCGGACTGTTCCCGGCCCTGATCCAGAACGGTCACGCCGGGAATCGCGGCGAGTTGCACACGCAAAGCCTGAGCAATGCTGTCGATCCGCGCACGAATGTTTTCAATGCCGATCTCCAGTGCCTCTTCCAGCGCGTTGGCCAATCCGCAATGCAATGCCAGCGAGGCTTCCGATAACTCCAGGCGCGCCGCGTCGTCCCGCAAGACGGGTTCGCCGTCGGCGCCCAGCGGCGCGGATCGCGTGTCGACGAATGCCGGCGTCAGGCGGGGTAGAAAGTCCTCGCGCACAAAGAGCAGGCCGGTGCCTCGGGGGCCGCGCAGCGCCTTGCGGCACACGCCGCTCAGCACGTCGCAACCCACGGCGGCGACGTCGACAGGAAGCTGCCCAAGCGCCTGGGCGGCATCGATGAAGTAGGGGATGCCGTAGCGGCGCGCGACCTGCCCGATCGCCGCCGCCGGATTGATCAGTCCGCCGTTCGCGGGCATCCAGGTCAGCGCGATCAGGCGCACACGATCATCGAGCATCGCCTCCAGCGCCTGCGGATCCACGGCGCCACTGGAATCGGACGGGATGACCTCGATCGTCGCCCCGCTGCGCTGCGCCGAGAGACGCATGGCCGCCAGATTGCCACCCCACTCATGACGCCCGACCAGAATGCGATCGCCGGGCCGCCAGGCGCCCAATGCCGCGAATGCGGCACCCCAGCCCGCCGAGTTGCCCGCGGTCAGCGCGATCTCCGCCGGCCGGGCGTTCAGCAGCCGAGCCGCCAGCAGGCGCGCGCGCTCACTCTGCTCACGTCCCTTTACGCCGGCCTCCATCGGCCCTGTCGTGGCTTCGAGCCAAAGCTGGGCATGTATCGCCTCCAGTGTGGCTGAGGACGGCAGCGAGGCGCCCGCGTGATTGAAATGCGTGGTGGTCTGAGCACCCGGCGTGCGGGCGCGCAACGCGTCCACGTCGGCAAGCGAGAGAGGAGAAGGCATGGTTGTTCCAATGACGTGTGGGAGGGTCACGCTGGTGTAAGGGAGATAATAGCTTCGACTTCAACGGCCACGCCGGCCGGCAGCGACGCGACGCCGACCGCGCTGCGCGCATGGCGGCCGGCAGCGCCGAACACGTCGACGATCAGGTCGGATGCGCCGTTGGCAACGGCACTATGACGATTGAAGTCCGGCGTGCTGGCGACGAACACCCCTAGGCGAACGACACGCGCCACACGGTCCAACCGGTCCCCGGTGGCCGCCGCAATCTGCGACAGGACCCCCAGCGCCGCGAGGCGCGCCGCCTCGATGCCTTGATCGTCCGTGAGCTTGTCGCCCAGGCGGCCGAGGTAGGCCGCCTGTCCGTCCTTGCGCGAAATCTGGCCGGATATGAAGAGGAGATTTCCTTCCTGCACGAATGGCACGTAATTGGCGGCGGGCGCGGCAGCGGCTTCGAGCGTCAGGCCGAGCTCGGCGACACGTGCGGAGATTGAAGAGGTCATGTCAGAGGCATCCGATCGTAAGGGAAACCCAATCCTATTGGCGCGGCTCCCGCGTGACCAATCAATTCTTGCACGCCATGCATGAGTGAAACTAATGCGTAGCGTCCAGTACGTCCTGCGCGGCTGCCTGCATGATCCACGCGCGGAACGCGGATGCCGCGTCGCTCAACGTTCCCTTCGGCGTGACGAGCCACCAGCCGATGCGGGGGTCGTCCAGCACCGCGTCGGGCAGCGCCTCGACCAGGGCTTTGCTCGCCAGTTGCTGGCCGATCAGCCGGTGACGGCCCATCGCGATGCCCTGCCCGGCCAGCGCCGCTTCCACCACGATGTTGTAGTCGTGCAGCTGGACATGCTGCGCCCGGCTAAGGTCCAGCCCGAACTGATGCGCCCAGACTTCCCACTCGAAGGAATGTTTCGAATACGAAGCCAGAAGCGGGAAGCGCAGCAGATCCTGCGGTTTGCGCGGGCGGTTCCTGCCGCTGACAAGGGACGGGATGCAGACCAGCGACAGACGTTCGGCCATGAGCTGCTGCGAACGTACGCCCGGCCAGCCACCACGGCCGTAACGGATCGCCACGTCGACCTCGCCGCCGGACACGTCGGCCAGCGCGATCTCGGGTCGTAACTGCAGGTCGATACCGTCATGGGCGGCCGAGAAAGCATGCAATCGCGGCGCCAGCCAGCGCGTTGCAAACGAAGCCAGTATCCCGACCGTCAACGTGGCCCGCTCACCGGCATGGACGCGCACCTCGCTGGTGCCGGCCCGCAGCAGTTCGAACGCCGCGTGCACCTTCTCGTAGTACGCCCGGCCCTGCGGCGTGAGCTCGATGGCGCGCGTGCGCCGCTCGAACAACGCAACACCCAGGTCGGCTTCCAGTTTCTGGATCTGGTGGCTGATAGCGCTTTGTGTCACGAAGAGTTCCTGAGCCGCATGACTGAAACTCAGGCGCCTCGCGGCGGCTTCGAAAGCGCGTAGCGACAGGAGCGGCGGCAATGGGCGGGCAGGATGCATCGGGCGTTGGCGATGAGGGTTGGCAATGTGCCGGGCAATGTGATTGGCAATGGGCCTGGCAATAGGCACGAAGAGTTTGCCATGCAACGCCATCTGGTGCCGGCAGGCGCTGACCGGGTGCCGTGGACGGACTCCGCGGCCATCGAAAAAAAATCAATTTTCAGCGACGGATTCCCCCAACTCGTGCCGTTAAAGAGACTGAAGCACAACGTTCGCGGATCACCCACATGCTGACAGCACTGAAAGCTGACGCGGCCAACGTTGCCGCAACCCTGTTTCCCGGCTCATGCGTTCGATTCCCCTACTATGACAACTCAAATACTGGTCGTTGACGACGATGTCGAACTCCTTGGTTCGCTGGCCGCCTTTCTCGGACGCGAAGGGATGGTGGTCTCCGTTCTGCAGGAGGTGAAGTCGCTCGGGGAACACATCGAACGGGCCCCGCCCGATCTGATTGTCCTCGACCAGATCATGCAAGGCGTGAACGGCCTTGCCGCGCTGACCAAACTGCGCGCCGCGGGCAACACCGTCCCCGTGATTCTGACTTCGGGCGCCGACGACATGGACCGGATCGTTGGACTCGAAATGGGCGCGGACGACTGCATCGGCAAACCGTTCAATCCGCGCGAGCTCCTTGCCCGCATGCGGGCCGTATTGCGGCGACAAACCCTGCCTGCGCCTGGCACCGCACGGGAAGAACCCGCAGTAATCGGCTTCGGCACATTCACGCTGGATCTTCAGCTGCGCACGCTCATCACGGAGAACAAGAGCCGGCTCACGCTATCGGCGGGAGAATTCGCGCTGCTAAAGATCTTCGTCAATAACCCCATGCGCACGCTGACCCGGGAGCGCCTGCTCGAATTACTGCACGGCCCGGAAGACGATCATACCGACCGGGGCGTCGACGTCCAGGTGTGGCGGTTGCGCAGGCTCCTCGAGACCAACCCCTCCTCTCCGAGGTTTATCCAGACCGTGCGCAGTCATGGTTACGTGTTTGTGCCCGATGGCGCGCAACACGCCGTGAAGCACTGATGCTTCGCTCACCGCGCCGGGCGCAACCCTGAGTGCGGATGTGGACAAGGCCTCCGAGGCGCTGCATTATCCATGCTGGCGAGCAGCGCCGAACCCGAGAGGCGAACAATGCCCAGGCACAACCCAGCGCTTCATCGCAATGAAAAAGTCCCCATGACGCCGGCTCGCCGGCGGCTTCTGCTCGCCGGCGCAATACTGCTGATCGCCGCGCTAGGTTGGGGACTCTCGGTGATACTTGAACCCGCCTTCCGCCACACGATCGTCATCACAACCGGCGCGGACAACGGCATCTATCGCGGCTTTGCAGATCGTTATGCGCCCATTCTCAAACGCGACGGCATCACGCTCGATATCCGCAGTTCATCGGGCTCGAGCGAAAACTATCAACGGCTGACCGATCCGAACAGCGACTACGAAGTCGGCTTTATCCAGTCCGGCACCACCAGCCCCAAGGATACCGACCACCTGCAGACAATCGCCGCCGTTTCCTATGAACCGATCTGGGTGTTCTATCGCGGCGAATCTACCGTCAACCGGCTGGCACAATTGCGCGGCAAGCGGATTTCAATCGGCGTTCCCGGCAGCGGCCTGCTGAACGTCTCGCAGAGACTGCTCGGATACAGCGGCGTCACGCGGGACAATACAACGCTGCGCGAAATGGACGCGAACCAATCCTATCAGGCACTCGAAAACGGTCAGCTGGATGCGGCTTTCTTTATCGGCAGACCCGATGCGCCGATGCAGACCACACTGCTCAACAGCAATCTCAAGCTGATGAGCTTCGTGCAGGCCGACGCGCTGGTGCAGAAATTCCCCTCGCTCTCCAAAGTGATCTTTCCGCGTGCAGCCACCAGCGTCGTCAACGATCTGCCGCAGACCGACGTCACGCTGCTCGCCGCCACCGCGTTGCTCGTTGCCAAAGACACGCTGCACCCCGCGCTGGTCTACCTGCTGCTGGACGCGGCCAAAACCGTCCACGGCGGCGAAGATTACTTCACGCCGCTTGGCGTGTTTCCCAATCTGAATACCGATGAATTTCCGGTTTCGGAAGAGAGCGAGCGTTACTTCAGAACGGGGCGCCCGTTCCTGCAGCGTTACCTGCCATTCTGGCTAGCCAGCTTTATCGAAAGACGCCTGCTGATCCTGCTCCCCTTCATGGCTTTATTGCTCGGGCTAATACAGGCGTTGCCGCGCATGGCCGAGGCGCGCATCAAGAAACGCCTGGTGGTCTGGTATCGCGAGATCAAAGCGCTCGAAGATGAAATATGGAACAACCGCCACCCCACTGCGGACCAGATCGCACAATGGCAGGACGAGATCGAACACATCGATGCGAACGCCAACCAGATCAAGATGCCACGGCGTTATATCCACGACGTCTACGTGCTCAAACAGGCGATTGGCGTAGTGCGGGACCGGATTGCGCGGGTAGCACGGGAGCAATAGCTTAGCCCGCGGGCGCGGCGGCATCGTCGACGATCGGTTGGCGCGCCATGAACCAGTAGAACAGCGCCGCGCATCCGGCAATGATGCCGCCGGAGATGAACGCGAGCGCATAAGAACCCGTGCGGTCAACGATAAAGCCCGCGACCACAGGCGAGAAAGCCCCACCGAAGTAGCCGCCGAAATTCTGGATCGCGCTCACCGACGCAATCATCGACGAGGGTGCGATGTCCGCCGCGAGCGCCCATGCCGAGCCGACCACGGCGGCGATGAAGGCAAGGCCGACGGTGAACAGCACGATTGTCACGCTGAATGCGTGAGTGAACGGCAACACAATCGCACACACCGCCGCGCCCACGGAACAACAGGCGATCAATAGGCGCTTCGCGTCGATCGCCGACGCGAGATGGCGATCGACGATCTTCTTCGCCAGATACCCCACCGCGATTTCCCCCACAGCGCCGCCCGCCCACGGAATCCCCGCAACCACGCCGAGTTGCGCGAACGAAATGTGAAAACGGTCGAGCAGATAGAGCGGCAAGAACACGAGGAAGATGTTCCACAGCCAGATCGTGCAAAAGTAGCCGAGGATCATGCCCCACACGCTGCGCCGGCCAAACAGCGAACGCCATTTGAGCGAGGAGTTCGCCAGCGACCGTTCGTGACCGCCGCCGCCTGATTCGATGTAGGCGAGCTCATCCTTCGACAGACGTTTGCTGTCGACCGGATTGCGATACAGCGTCAGAAACAGCAGCGCGAACGCGATCCCGAATGCGCCCGTCACATGAAACAGCGAGCGCCAGCCGAACGCGACCATCAATGCAACCAGCATGGCGGGCGCCAGGGCCCCCACTTCGACGATGAATCCCACACGCCCGTCGCGAAGCCGCGCTCCTTGGCCGGAAACCACGCCGCGGTGATTTTCGCCGAGGTCGGCCAGCATGGCGCCTCACCTACTGCGAGCAACGCACGCATCACCAGCAAGCCGGAGATCGAACCCACTACACCCGTCAGCCAGGTCGCGACACTCCACCAGATCATGCCGAGGGCATACGCACGCTTCGCGCCGAAACGGTCGATCACCCAGCCCGCAGGCAATTGCATGACGGCATAGGTCCACGCGAACACGCTGCCGAGCAGACCAATCTGCGTGCGTGTCAGACCCAGTTCCTGAATCATGCCGGGGGCGGCGATGGAAAGACTTGCGCGGTCCATGTAGTTGATGATTCCGCCGATCAGCAGCCAGATCAGGACGTGCCAGCGGAAATTGAGGCGAGCGGGCGGCGCTGCGGCGGCCGATACGGGCATGATGGGCTTATTCAAATCGTGTCTCCGTCCAGATGGCCTTCTGCGGCCATTCGTTGTTGCCGGTGGCGTCTTCTAGCGCTGCGCGACACGATGCTCGCTTGCACGCACCGTGCCGTCACAGAGCGACCAGTGTACGGACAGCGCTTCACCGACTCCAATCAGGAAACCGCATGGGCCGATAGCGTTTTTGTTATCGACCAGGCCGACGCAGGCCGGGCCGCGTTAGGCTAGGACGGACGCAGCATGAGTTTCTGCACTCGCCAGTTCAGCAGCTCGGCGACCAGCAACACGTTCTCGGATGGGCAGGCCATTTGATGAATCCAGCCAAACTGCTTCAGTTGCTTGCCGGATTGGCCCAGCACGCCAAGCAGCTTGCCTTCGAGCGTCAGTTTGTAGATGCGTCCCGGAAACGCATCCGAACTGTAGAGCACCTGATTCGGGCCCGGAGAAATGCAGATCGCCCAGGGCGAGCCGGGCGCAAAGGTGCCCTCGGCCAACATGGCCTCGTCCGGCACGTTGCCGATCGCGGGTTGCGCGCCAGCGGGCACGGGTACGTCGATGGTGAACTGCCGCTGGAAATTGCCCTCGCCGTCGAACACCTGAATGCGGCGGTTGCTGCGATCGGCTACGTAGACGAGGCCCTTGGCATCGACTGCGATGCTGTGCGGCGTATGGAACTGCCCCGGACCGGTCCCGCGTTCGCCCCAGGATTTGAGCCAGTTGCCGTCCTTGTCGACTTTCGCCACGCGGGAGTTGATGTATCCGTCGCTGATATAGGTATTGTCAGCGCTGTCCCACGCAACGTCGGTAACCTGCCGGAAGCGTCCCGGCTCCGCCGGCAAAGGCGGATTGGGATGCTTGAGCGGACCGGTTGCCTCGTCCGCCGCCTCCTGCTTGCGGCCGAAGACCATGGCCACGCGTCCTTCCGGCGTGAACTTGATCACCATGTCGGAACCCTTGTCGGTCACCCAGATATTGTCGTGCCGGTCGACCTTGACCGTATGCGCGAACGACCAGGCATACAGGTTGTGACCGATCTCGCGCACGAACCGGCCGTCCGGCGCGAACTCGAGCAGCTGGGCCGCGGCCGCACCGTAGGCCGGCCCAATCGAGTTGCCGCGCGAGAGCACAAACGTATGCCCCTTCGAATTGAAGCTGACACCCGAGCACTCGCCGAAATAAACGTCGCGTGGGAGATGCAGGAAATCGGGAACCGACTCGTAGGCGATGCCTGGGACAGAATCCGCATAGGCAAGACCGGGAAAGAGCGCGAGCGCCGCCGCGCTTTCGGCGGCGAGGGTAAGGAAGCGGCGACGGCTCAAGACCGCGCTCTGGGCGCCATCACAGCAAAGACAGGAGTACGACGGTTGATCGTTCATTGGCTTGTCTCCTTTCGCGCGCCTTGCGGGACGGCGGCGTTGTCGGTTTTCGCGCCAATGTATGCGGCATGTCCGGATAACAGGCGCACCAGGTCTTGCACGCCGAGAATACACCGTGAAGAAGCACACGCAAATTCATTGCACCGATAAGATCACGCGTACTATCCCGACTGTCCGACTCAACCACCGCAACCGCCATGCGCCGCGTTTCACTCGAGGTGATATCCATGCTCAGAAATATTTCGCAAGCCAGCTTCGCAACGATCGCGGCCGCCATGCTGACCGCATGTGCAATGCCGCCGGCAAGTCCGCCGGGTGCGTCCATCGACCCGCCTCAAGGCGAGCGCGTGATGACCCTCACGGCTTCCGGCGTGCAGAACTACGCGTGCGAACTGGACGCGCAAGGGCACCTGGGATGGGTGTTCAAGAGCCCGCAAGCAACGCTTTACGACGCAAGCGGTCACGCTGCGGTACGGCATGGCGCAGGACCCTCATGGGAAGCGGAAGATGGCAGCCGGATCGTAGGCCGCGTGCTCGCACAACGGCCCAGCGAAACGGCGGCGAGCATTCCCCAGCTATTGCTCGAAACACATAGCACGTCCGGCAACGGCACATTGTCAGCAGTGCGATATGTGCAGCGCCTGCATACCGTCGGCGGGCTAGCGCCGGCGGCTGCGTGCTCAACGGAGCATCAGGCCGGCAGCTCGCCCTACCTCGCGAACTACGTGTTCTACCGATAGGCAGGCCACGCCTCGCGACGCGCGCTTACTTCACGTTGGGCTGATTCGGTGGCGGCAGCGCCGGGTCGAGTTTCGCGGACTGTCTCACCAGCTGATCGGTCATTGCCGCCGCAACCGGATTCGAGCCGGCATGATGCAGGTCGTTACGACTGTATTGCGGCTGCGGTGGCGGCAATGCCGGATCGAGTTGCGCGGATTCCTTGACCAACTGATCCGTCATCGCGGATGCGACCGGATTCGCGCCCTGGCGATGCGAATCGTCACGCCTGCTTTCGACTCGCGGCGCGGGCGTGCTTCCCGGAGCGACGGCAGCATGAAGCGCGACCGGTTCACGTGGCGGCGGCTCCGGCCGCTGTTCCGGCCGCATCGCCGGCCGAGGCACTTGCACGGCGACTTTAGCCGGCGAGCCGGATTGCGTCACCACGGTGCCGCTCACAACCTGATTGGGGTCAGTCGCTGTGTGGGCGGCGAGAGGCGCTGCGCCGGCCACACTTCCCGCCGTCATATGCGTGTCATCCAATTGAGAAGAAGATTGGAAGGACGTCGCGGCCAATTCTGCTGGATTGTCTTTCGGGACGTCGGTGTCGGACGCTGAGCGCTCCCTTTCCTGCAGCAGCAGGAAAGCGCCAAACGCCACCTCGACGAGCAGCACACCGACGATCAACGATTTACGTACATTCCTCATATTAACCACCGATTCGTTCAATCGATGCGATTGGATTGGCGATGGCCGCCCGCTCGAAGATCGCGCGGGACGGCAGGTTCGCGGCATGAGCCCGCGAGAGGTTGATGTGGGGGGATTTACGCGCCCCGCACACGTTGATGTGTCCAGCGGCAAGAGCCTGGTGATTCGCTCCACCAGACAGCACAGGACATGCCCGTATGCTAATGCGAAAAAACAATCTCTGCTGAGCGCACGCGCGGATTCAGACGAAATAGTCCGAAATCCGCTAGCACGCTGCACGCCCGCGGCCACGGGAGAGCGCAGCGCGATGCAATGAAACATGCAATTGAGAACGGCAATTTTCTCGTCCGACGTGGTCAGTTTTTTGTCGGCAACGAGCTAGTTCTCTTTGGGTTCGAAGCGCGCGGATGCGTATCCTCCGACAATCCGCGCGCCACGTGACGCAGAGATACGATTCGGTCAATACGCCCCCTGCACCAGATTGCTCGGCGCACCGTTGACGAAGTTCTCGACGTTGTCCATCAATTGATCGGCAAGACGCTGTTGAGCCTCGTCCGATGCCCACGCAACATGCGGCGTCAGAATGACATTCGAGCGGCCGGCCGCGCGCATCAGCGGATTGTCCTCTGGCGGCGGCTCGCTCGCGGTCACATCGAAACCCGCACCGCTGATCAGACCTTCATCGAGCGCCCGCACCAAGGCATCTTCGTCGACCAGGCCGCCGCGCGCCGTATTGATGATCAATGGCTTGCGTTTCATCGCGCGGAACTCGGGCATGGCCAGCATGTTCCGCGTATTCGGCGTGAGCGGGCTGTGCACAGTAATGATGTCGCTGGTTGCGAGCACCTCGTCCCACGGCGTGTAAAGCGGACCAAGACCCTCCCTCCCCTTGTGCGCGGCGAACATCGGCAGCATGCCGAAGGCTTTGCCGATTTCCGCGACGCGTTGCCCAAGCACTCCTTCGCCGATGATGCCGAGCCGCGCGCCCGCCAGGTCGTGAATCGCATGGGTGAAAAAGCAGAATTGCCCTGACTTCTGCCACTCGCCGGCGAGCACGTCGTCGCGGTACGCGATCAGATTGCGGCGCAGCGCGAGAATCAACGCAAAGGTGTGTTCGGGCACCGTGTTGATCGCGTAGCCGCGGATATTGCTGACCGCGATACCGAGCCGCTGACAGGCCGCTTTGTCGACGCAATCGGTGCCGGTAGCGGCGACGGCGATCAGCTTCAGATCGGGCAATTGTTCGAGTACTTCCTGCGTCAGCGCCACCTTGTTGACGATCGCGATCGACACCCCGTCGAGCCGCTTCAGCACCTGCTCAGGTGTGGTGTTTTCATACGCGATCAACTGATGATCGAAACGCGGTTCGCGCAACACGATTTGCGGCGCGAGCGTGGCACGGTCGAGAAAGGCAATCTTATGCATGGTCATATCCTGTCTGATTTACAGATGCCGTCTGGCTTCAGCCACGACATGCTGCACGGTGATATCGAAGTGCGCGTACAGCGTTTCCGCCGAAGCCGAGGCGCCGAAACCGGTCATCCCGACAAAACCGCCGCGCTCGCCGAGATAGCGGTCCCAGCCGAAACGCACTGCTGCCTCGATCCCGACGCGCACCGTGTCCGGACCTAGCACCGCGGCGCGATAGTCGGCGCTCTGTTCATCGAAGATCTCCCAGCACGGCATCGACACCACGGCGGCCGCGATGCCCTCTTCCTGCAACCGGCGGCGCGCCTGCAACGCCAGTGCAACCTCGGAACCGGTGGCCAGCAAGGTCACGGCGCGCGCGCCGCCCTCCGCTTCGGCGAGCACATAAGCGCCACGACGCGACAACGACTCGGCGCTATGTTCGCGGCGCACCAGCGGCAACGCCTGCCTCGCAAAAACCAGCGTGCTTGGACCGCTCCGATGTTCGAGGGCAAGTTCCCAACACTCGGCGGCCTCCACTGCATCCGCGGGACGCAGCACGCGCATGTTCGGCATGGCGCGCAACGAGGCGAGTATCTCGACGGGTTGATGCGTCGGTCCGTTCTTGCCGACGCCGATCGAGTCGTGGCTGAATACGAAGTGCACCGGCAGGCCCATCAGCGCGGCCATGCGCATCGCCGGGCGCTGATAGTCGGAGAATGCCAGGTAGGTGACGCTGGTCGCGACGATGCCGCCATGCGCGGCCATGCCGTTGGCCATTGCGCCCATCAGATGTTCACGCACGCCGCAGTGGACGTATGCACCGCCGCGCTCGTCGGCGGTGAAGGCCTGCAACTGCCGTTTGTGGCCCGTGGGCGCTTCGAGATCGGCGCACCCCACCATGCGCTCCGGCAGCAGCGTCGCGAACAGATCGCTGATTTCGCCCGACACGGTAATGCCGGGCTGCGGCTCGTCGCGCTCCACGGCACGCTTGCGATAAGCATCGAGCACCTCACGCCAGCCTTGCGGCAAACCACCTGCCTGGATCCGCTCGAACTCGGCGCACTGTGCGTCCGGCAACGCTGCAAGGCGTGCGTGCCACGCGTTGTATTCCTCGGCATTGCGCTGGCCCGCTTCGCGCCATGCGTTCAGGATCTCGGCGGGCACCTCGAACGGCGCGTGCGGCCAGCCGAGTTGTGCGCGTGCCGCGTCGGCGTCCTCCTGAAACAGCTTGCCGCTATGCCCGCCGCGCTGGCCTTGCAAGCGCGCAATACCGCGCCCGATGACCGTCCTGCACGCGATCATCGACGGCCGCGGGTCGGCGCGCGCAATCGTCAACGCGGCGCTGACCGCCTCGAGATCGTGGCCATCCACTTCGATCACCTGCCAGCCGCCCACGCGGAATCGTGCGCAGACGTCTTCGCTGATCGACAACGAAGTGCTGCCGTCGTCGGTGATCTGATTGTCGTCCCAGCAGAGAATCAGTTTGCCCAGCCGCAGATGCCCGGCCAGCGAAATCATCTCCTGACCGATGCCCTCCTGCAGACAACCGTCGCCGACGAACGCATACGTGTAGTGATCGATGAGATCGCTGCCGAATTTCGCGGCGAGATACGCTTCGGCAATCGCCATGCCGAACGCGTTGGCAATGCCCTGTCCGAGTGGACCCGTAGTCACTTCGATACCATGCGCCGGTTCGTACTCGGGATGTCCCGCGCAATGCGAGCCGAGTTCGCGGAAGGTCTTCAACTGGTCGAGGCCGATCGCCGCATAACCGGTCAGATACAGCAGCGAATACAACAGCAGCGAACCGTGTCCGTTGGACAGCACGAAGCGGTCGCGATCGGGCCAGGTCGGATCGGCGGGATTGAATTTCAGATGCCGGGTGAACAGCGCAGTGGCGATTTCGGCCATGCCGAGCGGCACCCCCTGGTGACCCTCGCCGGCCTGCAGGATAGCGTCGATGGAGAGGAAGCGGATCGCGTCGGCGAGCGGCAATGATGGCGTCCGCGCGGCGCCCGTTTGTGGCGGTGGCGCAGCCGAAACGTGCGAAGCAATTCCTGCGGCAAACTGCGCTTCAGTGGTGGACATGACAAAAGGCTCCTCTACGCCGTCCTGGCATGCAGGGCGGCGGCTGTCAAAGCGGGTTAAGGCGGGTTACAGCGGATTGAGGCGGGTTAAAGCGGATGGGACCGGATTAGGTGAAAGCACTTCCTGCGAGGCTGCACGGGACGGCGCACGGCACAGCCTCACATCAGCGGGTCAATGCAGGAAGCCGATCGAAATCCACGGTACCGAGGCGACGATGATCAAACCGACCATCAAGGCAGCGATGTAGCCGAGAATCGGCTTCATCCCCTCGTCCGGATGAATGCGGCTGACCGCGCACGCCGAGTAATAGCCGACACCGAACGGCGGTGCGAACAGGCCCACGCCCATCGAGAGAATCACCACCATCGCGTAGTGCACGTCGTGAATGCCCATCTGCCGCGCGATCGGGAACATCAGCGGGCCGAACAGCACGATTGCCGGAATGCCCTCGAGCACGCTGCCGAGAATCACGAACACGCAGATGGATGCGGCCATGAACATCGCCGCGCCGCCGGGCAAAGCACCGAGCGTTTGCGCCAACTGTCCCGAGAAACCCGATTGCGTCAACGCCCATGCCATGCTCGTCGCGGCGCCGATAATCAGCAAGATTGCGCCGGACAAACTCGCGGTATCGATCAGCATCGGCTTGAGCCGCTTCCACTCGAAACGGCGATAGATCAGCAAACCGGCCAGTACGGCGTAGGCGATACCGATGGTCGAAACTTCGGTAGCCGTCGCAATCCCTTCGACGACCGCCGCGCGAATCACGAACGGCAGCGCAATCGCAGGAAACGCGATGACGAACTTGCGCAGAATCTCGACGCCCGTCGCACGCTTGACGCCCGACATATCTTCATGCCGGTAGCGCCACTGCACCACGATGCACAAGGTGATCGCCAGCACGATGCCCGGCAGCATGCCGCCCGTAAACAGTGCCGAGATCGACACGCCGGTCACCGAACCGAGCGTGATCAGCACGAGGCTCGGCGGAATCGTCTCGGTCTGCGCGCCGGTCGCGGCGAGCAGGGCAACCAGATCGCCCGGCTTCGCCCCGCGTGCTTTCATTTCCGGAAACAACACGGGCGCGACCGCCGCCATGTCCGCGGCTTTCGAGCCCGAGATGCCCGACACCAGGTACATTGCGCCGACCAGCACATACGACAGGCCACCGCGCACGTGCCCCAGCAGGCTCGCGAGGAACGCGATCATTGCGGCGGCCATGCCGGTCATCTCGATCAACTGACCGAGAAACACAAAGAGCGGCACCGAAAGCAGGATCAGATGCGACATGCCCTCGTCCATCCGGCCGACCACCACCGGCATCGGCGTATTTGTGGTCAACGCCAGATAGCCGAAAGTTGCGAGTCCGAACGAGAAGGCAATCGGTACGCCGCTCAGCACCCCGAGCGCGACCAGGCCGACGAAGAAAATCAGCAGGTTGTAGTTGCCAAGATCGCGCAGCGACGGCCCGAGCGCCACAAAGAGGCCGACCAGCGCGCCCACCGTTGCGATCGCACTGAGCATCAGGCGCCAGTTCCCCACGCGGGCGAGCCGCACCACGGCGACCAGCAGCATCAGCGCCGAGCCGACCGGCAATGCCGCCGCACGCCACGCGTTCGACAATTCGAGTGCCGGCGTGGTGATGAACGCTTCGTCCTGCGCGAAGCTGATCGCCGGGCCGATCACCATGGAGAGAAATGCAATCGGCGCGGCGATCGCGACCACGTCGAGAAAAGCGCGCACGCCAGGCGACGCCATGCCGACCAGCGCCGTCATTCGCATATGCTCACCGCGCCGCAAGGCGATCACGGCGCCGAGCATGGCGAGCCACAGGAACAGCATGGAGGCGAGTTCGTCGGACCAGACGAGCGGCGCGTGCAGCAGATAGCGGCTCGTCACGCCGGCCAGCAGCACGATAATTTCCGCGAGCACCAGCAAGGCGGCGGGAATCTCCACCAGATGGCCAAGGGCAGAGTCGAGCGCACAGGCGAGCCGATGCTGGCGCTCGTGCGAATAGGAGATCGAGATCATTGCCTTACCCCAGTTTTCCGGCGGACTTCTCCAGCAGGCCCCACGCCTCGTCGCCGTATTTGGCTTTCCAGTCGTGGTAGAAGCTCGTCTTGGCCAGGGCGTCGCGGAAGGCTCCGCGGTCCACATCGACAAACGTAATGCCCTTCGATTTCAGATCGTCGCGCAACGACAGGCTGAGCTTGGCGATATCCGCGCGCTGCAGCATCGCGGCCTTTTCGAATTCACGCGTGACGATCGCGCGGATGTCGGCCGGCAGACGCTCCCACGCGGCGCGGTTGCCGAGAATCCAGTAACCGTCCCACACATGCGACGTGAGGCTGATGTACTTCTGCACCTCGTAGAGTTTGGCCGTGGCGATGATCGGCAGCGGGTTTTCCTGACCTTCCACCACGCCGGTCTGCAGCGCCGAATAGAGTTCGTTGAAGTTGATCGGCGCCGGTCCCGCATCGAGCGCCTTGAACAGCGAGGTCAGCATCGGCGCCTGCGGCACGCGAATCTTGAAGCCTTTCAGATCGGCCGGCGCACGCAGCGCCCGGGTCGATGAACTGATCTGGCGAAAGCCGTTGTCCCACACCTTGCTCACCGAGACGAGACCGGATTTGCCGATCTGCGCGCGGATATAGTTGCCGAGATCGCCGTCCATGGCCTTCCAGACCGCGTCGTAGTCCTTGAATGCGAAACCGGTGTTGACGATGCCGGCGGCAGGCGTCAGCGTGGCCAGAATCGACGAGGCCTGGTTGAAGAATTCGACACCGCCATTGCGCACCTGCGAAAGCAGATCCGTATCGGAGCCCAGCTGATTTTGCGGGAAGAGTTTGATATCGAGGCGGCCGTTGGTTGCCGTGCGAATCTGATTGATCGCCTCCTGGGCGCGGATGTTGACCGGATGTGTCGGGTCCTGGCCGGTCGCCAGTTTGTATGAGAACTCGGGCGCCGCCATCGCGCTGCGCGAGATGCTCCATAACGGCGCGGCGGCGGAGAGGGCCGCACCCGCCTTCAGAAAGGCGCGGCGGCTGATGCCCTGCGGGGCGTTCGAACGGGTAGTCATGGTGTCTTCCTCCAATCCTGGATCGCGCGTCGTTATGTTTTTTCCGCGGCGGCTGCACGTGTCGCTCGCCACGCTCATCTGTTCTCTACTACGGGTCTCCATCGCCGCCGCCGGCCTCCCGCCAGGCGGCTCGTCTGCCGGAGCGGAATTAGCCGTGAATCAGCATGCCGCCGTTCACGTCGATCACCGCGCCGGTAATATACGACGACAGATTCGACGCAAGGAACAGGAATGCGCCGGCCACGTCGTCGGGCACGCCCAGTCGATTGAGCGGAATGCCGGCGAGAATTTCGCCGCGCTTGTCGTCGCTGATCTTGCCGGCGTTGATGTCGGTCTGGATCAGGCCAGGCGTCACGCAATTCACGCGGATGCCGTCGTTGCCGAGTTCGCGCGCCATCGCCTTGGCAAGGCCCAGCACGCCGGCCTTCGCCGCCGAATAATGCGGGCCGCCGAGAATGCCGCCGCCGCGCTGCGCCGAGACCGACGACATGCAGCCGATCGAGCCGCTCTTCTGCTTTCTCATCTGCGGAACGACCGCTTGCGAGAGATACAGCACGCCGCGCAGATTGACGTCGAGAATCCGGTCCCAGCTGTCCGGATCGATCTCGAGCAGCTTCGCGGCCTGGGTAATGCCGGCGTTGTTGATCAGGATATCGATCGAACCGAAATCGGCGACGGTGCGCTCGACCGCGGCCTGGCAGGCGCCACGGTCGGTCACATTGCATGCATAGCCGCGATGTGCGGGTCCGATCGAGGCAGCGGCTTCGGCCGCGGCGTTTTCGTCGAGATCGAAGAGGGCGACGCGTGCGCCGTGCGCCGCGAACATGCGCGCGGTCGCCATACCGATGCCGCGCGGCGACGCGCCACCGGAAATGACGGCGACTTTGCCGTCGAGCAGACGTGACTCTGACATGATGCGTATCTCCTGAATATGAACTTTATGGTTCGCTATGAGTGACTACATGGGCAGGGGGCTGGCCGGCGCCTGCCGGCGCTGACGGACCGTTACCGTTACCGCTATCGTTACCGCAGCCAGCCTTTGATCGTGTCGCACATCGCCTCGGTGGAAATGCCGTAGCGGTCGTGCAAGGTCGGCAGCGCGCCGGCATCGAGAAACGCGTCGGGCAGACCGATCTGCCGGAACGGTGGCGTGACGCCGTTGGTGAGCAGCACGGTGGCGACCGCCTCGCCCAGCCCGCCGATCACCGTATGGTTCTCCGCCACCACCACGAGGCGGCCTGAGCGGCGCGCTTCCCGCAGCAGCGTGACGGTGTCGAGCGGCTTGATGGTCGGCACATGCAGCACGCCCACGTCGACGCGGTCGGCCGCCAGCGCCTTGGCCGTTTCCAGCGCGCGCATCGTCATGATCCCGGACGAGATGATCAGCACCTCGGCGCCATCGCGCAGCAGCTTCGCCTTGCCGAGTTCGAACCGGTAGTCGTACTCGTCGAGCACGACCGGCACGTTGCCGCGCAACAGCCGCGCATAGACGGGCCCGCGATGGTCGGCGATCGCCGGCACCATCTGCTCGATATCGATGGCGTCGCACGGGTCGATCACCGTGAGGTTCGGCATCGCGCGGAACAGGGCGAGGTCTTCCGCCGCCTGGTGGCTCGGGCCGTAGCCGGTTGTGAGGCCCGGCAACGCGCAGACGATCTTGACGTCGAGGTTGTCCTCGGCAATCGCCTGATGGATGAAGTCGTAGGCACGGCGCGCGGCAAACACGGCGTATGTGGTGACGAACGGCTGCGCGCCTTCGTGCGCGATGCCGGCGGCGGCGCCCATCAGCAGTTGCTCGGCCATGCCCATCTGGTAATAGCGCTCCGGGTATTCCTTCGCGAACAGATGCAGGTCGGTGTATTTGCCGAGGTCGGCGGTCATGCCGACTACTTCGGGCCGGTTGCGCGCCAGCTCAACCAATGCATGCCCGAACGGTGCGGAACGCGTGATCTGCCCTTCTCCGGCGATCGAGGCGATCATCGCCGAGGTTTTCAGGCGCGGTTTCGGTGCGGCGGCGCTCATGCGTTTCTCCCGGCTTCCAGCGCCTGCAGCGCGAGTTGCCACTCGTGTGCGTCGACGCGGATAAAGTGGTTTTTCTCGCGCGCTTCGAGAAACGGCACGCCACGCCCCATCCGCGTATCGCAGACGATGATCCGCGGTTGCGCCTCAGGATGCGCGAGCGCGGCATCGAACGCGGCGACGACGGCTGCGAGATCGTTACCGTCCACGCGCTGCACGAACCAGCCGAACGCCTGGAGCTTCTCGACCAGCGGCTCGAACGCCATCACGCTCGACGACGGACCATCAGCCTGCTGGTTGTTGACGTCGACCATCGCGATCAGGTTGTCGAGCTTCCAGTGAGCCGCCGACATCAGGCCTTCCCAGATCGCACCTTCATCGAGTTCGCCGTCGGAAAACAGCGTGTAGACGCGAGCCTCCGAGCCCTTGCGCTTCAAACCCAGGCAGCGGCCCACCGCGATCGTCAGTCCTTGCCCGAGCGAGCCGCCGGACATCTCCATGCCTGGCGTATAGCTCGCCATGCCGGACATCGGCAAACGGCTATCGTCGCTGCCGTAGGTTTCCAGTTCTTCGTCGGCGATGATGCCGGCCTCGATCAACGCGGCATACAGCGCGATCGCGTAGTGGCCGTTCGAAAGCAGAAAGCGGTCGCGGCCTTCCCACTCGGGGTCGTCGGCGCGATAGCGCATGGCGCGGAAGTAGGCGACGGCCAGCACGTCGGCGATGTCGAGCGCCTGGCCGATATAGCCCTGGCCCTGCACTTCGCCCATGCGCAGCGCGTTGCGGCGGATCTGGTAGGCGTGTTCCGCGAGCCTCGCGTACGGCGCGGTTTCTCTGCTAGTCACTGTTTGTCTCCTGTCGATCGGAGTTCGCGCTTTAGCGCGTCACTCCGATCCCATGCAACATCGTTGCGAGTCGGTCGCTTTGCAGGGGCCGCTGTGATGCCGATCCCAGTGACTCAAGCGTAATCTCGCACTCAGACGCGCTCAAACGAATTAATATGGGCCAATAGATGAATTGAATTCACCTTGATGCTGCCATGCACAATCGCGTCACCCTCAAGTCGATACAGGCATTCGAAGCCGCCGCGCGGCTTTCGTCGTTCGCGCTCGCAGCAGAGGAACTGTTCGTTACGCCCTCCGCCGTCAGCCATCAAATCAAGCTGCTGGAAGAGCAATTGAGCATTCGTCTGTTCCATCGGCTGCACCGCACGGTGATCCTGACGGACTATGGGAGGCAGTACGCCGAGGAGATCACCGCGGCGTTCGCGCGGATCGACTCGGCAACCCGCGAGATCGGGCGCGCCGCCAAGAGCGACATCCTCACGATCCATTGCACGCCTAGCTTTGCGACTCAATGGCTGATGCCGCGCATCGCGCGCTTCAGCGCGGCGCATCCGGACATCGACGTGCGCCTGAATGCGTCGTCGGAGGCGGCCAATCTGATTTCGGAAACGGTGGATATCGACATTCGCTACGGTCCGAGAAAACTGCAGCCGGCCGGCACGATGGTGCTGGAGTTGCCGTCCGAGACGATCGTGCCGCTGTGCTCGCCCGCGCTGATGACGGGGGAGCAGCCGCTGCGCAGCGTCGCGGATTTACAGCACCACACGCTGATTCATAGCGAGGGGTGTCTGGTGGGATGGCGGGACTGGATGCGCCTCTATCGCAAGACGCGGCTCGATATCGGACGCGGCCCGCGTTTCGACCGGTCCTTCATGGCGCTCAGCGCGGCGGTCGACGGCCTGGGTGTCTGCCTGGAAAGCCTGCTTCTGGCGCAACGCGAACTGGAGACAGGCCGGCTCGTGGCGCCGTTCGGTTTCGAAGGACTCCCGGTGAACGGCTATACGCTGAACCTGCTGAAGTCTCGCGCCGAATTGCCGAAGCTGCGCAGCTTCCAGGATTGGCTGTTTGCGGAGCTCGAGAAGTGATCCGGGCGCACCGCTGATGCGCTGATGCGCTGATGCGCTGATGCGCTGATGCGCTGATTCGCTGATTCGCTGATTCGCTGATTCGCTGATTCGCAAACCGCAGACGGCAGACCGCAAACCGCAGAGCGTGATCTCCCCTCGCCGGCCCGTCAGATCGCCTCTCCTCCCGTTCCGCAAACAAGGCGCGCGGCCATGAAGTCGATCAGCGTGCGGATGCGGCGCGCAACCGGACGGCCCGTCTGCCACACCAGATGCACTGGAACAGGTTCGGGCTCGAACGCATCCAGCACCGTCACCACCTGCCCCGCATCGAGCAGTTTCTGCACCTGAAAGATCGGCGCCCGGCCGATGCCCGCTCCGGCTGCGGCCGCTGCATTGCATGCAAGCGCGCTCGCGGAGCGAAAGCGCCCCGTGACCTCGACAGCACCGCCGGCCCGATTGAATCTCCACGTCTCACGATCGGCGTGCTGGCGCAGGATGCAATCGTGTGCGCCAAGATCGGTCGGATGAACCGGGTAGCCGTGGGCGGCGAAATACGCTGGTGCGCCGAATACCACCCGCCGCAACGTACCCACCTGCTTCGCGCGCAAGTTCGAGTCCGGCAAACGTCCCAGGCGGACCGCGAGATCGATGCTGGCTTTCGCGAGGTCGAGATGCTGTTCGGCGAGTACGAGGTCGGCGCGGACAGACTCGTGAATCGCCAGAAACGTCGCCAGAATCGGTGCGACGAATTCAGCGCCGAATGCCGTTGGCGCGCCGACCCGAATACTGCCGCGCAACTGCGTGACCTGATCGACGAGTTCGTCACGCGCCGCGTCGATTTCTCCTAGTGCGGGCCGGATTCGCGCGGCGAATTTCAGGCACGCCGTTGTGGGCTCCACACGGCGCGTCGTACGGTGGAACAAGGTCGTATTCAACTCACGCTCGAGCGCCGCAATAGCGCGGCTCACCGATTGCAACGTTCGGCCCAGCGAGCGAGCCGCGGCCGTCAGGCTGCCTTCGTCGAGAATGGCCAGCAGCACTTCATATTCGTCTTTGTTCATGCCCGTCATTCTCTCGTTTTCCGGAAGAATCTCTGACGGCTCGCGCAGCTAGGCGGGAGCCGGTCGCCGCCTTACATTCTAGCCATGTTGATACCCAACCGATCCCAAGGGAGACGATGAATGACCCAACGAAACGAGAATGGCATGCCCATGAAATACAGCGACCGGCTCAACCTCGCCGATGCACGCCGGGTCGCGCGCGCAGCCGAAGAGGAGGCCTTGCGTCACGGTTGGCCCATGGTCATTGCAGTGGTGGACAGCGGCGCGCACCTGGTGCTTCAGCAGCGGCTCGATGGTGCGCAACTCGGCAGTCACGACGTGGCAAGACAGAAGGCCGAAACAGCCGTGCGATTCCGCCGGCCCACGCGCGTTTTCGAAGAGGCCGTCACGCAAGGAGGACTCCACCTGCGCCTGCTCGGCATGACTAACCTGGTGCCGCTAGATGGGGGAATTCCACTGATTCGCGACGGCGCCGTGGTCGGCGCGATAGGCGTGTCGGGCATGCGTTCCGACCAGGACGCGCAGGTCGCCCAGGCCGGCGCCGATGCGCTGCCGGCAACAGAATCGCCCACCGGCCTTTAAGGTTTGCCCTTGAGGGTAAACGACGCCAGTAGCGACCGCACGTCGACCTGCTGACCCTGGAGCATCAGCAGCCTCGCGTGCAGCACCAGGTTCTCCAGAACAAGCTTGGCGGTGCTCAGCAGATACAACGCGTGGATGTCGGAGATCGACATGTTGCCTGCTTCGACCTGATGATGACGCTCGACCAGCGAACTCATGACAAGCCGCCTGAGCTCCTGTTCTCCAAATGGAAGGTCCGCGAAGTCGATCGGGTCGTCGGCTTCCACTTCCCGCAGCAGTTCCACCAGGGTTTCCGTGCTCACGTCCATGTGCAGGCTCCACGTTGTCGTTCAGGACCAGCATAGCCAAACAGAGTCACCAGCACTGACAGCCTACCGTGTCTATTCAATAGCGTCCACAATGACCTGAGGTAGACGCAGCAGTAGAATGCCCCAGACACGGAGGGTCACCCTATGGCAAGCATAACGAGCATCGACATTGAACAACTGCGCCCCCTGCAGGCAACGGTGGGCATGCTGGAAGTCGATGCAAAACGAAAGCGCCTTCTGGCGATGGATGCAAAGTCTTTGAAAGACTTTCTGAAAAGCGCGCCGATTCCGACTGTCATCGGCAAGCGCGACCGGCATTACGTCATCGACCATCACCATCTCGCGCGTGCGCTGTGGGACGGCGGCATCAAGAAAGCCTTCGCCGCGGTGGTGGCGGACCTGTCACAGTTGCCGGACACGAAGTTCTGGGACACCGTGATTGAAAAACGCTGGGTGCATCCCTACGATGAACGCGGCATCCTGCGAGCCATTTCCGCGATCCCCGACGAAGTCTCCGATCTCATCGACGACCCTTATCGCAGCCTCGCCGCGTTCGTGCGCGACGCGGGCGGCTACCTGAAAACGCCCGAACCCTTCGCCGAGTTTCAGTGGGCGGATTTTTACCGCACACGCATTCCGCTATGGACGAGCGATGCGCAGTTCAGGGCAGCGGTCGAGCAGTCTGTCCACCTTGCGTGGAGTCCCGACGCCCGAACGCTGCCCGGTTTCAAATCGCGGCGCGTGAAATAGCGTCGCGATTATCCACGCTTACCCACGCTTACCCACGCCGCTTCTTCTTCAGCTCGATCGTTTCGAACAACTCATAGTTTTGCGTGGGCGTCTGGTCCGCGCCCGGCGCGTGGTAGTAGTTCATCGTGATCGTGGTCTCGCCGCCCGGCTGTCCCGGGTCGTGGTCGAACACCGCGATGCCGTACCCCGTGCCGGTATCGCGTTGCGCCGACCAGACCGCATCTTCGACAGCGTCCGCGCCGGCACGCACAAAGGTTCCCGCGGCGGTTCCGGTGACCGGACGATTAGGCCGCGTGAAAATACGCGCCTGCGGCAAGCCGGTACCGGCATCGACGCCGTACACGTCGAGCGGCGCACTCGTGCCGCCGCCGCCGAGAATCAGGTGAATCGTGCCGTGGCTCGTATCGAACGTGGACGCCCCTGCCGATACCGCCGACATCACCGGCCGCGGTTGCAAGGTATCGACCACGCGCCCCGTGGCGATGTCGGTGCCCTTGTTGTGATTGCAGCCGCGCACGGGATAGCTGCGTTCGTAATCATGGTCATGCCCGCACAGCACGAGGTCGACGCCGTAGCGGTCGAACAGCGGCAGCCACGCCTCGCGGATGCCCTTGTCGGAGCCGTTGCCGGTCTTCGACGAACTCAGCGCGTCCTGATGCATCTGCACGACGATCCAGTCGACCTCATGATCTTCCGCCGCGTGGCGCAAGGTCCTCTCGAGCCAGCGGGTTTGCTCGCCCTCGCTATAGCCGCGCACATAGAGCGACGTGCCCGGCTGAATGGGCGGATTGCCGGTGCTCGCCACCGGCACCAGCGGGTTCGGACCGGCAACGAAGGCCGCCGCGTCCTGATAGACCACGTCGTCCGCATCGAGCGAAATGAACAGCACCGAGCTCACCCGGAAGCTGTACCAGCGCCCCTGAAAGCGCGTGTGATTCTCGGGCAGCGCGTAGCGCGACAGATATGAGGCGAGGCCCTGTTCGCCATTGTTGAATTCGAGCTCGTGATTGCCCGGGCAGGGCATCCACGGCCGGTTCGACGCCGAAGTCTGGCAGTTGTTGCCGAAATCGCGCCACACGTCGGGCTGGTGCATCGGGTTCAGATTGGCGTAGCAGAGGTCGCCGTTGAGCAGGTGGAACAGCGGCTCAAATCGCTCGACGGCCTGAACGGCGAAACGGCTCTGCGGCGACGACAGGACCCAGCCGGTATTGGGCGTCGCGAGATCGCCGTAGCTCGTCCAGCGAAACGGCGAACGGCCCCGGGGTGCCGTGCGAAAGCTTGCCGTAAAGGGCTGGGCCGCATTGCTGTCGTTTTCGGCGCTCACCTCGTACTGGTAGCTCGTATCGGGCTTCAGGCCACGCAGGCGTGCGTGATAAGTGAACACGACCTCGCCGTTGATGCCGTCGGTATACGTGCCTTGAACGCCGTGCGCCGTCCGTCCCTCCTCGCCCGCGCCGCTTAAGCGCACTCGCGGGTTGACCGCCGGCGCCGGCGACGACCACGAGACGGTCACCTCGCTCGTCGGATCGTTGCCCCAGGTCAGATGGATCTGCTCGGGCGTGCCGTCGGGGGCGCCGTTGGTGGCACGCGCCGTCAGCGCGAGCGTGCCCGCGGCCGTCGCAAAACTGGATGCGCCCGCCAACTTCAGAAACCCACGGCGCGAAACGATGCTGGCGCCCTGATCGGTCGGCAAGTCTTTGACGATTTTCTTGTTTGTCATGTCGGGTGTTGTTGTATCGGGGTGGAAGGTCGCCCACGCGGACGGCAAGCAGCGAGCGCGCGGTGCGATGCAGGCAGCGCGTGCCGTGCCGGATCAGGGCGCGACGGCAGTGACAGCGCATGCTAGTCATGAAGCCATGACAGCCGGATGAAATCGCCTGCCGGGAAGCTGCGGCAAACGCCGTCCTGGCAGCACAGACAACCCGGCACGGCGCGCCGGATTCAGGTATCGCGAGCGGCCTGCCGGACACACTGAAATGCCGCGCCCGGCACCCCAATTCATTAAGGGGCTGCATCCCTCCCCCCGTCGGCGTGTAAACTGCTGACTTTTTTGACTCTGGTGGTATGGTGCAAGTCCCTCAGCGCACAGCCTTCAGCGGCCCCGCGCTCATTCGTTTACTTGCTCGCCTGACGGACGTCGACGTTTCCGAATCCAGCCAGTCGCTCTCGGACCGGCTCAGCCAGTGGCTCGGCTGGACCGACGCGATCGCGTTGTCCTCGGCGCTGAACAACAATCCGCCGGCCGTCGGCGCCGGCACGCGCGCCTTCAACGACGCCGAAGAGAGCGAGTGCGCCCGTGTGCGCACGTCGCTGGCGAATGCCATCGCCGGCGATAGCGTGTTTGCCGCCGCGAGGCGTCGCGGACCCGCGGCGCAAGCACCCGCCCAAGGCGCCCCTGCGGAAGCACCGGTCGACTACAAGGTGTTTCGTCAGCGCTACCTCGCCATGCAGCAGGCGATGGAAACGGGCGTCGGCAACCTGCGCGGCCGCCTGCGGGCCATGCTGGCCGCCCAAACGCCCGCCATGGCGAGGCTGGCGGTGGTGGATGCCGTGATGGAACGCGCGCTCAGCGAGCGTGAGCGGAATCTGCTGGCCGCCGTGCCGGGCTTGCTCGCCGGGCACTTCGAGCGCTTGCGCGAGGCGGAGCAGCAGGCGCTGGCCGGCGCCGAAGCCTCGACGGACGCAGCAGCGACTACTGCAGCCACTGCAACCACCCCGGCCGCCCCGGTCGCAATCGCCCCAGCCGTCATGCCCGGCGCCTGGCTGGACACGTTCCGCAAGGACATGCAGAGCGTGTTGCTGGCCGAACTGGATGTTCGTTTACAACCGGTCGACGGGTTGCTCGCAGCCCTTCGCACCCGCTAACTGGGACACTATGTCCAGATATCTCAATCTCGTTGTTTTCCTGGCCGGTCTGGCCGCCGTGTGCTGGATCGGTGGCGGCTACGTCGGTTCGAACGTCCTGGCGCTCGCTGTCACGATGCTGATCGGCGTCTGTTATCTGGCGGGCGCGCTCGAACTGCAGCGCTACGGCCAGGCCACTGCCACGCTCACGCGTGCGGTCGCGGGCCTGTCCACGCCGCCGTCTGGCCTCAACGCCTGGCTCGAGCCGCTGCACCCCAGCCTGCGCAATGCGGTGCGCCTGCGCGTCGAGGGTGAGCGGGTGGCCATGCCGGGCCCGGCGCTGACACCGTATCTGGTCGGCCTGCTCGTCTTGCTGGGCATGCTCGGCACCCTCCTCGGCATGGTCGCGACCCTGCGAGGCACCGGCATCGCGCTGGAAAGCGCGACGGACCTGCAGGCGATCCGCGATTCGCTCGCCGCGCCGGTCAAGGGGCTGGGCTTCGCGTTCGGCACCTCGATTGCGGGCGTGGCCACCTCCGCGATGCTCGGGCTGCTTTCGGCGCTGAGCCGGCGCGAGCGGATCCATGCCGCGCAAATGCTCGACGTGAAGATCGCGACGACCCTGCGCATCTACTCGCAGACCCATCAGCGCGAGGCAAGCTTCAAGCTCCTGCAGCAGCAAGCCGAGGTGATGCCGACCCTCGTCGATCGCCTGCAGGCGATGATGGCGGCCATCGAGCAACAGAGCCTCGCCCTGAACGAGCGGCAGATCGCGAGCCAGGCCACCTTCCACAGCAAGACCGAGGCTGCCTACACGCGCCTTGCCGCCTCCGTGGAGCAGTCGTTGAAGGAGAGCGTCGCCGAAAGCACGCGCGCCGCCAGCGCGGCCCTGCAGCCGGTCATGACGGCCACGATGGCAGGTCTCGCGCGCGAGAGCGCCGCACTGCACGAGAGCGTCACGCACGCCGTGCAGCGCCAGCTTGACGGACTTTCGAGCGGGTTCGAAGCCACCACCAGCAACGTCGCGGATATCTGGAACACGGCACTGGAAAAGCAGCAGCAAGCGGGCGAGGCGCTCACCCAGCATCTGGGCGCGTCGCTGGAGCGATTCACCGAGACCTTCGAGCAACGCTCGGCCGGCCTGCTGGATGGCGTCTCCGCGCGCCTCGACGCAACGGCCGGCAGCGTGACGGCGGCATGGAACGAAGCGCTGGCGCGGCAAGAACAGGCTAGCGGGAAGCTGGCGGACCACAATCAGCAAGCACTGGCGGCGGCCGCCGCGACCTTCGAGCAGCACTCAGCGTCGCTGCTGCGCACCGTGGGGCAGTCGCATACGGATTTGCAGACGGAACTGGCCGCGCGCGACCAGCAGCGCCTCGCGACCTGGACCGAGACGCTCGGTTCGATCGCCACCTCGTTGGGCCAGGAATGGGAGCAGGTCGGCGCACGCACCGCAAGCCGGCAGCAGGAAGTCTGCGACGTGCTCGCACAGACCGCCCGCGACATCTCGGCCCAGACACAGGCACACGCGAGCAGCACGATCGCCGAGATCGACCGGCTTGTGCAAGCGGCGGCGCAAGCGCCCAAGGCCGCGGCGGACTTGCAGGCGGAACTCGCCGCACGCGACCAGCAGCGCCTCGCGGCCTGGACCGAGACGCTCGGTTCCATGGCCACGACGTTGAGCCAGGAATGGGAGCAGGTCGGCGCACGCACCGCAAGCCGGCAGCAGGAGATCTGCAACACGCTGGAGCAAACCGCGCGCGACATCTCGGCCCAGACACAGGCACACGCGAGCAGCACGATCGCCGAGATCGGCCAGCTTGTGCAAGCGGCATCGGAAGCGCCGAAGGCCGCGGCGGAAGTCGTCGCCGAATTGCGTCAGAAGCTCTCCGACAGCATGGTGCGCGACACCGCGATGCTGGAAGAGCGCAGCCGCCTGCTGGCGACCCTCGAAACCCTGCTCGATGCCGTGAACCATGCGTCCACCGAACAGCGCTCGGCCGTCGATGCGCTGATCACCACGTCGGCGGATTTGCTGGATCGTGTGGGCACCCGTTTCACCGACAAGGTCGAACTCGAGACCGGGAAACTGGGCGCGATTGCCGCGCAGGTCACCGGCAGCGCCGTCGAAGTGGCGAGCCTCGGCGAAGCATTCGGCGCGGCCGTGCAGTTGTTCGGCGAATCGAACAGCACGCTGGTCGCTCACCTGCAGCGTATCGAAGGCGCGCTGGACAAGTCCCTCGCGCGCAGTGACGAGCAGTTGGCGTACTACGTGGCCCAGGCGAGAGAAGTGATCGACCTGAGCATGATGTCGCAGAAGCAGATTGTCGAAGACCTGCAGCATCTTGCGGGCAAGCGGGCTTCGCTTGGAGCTGAGGCGGCATGAGCGAGGAAATCGACGGCGGCGTGGAGACGGCGGCGCCTATCTGGCCGGTCTTCGGCGACCTGATGTCGGTGCTGCTGGGCGCCTTCGTGCTGATCCTGGTGAGCGTCATCGGCGTGCAACTGGAACTCTCGACCCGGCTGGAGCAGGAGGTCAAGCAGCGGCAGATGGAAACGCAGCGCCGCAAGACCCTGGAGCAGGCGCTGGCGGGACCGCTGGCAGCGGGCCGGGTGACGCTGGTGAACGGCCGCATCGGCATCAACGGCAGCGTGCTGTTCGCGCTGAACTCCGATCAGTTGCAGCCTGAAGGCCGCGACGTTCTGAAGAGCCTGGCGGGACCGCTGTCCGCCTACCTGCGGGCCAACGACCAGATCCTGATGGTGAGCGGCTTTACCGACGACCGGCAGGTGCGCGAAGCGAACCGCCGCTTTGCCGACAACTGGGAACTGTCGGCCCAGCGCGCCTTGACGGTGACCCGCGCGCTGATCGACGAAGGCGTGCCCTCCGCGTCCGTATTTGCGGCCGCGTTCGGCTCCCAGCAGCCCGTCAGCTCGAATGCCGACGACCAGGGCCGGGCCAAAAACCGGCGCGTGGAAATCGCACCGGTCCCGAGGCCTTCGAGCACAACGGTGAAGCCCCGTGAGCAGTGAGACTCGTGTGACCGATGGCGCTAGCGGCGTGACAGGCAGCGCCCGGGCAACGCTCGACGCGTGGCGCGAGCGCGGCGACGATCGGCTGGACCCCATCCGTTTTCATTTCATCGAGGCGCTCGATCGGCGGGCGGCTGCCCATTGCGGCGAGGCGCGCCATCTGCTGGACGACAGGCTGTCCGAACTGATCGAGGCCTATGCTGGCGATCTCGAACGCGCCGCGTCCAATGCGAACGAGAGCGTGACTGACACGGGCAGCGCGGCATCCTCCACCGAACCCGCTCGCGAGACGCTGGCGGGACTCGTCGGCTACCTGGCGGCGAGCCATACGCCGGCAGACGGAAGCGGCCCCGCCGCGGCTCACGCAGCGCCCCGGCATGCCGCTTATCCGGAACTGGAGGTGCTTGATTACTTCAGGCAGACCTGGTCCAAGGTCCGGTCCGAGAAACAGTTGCGGCAATCGCTCAGGAAGGCGCCGGATAACGCCGGTCCGCTCAACTCGAGCAGCCTGGTGCACCGCTCGCTCTCGCTGATGCGCGAGCTGTCGCCGGGCTACCTCCAGCAGTTCCTGTCGTACGTCGACGCCCTATCGTGGATGGAGCAGATGAACGGCGGCAGTGCGTTGCCGGCCAAAGACACGCCGCGCGCCGCAACCGCGAGAAAGAGTACGCGGAGCAAAAACCGATAGCGCGAGAACGGGTGCCGCAGGGTCCCGGTCCGCATGCAAGCTGACCAAGGACCGGCGGTGCCAGACGCGTCTACACAACCGTTCGCCAGGTTCTGATTCCGCCGTTCAGCGGCTCGGAATAAAGTCGCGCGATAGCGGTGCTCAACGCAGCCGACAGCACGAGAAATCCCACCAGTAGCAGCAGCTTTACATCGCCCGTCACGTCGTGTGGCGGCCATAGTGTTCGCATCGCGCCAAGCACGATGAGGTGGAACAGGTAAAGCTCATAACTGAGCCGACCGAACCACTCGAAACCTCGCAGAACCGCGCCGCCAACAGCAGGCGTGGTGGCCGACCGGCCGGACGCGCCCCACAACAACACAGCCGTTCCCAACGCCATGCCCGTCACACCGAGAACATTGGTTTCGGCAATGGGCCCAACCAGGTACAGGAACACCATGGCCGCCACCACCACGCCTTGCAGCAGGGTGGCCGCGCGGCCGCGCAACGTTATCCGTTTCACGAGCAAGGCCGTGCAGCAGCCGATAGCGATACCGTCGAACGAAGCGAAATAAGCGTAAAGAAAACCGCCTTCGTCACCCTGGTGGGCAAAGCGATACACCGGGCCGATAAGGATAATCGCGGCCCAGAAGACAAGCAGGCGCGACTCGCGCCGCAAGACGAGACAGAGGATCGGAAAGAACAGGTAAAACACCTCCTCCACCGACAACGACCACAGCACGCCCAACGGGTAGTTGACCCACCCATGCGTGCCGACGAGCACATTCATCCAGAAGGTCAGCGACGCCAGATTGACGAGCCAGAAAGAAACCGCCGTACCGGCCGGCGCGTGATTCTGGAAAATAGCGACACCGGCCAGCGCAAGCAGGTTGACGGTGCCGAGCAGCAGCAACAGGCACGGGACGATGCGCGCAATCCGCAATCGATAGAATGCCCGCGCATCGATACCGCTCAGACCGGACCAACGGCGTTCAGCGTTCGACGTAATCAGATAGCCCGAGATAACGAAGAACATCGTCACCCCATAGTTACCGTTTCGAGCGACCGCGCGCACCGCATCCCAGCCGAATGTCCGCGCCAGCAATGTGTCGTTCAGACGGTACGCAATGTTGAAGTGATGAAACAGGACAAGCAGAATCGAGACGCCGCGGATCAAGTCAATCCGGGCGTTGCGCCGGCCAATGCTCATCATGCGCTATCCGTCGCCCACTTCACGAATACGGCGCCGGCTTCCCGCAAGACCGCCTCGCGAGCGGGCATGCCAAGCGCCGGTGCATCGTAATAGGCCGCGACGAGAAGCGGAGCACGGCCTGGCGGGCGCACGATTGCGTAGTCGTTGGTTTGTTCTTCCACGCTTGTGCCAGGCCTGTCGCCCGCGATCCAGTCCGGCGGCAACGCCGCGCGCAGCCGGTTCAGGCCCGGCGTGCTGGCGATCATCCACTTTTCCAGTTGCGCACGGGATTGAGGGCTAAGCACATTGCCGAGAAGAATCTGGCTCACCGACTTCGTGATCGAGCGTGGCGTCGTGGTATCGAGCACACCGCTGTATCGGTTCGACGCGGGCTCGTACCGGTCGGAGCGCGTTACCGTATCGCCGAGACCGCGCATGAATTGAGTCAGACCGGCAGGGCCGCCGGCGCTTCGCATCAGCAGCACGGCCGCCGTGTTGTCGCTCACTTCGACAATCGCCTGGCACAAGGCGCCAACCGGCATCGCGCCTTCAGCGAGATGTGCCTTCGTCACCGGCGACGTAAAGATCATGTCCTTTTCGGTGTATCGCACAAGGCGATCGGGATGCTCCTTGCCGGCATCCACACGGGCCAGCACCTGCGCGGCGAGCAGGCCCTTGAAGGTGCTGCACATCAGAAAGCGCTCGTCGGCACGATGCGTCAGGGTTCGGCCTGAACCGGTGTCGATCGCGAACACGCCGAGGCGTCCACCATTACGGCGTTCGACGTCGGCCAGAGAGGGGGCATTCGCGGCGCGCGTGGATGTCGCGCCGAGACTCAGAAGGAGGGGCAATCCGAGTGCCAAGCTCCTTCGAGTTGTTGAAATGGTCACAGCGTCGTCCTTTTATTCGAGTTCTGGTTTCTTCTTCGAAATGCAACTGTACAACTTTGTCCGGCTTTCGCGCTTACCGGTATCGAATCCGGCTCACCATAAAAAACGGGCCAGTCCCGCAAAGGACTGGCCCGCTCACCGCACACAATCACGTCTGAGGATTCGTATCGTCGGTGGCTTGAGCATTGTCGGCGTCGTCCTGCTTCTCGCCTTCTTTCTTCTCGACCAACCCTTCCAATGCCCCGGCACCTTCAAAGCCCGCTACCGCTGCAACGCCTTTCGTTAGCAGACCTGCATCCGGATCGACTTTTTCTGCTGCCTCAACGGCTGCTACTGCGCCAGCGATCTTGCCTACTTCGTCCAAGAGTCCCATTTCGCCCTCCGCGAGAAAAAGTGAAATGCCATCCTCTCACGAACTCGACGCCTTGTCGTCAAATGTAAAATTGACTTTGTCAGTTGGCGCGAATCCGAAATGACAATGAAAGAAATCGCCGATCCACACGCTTAAATCGCGCTTGTCACCGGCGCGGTTGCCGCCGGATCGGTAATGCTGATCTGACCCGTCTCGACGTGACCCGCAATGCGCCGCAACCAGCTCGCGTTGCCCGCGACAGTCAATTGAAAGTCATACCACTGACTGCTGCACGACAGGTCCCAATGCGCCTCCACACTCTTGCCCGCCGGCACCGTCACCGTGCGCGGCGCCTGACCATAAGCGACGTCAGCCACAGTGACCGTGAGCGGCGTGCTCCCCGCGTTGGACAGCGTGACGTAGACGTTGCCGTTCGCCACGTCGTAGCAGGTTACGACATCCGGCTTTGCCGCGGCATCCGCTGTGGACGATCCCGCGAAACGCCGGAAGTAACCGTTCGGGCCGTAGACGTTCACCATGTAATTGCCGTTCGCGTCGAACGCCCACGTGTCGGTCAACTGCTTGCCGGCCTCGACGGTGTAGCGGCGCGGCATGGCGGTGGGGTCGCCTGTGTACACCCAGAAATGCGCGCCCTGCGTGCCGGTATTCGCGAACGTCAGCGCATAGCCTTGCGACTGCACCTGCCCGTTCACATGCAACTCGTACGGCAACGCACGCGCGGGCCGCGTGCCGGGCTCCTGCGCCGTGACCAGTTGCTGCGCGGTACTGGCCGGTGCGGCCTGCGCCGTGGTGCGTGCGCATTGCAAATCGGCCTGTGCAACGTAGGTTTGCGTACTCGGCAGCGACGGCACGCTGGCGTCGGACTTCGAAAAGTCGAGCGCCGAACTCAGATCGCCGCAAATCGCACGGCGCCACGGCGAGATATTGGTTTCGATCACGCCGAAACGCTTCTCGATGAATTGCAGCACCGACGTGTGATCGAATACCTGCGAGCAGACAAAGCCGCCCTTCGACCACGGCGACACCACGGTCATCGGCACGCGCGGGCCGAGACCGTAAGGGAGATTGTCGGCGGTATAGGTACCGGCCTGCGTCGCGGTCACGACGTTATGCCGCTCAAGCGAGATGTCCACGGTACTCATACCCGAGCCCGGCACCGTGGGCGCTTGCGGCGGCACCACGTGATCGAAGAAGCCGTCGTTCTCGTCATACATGATGAACAGGACCGTCTTGCTCCACACATCGGGATTCGACGTCAGCGCATCGAGAATCGTCGAGATGTAATTGGCGCCGTAGAGCGGTGTGAACTTCGGATGCTCCGAATACGCGGCGGGCGGCAGCAGCCACGACACTTGCGGCAATGCATTGGCCTGTACGTCGGCCTTCAGCTGCGTCAGCGTGCGCGTACTCATGCCGCGGTTCTGCAGCGACGAACCGGCCGGTGCGTTCACGAAATTCTGGAACGAGGCCAGCATGTTCGTGCCGTAGTTGCCGTTGAAATTGTCGAAGCCGGTGCCCTGCTGGTAGATCTGCCACGAGATGCCGGCCGTCTCGAGCCGCTCGGGATACGTGGTCCAGTTAAAGGGCTGCAGCTTGATCGTGTCGAACTGGTTGTCGATGTAATCGGTGTTGTCGAGCAGCGGGCCGCCACCGGTAGCGAGCGGGTCGACCATCCCCGTCATCAGATACATGCGGTTCGGGTGTGTGTTGCCCGGGATCGAACAGAAGTAGTTGTCGCACACGGTGAAGGCATCCGCGAGCGCGTAGTGGAACGGAATGTCCGCACGCTCGTGATAGCCCATCGTCATATTGCTCTTCTGCACGGCCCACTTGTCGGCGCGGCCGCTGTCGATCGCACCGTGCGTGGTGGCCCATGTGTGCGGCAAACCGCCGATACATTGCGCGTTGACGTTCGGATTGGTGGTGTCGTAGCGGAACGGCGCGATCACCTTCGTCTGATCCTCCTGGCGCGGCTGGAACCACACCGGCTGGCCGTTCGGCAGCGTCACGGGAAAGCGGTCGTTATAACCGCGCACGCCGCTCAGGTGACCGAGATAGTGATCGAACGAGCGGTTCTCCTGCATGAAGACAACAATGTGCTGCACATCCTGAATCGTACCCGTCACCGAAGTCGGCTCGATTGCCAGCGCTTTGCGAATCGATTCGGGAAACAGGGTGGTGGCGGCTGTCGCGCCCGCGAGTCCGGCGGACAGCTTCAGAAAATCTCGACGCGTTTTGGTGACCATGCGATGAACCTAGTTTGAATTCCGAGCTCAGGAGGCGGGCGGGACAAAACCCGGCGGGCAACTCATACGCGCATTGGCGACAGTGGCGTTGCCGCATGCTGCCTTGGCCGCTGCAGCAGGCACCGGCGCAGGCGACGACACATCGTCGCCGCACGCGCCAAGCAGCGCGCTCATTGCAATAACGCCGGCGAGCGCAAAAAGCCGGAATGCCGAAGTCGGCATGAATGTCTCCGTGAAAATGAATGACGGACGCGATCGCGCGTCGGCAACGCATGCGCTCAAGCGCACGCGTTGCCGAGAAGGTAATTACCGTTTATTACATGCGGGTGTCGTGGCGAAAAACAGGCCGACTACGGATAACCGTTAGCGCCTGGGCGGCTGCGGGTTATTCGCTGGATTGGTATCGAATCTGGCGACGCTTTTAATGCCGTCGTCGCTGATGAGTGACTGCAATTCAGCTTCCATCACGTCGGCAATTTCCTTGCCGTATATCTCGTCGCCATTTACGTAGACCGTGAACGACTGCAAGTACTTTGCTTTCTTCTCCGGATTCCCGATTGTCTGCAGGGTCCACTGATAAAGCGGATAGTTTTCGACTCCCTGCTGCTCCGCTTCGCTCACGTAGCCGGCGAAAGCGTCGAACTGACACTTCAAGGTCGCGTTGTGCCGGCGCAGCACATCATGAAGCGCGGTATGAGAAACACCCTGCGAGTTTGCGCGCAGATTGCCGGCCAGTTCGGGCGAGACGGTAATCCGGAGCTGGAATTGCCATGTGGGTTCCATGGTGACCTCGGTATCGCATCCTGAGCGTGTGCTGGTGGAGATAAACCAGCGCTATTGGCCGTCATGCAATGGGCGACCATAAACCGGGTAATGCCGGATCAATTCGCCCATACTTCTTGCACGATTTAATTACGATTTGCTTTCAAAGCAAAAAGAGAATAACCCTTCAGTCAATTTTTCTCCGGACTTGCCGATAATACGTGAACCCGTCTTTGCAAAGGCGTCGAGGCGGGTGACCACCTCAATCAGACCATAACCAAAGAGGCATTAGAAGCCCATGTTTGCTTTGCGAAGGATTCTCCTCGTCATCCCGATTGCGACGCTCGCCGCGTGCTCGGTTGTCGCGCCGCCCTATTCGGCCTCCGTCGACAATATCCAGGCGCTCAAGAACGCATCGCCGCTGGCAACGCGTCTCGGCACTTTCACCAACGATAAAGCCGATGGCGATCATTCGTCCGTGCAACTGCGCGCGAACCGCATGACCTCGCCCGTTGGCGATTCGTTTGCCCAATACCTTTCGAGTGCATTACAACAAGAGTTGACCCTCGCCCGTGCACTGTCACCCCAAGCCAAGGTCGAACTGAGCGGCGTGCTGCTGAAGAACAACGTCGATGCCAACGTCGGCACCGCCACCGGCACGATCTCCGCTCGCTTCATCGTCAAGCGCGGCGAAGAAGTGCGCTACGACAGCGTGAAAACCGCGACCACGCAGTGGGACTCGTCGTTCGCCGCCGCGATCGCGATTCCGCGGGCAACGCAGGAGTATCCGCTCATCGTCCAGAAGCTGCTCGCGTCGCTCTACGCGGATCCCGCGTTCATGCAAGCCATCCAGTAATCCTTCTTTTCTCACAGACCAGAAATCATCATGAAACTGATGCACCTTATTCGCAGTATCGTCGTCACCGGCGCAATTGCGTCGCTCGCAGGTTGCGCACACGACATCACCATCTCCGGCGACCCGGCAGCGATCACCGCAGGCACCTCTACCGCGGCAACGGCGACGGCCCAAACGCAGCCGATCAACAAGACGGTTGGACTCGTGATCACCGACGAACTGCGCACCAAGGAAGTCGTGACGCCGGGCGGCGGCGGCGACAAGGTGGCCTACAAACCGTATCGCGATCTGGAACTGCCGATCTATGTCGAACTCAGCCAGGTGTTCAGCAATGTGGTGAAACTGAATGCCGCGCCCGATCAGGCAACGGTTCAAGCCAAGAATCTGAGCTATGTCGTCACGCCGACCATCTCGACGACTTCTTCGTCGCCGAGCCTTCTGACCTGGCCGCCGACCGACTTCTCGGTGACGCTCGTATGTACCGTGACCGATCCGAGCGGCAAACTCGTGACGAAGAAGGAAGTAACGGGCAACGGTCACGCGGAGTTCAGCGAATTCAAGCGTAACTTCGGTCTCGCCGCTCAACGCGCGACGACCGATGCCGTGCAGAAGCTGCAGGCCGCCATGCAGGATACGCCGGAACTGCGTCAGTAAAAGCAGACCGCGAAATGATCAGCGCCCGCCGGATCCGGCGGGCGCCTCGACCGCCGGCTGCTTTCAGACCAGCAGATCATCAGCACACTGCTCCCGGTCCAGCAGCACAAAACCTCTTCTTTACCCTATAGATCAGCAAGACGGGACACGCATCCCAATGGCATGGCTCGTGCTTTTCAGTTGATAGGTTCGGGAGCCTAACCGCTCTGCCCCACTCCACCTATCGACTCAAGAGCAGGCGCATGACAGCACACATCCAGCGTGAAGCATTGCCACTTTCAACCGGCGCCGACTACGAACAGTTGCTCGCCAGATTCAAGCCGATCTTCGACCGGATCGCGCAAGGCGCGCTCGAACGCGAACGCACGCGTGCGCTGCCCTACGAGCAGATTGTCTGGCTGAAGGAAGCCGGGTTCGGCGCCGTCAGAGTGCCGCGCGAATACGGCGGCGCCGGCGCGACGCTTGCGCAACTCGTGCAGTTGCTGATCGAACTGGCCGAGGCCGACTCGAGCCTGCCGCAAGCGTTGCGCGGTCATTTCGCTTTCGTCGAAGACAGGATCAACGCAGCGCCCGGCGCGGCCCGGGAAAAATGGCTGCAGCGATTCGTGGCGGGCGAAATCGTCGGCAATGCGTGGACCGAAGTCGGCGCGGTCAAGATAGGCGATGTGATCACGCGTGTATCGCGCCATGACAACCAGTGGGTCGTCAACGGAACGAAGTACTACAGCACGGGCAGCATCTTTGCCGACTGGATCGACGTCTACGCGCAGCGCGACGACAACGGCGCCGACGTCATCGCAGCCGTGAGCACGCACCAGCCAGGCGTCAGGCAAAGCGACGACTGGGATGGCTTCGGTCAACGCACCACCGGAAGCGGAACGTCTGTATTCGAAAACGCGGTGGTCGACGCGGAAAACATCATCGATTTCTCCACGCGTTTCAAGTACCAGACGGCGTTCTACCAGCTGGTGCTGATCGCCGTGATCGCGGGAACGGGGCGCGCCGCATTGCGCGACATCTCGCACGAAGTACGCAAACGCACCCGGGTTTACAGCCACGGCAACGCGCCGCGCGTCAGCGAAGACGCACAGGTGCAACAGGTGGTTGGGCAAATAGCAGCACGCGTGTACGCTGCGGAGGCCACTGCAGTGCGCGCCGCGGAGCCCGCTCAAAGAGCGTACGAAACGCGCTTTGGCACTGACCGCGATGCCGAACAGGCCGCGAACGTGGCGGCCGAAATCGAATCGGCCAAGGCACAAGTCGCCGTGGCCAGTCTGATTCTGCAGGCGACCACCGACCTGTTCAATGCACTGGGTGCTTCAGGCGTTAGCGAAAACAAACTACTGGACCGTCACTGGCGAAACGCGCGTACCGCCGCGTCACACAATCCGCTGATCTACAAGGAGCGGATCGTGGGCGACTGGGAAATCAACGGCACGCAGCCGCCCTTCGTCTGGCAGATCGGTGACAGCAGATCCGCCACATAGCTCAGGCAAACAGATCAGGCACGGAGATCAGGCAAGTGAGCCTACTTCTGCGCGGAAATCTGTTTGGCCCGGATCAGGCGCGCCCGCAACACATTGCGACTGATGCCCAGCAGCCGCGCCGCCTGAATCTGGTTCCGGTAGCAGAAGTCGAACGCCACGCGCATCACCGTGTCTTCGATCTGCTCGAACAGATTGCCTTCCGCCTGATCGAAGAGCTGGCGCAACGCACCCTCCAGCGCTTCAATCGGTGTCGATGCAACCGGGTCGGCGGCCGCACGGCGCGCGGCGTGAATTCCGAACGACGACATTTGCAGATCGCCCTCGCCCAGCGAATCGCTGCGGCACACCAGCAACGCGTAGTGAATGACGTTCTCAAGTTCGCGAATGTTGCCAGGCCAGGTATGCTCCAGCAGCTTGCGCTCCGCGCGCGGCTCGATGCCGACGGGGCCGTAACCCAACCGGTTGCGGTACTCCTCAATGAAGTAGCGGGCCAGCGGCAATATATCGCCGGGCCGGTCGCGCAGTGTGGGTACAGCCAGATGCACGACGTTCAGGCGATAGAACAGATCCTCGCGAAAATGGCCCGCCACCACCGCGTCCTGCAGGTGCACATTGGTGGCCGCCAGCACGCGCACGTCGATGGGAATGCTCCTGCGCGAACCGAGCCGTACGATCTCGCGTTCCTGCAGCACGCGCAGCAGCTTGACCTGCATCGACAGCGGCAGATCGCCTATCTCGTCCAGAAACAAGGTCCCGCCATTGGCCGCTTCGAACCAACCGGGCTTGGCGCAGAACGCCCCCGTGAACGCGCCTTTCTCATGGCCGAACAATTCGCTCTCCACCAGCGACTCGGAGAACGCCCCGCAATTGACCGCCACAAACGGGCCGTCCTTGCGGGCACTCAGATTATGCACATGACGTGCAACCAGTTCCTTGCCCGTCCCGGTCTCGCCAATCACAAGCACGTTCGCCTCGCTCGGCGCCACCATGCGAATACGTTCCAGCAAAGCCACCGATTGCGGGTCCGAGAAGATCTGCGCGGTTGCGCGAATGGAGGTGGTCAGCGCGCGCTTGTCGGGCATCGTCAGCACAGGCGGGGCCTCCGCTCTCGCGACAGCTGGCCGGTCCGGTAACACGTGATCGAGTGAATAGTTCATGAGTAGAAGCTCGGCGTCGGATATCGTTGCGTCAGCGCCCATTCACCGATTTCCCGGAGCTTGTAGGCGAGCGGATCGTGAAGCGTATGAGTGCGCAAATTTCGCCAGTGACGGTCCAGCCTCAGCGCGCCATGCGTCGCGCGCGCGCCCGCCACATCGAACATACGGGTACAGATGGTGAGCCCGATTTCCGTCGCGGCCACTTTGGCCGTTGCGACCGCCAACGCGACCTCGCCGCGCTCGGCGTCGGTCAGCGCGCCCGCTCGGGCCCAGGCCGCATCGAATCGATCGGCCGCGCGGTCGGTCAGGAGCCGCGCCGCTTCGAGGCCCGCCCAGAACTCGCCGTACTGGCCGAGAATATAAGGATCCGCTGCGGTGGTTTGCACGCCGGACGTGTGCCACGGCCGCGCTTCATGAAGCGTGTAATGACGGGCGTCGTTGAACGCACTTTCGCCGATGCTCAGATAGACATTCGTCAGGATCAACTGAGCGAGTAAGGGACGCAGGCACGCAAAGGGCGTCGACAGCGGGCCGGGGTCGGTCAGGATCTCGTGGTTCTCCACCCGTACTTTTTCCAGCGTCACCGTGCCGCTGTCCGTTTGCCGCTGGCCGATGTTGTTCCAATCCTCCGCGACAGAGATGCCTGTGCGCCCAGTCGGTATCGCCGCGATCAGCAAAGCGCCGGTGCCGGCGTCTCGCGCGGAGGCGATCAACATTTCGGAGTCCAGCGCGCCGGAACAAAAACTCTTCTGCCCGCTGAACTCCCGCCAATCCGCCTGCGTATGGCTCACGGCCCGCTCATCGAGCGGGTTCAACGCGTTGCCCCAGAACCATTGGCGCCGGGCAGTCTGCTCGAACCAGGCGCGCCATTGCGCCGGCGAGCCGAACAGGCGCACGGTCGCCAGCATCAGATGGTGGAAACCAAATACATGGCCGAGCGAACTATCTGCCCGACCGAGTGTGCGCACCACATCCAGGGTCTGCCGCCAGTTGGCCCCAAGGCCACCGTGCCCCTCGGGAATACTCATCGCGAGCAGGCCGCTGGCGCGTAATGCATCCCGCTCGGCCTTCGGCGTTCCGCCTCGCGCGTCGCGTTCGGCGGCGGTTATCGCAAAGGTGGCCGCGAGCCGCTGCGCGCTTTGCAGTGGCGTTTCAGTTACCGGTGCACGCTGCGCGTCCGGTAGCACGGAGGCCGGTGCGTCCGGCAGTACGTAGGTCGAATTCATATGGACAAAGGCACTCACTCCGCCTGGCACGGACGTGGAACGGCATCTGACGGCTGACGGCTGACGGGTCGTGAACGGCATCGATCAGCATTGCTTCCTGAGAGACGTATTCTGACCATCTCCCGCAAATTCCGATGCATTTTGTTGTGGTAACCAAAGTCGAATTGCTGCTTACGCAGCAGCATCGTTATGGATGCTGCCTCTGCATCAGCATCCTCCTGTTGAGCGCCTCCCCCGCAGCAGACCCGTTGGAATACTGAAAGTCCGCACGCCGTCGGCGGATTCAGGGATTGCTTCCCCAGCAGCAGCGCTGAGGCCATGTTGCTTCGCCAGCTTCATACGTCAGCCTGCAATAGTTCCACGCCACCGCGATATGCAAGGCCGCAAAAAACCGCAAACGGTTATGCCGTTTGATTCAGCGCGCGATCGGCGTTGATCCGAACTTTCCAGCCGAGTCCGTCTGGTCCGCGCAAAAACGGATGGCACGGTATTCGCTAAATAAGCTGCACTCCAGATTAATTTTAATTCGCCTGAAAGGATCGTTCGAATGGGCAAGAGATTGAAAGTAGCCGCCATCTCCGGTGGATTGCAACGGCCGTCGCGCACTCTCGTCGTGGTGGAACGCCTGCTTGCCGCTCTCGGCGACGCGCTGCCGATCGACACTCACCTCGTCGAACTGGGGCAGATCGCCTCGCGCCTCGCCGGCGCGGTTCATCGCTCACAGGTTCCGGCCGACGTGGAAGCGCACATCGCAGCCATTGAATCCGCGGACCTGCTGGTCGTGGCGAGCCCGGTTTATCGCGCCTCGTATACGGGACTCTTCAAGCATCTGTTCGATCTGGTGCACCACGAGGCGCTGTTCGACGTACCGGTTCTGCTCGCCGCAACCGGTGGCAGCGATCGTCATGCGCTTGTCATCGACCATCAATTGCGCCCGCTCTTCAGCTTCTTTCAGGCTCGCACGCTGCCGATCGGCGTGTACGCGTCCGAGGCGGATTTCAGCGGCTACGCAATCTCGAACCCCGCGCTGGAAGAACGCATTGCACTGGCGGTCGCACGCGCGCTTCCGTGGCTGCACGCCGGACGCCTTCCTGCTTCGTTACCGCAAACCGCAACGCTGCTTGCATAGATCCCAACATTCAATCATCAGGAACATCATGAGCCAGAACCCCTCCCACGACGACGCCGTCAAGTTCGCTTACTGGGTACCCAATGTCAGCGGCGGTCTGGTCGTCAGCACGATCGAGCAACGCACCGACTGGAGTCTCGAGTACAACCAGAAACTCGCACAAACCGCGGAGAAGGCGGGTTTCGACTACGCGCTGAGCCAGATCCGCTTCACTGCCGGATACGGCGCGGAATATCAGCACGAATCGGTTTCGTTCAGTCAGGCCCTGCTGCACGCGACGACCAAACTCAAAGTGCTGGCTGCGATTCTGCCAGGGCCGTGGCATCCCGCCGTGGTCGCCAAGCAACTGGCCACCATCGACCATATCTCGAACGGCCGCATTGCGATCAACGTGGTGAGCGGCTGGTTCAAGGGCGAGTTCACCGCGATCGGCGAGCCGTGGCTCGAACACGACGAACGCTATCGCCGCTCGAACGAATTCATTCAGGCGCTCAAAGGCATCTGGACCCAGGACAACTTCACTTTCAAGGGGGACTTCTACCGCTTCAACGATTACACGCTGAGTCCCAAGCCCGTACAGAAGCCGCATCCGGAGATCTTCCAGGGCGGCAGTTCACGCGCCGCACGCGACAACGCTGCCAGCGTCTCCGACTGGTACTTCACCAACGGCAACACGCCGGAGAATCTGAAAGCGCAGATCGACGATATTCAGGCCAAGGCGGCGAAGAACAATCACAAGGTGCGGATCGGCGTGAATGCCTTCGTGATCGCGCGCGATACCGAAGAAGAAGCTCAGGCCGTTCTCGCCGACATCATCAAACACGCGCACGTCGAAGCGGTGCATGCCTTCGGCGACGCCGTCAAACAGGCCGGCAAGGCGTCCCCCGAAGGCGAAGGCAACTGGGCCAAGTCGAGTTTCGAAGACCTCGTGCAATACAACGACGGTTTCCGCACCAATCTCATCGGTACACCGCAGCAGATCGCCGAGCGCATCGTCGAACTGAAATCGATTGGCGTGGATCTCGTGTTGACCGGCTTTCTTCATTTCATCGAAGAAGTGGAGTATTTCGGCAAGCGTGTCTTGCCGTTGGTGCGCGAACTCGAACTCAAGCAACAGGCCAAGGCTGCCTGAGCATGACAGACGCGCAGCCCTCGACGTTACCGGACTGGCTGCGCCATCAGGCGCAGCATCGGCCGCACGCCGTCGCATTGCGGCACAAGCGGCTGGGTGCATGGCACGCGTTGTCGTGGCACGAGGTTGCCACGGCGGTCGAGCAGCTGGCCGCCGGTCTCGCGCAACACGGCTTTGCGGCAGGCGACGCGCTGCTGCTCGTCAGTCATCCACGCGAGGAAGCGTTGCTGCTGTCGCTCGCGGCGCAGTGGAACGGTGGCGTCGCGATACCACTCGACCCGCAACTCGCCGGCGACACGTTGCGCTCGGCGCTTGTACAAATCGCCCCGCGCTTCGCGTTCGCGGAAGACGACAGTCAGGTGGATCGTCTGCTGGGCTGCGAAGGGTTGCGCGTGATCGACGCCAATCCGCGCAATCTGGCGCCGCATCCGCATGCAGCGGTGATTGCTTATCGCACGTTGCCGGTTCAAGGTAACAGCGGGCTCGCCCCCCTCGCCCGGCCGCACGACGACGCGTTCGCCTTCGTGCGCCTCGATGCCGATGGGCAACTCGTCGAACAGCGTTTCCCGCATCTGGCGCTGGTGCGCGAAGCTCAGCAACTCGCTGCCATCGAGAAACTGAATCCCGAAGACGAAGCGTTTGCCGCGCGCGCATTCGCCGCCGCATCGCAGGCACGTTACCTGATTGCACCCTGGGTGCTGAGCGGCTTTCGCCTGAATTTCCCGGAGTCGCTCGCGACCCGCGACAACGATCGCCGCGAGCTCGCCCCGACGCTCGTGGCCGGCACGCGCGAAACCTATGCCCGTGTGGCACAGCTCGTCGACGACCGCTTGCCCGGCGCACGCTCCTGGCGACGGCGCCTGATCAACCGTGCCCAACGCGGACAGGGCAGCTCGCTTGCGCGCGCCTTGACCTGGTGGCTCATCGCCCGCCCGCTTCGCGAGGTGATCGGTTTTAGGCGTACCCATGCGGCGCTCGTCATCGGGTTGCCGCTCGACGAGAAAACCGCCGCGCTATTCGGCGCATTACGCGTGGATGTGCGCGCGTGGCCCGACGCAGGCGACTGGCGCCGTGTCGATTCGCGCCGCGAGGCGGCGGCACCACAACGTCCCGTGCCCGGCGGCGGGTTGCAAGAACCGGCACAGCGGCCAACGCAACAGCCCGCCTAGTGACGCATGACTCCATTCTCCATGACCTCGTCCGCAACCGCCCTGCTCTCGCTCGACCATATCTCGCTGTCGTTCAAAGGCGTGAAAGCGGTCACCGATATCAGCTTCGCCGTACGCAAGGGTGAAATCTGCGCGCTGATCGGCCCCAACGGTGCGGGCAAAAGTTCGCTGCTCAACGTGATCAACGGCGTCTATCAACCGCAGCAAGGCCGTGTGCTTTTCGACGGCCATGCCTACCGACGCATGAATCCGTATCACGCGGCGCACCGCGGCATTGCCCGCACGTTTCAGAACATTGCGCTGTTTCGCCGGATGAGTGTGCTGGACAACGTACTCACCGGCCGCAATCTGCACCGGCGCAGCACGTGGCTTGAGCAAACCTTGAGTCTCGGCCGCGCCCGCAGCGATGAAGCGGTGCAGCGCCACCATGCGGAGGTCGTGATCGAAGCGCTCGACTTGCAGCGCTATCGCCACACCGCCGTCGGCACCTTGTCGTACGGCGTTCAGAAACGTGTCGAACTGGCCCGCGCCCTCGCCGCCGAGCCGCGCCTCCTGCTGCTCGACGAACCGATGGCCGGTATGAATGCGGACGAAAAACGCGCCATGGCGGGCTATGTGCTCGACGCCAACACGCAGTTCGGCGTGACCGTCGTACTCATCGAGCACGACATCGGCGTGGTGATGGACCTGTCGGATCACGTCGTGGTGCTCGACTACGGCAAGAAGATCGCCGACGGCGCCCCCGCCGACGTGCGCACCAACCCGGACGTGCTGGCCGCCTATCTCGGCACCCGTCACTGAGAGACTGAACAACATGGGATTTTTTCTCGAAGTACTCGTCGGCGGGTTACTGGCCGGCGTGATGTATTCGATGGTCGCAATCGGCTTCGTGCTGATTTACAAAGCGTCCGGCGTCTTCAATTTCGCGCAGGGTTCGATGGTGCTGTTCGGCGCGCTCACGTATGTGAGCCTCGTCGAACGGCATGTGAACCCCGTGCTTGCATTTGGCGTAACGCTAGCGGCACTGGTGCTGATCGCAGTGCTGATCGGCCGGCTCGTGTTGCGGCCGTTGGTGAACCGCCCGCCCATTGTCCTGTTCATGGCGACACTCGGTTTGAGTTTCATTCTGGAAGGCGCGGCGCAGTTGTTCTGGGGCGCGCAGGTGCACGGCCTGGATCTCGGCATCGACGACAAGCCGCTGAACGTGGCCGGCGTCATGATCAGCCAGTTCGACATCTTTGCCGCCGCGACCGCCGGCGCGCTGGTGATTGGCCTGTCGCTGCTGACCAATCGCACGCGGCTCGGCTTGTCGCTGCGCGCGGTCGCCGACGATCCGCTCGCGGCGCTCGCCATCGGCTTGCGGCTGCCGCGCGTGTGGGCGATCGTCTGGGCGCTGGCCGGCTTTGTCAGCCTCGTGGCAGGCCTGCTGTGGGGCGCGCGCCTCGGCGTGCAGTTCTCGCTCTCGCTGGTGGTGTTGAAGGCGCTGCCGGTGCTGATTATCGGCGGGTTTTCGTCGATCGGCGGGGCGATCGTGGGCGGCCTGCTGATCGGCGCCTCGGAGAAGCTTGCTGAGGTCTATGTCGGCAGCCTGCTTGGCGGCGGCATTGAAAACTGGTTTCCCTATCTGCTCGCGATGCTGTTCCTGCTCGCGCGGCCTGTCGGCCTGTTCGGCGAACCCGCCGTCGAACGCGTGTGAGGCCCGCTATGTCATCTCTTCGCGCCACCCTGAACGCACCGCGCCAGTTCAAGCCACACGCGCTGCGATTGCCGCTGCTGAAGTCATCGCTCGCCGCCTTGCTCGCGCTGATCGCGTTCATCGCCGTTCCGCTGTTCGGCAACGACTACTGGCTCAATGCCATTCTGATTCCGTTCCTCGTGCTGTCTCTCGCGGGACTCGGCCTGAACCTGGTCACCGGCTACGCGGGTCAGCTCTCGCTCGGTTCCGCGGCGTTCATGTCGGTTGGCGCCTATGCCACGTACAACCTGATGGTGCGGGCGCCCGGCTTGCCGCTCATCGCCGACCTGTTGCTGGGGGGATTGATCACCGCCGCGGTCGGCGCCGTATTCGGTTTGCCGAGTCTGCGTATCAAGGGCTTCTATCTGATCGTCTCGACACTGGCCGCGCAGTTCTTTGTCGAATGGATTTTTACGCGAGTCAGCTGGTTTTCCAATAACGACACCTCAGGCGTACTCAGCGCGCCGCGCCTCACCGCGTTCGGCCTGAAGATCGACACGCCCGCTGCGCGCTATCTGCTCGTGCTGGGCGTCACTACCGTGCTGTTCATACTTGCAGCCCGCCTCGTGCGCAGCGAACTCGGCCGCCGCTGGATGGCCGTGCGCGACATGGACACCGCCGCGCGGGTGATCGGCATTCCGGCCGGCCGCACCAAGCTGCTTGCCTTCGCGCTGAGTTCGTTCGTGATCGGCATTGCCGGCGCGTTGTGGGCATTTGCCTATCTCGGCACGGTCGAGCCGCACGGCTTCGACCTCAATCTGTCGTTTCAGGTGTTGTTCATCATCATCATCGGCGGCATGGGGAGCATTGGCGGGAATTTTCTGGGCGCGGCGTTCATCGTGCTGCTGCCCATTCTTCTCTCGAACGCGGCAGGCGCGCTCGCCAGCATCGGCATCGAAGCCGGTCAGTTGCAGAACCTGCAGAAGATCCTCTTCGGCACATTGATCATTGTTTTTCTCATCAAGGAACCAGACGGGCTCGCAAGACTGGTTCAGACCGCGCGGAACCGTCTGCGCGACTGGCCGCTGCGTGCATGACGCCGGGTTCATCCACCACCCTTAACCATCGTTTATCCAATCAAGGTCCATTCAGTATGAATTTCATCGACTCCTTCAGAAAGCGTGGGACCGTCTCGCGCACCGCCGTTGCCGCGAGCCTGATGCTTGCGCTCACCACCGCGTTTATGTCCACCGTGCAGGCCGCGGGCGAAGAATACTTCCCGCTGCAAAGCTATCGCGTCGGACCGTATGCGGCGGGCGGCAGTGGTTTCTTCGGCGGTTTCATCGACTACATGAACCTCATCAACAAGCGCGATGGCGGTGTCAATGGAGTCAAGCTGACGTGGAGCGAATGCGAAACCGAATACGTCGTGGAGAAAGGCGTGGAGTGCTACGAGCGGCTCAAAGGCGGCCTGAACGGCGCACCGGCCGCGGCGACCAATCCGCTCTCGGTCGGGATCGCCTACGCGACGCTCGACCGCTCGACCGCCGACAAGATTCCGCTGGTCACGATCAATCACGGCCGCACGGATTCCACCGACGGCGCGGTATTCCCGTACGTGTTTCCGCTCCAGCTCAATCCGTATAGCGAAGTCTCGGCAATCGTCAATTACATCGGTCAGCAATCAGGCGGCTTGAACCAGCTCAAAGGCAAGAAGATCGTGGTGCTCTACCACGGCTCGCCTTACGGCCGCGAGACGATTCCGGTGCTCGACACGCTCGCCAAGAAATACGGTTTCGAGCTCACGCAGATCGAGGTCCCGCATCCGGGCAACGAACAGGGCTCGCAGTGGCTCACGATCCACCGGATCAATCCGGACTGGGTGATTCTGCGCGGCTGGGGCGTGATGAATCCGGTCGCACTGAAGTCGGCGCAGAAGGTCGGCTTCCCGGCGAATCACATCATCGGCAACATCTGGAGCAATTCGGAAGAGGATGCACGTCCGGCCGGCGACGCCGCCAAGGGCTTTATTTCGATCACCACACACCCGTCGGGCACCGATTTCCCGGTGCTTCAGGCGATCAATCAGTATGTGATCAAACCCGGCAACGGCAACCTGAAGGATCCGGCTCGCTTCGGTACGGTGTATTACAACCTCGGCGTGGTCAACGGCATTCTCAATGTCGAAGCGCTGCGTGTCGCACAAGCAAAGTATGGCAACAAGCCGCTGACGGGCGAACAGGTACGCTGGGGTTTCGAGCATCTGAATCTCGACGACGCGCGTCTTAAGCAACTCGGCGCGTATGGGCTGGTTCAGCCGCTGAAACTGTCGTGTTCCGATCACGAGGGCGGCGGCGCCGTGCGCTTCCAGCAATGGGACGGCCAGCAATGGAAAGTCATCAGCGGCTGGGTTCAGGCAGATCGTCCGCTCTTGCGCCCGATCATCGAGAAGTCGGCCAATGCGTACGCCAGGGAAAAGGGCATTACGCCGCGCGATTGCAGTAAGGACCTCTGAGCATGAGCGCCGCCCCGATCCTGCAGGTCGAAGAGATTGCCGTGACGTATAACCAGCTCATTGCGGCATTGCGCGGTGTCTCACTGACGGTGCCGTCCGGCGCTATCGTTGCCCTGCTGGGCGGCAACGGCGCAGGCAAGACGACTACGCTGAAAGCCGTCTCGAACCTGATTCGTGCCGAACGGGGCGAGCTTACATCAGGCCGCATCACCTATCGCGGCAACGCGACTATCGATGTAGACCCATGGACGCTCGCCGAACGCGGGCTCGTCCAGGTGCTGGAGGGACGGCGTTGTTTTGCCCATCTGTCGGTCGATGAAAATCTGCGGCTCGGCGCCTTTGTACGAAGTCCGAGCCGTGCCGATCTCGAGGCGGAACTCGAACGCATCTATGGGATCTTTCCGCGACTCAGGGAGCGTCGCAAGACGTTGGCGGGCTACACGTCCGGCGGAGAACAGCAGATGCTGGCGATCGGCCGCGCGCTGATGGCGCGGCCCGCGCTGGTGTTGCTCGACGAACCTTCAATGGGGCTCGCTCCGCAGGTCGTCGAGGAGATCTTCGAGACGGTGGCGGCACTCAATCGCGACGACGGTGTCAGCTTTTTGCTGGCGGAGCAGAATGCGGCAATCGCGTTGCGCTATGCGCAGTCCGGCTATGTACTCGAAGGCGGCCGCGTGGTCGCGCATGGGAAAGCGGACGTTCTGCTGGAACTGGATGGTTTGCGTGATGCCTATCTTGGGAGCGGTGAGCAGACCGCAGAGGTCACGGGTGGCCGGCGCAGAGGTTCCCGTTACGCGACGGCGGCTGCTGCTGCGGCTGCGGCTGCGTGAGCGGCCGCAGCCACACACGCCCGAAGGTTGCCACGCTGCCGCTCACGCCTTATCCGTGGAGTGCGCGATAAGGCTTTTTTCGAGTTGCGGGATCTCCTCGGCCCGGACCGACTTGCCCAGAAGAAAACCCTGAGCATGCGTGCATCCGCAGACGCGCACAAAATTCAGTTGCTCCTGCGTCTCGATGCCTTCGGCCGTGGTCGGTATGCCGATTTCCCGTGCCAGGGCCACAATCCCGCGAACCACGGCTGCGGATTCACGCCGGTGCACGGACTCCTTCACGAACGAACTGTCGATCTTGAGCTTGTCGAAAGAGAAGCGCACGAGCGTGGACATGGTTGAAAAACCCGTGCCGAAGTCGTCGAGCGCGAGGCCGATTCCCAACGCACGCAGTTTCTCGACGTTGTGCCGGGTCACGCTATCGTCGCTCAACAACACCGTTTCCGTGACTTCGATATTCAGACGCGCCGGCGGCAATCCCGTCCTGCCAAGAATGGCCGCAACCGTCCCCGCAAACGACTCCTCCCGCAATTGCACCGGCGAAACATTCACGGCCACGCTCACCGCATCGCGCCAGGTAACCGCTTCCGTGCAGGATTGCAGCAGGGCCCACTCGCCGAGTGCGAGGATGAGGCCCGTACGTTCGGCGGTGGGAATAAACGCCGAGGGAGAAAGCTCGCCACGAGTCGGATGCGTCCAGCGCAGCAGCGCCTCGCGGCCGGAAATCGTGTCGTCGCTGAGATCGACGATCGGCTGGTACTCCATGCGCAGATCGCGATAGGACTGCATCGCGCCTTCCAGATCGCTGCGCAACAGGCTCAAACTTTCGTCGGAAGCGTGCCTGACGGCGTCGAACATCGCGAAGGCGCTTTTGCCACTGCGCTTGACCGCGTACAACGCACGATCCGCACAGATCAGCAATTGAGGCCCGGTGGTTGCGTGCTCCGGATAGCGCGAGACGCCCACGCTGGCGCCGATATGCACCAATGCCTCGGTCAGTACGAAAGGGCGCGCCAGCGTTTTGACGATGCGATCCGCCAGCAAATCCACGGTGCCGGTCGACGCCGTGCCGTCGGTAATGGCGACAAACTCGTCGCCTGCCAGGCGCCCGACCAGGCCGGCGCCCGGCAGTACTTCACGCAACCGGATGGCGGCCTCCTGAAGGATCTGATCGCCGGCGGCATGGCCCAGGCTGTCATTGATGGCCTTGAAGCCGTCGAGGTCGATCAGCAGAACCGCGAACCGATAATCCTGCCGCAACGAGCCTGCCGCGGTGCGTTCCAGCAGAAGCTCGGTAATGCGAGCGCGATTGGGCAGGCCGGTGAGGCTGTCATGGTGGGCAAGCCGGTGACTGCTTTCGCGCGCCAATAGAAGCGCCACGATGTCGCGATTGCTGCGCAGCGCCACGGTAAAAAATCCCGCCGCACAGAACGGCGCCTGAAACAGCAGCACGAGCTTGCCGGAGCCGGGAGAAAGCGCCGCCCCGCACGCCAATAGCGCGAGAATGGACGAAATCTGCAGAAGCACCAGCCGGGGCGTGCCCGCGTTGCGCCCGGCCAATCCGCCGATTACCCCCACGGCGCAGACATTGCCGAGCAGAAAAAGCGTCTGGTCGCCGCTGGTGTTGCACAAAAAAGTACCGAAGCCAAATACGACGGCCCAGAGCAGACTCGCGAGGAGAAAGGCCGAGGTAGGGGTCGGCAGGTTGCGGGCGCTGCGCCGGCAGCACAGCCGGATCAACGTGAGACGCGCAATCAGCAGCGCGACCACGGCGCTGCCCCACACCGCGTAAAGGGCCGTTGGATACAGGTAGTAGGCGGTCGCGCAGACACTGATTTCGCAGATCGACGCAAAGATAATCGATGCGGTTCGCGTGAACAGATTGGCAAGCAATATTTGCCGATTGTCAGCGCTCAGATTCTGAGCGGAAGACACGACCCATTTGAAAAATGGAGACCTTGGTTCGCTGAACGCCATGACCTGCGCATTTTTAATGGTTAGTGGATCGAGTAGAACACCCCGCGCAATTATTACGTAAACACAAAGTGTCCGGTGCAACGGCATAAGCCTGCCCCGGACCCACAACGCCTGCGCCACAAGCGTGTCGCGCCGCCTCCCGGCCGAAGATGCGACGCTTCCTTGCGGACTGCCTCACGCCCCGGCCAGAAAGAAGGTCATTCAGGCGACTTCCACCGGCACCCGTTTTGCCAACGCGCACATGAGTTCGTACCCGATTGTTCCCGATGCGTGAGCGACGTCATCGATCTTGACCTGGTCACCCCATAGCTCGACGGTTGAACCGATGCGCGCATGCGGGCATGGCGTCAGGTCGACGGTGAGCATGTCCATCGAAACACGGCCCACCACCTGGGTCATGACACCGTCGACCGCGATGGGCGTACCCGTCGATGCATGGCGGGGATAGCCGTCCGCATATCCGCATGCCACCACGCCAATGCGCATTTCACGATTGGCGGCGAAGGCACGGCCATAACCCACGGTTTCCTGCGCCGACAACGACTGCACACCGATCACTTCGCTACGGAACGTCATTGAAGCGCGCAAGCCCACGTCGTCAATGTGGCGCGACTGACCGGTGGGCGAACCACCGTAGAGCACGACACCCGGGCGCACCCAGTCGCGATGCGCCTGGGGATGCCACAGAACCGCCGCCGAATTCGCGAGGCTGCGTTGTCCGGGCAAGTCGTGAGTCACCGCATCGAAGCGATCCAACTGCCATGCCACGTCGCCGTCATCGGCATTCGCGAAATGGCTCATCAGCGTGATGTCCGCGATGCCCGGAATCGACTTCGCGTCCTCCCACGCGGCACGGTACGTATCGGGCCGGAAGCCGAGACGGTTCATTCCGGAGTTCATCTTCAGATTCACGTTGACGCGCGCACGTGAGGACGACTGGCGCAACAGATCGAGTTGCTCACGGCAATGCACAGCCATGGAAAGATCGAACTGCTGGGCGATTTGCACGTCGCCCGGCCTGAAAATACCTTCCAGAAGAAGAATCGGTTTGGTCCAACCCAACTCGCGTACGCGGACCGCTTCGTCGAGATCGAGCAGCGCGATGCCGTCGGCGCTCGCGAGCGCCGGAAAGACGCGCTCGATCCCATGTCCGTATGCATTGGCTTTGACCACGGCCCAAACCCGTGATCGAGGTGCCCGTTGTTTGACGAGGGAGAGGTTATGGGCAATGGCGTCGGGATGAATCTGCGCAACGATGGGACGTGGCATAGGAGGCGTGAAGGGCTTGTTTGGAAAGGGAATGACTGCCCGTTGCTAACAACCAGTGTTATGGCTGACAGGCAGCTTTTTCCACTATCGTATCCAGCCTTAGCCAGTTTTTGTTAATGTATTGTTTTGATTTTCAGGTTTATCTGCCGCTTGAGCGGTTCTGCTCACGGGCCTTTTTTCATGTCCGGTTCGGTCAACAACTTGATTCAATCAGCCGTCTGCGTTCACCGCCCGCTTCGAACGGCTAGACTCGGCTCTGGTCTTTCGAGGGGCGCCCATCTCAGGCACACACCCCACCCCTCGGTCTCATAGCCTGCCGCTCCTTCGGGCGGCAGGCTTTTTTTTTGTTGATTCGTGAATTCGTCTATTCGATTCGAAGCAATGATGCGCAAGCGGCAGAAACCCCGCTGCGCACCTAATCGAGAATCGAAAGCAGCTCGACAATGCTAATGTCGGGTAATTGCTTGGCGATCATGTCCCAGAAGATCACGTCGTGCATTGCGCTTGCCTCCTCGGCCGTCCTCCACCGCCGCGCACCGACAATGGTATCGGCGGTTTCGCTGGCGGCATCAACGATTGTTTTAATGTCTTGTTTGTGCATGAACGGGTTATCGGCCACAAATGCGACTTTTTTAGCCACGCAATCGTTTGCCAGTAGTGTGATCGTGCCCGGCTCCGGTATGCACCCGGCCAATGCAACCTGCCCCAGGCGGCAAGTGAGCCGCGCGCAGCGCGCCGACATGATACGCGGCACCCCTTTCAAAGAAGACGCAGGAAGGCCCTGCTTTGACGATCGGAAATGAGAAACGGATAAGCGCTGTGCCGCAACCAACCGGGAATCAGAAAGCAGTCTCGCGATAAGGTGATCGCGGCTACAGCGGCAACCCGGAACCGTCATGCTGCTTTACCGTGCTTATCGGCAACATACCGGCTGGCGAGGCCATGCCGCTTCAATAGCGTTTGACAACCTGATTCCCTTTGATCCGTATATAAATTACTTTATAAACCTCTCCATACACTCCGTCTCATTTTCGCAGTTATTTACCAGATTCATTCGACTTTTTCGTTAAAACACGCAAATCCTTTATTTGGGAATGCCTGCACCGGCGGGACACCGCCCGCCCAATTAATGTCTCGATCCGCCAATTTCTTGGCCAATTCAGCCATACAATAAAGATGCTAATATCATTTGCATAACATGTGCCAACAAGAAAAAAGACAGGGTCTTGAGAGAGGCTTTGCAGGCCATATCATTCCGGGGAAAACTAATGGAGAGGGTTCTTACTCTGCCGCGCAGCTCGCGGCAAGGTGCCATGCCGACGCTGGCAAACGCGATGACTCGCGTCGACATAGCGCTGTTCAATGGCTTCGCACTACCTAAGGTCGCAGCGCTCATCGAGATATTCCACAAGGCGAACGTGCTCAACGCGTCGCAACGATCGGGCCGCGCACGCTACGACGTCTCACTGCTTTCGGCCGCGGGTGGCCGCATCGCGAGTTCGTCGTCGGTGTTCGTCTGGACGGAAAGCGTCGATTCGCACCGCGGCACGAACGACACGCACCTGTTGTTCGTTGCAGGCGGCGCGGGCGTGCAACAGGCATGCGGCGACGAGCGCCTGCGCATCTGGCTGAGGCACAGGCATTCGTTCAGCGCGATCGTTCATCCCATCGCGGAAGGCCGGTTGCTGCTGGAAGCCGCCGGGCTTGCCAGCCGCTACCATCAGCCGCTTCACGACAGCAACAACGTGCGCGGCCTCTATCCGGCGCGCTCGAGCAGTGAGACCCCGACTGCCGAGCGCACGGCATTGCGCATCATTGAAGACGATCTCGGGCCCGAACTCGCGTGTCAGGTTGCCGAGTCGATCGCCCCTCAGCATAAGACGCCATTCAGCGCTTCCATGGCTCGCAGCGTGGCGCCGCACGTCAGCGAGAAAATCATGGCGTCGGCACGCTGGCTGGAAGAAAACATCGATCGTCCCATTTCGGTCGACGACGCGGCACGCCTCGCCGCCATGAGCGAGCGCAACTTCCTGCGCCGCTTCAAGAACGAGATCGGCTTGACGCCCTCAGACTATCTCCTGCGCGCACGTCTGAATCTGAGTTGCCAGATGCTCGTGGAATCGCGTTTGCCCGTCGACAAAATCGCGCGGCGCTGTGGAATTGGCAGTGGCGGTCAGTTGGCCAAACTGTTCCGCAAGTATCTGTCGACGACACCCACCGACTACCGGTTGAGCAGAGAAGCGTCGCGAGGCAGTGCGGCCTGAGCGCGCTGACCGGTGCGCGCGATCGACGAGGCGCATGGTGTGCGGCACACCATGCGTTCATTTGCGACGATCGTTCTGCGTGCCAGGCTTCGCGTCTCCACGGCGCCCCACTGCATCTGCGCCTCGTCATCGCTTCGCCTCACGCTCACATCACGCACGGCCCGGCGCGACATGGACCCGCAACTGGCAAACCAGCTCCTCGGTCTGCGCGAGCACTTCCATTTCAGCCGAGGTCAATGAACAGATACGGCCGGCCAGGACGTCGGAGACGCCCAGCATGCGTTTGCCGCTCTCGCGGTCTTCCCGAAGCATCCGCTGTGCGAGCAGTAGATACGACAGATTGAACTTCGCAATCGCATCAGAAATATCGGATTCTTCTTCCATCATCGTGCCGCCATGGCTTCCCAGGTTTTTTATTGCGAAAGTTAATGCAGCTGCCTCTACTGATTTGCCGGCAATAACAGACGTGTGGAGTCTATCCATTCTGAAATACTCGTCACTGACAAAATCTTGGGCTATTCCGCCATCCAGCAGAAACGCATACTTCCTTGAATGCGGCCCAATCGGCGGCAGCGACAAAAATCGCGTGCAGCGGGTTCCAACATGGATAGCAGCTTTACTGGTGCGTTCGGTCAATTGCTAAGCGCGATCCGACATGCGTCTATTGAACGGGCGCACTGGCGGACATACTGGCCGCGGGTTCGTCCCAATTGGCGAGCCTTCAACACCTCGGCTTAACCTGCCCGTCCAATTGCTGAACGGGCAGGTTCTTTTTGGCGCCTATTGTGAAAATGAACGGCGCGAGCACACGATCACTTCACAATCGAGATTCGAAGCTCATGCTTAAAGTGACCAAAGCAGTATTTCCCGTTGCCGGCCTCGGCACGCGATTTTTGCCTGCAACCAAGGCAAGCCCGAAGGAGATGCTTCCTATCGTCGACAAACCGCTGATCCAGTACGCCGTTGAAGAAGCCATTGCGGCCGGCATCACCGAAATGATCTTTGTGACCGGGCGCAGCAAGCGCGCGATCGAAGATCACTTCGACAAGTCGTATGAGATTGAAGCCGAACTGGAAGCGCGCGGAAAGGAAAAGCTGCTCTCACTCGTGCGCAATATCAAACCCAGTCACGTCGACTGCTTCTACGTGCGGCAAGCGGAAGCACTCGGCCTCGGCCATGCGGTGCTTTGCGCGGAAAAGTTGGTGGGAGACAGCCCGTTCGCCGTCGTGTTGGCCGACGACCTTCTGTACGGCAAACCTCCGGTTCTACGGCAAATGATCGACGTGTTCGATCACTATCACACCTCCGTTCTGGGCGTGGAGAAGATCGCGCCGGAAGAATCGAAGTCGTATGGCGTGATCGACGGCAAGCAGTGGGAAGACAATATTTTCAAGCTGTCGGGTCTGGTCGAAAAACCGGAACCCGCTGCAGCGCCATCCAATTACGGCGTGGTTGGCCGGTACGTTCTCAAACCACGCATCTTCGCGCATTTGCGCGCACTGCGGCCCGGCAGCGGCGGCGAATTGCAATTGACCGACGCGATCCAGTCGCTGCTGAGCGACGAACAGGTGCTGGCCTACCGGTATGATGGTGCGCGCTTCGATTGCGGCAGCAAGCTCGGCTATCTGAAAGCGACGGTGGAGTTCGCCCTGCGGCATCCCGAAGTGGCGGCAGACTTCGAGCAGTATCTCGCCAACCGCATGGCGGACATACAGGTTTGACGAAACACGGCGGCCGCGTGAGCCGCCGCCCAGGTAAAGGATTTTTGCATGTGGTCTGCTTTAAGCAATCTCGGCGACGCGGCGCTCACGCTGCCGCTCGCGATGGCCTGCGCGGCATGGCTGACAACCTCGCTAACAGGCTGGCGATCGGCGACCTCGTGGCTCACGCTGCTGGCCGCTGGCGCGTTCATGGTGGGCGTCACGAAGATCCTGTACGCGGGTTGCGGCATACAGATTCGCGCGATCGACTTTCGGGTGATCAGCGGTCACACGATGCTTGCGTCCGCCGTGTGGCCGATGGCGCTGATCCTGTGCCTGCCCCGGCGTGTGAACGCGACGCCGCATCTCGCGCTTGCGCTCGGACTGGCGCTGGCCGCCGCGATCGGCACCGCCCGCGTGTTCGACGACGCGCACACGGTCTCCGAGGTCATCGCCGGCTGGGGAGTCGGCTCGCTCGTCACCGTTCTGTTCGTGTACCGGAAGAATGCGCCCGTGCTGCCGGCGCGGTTCCAGCCATTCATCATTGTGTCGCTGCTCGGTATTTCGACCGTCGCGTATGGGCACCACGCGCCGATTCAGGAGGCGATCGAACTGTACTCGCCGTACCTGTGCGGGCGTGGCATCTAGCTATTTCTTGAATACCCCGACCACGTCGTCGCCCTCGAACACCAGCAACGCGTTGATCTGCCGCTCGTCCATCAGGATCAGCGCGTCCTCGATGCGCGTGCCGACCGGCACCATCGTGGGATCGGCCGACATCATGTCCGCCGCGATTCGGCTGAACAGCGTGTCGCCAAAACTCTCGATCGCGCGCCGGATATCGCCGTCGGTAATCACGCCCCAGCCCGAACCCCGCCCTGTCTCGCGCCGCACGATCGCGACGCCGAGGCGGCCGCGCGTCATCGTCTGCAGCACTTCGACCGTGCGGGCCTGCTCGCCGACAAACGGCAGATCCCGCCGCACCATTTCGTCTTCGACTCGGGACAGCAGCCGGCGCCCGAGCGACCCGCCGGGATGCAGCCGCGCGAAGTTCTCGGGGCGAAAGCCTCGCGCCTTCATCAGCGTGACCGCAAGCGCGTCGCCCATTGCCAGTGCGGCCGTCGTCGAGGAAGTCGGCGCAAGCTGTAACGGGCAGGCCTCCTGATCGACGCCGACATGGAGATGGTGATGCGCCGCTTTCGCCAGCGTCGACTTTGGATTGCCTGTGAGCGCAACCAGATGGTTGTGGTTGCTGCGCAAAAACGGAATGAGCTTGATCACTTCATCCGTCTCTCCCGAGTTGGAAATGGCGAGGAAGGTGTCTGAAGGCGCGACCATGCCGAGGTCGCCGTGATACGCCTCGCCCGGATGCATGAAGAAGCTCGGCGTGCCCGTGCTCGCCAACGTCGCGGCGATCTTTTTGCCGATAATGCCTGACTTGCCCATGCCGCACACCACGACGCGCCCGGTCGAGGTGAGGATGCAGTCGACGGCGTCGCTGAAGTTCTCATCGAGTTGGTGCGCGAGATTGGAAAGCGCTCGCGACTCGATCTGGAACACTTCCTTCGCCGAATCGATATAGTTCGCTGCGTTCATCGATTGCTCTGCTTGCTCAGTGTGAATAGATTGACTACACGTGCAACATCTTCCGAGGTGTCGACACCGGCAGGAACACTATCGGACCAGCGCATGACGAGAATCGGAACGCCAAGCCATAGCGCGCGTAGCTGTTCGAGTTGCTCCCGCCGCTCCATCTCGCACGGCGCGCTACAGGTGAGCTGCTGCAACACGGCATTGCGGTACGCATAGATGCCGATATGACGCAGGAAAACTTCCGGCACGCCACCTTGCGCGGCGCGATCCCGATTGCGGTCGCGCGTGAACGGAATCGGTGCACGTGAAAAGAACAACGCCCGATTGTTCTGGTCGGTCACTACCTTGACGATATTTACATCGTCCACCAGATCGCGCTCGACGATAGGGCTCACGATTGTCGCCATTGCAAGCTGCCGGGCCGAACCGCAATAGTCGACGAATGCCTGCAGCAAAGCAGGTGGCACGAGTGGTTCGTCACCCTGAACATTCAGTACGATGTCGTGATCGCCCCAGCCCGCACGGCGTGCCACCTCCGCGGCACGGTCCGTGCCGGACGCATGCGCAGGATCGGTCATCGCGCACGGCACATGGCAGGCCGCCAGTACCGCCTGGATGCGCTCGTCATCCGTTGCGACCACTACCGTGGAAGCGGGCAGCGCATCCTTCACGCGCTCGTACACGCGCACGATCATCGGCTTGCCCGCGAGGTCGATCAACGGCTTGCCCGGCAAGCGCGTCGAGCCGTAACGGGCAGGAATGACGACGCGGACCGGCGCCGATTCACTGGATGACATCGTGCGCGCTCCAATGCGCCGGCAACGGCACGTAGATGTCCTGAACCGGAAAGTCCGCGGCCATTGGCATGCTCCTCTGATCGGCGCCCACGCTCATTGGATATCCAGCACCGGCTGGCTTTTCACGAGATCGTCGATCGCCTTGATCTGTGCCAGGAAGGCTTCGAGCAGATGCAGCGGCAATGCGCTCGGACCGTCGCAGCGCGCGCGGTCAGGGTCCGGGTGAGCTTCGAGAAAGAGTCCTGCTAGCCCCACCGCCATGCCGGCCCGGGCGAGGTCGACCACCTGGCGGCGGCGGCCGCCGGATGCTTCGCTGGCGGGGTCCCGGCGTTGCAGGCTATGGGTGACGTCGAAGATCACCGGGCAGTTGTCGCTCGCGTCCCGCATCTCGCGGAACCCCAGCATGTCAACGACGAGGTTGTCGTAGCCAAACGAACTGCCGCGCTCGCACAGAATCACCTGATGATTGCCGGCTTCGTTGCATTTCGCGACCACATGCTTGATCTGCACGGGGCTCATGAACTGCGGCTTCTTCACATTGACCGGCTTGCCCGTGCCTGCAATCGCCACCACCAGATCCGTTTGACGGGCAAGAAACGCCGGCAGTTGCAGCACGTCCGCCACTTCTGCAACCGGGCCAGCCTGTTCGACTTCATGCACGTCGGTAATGACCGGAACGCCGAATCGCTGCTTGACGGCGCTCAGTATTTCGAGTCCTTCATCCAGCCCAACCCCGCGATACGAATGCATCGACGAACGATTTGCCTTGTCGAACGAGGCCTTGAATACGAACGGCACGTTCAGCTTGCGCGTGACTTCGACATATTTCTCGCACACGTCCAGCGTGAAATCGAGGCTTTCGAGTACATTGAGGCCGCCGAAAAGCACGAACGGCAGCGTGTTGCCGAGCGTCACGCCCGGTGCGATGTTGATATTCATGATGTTCCCCCTACGTTTGATAACCCACATCCGCACGGCCACGTGCACCGATGTGGAAACAATCTTCACCGTCGTTCAACGCGCCAGCCTGCGTGCGTAGAACGGTGCGAGTTGCTGGAAAAAACGCGCCTCGGCAAAACGCTCCGAGGCTTCTTTCTGTGCTCGCGCGGCGATCAGCCCGCGCAGCATCTGGTCGTCGGCGAAATCGACAATACAGCGTATCGCGTCCTCGCATGTGGTGAACACTACGCCGTTATGCCACGGCCGGACAATGTCGATATTCCCAGCACACGCCGAGACTACCACCGGAACACCGAGCAACATCGCCTCGATGACCGAGACCGGCATCCCTTCCCACGACGAAGTAGAAAGATACACGCAAGCCTGTTGCAGTTGCAGTTCAACCTGTGCGCGCGCCATCCAGCCGGTGACTTCGACGCCCGCGGCGCGCAATTGCGCCTTGAGGGCAGCGTCGCCGTCGCCGATCCAGATAAAGCGCAATCCGCTGCCGCGCAGGCCGTCGGCGATCTCCGCAAAGAGCAGTGGGTTCTTCTGCGCACGGATGCCCCCCACGGTGACCACACATTTCGCGGTCGTCGCATTTCGCGCCGGCAGGTCGGCACCCCGAACCCGCATTTCGCTCACCGCGTTTTCCACCACGACGACGGGCTGCCGAAGATACGAACGGACCGCCTTGCGTTCGCTTTCGGAACACGCGACGTACAGACACTTGCGCAGTGTCGCCAGCGATTCCAGCGCGACGAACGCGAAGCGTGTAAGCGGTGAAATATCCCGGCGCATGAACGAGATGCAATGCGGGCTGTAAAGCACGGTTGAGCGACGCGCCGTGAACAGCGCCGCGAGCCGCCCAAGAAAGCCGGCAACCGACGAATGCAGATGAATCACATCGGGCTGAATCTCACGGAGCACGCCGGTTAGTCTGGCGATAGCCGGCAATAGCGGCACGCCCTTCATCTGCACGTGCCGCAACGCGACATTGCTATCGAACATGGCGTGAATATCGGTTGGCGTCTCCTCCCGAATGGAGTAAATGACATGGACTTCGTGCCCTTCCCGCGCAAACCGGTTCGCGATCAGGCACACCATCGAGAGCGTGCCGGTCGCACTAGACTCCATGATCTGGACGATCTTCATGCCGAACTCCCCGCGTGCACCGGTCCTTGCCAGCGCAGCGCCGGCAACGCGGCACTGATGTGCGACAGTACCCCCGACCGCTCGATTACCGAGGTCCACTCGAGCCCGCGCAGGCTGCGTGGATCGTTGTCCTCGATCGCGATCTGAGAAGCCGGCGGCAATCCGTCGAAGATGGTGGGTCCGGTCACCAGCGAGCGGATGTTGAGCTCCGCGCATGCCAGCACGTTCGACGGCGCATCGTTGCAGATGATCTTCTTGCCAAGGGCGGCGTACTCCAGAAGCTTGGTCGGCGTCTGAAAGCGATGCGGGCGGTGATACGGGAAATAGCAGATCGCAAAGTCGGAGCGGCGCACGATACCCAGTGCGTCGGATTGTGGAACCCGCCCGACGAACTCGAGACCCGGTGTGTCTTTGAAGGCCTGATAGAGCTCCGGTTCGGGGCGGCCCACCAGAACGAGCGAATCGCCGGCCTCACGCGGTGCGGCACGCCACGCCGAGAGCACCTTGTCGAATCCCCGCTCACGGCTCATTTCGCCGATGTAGCAGAAGCGGCCGGCAGGCAATGCTGCCGCGCCAGCCTCCTGACTATGGGCGAGATTGAAAATCCAGTCGGGCACGCCCATCGGCAGCAGCACCGACGTAACACGATCGCGAAACCCCATGGCGTCGCGCATCCGCTCGTTCTGAAACACGCGCAGATGTGGCCTCGCGTTGAACGCGCGCTTGAGTCCGTCCTTCACCCACGCGAGCGGTCCCAGCGAGAGCGAGCGATAGTCGTGGATCACAAAACGTGCCTCTTCGTGGGCACGATAAAAACCCATGATGCACCACAGTACGCACTCCGATTTGAACGGGAATCCGGCATAAGCATCGCTGTCGCCCTCGAATACTTCAACGCCGTGTCTGTTGAGAAACGCGGTGTAGGCGGATATCTCGGGGTAGTTCGCTTTCCCCGGATGCAGAATGAAGACTTTCATGCTTGTTGATCTCCTGTCATCACGCGGGCCGGCACACCGACCGCGATCGCGCCGTCGGGCACATTGCAAAGCAGCACCGCGCCCGCGCCGATCCGGGCTCCGTCGCCGATCCGGATATCCCCTAGCGCGACGCTGTGCGCGCCGAATTCCACGCGATCTCCGATCACCGGCACGCCACTGTTGGTGCCGTCGGCCAGAATCGTATTGCCGATGGTGACGCCGTGGCGAACCACGCAGTAGTCGCCCATGACGCAGTAGCCGTTGATTACCAGACCTGTGCCGTGATACAGCGTGAGCCCTTTACCGATCTGCGTCTTGACGGGAATCTCGATGCCCATCAACCAGTCGCACATGAAGATATAAAGCAGGATCACGGGTGCGCCCAGCACCAGCGTCAGACGGCTCCGGCACGCCAGGTAGTTCGCTATCCGGAAGAAAATCACGACACAACGCGTTTTTATGAATGCATTGCACCGGTAGTCTTCGACGATGGCATGGATCGTGTCTTTGAGCGTGGCAACCATGGTCAGCCTCCCGGTGTGAGCACACGTCTCGCCGCGCCAGCCGGAACCGGCCCGGTGCCGAAGTAGTCGACGCCATCAATCAGAAAACCGTGGATGTACTTCATCAACCGGCCACGGTCGAACTCCTTGTAGAAGCAACGTCCCAACGCGACCACTTCCTTTCCGTACAGGAGCGCTTCGAGACCCACGGTCGAGTTGATCGTCACCACCGCTTCTGCGTGCCGGATGAGCTCCACGGTGGCAGCATCCGCGATCTCGAAGTGATAGGTACCCTGTAATCCGACGATCTCGTCGATCACGCCAGTATCGATTTCCGCCGGGTGGATCTTCACGATCAGATCGGCACTCGCATTCGAAGCGAACTGAAAAGCGATCTGAATCGCCTCCAGATTGTCGACGTCCGAATGCAGCTTGATCTGGGTATCGCCCGAGACCTGGAGCGGCAGGAAAACATAACGGCGCATCGCCAGATCGTCTGCCGACAACTGGCCCGCCTGGATTGGGAGCTTCGCTGCGTTGCTGACACGCACGGTGTCGAGCCGCTTTCGCCCCACACCCCGCGTGGCGACCTTCAGCACATAGTTGAGCAGCGACAGGCCTTTGCGTTTGAGCGACGTGCGCGATTGCGGCAACGGTCGCGACTTGTATTCTTCGTAATGCAGCAGCCAGCGGCGATGCTTGTCCTCGCTCGGCATGGGCAGCCGGTCGATCAGCGCCGGGTCGCTGCTGATCGATGAAAGCGCGTTCACGCCCATACTGTCGACGAACAGCTTGCCGGGCAGATTCGACAGTTCGAGAAAGCGCGTGGCTACGCCGTGCACCATGCATGCATGGCTGACGGCCCGGCAGACGAGTTGTTGCCCGTTCCACATCAGGCAGACCGCAACTTTTCGGGTGAGAAAGAGATCCGAAACCGTACGGAAAACCGCCGCAGAATCGAGCCGTGCCTGTTCCGTATCGATCTGCGCGTTCAGAACCTCGATCGACCGCTCGTATTGCGAGTTTTCCGCGCCACGGTCGTAGCCAGACACGCGCGATGCCTCATGACGCAAATAGACGGACTCGTGACCCGCCATGCGCAGCGCCACATGTGCAAGCGGTTCGCTGGTCAGGAAGAGGAAGCTGAATTCGTCCCTGACGGTTTGCACCAGCCGGGTGACGAAGTAATAGCGCTCCATCGAATCGACTACGATCACAATCATCACAGACCCCGGAATAGAGTGAGCGGTTTTCATATCGATACGCGTAGCCGTGCCGCGCTGACGCTCATCACGCGAAACGTCAGCATGACCCCAAGAATCATCATTGCGGTGCCGGCAAGCGAGAACACCTGAACGCTGGAATGGACCGAGAGATCCAGCGCCTTCGCGGCAAACAGCACACCCATCAGCACGACGCCGCAGCACAACTGAAAAGAGAGATCGAGGCGCTGCTCACGCGTTGCAAGAAAGATCTGCGACAAGGGCACGTAAATCATCTGCACCGCAAATAGCGGAATGAGTGCGTAGAAAAATCCACTTGCGCCAATCCAGCGCTCGCCGAAGAACAGCCGGACCAGCGGCTCGAACAGCAGTGCGCCGCCCACGGCATAGCCGAGCGCCAGCAACGCCAGCGACCGCGCGTAGGTGAGAAACACCCTGGGCAGCACCGAGGCCGCATCCTGCCGCGCCACCGCGCCAATCGCGTCACGCCGGAACACACCGCCCAGACTCTGTCCGATCAGCGATACCGGGAAAAAACCCAGCCGGTATGCAGCGGCGAAGTAGCCGGCGCTTTCGGCGTCGAACCAGCGGGGAATGATGATTGCGAGTGCGTACGTCAACACCGAACCGCAGATCGTGGAGGGCAGGATGTACTTCGCAAACCGCACGTTGTCCGCGAAAAAACTGCGTGACAGGACAAGCGAATACCCATGGCGCCGCCCATGCCACAGCACGCCAATCAGCATGACGGTTGAGATCGCCAGGTTGATCGCGGTGTAGGTCTCGAAGACATCCAGCGCGTTGATCGCTTTGAACTCCAGCGCGGCGATCAGGCACAGCAGAAACGACAGGTTGACGGCGAACCGGCTTGCCGCGATCAGGTCATAGCGCCTTAGGCTGTTGAGATACGAACCCGCAGCGATCTGGGTGAATGAGGCAAACGCATAAGCACCGACGATCAGCAGTTCCCCATGCCCACTCGCCACCATGACGACGATCGCTATCGCAATCACGCCACCGCTCAGCGCCATGACATTGACGAACCCGCTGAACGACTGCCGGGGACTGTCGGTGACGCACGCAAGCTCGAAACGCAGCGCGAGTAACGTCCCCGCGAATGTGCCTAGCGCGAGCAGGTAGTTGAAATGGCCCAGCGCCTCGGGCCCGCGCAGGCGCCCGATCAGCGAAACGCACAGAAACAGTGCGATCTGCCCGGTGACTACGCCCGTCATGGATACGACCGAATCCTTCAGCCGGATCATGGCGTGCTCGTCCACGGCGCGACGCGGCCACTACGCGTCATGATGGGTCCCGTATTCGTAGGCGACGTAGCGATAGCCGCCGTACTTCGAGCCGTAGCCGTACTGTCCGAGCCGCGGATTGACGCCGTTGAACACCACGCCGTTCAATTTGACGCCGTTCTGCGTGAACCGTTTGATCGACTCCTCGATCTCGCCGAGCTTCGTCACCCCTGAGAACGCGATCAGGAAGGCTGTACCTGCGGAGGCGGCGAGAATCCCGGTATCGGCGACGGCCAGCACCGGCGCGGAATCGATGATCACAATGTCGTAGCCTCCCGACAGTTCTTCGATCAATGCCGGTACTCGCGAACTCAGCAGCACTTCAGCAGGGTTCCTGGTGATCGCGCCGGTCGCAATGAAGTCGAGTCCGTCAAGTACGTCGCGGTGAATCACATCGGCTACGGGAACACTGCCCAGAATCGCTTCAGAGAAGCCATTTGCCCGTCGAAGTCCGAGGTATTCGTTCAAGCGGCCCTTGCGCAGATCGCCGTCGATCAGCAGCACCCGCTTGCCACCCATCGCAAGTACGGCGGCGAGGTTTGCCGATACGAAAGTCTTGCCCACACCGGGCGCGGGTCCGGCAATGACCACCACGTTGTTCTTCGCCTCGAGCATCGCGAATTGCAACGCGGTGCGCAGGCTACGCAAGCTCTCCACCGCCGGATCGCCAGGTGCCGCGAGCGCGAGCAGCGACACCGAACGCTCGCGCCGTTCCGCCTTCTGCGCCAGCGCTTTTTGTTGCTCACTGAGCGGTACAGTTGCATAGACGCTGACGCCGAGACGCCGCTCGATCTCGGCAGGATCGGAAACGCCGTTGAACAGGAACGAGCGCGCGATCGCCGAGCCGCAGCCCACCAGCAAACCGAACAGCAGCGAGGCGGCCACAACGAGTACTTTCTTCGGCTTGACGGGAATTTCCGGCACGGCCGCGGTATCGACGAGCCGTACGTTGCCGACCTTGCCTGCGCGAACCAGTTGCAGTTGCTGCATGTTGTCGAGCAGCGCGGTATAGAGATCCGTATTCACCTTCACATCGAGCATCAGGCGAACCGAGTCCTGCTGCAGGTCCGGCAAGCGCCGAATCTGCGTCTCCGCGGCAGCGCGATACGCACTCAACGATGCAATCTGCTGATCGATAGCCGCGATGCTCGGGTGCGTGCCGGTGAAGTGCGACAGCAACTCCTGCCGCTTCTGTTGCAGTTCGAGCAAACGCGTCTGCGCATCGGCGGACTGCCCCAGGGCGAGCTTGGCCTCCTCCGTGAGGTCGACGGTGCCGCGCTCGTCGCGCAATTTCGTCAGACGCTCTTCCGATTCGTTGAGCTGCGTTTTCAGCTTCGGCAACTGCTCGTTCAGGAAGTCGAGCGACTGTGCAGCTTCGGCCGATTTACGCTCGATATTCTGGCGAATGTACTGGCGTCCAATCTCGTTCAATGCATCAGCGAGCCACTGCGGGTCGGTGTCCTGCAAACTGGCCACCACGACGTCGGATTGTTTGACCTTCTCCTGGACGTCGAGATGGTCCTGCAGGTCTTCGATCGTTTGCAGGCGTGAGTTACGTATCAACCGGAAGGCCGTGCCGGGCTTTGCGGTGACGGAAGCCACGCGCAATTCGATCGGACCACTGTCGCTGTTGAAACGCTCGAGCTTGCCGATCGTGCCTTCGACACTGTCGGCCAGATCCGAACCCGATAACCGGTAGCGTCGCGCATCGAGCAAGGTCAACAGGAACCCGTCGCCTTCGATCTTCGCCGGCACATTGAATACCGGTACGTCGATGCGTTCGTGGCCCCACGCGAAGCCGCCGAAACCGGCGAGGCCAGGCTCCGAAAGTCCGTCGTGATGCCGGGCGATCAATTGTCCGATCAACGGGAAACGTCGCGGTTTAGCGTAGATAAACAGATTCAGGCCGTCGACCGCGCGCGAGACCACCAGCCGCGAGGCCAATATCTGCGCTTCCGCCGCGGCAGACGACTTGACGTCGAAGAGCGCCGACACATCGCCCAACAGGCTCTTTGCCGCCGACGTGTCGGGGCTGTCCTCGACCTGGACCATGATGTCCGCTTCATACACGGGCTTGGCGAGGAACGCATAGGCCGTTCCAAGCAGAAGAAATGCGCAGACGATCGCAATGATGGTCCAGCGGCTTTCGATAAGAATGTCGAGGATGGCGATGAGATCGCCATCTGCATCCTCATCGTCGGAATGCGTCGGCCCCAGATTTTTTGGATTCATGATGCAACTCGGTTCAGGGTTGTCTGTACGACGTTCATTGGCTTTGTGGGCGAGCGGGCGCTACGTGTGCAGACGGAACACCTCATGTTCGACGGCGTCCGCGCTTCATGCGGAACGGAACGCGGTGCAAGCCCGGAACAGGTCAAAGCAGCCTCAAGCGTGCTTGCCAGTCAGCTACACCGGTTTCGATGAGACGCGCGCAGCGTTCAAAGACGAAGCGGGGCTGACGGTAAGGATCGTGAACGTCGAAGTTCTTGTACTCGCCAATGCGGAAAACTTTGCCGCGAGCAAACGGATGTTGACTCTCGAGTAATGCGCGTTGCTGCCGGTCCATCACCAGAATCAGGTCGGCCTCGACGCATGCCGCGTGACTGACTTGCCGCCCACGGTGATCCTCGATCGACAGACCGCGTTCGCGCATTACGTCCTGCGCGAACGGCATGGCAGGCACGCCGAGCAGCGCGTTGAAACCCGCCGATGCCACCGAGCGGTCCGGCAGTGCAGCGCGAAGCAGTGCCGCGGCCATCGGACTGCGGCATACGTTGCCTTCGCACAGGACGAGAATGTTGCCGATCATTTGGTAACGATCGCCGCCGTAAGACCCGCGTTGATCGCCGGCAGCAGGAGGCTCAGCACGCGGCTGAAGCGCACCAGGCCATTGCCGTCGACATACACGATGTCCTTCGGCTGCAGGTCGAACTGATTGGCGAGCACCATCGCGACCGGTGAGCTCGCGTCAAGATGGAACACATGCGGCGCGGCGCTCTCATTGCCCCGAATGACGTAGAGTTGGGCCGCATCGGCTGAAGTCGAACTCAGGCTGCCTGCCTGCGAAAGTGCGTCGCTCAACGTCAGCTTGCCGCTTCGCATCGGCAGCGCGGTGACGGGCTTGTTGACTTCACCCATCACGAACACGCCGAAGTCGTCGCGCGCGGGAATGCGCAGCAGGTCGCCGTTCTGCAGGACGATCCGCGATGGACTCTGGCCATGCTCAGCCATCGCGCTCAGATTGATTTCATGCCTGACACCGTTGCGCACCAGCGCAATCCGGCTCTGATCCGCTGTCGGAGCGAGTCCGCCGGCGCGGCTGATTGCGTCGTACAGCGTCATGGGGATGTCGTTGATTGGCTGGGTACCCGGTGTGTGCACCTCCCCCTCGATAAACACCTGCTTGGCGCGAAACGAAGCGATGCGTACGGTGAGCTGAGGCGCCTGAAACGTTTTACCCAATGTCTTTTGCAGCAGTGCCTGAATTGCTTCTGTCTGCAGCCCGGCGACGTGAACGCGTCCCACGTAGGGGAATTGCAGCGTACCGTCCTGATCGACGACAAATCCGGCCGGCGCATCCGCTGTTCGCGTGCCGGTTTGTGTCTGCGGACCGAGCGCTGCTGCAAGCTCAGGGTGATCCCATACCGTGATTTGCAGCACATCGCCGGGCCCAACCGAATACGCTGCCGGCACCGTCATCAAACCCCGCCAGTCTTGCTGCGAGGTGCGCGCGTCCTCACGCATGCGCGCGATCAACCCAAGATTGATATCGGTAATCGGCACGTTCAGTTGCGTGTCCTCTTGCGGCGTACTGCCGCTTTCCAGCGGGAGGTTGGCCGGCTGCCGCATTCGCATACCGGGCGCTACCGTGCAGGCGCATAACACGGCGCACATGGACAGCGTGGCAATCCGCAAACCGACTCCGCGGATGGCCGGGGAGCGTCGCCACGCACCGCTTCCCGTCTGTTGCAATCTGATCATTTAAAACCTCGGCAATCTGTTTATTGTTTGAACTGGCTACTACTCCATACGCCGGCGCGCCATCAACGCTAGTCAACGCGCCGGTTGAATCGACTAATCAACTAATCACCTATTCAGTACGCGCCCGATCCGCGCAACACCACACTGACCGTCTTGAAGAGGATCCGCATGTCGCGACGCAGTGACAATTGCTTCACATAGGCGACGTCGAGCGACACACGCGTCGCGTAGTCGGTGTCGTTCCTGCCGCTCACCTGCCACAGCCCCGTCATGCCGGGCTTGGCCATCAGGTAGTAGTTCACGTCCTGCCCATAGCGCGCCAGTTCCTGCTGCACGATTGGCCGGGGACCGACCAGGCTCATCTCGCCTTTGATCACGTTGAACAGTTGCGGCAGTTCGTCCAGACTCGTGCGCCGCAGAAAACGACCGATCGGCGTAATGCGCACATCGTTCTTGAGCTTGAATTCGCGCTCCCATTCGGCGCGAGCTTGCGGATCGCGCTCGAGCAACGCCTTCAGCACGCCATCGGCGTTCATCACCATCGAACGGAATTTCAGGCATTTGAAGCTGACACCGTCGCGGCCAATACGAACATGTCCGAAGATCGCCGGGCCGCCATCGCGCTTGACCAGCACAGCAATCAGGAGCAACGCCGGTGACAGCATCAACACGAGCAACGACGCCGCGGCGAGATCGAAGCTTCGTTTCGCGATCCGCCGCGCTGTACCCGACGCCGTCGCGCGACTAGCCACCGAGCGACGGTAGTGATCGACCTGATCGAGCGCACCCGCCTGCACGCGCCGCCCTGCTCTTTCGATCCATTCGAAGATCGCCAGCGTCACCGCGCGGAAGATCAGAAGGCCGATGCCACTCGTGATGGTCCAGTAGACAAACCAGACACTGGACAGCACTTCGCCGCGGCGCAATGCGTAGAGCAGCACCATGCTGCCGCCCTGAACCACGATCCACGCAAGCGCCGTGCGGCTGAACAGATGCACCGGCGAGCGCCGCTTTGCACTCTCGTAGATGCCGCAGGCAGGGAAAACCGAAAGCGCCAGCGCAGCAGCGAACGCAACGAGCGAGCCGTCGAAGATGGAAGAATGAATTCCGTCCGAATCGTGAATAAGAAAAGGAATGAACGCACCGGACACAATTAATCCGATATCGATAATTCGCGGGATGATTCTTTCCATTTAGTATTCCTCATTTCGTCACGAGCAGACACATCGGATCGGCGTGCCCCTTTCGGGGAAACGCAAGTCAACGGGAAGAAAAACGTACCGGCCGCTGGGACGCGGGCCAATCCGTCAGAATGCCGATCCGCGCATGCGCCCGGCTACGTCCAATTCGGATAAACCATCGTCCGCCAGCCGGGCGCGCGCGAGCGTGCGGTATTCGGTGGGCGACATCGACAGGTGCTGGCGGAACAGCTTTGCGAGCCGGTCACCACTGCCGAGACCGGTGCGGCGGGCAATCTTGTCAGCAGGCAGATCGGTATCCGCGAGCATGTGACAGGCTTTCTCAAGACGAACGCGCAGAACAAACTCCGTCGGCGTCACGCCGATTTCCTGCTTGAAGCGGCGCAGGAAATTGCGCTCGCTCATGGCGGCTGACTGTGCGGCATCCGCAATCGATATACGGTTCTCGCTGCTCACGCGCAACTGATGCGCCGACGCACGAATGAGATCGCTTGCGCGCGCTTCACGCGAATCGAATATGGAGCGCGCGAATTGCTGCGGCGCAGTGGGCAGCAATTCGTGCGCAACCTGCCGGGCGACCTCATAGCCGCAGTCGCGCTTGACGGCGGACAGCGCGCTGGTCAATGCGACGTCCGCGTCGGCGTCCGCCGCGGATGCCCTGCCGGCGGACAGCGCCTCCGGCAGCATCGCACCGCCGGGCATCTCCACGGCGCTCACGTCTTTGCGCTCCACTCCCGCCTGTTGCAGGACCTGATGACCGCCGCCCACGCCCTGGACAACCGTGGTGTGTGGATGCGCATGGCGAAGCCACGCTAACAGGCGCTCGTCGCGTTCAGCGGGTGCGCCGGCCGCACCAATCAGGAACAACGCATGAACGTCTTTAACGTAGTGGGTGTCGAGAGCATCTGTCCATATCACTACGCCTGACGATGAACGCACCGCGCCACCATTGCCTGAAACCAGCAAAAGGTCGTAGTGATCGCGCAAGGCGCTATCCGCGCGACGCAGACGATTGGCGAGGTTGAAGGTCTCCGCAAGCCGCCCCATATGAATGAGAGAAAAGCCGTCGAACAGCACAATGACGACCTGTCTCCGGCGGCGTGGCGATCCCATGCTTCCGCCCATGATGAGATGAATTTTCTTCCGTGATAAATCAGTCGCATGTTCCATACAGCTGGCCCCCGGGCGCTGAAAGCGAAATTAGGTTTTTCTGCGGTGCATCATATTCGCAGGGGCGAACTGCTCATTCTTAGGCGTCCGATTTGAACATGCTCTTGGCGGATTCGATCAAGAACATCCCCAATGCGATTTAGTCTGCATCTCGTGCATTTCTTGCACCGGCTCAAGTAGACGGATGCCCAGCATTGGTGAATTCGAAATAGAAATTCAGAACGCGCGCGCGTAGCCGATATTTAATTAATTGAGAAGCTATTTCTATATTCTGTGTACGCTTGCGATAAAGCGTTCTAATGAGAGCATCGTCACCTCGGCAGAAGCGGTCGCTCCCCGGCCGCAAAGCTATGCCCAGCCGCAATACCGAGTCTCGATCAGCTACAGGCACGTGCCGGTTCGAGCACCGGCTGAAGGCGACCGAACGCCCGGCGGATGCGAATCCATGTTTTCTTCGGTTAATTTATCGATGTAAACGTTTGCGAATCACAATTGGCGCTCCAAAGGCGCATTTTGCAATCCGGCGTCATATAAGATAGGCAACAGCCGGTCCACGTCAATATCCATGGAGCCTTAAAGCGAACGCAAAAGACTTACGCATCCTTTCCTCGCTCATTTGCGACGATTTTCCTCGCTTGCGTTGCACGATTTTGCATGCCTCCGCGTCATTGCCTGGAAAACGCGTTGTATCAATCAGGAGGTCATTCGGCCAGGAAAGAGGAGTGCATCGGCAAGGAAAAGCACGGCTCATCCTCGCAATGATGGATTTAGCTTGCGGTGATCCGCCAATCATGTGGCGAAATCGGACGCCGAACACGTCCAATCGCCGTGCTTCTATAGGATGGCCAGCACATCTAAGTGGAGCGGCAACATGCATAGAGGAAGGTTGCATGCGACAGGGCGCCTCCGCTCTGCCTCATGCGAAGCGGCCCGGTATCCCCACGCTGCGAAGCATCGCACGACGCCAGAGAGCATCCCTCCGGCGCAGCATGGCGGTTCCTCCATCGCAGGCATCCTGTGATGAGAGCACTCCTGAGCGGCACTAGCAGATGGAATGCTCGCGAATACTTCAGCCTTGCGATTGTCGTGGCGATCGTGATGGTCATGGCGTATCCGTTCGGCCTGTTCTACTCCTGCCTGTTGTTTATCGGTCTCGCGGGCAGCGTACAACGGCCCGCTCGCCTGACGGTTCTTCTGCTATGCATTGCGGCCGTGATTGCACTCGGGCCACTTGTCGCGCTCAAGTTGCCCATTCAGGACGGCGGCAACGACAAGCTGCAATACCTGGAATTCATGCAAACGATGCACGCGTCCGGCATCGAGCAGTACATGGCGAGGCAACCCGAGTTCCTTTCCTTTGCGTCCTTGTACATCGCATCGACCTTGGGCGGATCGACAGATCTGGCCTTCCTGCTCATTTTCATCGCATTCTTTTCGGCGTTGCTGGTCGTGATCTGGCGCGAACGCTATGAAGCGATCCCGGTATTTCTGATCCTGCTGATATCCTCGTCATCGTTCTTCGGAACGTACGGAAACGTGATCCGACAGGCGATGGCGTTCCCGTTCATGTTCCTGATGATCTTCGCCCGCACACGCACCAGGTCGGCATGGTTCACGGCACTTGCCGGACTTGCGCACATTCCGTCACTGATCGTCTGTCTGCCCTACCTGCTCTACCGCTATATGGGAAAGCACGTGATCTGGCCGCTGCTGGCCGTAACGGGTTGCGTACTGCTGGTGTCGAAAGTGAGCCCCGGCTTGTTCAACTCGTTTGGCAGCGACGATTCGTACCTATCGACGAAAGTCAATCTGTACAGTACCTGGGACACCTACAGCATCGTGGGCATCGCGACGCTTGCTGCCGCGATTTTTCTGCTTAGCAATGTCCTATGGCGGCGAAAACGGCCGGCGGAGTCGGTGGCCGTCGCGGGTGCTCAACGGGCGGCCCAAAGCTGTCTGATTACGCTGAACTTCGCCGCGCTGGCCTTGATTGCCACCTATGCGTTCCCGAAAGTGTTCGAGCGCATCTACATCTACTTCTTCGTCGTCGCGCTGATGTATCTGTCGCTGATGATGGTTCAGACAAAACGCGGCCTCACCAAAACGCTTATGTCGTTCGCGATCGTGGCGTACGGCATATATGGGCTCGCCAAGAATCTCGCCATTCAACCGCTGCTCTATGGCGGCGACCCGATCGGTTTCCTCACATCCGGCATGTTCGATCTGTACCGTCCTTTCCTGTAGAAGCGGCTCCCACATCATGACCTCTATCGCACGGCGCTTCGCGACGCCCTCCGCCTCATTGATATCTGGCGCCTGCCTGCTGGGTCTCGTGCTGATACGCTCCCTTCCGGCCGCAGCCGTGAGTGAAGCGCAACCAGGCGTCGCGATTGCTCATAGCCCCGCCGTCAGTCAGATATTCCTGGGGTCGCCGTCACTCGCCATTCTGCCGAACGGCTTCTACGTCGCCGCGCACGATACCTTCGGCCCGGGCTCGACCCAGAATACGGAAGCCGTGTACGAGTCCCGCGACGCCGGCAAGTCGTGGCGCAAGATCAGTGAACTCCAGGGGCAGTATTGGTCTTCGCTATTCGTCAACCGCAGCGCGCTATATATCGTCGGAACGAGCGGGTTCTCAGGTGTCCCCACGATCCGCCGCTCGCTCGATGGCGGCCGAACGTGGACCGTTCCACGCGACAGCGATACCGGCATACTCGCAGCCGGAGGCAAATATTTCTCTGCGGCGGTTCCCGTCGTTGTCGCGAATGGCCGGATCTGGCGGACCATGGAGCGTGTGGAAAGCACCGGTATCTGGGTAATGATGATGTCCGCACCGGTCGAAAGCGATCTGCTCGATGCTAAAAACTGGACCTTCAGTAACCGCCTTGCGCCGAACTCATCGTGGTTGGGAGGGAAATTTGGCGGTTGGCTCGAAGGCAACGCCGTGGCCAAACCCAATGGAGAGGTCGTCGACGTTCTTCGGGTCTATTACAACGCGCTCCCGGAAAAAGCCGCGATCGCCCCAGTCAGCGCGGATGGAACGACCCTGACATTCGATCCGCAAAACGGATTCGTTGATATGCCAGGCGGCGGAAAGAAGTTCACCATACGCTACGATCCCCGCACGAAGCTCTACTGGTCATTGACCAACGCGGTGACCGGCAGCTACGGCGGACGCAACTATGAGCGGGCTCGAAATACGCTTGCGCTGATCTCCTCGCCTGATCTGCGGGATTGGAGCGTTCAGCGAATCGTTCTCCATCATCCCGACTGGAACACCCACGGTTTTCAGTACGTCGACTGGCAATTCGACGGTGACGACATCGTCGCTGTCGTGCGCACATCCGACGATGATCCAGAAGGCGGCGCCCACTCGCAGCACGATTCGAACTGGATCAAGTTCAATCGGATCTCTCGCTTCCGCGAAAATACAGAGGGCAAATAGCCCTCTGCCAGCAAGGATCAAACGCGCGAGTTGCAACAACGCGCGTCCTGCAATCCATCCGTGACGGTTATCGAAGTTCCGCAGCACCGCTCAAACCATCCTCCCGATTGAACGACTTCGGTTTCTCGCGAAAGAGGCGGTTCGACAACCTGCGCGCAATCTCCCGGCCGGGAGATTCAACGAACCGGTAGGTCTGGGTGGAAATACCGATTACCACCGCAAGATACCCCAGCAACACGGTGACTTTGATTGCCAGCGGCAAGGGTTTCAACGTTACATGGCCGATGAAAACCAGCGGCGCGTGAATCAGATAGATCGAGTAGGAAATCTTCCCAAGAAACTGGCAGGCGCGGGCTTTGAGAAGAACCGCGAGCGGGCCGCTGTCGCCGGCAAGCGTCAGCACAACGACAAAAAACGCAAAGACCGCCAGAAACGCATACTCAGGGATCGTGACCGAGCGCGCCATGATGAAGATTGCAAGGCCCGATGCGAGAACCTGGACGATAGACAGCGTCCTTTGCCGGACGAACGTCATGGCCGAGGACAGTCTCTCGGCAATTGCGCCCAGAAAGAAGCCGCCCAGACATCGAGGAAATGCGTACTCGAGATGTGAGTCGAGACAATGGCCAATGCGCAGGCATTGATCCGCTTCAACCGAGCCGTAGAAGGCAAGCGCAAGTCCGGCCACGGCAACAACAAAAAACACCGGCATGCGCAATCGCGGTTTGAGCACGAACAGGCCAAGCGCAAGGGCGATATAAGCGTAGAACTCTGTACTGATACTCCAGCTCGGCCCGTTGATTTCAAAATGAGAAAACGGACCTATTCCCTGAAGAAGCAACAGGTTGGTCAACACGTCGCCCACGCCCGGCAACCCAATCGTGCCGGTCTGCGTGGAGCCGAGGGCCGCACCCAGCCCGAAGTGCAGCATTGCGGTTTTGAGCAAGCGCGACGAACACGTGACACCAACGAAAAATAGCGCGGCAAACACATGCAAGGGATAAAGGCGGCCGATACGGCGGATCATGAAATGCGCAATCTCGCGTCGCGATGCAAGCCGGTCCTTGTACGCGCGGTAGATGACGAATCCGCTCAGAATGAAGAACAGATCGACGAGCAGATAAAAACTTTCGACGATCGATCCCTGCCGTAGAAAACCGTTGAAGTGGTAAACGGCGACAAGCAGCGCAGCGACACCCCGCAAGCCCTCAAATGATTTTATCGTTGCGTCGTTTTTCATTTCGTCGGAATAGATTTAAGCGAATCGGGTCGCCCGCCGCTGCACTTGCATCGCATTGAGTTGACCACCGGCTACAGTAGTCGTTTTCGTCAATGCGGGTCCGCCAAAGTTTGGCTGAAATCCAGGGGTATCCGCCCTCAACCACACCATGCTTTTCCGCTACGATTCAGGATCGTTTGCACACTGGGCCACGCACATGAACAGCGACTCGCCTCTTACAGCACGGGTATGAAAGCACGCGTTCTACGGGTTCTCCTGATCGCCGCCACGATTGTGTCGGCGTCGGCCGCTCAAGCGGCCCCCTTCTTCCTGCGCGATGGCGACACGGTCGTTTTCATGGGGGACAGCATTACGGAGGGCGGCGCATACACAACAGCCGTGGAAGATTACGTAGTCACTCGCTTCCCGACGCTCTCGGTCCGATTCGTGAACTCGGGCGTCGGCAAAGACAAGATATCCGGAGGGATAACGGGGGACATGACGGAGCGGCTAAACCGCGACGTTGCTACGTTCAAACCCACCGTTGTCACGATGATGTTCGGCATGAACGATGGCGCGTTTCGAGCGTTCGACCAGAATGCCTATGACGCATTTGCGTCCGGATACGAATCGGCTCTGTCGACATTAAAGCGCCTCGTCCCCGACGCGCGCCTCACGCTGATCCAGCCGTCCCCGTACGACGAAGTGACCCGAGCGCGATGGATTGGCGGCGGGTACAACGCCGTCCTGACGCGCTATGGTGATTTTGTCTCGCATCTTGGCGCACGCAATGGCGCGTTGACGGTCGACCTCAATGCCCCGGTTGTGTCGGACCTGAACGCGATCCGCTCAGCGGACCCGGACGCGGCTGGCAAATTGTTTCCCGACCGCATTCATCCCACGCCGGCTGGCGGCCTGCTGCTCGCAAAGGCGCTGCTTAAGGCATGGAATGCAACGCCCGCTGTATCGTCGGTTGCTATCGATGCTGCCACGGGCAAGGTGGCCACCGCATTGAATGCCCAGATTCGACGTTTGACGCTCGCTCCGGCACTCTCCTGGGACGAACTCGACGCCGCATTGCCGATGCCCCTGCCTGATGATCCGCTAACCCGGGTCGTGATAGCGCAGACCGATTTCAACGCCGCGTTGAATGAACAGATGCTCAGGATAAGCGGCCTCCTGTCCCGCCGATACCGGCTGGCGATCGACGGCAAGGAGGTCGCTGTTTTCGACGCAGCCGAACTCGCGAAGGGTGTGAATCTGGCCGGCTACCCCACGCCCATGCTCGCACAGGCAGAGGACGTCCACGCGCTGACGCTTGCTCACAACTCACTGAGAATGACACGCTGGCGCCGGGTGCAACTGCTCAAATCAGCCACGGATGCTTCTGGCTATTCGCAAACCCTGGCGTCGATCGATCGCGCGGAAGCTGCCGTCGTCAAATTGCAGCGGCAAGTGGCAATGCCGCAGTGGCATCGGTTTGAGCTCTCGCTGTTGTGAAGTTCGCTGTACGGTGTTTCTATGGGTCGCAGACAGTCCCAAGCATGAAGTCCAGCATCATGTCCTGTACGGCCTCCACCATCTGCACGCCGTTCGCCGTCTTGCAGCCGGCGGCCTGAGCCGCCCGCAGGAATGGTGTCACTCCATGCCCGGCGATAACGTCGCCCACAAACATGGACGATTCAAACAGATTGACGGCGACGGGAAACGGGTCACCATCGGTCATACCCATTGGCGTCGCATTGCAGACCATATCGCAGCCTGTCGGGTCTGCCGGACCGGTGCTCACTCGGCCGCGCCCCAGATCCGCCACCACTGCCATCAACCGGGCAGCGCGAGATTCATTGGCATCGTGAATGATCAGTTCGCGCACCCCTGCCTTGAGCAGCGCGATGGCGATTGCGCTGCCCGCCGCGCCGGCTCCGACCAGCAGCGCTCGCGCTCCCTCGGGCCTGGCTCCCGCGTCAACTTGAGCTTTCACAAAGGCAAAGCCGTCGAGCATTCCACCATGCCATGATCCGTCGGGATTGCGACGCATCACACTCACCGCGCCAAGCAGTCTCGCCGTTCCGGAGCTGGTCGCGCAGCAAGTAAAGGCCGCAAACTTGTGCGGCATGGTAACAAGCAGGCCATCGACATTCGGCGTGCTCGTGAGACCCCGCATGACGACTTCCAGATCGCCGCTCGCCACCTGCATCGGTATGCAGATACCGTTATGCCCTCTTGCCGCGAAGCCGGCGGTCAAGCGTTGCGGTGATTTGACGAATACGATCGGGTCCCCAATGATCGGAAACAGCCGTGACTCGCCGCTTAGATTTTCAGGCATTCGATTAACCAGGCTACCTCCCCTACCGTACCGTGTAGCCACCATCAACGGCAAGCGCGTGACCGATCACGAAGCTGGCGCCAGGACTGCACAGCCAGATCACGGCCGAGGCAATCTCTTCAGGATGACCGAGCCGTCCAATGGGCTGCTCTTTCATCAACGCATCCATCGCTTCAGGCTCACGCTCGATCATGCCGGTAACCATCGGTGTCGCGACGATGCCGGGACAAACAGCATTGACACGAATACCTCGTGCAGCGTATTCAAGGCCGGCACTCTTCGTCAGTCCGAGAACACCATGTTTGGATGCGTGATACACGCCACGGCCGGCGATACCCACCAGTCCACCCAACGACGAGCAATTGACGATTGCACCGCTGCCCTGCTTGCGCATCTGCTGCAATTCGTATTTCATGCAGTTCCAGACGCCGCGCAGATTGACGGCCATCACACGATCGTATTCTTCGCCGCTGGCATCGGCTGTTTCCGCGACCGGACTATTGATGCCTGCATTGTTGTACGCGGCATCCAGGCGGCCGAAGGTGGACACCGTCAGATCAACCATCTCTTTGACCTGTTTCTCCTCGGCCACATCGCAGCGCACTGCAATGGCCTTGTGCCCGCCGGATACGAGTTGCTCCGCAGCGGAACGAACTGCCGCTTCGTTATAGTCCGCGAGCACTACCGCAGCACCCGCCTCAGCGAATGCCCTGGCGGTGGCCAGCCCCATGCCTGATCCCGCCCCCGTCACAAGCGCAACCTGACCTTCGAAAGTGATGTTCATATCTGGCTCGCTTCAATCGTTTAGTAAGCCAGATAATAGGGATAGTCGTTCCTTCTATTAAGCCCACAAAACCGCAAACCCTGATGAGCCACAGTCATGAATCCCGGGGAAGCCTCGCTGACCTCAGCCCGTTTTCGGCCGATAACGCAGCGAATCGATAACCAGAGCCAAGGCTCGTGAGGACTCTGAACGGCTCGCGTAGTAAGCGTGCAAACCCGGGAACGTTGGACACCAATCGTCGAGCACGCGAACAAGACGTCCCGCCGTGACGTGAGGCTGTGCCAGATCCGACGGCAAGTAGGCAAGACCATAGCCTGCCAATGCGGCGTCGAGCATGTGATAGGTGCCGTTGAACGAGAGCTGCCCCTCCACGCGGACCTGAACTTCACGACTCCCCTTTTTCAGCTCCCATGCGTAAAATCCGCCGAGTGTCGGCAGGCGCAGATTGATGCAATTGTGCTGCATCAGATCCTGCGGCGTCTTTGGTAGCGGCCTGTTCTCCAGATAGGCAGGCGAGCCGACAATCGACATCTTCATCTCCGCGGCAATGCGAACCGCGATCATGTTCTTCGCGACCTGATCGCCTTGACGAATGCCGATATCGTAGCGGTCCGCAACGATATCGGTGAGCCCGTAGTCCGTGATGATCTCGACCTTGATCTCCGGATATTTTCGAAGCACCTTGGACAACCTTGGCCAGAGAATCGTGTTGGTGGCGTAGTCTGTCGCCGTGATGCGAATCGTCCCGGCAGGTTTGCCGCGAAGCTCGGTTACCGCCATCAGTTCAGCTTCGATTTCCACGAAACGAGGTGCTACCGTCTGCAGGATACGTTCGCCGGCCTCGGTGGGAGACACGCTGCGCGTGGTTCGCGTCAGCAGCCGCACGCCAAGCCGGCTTTCGAGCGCCCGGATGGTATGGCTCAAAGCGGATTGGGACACACCTAGCTGGGCGGCCGCGCGGGTAAAGCTGCGTTCGCGCGCAACAGCGATAAAGGCGAGCAGGTCGCTGAAATTTTCGCGTGGCATTGATGAACCGATCTCATAGGCGTTGGCGGAATTTAACCACTAGTCACACGCGAGCGCATTGATTAAATTCGCCATGCCGATAGCGGCTGAACTAACCGGGCCGCTTCTCCAACACATCCTTTACAACCGGCAACGCGGAAAATACGTTGGGCCAACCCGCATAGAAGGCCAACTGAGTCATCACTTCGGAGGCTTGCGCCTTCGTGAGGCCGTTGTCCATGGCGCGGTTCAGGTGATAAGTCAGTTGCGCGAATTGTCCCGTGGCGACGAGCGCACTGACCGTCACCAGGCTTCGGTCCCGGGGCGCCAGACCCGGGCGCAGCCAGAGATCATGAAAGAGCGCTTGCGTCGTATAGTGCACGACACCTGGCGCCACTGCGCCGAAGTTATTTTCTACGGCAACTGCCCGTTGAGCCTCCGCGGCCTCGTCGATTGGAAGTTGTTCGCCAGCAACCGCGGGAAGACCGGATAGCGTGATCCCGCGCTTATCGAACACAGGTCTTGCGGCTACAACGGCCGACGCCGCATTGCCCCATCCAGAATAGAACGCCAGATGCGCGATGATTTCGGCAAGCTCCTCCGGCTTCACCCCGCTGTCGAGCGCCAGGTTCAGGTAGTACGGCATCTCAGTGGTTTGATTGCGCGCAATCAGCACCGCTAACGTAACGATGCTGCGATCCCGGGCAGGCAGTTGCGGACGCTTCCAGAGATCGCCGAGCAGTACGCCATTCGTGTAATGCTCGAGCGCCGGTGAGACGGTGCGCATATCATCAGGCGCGAATGTCGGCGGAGGAGAATCTGCTTTCGTCATATCGGTTGTCCTTTCCATTTGCGCACACGCGCCAAGCCCCAAAGAGAGCACTGTCGCCACTACGGCAAAAGATTTCATCTTGCGGTTCCGTTCCATAGGCGAAAGGCGCTTCGGGCGAGTCGTGCGCGTGACACGCGATGTCTGCGAGTTCGTTACCAATCTAACCATCCCGCGCGCGCGTGACTAGACGCTGAATCCTGCAAACACTTATGAATCAGGTTCATTAGTCATTCATCGAGCCTGATGTCCGCTTGTCGCGATCAGTGCGATCGGCGCACTTCGCATGGCGGCCGACGCATGCGGGCGTCCACGCAAATTAATGAATCACCTTCATAACAGCATGCGGTTTCATGGTCTTAATCTCTAGACAATGAATGTCTATCATGCACATCACAGGAAAAGCCTGCATGGAGAAAAGCAATGGACTATCGATATCTGGGCCGTAGCGCCCTCAAAGTGTCGCCCCTGTGTCTGGGCGCGATGATGTTCGGTGGCGAAACGGACGAAACCACCTCGAAACGCATCATCGACAAGGCGTTCGATCAGGGCGTCAATTTCATCGATACGGCGGACGTCTACCACGCCGGCCGTTCTGAGGAGATCGTGGGGCGCGCGGTTGCCGAGCGGCGCGACAGTTGGGTGATCGCCACGAAGTTCGGCTATCCGGCCACTCAAGGTCCGAACGAACAGGGGCAGTCGCGCAAGTGGATCATTCAGTCGGTGGATGCAAGCCTCAAACGCCTGGGTACCGACTACATCGACATTCTCTACTTCCATCGCGCGCTACTCGATGCGCCGCTCGAAGAAGGCGTACGCGCTATCGGCGACCTGATTCGTCAAGGCAAGGTCCGTTACTTCGGCTTGTCGAATTTCCGCGGCTGGCGCATCGCTGAAATCGTGCGACTTGCCGACCAGCTCGGCATTGATCGGCCGGTTGCAAGCGAGCCGCTCTACAACATGGTGGATCGCACCGCCGAGGTCGAGCAACTCCCCGCAGCCGCACACTATGGCATCGGCGTCGTGCCTTATAGCCCACTCGCTCGTGGTGTACTGACCGGCAAATATGCGCTGGATGGCGCGCCGCCAGCCGATTCGCGCGCCGGACGCGGCGACAAACGCATCCAGCAGACCGAATGGCGCCCCGAGTCGCTGGCGATCGCGCAGAAGGTCGCGGCTCATGCTGCGGCACGCGGCACGAATTCGATTGCTTTCGCCCTAGCGTGGGTGCTCAGGAACAAACTCGTCAGTTCGACTATCGCCGGCCCTCGCACTGAGGCGCATTGGGACAGTTACGTTCAGGCGCTGAGTGTGGAACTGGGACCCGACGACGAGAAGTTTGTCGACAGTCTGGTGCCGCCGGGGCACGCGTCGACGCCGGGGTATACGGATCCGGGGTATCCGATCGAAGGCCGCCGCGCGGTTTGAAGCGGCGTAGCAAGTCGAGTCGCCCTCCCCGGGAGCATTGCCCCCGGGGCAGCGCTATTCCTGCAACAGGGCGACCCATTCGTCGAAGCGTTACAAGCTGGCATCCAGCTCACGGATCGTCTGATAGAGAACCCGTGTGCCATCGAGCAACTGCTGCGGCTCGATCCATTCCTCCGGACAATGACTGCGCCCATTCAGACATGGGATGAAGATCATCCCGATGGGGCCGGTCGGCGCGACATACACGGCGTCGTGCCCCGCGCCGCTCGGCAGACGCATGGTGGCGTATCCCAACACCTCTGCCGCCCGTTCGACGGCATTCATCACAAGCGGCTGGCAGTCGGTCGGTTTGGAGCGGCTGACATGCACCGCGCTGGCGGACACACGCAATTCAGCGAGCGCGGCCGTGGCGCCAGCCATCAGGTCTTCGGGAAAACAATCGAGGACTGCATCGCTGTCACTGCGCACTTCGAGCATCAGTTCGACATGCCCCGGCACCGCGTTCGGCACGTTCGGCGTCATCGCAATCCGGCCGATCGTCGCCACCACGTAGTGCGGATGGCCGCTCCACTTCGAAGCAAGCCGGTACGCGCCATCAATCAGACGCGCGGCGCCGACCAATGCGTCGCGGCGAATATCCATCGGCGTGGTGCCCGCGTGGTCGGGCTGGCCCGTGACGGTAATCAGCACGCGCCGAATCCCGACGATGTTCGTGACGACGCCAATCGGCAACTGCCGGCTTTCCAGCACCGGCCCCTGCTCGATATGCAACTCGACAAAGGCCGCCGTGCTCTCCGGCGCGCGCAGCGCTTGCGTCAACGCATCGGGATTGCCGCCAATACGCTGCAGCGCCTGTCTCAACGATTCTCCATCCGCATTCTTCGAAACCAGCATGCCCGCGTCGAGCACACCCGAAAATGCCCGGCTTCCCACACACGAGATCCCATAGTCGCTCGGTTCTTCAGAGAGAAAATCGATCACTTCGAACGGGTGGTCGAGCGTGATGCCCTGTTCGTTCAATGTGTGCGCCACCTCGATGCCCGCCAGCACGCCGATGATTCCGTCGAAGCGGCCGCCGCCGACCACCGTATCGCAATGCGAACCCGTGATGAGCGGCTTGCTCGCACGCCCCGACCCTTCGCGCCGGCCGATCAGATTGCCGCCGGCGTCCTGCGAAACACTCAGGCCGGCGCCGAGGAATTCACCGCGCAACCACGCACGCGCCTCTTCGAACAGCGGTGAAAATGCCCGGCGTGTCCAGGGGACGTCGGCACGCGTGAACTGACTGAGACGCTCGACACGGGCATTCAGACGCTCGGCGTTGATCGGCGGAAAAGGAAGCTTGGACATGGCGGCGGGTCGCTTCACGAAGCGGCCGGCATCATGCCGGCACGGTTAAAGGATGCAGGGCGCAGGAAACGTCCATCGCCGTTCTGATTGACGACGCGAACGCCGTCGAAGACCTGTTTTCCACGGCAGTAAGTCGCCGCGACGCGCACGGTGAACTCCATGCCTTCGAACGAACTCCATTGCACGGCAGACAAGCTGTGCGACGGGTCAAAAGCATAACGCTCAGGCGTGAGAATCACGAAGTCGGCCTCGGCGCCGGTGTCGAAGGTGCCTTTGCGATCATGCAGCAGGAAGTGGCGCGCGGGGTTGCGCGCGAGTTGTTTTGCAACCATGGTCGGTGCAATGCCGTGGTTTTCGCAGCCGGTCCAGAACGCCGGCAACAGCGTTTCCAGCCCCGGGCCGCCCGATGAATTCCTGAACACGTTCGGATTGCCCTTGCGCTCGAGTCCCCAGCTCACGTGGTCGGAGGAGACGAAGGTACACGCGTCGTTTGCGATGTGACTCCACAGCAGTTCGGTCTCCGCCTTCGGCCGGATCGGCGGATAGTGCTTGGTCTTCGCGCCGAATCGCTTCGTGTGCTCTTCGTGATTGAGCATCAGATACTGCACGCACGTTTCGATGCTGGCCTGATGACCCGCCTTGCGATACATGGCGCACAGCTCGAAACCGCGCGACGTCGAGACGTGCACCGCGTGAGCGCGCGCGCCGGTCTCGGCGCCGATCTCATAGATCAACGCGGTCGCGAGATTCTCGATCAACGGCGTATGCGCGCGCAGAAAGGCGTCCCAGCCGGTATCGCCCGCGTCGATCATGCGGCTCACGTTCTTGCGCGTCAGGTCCTGCATCTGGTTGTGCACGCCGCACACGAGTCCGGAGGGCGCGATCAGCCGGAACGCCTCGTACAGGTCGTCCTCTTCCACGCGAGGGAAACGGCCAGGGGTCGCCTCGAACGTCGAGAACTTGAACGCGCAGACGCCGCCGTCGATCAGCCCGGCGGCCGCCTCCAGTCCATGCCGGTCGTTGAGCGTGCCAAACAACGCGACGTCCACATGGCAGTCGCGCTCGACCTCGGCAATCTTCGCGTCCAGTTGCGCGCGCGAGGCCACTGGTTCGGGATCGTCGTAAGGCATATCCACCATCACGGTCACACCGCCCGCCGCCGCCGCGCGCGACGCGTGGCCGAGGCCCTCCTGATTCGCCTGGCTGCCCGAATGAACCTGTCCGTCGATCACGCCAGGCATCACCCATTGCCCGCGTGCATCGATGAAATCTTTCGCGGCCGGCGGCGGCCCGTCGCCTCGCAGCGCCACGCGGCCGTCGCGCACCGCCAGCCAGCCATCCTTCACGACGCGCTCCGCGTCGACGATATTGCCGCGCACCACCAGATCGAAATCGCTCATCTTGCCTCCGTCTCCCGCGCCTATAGCGCTCGGTATCACCTGAATTCCGGGCAAGTTTAGACAGCGGCATCCCAAAATGTCTTATGCTTATTTATCCGCCCCACATAACATCAGGTTAATCGTTTGCGACTCAATCTCAGGCAAATCGAAGTCTTTCGCGCAATCATGCTGACGGGGTCCATCAGCGGCGCAGCCAAGCTCCTGCACGTCTCGCAACCCGCTGTTTCAAGGCTGATTTCCTATACGGAACAAAGGCTCGGGCTGTCGCTGTTCGAGCGCATCAAGGGGCGGCTCTATCCCACGCCCGAAGCACGGCGGCTCTTTACCGAAGTGAACGTGGTCTATCAGGGCGTGCAGCGCGTCAACGAGGTAGCCGACGATCTGATCGAAAACCGCATGGGCCATCTGCGCATTGCGTGCAGCCCGAACCTCGGGCAGTCGCTGATTCCGCGCGCCATCGCCTTGTTCTACGAGCGCTTTCCCGATGTCCGCATCATCCTGCACACGCTCTTGCCCAACATCCTGCTGCAGGCGGTTCTGACGCAGCAGGTCGACGTGGGCATTGCGTTCATGCAGGAGACCCATCCCAACGTGCAGATCCGGCCCATTCACGAGAACCGCATCGTCGCAGCGCTGCCCGTCGGTCATCCGCTCGCGCAGCACGACACGCTGCATGTGCGCGACCTCGTCGATCAGCCGTTCATCGGCTACGGCAGCGACATTCCATTCGGGCAACTGGTGCGCAAGATGTTCGTCGACGCCGACTGCACGCTGCGCATCAAAACCGAAGTCCAGCAGGCTCACGTTGCCTGCGCGCTGGTCCAGGCCGGCGTCGGCATCGCGCTGATCGACGAACTGACGATCGGCGGTCCGGCATGGTCGAACATGGTCGTGCGGCCGATCGAGCCGGTGATCGCGGCACCGGTCAGCGTGATTCACGCCGTGCTGGAGCCGCTGTCGCGCACGGCGCAAGCGTTCATCGCCACGCTCGAAACGCTGCGCACCGAGCTCTGATTTCCGGTGCGACTGGCCTATTCGCGTATACCCGCCCCATAACATCGCGTTATGTTCCCGCCATAAAAAAGCAATAACGCGTTAAAAAATTGGTTCCCTAGACTCATCCCCATTCGATCGCCGCACCGCTCGCCGGCTTGCCCACAAGCAAGCCGCCGGCCGTATGACCGCACGGTTCCGGCTCGCGCTTCGTGAGAACGGCAAACCGGCGGCAAGCGTGTGCAAGCTCGCGCATTTCTTAACGAACAAAGGGGAAAGACATGGGACGCATCCTGAACTTGAAGGACGTGGAGGCCGCCGTGAAAGGGGGCTCGGTGTTCGCCTGCGGCGGCGGTGGCTGGGCCGCGCATGGCCGCGAACTGGGCACGCTCGCGGTGACGATCGGACGCCCCGAACTGGTGTCGATGGACGAGTTGCCCGACGACGCATGGATCGCCACCGCCGCGGCAATCGGCGCGCCCGGCGGCCTCACCGAATGGGAGATGCTCGGCGCGGATTACGTGAAGGCCGTGCAACTCGTGCAGGACGCGCTGGGCGCGCCGATCGCGGGCTTGATCATCGGTCAGAACGGAATGTCGAGCACGCTCAACGGCTGGCTGCCCTCCGCGCTGCTCGGCACCAAGGTCGTGGACGCGGTCGGCGATATTCGCGCTCATCCCACCGGCGACATGGGTTCACTCGGTCTCGCCTCCAGCCCTCAGCCGATGATCCAGGCCGCTGCCGGCGGCAACCGCGCGAACAACGCGTATATGGAGCTCGTAGTGCGCGGCGCGACCGCCAAAGTGTCGCCGGTGCTGCGCAAGGCCTCCGACATGTCGGGCGGATTCATCGCCAGTTGCCGCAATCCGGTACGCGCCAGCTACGTGCGCAAGCATGCCGCGCTAGGGGGCATCAGCCGCGCGCTGGCGCTCGGCGAAGCGATCATCGCCGCGGAATCGAAAGGACCCGGCGCGGTCGTCGACGCGATCTGCAAGGCGACGCAAGGCACGATCATCGGCAGCGGCAAGGTCGTGCGCAACACGCTGAAGTACACCGACGAAGCGTTCGATGTCGGCGTGGTGGAAATCGGTACCGGCGCACAGCGCTGCCTGATTCACGTGATGAACGAACACATGGCCGTGGACGACGCGCACGGCGCGCGCATCGCCAGCTATCCGGACGTGATCACCACGCTCGATTCGCAGGGGCTTCCCGTCAGTGCCGGCAATCTCAAGGAAGGCATGGAGATTCTGGTGCTGCACGTCCACAAGACGCATTTGCCGCTGTCGTCCTCAGTGCGCGATCCCGCGGTCTATCCGCCGGTCGAGAAAGCGCTCGGCATCGGTCTGTCCGCCTACGCACTCGCCGACTAAAGGAACACCGACCATGAAACGCGAATTCAACGTGACTTCCGGAATCACGCTGCGATGCAAAGGCTGGCGGCAGGAGGCCCTGCTGCGCTTACTGGAAAACGTGCTGGCCGTGGGTGAAGACCCGGCTCAACTGATCGTCTACGCCGCGCTCGGACGCGCCGCGCGCGATTGGCCTTCGCACGATGCAATCGTCCATGCGCTCAAGACGATGACCGAAGACCAGACACTGGTCGTGCAGTCCGGCAAACCCATCGGCCTGTTGCGCACGCATGCCCGCGCCCCGCTCGTGATCATGGCCAATTGCAACCTGATCGGCCAGTGGGCCAAGGCGGAGAACTTCTACGACCTCGAACAGAAAAACCTGATCTGCTGGGGCGGCCTCACGGCGGGCGACTGGCAATACATCGGCTCGCAGGGCGTGATCCAGGGCACGTATGAAATCTTCTCGCGGATCGCGGAGCGGCACTTCGACAACGATCTGCGCGGACGCTTCATCCTGACCGCGGGCATGGGCGGCATGGGCGGCGCGCAACCGCTCGCCGGCCGCATGGCGGGCGCGGCGATCCTGACGGTCGAGGTCGATCAGGAACGCATCGACAAGCGGATGAAGATCGGCTTTCTCGAGAAGCAGGCCCGCGATCTTGACGAGGCGCTCGCCATGATCCGCGATGCGCAAGCGAAGCGCGAGCCGTTGTCGGTCGGCTTGCTCGGCAATGCAGCGGAGATCTATCCCGAGATCCTCGCACGGGGCGTGATACCGGACATCGTGACCGACCAGACCGCGGCGCACGATCTCGTCTACGGTTACGTGCCGATCGGACATACCCTTGAACAGGTCCGTGCGCTGCGCGCCACCGACATCCCCGCGCTGATGAACGCGAGTCGTGCCTCGATCGTCCGCCACGTAAGCGCGATGCTCGGTTTCAAGGACCGCGGTGCGATCGTTTTCGACAACGGCAATCTGATTCGCACGCATGCGAAGGAAGGTGGCGTCGAGCGCGCGTTCGAGATTCCGATCTTTACCGAAGCGTTTTTGCGCCCGCTGTTCTGCCGCGCGATCGGCCCGTTCCGCTGGATCGCGTTGTCGAACGATGCCGACGATATCCGCAAGATCGACGACTACCTGCTCGATCATTTCGCGGACAACGCGATCGTCGTCAACTGGATCAGGCTGGCGCGCCAATACGTGCCGTTCGAAGGGTTACCGGCGCGCATCGCATGGCTCGGTCATGGCGAACGAACGGAACTGGCGCTCGCGGTCAACCGCATGGTGCGCGAAGGGGTGCTCAGCGCTCCGGTTGCGTTCACGCGCGACCATCTGGACGCGGGCGCCATGGCGCATCCGAACATCATGACCGAGAACATGCGCGACGGGTCCGACGCGATCGCGGACTGGCCACTGCTCAACGCCATGGTCAACTGCTCGTCAATGGCGGATCTCGTCGCGATCCACTCCGGCGGCGGCGGCTACAGCGGCTACATGACGAGCGCGGGCGTGACGGTGGTGGCGGACGGCACCCGCGAGGCCGACGAACGGCTGCAACTCTCGATGACCAACGATACGTCGATGGGTGTCATGCGTTACGCCGACGCCGGCTACCCCGAAGCGCTCGATGAAGCCGAACGCAAGTCCCTGCCCCACATCCGGATCTGATTCCATGTCCAATACGAGTCACGTCGCGGCAACCAGCGCCGCCGCCGAGGTCCCGCCGACGCCCAGTACGCTGAAAACGGGGCGCCGTGCGGTACTGGCGGCCTCCATCGGCAATGCGCTGGAGTGGTACGACTTTTCGGTCTACGCATTCTTCGCGGTGTATATCGCGCAGAATTTCTTTAGCCATGGCGACGCCGGCGCCGAACTGCTGGAAGCGTTCCTCGCTTTCGGCCTCGGCTTCGTGGTGCGGCCACTGGGCGCGCTCGTGCTGGGCGTCTATGGCGACCGAGCGGGCCGCAAAGCCGCGCTGAGCGTCACCATTCTGGTCATGGCGCTGGGTACCGCGATCATCGCGTTCGCCCCGCCCTATACCGCGATTGGCTTCGGCGCGCCGTTGCTGATCGTCTGCGGACGCATGCTGCAAGGCTTCTCAGCCGGCGGCGAAGTCGGCGGCGCCGCAGCGTTTCTGATCGAGCACGCGCCGCCGGACAAGAAGGGCAAGTACGCTTCCTGGCTGCAGGCGAGCATGGCGATCTCGAACATTCTCGGGGCCCTGGTTGCGACGGCCGTCACGCTGCTGCTGACCCGCGAGCAGGTTGGTGAATGGGGTTGGCGCGTGCCGTTCATTCTTGGCCTCGCCATCGCGCCGGTTGGCTTGTGGCTGCGGAAAACGCTTCACGAAACGCCCCAGTTCGAAGCCGAAATGGATCGCCGGCATCGCACGCACCAGGCCGCGAAAACGCCGCTGCTGCAAGTCGTTCGCGACTATCCGAAAGCACTGGCGACCGGCTTCGGCTTCTCGATCCTGTGGGCGGTCTGCGTGTATGTGCTCATTATCTTCATGCCCATCTACGTGCAGCGAACCCTGCATTTTCCAGGGCAGCAAGCCTTCCTCGCGGCCTTGATCGGCAACTGTTTCATGGCGGTCGCATGCGTCTATGCCGGCGCATGGTCCGACCGCTTCGGCCGCCGCACCGTGTTGACGTGGGGCGCCACGCTGATGCTGGCCGGCGTCTACCCGCTGCTTGCGTGGCTGCAGGCAACCCACACCCTGGGCGCGCTGATCGTGGTTCAGGTGGCGTTCTGCGTGATGGTCGCGCTGTTCACCGGGGTCGCGCCCTCAGCGCTGTCCGAGCTGTTTCCCACCCGTGTGCGTTCCACCGGCATGTCGCTTTCCTATAACGCAGCGGTCACCATTTTCGGCGGCTTCGCCCCGGCCATCCTGACGTGGCTCACCGAGCGCACGGGGAATGCGTTTGCACCCGCCTGGTACGTCATGGCCGCCAGCGCCGTCGCGTTGATTTCCATTGCCTGTTTGCCTCGCCAGATTAAATTTCAAATAAATAAGGATATCGAATCATGCTGAGACCAATCCGGTGCGCGATTATCGTCGCCACCCTGATGCATGCACCGTTTTCGTTTGCGGACGTCGTGCTCGACGGCCGTTCGGCCACGCCGGAGATCATTGCCAGCATTGCCGATGGGGAAGCCGTCAGTATCGCGCCGGTTGCGATGAAGCGCGTTGAAGCCGCGCACGCCGTACTGCTCGAGGCCGCGCAGGCCGGCCAACAGATCTACGGATTGACCACCGGTGTCGGGGAGAACAAAGACCGCTCGATGGTCGATGCGAAGGGCAAGCTGACGCAGGAGATCATCGACGCGTCGGGGCGCTTCAACGTCGGCCTGATTCACGCGCATTCGGGCAGCGTCGGTCCGGACATGGACGTACGCACGGCGCGCGCGGCAATGGCCGCCCGCCTGAACGCGATGCTCGACGGTGGCGCCGGCGTGCAGACCAGTATCGTCGACACCTATGTGCAGTTCCTGAATCGCGGCGTGACGCCGGCCATGCCGTCGGGCGGCTCGCTGGGCGAGGCCGATATCACCATTCTGAGCCACGTGGGTCTGGCCATGCTCGGTGAGGGCGACGTCTACTATCAGGGCCGCAAGATCCCCGCGGCGGAAGCGCTCAACGCGGCCGGCATCAAGCCGATCAAACCCTACGGCAAGGACGCGCTCGCGATTCTGAGTTCGAACGCCTATTCCGCCGGCATGGCCGCGCTCGCACTCAACGACATGGGCCACCTGCTGAAAATCTCCAAACTGGTCTACGCATTGAGCCTGCAAGCATTCAACGGCAATGTATCGCCGTTCCTGCAGGACACGCTTGCATTGCGCCCGTTCCCTTATACCGTGCGCACCGGCGAGGAGCTGCGCACGCTGCTGGCCGGCAGCAGCATCTGGAATCGTGACGACAAGCGTGCGCTGCAAGATCCGTTGAGTTACCGGGACGGTGTCTATCTGTTAGGTGAAGAAGCGCGCGCATACGCAGGCGCGCAGGCCTTGCTGAACATCCAGCTCAACTCGTCCGACGACAATCCTGGTGTCGCCGTGGGCGTCAAGGCGCACTCCGCGCGCTGGCAGGATCGTCGTGGTTACGTGGATGCGAACGGTGTGACCGGCGCCGTGCTGCCCAGTGCCAATTTCGAGCCGTTGCCGTGGGTGTTGTCGTTCGAAGAGCTTGGGCTCGTGCTTGGGCACAACTCATTGGCGTCGGCCCAGCGCATCATGAAGCTGAACGACCCGCAACGCAGCGGCCTGTCGCGCTTCCTCGGCACCGAGCAGACCGTGCATGCGTTCGGCGCGATGGAAAAGCCGCCGGTGGCGCTGGCCGAAGCGAACAAGGAACTCGCGATGCCCGTTTCGATGGACTACCTGCCGGTTGCCGGCGACATCGAGGACATTGCGACCAATGCGCCGCGCGTGGTTGAGCGCGTGCAGCAACAGATCGACAACAGCTACACGCTGCTCGGTATCGAGTTGATTCACGCCGGCCAGGCCGTCGATCTGCGCAAGCAACAGCAACCGGACTTCACGCTCTCCCCGGCCACTGCGAACCTGTACACCGCGCTGCGCGGCAAGGTCGCGTTCCTCGATCGCGACCGGCCGCTCACGCCGGATTTCCGTGCGGCTGCCGCGTTGCTGCATGCGTATCCCGGCTGACGCGCGCACAGACGCTCGACCGCCCATTCCGGAGTCCACCATGAAGCCCTGCGTTGAAGCATTCCACGATCCGCAGACGTCGACCGTGACCTACGTGGTGTACGAAGCCACGGGTTCCGCCTGCGCGATCATCGACGCGGTGCTCGACTATGAACCGCAGTCCGGCCGGATTTCGACCCGGTCCGCGGATCGCGTTATCCGCTTTGTGACCGAGCGGAACCTGCGGGTGCAGTGGCTACTGGAAACGCATGCCCATGCCGATCACATATCGGCAGCGGCGTATTTGCGAGCAAAGGTGGGCGGCGCGATTGCGATTGGTGAACACATCGGTTCCGTGCAGAGCGTGTTCGAACGGATTTTCAATCTCGAGCCGTCCGCGCACGCGGGGCCTGCGCCCTTCGACCATCTGTTTGCCGATGGTGAAGTCTTTCAGGTCGGCGCGTTGACCGGCCGTGTGATGCACGTTCCCGGGCACACGCCGGCCGATGTGGCTTATATGTTCGACGGCATGGCGTTCATGGGCGACACGTTGTTTATGCCCGACGTCGGCACGGCGCGTTGCGATTTTCCAGGCGGCGATGCTTGCACGCTGTACGAATCGATTGGCAAACTGTTGAGCTTGCCGTTGCAGACGCGTCTGTTCGCCTGTCACGACTATCCGCCCAATGGCCGTGAAGCGCAGTGGGAAACCACGGTGGCCGAGCAGAAAGCGGCGAACATTCATGTCCGCGATGGCGTCACGCGCGGCGAATTTGTCGCCATGCGCAATGCGCGCGATGCAACGCTCGGCCAGCCGGCGTTGATCATCCCGTCCATTCAACTGAACATCCGCGCGGGCGTTTTTCCAGCGGCAGAAGAAAACGGTGTGAGCTATCTGAAGCTTCCGCTCAATGCGTTTTGAAGCGGCCGGCAGATAAAGCAAATTAATCTGGAAGCATAGGTATCGCGATGAGTACGAATGCAGCATCTTCAGGCAACACGGAAACCTTCGACGTCGTGGTGATCGGCGGCGGCGCCGCGGGCATTGGCGTAACAGCGAGCCTGCTGCGCCGTCGGCCCGGCTTGCGCATCGCGATCGTCGAACCGGCGGAGCGCCACTTCTATCAGCCGGCGTGGACACTGGTTGGAGGCGGCGCGTTCGACATCGACGACACGGTGCGGCCAATGTCGTCCGTGATGCCTCGGCAGGCGCACTGGATACAGGCGAGCGCCAGCGCAATCGAACCGCAGCAGCATTGTGTCCGGCTCGCGGACGGGCGCACCGTCGGCTATCGCAGCCTGATCGTCTGCCCCGGCTTGCGGCTCGCATGGGAAAAAATCGAAGGTCTCGAAGAAACGCTGGGCAAGAACGGTGTGACGTCTAACTATCGATTCGATCTCGCGCCGTACACCTGGAAGCTTGTCAGTGAGCTGAAAAACGGCAAGGCAATCTTCACGCAACCGGCCATGCCGATCAAATGTGCGGGTGCGCCACAGAAGGCGCTTTACCTGTCTTGCGACCACTGGCTCAAGACGCGCGTGCTCGGCCAGATCGACGTCGAATTCAATCTTGCCGGGGATGTGCTGTTCGGCGTCGCGGCCTTCGTCCCGTCGTTGACGAAGTACATGGAGCGCTATCACGCGGCGCTGGCGTTCGGCTCGAACCTGGTGAGCGTGGACGGCGCTCGCAAAGTCGCGACGTTCAGCGTGAAGGATGCGGCCGGCGGTGTCGTTCGTATCGAGAAGCCGTTCGACATGCTGCACGTCGTCCCGCCTCAATTGCCGCCAGACGTGGTCAGCAAGAGCGAGCTCGCGGACAAAGCAGGCTGGTGCGAAGTCGATCACGCCACGCTTGTACACCCGCGCTATCCGGACGTTTTCGCGCTCGGCGACGCCTGTGCGGCGCCCAACGCCAAAACAGCCGCGGCCGTTCGCAAACAGATCGTGGTCGTCGCGGAAAACCTGCTGGCCACGATCGATGGCAATCCCCTGCCCGCACGTTATGACGGATACGGCGCGTGTCCGCTGACGGTCGAGAAGGGTAAGGTTGTTCTGGCGGAGTTCGGCTACGGCGGGAAATTGCTGCCGACCTTTCCGCTCGATCCCACGGTGCCACGTGCTTTGGCGTGGCATCTGAAAACTGGCGTCCTTCCGTGGCTCTACTGGAACGGCATGCTGAAGGGCCGGGAATGGCTCGCCGGTTCGACGCGGCCGCAAGCATGAGCGCACTGTCATTCGTCACGTTGACGAGCACCGCGCTTGGCGCATGTGTCGGCGCCACGCTTGCGCTGACCGGAGCGGGCGGCGCAATCATCGCCGTGCCACTGTTGATGTTCGGCTTGCAGCTTTCCGTGATCGAGGCGGCGCCCATCGGCCTGCTCGCGGTGGCGTCGTCGGCCATGCTCGGCGCGTTCCTTGGACTTAGGGCGGGCATTGTCAGATATCGCGCGGCGGGCTTGATAGCGGCCGCCGGGATGCTCATGACCCCGGCGGGCTTGTGGGCCGCGCGGCATATGCCGAACACGCCGCTGACGGTGTTGTTCGCCGGCGTGCTCGCCTGTGTCGCGGTTCAGATGTACCGGCGGGCAAGCGGATCGCATGGCGCTTCTTCGTCGGCGCAATTCGTGCCTTGCCGCCTCGATACCGCATGCGGCCGCCTGGTCTGGACACTGCCGTGTGCACGCGTGCTGGCCATGTGGGGCGCGGTAGCGGGTTTCCTGTCGGGATTGCTGGGTGTGGGCGGCGGCTTCGTGATCGTGCCCGCGCTGAAGCGATCGACCGATCTGCCCATGCAGACCATTGTCGCGTCCTCGCTCGGGGTTATCGCGCTTGTTTCCATGACCGGCGTGGTGTCGTCAGCGCTGCAGGGACATATGGACTGGCCGATTGCCACTCCGTTCGCGGCGGGCGCGGTGTGCGCCATGCTGGCCGGACGCGCATTCGCGAGGCGCTTGAGCGGTCCCCGGCTGCAGCAGGGTTTTGCGGTGATTGCCGGGTTGATTGCGTTTGGGTTGGTCGCCAGAGTGGTGTTGAACCACGTCTGATCGTTCAAGGCGCAAATAACAAACTATCTGAATTCTATAAATATAGTTATCCGAAATAACAATAAGCGGATACACCGGACCACGCTTAAAGTATTGGGTGGATGAAATTCCGCAGCCAGGGCGCCCGCTTGTTGGTCATTGTCGTATCAGGTGCATTTTTCCAAAAACCGATCCATCCCCAACCTTCTAGATCAGGCGTTTATATGATAAAAAAATTTGCAGCGATTATTCCGATCGTGGTCGCCGCGTCGCCGGTACATGCGCAGAGCTCGGTCACCTTATACGGCATCGTGGAAGACGGCGTCGACGTGGTCAGCAACGTACAGGGCAGCCATCTGGTGCAGCTTGCTTCGGGCGTCACGGCGGGTAGCCGCTGGGGCGTACGCGGCACCGAAGATCTGGGCGGCGGGCTTTCCACGGTTTTCCGGCTCGAAAGCGGCTTCGACCTCAACTCCGGGCGCCTTGGCAGCGGTCTCGCGTTTTCGCGCAATGCCTATGTGGGGCTGCAAAGCCAGCAGGCAGGCACAGTGACGTTCGGACGCCAGTGGGATTCGATCGTGGATTTCGTCGAACCTTATACGCTGAACGGCAACATCGGCGGCTATTACTTCGCGCATCCGAACGACATGGATAACACCGATAACGGGTTCCCCATCTCGAACGCCATCAAGTACCGCAGCCCGACAATCGGCGGCCTCACGTTCGGCGGGCTCTATGCGCCAGGCGGCATCGCCGGGAAGTTCTCCGACAACACCACCTACAGCGCCGGGGCGACCTATGCGATGGGGCCGGTCAGCGCGGGCGTCGGCTATTTGCGCATCAACGATCCGGGTGTGTCGACGCAGGGTTATCAGAACTATCCGGGTTTCACGAATGCGGTTTATGGCGACTTCCTCGCAGCCGCGAGAGCGCAGAAGGTATTCGGCGTGGGCGTGGCGTATCAGGTGCTGACATCGGTGCGTGTGCTCGCGGATTTCACCAACACGATTTTCCAGCAAGGCAGTTCCGGACATGATGCGACATTCCAGAACTACGAGCTATCCGGGCTGTTCAATCCCACACCGGCGATAACCATCGGCGCCGGTTATACCTACACCACGGGTCGCGACCATGCCACTGGCGCGCAACCCAAGTACAACCAGTTCAACCTGACTGCGGAATACGCGCTCTCGAAGCGCACGTCCGTGTATGTGCTGGGTGTATTCCAGAAAGCAGCAGGGGATGCGCAGGTTGCCCAGATCGCAGGATTCAACCCGTCTGGGAATCAGAAACAGGCGGTGGGGCGTTTCGGAATCCGCAGTGTATTCTGAGCGCGACAGGTAAAGCGGATCGGCTTGCGATCATCGCCAAACCATGGCGAGGGTCGCAAGCACAAGAGAAAACTTCCGCCCATTGGCAGTCCGCGGAAACACGCACCGACTGCAGTCACCAGGACTGAAGAAGAACAGCGCGCGCGGAATCCGCTATTTCGGCATCAAGACCTTATCGACAACCATGATGACGCCGTTGCTCTGGGTCACGTCGTAGGTCGATATGTCCGCAGTGTGGCCGCCGGCATCCATTACTACGATGTTGCGCGGCCCGTTTTCCGTGAACGTCAGCGTCTCGCCGTTGACTGTTTTCAGTTCCGCCTTTCCGCCACCAGCCTTGATGGTCTGGTCGAGCTTACGGAAATCGTATCGGCCCGGGATAACGTGGTACGTCAAGATGCTGGTGAGCATCGCTTTGTTTTCAGGCTTGACGAGCATATCGACCGTGCCGGCCGGCAGCGCCGCGAATGCTTCGTTCGTCGGCGCAAACACGGTGAACGGGCCTGGGCTCTTTAACGTATCGACGAGACCGGCGGCTTTGACCGCGGCGACGAGCGTGGTGTGGTCGGCCGAGTTGACCGCGTTATCCACGATGTCTTTGTTCGGGTACATGGCCTGACCGCCAACCATGACCGTGTCGCCGGCGGCAAAGGCACCTGAAACAGCTGCCGACAATGCGGCAGCGACGAACATAGTCCTGTATTTCATTGCGTACTCCCCCAAGGGTGCCACGCGTGATTGCGCGGCCTTGACTGCATATACGGGGAATACTTGCGAATGGATTCGAGAACGGATCGTTGGTGACAACAAATTTCGATGTTCCCGCGCCGGTCAGAACTTGTGCCGAATCCCCACGCGCACAGCCGCCGCATGATTGTTGCTCGACGGCGTGAGCAGATTGACCGCGGCGACTGCGGTGACATCGCGCGAATCGACACCCGATGCCTTCTGGTAAACCGCGATTACGTACAGGTCGGTGCGCTTCGAGAGGAAGTAATCGGCCCCCGCCGACAGCTGATGATAGGTAGCGGCCGGTTTTTCCCCGTTCGACGTCGAAACACTGCCGCCGGTCGTATAGTCGTAGGCTGCGCCCAGCAGCAACGCGGGAGTCAGCTGATAGCTCGCATTCGCCTCGACGTTGTTGAACACGGCCGTGCCTGAGTACCCGTGCGGGTTCGCCCCGCTCGAAAGATCGCCGAGACCGGCATAGCGAATGTTCGAATAGGTCACACCGACCGTTGCGCGGCCAAAGGTATATGCACCCGCTGCCGCCGCCACACTGTAGCTATGCGCGGAGATGAAGCCGGTTGTCACGGGAGAACTCAGCGCAACAGTGGCCGGCGTGATGGTGGTGGAACTGCTGTTGCTGAAAAATCCCGCGTTTGGCGTGCGTGCATTCAGGTAGGCGGCACCGAGGCGGATCGGACCACTCACGTAATTGGCGCCGACCGACCAGACCTGATTGGCGGTCACCGACCCGGCCACGCCACCCGGCGCGTACATCCCGCTGAACGAAAACCCGCCAAGGTTGGTACTGGTGTACTTGATCGCGTTATTGGTGCGGACCGTATTGTTGAAATTGTCGAGGTCGCCCGGGTGAGCGGCGATATACCCACCCCACTGGTCGCCGACAGCAAATTCGCCCAACGAAGTTACCAGCGGATCGTACTGTCTTCCCAGCATCAGCGTGCCGTACCGGTTCGACGACAGACCGACATAAGCCTGTCTGCCGAACATCCGGCCGCCTTGGCCCAAGGCGCCGGTATTGACGTCGAAGCCGTTCTCCAGCACGAAGATGGCGGCAAGACCTCCACCTAGATCCTCCCTGCCCTTCAAGCCCCAACGGCTGCCCTGAATAACCCCGCTCGACAGGTTGTACAGCGCTTTTCCTCCTGCATTGGACTGGTAATTGACGCCTTCGTCGATCACACCATAGAGCGTGACCGATCCCTGTGCGTGGGCCATTGCCGGCAACGCTGCGGCCAGAACCAAAGTCAGACTTTTCTTGTTCAACTGGATCTCCATTTTTTAAGGACGTGTTCATCCGCGTGTCCCCGACGGGGACACGACGGTGTAGCGCTAACAAACTCAGATTGATCGAAGGATCACGATTCCGGCATCCGTCACGGCACGGGGGCGCCGGACCGGATGCTCAGCCGCTCACGGGTTTCTCGACATACGGCCGGATGATGAGAAGCGAGAGCGTGGACAGCAGGATGCCGGCCGTGATCGCTATGGCCGGGGCAAACCGGTTGCCGGTGAAGTCGGTCAGCCAGAGCGCCACCGGTTGAGTCAGCCCGCCAAACACGGCAACCGCGACGCTGTAAACCGTGCCGGTCGCCGTGACGCGGATCGACTTCGGAAACAGCTCGGGGATCAGCGTCACCGAAGGCGAACCCTGCAGCGTGTACGGAATGATCAGCACCACGATCACCACGAACAGGCGCGACAGGCTCGGTGCGCTGCTGAGCCACGCATAGGCCGGGTAAAGGCTCGCGATCAGGATCACGCGGCCCACGACGATTGGAAGCGTACGTCCCACCGCATCCGCGATCTTTCCCGCTAACGGCGACAGCACCGCGAGGAGAACACCGCTCGCGAGCGCGCACGCATACGATCCCGTTTCACCGAGCTTCAACGCGTGGACGGCATAGGTGGGGATAAAGAAAATCACCATATATGCGGTGATGGTGCCGCCCATCAGCAGGAGAATGCCGCCAAGCAGGTTTCTGCCATGGCCGCTTAGCAAGGTGCTCAAGGGACGATGCGGAGCGCGTTGGCCAGCGGGTTCCGTAGTGGGCTCGAGCTCACTGAGACGCCGGCGAATCAGCACGCCGGCCGGCAAGATCGCGGCACCGCAGAGAAACGGAATCCGCCATCCCCAGTCGTAAAGTGCATCGTGCGGCAAAGCGTATGAGAGCACCGTTGCAAAGGCCGCGCCGAGGGCGATGCCGATGCCCTGACTCGCGAGTTGCCAGCTCGTGTACCACGCACGCGATCCGGAAGGCGAGTACTCCAGCAGCACGACAAGGGAGGGACCGACTTCGCCGCCCGCCGAGAAGCCCTGAATCAGCCGCGCCACGATCATGATGCACGGAGCCGCGATGCCGATTTCCGCATAGGTCGGCGCGAGGCCGACCATGCACGCACCCAGCGCCATCAGGGACAAGGTGAGTGTCATCGCGGACCGCCGTCCGGCGCGGTCCGCATAGATGCCAATCAGCACGCCGCCCAATGGGCGAATCAGAAAACCGACACCGAACGTCATGGCGGATAGCAGCAACTGACCCTGCGCATTTAGCGGCGAGAAGAAGTTCTTGCCGATCACGATCGCAAAGAAGCCGAATACCGTAAAGTCGAAAAACTCCAGCGCGTTGCCGATGGTGGTCGCAACCAGCAGATTCGTTCGCGATGTAGCAGCCGGTTCATAGGCCGGTATATGTGTCGCTTGATTTGGCATTTACATCCCCTGGTCGGAGTGACGAACGCGTCGCGTCATGGCTTGTTGAAGGCTTCCACCGGGAAGCGGCCCAGTTCGTCGAGCAGCAAGGTCCATCCGCGTGTGCCCTCCTCGATCGAACTCAGGCGGAAGAATTCATTCGGCGCGTGCACGTCCTCGTCGGGCAGGTTGTAGCCGAACATCAGCGTATCGACGCCTAGCATCTCCTTGAATACAGCCGTGATCGGCACGCTCGCGCCGAGGCGCACATGCACCGGTTCGCGGTCATATTCGCGGTGCAACACGGCTCGCGCCGCCCGCACAAGCGGATGACTTTCCGCCAGTGTCGAAGCAGGCGCGCCGTTAAACTGGCTGACTATCTCCAGTTCGACGTCTTCGGGACATGCTGCATGCAGATGCTGCACGATCGCACGCAATACCTGTTCCGAGGTTTGCCCCTCGACGATGCGCACGGTGAGTTTTGCGCTCGCCGTGTGCGGAATGATCGTCTTCCCGCCGAGCCCGGTATAGCCGCCCCACATGCCATTGATGTCGAGTGCGGGCCGAAGCGTGATCTGCTCGCGCACGCTGTAACCCGGCTCTCCATGATGGTTCGCACCAACCTCATCGAAGAAAGCGTTCGCGTCGAACGGAAACGCTGCCGTGTCGGCTTTCTCACGTGCATCCGGCTCGCAAGCGCCGGCATAAAAGCCAGCCACCGCAACCGTGCCATCGGGCCGGTGCAACGACGCGACGAGCGACGCCATTTCATGCAAGGCGTTGCGCACGCAACCGCCATACCGTCCCGAATGGAGATCCTTGTCCGCTGTGCGAAGGCGAAATTCCAGTTGACCGCTGCCGCGCGCCCCTGTGTTGATGGTGGGAAAAACCGCGCTGGCGCGACCGCCGTCCGCGGACAATATCGCATCCACACGCAGCAATTCGCGATGACGTTCGATGATGGCGTTTAATGTCGGGCTTCCGGTTTCCTCCTCACCTTCCAGGAAAACCTTCACGTTCACCGGACACGCGCCGGACACCGCGAGAAACGCGGCGATCACTTCCAGTGCGATCGTGGTCGAACCCTTGACGTCCGACGCACCGCGCGCATAAATGCGGCCGTTCTCGTACGTGGGTTCGAATGGCGGAGTGCGCCACATGTCGCCAGGTTCGGCGGGTTGCACGTCGTAATGACCATAGATCAACACCGTGGGCTTGCCGGGCGCGCCGAGCCATTCACCGAAAACGGCCGGCTCGCCGCCCCCGTCCAGTTCGCGCACATTCGCGAGTCCCATCTCCCGTAAGCGCAAAAGAAGAAAGCTTCGGGCGTCACGCATATGAGTCGCGAACGTCGGATCGGCACTGACGCTGGGAATACGCAGCAGGGCGTCGAGCCGGGAACGTATGCCGGCGTGGTCGGCATTCAGATAGTCGATTACTTTTTGAATCATGGGTTCGTCCGGTTGATGAGTCCGCGGGCGTGGCTGGCTTTTCCCGCGGCGATACTGCAAGTTCAGTAGATCGCGGGGAATACGCCTTTGCCCCACAGCGTGCTGCATTTGTGCGTCGTCTCGAACGCCGTGTTCGATGCAGTGATCGACGGTATCGTCAGCTCCACCATCGACCGGTCAGACGGGCCCGCATAGCGCGGCCAATTGGGCAACGTGGCATCGGTCTTATTGCCGTTCGGATCGCCGTAGCGCGCGAAGTTGGCCAGATACGTCTTCATCTTTCCACCGAGTGCCTGCATCGCCGGATTCGTGCTGGCGGTGCTTACATCCGTGGGACCGAACCAGTACGTCGCATCGAGTCCGTGCTGCGAACCCAAATAGAAGCTCGTTGGATTGCTGGGGAACGAAAGCGCGGGATCGGTGAATTCCCAGCCATACACAGACACCCAGGCCGACAACTCGTCACGGCGCGAACTGTTGCCGCATCCATACATGGCGTCCCCCATCGCGCGCGCAAAACCCTGAGCCGGGACTGCGTAGTTGGCGAGCGGGTACGCGGCGTCGATCTGCGTCATGTCATAGCCGGGCGGCGCCAATGAAGCCAACGCCGGAAGATAAGCTGCGGCCGGCAGGGTCGGCGGAACGAACAGGGTTCCTTCGTCGTACACACCACCGATCATCACCGGCACACGGTTGAAGTTGCCCGCGGCAAACGCGAGAGACGGCACCTGGGTGACGACGTGGCCGTCCACGGTGGGACGCCACTTACCTGCTCCCTGTGCCGCGACGATATCGGTCGCGGATTGCGCGCGCAAACAGGCCACCACGTCCGACGCGCTCGCGCATCCGGTGGCGGCGATCAGCGTGTTGCCTTGTGTCGCGGCGTCGCTCGGTTGGAGGTTGGAATAAGGGCCGCCACCGCCGCTCTCCATCACCGCCTTATTAAATAGTCCCTTCGATGCCGGCGATTCGAGCAGCGTGAAGGTCGACGTCGCGCCAGCCGACAGTCCCCAGATCGTCACGTTGTCCGGGTCACCACCGAACGCCGCGATGTTGTCGTGTACCCATTGAAGCGCGGCCTGTTGGTCGAGCACGGCAAAGTTGCCGAGGTTCGGGTCTTGAGTATCCGCCTGCAGCGCTGCATTGGCCAGATAGCCCAGGGCGCCGAGCCGGTAATTGAAGGACGCGTAGACCAGGTTGCCCTGGTTTGCGATGGTCGAGCCGTCCACCTGCGCACCGGAGCCCTGCACGAACGCGCCACCGTGGATATAGACGAGCACCGGCAGCTTGCTTCCAGGCGTGGCTGAAGCGGGCTTCTGAACATTGAGGTAGAGGCAATCCTCCGACATCTGATCCGCCGTGATGTCGTTGTTCGCAACCGACTGCGGACAGGCTTTTCCATATGCCGTGGCGCTGAGCGCGCCGCTACGTTGCACAGCCGGTTGCGGAGGACGCCACCGCAGGGCGCCTACGGGTGGTTGAGCGTACGGTATGCCCAGATACGACATCACGTTGCCGTTTGCGGTGCCGGTGACCGGGCCCTGTTTCGTCGCCACGGCCGACGGCTGAATGCCGCCAGACGAACCGCCGCCCCCGCATGCCACCAGCGAATGCACCGCCAATAGGGCGATGGTTGTTCTGAAACGTCTGATTTTCATGTCTCCTCCTTGCGTCTCGTTGTTTCAACGTGACCCAGAGAGTAAAAATCCGAAATCCATGTGTCCAATGCATTGTTTTTCTCATTATGATTACATTGTCTGATACATCGTTGTCGAAGGAGACTCGCGGCAAATGAACCTGCATCACCTCATGCACTTTCTGGCGGTCGCGGACACAGGCTCGTTCAGCCGCGCGTCCGAACTCGTCCACCTGACGCAACCAGCGTTGAGCCGCAGCATCCAGATGCTCGAGCAGGATCTGGGCGCGCGTCTGATCGACCGGGTCGGCAAGCGCAATGAATTGACGCCCCTGGGCGTGGCGGTGGCGGAAAAGGCGCGCCGGATCGTGTCGGAAACCGTCGATCTCAAACGCACGGCCGAGTTGTTGAGTCAGGGCGAGGGCGGCCAGATCAGGCTGGGGCTGGGATACGCGCCGAGCGCCATGTTCGCGGGACCTTTGCTCACCTATATGCTCAGCCACTATCCGCGGGTCGACGTGCATCTTTCGACAGCCAGTCCCGACATACAACTCGCCGCCCTGCGTGAGCGGACGCTCGACGCGCTGCTGGTGCATTCACGCGCGGTGCGACCTCATGACGATCTTCACCTCGACCTGATCGGTACCGCACAATCGGGATTCATGTGCCGGCGCGGGCATCCATTGGCGCGCCGCCGCAACGTCGGTTTCGACGAAATCCTCAATTTTCCCGTGGTCTCCACCATGCTCAGCGACGAGGCGACGCGCACCCTGGTGGAACAATTTGGTCCGGCAGCTCACTCGGCCCGGCTATTGCGGGCGTCCGCCGACTCCGCGACCGCCCTGATCGAAGCGGTGAACGCCACCGACGCCATTTTTCTCGGCGCCTTGGGTACGGCGCGAGCGTGGCTCGAAAAAGGCGAGATTGTGCTGGTCAAGCTCGACCGTCCGCTCGACATCGACGCACCGTATGCCTTCGTCACGCTAGCCGGGCGGACCCAGTCACCTGTGCTCGAAAAGGTTCGTGTGTTCTGCACGCAGTTGGTTGCGCAGAAGATAAGGAATGCGACTTGAGGCGATAACCTGTCACGCCATCCCGGCGCAGCCCATTTTGTTATTTGAACCTGCTTGGAGAGTACGGTGTTGGGTCAATAAAAGTCCGCTCTCCCATCATCAACTCCGCGATCAGACGTCCGCTCGGGGGTGCCGCTGTCATTCCGTGCGTACCATGTCCAAAACATAGCCAAAGACCTGGCTTGTCTGCCATCCGGCCAATTACGGGCAGGCTATCGGGCGTGGAAGGGCGTTGCCCCGTCCAGATTGACTGCGGTGACTGTGTCAACGCTGGAAATAGCTGCCTGGCATGAAACATAGCTTGATCGGCCCGTCTCTCGTTTGGCAAACCGTCGATCCCCGAGAATTCAACCGTTCCGGCCACGCGAAGGCCATCAAGCATGGGCGTGAATCCTATGCCCCTGTTCCGGTGGATGAAAGGCAGGCCGATTTCGAGCCCGCTGTTTTTGATCATCACGTGGTATCCACGCTGGCTCTCAAGCGGGATCTTTATTCCTAGCGGTGCCAGAAGTTGCGCCGACCAGACTCCCGCTGCGACCACCACGTCGCTCGCACGGTGATTTCCAGTCGAAGTCAGAATCAGCCATTGTCCGTTTTCAGGAATGAGCTTGAAAACCGACTCCCGGTGAAACTGCCCGCCATCGGCAAGAATCGTCTCCGCAAGCGCAGAATTCAGTCCGGCCGGACTCACGGTGTGAGCATTTCCATTCTTTAGTATTCCAAATTTAACAGAATCAGAAATTTGCGGGTATAGCTTCCGGATGTCGGCAGGTGAAAGGGTGTCTACTTCGAGGCCGAATTGCGCGATCAGACGCCGCTCCAATTCGAGGGCAGAACCCGACGGCGGCGTGTCACTCAGAATGACCTCGCCCCCTTCGCGAATATAGCGGTCATAGAGTTCCTGCCCGAGCAGTCTCTTCCACTCCTTCAAAGCAGGTGCATGCAACGCGTAAAGGCTGTGGGCGAGTGCCGTCATCCGTTGGAGTCTCCCAGCTCTCAACCAGAGGAAAAACCAAGGCAGGGCATGCAGAATATAGCGTGGATCGATCGCCAGTGGCCCCATCGGGTCACGCAGCCACCCCGGTATTTTCCGAAGCATGCCTGGTTGAGCACCCGGCATGAAACTGTCCGGCGAAATGAAGCCTCCGTTCCCGAACGAGGCTCCACCGGGCGAAGGCAACGGATCGATGATTGCGACACGACGTCCGGCCAATTGCAGGCTCCGGGCCGCAGAAAGACCTGCAACGCCGCCACCTATTACGAGTATTGGATTACCCATTGAAACCGTACCTTTTACGCAGGTTGACTGGATGCTCATGCGAGGAGGCGCTCAAGGAAACAGCGGGCTCTGTCAGTTCGAGGATTCGAGAAAATCTCAGATGGGGGGCCATCTTCGATGATGCGGCCTCCGTCCATGATGACCACCCGATTTGCGACTTCGCGTGCAAAGCCCATTTCATGCGTAACAACGACCATCGTCATACCGGCACTTGCCAGGTCACGCATAACCTTTAACACCTCGCCCACGAGTTCCGGGTCCAGCGCCGAGGTGGGCTCATCGAAGAGCATGATCTTCGGGTGCATCGTCAGCGCGCGCGCAATTGCCACACGTTGTTGCTGTCCTCCCGAGAGTTGCGATGGATAACAACCCGCCTTCTCAGACAGCCCGACCTTTTTCAGCATCTCCAATGCGTCGCGCCTAACCTCAGCCTTGGGTCGTTTGAGCACAACCGTCGGCGCGAGACAGAGGTTTTCCAAGGCAGTCATGTGCGGAAACAACTCGAAGTGCTGAAACACCATGCCGATGCCGCGCCGCCGGAAACACACCTCAGCAGTCTTCAATTCATAGAGTTTATGTCCTTGCTGGCGATACCCCACCAGTTCCCCGTCCACGCTAAGCCGGCCCGAATCCACGTATTCAAGATGGTTCATGCAACGTAGCAATGTGGATTTACCCGACCCCGAAGGGCCTATGATGCAGACCACCTCTCCCTGCCCGACGTTAAGGTTGATCCCTTTAAGAACTTCCGTGCTCCCGTAGTTCTTGCAAACGTCTTGAGCCTCGACCATCACCTTGCGAGATTGCATAGCATCGGTGCTCATCATCACTTTCCCCTCTTCATTGTCTTTACCGACTTGTTCAGACGGCGTTCGATATGGGTTTGAGCGATGGTCAGAATCGTCGTAACCACCCCGTACCAAATGACGGCAACCATCAGGAGCGGAATCTGTTCAAACGTACGAGAGTAAATTTGCTGGACCGTCGTCAGCAATTCCGTGTAAGCGATCACGCTAACCAGCGACGTCGCCTTCACCATGGATATCACCTCATTGCTGAGCGGCGGAACGACCACTCGCATTGCCTGCGGAAAGACTATGTGCCGCATTGCACGAAGCGGCGTCATGCCAAGCGCCAAAGCCGCACGAGTCTGGCCCGTCGACACCGACAGGATGCCGGAGCGCACAATTTCAGAAACATACGCTGCCTGGGCGAGACCAAGCCCGAGAACCGCCGCTATCAATTGAGTGATTACCTTGTTGGTCGCCACAATCTTGATCGAAGGTCCAAACGGAATACCGATAGACAGCACCGGAACCAACGCTGAGAAGAAATAGATGAACAGAATCATCACTAGCGGCGGAATACCACGGAAAATCCACGTATAGGACGCGCTCGACCACGATAAAAGTGGATTTTCCGAAAGCCGCATGATCGCAAGCAGAATGCCAAGACTGATGCCGACGATCTCCGCTAAAACCGTTAGAAGCAGGGTATCTCCGACTCCCGTCAGAACCGGCCCGCTAAACAGGTACTCCCATACCGTATTCCAGAGCCAACGGGGATTCGTAATCAGAAGATCAGAAATGCTAAGGATGACGTACAGCATGAGCGCAGCGCTGAGCCAACGGCCAGGATGGCGCAGCGGCACAACCACAAAGCCCTCGCTGTTTGATTTGTCGGTCTCCCTGGTCGACGGAGAGGAGCGCGAATCAGCAAGAGAAGGGGTTTGATTTCGCATGATGCGGTTCACCTCAGAGCCAGGCGTCGTTGATTGTGAACTTGTCGACCATGGTTGCACCTTGTCCCCATTTGTCGAGGATTTCCTTATATTTTCCGCTCTTCTGGACGGCCTCCAGCCCCGCTTTGATTGCATCTCGCAACTGAATGTTTTGCTTGCTAACCGCATAACCCAGGAGCGCAATGGGATGCATTTCGCCAGCCAGCTGGAGCGTTGAAGGGGCCTGACTCACGTCATAGCCAACAGCCGCGCTGTCACCTGACCAGACGTCAGCCCGATCCGAGCGGAGCGCAAGAACAGCGCCGTTAGGATCTGCAAAGGTCTGGACCTCCAGTGGTTTTCCGGCGGTTTGGCATTTCACCTGTTGAGCGTTGAGCTCCTTTTCCTGGAAAGTGCCTCTAACCACAGCGACCCGTTTTCCACAAAGGCTCGCCAGGTTAGTAATTCCATTTGCATTGCCCTTCAATGTAGCCATACCGACTCCGGCCTTAACATAATCGACGAAGTCAACTTGCGGCTGGCGGGATTTCAGATCCCCGATCGAACCAACGGCGAGATCAGCGCGGCCGGCCGTGATCGACGGAATCAGGCTATCGAACGTACCCATGGTGTATTCGAGCTTAACGCCCAGCGCCTCGACCACCGCCCGCGTCAGGTCAGCCTCCATGCCCTCGATGGTGCGTACATCCTTTCCGAGGAAAAGCATGGGTGGCCCGCTCTCGGCCGCAACCACTCGCAGTACGCCTGCGTCGCGAACAGATTGAGGCAAGAGCCTGGTCAAGCCTGTTTCAGCATATGCCGGCAACGCAACCAAAGCGGATAGAGCAAGCGCCAACGCCGGCGCGGCGAATTTCTTAAAGAATTTCATCCGACAATCCTCCCTTGCGATTCTTAAGTTGAATATTACTAATTGAACCGGTGCGTCCCCCATGTGATCCAGAATCGCATGGCCATAATTGGCTGCCTAATCACCTTTTCTGATACACCATAAGCGGGTCGCATGGCCATTCAGTCAGCATGCGGGCGGTCTTCGACGACCTTGTGCTCGAGCCATTTGACGAAGTTCGCCGCGTAGCGGATCTCGTTTTGAGACTCTGGGAGGGGCTTACCCCAATCTTGCGAAAGCAGTGCCGCGAGATCGGCCGGATTCAGAACCGCAACGGCGGTGGCGCCGTTGCTATGTGCCCAGGCACCGCCCATATACCAGAGCGATTTGAAGAACAGGATCGGATGTCCTGGCGGCATGCCTGAACTCCTCGCCGGTTTTTGCAGCGTTTATTCTGGAGCGAGACACGTTGCCGAAACTTCTAATGTCCGAGCCGTTCGTTTATGTTTTTTCGCATGTGGATACCGCCGCGAGAAAATTCAGAGCCAATCGGGTCCGTTCGCCGATGCGTGTTTGACGACCTTCGTGACGATGTACGTGAAATAGCGCTCGATGCCGAGATCCTCCATAAGCAAGGTATCCACAAAGCGCTGGTAGTGATCGATGTCGCGAGTCATCACGTGCACCACGTAGTCGACGCCTCCGCCGGTCGCGTAACATTGCGTCACTTCATTGGCTGCGGCCATTCGCTGCTCAAAACGCTGCATAGCATGCGCGGTGTGGCGCGACAACGTAACTTCCAGGACAATGCGACTACCCCGAAACACATCGACCCAATCGATGTCTGCACGATAGCCCAGAATCACTCCACACTCTTCGAGCTTGCGCACGCGCTCCCACGCAGGAGAAATCGAAAGATTCACCTCCTCGGCCAGCCTCGATTTCGTAATCCGGCCGTCGCGCGCAAGGATACGCAGGATCGCGAGGTCGTAGCGGTCAAGCTTGATCATTTCATTGCCACGGGAACATTGCGTTCGACGATATCGGCAACCACCGCAATAGTGTCACCGCCCTGTACGCGTCAATATCGAGTCAACGCTATCGCGCCATTTCGGACATGATCTGGCGCACGCTGTTCTCGACCAATTCCAGAAATTGAGCTTGCCCGAATGTCTCCTGCCGGCAAGGCGCCCAGTACGCCTCGATGTTCAACGTCGCCTCCGGCTCAAATGGCCGCCGCACAATCGTGCCGTGGCGATACAGATAGGCCGAGATCGGGTCGAGAATCGTGAAGCCAATCCCGGCCTCGACCATCGCGAGCGCGGTCAATGCAGCCGGACATTCGGCGACGACCGGTGGTGGACCACCCACCTCGGCGAAGGCGGCCTCGACGATATCGTCGACGTGCTCCGCACGCGACAGGGTAACCATCGGCTCCTCGCGCAGATCCTCCGCCGTGATTACACTCTTCTGTGCGAGTGGGTGCCCAACTGGCAACAAGCAGATCATCCGCTCGCTCACAAGAAGCTTCGAGCTCACGCCAGGAATCGCTGGTTCCGCAACCGCAAATCCAATATCGACTTTCTGCGAAGCGACCAGTGCCTGCACGTGGCCCGAGCCCGAGGAGACGACCGAAAAATGAACGTCGCCCACCTCCTGCCTGTATGCCTTGATTGCTGCCGGTAGCACTGCAGTGGCGAACGCCGGCGTCGAGCCGACCACAATCCTGCGCCTGTCCTGTCTCGCGAGGTGGGCACAGAACGTGTTCACCGTATCAAGCCCCGTAAACGACCGCTCGATCTCTGCAAAAATCAACTCGGCTTTTCTCGTGGGAACGAGGCGCCCCGCGTGTCGCTCGAACAATGGGAACCCAAGACGCTCCTCAGCTTCCTTAAGGACATTGCTGACGGCCGGCTGCGTCACATGGAGCCGTGCCGCACCGCCCGTTACTGAACCGGTAAGCAGCACAGCATAGATTGTCTCAACATGGCGAAAGTTTAGCGGGCGAATCATGAATTGCCTCTCTGAACGAGGCAATCATTGTCGCACGCCACCTGGCCCATCTGCCCACCAGGCAAACCCTACACCACCACGCTCCGCATCCCATTCCTATGGTCGGCATAGCATCGTATGGCATCCTCACAAAAAACCGACATAGCCAGAAGTGCTCGAGACTATAAAGCGCCGTTTCTATCAACGGTTTCCGTCCCGTCGTCAATTCGGCGAATAGACGCCCATTCTCCGCAGCAGCACGGCTGCGGAGAACCCTACGATGCCGGCACCAACAACCGCGACGCGACGGCTGGCGGATGCTGTCGTATGCATCATCCTTCAATCACGGCCTGTGCCACCAACTCGATGTGCATACCGGGGACCAGCAGCGCTTTTACTACGACCGTGGCCCGGTTCGGGTACGGATATTCAAACAGCTCCCCGTAGACTTCGTTCATCGCAGCAAAGTCATCCGGATCGGTCAGGTAGATGGTTAGCTGCACCACGTCGGAGAGCGTGCCGCCCGCCGCCTCCAACGCGGTCCGCAGGTTCGAGAAAGCCTGGCGCGCTTGCGTCGTCATGTCTGCGTCGGACAGGATCAGACCCGTCGTCAGGTCACGGGGCACCTGCGACGTGTAGATGTGCTTGCCTGCGCGCACGGCGTTGCTGATCGGAAAGTTGGACTGGGTCGGCGTGTCAATGCGTTGAAAGGACATGTGGGTTTCTCTCGAGACCAGGGATTTCGGTTGAAACCAGAATCGCATGATTGAGATTGGTCGCCTAATCACATTTCCTGATGATGCATAACTGACTAGCCGTGCGTCGTCTGTGCCCTTTGTGCGATCGCCCGGATTGAGCAGTACGCCGCCGCGCGTCGTATGGCGTGCCCTGCGATTACAGAAGCTGCCGAACCTGACGGTGACCGCCCGGTCGCACGGAATCAGGTCTCCGCCAGGTTACTCGGCGCCACAATTTACTTGACATCTAAACTATCGACGCCTAAATTACTTTCCAGAGCGACACCACTGGAGAGTCAACATGCGCATCGTATGTATCGGCGGCGGCCCGGCCGGCTTGTATTTCGGCCTGTTAATGAAGGGCCGGAACCCGGCGTATGACGTCACGGTGGTCGAACGCAACCGCCCCTATGACACCTTCGGCTGGGGCGTCGTATTCTCAGACCAGACGCTCGGCAACCTGCGCGCCGCCGACGCCCCGAGCGCGGACGCGATTCTCGACGCCTTCAATCACTGGGACGACATCGAGATCAATTTCCGCGGCAGTCAGATCCGCTCGTCAGGCCACGGCTTCTGCGGCATCGGCAGAAAACGTCTGCTGAATATCCTGCAGGCACGCTGCGAAGAACTGGGCGTCAAGCTGGTTTTCGAAACACAGGTGACGGACGACGCAACCTACGACGCCGACTTGATCATCGCCTGCGACGGCGCCAACAGTGCGATCCGTCAAAAGTATGCAGCCGCCTACAAACCCGCGATCGACATGCGCGATTGCCGCTTCGTCTGGCTCGGCACCAAAAAGCTCTTCGACGCCTTCACGTTCGCCTTCGAAGAAACGGAGTTCGGCTGGTTCCAGGCCCACGCTTATCGCTTCGACGATCAGACCTCCACCTTCATCGTGGAAACACCGGAACACGTGTGGCGCGCCGCCGGCCTCGACGAAATGAGCAAAGAGGACAGCATCGCGTTCTGCGAGAAACTGTTCGCCAAGTACCTGGACGGCAACGCGCTGTTATCGAACGCCGCGCATTTGCGCGGGTCGTCGCAATGGGTTCGCTTCCCGCGCGTCGTCAACGAGGAGTGGGTGCATTGGCGCAGCAACGCCGACGGCACGCAAACGCCGATCGTGCTGATGGGCGACGCGGCGCACACCGCGCACTTCTCTATCGGCTCGGGCACCAAGCTGGCACTCGAAGATTCGATCGAACTGGCCAACAGCATGGGCGCGCATCCGGGTGATCTGCCTGCTGCGTTGCAGCACTACACGGACGTACGCAGTATCGACGTGCTGCGCATCCAGAATGCCGCGCGCAATTCGACGGAATGGTTCGAGCATGTCGACCGCTATACGTCGTTCGAGCCGGAACAGTTCGCGTATTCACTGCTTACGCGTTCGCAGCGCATTTCGCACGAGAACTTGCGGGAACGCGATGCAGGCTATCTCTCCAGCTTCGAAGACTGGCTCGCACACCGCTCAGGCATTGACCGCGCGCCTGAAAGCCACTCCGTTCCGCCGATGTTTACGCCCTTCACGTTGCGTGGCGTCACGCTGAAAAACCGCGTCGTCGTCTCGCCGATGGCGCAATACTCCGCCGTCGACGGCATCGCCGGTGACTATCATCTGATGCATCTCGGTGCTCGCGCCATGGGCGGAGCCGCGCTCGTCATGACGGAAATGACCTGCGTGTCGCCCGAAGCGCGCATCACTCCCGCCTGCCCCGGCATGTACGCGCCGGAACATCTCACGGCGTGGAAGCGCATTGTCGATCTCGTGCACAAGCAGTCGGACGCGAAAATCGGCATTCAACTCGGGCACTCGGGCGCCAAAGGTTCGACACGCGTTGCGTGGGAGGGCATCGATCAGCCGCTTGAAGAAGGCAACTGGCCGCTCGTATCCGCTTCGCCGCAACAATATTTGAGCGGCGTCAGTCAGACCTCGCATGAAGCCACCCGGGACGAACTCAACGAAATCGAAGCACAGTTCGTACTCGCCGCACAAATGTCCGCGGAGGCAGGCTTCGATTGGCTCGAACTGCACTGCGCGCATGGCTATTTTCTGTCGAGCTTCCTGTCGCCGTTGACCAACCACCGCACCGACGAGTACGGCGGTTCGCTTGAAAACCGTCTGCGCTACCCGTTGCAGGTCTTCAAGGCGATCCGCGCGGTCTGGCCGCAAGACAAGCCGATTTCCGTGCGTATTTCCGCCAACGACTGGGTCGAGGGCGGCACCACGCCCGACGACGCCGTGCACATTGCCCGCGCCTTCAAGGCAGCAGGCGCCGACATGATCGACGTCTCGTCGGGCCAGGTCAGCAAGCAGGAAAAACCCGTGTACGGCCGCATGTTCCAGACGCCCTTCTCCGACCGCGTGCGCAACGAAGCGGGCATCGCCACGATCGCGGTCGGTGCGATCTCCGAAGCGGACCACGTCAACAGCATCATCGCAGCGGGCCGCGCCGATCTCTGCGCCATCGCCCGGCCGCATCTCGCCAATCCGTCGTGGACGTTGAATGAAGCCGCGAAGATCGGTTACTTCGACGTGATGTGGCCGAAGCCTTATACGGCGGCCAAGTCGCAACTCGAGCGCAATCTCGAACGTGAGCGCGCTCAGGCTGTGGCGAACGCGGGCCTGTCGGCACAAGAACGCGCACAACGCGCCGAAGGCACCACGTGAATACGCCAACTATCTCGACGCTGACAGGGCAGCATGCCGTGGTCACCGGCGGTGGCAGCGGCATCGGTGCAGCGGTGGCCGAAGCGTTGTTGCGCGCCGGCGCGCGCGTCACGTTGATGGGCCGCAACGCCCAACGCCTCGACGCGCAGCGGGAAAAACTCAACGGGCTCGGCGAAGTCGCGTGCATCAGCGTAGACGTGACCCACGAAGAATCCGTCGAGATGGCATTCGCACAGGCGGGCGCAATCGACATCCTCGTCAACAACGCCGGCCAGGCGCAGGCCGCGCCCTTCGCGCACACCGACATGGCGCTCTGGCAGCGCATGCTCGACGTGAATCTCACGGGCGTGTTCCTCGGTACGCGCGCCGTGTTGCCCGGCATGCTCCAGCGCGGTCACGGCCGCATCGTCAATGTCGCTAGCACGGCGGGCCAGATCGGCTATGCGTACGTTGCAGCGTACTGCGCCGCGAAACACGGCGTGATCGGTCTGACGCGTTCGCTTGCTCTGGAAGTCGCGACCAAAGGCGTCACGGTCAACGCTGTCTGTCCCGGCTATACGGAAACCGAGTTGCTGCACGCATCGCTCGAACAGATCACCAGCAAGACCTCGCGCACCGAACAGCAGGCGCGCGAGACACTGCTTCGCTCGAATCCACAACATCGCTTCGTGAGTCCGGAGCAAGTCGCCAACGCCGTGCTTTGGCTCTGCCAGCCCGGCTCGGACGCGATCACGGGCCAATCCATTTCCATCTCCGGTGGAGAAGTAATGTGACCAAGTCATCGAATATCAAAACGCCTCCATCGGCCGAAACCAAGCCGGCGCGCAAAGGTGTCGCCAAACCTGCGGAGAACGTCGTGGATCTGGAAATGAGTACCGGCGCCGACAGTCATATGGGCCTGCGTTTGTGGCTGCGCATGCTGACTACGACCAACCTCGTGCAAGCCGAATTGCGCAAGCGCCTGCGCAACGAATTCGACACCACGTTGCCGCGCTTCGACTTGATGGCGCAGCTAGAACGTCATCCGGAAGGCCTGAAAATGACCGAGCTGTCACGCCGTTTGATGGTCACGGGCGGCAACGTGACCGGCATTACGGACCAACTCGAGAAAGAAGGACTGGTTTCGCGTGACACCGATCCGAACGATCGCCGTTCGATCAGCGTCTGCCTGACACCGGCCGGCCGCAAGGCGTTCGACAAGATGGCGGTAGCGCACGAACAATGGGTTGTCGAACTGTTCGGCGGCCTGAGCCTCGACGAAAAATCGCGCACCCATCAGCGCCTCGGCAAACTCAAGCAACATCTGCTCGACAGCCTGAAAGACTGATCCGCAAGGAACTGGGCAACTATCTTGCATGGGACCGGAGTAAGTGCTCTGGTCGACATAGGAGACACGCATGACACGATCCAATACCGACGCGCTGCTGGCCGGCAACCGCCTGACGCTCGCCGGCTACGAGGCCCAGCACTTCGGCTGGTCGGTCGCCGGCAAGGTCGCGACGATCACCCTGAATCGACCGGAACGCAAGAATCCGCTGACGTTCGAATCGTATGCGGAGTTGCGCGATCTGTTCCGGCAACTCGCCTACGCAACCGACGTGAAGGCGGTGGTGATCCATGGTGCGGGCGAGAACTTCTGTTCCGGCGGCGACGTGCACGACATCATCGCCCCGCTGATCGATCTGCCGATGCCTGAATTGCTGCTGTTCACGCGCATGACCGGCGATCTGGTCAAGGCAATGCGCCACTGTCCGCAACCCATCATCGCCGCGGTCGACGGCGTGTGCGCCGGCGCCGGCGCGATTCTGGCGATGTCGTCCGACATGCGGCTCGGCACCGCGCGCAGCAAGCTCGCGTTTCTGTTCACACGCGTCGGCCTCGCCGGCTGCGATATGGGCGCGTGCGCGATCCTGCCGCGCATCATCGGTCAGGGGCGCGCATCCGAATTGCTGTTCACCGGCCGCTCGGCGAGTGGCGACGAAGGCCACGCCTGGGGTTTCTATAACCGCCTGTGCGAACCGGCAGCGCTCCTCGCGGACGCGCAGAAGCTCGCCGCCGATCTCGTCGCCGGTCCGACTTTCGCGCACGGCATCACGAAGAAGATGCTGCACCAGGAATGGAGCATGAGCATCGACGAAGCGATCGAATCCGAAGCGCAAGCCCAGGCCATCTGCATGAGCACGCGCGATTTCGAACGCGCGTATAACGCGTTCGCCGCCAAGTCGCGCCCCGTGTTCGAGGGAGATTGAATTGAGCACTCACAGCGATATGGATCTGCACAGCGCGCTGGCGTGGCCGTTTTTTGAACCACGCCACCGCGAACTGGCCAAGGGGATCGAAGCATGGTGCCGCGACAATCTCGCTCACGTCGAGCATGATGACGTCGACGCGGCCTGCCGCCGGCTCGTCCGCCAACTCGGTACGGCAGGCTGGCTGAAATACGGTGTCGGCGGCGTTGCCTATGGCGGCCATGGCGACACCATCGACACACGCGCCGTATGCCTGCTGCGCGAGACGCTGGCCAGCCATTCCGGTCTGGCGGATTTCGCGCTGGCGATGCAAGGGCTCGGCTCAGGTGCGATCTCGCTTGGCGGCACGCATGAGCAAAAGACGCGTTATTTGCCGCGCGTCGCCAACGGCACGGCCATCGCCGCCTTCGCGCTGTCTGAACCGGAAGCCGGATCGGACGTCGCCGCGATGGCCCTCTCAGCGCGGGAAGACGGTGACTTCTACGTGCTCGACGGCGACAAGACGTGGATCTCCAACGGCGGCATCGCGGATTTCTACGTGGTGTTCGCCAGAACCGGCGAAGCACCGGGCGCACGCGGCATTACCGCCTTCATCGTCGATGCCGACACGCCGGGTCTGGAAATCGCCGAACGCATCGACGTCATCGCGCCGCATCCGCTAGCGCGTTTGCACTTTGCCGGCGCACGCGTGCCGCGCGGCCAGATGCTCGGCGCACCCGGCGAAGGTTTCAAGCTCGCGATGCGTACGCTGGATATCTTCCGTACGTCGGTCGCCGCTGCGTCGTTAGGTTTCGCACGGCATGCGATGGCTGAGGGCCTCTCGCGTGCGGCGTCGCGCAAGATGTTCGGACAGACGCTCGGCGATTTTCAGCTGACGCAAGCCAAGCTCGCGCAGATGGCATTGACGATCGACAGCAGCGCGTTGCTGGTCTATCGCGCGGCGTGGCTGCGTGATCAGGGTGAGAACGTTACGCGTGAAGCGGCGATGGCCAAGTGGCACGCCAGCGAAGGCGCGCAACAGGTCATCGACGCGGCCGTGCAGCTCTATGGCGGCATGGGCGTGCAAAGCGGCACCGCCGTCGAGATGCTGTACCGCGAAATTCGTGCGTTGCGGATCTACGAAGGCGCGACCGAGGTGCAGCAATTGATTGTTGGCCGCGATCTGTTGAAGGCGCACGCCGCGGCGGTCGCCAGGGACGCGGCGCAATGAACACGAGCTTCGAAAGACCTGTCCGCATCCGCTTTTCGCACTGCGATCCGGCCGGCATCGTGTTTTTTCCGCAGTATCTGGTGATGACCAATGCGTTGGTCGAGGACTGGTTCAACGAGGGCCTGCGGATCGACTACGCGCAGATGATCGCGCAACGCCGTGTCGGCTTGCCTATCGTCAAACTCGATTGCGAGTTCTCGCGGCCGAGTCAGATGGGCGAAACAATCACGCTGTCGCTCAAGGTCACGAAGGTGGGGCGCCGCTCCATCAGCATCGAGATCGTCGGCCGGCACGGCGACGAAGTCCGCTTCAGTGCAAAGCAGGTACTGGTCACGACATCGCTTGAGCACGGCACATCCATCGACATTCCCGCCGACATCGCGAGCGCGCTCGCGGCGTTCGCTCCACAGCCCGAACCCATCGAGGCACATCGATCATGAAAAAAGCTCTCCTTCCCGCAGGTTGGATCCAGCCGCGCGGCTACGCGAACGGCGTTGCGGCAACCGGCACGCAAGTATTCATCGCCGGCCAGATCGGCTGGGACGAACAGGCGCGTTTTCAGACCACGGATTTCGCGCAACAGGCGATTCAGGCACTCAGGAACATCGTCGCCGTACTGCATGAGGCGGGCGGCAAACCTGAGCATCTGGTCCGCCTGACGTGGTACGTCACGGACAAGCGCGAGTATCTCGCCTCGCTGAAAGATATCGGCCGAGCGTTTCGTGAGCTGATCGGCGACTACGACATCGCGATGAGCGCCGTACAGGTCGTTGCCTTGATCGAAGACGAAGCCAAGGTCGAGATCGAAGCAACGGCAGTGATTCCCCAGTAAGCGCAGCACACGAAACACGCAGCCCACCAAGCCAACCGAAGCGCATTCAGCCGGCTCAACGCCCGGGAGACCATGATGGAACCGTCAGCACACGTCGATACCTTCGCGCGCGACAATCTTCCGCCGCAGGATCAATGGCCTGTCTTTCTGCTCGACAACCCGGACGTTGCCTACCCGGCGCGCTTCAATTGCGCGACGGAATTGCTCGAGAGAACGATCGAAGCGGGCCATCGCGACCGTCCGGCAATCTGGTCGGACGTGGATGGCAAACCGCAAGCAACTACGTACGGGGAATTGCTTGCTCTCGTGAACCGCAGCGCGCATGTACTGGTCGATGAAATGGGTTTGCAGCCGGGCAACCGCGTGCTGCTGCGCGGACCTAACACCTTGCACATGGCGGTGGCAGCGCTCGCCGCGCTGAAGGCCGGTCTCGTCGTGGTGCCCACCATGCCGCTCTTGCGGGCCAAGGAACTCAAGCAGATCATCGAGAAAGCGCAAGTTGGCGCCGCACTATGCGACGCGCGCCTGACCGATGAGCTCGCGCGCTGCAACGATCCTCAGGACGAGTTCTACTGCGCGGGCCTCAAGCAAACACGCCTCTTCCACGACGATTCCGCTGATTCGCTCGATAGCCTCGCGCGCACCAAACCGGGCGACTTCACCGCGTGCGACACCGCCGCCGACGACGTCTGCCTGATCGCCTTCACCAGCGGGACGACCGGCGCACCGAAAGGCTGCATGCACTTTCACCGCGACGTGCTGGCAATGTGCGATCTGTTTCCGCGCCACGTTTTGAAGCCTTCATCGAGCGACGTGTTTTGCGGCACGCCGCCGCTCGCCTTCACATTCGGCCTGGGCGGCTCGTTGTGTTTTCCGCTGCGAGCCGGCGCGTCGACGGTGCTGATCGAGCGGCTCACGCCCGAGACCTTGCTGCAAATCGTCGAACGCTTTCACGCAACCATCATGTTCACCGCGCCGACCTTCTACCGGCAGATGGCGCCGCTCGTCGCGCATCATGACGTTTCAAGCCTGAAGAAAACCGTTTCGGCAGGCGAAGCGTTACCGGATTCGACGCGCCGTCTATGGCACGACGCCACGGGTATCGACATGATCGACGGGATCGGCGGCACGGAACTGATCCATATTTTTATTTCGGCGCAAGGCGACGAAATTCGCCCGAACGCCATCGGCCGCGCGGTGCCGGGCTACGTCGTGCAAGCCGTGGACGACGCCATGCAGCCGGTCCCGGCCGGCACCATCGGCAAACTCGCAGTGCGCGGGCCGACGGGTTGCCGCTACCTGGCCGATGACCGCCAGACGAAGTTCGTTCGCGACGGCTGGAATCTTCCCGGCGACTCCGTCTACCTGGACGAAGACGGCTACGTGTTTTATCAGGCTCGCGCCGACGACATGATCGTCTCCGCCGGCTACAACATCTCCGGGCCAGAAGTGGAAAGCGTGCTGCTGCAGCACGACGCAGTGGCGGAATGCGGCGTGATCGGCGTGGCCGACGAGACGCGCGGGCAGATCGTGAAAGCCTTCGTGGTGCTGAACCCAGGTTATACGCCAGGTGACGAACTGGTCGCGCAACTGCAGGATTTCGTGAAAAATACCGTGGCGCCGTATAAATACCCGCGCACCATCGTATTCATCAAGGCGCTGCCGCGTACTGAAACCGGTAAGCTCAAACGCTTTGAACTGCGTACGCTGAAGTAGCCCCTCATGTAACCCCTCATGTAGCGCCTCTATCCTGCCGGAGATATACCGCATGGCTGCCTCTTTCATCGAAGTCGTCGCCCAGGATGGCGGCCGTTTCAACGCCTACGTTGCGCGTCCGGCGCAAGGCTCGGGTCCTGGACTCGTCCTGCTGCAGGAAATTTTCGGCATCAACGAAACGATGAAGTTGGCGGCCGACCGCTTCGCTGAAGAAGGCTACGTGGTGCTGGTGCCGGATCTCTTCTGGCGGATCAAGCCGGGCATTTCGCTCGGCTACGGCGAAGCCGATATGAAACAGGCGCTCGACTGTCTTGGGCGCTTCGACGTCGATCTCGCCATCGACGATATCGCGGCAACGGTCGCGACGTTGCGCGCGTTGCCCGAGCAGGCCGGCAAGGTAGGCACGGTGGGGTACTGTCTTGGCGGCAAGCTCGCGTTCCTGAGCGCGGCACGCACCGACGTGGACTGCGCGGTCAGCTACTACGGCGTCGGCCTTGAAGCGCATCTGGACGAAGTGCCGGCCGTGCGCTGCCCGATGGTGTTTCACTTCCCCGAAAACGACGCACACTGCCCGCCTGCCACGCGCGAGCGAATCAGCGCTGCATTGCGCACGCGCCCGCAGATCGAGCAATACGTGTACCCGGGTTGCGACCATGCGTTCGCCTCGGCATCGCGCCCGCAATATGACAAACCCGCCGCGATGATGGCCTATTCGAGCACGCTCGCACTGCTGCGTAAAGTGCTGGGTCCGGTCTACGATCTGAACGCGTTGTGGGAGGCACATTGCTACTACGAGTTTGCCACGCGCGACGTCGATGCGGTCATGCCGACCATGGTCGCGCAACCTTACGTCAACCACGTCCCCACCATGACGGGCGGCGTCGGCCATGACAGGCTCAAGCGCTTCTACACGCATCACTTCGTCAATTCGAATCCTGCCGATACCAAGCTGATTCCAATTTCACGCACCATCGGCGCGGATCGCGTCGTCGACGAATTCATTTTCAGCTGCACGCATAGCTGCGAAATCGACTGGCTGCTGCCCGGCGTCGCGCCGACCGGCAAATATTTCGAAGTGCCAATGCTGGCCGTGGTGTGCTTTCGCGGCGACAAACTGTACAACGAGCACATCTATTGGGATCAGGCTTCCGTGCTGGTGCAGGTCGGCTTGCTGAATCCCGAGGGATTGCCGGTGGCCGGTATCGAAAGCGCACGCAAGCTGCTTGATGAGACCTTGCCGTCGAATCAGTTAATGGGCACGAAGTCACGGGTTTGACGATTGGCGGGGGTTGGCGGGGTTTGACCGTGTTTGGTCGGCAGTGGGCAACTAGAGCCCCGCCTCGGCGCAACACCCCTATGATGTGACTCTTCACAGGCCAACCTCCCCCGACCCATGCTGATCGTCCATCACCTGAACAACTCCCGCTCGCAACGCGTGCTGTGGCTGCTTGAAGAACTTGGTGTTCCGTACGAGATCAAGCGCTACGAGCGCGACCCGAAAACGATGCTCGCGCCGCCTGAATTGCGCGCAATCCATCCGCTCGGCAAGTCGCCCGTCATTGTGGACGACGGCCAAACCATCGCCGAATCGGGCGCGATCATCGAGTATCTGGTCGACAAGTACGGTCAAGGCCGCTTCGCGCCCGCCGCGGGCACCCCCGAGCGTCTACGTTACACCTACTGGATGCACTATGCGGAAGGCTCGGCAATGCCGCCGCTGCTGCTCAAGCTGGTGGCGCTGCGTATTGCCGGCGCGCCGATGCCGTTCTTCGCCAAACCGATCGCCCGCAAGATCGCCGCGACGCTCCAGTCGAGTTTCATCGATCCGCAGTTGAAGCTGCATCTCGGCTACATCAATAAGGAATTGAGCACGAGCGGCTGGTTCGTCGGCAACGATTTCTCGGCAGCCGACGTGCAGATGAGCTTTCCACTCGAAGCCGCCACCGCGCGCGGCGGCATGGAAGGACAGATTCCTGCCGTCGTCGATTTCCTCAAGCGCGTTCACGCCCGGCCGGCCTATCAACGGGCGCTGGAGCGCGGCGGCAAGTATGAACTGCTGGGCGGCGACTGACGGCGAGACGCGCCCAGGAATTCGTAGTTGTGACTCGAAACTCGCGGGTGCTAGACTAAATTTCCCATTGCCATCAGCGGCTATCAGCGGATTACCGACCGGATCTGCGACTTCGTGCCGAGCGGCGGCACGTCCTGCATCCGTTTGGTCGAGGCAAAGGAGTCCCCGCATGACCCATTCCATCCACGGCAACAAACGCTGGCTCGCACTGATCGTTCTGTGCCTCGGCGTGCTCATGATCGTGCTCGATACGACGATCGTGAACGTTGCATTGCCGTCGATCGCCGCGGACCTCGGCTTTACCGAAACATCCCTGGTGTGGGTGGTCAATGCATACATGCTCACGTTCGGCGGTTGCCTGCTGCTCGGCGGGCGCTTGGGCGATCTGTATGGCCACCGCAGGCTGTTCCTCGGCGGCATCACGCTGTTCACGCTGGCGTCGCTCGCATGCGGCATGGCGAATTCGCAAATCCTGCTGGTGTGCGCGCGTGCCGTGCAGGGTTTGGGCGGCGCAGTCGTCTCCGCTGTGTCGCTGTCGCTGATCATGAATCTGTTCACCGAAACCGGCGAACGGGCCAAAGCGATGGGCGTATACGGCTTTGTCTGCGCGGGCGGCGGCAGCATCGGCGTCCTGCTCGGCGGCCTGCTGACCAACCTGCTCAGTTGGCACTGGATTTTTCTCGTCAACCTGCCGATCGGCATCGCCGTCTATGCGTTGTGTGTCGCGCTGCTGCCGTCGGCGCGTGGCCATGCTCATGGTGAACGGCTCGACGTCGCCGGCGCGGTAACCGTAACGGCTTCGCTGATGCTCGCCGTATACGCGGTGGTGAACGGCAATGAAGCCGGTTGGACCTCGGCGCAGACGCTGGGCCTGCTGTTCGCCGCGCTCGCGCTGCTGGTTGCATTTCTCGTGATCGAAGCGCGCGTGCAGCATCCGTTGATGCCGCTCGGTCTGTTCCGCTTGCGCAATGTCGCGACCGCCAACGTGGTCGGCGTATTGTGGGCGGCGGCGATGTTCGCATGGTTCTTCATCTCTGCGTTGTATCTGCAGCGCGTGCTCGGTTACCGGCCCTTGCAGGTCGGACTCGCGTTTTTGCCGGCTAATCTGATCATGGCGTTCTTTTCTCTCGGCCTCTCCGCGCGCGTGGTGATGCGCTTCGGTCTGCGCGTGCCGTTGGCCGCCGGGCTGCTCGTCGCGGCGTGTGGGCTCGCGCTGTTCGCGCGGGCACCGGTGCACGGCAGCTTCGTGCTCGACGTGCTGCCCGGCATGATCCTCCTCGGTTTCGGCGCGGGCATCGCCTTCAATCCCATGCTGCTGGCTGCCATGAGCGACGTCGACCCGAGCGATTCAGGCCTCGCGTCCGGCATCGTCAATACATCATTCATGATGGGTGGCGCGCTCGGTCTCGCGGTGCTCGCCAGTCTCGCCGCCGCGCGCAGCGACGCGATGCAAGCCTCGCAAAGCGCCACCGCTGCGCTCAATAGCGGCTATCACGTAGCATTCCTGTTCGGTGCAATATTCGCTGCGGTGGCGGGTGTGCTGGGCGGTTTGTTGCTAAGGCCGGGGCAGCCTGGCAACGCTCACGCGGATGCGGACGCTCACAGTCGCGACCATGACCCATCAGTAACGGAACATCCTCGCGCCGCCGGCAACGAGGCGGCGACTGAAAACTATTGAGCGGCACGCGGCGAATACCGGGCGCCCGCATCAAGGCCGAACGCAAAGCCGCGCGAGAAACCAGGTGCAAAACCGCAAGCGCGATCAAATGCGACGGGGCGCGCCCGGCTATGCTGGTTTCATGCAGACACGAGAGCAGAAATGAACCCCGTCGGAAAAGCGCTCTGGTTTATCGAAAGCCATTTTTCCCGCGTACTGACGCTCGACGAAATCGCCGGCGGCGGATGTGTGTCGCGCTTTCATCTGGCGCGTGCTTTCGAAGCGGCCACCGGTTTTTCGGTGATGCGCTACGTTCGCGCGCGCCGCTTGAGTGAAGCGGCGCGACGCCTCGCCGAAGGTGCCCCCGACATTCTGGCGGTCGCCGTCGACGCCGGTTACGGCTCTCACGAAGCATTCACGCGTGCGTTTCGCGAGCAATTCGGCCTCACACCCGAAGCGCTGCGCGCGCGTGGTCACCTCGACAACCTTGCTCTCGTGGAGCCGATCAGAATGGACAAGCCCTTTCTTACTCATCTCGAACCGCCGCGTTTCGAAGACGGCAAACCGTTTCTCGTAGCAGGCCTGAGCGAGCGCTATACATGCGAAATCACCGCTGCGATTCCTTCGCAGTGGCAGCGCTTTGGCGCCTACTTCGGCAGAGTGCCGGGCCAGGTCGGCAACGTGGGATATGGCGTCTGCTACAACGCCGACGACGCCGGCAATGTCGACTATCTGTGCGGCGTCGAAGTCAGCGACTTCTCGGCCTTGCCTGCCGAACTGAGCCGCTTGCGCATTTCTCCGCAACGCTACGCGGTGTTCACCCACCGCGAGCATGTCTCCACGGTGCGGCACACCTGGAACACGATCTGGAATCAATGGCTGCCGGCATCGGGACATGTTCCCGCCGACGCGCCGAACTTCGAGCGTTATGACGAAAAATTCGACCCGGTCAGCGGCATGGGTGGGCTCGAAATCTGGCTACCGTTGAAGGCTTGATGGCAGATGGCCGGTTCGCGCCGGCCATTGACGCTGCGCCTGGTTTCAACGATATCGCATGCAAGACAGTCGGGAATCGTCGCTGCGCGTCTGGCGATGAGAGGCGACCTGGCCCTCGCGAGTTTGCGTAATAGAAGGAAGAGTTAGGCCTCGGGTTGGTGACAAACCGCTTCGATGTTGTGCCCGTCCGGACCCGTGACAAAAGCGGCGTAGTAGTTCGCGTGGTAGTGCGGGCGCAGACCGGGCGCACCATTGTCTTTGCCACCCGCTTCAAGAGCCGCGCGATATTTCGACGGGATCGCTAAAGCCAGGAAGCGCCTCCGGCAAGTGGGATTCGATACTTGCGATACCGTCCTCAAGCTTGAGATCGATTCCGAACGGCAGCAAAAATTCTCGACGGCCCGCCTCCGTCCGTGAGTTAGTTTATACGAGTGTCGATATGACGCTCCAAAGCGGACGTTGTGTCATTCGTCCCCCAGGGGCTCGAGCCATCGCTGAACATCACGATTCGATCGGCATTCTTAACCGATCGAATCGCTAAACGCCGCACGAGGGCCGGGGACGTTATCCAATGTCGGCCGGGTATGAAAACCGGTGGATGAATTGGTTAGCCGACGCCTTGCGCGGCCGCTGCGAGCGCTTTCATCGCCAGCATGTATGGGTACGGACCATGACTGATTCGGGCGGCGCCATTTTCCGCGAGTTCCGCGATGGAAGGTGTTTCTCCCAGACGCATGATGTTGACCGGGAGAGGTGATGCAGCCGTCAACTCGCGGATAAGCGCGGGTGATTGAAGACCTGGCACGAATAGACCGTCGGCCCCCGCTTTTGCATAGGCCCGCCCTCGCGCCAGCGCCTCCTCGACCATGCGGCTATCGTGCTCTTCCGGTGGGCGTGTGAAGAATACGTCGGTGCGCGCATTGATGAAATACTCAACCCCTGCGCGATCAGCGGCACTTCGCGCGGCGGCGATACGAACCGCCGCGTCTTCGACAGCGCGCAAGGCACCTGTCGCGGGAAAGCTATCCTCGATGTTGCAACCGGCTGCCCCTGCTTCGATGCTGAGCGTTATCGTATCGGCCACGTCCTCGAGTCTTTCTCCATAGCCACTTTCCAGATCCACGGTGACCGGAAGATCGGTCGCGCGTGCGATCTTTGCGAGTACCTCCATGACGAGCGCTCGTGGCATCTTCTCTCCATCGGAAAAACCATTGGCCGTGGCCACTGACCAGCTTCCCGTAGCCAGCGCAACGGCGCCTGCCTTGATCACGGTAGCGGCACTTCCGGCATCCCACACATTGAACAGGATCAACGGATTTCCTGCTCGATGGAGCGATCGAAAATAGGCACCCTTGTCATTGCTGCTCATGCTCACCTCTCCTCGTGAATATCGGGCTGGACACCGCGTCATAGGAAACCGTCACCGTATCGAGCGCGGCGAGAAAATCCCTGGCATCAAAAATCTCTCCCAGACTTACAACACCCCCTCGCGGCGCAACCTTGCCGCTCAGCAGCCGCTCGGCCGCTTCCACGACGATCGGTGCACTGACCGCATAGATGTCGCGTCCCGTTGCCGTGACACGGCGCGTCGCTCCGCTCTGTACGATAACGACGTCCACAACGAATTGTTGAGCCGACCGTCCCTGCTCCTCGTGAGGCTGGGGCGATGGCGTATTGGGATCGCGAATGTCGCGCAGCGCCGAAAGAGCGAACCAGGACTCAACCGTGTCGATGCGCAAATGACGCGAGACGGTGAGCACCTCCGTAAAGGGGAGCATCACCACGTCCATGTCGCCGAACGGCGACCGGAATGACCACACACCTTCGGGCGCAGGCTGCGGCACAGGCGCCAGCCGCCCCTCCTCCTGGATGAGCCGTGTCGCGCGATTGCGTTCGCCCGTCAGGCGCGTGCCACGCGTCGGATGCCAGCTGTCGAGGCCGATAGCGATGTCGACCCTGTCGATCGGCTTATCTTTGTCTGCGGCTGCCGTGACCAGCAAATCGGCAAGTCCGCCATAGAACGCCGCTGCAGGGAGAAGCGCCACTCCCGCAGCGCGTGCGCGCGTATCGTGTTGCTCGATCAACGCCTGGAGCGCGGGCTGTTCCGCCGTGACGTCGAGATAAGGAATCCTCGCGCGCAGCGCAGCATCGGCGACCGGCAACGCCGTATCGAGAAAAGGTCCGGCACAGTTGATAACGGCATCCGCGCCGCGAAGCGCCGCGTCGAGTTGTTCAGGGTCGTCGATGGCAGCGACGCGCCATGGAGTCGAGTCACCGGCGTTGCCCTGGCTCAAGCGCGCTGAATCACGCCCTATCCGCACGACGCCCAGGCCACGCCGCTTCAATTCCGCGACAACAAAGTTTCCCGTGTGGCCTGTGGCCCCGTACACCGCAACAGTCATTCGGTCGTTCATGGTTGACTCCGATATAAGATTGACTACGCTACAGACCTGTCTGTGTTTGTAATACAGATCTGTAGCGCCGTCAAGCTTCGAGTGCTATGCTTGGCAAGAGTGTTCAGGCATAAGAGATCTTTGAGGTTGAATCCGAATGAAGAAGGAAGAACAAGCGCCCGGGCTTGCCCCTGATACGCGTGAGCGCATTCTGCGGACGGCCAGCGAACTTTTCTATCGGGAAGGCACGCGTGCAGTTGGCGTCGACCTTATCGTGGCGCGGGCGGGTGTCGCCAAGACGAGCCTCTATCGTCATTTCGGGACGAAAGATGAACTGATCGAAGCTTTTCTTCACCTTGAGGATGAGGACTTCTGGCAGCATTGGGATGCGGTTGCCGCACAGCACAAAGGCGCGCCGCGTGCGGAACTGGACGCACAACTCCAATGGATTGGCGAACGCATTGCGCGTCCGGGTTATCGCGGCTGCCCGCAGATCAACATCGCCGCGGAATATGCGGACGAGAATCACCCGGCCCGCAAGGTCGCGGTGGCGCACAAGCAAGAACTGCGACGGCGACTCACGGATCTGGCGCGAGCCTTGCGCGTGGAAGGCCCGGAGACTTTTGCTTTACGGCTGGGCACGGTCATCGACGGCGCACTCAGTAGCGGACAGGCGCTGCACACAGCGGGGCCCGCACGGTTCCTGCAGGAACTGGCGCAGATACTGATTCCGAAGAAAACGAGGAAGTGACCCACGCATCCTGCTGCGGACGTTCAGCTATGATGCTCCGTTCCACCGGTCGCAAGCTACAGCACCTGCAACCGGTGCTTCAAGATCAATCGTCGCGTTGCGAAAGGGGAATCTTCGATGGCTATTCAACGAACCGGCCACAGGTACCGTGATACGGCTACAGGCAAGACTATCGATGTCTGGTTTCCCGCTTCCGGCACCGGCAAGAAGCGCGGCTGCCTCGCTGAGAAAGCCGGCGTTATTGCGGGAGATTTTGTCGATGTGGTGATCGAGTCGCTTGAAGCTCCTCCGGTTTCGACGGAAGAAGCCTATCTGCGTTTGCACCTGCTTTCCGAGCGATCCGTAAAACCCAACGAGATCAATCTCGACGGTATTTTCGGCCTCCTGCCCAATGTTGCCTGGACATCCGCCGGCCCCGTTTTCCCAGTGAATCTCGACGATCTCCGGGACCGGGTAGCAGGCGAGCACCATCATCTAACGGTGTCGTCGGTCGATAAATTCCCGCGGATGACGGACTACGTCGTGCCGGAAGGCGTGCGGGTTGCCGACGCGGATCGCGTGAGACTCGGTGCCCACCTGGCAAGTGGCACAACGGTGATGCATGAAGGATTCGTCAACTTCAATGCGGGCACGCTTGGCGAGTCGATGGTTGAAGGCCGCGTGACGCCGGGCGTTACAGTCGGCAAAAATTCGGACGTCGGCGCCGGCTCATCCATCATGGGCACGCTCTCAGGCGGGGGCAAAAGCAGGAACTCCATCGGCGAACGCAGCCTGCTAGGAGCGAACGCAGGAATAGGGATTTCACTTGGAGACGAGTGTATTGTCGAAGCCGGTCTTTACGTCACGGCCGGTACGAAGGTGAAGATGCCCGATGGCACCGTCGTGTCGGCAAGACAGCTGTCCGGTCAATCGGGCCTGTTATTCCGCCGGAACAGTCAGACCGGAGCGGTCGAAGTACTGCCAACCGATTCCTCCCGCTGGGGTGGACTGAATACGAGCTTGCATAGCAACGACTGAGTAGCGTCAGTCTTCCGCACGAGCCCTGACTTGATAGCGTGTTACGGAAAAACCTGATCGGACGAAACTCAGCATGCCAGAAGAATATCTTTTCGATGTCTTTGGTCAGATCATTGCGGTCACCAGGAACAATGATGCCTGGACGGCTTTCCATCTCGGCCAGGAAGGTAAGCGCCGTCGTGCTGAGTTCGAGATACCTTCGTTCGTCGCAGCGAATGAATTGGAACAGTATCTCGACGATCTATTTCATGAAGATGCCACGCCATCGCGTCCGTGCGTCGTGCAACTTCGCGCAAACCAGGGCTCCATCCGTTAGTGCAATCGCGTGACCATCCTCCTGGATAACCTGGCGCTCAGCATGTAACTAACCGTATTAATACAAGGTGTCAGGTAACAGTCAGGATGGTGAGTTACCGCACACAGGTGGGTGCCTGCCAGGTGTAGTTTGTCAGGGAGACATTTGAATCGAGAAATGACGTGGCACTCACCGACATGCAGGATCGCATCAACCGTGCGGTGTGGAGCAGCCGCAGTGGGCGCAACGGGTTCGCCGTGGCAAGCGGCTGGACCGATTCTGGCGAGGCCGCGGCTTTCTCCTGGGTGGCACAACAGGTGCAACACCAGCCGATTCTCGATGTGGGCGTGGGCGGCGGCAGAACCGTCGCCTTGCTGACGGCGATAAGCAACGACTACACCGCAGTCGACTACACGCCCGAAATGGTCACGATTTGCCGCCGTAACCATCCGGGCATCCGCGTGCAACAGATGGATGCTCGCGACATGTCGGTCTTTCCAGATGAGAGCTTTGAGCTGGTCGTATTCAGCTACAACGGCATCGACGCGGTGGATTACCCTGGGCGCCGCGCCATCTTGCGGGAGTTCGCCCGCGTGCTGAAGCCGGGCGGCCTGGCACTGTTTTCGGCCCACAACCTGTACGGCCCGAGCTACCGTGAAAACCCGCTGCATCTTCTACGCAGGCCTAACCTGTCGGCAAATCCGATTTCAGTCTGTATCGATGTTGCGAGGATCGGATATTCGCTGACAATCGGCACCGTCAATTACCTGCGCTACTCGCCTCTCAATCATGAATTCGACGGTTACGCGATCCGGGTCTGCGCCGCGCACGAATTCGGCATCGTTATCATGTACACCGATATGAATACGCAGTGCCGCCAGCTTGCCGAAGTGGGTCTGCACACAGAAGCGGTGTTCGGAAACGCGACAGGGCGGCACATGCAAGAGGGTGACGATGTGAGGAACGATTCATGGTTCCACTTCATCGCGCGCAAGGTTGTGGCACGCTCGTAGCAGGTCCACGACAGACGAGCCGCCCAGCGGCAATTGGATCGACTCCATGCGAGTGGTACGATGATCGCGCCGCCGCGCGGGCGGCAAGCTGCTTTTCTCGGGTGTGGATTGACCACCACTCATCGTCAGCGAAACCGCAGCCTCTTTCGACACCACAGGGTCGCGCTCAGGTCGCTTAAAGGAATCTCTCTTTGATCTATGACGTCGTGATTGCCGGCGCCGGCCCCGTCGGCCTGTTTCTGGCTTGTGAGTTGCGCCTCGCGGATCTCAACGTATTAGTGCTGGAGCAAGCCGAAGATCCGGGGTCTCCGCTGAAGCGGCTTCCGTTCGGCATGCGCGGCCTTTCTGCACCCACCATCGAAGCGTTTTACCGTCGCGGCTTGTTAAACGAAATTGCTGCGCCCCAACCCGCGAAAAATGACTCGGCCGGCAGCAGCGCTTCGACTGCCGGGCAAGGGGCGCAACAGCCGCGCCGTCAGGTCGGTCACTTCGCCGGCATCCCTTTCGACGATGACAACATCGATACCGCGAAGTGGTCATATCGCCTGCCAGGTCCGGCCGGTACCAGCATGGCGGCGGATATGGAACACATCGAGTCCGTGCTCGCGGCTCGCGCAAACGCGATGGGGGTCGAAATCAGGCGTGGCCTCTGTGTCGAAGACCTCGACGAAGCGCGTCAATCTGCCTGAGCCCGACTCATGGATATCCGCCAGCTCAAATATTTCGTTGCAATCGTGGATTGCGGCAGCCTCTCGAAGGCGGCCGAACAGCTTTGCGTGGCTCAGCCTTCGCTCAGCCAGCAGGTCGCCGGACTCGAAACCGAGCTCAAAGCGACACTGCTGCTGCGCAGCCACCAGGGCGTCCAGCCGACCGAAGCCGGTCGTGCACTCTATCTTCGCGCTCGCGACGTGCTTCGCCAGGTGGCGCAGATTCCCCTTGCGGTACGCGTAAACGGCACGGAATCCGGGCAGGTTGCGATCGGTTTGCCGACCAGTGTCGCCGTGGTGTTCGCGCTGCCCATATTCGACTATGTACGGCGTCACTATCCCGGCATCCGCCTGCAGATCGTCGAAGGAATGAGCGGATACCTCGCCGAATTGATGGCGAACGGCCGGCTCGATATGGCCATCCTGTTTCGCGAATCGGAAACGCGAGGCGTCTCGGTATCTCCGCTTTTCGAGGAGAACCTGTTTGTGTTCGGGCAGATCGCCGGCATCGGCCCGGCACAGGACGTATCGCTGCGCCAACTCGCGAACGTGCCGATGGTTCTGCCGAGCGAGGCGAACGGCTTGCGCGTGCTGATCGAGCGCGCCTTTGCCCGTGAAGGCATCGAGCCCGACGTCGTCGCCGATATCGACTCGCTGCCGACCATGCTCGCCATTGCGCGCCAAGGCGAAGTGGTGACGATCGTTTCGTCGGATGCGTTCGGGCGCAACGCCGCGGACCAGCATCTGATCCATCGGCTGATCGATCCGGAAATCAGCCGTCCCGTCGGCTTGTGTGTGCCAAATGCGCTGCCCACGAGCGCCGCGTCGCTGGCGATTCAGAAGGTCGTCACGCGCCTCGCGGCCGAGCTGGTCGAAAGCGGTGTCTGGTCCGGCGTGCTGCACCACAACGACGCCGGAACGGGAGAGATATAGGCGTCACCTATACCCGGTAGCTCCAATCGGTATTTCACGCCGAGACGGCGCGCGTCTACATTGTGGCCTTCGCAGTCGATAAAAGACGCTCGCAAAGAGCCCGAAGGAGACGCATGTATACCCAGGTTTTCGATCCCGTCGCGCATTCGATTGGGGCCTCCGCATTTTTCGCCGTACTGCCCCTCCTCACCCTGTTTGTTCTGCTCGGCGTCCTGCGTTTGCAGGCGCGGTGGGCGGCGCTCGCCTCGCTCGCCGTTTCGATGGCGGTCGCGATCTTCGTCTACGGGATGCCTGCCGGGCAGACAGCGAGTGGCGCGCTCGAAGGCGCCGCGATCGGGTTCTTTCCGATCATCTGGATTGGCATCAACGCAATCTGGCTGTTCAAGCTGACTCAGGAAAGCGGGCACGCCGACGTGCTGCGGCGCGCGCTCGCCCGCGTCAGCGCCGACCAGCGCGTGCAAGCAGTGCTGATCGCGTTCTGCTTCGGCGCGCTGCTGGAAGCGCTGGCCGGCGGCGGCGCACCGGTGGCGATCTGCGCGGTGTTGCTGATCTCGATCGGTGTCGAGCCGTTGAAGGCCGCGGCGGTTTGCCTGATCGCGGATACGAGTCCGGTCGCGTTCGGCGCACTGGGTTTGCCCATTACCGTGCTCGCCAAGATCACCCGGTTGCCGGTGCATGAGATCAGCGTGATGGTGGGACGGCAAACGCCCCTGCTGTCGCTCTTCATTCCGCTGATCCTCGTATTTATCGTCGACGGCCGGCGTGGGATAAAGGAAGTCTGGCCGCTCGCGCTGATTACCGGGGTCGTCTTCGCGTTCGCGCAGTTTGCGGGCTCGATGCTGCTGCCGGTCGAACTCGTCGATATCGTCGCGGCGCTGATCTGCGCAGGCGTTGCCGTCATGTTCCTGCGCGTCTGGTCGCCGGATGTGTTGCGCGCCGACCTGGCCGGCGCGCAAACGGCCGCGGTGAGTTCCGCAGGCCATCAACGTCCCGACACGGGTCACGGTCTCGCGAGCACGTCGCACAGCGCCACCATGACCATGCCGATGCCGGGCTCCAGCACGCATTTCCATCACACCGCCGCACGCGGCAACGCACCCGCCGGCACCGCCCAGGCGGCCGATTCGCGCGCTGAACTTCTGCGCGCACTCGCGCCCTACGCCGCCGTGATCCTCGTCGTTGCCGCGACGCAGATCGGTTTTATCGGCCATGCGCTGGGTGTCGTCACGTCGACGTTCGCATGGCCCGGCCTGCATGTGGGCGACCCGCACGGGGGTGCCGTATCGGCCACCAGCGCCAAGTTCGAATGGTTGCTTTCCGCCGGCTCGATCGTATTGATCGCCGGCCTGCTGTCCGCGCCCATCCTCAAGGTCAGCGCGCCCATTGCCGCCCGGACCTATCTGAAGAACCTGCATGAACTGCGCTGGGCGGTGTTCACCGTGTGCTGCGTGGTCGGCGTGGCCTACGTGATGAACCTGTCGGGCCAGATCGTGACGCTTGGCATCTGGGCAGCCAGAGCGGGCCCAGCCTTCGCACCGGTATCGCCGGTCCTCGGCTGGTTCGCGACGGCGCTCACCGGCTCGGATACGTCGGCAAATGCGCTGTTCGGCATGCTGCAACTCACCACCGCACATCACACCGGTCTGTCCGACATTCTGTTGACCGCCGCCAATACGTCGGGCGGTGTGGTTGGCAAGGCGATATCGCCGCAGAACCTCGCGGTCGGCGCGGTGGCTGTCGGCATGATGGGCAAGGAAGGAGTGCTGTTCCGACGCGTGGCCGGCTGGACGGTCCTGATGATCGCGGCGCTCAGCCTGCTGGTCTACCTCCAGTCCACGCCGGTGCTCGGCTGGATGGTGCCGTGATTGGCCTCGTCATTGCCGTGTTGCTCCGTACCGCGCGAAAAACCTGAGCACCTATTTTACGCATTGAAATAGCGAGGATATGCAGAAGATGAATCATCCGCTGAACGACATCACGGTCGTCTCGATCGAACAGGCGATTGCCGCACCACTGGCAAGCCGGCATCTGGCCGATTGGGGTGCGCGTGTCATCAAGATCGAGCGTCCGGAGGTCGGTGACTTCGCCCGCAACTACGATACCGCGATGGATGGCCTGTCGAGCCAGTTTGTCTGGGCCAACCGCTCGAAGGAGAGTCTCGCGCTCGACATCAAGACCGAGCGCGGGCAGGAGACGCTTGAAGCGCTGCTCGCCCGTGCCGACGTCTTTATCCAGAACCTGGCGCCCGGCGCGGCCGAGCGCCAGGGCCTTGACGCGAAGTCACTGGTGGCCCGTTTTCCACAACTGATCGCCTGCGACATTTCCGGATACGGGTCCGCCGGACCTTACAGCAACAAGAAGGCCTACGACCTGCTGGTGCAGTGCGAGACCGGCTTCCTGTCAATCAACGGCACGCCCGAGACGCCGTCGAAAAGCGGCCTCGCGATTGCCGACATCGCAACTGGCATGTACGCGCTGAACGGCATCCTGATGGGCTTGCATCAACGCTCGCGCACCGGCAAAGGCATGGCGTTCGAGGTCTCGCTGTTCGATGCGCTGACCGAGTGGATGAGCTATCCGGCGTACTACACGCGCGGCCGCGGCGAGCCGGTGCCGCGAAGCGGTGCCCGGCACGCCACGATTGCCCCGTACGGTCCGTTCGCGACTGGCGACGGCAAGACGGTTTTCTTCGGTATCCAGAACGAACGCGAGTGGCTCAGCTTCTGTACCGTCGTACTGGGCGACGCGGCTATCGCGGTCGAGCCGCGCTACGCTTCGAACGCTTTGCGAGTCGAGAATCGTGAGGCGCTGGAACAGGCGATTGAGCAGCGCTTCGCCGCGTGGAGCAGCGAGCAGGTGCTGGAACGGCTCGATCGCGCGGCGATTGCGAACGGCATGATGAACGACGTCGAGGCGCTCCTCGATCATCCACAATTGCGCGCGCGCAATCGCTACCGCAGTGTCGAAACGGAGCGTGGCGCCCAGGATATGTTCCTGCCGCCGGTCACGATCCCGGGGCTCGAACCGGTGATGGGTCCGGTGCCGGCGGTCGGCCAGCATACCGAGGCCATTCTCGCGGAAATTGCAGCGGATACACACTCGCAATGGAGCGGCTCATGAGTCGATACGAAGCGGATCCGCAGCGGCACCCACGCACCGCACGCACAACACGTACAACACGCACCGTGCTCGCCGTGCCTGGCCATCGCCTCAACATGCTGCAATCGGCGGCGGCTTGCGCGGCCGATGCCGTGTTCATCGATCTTGAGGATGCCGTCCCGCTCGACAGGAAAGACGAGGCGCTCAGGACGGCCGTGCAGGCACTTGCCGAACTCGATTGGGGCAACAAGACCGTCACGGTGAGGATCAACGCGAACGAGCGGGGCATCGACGAAAACGAAATCCGGACATTGACGGCCGAAGCACCGCGGCTCGATTCGATTCTCGTTCCGAAGGTGGAATCGGTGGACGTCGTTGCACAGGTGGAGCAGCTGTTGAGCGCTCGGCCCGGCTCATTCGCGCCGCTGGAGATCGAGGCGCTGATCGAGACCGCGCGCGGCCTGATGAATGTCGATAGCATTGCCGGCGCAAGTAGCCGGCTCACCGCGCTGCATTTCGGTGTCGGCGATTTTTCGGCGTCCATCGGTGCGCGCAACGTCGAGATCGGCGGCACGCATGCCGGCTATGCCGTCACGCTCAAGGATGAAACCGACCACTACACCGCCACACCGCTCGACCTCTGGACGTATCCGATGATGCGAATTCTGGTCGCCGCGCGCGCTTTCGGGCTGCGTGCGATAGATGGTCCATGTGGAGCGTTCCGTGACATGACGCTAACGCGAGCCTGGGCACTGAAAGCGGCGGCGATGGGTTATGACGGCAAGCAGGTCATCCATCCCGGGCAGATCGAGCCGACCCGTTCGGCATTCTCGCCGACCGACGATGAAGTGCGTGCCGCCCGCCGAACGGTAGAGGCGCTCGAAGCAGCGCAAGCCGCGGGCCTCGCAGCCATTTCGCTCGACGGCAAGCTGGTCGATTTCGCGAACGTACGGATGGCGCAGCGCATCCTTGCGATGGCGGAACGGGGTTAAGCAGACAACTGCGGAAGACGGTTCTATGCGAACAGCGCCCTCTTCCGCGCCGTTCATTGGCTATCCTAACTTGACGAGATTTAGCACCGGCAACGGGCCGCCGGGGATTTGAACCAACCGCCCCCCGCCTACGAGCGAACCCAGATCGATGCCGAAGAAGCCGAGTTGCCCGATCAGTCCGCTCACAGCCGATTTCGCATGCTCCTCATCTCCGGCGAAGAACAACACGCGATGTCCGCCGTCTGCCTGCGGATCGTCGGAGATCAGGTGCGCCGGCAGATGATTGAACGCCTTTACGACGCGTGCGCCCGGCACAAGCTCCGCGAATATTTCACTCGACGTCCTGCCATGCAATTCGGCCGCTTCGAACCGCGGCGCTTCGATCGGATTGTTCGCGTCGATCACGATGCGTCCACCGAAATCCGGCAGCCCGGCAAGGGCAGACGGCAGCTTCGACCAGTTCACCGCGACGAGGACGATGTCCTGCGCGGCCGCCTGTTCGCGCGTGCCCGGCGTGATGGAGGAGCCGAGTTCCCGCGCGAGGTCCACGAGTGAATCCGGGCCCCGGCTGTTCGAGATGATGGCTTTCAGGCCCTTGCGCGCCAGCGCCCTCGCGAACGCGGACCCGATGGCGCCTGCTCCGATGATACCGATGGTGCTCATAACGATGCTCCTGGTGAAAGGTGATGAATCAGGTGAATCAGCTGACAGAACCCGCCGGCCTCTGCGCCGGCAGAAGGGAAAGGACGCGTGACGTTCATTCCCCAAGGCTGCATGAGCGAATCTTGCTGCCTTAATTACCCAATGATTAGCCGGTAATTGCTTGAATCATTTTCAATCAATGCTTTAATATTCCCGTATGGAAACCCTTGCCAACCTCGAATCGTTCGTGCGCAGTGCCGAAACGGGCAGCTTTTCCGCGGCCGCGCGGCGTCTTGCGCTGACGCCCGCCGCGGTGAGCCGGAACGTTGCACTGCTGGAACGCAATCTCGGCGTGCGGCTGTTCCAACGCTCGACGCGCAAGCTCACGCTGACCGAGGCGGGAGAGCGTTTTCTCGTGGAAATTGGCGGCAACCTGGAGGCGCTGCAGGCAGCGATCGCGTCCGTCTCGGCGGATCGCGGCGGACCGGCTGGCGTGCTCAAAGTCAGCATGGCGCCGACCTTCGGCATCACGTACGTCATGCCGCTATTGCCTGCGTTCCTTGCACGCTATCCGCTGGTCCGTCCGGACTGGCACTTCGAGAACCGCCAGGTCGACCTGATTGCCGAGGGATACGATGCGGCGCTGGGGGGAGGATTTGATCTCGCGCCGGGCGTCGTGTCGCGCGCATTGGCGCCCGCGCATCTCGTGGCAGTGGCGTCCCCGGCCTACATGACCGGCCGCGTGCCGCCAACCGATCCCCGAGATCTTGCGAAGCTCGCGGGCATCGTAATGCGCTCGAGCCGCACCGGCCGCGTGAGCCACCGAACGATGCGTGACACTGCAGGCCGCGAAATGCCGGCGCAGCTCAGCGAGATCATCATGGTCAACGACCCGGCAGCGATGCGCGAAGCGGCGATTCTCGGACTGGGCGTCGCGCTGCTATCGGTGTCAGACGTGCTGTCGTCCATCGAACGGGGGGAGCTCGTGCGGCTGCTGCCGCACTGGTATGCGGACGCCGGGGCGATTTCGATCTACTACGCGACACGAGCGCTGCTGCCGGCGAAGACACGGGTGTTTGTCGACTTCGTTGTCGACGCATTCGAGCGGGAGCGGTTGGCCGAAAGGTTCGCGGGAGGCGTCGCGTAAATCGAGCGTCACGCGGCGTACTGGCCGGTCATGCGCAAATCCCCAATCAACGCTGCCAGAACTTCGCCTTGTCGACGAAGAGGCAAAGATCACTTGCACTGACATTAGACTCGAATATATGATTCGTATACGTTTCATATATTGAGGGTGTCATGGGTATTGTGAATATCGACGATGATCTGCACGATCAAATACGCAAAGCAAGCACAGTTTCGTGCCGGTCGATCAACGCGCAAGCGGCGTTCTGGATCAAGATTGGCATGTTGTGCGAAATGAATCCGACGCTGAGTTTCAACGAAATCGTTGCCCGGGAACTTCGCACCGCGGGGGTTTCGGAGGAAGCCGTTAAAGTGGCGTTGACATGACCAAGCGGCCGGAAGAAATCGCATTGCTTGCTGAGTCAGGCAAGTTGCTGGCGGATGTGTTTGGCTATCTGGACCGGCTGAGCCTGATTGGCATGTCAACCATGCGGATCAACGATCTGGTCGACAGCCTCATTGTGAATGAGCTCAACGCACGCCCCGCAAGCAAGGGGCAGTACGGGTATGCCTACGCACTCAACGCCTCCCGCAACAATGTGGTTTGCCACGGCGTGCCATCCACGACGGACGTATTGCAAAGCGGCGATATCGTTAATTTCGACATCACGTTGGAGAAAAATGGCTACATCGCTGACTCCAGCAAAACATATCTCGTCGGTGAGGTGTCGCCGCTGGCCGAACGGCTTGTGCAGGTGACCTACGAAGCCATGTGGAAAGGAATCAAGGCCGTCCGCCCCGGCGCCAGGCTTGGCGATGTCGGGCATGCTATCGAACGGCACGCCCGGAGAAACGGTTATTCGGTCGTAAGGGAATATTGCGGGCATGGCATCGGGCGTGAAATGCACGAGCTTCCCCAAGTGCTGCATTGGGGCAAGCCGCGAACCGGTCTGGTGCTGCAAGAAGGCATGGTGTTCACCATCGAACCCATGCTCAACCAGGGGCGCCATGCCGTTCAGACCGAAGAAGATGGCTGGACGGTCGTCACACGCGACGGGCAACTGTCCGCGCAGTTTGAGCACACCGTGGCCGTGACCCGAAACGGCGTGCGGGTCTTGACGCTGCGCTCTGAAGAAAAAATGCCGAACTGATGGCCGCGCGGTTACGGGCCGCGCATACGAGAGATTTTCCGCTCGCATCTATTAAAAATCGCATGCGATTAAATCTTATACGCTTGACATCGGCTGCATCTTTGCCCATCATGCGACGCATGCGATTGCATCGCATGCGATATAATTCGGATCAACCCTCTCTTAGCACCCTAATTCGGAAAGGAATTCGTCATGAACAAGATCGAACAGGTCCTCTTCTCAGGCAACAGCCACGCCACGGTCAATCGCGCCCCCAATGTCCAGCGCGGCGAGCACGGCGTGGTCGACCTCAAGCTGTCGGCGCCCGGCGTCGAGAACATCGAGTTCATCGGTACCGAGCCGCATCCGCGCGCCGAGCAGTTGTTCGCGGGCGCATGGTCGACCTGTTACATCAGCGCGTTCGAGATTGCGGCTTCGCTGAAAAAAGTCACGCTTCCGCCAGACTACTCGGTGGACATCAAGGTCAACATTGGGCAGACCGGTACCGCGTGGTTCCTCGGCGCCCAGTTCACTGTTCGCGTGCCGGGCCTGACAACGGAAGCCGTCGAGGCCATCGCGCAGCTGGCCCATCAGATCTGCCCGTACTCGAAGGCTGTGCACGGCAACATCGAAGTCGGTCTGAACGTCGTCACGGCGTGATCGGACAAGGCACACGTCTCACTAAACATCTTTGCAGGGAATTCCCATCATGAAGACCAAACTCATCGCTGCACTGCTCGTCGCGATTTCAGCGTCCGCTGCCGTACCCGCATTCGCGAGCGGCTACGGACCGGCTCCCTTTTACCGGCCCGCGGTTGGCGCACCGGCGTCGCAAAGTGGTCCGAGCGTGCGAACCGCTGCCGCCGAACGCGGCGACGTAGCCGGCTCGCAAGAGGCCTATGGCGGTGCAGTCTCCGGACTGTCCCAGGCGGGTAGCCCCGTCGTCGCAACGCCGCGCGATAGCCTTTTTGCCCATCACTAGATCGCGCACGCCTGCGTCGCTGTGACCGCCGCGCATTCCCGTTCCTCATGCGTGGCGGTCACAGCAGTGGATCGCACGCGCCCTGGAAGTCTGATCGGGCGCTCTCCCCGGCGTTGCTGAATCGACGACAGCGCAACCGAAATCGCCAAGCCCCATGCGTCTTTACGCGGTAGTAGCGAGGATTTCACTCCGTTGCGACACAATCGCATGCGATGTATTATTTTGTCTTCGCAAGGTATTGGGCCACAGCCAAAGAGGACACAAATGAAAACGACGAATCAGGCGCCCGCTGCGGCCAGGCCACTATCCGATTACCTGTGCTTTGCGATCTATTCCGCGAATCTGGCGTTCGGCAAGGCGTACAAGCCGATTCTCGACGAGCTTGGGCTCACTTATACGCAATACATCACCACCATTGCGCTGTGGGAGCAAGACCACCAGACCGTCAGCGGTCTGGGCGAAAAGCTGTTTCTGGAATCCAACACGCTCACGCCGATCCTGAAGAAGCTGGAGGCGATGGGTTATCTGGAAAGGCAGCGCGACCCCGAAGACGAGCGCCAGGTGCGCGTGAGCCTCACGAAAAGCGGTCGACGGCTACGCGAAAAAGCCCTGACGATGGACCTCGCCAAGGCGACTGGCCTGACACCAGACGAATTCGTGAAAGTGCAGAAGGCGGTCGTGACGCTGCGCGACAATCTCATCAAATCCGTGCAAGACGGCGAGTGAGTACCGGATGGCCCGCTTGACGCAATCTACGGCGAGAGCGTCGATCTGACTGAATGCGCTGATGAAGCGGGGGCCGCCTCCCCGTGAAGGCCGCGCGCTCCTCCTCGAAATGCTTGAATGACTGCCTCAGGACGCGAGGTGGTCCTTCAGATTTTCAGAAAGCAGCCGTTAGATGCGATGACTGCCAAAGTTGGCGACGGAAAAAACTATGCACGATCAAGCGCCCTCCTTGCGCGCAGGCGGCTTCGTCAAGCGCTACCTCTTGATGATTGCCGCTGCCCTTGCCGTGACTGCAGCGCCCACCGCGCAAGCGGACAGCAACACGGTGACGGTTGGTGACGAGCGCATCGTCATTCCAGCTGTCTCGGGGTTCGATAACTACACAGACGATCCCAAAGGCCAACGACTGGCTGCACCGTTAATCGAGTCTAACGCGCAATTGCTCAGCTTTCAGGTGCAACCCGGCCCGCTCGTCCGGTACCTCATCGTCAAGGTACCGAAAGAGATCATGTCGCAATCCCTGAGCGTGCCTGAGTTTCGTACCTTCACTGCGTACAGTCGCGACAACATCAGGAAGCAGGAGCAATATGGCGACCTGGCCACGAGGCAAGCCGCCGAGCGACACGCGCAGTTGAATGACACTCTTGCGCCGGGACACGACGTCGAGAACGTCGAATTCGATGCTCCCATCCTGGTTGGCATCGATCGCGACGACGACGTCGCGTTCACGCATACGAGGCTCGTCCCTATGAGGCTTTCCGTTGACGGCAAACCAGGCGCCACGATGGTCGTCATGTGCGCGAGCGTGATCCTGGTAAAGGGCAAGTACATCATCGCGCAGTTGTTTGGGCCGGGAAAGGAAGTCGAATGGGCTCGATCCACCTGCAACAAGTTCGTCGCTGACCTGGCAGTGCAAAACAAATAATATCGCCAGGACCTCGACCTGTATCCGGTGCTCCTTGCGCTGACTGCCTGAGGCGATCGCTGGGAGGGCCGCGGCGTGGGCCAGGCGAGGTAAGCGAACCCACGCAGTGAGTGTGTGATCTCAACCGGTCATCTACGCCAGGTACGGCCGGCTCAGCTCAACCCACACGGGACCTCCGCGGCTCCCCGAAGCGGATATTGCAAACGGGGAGGTACTTGATGTTTCTAAGCAAACTTCGTCGCTGCGAACAACACGTGTCCACCGCCGGAGCGTAATTTGCCACTTTCTCCGGCCGATTGGGCGACCGTCGTTGCCTGTTCAAGGTAAGAGGAAAGCAAGCGGCGGCCGATAACATCATCGATCTCCGAGAAACCCAGTCTGCGTAGCTTTTCGTGCAGCGCGGGTGGATCGAAATAGCTTAAAAATGGCTCGCCGGCAGCAGCCACGCGCGCCGCTCTTACCTCGTGCAACGCCAGCAGCTCCGGGGAAAACGAAGTCGGAGGATCGCTGTAGTCGAACACCACCTCGGCGCCGCCAGCGAGACTGGCTATTGCGCCCAGCGTCAGGTCAATCGCTTTTTCCGTCAAATAAGGAACGACGCCGAGCCAAATGAAAAAGCTTCGCTGCGTTGCGTCGAAACCGACTGCATTGAGCCCATCCAGCAGCATATCGCTCTCGAAATCGACTGGCGCATAGATCAGCGCATCCGGACGCTCTATGCCGGTTTGCTCAAGCCGTCTCCGTTTCCATGCTTGTGTAGCCGGATGATCGACTTCGAAAATGCGAGCATTGCCGGGGAGTCGGCTGCGGTAGGCAAACGTATCCAGGCCAGCACCCAGTATCACGATCTGTCGCACACCGCGCTGCTCGACGGCGCGCTCGAGGGCCGCTTCCGCGTAGCTTGATCGAGCCGCGATGAACAAGCGGATTACGCGTCTCGACATTTGCAATTCATCGTCATGCCGCACGTCCTCGGCCTTCATTCCTACTATTGCGAGGGCGAGCGGGTCAGTGAAAATTTTGCCCTCTTCCACCACCTGATGGACGGCGCGATGAGTCGCGGCAGCAAATGCTGTCCGGCTTGGTTCCTGTTCTCTCATTTCACTCCCGATAGTGATCATGCATTACAGGTTCGTACGGCGAAGACGCTTGCCCGCGGCCCTGTACTTTCCCGTTCGATTTGCCCGCTCGATTTGCCCGCTCGATTTGCCCAGATGACGATTGGCAGGAATTTGACCCAGGCATCGACCGACCGTTCCTGACGACGATCCCCGATTGCGCTGCACCGCCATTCCGCGACGTTACGGGACATTAGTCAATGCAAAGAACGACCCGTGCGGCATCGTTGATCTGTATTGCGGTAATTGCATCGAAAAATCTTGCTTCGAATGCTCAATAGCCACGCGGACGCGACAATCGCCGGCGTCTCGAAGAACGACCCGATTCAGCGCGGCCATCGTCGCCGAGAGACGATCGCGAAGCTCACCGCGATCGCGCCCGTCCGAACGTGGGTGTCGTCTTCCGAGGATACGTCAGAGAAACGAAGTCGGCGCGCCCGATCAACCGGAAGTGCCGGCACGGGCTCAGGATCGTCAACATGGCCATCAACCGGCGTCACCGTGCGGGCCGTCCGGCGTGCTCGACGCTTAGGGTCTGATGAGTCCATGATTATTCGCGTGTTGAAAGACATATCCGTATTGAACAATTCAATCGTCGATTAGTAAAATGAATGATTCAATCAAAACGATAACCATACGGAATGGAACTGAAACTGCTGAGAGCGTTTTTGTCGGTGGTCGAGCTACGCCATTTCGGGCGCGCGGCGGACGCACTGCACGTGAGCCAGCCAGCGTTGAGCAAACAGATAGGCACGCTGGAAGCGAGCCTCGGCGCAAAGCTTTTCGAGCGTGGCCGGCATGGCGCGGAGCTGACGCGGTTCGGGGAAATTTTCCTGCCTGATGCGCAGGCGCTCGTCTACGACGCAGACGAGATTCTCGTGCGTGCGCGAGAGGCGAGCAGCGGTAGGCGTGGGTATTTGCGGATCGGCATTTGCCTGTCCGTGCTGACAATCGCGCCACGGATCATTGCCGATTTCCGCGAGCAGTATCCGGGCATTGCCATCGCGCTGAGCGACCTGTCTTCTGCCGAGCAAACTCGCCGCCTTCTGGCGGGGAAACTGGACGTCGGCTTTATGCGGGTGCCGTCGATCGACGGCCTTTCGTCTCTCCGTGTAATCGACGAAACACTGGCGCTGGCGTTGCCTCCGAGCCTGGAACGCGTGCGTCTTCCCGCCGATTTCGACAAGCTGAATGAAATGGGTTTCCTTGCCTTACGGCGTGCGCGCGGGTCCGGACTCGCCGCTCAAGTCGAAGGCTGGTGCCGCGAGCAGGGCTTCGTACCGAACGTGACGCAGCAGGCTGATGATATGCAGTCTGTCCTGGCGTCAGTTGCTGCCGGAGTCGGCGTCGCGTTCGTTCCCTCGCGAGCGCAGCATCTGCTGCGGGACGCTACCGTCCTGCCACTTCGCGGCAAGGGCGCGAAGTGGCGCGTAGGACTCGTGTGGGAGGAGGCGCGCAAGAATCCAGTTACATCGCGGTTCGTCTCGTTTGTACGCGCCGCCCTGAAAGGCATCTGATTCCCCTCTCCGGAATCAGTCACATCGACTGCAAAAAAGTCCGAAAAACATCTTCATTTCAATAATCCTTGAAATATCGAAATGGATGATTTATTGTTCCGGACATGGACTCGAACCTCGTTGTACGCGCTCTGAGCGCGCTCGCCCATGAATCGCGCCTTGCGATTTTTCGCTTGCTGGTCGTCGCCGGGCCGGACGGCATGGCGGCGGGTGAAATCGCACAGCAGCTCGGGCTGTCCCCTTCCAGCCTGTCGTTCCACCTGAAGGATCTGTCACATGCAGACCTGGTGAAACCACGGCAGGAGGGCCGATTCATCATCTACACGGCGAACTTCGACGCCATGACAGGACTGATCGGTTTCCTGACAGAAAACTGTTGCGCCGGCGCGAGCTGCGCCGCGAGCGATCTCGGGAACTGCTGCGCGGACAAACCATGAAGCGCATGTTGTGCCCCGGCTGAAACGAACATGGCATTCCGGAGCCACCCGTGAACGGCAAACCCTATTCGATCCTCGTTCTTTGCACGGGAAACAACTCGCGCAGCATCATGGCAAGCGACGTTTAGCAACGTCTGTCGGTCGATCATGAAATGCGCCATCAGCGAGAAGTTCGCAGAGGAATCAAATGAGCAGCACTGACGCAGCGATTGTCGACGCACGGCCGGCAATCGGATTTTTCGAGCGTTACCTGACGGTCTGGGTTGCGCTCTGCATCGTGGGCGGCATCCTGGTCGGGCAGGTATTTCCCCAGCTCTTCCAGGCAATTGGCCGCATGGAAGTGGCTCAGGTGAATCTTCCGGTCGGCGTGCTGATCTGGGTGATGATCATCCCGATGCTGGTCAAGATAGATTTTTCCGCGATGACCCAGGTTAAGAGCCAATGGCGCGGCATTGGCGTCACGCTATTCGTGAACTGGTTCGTCAAGCCATTCTCGATGGCATTGCTCGGCTGGATTTTCATCCGCCATGTGTTCGCGCCGTGGCTTCCCACCGGCCAGCTCGACAGCTATATCGCCGGCTTGATCCTGCTGGCCGCAGCCCCCTGCACGGCGATGGTGTTCGTGTGGTCGCAACTCTGCAAAGGCGATCCGTACTTCACGTTATCGCAAGTGGCGCTCAACGACTCCATCATGATCGTTGCCTTTGCACCGCTCGTCGCGCTGCTGCTCGGCCTGTCGGCGATTACGGTGCCGTGGGATACGTTGATCATTTCAGTTGTCCTGTACATCGTCATCCCCGTCATCCTCGCCCAGTTGTTGCGACGACATCTGCTGACCAGAGGCGAAACGTATTTCCGACAAGCGGTCGCGCACCTTGGTCCGTATTCGATCAGCGCATTGCTCGCGACACTGGTGCTGCTGTTTGCGTTTCAGGGGCAGGCGATCGTCAAGGAACCGCTGGTTATCGCCATGCTCGCGGTGCCGATCCTGATACAGGTGTTTTTCAATTCTGGCCTCGCGTACCTCCTGAATCGGCGTCTCGGCGTCGCGCACTGTGTTGCCGGCCCTTCCAGTCTGATCGGCGCCAGTAACTTCTTTGAGCTGGCGGTCGCCACGGCAATCAGTCTGTTCGGCTTCCATTCCGGAGCAGCCCTGGCAACGGTGGTAGGCGTGCTGATCGAAGTGCCGGTCATGCTGTTCGTCGTTGGCATGGTCAACCGTTCCCAGCACTGGTACGAAGCGAATCACAGCACCAAGGGACAACCGTTATGAACGTCACGATCTATCACAACCCCGATTGCGGCACGTCGCGCAACACGCTGGCCATGATCCGCAATGCCGGGATTGAGCCGGAAGTCATCGAGTATCTGAAGAACCCGCCTGATCGCGCTACGCTGAAGAGTCTGATCGAACGCGCGGGCCTCACCGTGCGCGCCACGCTGCGCGAAAAGGGCACGCCGTATGCCGAACTCGGCCTCGCGGAAACATCTTTAAGCGATGAGCAGTTGCTCGACGCGATGATGGAACATCCGATCCTGATTAACCGCCCGTTTGTCGCCACACCGCTTGGTGTGCGCCTGTGCCGGCCCTCGGAGCTGGTGCTCGACATCCTGCCTGCTGCACAGAAAGGCTCATTCACGAAAGAAGATGGCGAGCAGGTGGTCGATAGCGAAGGAAAAAGGCTTCTCTAATGACGCAAAACATTCCGAACATCAGCGCCCCGCATCTGGACACCCCTGATCTGCAGAAGCTGGACGCACGCGCGGCTTCGCAACACGCTCCGAGAATCCTGTTGCTGTTCGGCTCGTTGCGTGCGACCTCATACAGCCGGCTTCTCTCGCTCGAAGCCGAACGCATCTTGCGTCACTTCGGTGCGGAAACACGGGTCTTCGATCCGCACGGCCTGCCGCTGGTGGACAGCGTGCCGGCCGATCATCCGAAGGTGGTCGAACTGCGCAAGCTCTCGGAATGGTCGGAGGGGCACGTATGGTGCAGCCCGGAACGTCACGGAACCCTGACGGCGGTCTTCAAGAACCAGATCGACTGGCTGCCGCTTGAAAGCGGCGGCGTCCGCCCCACGCAAGGCCGCACGCTTGCGGTGATGCAGGTGTGCGGCGGTTCGCAATCGTTCAACGCCGTGAACGCACTGCGCATTCTCGGCCGGTGGATGCGTATGGTGACGATCCCCAATCAGTCATCAGTGGCAAAGGCCTGGCGGGAGTTCGACGCGAACGGCCGGATGAAACCCTCGGCATATTACGACCGCGTCGTCGACGTGATGGAAGAACTGTACAAGTTCACGCTGCTTGTGCGTGACCGCTCGGACTACCTGACCGATCGCTACAGTGAACGGAAAGAAGCGCA
>NZ_MCAS01000002.1 GCF_003610895.1 Paraburkholderia fungorum
CCTCGCGGAAAACGTCGAAGCGACGGTGTTGACGCTTGTGCAAGACCCCGCGAAGAACTACACGCACATCCTCGCGCCGGCCACGGCCTACGGCAAGAACATCGCGCCGCGCATCGCCGCGAAGCTCGACGTCGCGCAGATCAGCGATATCACCGCCGTGGACAGCGCCGACACGTTCGAGCGCCCGATCTACGCCGGTAACGCAATCGCGACGGTCCAATCGGCTGACCCGATCAAGGTCATCACGGTTCGCACGACGGGTTTCGACGCGGTCGCAGCAGAAGGCGGCAGCGCAGCGGTCGAGAAGATCGAAGCAGCCGCCGACAGCGGCCTGTCGCAGTTCGTCAGCCGTGAAGTCACCAAGCTGGATCGTCCGGAACTGACCTCGGCGAAGATCATCATCTCGGGTGGCCGCGGTCTCGGCAACGGCGAGAACTACACCAAGGTGCTGGAGCCGCTGGCCGACAAGCTGAACGCGGCGCTGGGCGCTTCGCGCGCAGCGGTCGACGCGGGCTTCGTGCCGAACGACTATCAGGTCGGCCAGACCGGCAAGATCGTCGCGCCGCAACTGTACGTGGCGGTCGGCATCTCGGGTGCGATCCAGCATCTGGCCGGCATGAAGGACTCGAAGGTGATCGTGGCGATCAACAAGGACCCGGAAGCGCCGATTTTTAGCGTCGCCGATTATGGTCTGGTGGGTGATCTGTTCACGGTCGTGCCGGAACTCGAGGAAATGCTCTCTTAAGCATTCAGCGAGAGGAGGTCGAGGTCTGATGGAGTGAGACGTGAGCAATCTGGATGACATGAGGCATGTCCGAGCGGCGGCTGCCGTGGCCGCGAACGCCGAGGACGCTTCACTCTGGCGATGGTTCGCACTGCTCCTTGAAGAGAGGAGAATCCGTTGGTGCTGCAGCAGTGGCTATTGGCTCGTGAGCGTTGATAACAGGCATGTCGCCACGGAAAACAGCTTTGATAAGGCGATCCGGAACGCGAGGGAGACCGTACAAAATTCAGATCGGACAGTTTCGCAAGAGTCGAGGCGGAGCAGGCGAGGTGCTTGAATCATGGCAAGGCGTCTCACGCGCGGGAAGGGCTGAGACGACTATTTGCGTCTGACGGCGTGCATGGAGTTGCCAGTCGCGTCGTCGGTATTGGAGCCGCTCGCGCCGCGCCGTGGCGCTGAATTTACCAATACAATCGCTCTTTATGGCACATACTCCCGACTCCCTATTCGTTGAGCGCGTCCGCGCCAGCTTCATTCGTCAGAATGCGATGGCGTTGATCCGGGCGACCTTGCCCGTGATCGACCACGGCCGCACTGAAATCCACCTCCCCGTGTGGAGCGGCGTCGAACAGCAACACGGCTTCGTGCATGGCGGCGTAGTAGGCATGATTGCCGACTCTGCATCCGGCTACGCTGCGATGACCTTGGTACCGGCTAGCGCCTCTGTATTGACCGTCGAGTACAAGATGAACCTGGTCGCTCCGGCCGACGGCGAAACTCTGATTGCCCGCGGCCAGGTTGTCCGTCCCGGCCGGACGCTCATCGTCACGCGGGCAGAGGTATTCGCCGTCAAGGACGGCCATGAAACGCTTTGTGCGCTGATGCAGCAAACGATTATGGTGATGCACGACAAGGTGGAGAAGTAGGCCCAGGTTGGCGCCAGCCGGCGCCGGCTGGCGAGACGACTGCGCCGGAACACTGCTTTTAAACAGCGCCAGGTTGGACGATTTCGTCTTCATTTCACGCTATCAGCCCATGTCCTGTAAGCGATTCGCTTTCATATTCATGTCAGCCGTTATCTGGGCCGGCGCTGCTCATGCCCAGGTTCTCGATCCAGCACTTGCGCCTGGACAGAACTTCGATCTGTCTGCCTACAGATTGCAAACACTCGACGCCCGTCTGCAGTTTAAAGAGATCAGTCCCGTGGGCATGTATCAGGATCCTTTTTTCTCTACGGACCCCGCCACTGGCGAGATGACCTTCCGCGTTCCCTCAGGAGCCGGTCATTCCAGGGATTCCGAGTTTCCACGCGTCGAACTGCGTGAGAATGATAGCTGGACAATGCAGCCCAGCGGCGGACCACGGCACATTGAATCCTTCGTGTTGCGAGTGCTGGCCGAGCCCAGCACAGGGGAGTTGATATTCGCCCAGATCCATGGCGAAAAGACCGGCGGCTCCGAGGCGCTGAAGATGCGCTGGAGCCACGGCGACATACTCATGGGAGTGAAGAAGCGTTACGGGGTCAACGAAGAAAAAATTCTTCTATTGCGTGGCGTGTCTCTGGGAGACACCATCGAGTGCCAATTGGCGTTCGAGAACGACACGCTTGCTGTACATATCCGAAGTGGCGCCGCTGAAATGACACGGCGCTTTCGCTATGCGATTGACTCCTGGAAAGGTATTCCGTTGTATTTCAAGGTCGGCAATTACTCTGGAGATAAGGATTCCGACGGGAGTTTCGGTCGTGTCGCGATTCAACGCCTGGCCCTCACCCGGTAGCTCATGTATCGGCCTCATGCGGCAGCCCATTTTCCCTATGGCCTGGCAGGGTCCGACGGAGCAGATTCCACCGCGCCCCTCCTGCTATGGCCGCCCGGCCGGCGGGCGTTGCTCCTGCCAGCAGCGTAAGCCGAAAAGCGGCACGAGCCCATAGGCATGGTCGAGCATGTCCGACTGCAGGTTTTCGTACTGCTCCCAGCGTGTCTCGTTGAGGTAGAGAAATATCTCCAGCGCGACGACGGCATGGCTTGACTGCAGTTGGCGAATCACGAGCGGCATGTCGTGGCGGACAGCAGGGTGGTCGCGGAAATGCGCGCTCAGATAGCGACGATACAAACCGAGATTGGTATGGCGCTGGCCGTTGTCGGGCATCAGCGCCGCGAGTGGCTGGTCGATATCGCTGCGCAGCTGGGCAAGCAGCGCCTCGTCGGGAAAGCGCACGGTGTCGGCATCAAAATGAATCGCATGCTTGACGCGCCGGCCGCCCGACTCTGTCATGCCGCGCCAGTTTTTCACGCTGTTCGTCAGCAGTACGTAGCTCGGCAGCATGACAATCGAGTTGTCGAAGTTTTGCACCTTGATTGTGTTCAGCGCGATATCGATCACCGTGCCGTCGGCGACGAAGCCAGGCACCTCGATCCAGTCGCCCACCCGCAACATGTCGTACGCGGCCAGCTGGATGCTGGCCACGAAACCGAGTAGCGAATCGCGAAAGATAATGATGAGGAGCGCGGTCATCGCGCTGAGGCCGGTGAGGAAGTACGCAGGCGAACGCTCCAGCAGCACCGAAGTCAGGACGATCAACGCGATCACGTAGAGCACGATGGTGGCGACCTGCAGGAAGCTTTTGATCGGCCGCTCGTTCGCGGACGGAAAGTGGCTGTAGCGCTCGCTGACGCTATCGAGGAAAGCGAGCGCGGCGCGTAGCACGGTGTACACCATGTAGCAGGCTGCGAGGATCGCAAGCGGGTGCCCGAGCGCCGCAATCAGCGGGAAGGTGAGTCCGGAAATCAGGGGGCCGGCCGCGTAGATGATCGCGGCGGGCACGAGCGGCGCGAGCCGATGGAAAACCTTGTGGCGCTCGGCGGCGCGCAGCCACTTATGCCGCTCCTGGCGAGCGAGGCGGCCGACGATCATCAGCATGACCGCGCGCGTTACGTAGTAGCAGATCGCGCTTGCCAGCAGAATCGCGACCAGCAGCGCGGCGACGAGCAGTACCGCGACAAGCGCACTGTCGGTGTAGACGTGGAAGTGGTGCCAGTCCGGCCCACCTTCGATACGCAGCGCCTTGTCGAACATGGCCCCTCCCGTTGCCGGCGAGCCCGCTTCACCCATTTCACCGGGCGCATCGCACGACGGCTATTGTAGCGGCTTCTCTGGTGGCTCCGCGCTCGCCGATCGCCGGGGCGGGCATGAACGTTGCGCAATGTTATTGGCAGCACAGACGCCGTTACCGCGGGTCAATGTCGCGACGATCCGCCCGCGCCAACGAGGGTGCGGGCGGCACACCGATTGATGTGCATTGCCGCCCGGCCCGGGTAGTGGAGTTCGCATGACAAGCAACCTTGCCCCCTCAGCAGCAGAGGCGCGTCCGGCCGGCCCGTGGCATGAGAAGCTCGGCCCCGGGGTGATTACCGGCGCAGCCGACGATGACCCGAGCGGCATTGCCACCTACTCGCAGGCCGGCGCGGCATTCGGCTACAACATCCTGTGGACGATCCCGCTCACGTATCCGCTGATGGTTGCCATCCAGATCATCAGTGCACGGATCGGGCGGGTCAGCGGCCACGGGCTGGCGACCAATATCCGGCGCCACTATCCGGTGTCGCTTCTTTACAGCGCGGTGGTGCTGCTGCTGGTTGCCAATACGATCAACATTGCCGCCGACCTGAGCGCCATGGGCGCGGCCGTCAATCTGGTCGTAGGCGGACCCGCGCGCTTGTACACGGTCGGGCTCGCCCTGTTTTCACTCGTCCTGCAGGTTTTCGTCCCCTACAAAAGCTACGTGAAGGTGCTCAAATGGCTCACGCTTGCGCTGTTTGCATATGTGGGCGTCGTCTTTACCGTGAAGATTCCGTGGGCGACCGTAGCGGCCCGCACCGTGTTTCCTCACGTGACATGGAATAGTGCCTACCTGACGATCATCGTCGCGGTGTTCGGCACGACCATCAGCCCATACCTGTTTTTCTGGCAGGCCTCGCAGGAGGTGGAGGATCTGGAGGCAGCGGACGGGCAGCATGCGCTGAAGCGGGCGCCCTGGCTCGCCTTGACGAACCTGAAACGCATTGGATCCGATACCCGGATCGGCATGGCCTTCTCGAACCTGATCGCGTTCTTCATCATTCTGACGACAGCCGCGACCCTCCACGCCCACAATCTGACGGATATTCAGACCTCTGCACAGGCCGCTTCCGCGCTCAAACCGATCGCGGGACAGTTCGCATTCCTGCTTTTCAGCCTCGGAATTATCGGCACGGGACTGCTTGCATTGCCGGTTCTCGCCGGCTCGGCCGCTTATGCGATGGCCGGCGCGTTCCAGTGGAAAAACAGTCTGGAACTGGCGCCGCGTCTTGCGAAACGGTTCTACGGGATCATCGTGCTGGCGACCCTCGTGGGCCTGGCGCTGGGCTTCACGTCAATCGATCCGATCAAGGCGTTATTCTGGAGCGCTGTCATCAACGGCGTGACCTCGGTTCCGATCATGGTACTGGTGATGAAGATGGCGGCGCATGAGGGCGTGATGGGGGAATTCACCATCGCAGGCAGCCTCCGGGTTGTGGGTTGGCTTGCGACCGGTGTAATGGGTGTAGCCGTAGTGGCAATGTTTGTACTACTGGCGGTTTAGCGGCACATCGCGAAATCGGCCGCGACGCCATGCAGTCATGTCCTTTCCCAACCGGACGCCTCAGGCGTGGGCCTTGATGCGTGTCTCGCCGCTGCGCATTCAGGCCCCTCTGATGCCACGCCCGATCTTCGCGAACGACACCAGCATGGCGGTCAACACCGCCGTAATCGGCGACAACGGCGGGCTGGCGCGATGAACGATACAGATCGTGTAGACCTTCTGCTGTTCGCGGATCGGGATGCGTGCGAGCCCATCGCGCATCAGACTGTGCGTGAGCACCGCTTGCGGCAGCGGTGCAAGCAGATCGGTGCGGGCGATCAGCGACAGCGTGTCGAACAGCGAGTCGCACACCACGGCGACATTGGGCCGGCCGAGCCCGGCCTCGGCGAACAGATCCACAATACTGCTGCCGGGCGCGCCGAGGCTGTCCGCTACCCCCGTGATAATCCATTCGCAATCGGCCAGATCCTTGATTGAGCGGCTCTTCGCAAGCGGGTGATCGCGCCTGCCCACAACGGACGGCTCGGTCGGAAAGAGCGGGATGACATGCAGCCCGGTGGCGTCGAAAGGTTCGGGCACCGGCGTGATGGCGATATCGAGCTGACCTGACCGTACCGCGGGCAATAACGAATGTGAGAGGCCGTGCGTGACGTGCAGCCGCGCACGGGGATAGCGCCGGCGAAATTCCGGCAACACGGCCGGCACCAGATGAATCGACGGTGCGGGCGACACCCCGATATCGACTTCGCCTGTTTCGTCGCCGCGCAACTGGTTCAGGTCCGCTTCGGCGCGGCCGCATTCCCGCAGGATGATGGCGGCGTGCTCGAGCAGGCGTTCCCCGAACGCGGTGAGCGCGACGCCGCGCGAAGTGCGAACGAACAGTGAGGCCTGCACGGACGCCTCCAGTTTCGTCATGCTTTTGGTCAACCCGGCTTGCGACACACCGAGCGCACGCGCCGCCGCACGCACGCCGCCCTGGTTCACGATCGCCGTGAAATCGCGCAATTGCTGCAATGTCATGTCGCTGCTCCGTGGGTTGCTAGTGATCGCTAAAGGCGAACATGATAGCCAAAAAAGGCTTACATGGTTATCTCCGAAGTGACACGATTCAGTCAGACAGAAACCCGCGCAGTCGGGACCCGCCGAACCACGAGCGAACTGGACAGACCCCCTCAGGAGGTTGGAGACATGCAGGAACTATTCAAACACCGTCGCGTGATTTTTGCGTCGACGATCGGCAACGTGCTGGAGTGGTACGACTTCATTGCATTCGGTTATCTGATGGGCGTGATTTCACGCCACTTCTTTCCGGCCAATGCCGGTTCGTCGGCCACTCTTCTGATCGCGGCGACATTCGGCGTGTCGTTCGTGGCGCGTCCGGTCGGCGGCATTGTGCTGGGGATCTACGCTGATCGCGCAGGACGCAAGGCAGCACTGTTGCTCGTCATAGCGATGATGACCGTGGCGACCGCCCTGATCGGCCTTGCCCCGACCTATGCGCAAGCCGGCGTGGTGGCAACCGTCATCATGGTGCTCGCCCGGATTCTGCAGGGCATTTCGGCGGGCGGGGAGTTCGGCAGCGCGACCTCGATGCTGGTCGAATCCGCGCCTGCGCACCAGAAGGGCCTGTTCGGCAGTTTTCAGATGTTTGCGCAGGCGGTGGCCGGCGTCCTCGCGTCGCTCGTCGGCGTGCTGATCACGCAGGGCCTGACTCCGGCGCAACTGGAGTCGTGGGGTTGGCGGCTGCCGTTCCTGTTAGGCCTGCTGATCGGCCCGGTTGGGCTGTATATCCGTAACCGTGTGGATGAACCCGAGCTTTTTCGCGCCACGCGGGAACGTGAGCCGGGACTGCCGTTTGGGCAGGTGCTGCGGGGTTACTGGCGCGAGATCATCATCGCGAGCGGGCTGGTGGCGGGCACCACCATCATGCAGTTCGTCTTCAACATTTATATGCCGACCTACGCGGTGCAGTACCTGCAAATGCCGCCGGGCACGCCATTTATCGTGATTGCGGTATCGGGCGTGGTGCGGATTCTGGCATGTCCCGCATTCGGCGCCCTGTCCGACCGGGTCGGACGCAAAAGCGTGCTGGGGTGGGGCTTCGTGTTCAGCCTGGTTGCTGTCTGGCCGTGCTTTGCCTGGCTGAAAGCCGAACCGGCCATGAGCACGCTGCTCGCAATCGAGCTGCTGTTCGGCGTGCTGGGCGCGGCCGTGCTCGGCCCGCTCTCGACCGCACTGGCGGAAATGTTCCCGGTGAGTGGGCGTTCCAGCGGCCTGTCGGTCAGCTACAACCTGTCGACCACCATTTTCGGCGGCTTTACGCCGCTCATCGTGACGGGACTGATTGTCGCCACCGGTGACCGGATGGCCCCCGCGTATTACGTGATCTTCGGTGTCCTGCTCGGTCTCGCCGCGACCCTGGCCTTACCCGGCGCGGCTGCGAAGCCAACGGCGCAAGACGCGCCACAACATGGCTGATGCACCTCAGGCAGCGAAATCAACCCTCTCCAATTGGCAAGGAAACGACTCCATGAATATGACAGGCGGACAAGCGCTCGCGCAGCAACTGGTGCGCGAAGGCATCACCGACATTTTTGGCATCCCGGGTGTGCAACTCGACTGGGCCGTTGAAGCACTGCGTCAGCAAAGCGACCGGATCCGCTACTGGGTGCCGCGTCATGAACAGGCCACCGCGTATATGGCCGACGGCTATGCACGTACAACCGGGCGGATCGGCGTCAGCATGGTCGTACCCGGCCCCGGGCTGCTCAATGCGATGGCGGGGCTGTCGACCGCTTACGCTTGCAATTCGCGGGTGCTGGCCATCACCGGCAATATTCATTCGAGCGGGCTCGGCCGGGGTTATGGGCTGTTGCATGAAATTCCGAACCAGACCCAGGTGCTTGCCAGCGTGACGAAATGGCAGGGCAGCGCGGCCTTGCCGCAGGCCATCCCAGGTCTCGTGCGCGAGGCGGTGAAGCAGTTGCGCAGCGGCAGGCCTCGCCCGGTCGGCATTGAAATCTCGCATGACGTATTGAGCGCGAGCGCGGATATCGCGCTCATCGATCCACCGGCGAACGAGGACGACACCGGCCGTGTGCGGCCCGATCCCGCCGCCATTGCCGAGGCGGCCGCACTCCTCGAACGCGCGCGCTTTCCCGTGATCTACGCCGGTGGCGGGGTGCTTGCGGCCGGTGCGAGCGAGGCGCTGCGCCGTTGCGCGGAAAAATTGCAGGCCCCGGTGGTGCTCGACGATAACGCGCAAGGCGCCCTGTCGAGCCGGCATCCGCTCGCCTTGAATACGCTCGGCGGTCGCGCCGTGTTCCCGCATGCCGACGTGGTGCTGGTGGTTGGCAGCCGTTTTCTCGACATCATGACGCCGGCGCCATCGTGGCCCGGCGCGGGCATTCGCTACATCTATCTGAACGCCGATGCAGCCGACTGGTCGGCGCCCCGTGCTCCGGGCCTCGGAATTGGCGCAGACGCACGCCTCGGTCTCGAGGCGTTGTGCGACGAACTGAGCGGTGTGCGCCGCGCGCCGCCGGCCGACCTCGACATCGTGCGCGCATGGGCACAGCGTCAGGCCGACGAGATCGAGCCGCAGAGCGCCTACACGCGCGCACTGCGCAGCGCGATTCCCGATGACGGCATTCTCGTAAACGAACTGACGCAGGTCGGTTACTTCGCGCGGCTAATGTATCCGGTCTACCAGCCGGGCACATTCGTCACGCCCGGCTATCAGGGCACCCTCGGCTATGGATTCGCCACGGCGCTCGGCGCGGCAATCGGCAATCCTGATCGTGCGGTGGTCAGCATCAACGGCGACGGCGGGTTCGGCTGGAACATGCAGGAGCTGGCGACCGCGCGCAAGTATGGCGTGGGCCTCGTCACGGTCGTGTTCAACGACGGCCACTTCGGCAACGTGCGGACGATCCAGAAGCAAACCTTCGGCGAGAACATCGCGGTCGAACTCTGCAACCCGCATTTCGATCGCCTTGCCTCCGCCTTCGATCTGGATTTCGAACGCGTGACCAATCCGCAGCAGCTCGAGGGGGCGGTACGCAACGCGATTGCGGCGCGTGCGCCTGTCGTGATCGAAGCGCAGGTCGGGGAGATGCCGAGTCCCTGGCATCTGTTCCGGCTCAAGGCGCCGCTCAAGCTGGCTGGCCGCGAAGCGCCGCCCAACCCGCTGGGCGAACCGGCCAAGGCGGCATAAGGGGAGGGGTGTGGAAAATTTCGACACTTTCTATTGCGACGGCGACTGGGTTCCCGTTGCCGGGCGTGGCAGGCTCGCGGCCTTTGACCCCTGCACGGAGCGTCAATTTGCTTCGATTGCCGTGTGTGACGCGCACGACGTGAATGCGGCGGTTGCCGCGGCGCGGCGCGCGTTCGCAGCGTGGTCCGCGACGCCGGTTGCACAGCGCTGCGCGGCATTGAGTCGTGTCCGCGATGGTATTGCGCGGCAGATCGAAGGCTTTGCGGAGGATCTCGCGCGAGAAATCGGCGCGCCGCTTTGGGTGTCGCGGCAAATGCAGGTGCCGATGCCGTTGCGCAATCTCGAACTGGCCATCGATGCGATCGGTTCCATGGCACTTGAAACCCGTGTGGCGCACTCGCTCGTCGTGCATGAACCGATAGGCGTGGTGGCCGCCATCACGCCATGGAATTTCCCGTTGCATCAGATTGTCGCCAAGGTCGGCGCGGCGCTCGCAGCCGGCTGCACGGTTGTTCTCAAGCCGAGCGAACTGGCGCCGCTGGCTGCCCGGCGTTTTGCCACGATCGTTCACGAAGCCGGCCTGCCGCGAGGCGTATTCAATCTCGTATGGGGCGATGGAGTGGAGACGGGCGCGGCGTTGGCGACGCATCCCGAGGTCGACATGGTGAGCTTCACTGGATCGGTAACCGGTGGGCGGGCGGTGGCGCGCGGTGCGGCCGATTCCGTGAAAAAAGTCGCGCTTGAGCTGGGTGGAAAGTCGGCCACCATTCTGCTCGACGACGCGCCGCTGGCCGACGCGGTGCCAACCGTGCTGCGCCAGTGCTTTACGAACAGCGGCCAGATTTGCGCGGCACAGACGCGCTTGCTGGTACCACAGGCTCTGCTGGGCGAAGTCGAAGCGCTATGCGAACGGCACGCCCGGGACTGGATCGTAGGCAATCCTGACAATCCGGAGACGCGCCTTGGACCGGTTGCCAACCACCGTCAGTTCGAGACTGTGCAGCGCCATATCGGTACCGCGCTGGCCGAGGGGGCCCGGCTCGTTGCCGGTGGGGCCGGCCGTCCCAGCGGTTACGACCAGGGTTACTTTGTACGGCCGACCGTGTTTTCCGCCGTGATGCCGGATATGACGCTGGCGCGTGAGGAGGTCTTTGGCCCGGTGCTGGCGCTGATGAGCTACGCAGATGAAGAAGAGGCCGTGGCGATCGCCAACAGCACGCCTTACGGGCTCTCGGGCGGCGTATGGAGCGCCGACGCGCAGCGAGCGCTCGGCATCGCCCGGCGCTTGCGCACCGGCCAGGTCGTCGTCAATGGCGCACCGCAAAATCTTGCCGCGCCGTTCGGCGGCTATCGGCAATCGGGCATCGGTCGCGAAAACGGGCGTTACGGTGTCGAAGAATTTTTCGAGTTGAAGGCAATTCAGGGAGGATGTATCCATGCGTGACAGCAGCGAAGCGGCACTGAGGCTACCGGCCCATATCCGCGCGACGAAACCGTATCAGCCGGGTAAGCCGATCGAAACGTTGGCCCGTGAAATAGGCGTTCAGCCAGAAGCGATCGTCAAGCTGGCCTCGAATGAAAACCCGCTCGGCATGAGCGCCGCCGCCCGTGCTGTTCTGAGCGACGCCGGCAGCGAATTGGCCAGGTATCCCGACAACGATTGCCGTGCGCTGCTCGATGCGCTGTCGCGCAAGTTCGATGTGCCTGCCGAGTGCCTCGTGCCCGGCAATGGTTCGGAGTGCGTGCTTGGACTGGCAGCAACGGCGTTTCTTGAACCCGGGCGCAATGCGGTGTATGCGCAGTACTCGTTTCAGGCCTTCGTCAATGCCGTGCAGCGCACCGGTGCCGCCCACAAGGTGGTGCCGGCGCTCGACTACGGCTGCGACCTGGACGCGATGCTCGCTGCTCTTGACGACGATACCGCACTCGTTTATCTCGCCAATCCGGGCAATCCGACCGGCTCGTTCGTCCCGGGCGCGGCGCTGGAACGCTTCATCGCCGCTGTGCCGAGCCATATCCCGGTACTGCTCGACGAGGCGTATAGCGAGTATTTACCGGTCGAGGACCGCTATAACAGCCTGGCATGGGTGCGGCGCTTTCCCAATCTGATCGTGACCCGAACGTTTTCGAAGGCGTATGGACTGGCCGGCTTGCGGGTTGGGTACGGTGTTGCGCAGGCGCCGTTGGCGGCATTGCTGAACCGTATCCGACCCGCGTTCGTTGTGACGGCATTGGCGGAGCAAGCAGCGGTCGCCGCGCTTGATGACGAGATTTTTCTTGCACGCAGTTGCACCGAAAACCAGAAGGGAGTGGCCCAACTCTATGCGGGCTTCGAGGCCCTGGGCTTGCACTACCTGCCGTCGCGCGCCAACTTTGTTCTCGTCAAGGTCGGGGACGCGGCGGCGGTCAATGCCAGTCTGTTGCGCCAGGGTGTCATCGTTCGGCCGGTTGGGGTTTATGGCTTGCCGGAATGGCTGCGGATTTCGGTCGGCACGCAAGCGGAGAACCTGCGGTGTCTGGCCGCCTTGCGAAACGCGGTTCAAGGTTGAGCGCGGCATCGGCAAAGCTGTATGGAGATCGTCATGACCGCGCGGGACGCCGCAGTTGAGATAGTGATTGCGTTTTTTTGATCGAAAGACATCCAATGGTTGTTCGTCGTACAATAAAATGTATGTCCAGTGATTTTGTCCAGTAGCCTGGAGATAACACGGGCCTCGCCACTTCATCCCGCACCCACACACCGGGAGGGGAAGTGCCAGGCACCGGAAAGCGTTCTGCTGTTCCGGGGACGATTTTTGTCGACCAACGACCCTACATGGATTTCTGCAAGATGAATGATCTCGCCTCACGGAAGGGCCGCATCCAGACAGTGCTCGGCCTGATCGATCCGCACGATCTTGGGCCGGCATTGATGCACGAGCATCTGCTGATCGATCTCGTGCCCCCAAAACTGGCCGAAGACGCCGACCACGACCAGACCGAGATCGACCTGTGCAATTGCTGGAAGATCAACTACGGTCAGGTACCGTCGCTGAAGAACTACCGGCTCGACCAGAAGGACGTGGCCGTCGAAGAGTTGCTGGAAATGCGCGCGGCGGGCGGCAGCGCGATTGTCGATCTGACGACCGGCGGGCTAAAACCCGATCCACAGGGCCTTGCGCAGATTTCGCGCGAAGCCGGCGTACACGTCGTGATGGGGTGTGGCCACTATGTCCACGAGTATCAGGACGCGGCCAATGCGCACCGCTCGATCGACGATTTCGCGAGCGAGATGATCGGCCAGATCACTGAAGGCGCGTGGGGCACGCAGGTGCGCGCGGGCATTATCGGGGAGATAGGCTGCCAGTCGCCGTGGACGGAGCAGGAGAAGCGGGTTGTGCAGGGCGCGTTGATCGCCCAGCAGGAAACCGGTGCGGCGCTGAACATTCATCCCGGCCGCCATGCGGAGCAGCCGCAGGAAGTGATCGATACGATCAGGAGCCTTGGCTACCCGGTCGAACGCGTCATCATCAGCCACATCGATCGTACGATTTTCGACGACACGAGGCTCCTGAGGCTTGCCGATTCAGGCTGCGTAATTGAGCTCGATCTGTTTGGCTGGGAGCAAAGCGCGTATCCGATGTCGGATATCGACATGCCTAACGACGGCGCGCGGCTGCGCATGGTGCGCACGCTGCTCGATCACGGCCACGCGGAGCAAGTGCTGATCAGCCACGACATTTGCACCCGCACGCGCCTTGGGCGTTATGGCGGGCACGGTTATCAGCACATTTTTGCCAATATCGTGCCGCGCATGCTGCGGCGCGATTTCACGCAGGACGAGATCGATACGCTCCTTACGCGTAATCCGCGCCGCCTTCTGACTTTCGTCTAGCGCTCAGGTCAGTTCGCAAGCACCCGCTCGATACCCGCAATCGCGACCTCGACGAAGGCCTCGAAGCTTGAATCGAGCGGCACGTCGCTGCCGCTTTGCCAGCGCACGATAAACGCATGGTTCGCAAGAGCGGGCAGATGACGCGCGAGCGTCGGATATTCGAGCGCCCGGATTGCGTGGACTTTTTCCTGCAACTGGTTCGCCCAGGTGGACAGGTCGTCGGTAGGTAGCGGTGCGAATTCGAGCGTCGCGAAGCCGACCATGCTGGCAATCACCACGTTATACATCTCGACGAGCCGTGCCTCGTCGCAGCCCGCATCGAGCAGCACCGCAAGGATCCGGTCGATCAGCAACGGGCTCAGGCTCGCGTTGGAGACAAGCTGCGCGCCGACAAGTTGCGCGACATTCGGATGCTGTTGCACGGCCTTGCGATAGCGGCGGAACAGTTCGCGAAGCCAGTCCTGCCAGTTGAGCTTGCCGAGCTCCGGTGTGACGCCCGCCATGGTCTGCTCGACCACTGCCGCAAGCAGTGCATCGCGGTTCGGCACGTGCCAGTACACCGCGGTGGGATAAACGTCGAGCTGACGCGCCACCTCGCGCAGGCTAAATGCCGTCAGACCGTTCTGGTCGATCTGCTCGATGGCTGCCGCGACGATCCTGTCGCGGGTCAACGCCTTGTCTACGGGCGCGGTTTTTTTCTTTGCGGCGACGCCCGCGCGCTTGCCCGCAGCCGCTTTCACGACGGTCTTTGCTGCTTTTTTTGCTGCCGCTTTGCCGGTTCCGGCGGTGGCTTCCTGCCTGGTCGTTCTTGTCGTCACGTGGGACCTGTATGGGGAGGAGCCCCGGAGCGGCCGGCAGGCGGACGGACGGGGCGGGTTGCACAAGGGTTTCATTGTATACCGAACAACAGTCTCTTCATCGCGACGCCGCCAGTCCTTCGGTCATTTCCTGGTTGCATTTCTATTTTGATCGCCATATAACGTCCACTTGTTCACTGAACAATGAAAAAATGTTCATGGAACATTGAAATTCACTGATGCCGGCCAGCCGGTACATTTTTCACGACGGGTAGGGGAGATCTTCATGAAATGGAAGGCTTTTGGGGGTGTGCTTGGTCTGATGGCAGCGAGCGCCGCCGTGCACGCGCAATCGACAGTCACGTTGTATGGCCTCATCGACGATGGTTTGACCTTCGTATCCAACCAGGGCGGTCATCAGGCGTACCGGATGGACGACAGCATCAGTCAGGGTGACCGCTTCGGTTTCAAGGGCACGGAAGATCTCGGCGGCGGCTTCAAGGCGATCTTTAACCTGGAGGGCGGTTTCAACCCGAACACCGGCGCCTCGCGTCAAGGGGGACTCGAGTTCGGGCGCCAGGCATTTGTCGGTTTGCAGAACGACCGCTACGGGACGGTGGAACTGGGCCGCACCTACGATCAGATGACCACGACCCTGATTCGCTACCACTCGGGCTACTGGTCGGGCATCTACGCGTTCGATACCGGCGACCATGACCGCATCTCCGGAAACTGGCTGAATAACGCCGTGACCTACGTCAGCCCGGATCTGCGCGGACTGCACTTTGCCGCGCAGTACAGCTTCAATTCGCTCAGTGCGCCGGCCAACAATTACGGCGCCGCGTACAGCCTCAGCGCGACATACGAGCACGGCCCGTTCAGCATTGGGGCCGCGACTACCAGCATTCACAGCTACACGGTGACGCCCGGCAGCAGTTTCGGCGTGAGCAGTTTCCTCGGTACCAATGTGGCCTTTTCGTCGAAGGCGATTGTGGTCGACCGCTACCGGACAGCCGGCATCGGCACCTCGTACAACTTCGGTCCGTTTGGCCTGTCGGGGCTTTACACCAATACGCACTACGAGTCGGGCGCGAACGCCATCACGATGCAAAGCTTCAATGCGGTCGCGCACGCCTATTTGCGGCAGGACCTGCTGCTGGCGGGTGGTTACGGCTACTCGAAGATGTCGCCGTATCAATGGAACGAGTTCAATGCCGTGCTCGATTACCTGCTCTCGAAGCGCACCGACGTCTACGTGAGCGCGAACTACGACAAGGCGAACGGCGGCGCGCGCGCCACGCTGGTCACGCTGCCGATCTCGGGGAACGATAAACAGCTCGCGCTGCGCATCGGCATGCGCCACAAGTTCTGATTTGCACCGTCACCACCCCTGACTGACACACCGACATGCCGGCCCGTTTCGCCCGCATGTCTCAACTCACATGACATGCCGGAAGCGACTATGAACAGCACCTCATACCACGCACGATCCATAGAGGCCGCTCCGCCCGCGATGAACAGGGCCGAACAACGACGCGCGATCGGCGCGGGCATGGTCGGCTATATCCTCGAGTGGTTCGACTTTGGCGTCTATGGCTTTCTTGCCGCGATCATTGCCAGGAATTTCTTTCCATCGACCGACGACTTCACTTCATTGCTGGCGTCGTTTGCCGTGTTCGGCGTGGGCTTTGTCGCGCGACCGATCGGCAGTCTCGTGCTGGGTCGCATCGCCGATGTGCGTGGCCGCCACATCACGCTCGCGATGACGATGATCCTGATGGCCGTCAGCACGGTCGCGATCGGGTTGCTGCCGACCTATGAGCGGATTGGCATCTGGGCCCCCGTTCTGCTGGTTCTGGCACGACTGGTTCAGGGCTTTGCCGCAGGCGGCGAGTGGGGTACGGCCGCGGCGTTCCTGGTCGAGTGGGGCGGCGCGAACCGGCGTGGATTCTTTGGCGCATTCCAGCAATCCAGCATTTCCGCGGGTCTGCTGCTCGGCTCGCTGGCCGCCGCGATCCTCAGCAGCGCGTTGAGCAACGACGCGCTTTCCTCGTGGGGCTGGCGCCTTCCGTTTCTTCTTGGCGCCTTGCTCGGACCGGTCGGCATGTACGTGCGACGGCGCGTGCAGGAGTCTCCCGCATATGAAAGCGGTGCGTCGCATGCGGCGTCGCTCAGCCGCGGCCAGTTTGCGAAATCGGTCTTTCACGCGTTTTCGTTCGTGATTTTCTGGGCGGTGAGTTCGTACATGGTCGCGGTCTACATGCCGACTTTCGCGACCAAGTATGCGCATATTTCTCGCACGCAGGCATTGTGGACCAGCACCGCATCGCTCGCGACCGTCATGATCGGCGCACCGCTGATGGGCGCGCTATCGGATCGCATCGGCCGCAAGCCCGTGTTGCTCACCAGTTGCGTGTTCTTCCTGTTGCTGTCGTATCCGCTCTATGGGTTGATCGTGTCAGGCATCAGCTTCATGACGTTCTTCTGGACCCAGTTGCTGATGAACATCGTGTTCACGATGTACTCCGGTGCCGGTCCCGCGTCGCTCGCGGAAATGTTTCCGACGCGTGTGCGCTCGACAGGCGTGTCGTTCGGCGGCGCGCTGGCCACCATTCTCGGCGGCTTCTCGCCGTTCCTGACGACGTGGACGATCTCGTCCACCGGCGCCGCCGCGAATGCCGGCTGGCTGCTGGCGGGCAGCGCGCTGTTCACGTTGCCCGCGCTCATCCTGATGAAGGATCGCGCCCGCCAGCAGACGATCTGATTCCGTCGCCGAATCTTTGTTGTTCGGTGTACAATAAAATCATTGTTTGTAGATAAAATATTCCGTGCGGCACGAGCGCTGCCGCACGAAAATTACTGTTCCACGATGCAGGGCACCTTGAAATGACAACGCCGATCAGATCCGAAGCGCAGGCTTTTTCCGCTGCGCAATCCGGGGCGCAGCACAAAGCCGCCACACTCAACGAGGCGCTCGCAGCCGCATCCGCAGCCTTCGCGGCGCGCAATCCGTTGAGCGCGCGCCAGTACGAACAGGCAGTGGAGGTCATGCCCGGCGGTAATACCCGTTCGGTGCTGTTTTATGAGCCGTTTCCGCTCGCGATGGCGAAGGGCGAAGGCTGCCGCCTGTGGGATGCGGATGGTCACGAGTACCTCGATTTCATCGCTGAATTCAGCGCGGGGATCTATGGCCACTCGCACCCGCAGATTCGCCGCGCGATCGATGCCGCGTTAGACGGTGGCCTCAATCTGAGTGGGCATAATCTTCTCGAATCGCGGCTTGCAAAAGCGCTGTGCGAGCGCTTCGCTTCGCTCGAATCGGTGCGCTTCACCAACTCGGGCACCGAAGCCAACCTGATGATGCTGGCCGTGGCGAAGGCGTTCACGGGGCGCAGCAAGATCATTGTGTTTGTCGGCGGTTATCACGGCGGCGTGCTGACGTTTGGACGCGGACACAACGCCGTCAATGTGCCGCATGAGTTTCTGTACGCCGAGTACAACGATCTCGACAGCGTTCGTGGTTTGCTTGCCGCGAACCCTTCGGAGGTTGCAGCGATTCTCGTTGAACCGATGCAGGGCGCGTCGGGCTGCATCGTCGGCGAGCAGGACTTTCTTGCTGGCCTGCGTGAGCTGGCGACGGCGCAAGGCGTGCTCCTGCTGTTCGACGAGGTGATGACATCGCGCCTCGCGCCTGGCGGGCTGCAATCCACGCTCGGCATCAAGCCCGATCTCACATCTCTCGGCAAATACATTGGCGGGGGCATGTCATTCGGCGCTTTCGGTGGCCGCGCGGACATCATGCAGCTTTTCGATCCGCGTAAGAGCCATGCGCTGCAACACGCGGGCACGTTCAACAACAACGTGATGACGATGGCCGCCGGCTTCGCCGGACTCACGGAAATCTATACGCCCGAAGCAGCCCGCGCGCTGTCGGCGCGCGGCGAAGCGCTGCGAGAAGCGGTGAATGCGCGCTTCCGCGCAGCCGGCGTGGCACTGCGTTTTATCGGCATTGGTTCGTTGATGAATCTGCAGATCACGGACAAGCCGGTGCGCTCCGTGCGCGACATCGATTCTTCGCTGAACGGCTTCAAGGATCTGTTTTTCTTTCATTTGATCGAGAACGGCATTTATCTTGCGCGACGGGGTTATGTCGTACTGAGCCTGCCGCTGACAGACGTGCAGACAGCGCGTTTCGAGGCTGTAGTGGCCGCCTTTATCGACCGTTATGCTTATCTGCTGCCACGCAGTCAGCACGCGGCAACGTAAGCTCAACCATCGGGATAGCGGTCTTTATTGGAGGGTAGCGATGGTTGAGTCTGAAGAAATCGTCGGCTTGCCGGCGACGACCTTGCGACGATTGATCGGCAGCAGGCAGATTTCTCCGGTCGAACTTCTGGACGCGTGCATCGCGCGGATCGAAGCATTCGATCCGTTCGTCAATGCGATGGCCGCGACCGATTTCGACGCGGCGCGCGCAGCGGCACGGACTGCGGAGATCGCGGTTATGCGTGGCGAACCACTGGGGCTGCTGCATGGTTTGCCGACCGGCGTGAAGGATCTCGAAGCCACGGCGGGGCTTTTGACCACCCAGGGCTCGCCGCTCTTTCGCGATGCCGTACCGCGGGAAGACAATCTGCTTGTCGCGCGCTTGCGCGCGGCAGGGGCGATCGTCGTCGGCAAGACGAACGTGCCGGAACTAGGGGCGGGCGCGAACACGCGTAATCCTGTGTGGGGCGCGACGGGCAATCCGTTCAACCCTAATCTGAATGCCGGCGGTTCGTCGGGAGGTTCCGCCGCCGCGCTCGCGTGCGACATGCTGCCGGTCTGCACAGGCTCGGACACGGGGGGCTCGCTGCGGATTCCTGCTGCAATGTGCGGCGTGGTCGGATTTCGTCCGTCGCCGGGGCTCGTTCCGAGTCCGCGCAAACTGCTCGGCTGGACGCCGATTTCAGTGGTCGGCCCGATGGGGCGTACCGTCGCCGATGCGCGCCTGCAACTTGCGGCGACCGCCGGCCTCGATAGCGGCGATCCGCTCAGCTATCCGGTGCGAGCCGGCGGATTTCTTGCGTCCCGCGCGGTCGATTTGAGCACCTTGCGCGTCGGCTGGAGCGAAGACTTCGGCGTATGCGCGGTAGACGACGACATCAGGCGCACGTTTCGCGCGAAACTGGACGCAATAACGCCGCTGTTCGGCAGATGCGAAGAAATATCGGTGGACTTCGGAGACGCTCATCGCGCGTTCGACGTTATCCGCGCCGAGAGTTTCGTGGCCGGATTGCGCGCGGTCTACGAAACAGATCCCGCTTCGCTTGGACCCAATACGAGGGCGAACTACGAACTCGGCGCCGCGATGACGCTCGCCGATGCCGCGTGGGCGCAGGGTGCCCAGACCGCGATCATGCGGCGGTTCCAGCAGCTGTACAGCGCGTACGACGTTATCCTTGCACCCACCACGCCGGTCTCGCCGTTCCCCTGGACGACGCTGTTCGCGAGCCGGGTTGGCTCAGAGCCGCAGGCCAATTACTACCGGTGGCTGGCGTTGACCTACGTCGTCACGTTGTGCACGAATCCTGCCATCACGCTGCCTTGCGGTCTGGATGAAAACGGCATGCCGTTCGGCCTGCAGGTGATCGGGCCGTTCCGCCGTGACCGCCGGACGCTCGATATTGCTGAGGCGTTGGAGGAGGCATTCGCTTCGTCGCCGGTGTTGTGCCGTCCGCGTCCCGATCTGACGAGACTGGCAAATACGGCGATCGAGCCGGCGCTGAAGTCGATTGTGACGGCGCCGCCCGTGTTGACGGCTCAAGCAGGGGCTGGCAACGCGGGAACGTCGCTCGTGTAGAAAATCAGTGCATCAGGCGGCGGAACACGCCTTCATCAGTTCCGCCGGTTCTGGCTGGCGCCTGTGCGCCTTGTCTGTTCATCTCACGTCTGCGGTGTGTCCGCTGCGTCGCGCCGTGCGTTCAGAAGATCGCGGATAAGGCGATCGCGCGTGGCCTCGATGGACGCGACAGAACGGCTGCCGAGTTCCGCCTTCACACCGTCGACGACCTGTTGTATCAATGCGGGTGTCAGTGTCGGCGAACCCAGATCGCTCCACCAGACCTCCATCGGCGGCCCGAGGTGATCGAGCGTGTGCTGGATGCCACCTTCACCGCCTGAGAGATGCAGGTTGACGAACGGCCCCATGACCGCCCAGCGCAGGCCTGGACCAAAGGCGATGGCGTCGTCGATGTCCGCAACGCTTGCCGCGCCAATCGACACGAGATGGAACGCTTCACGCCAGAGCGCCGCCTGCAGGCGGTTGGCGATATGACCTTGCAGTTCCTTGCGGGGATGGATCGGACGTTTGCCGATAGCGCGATAGAACGCCATTGCGCGTTCAACGGATTCAGCCGACGTCCGCTCGCCGCCGATCACCTCGACGAGCGGAATCAGGTGTGGCGGATTGAACGGATGACCGAGCAGGACGCGTTCGGGATGCCGGCAGGCCGCCTGCACGCGGCTCATCAGGAGGCCGGACGAACTGGATGCGATCACGACCTCCGGCGCCACCGCTGCATCGATGCGGCGTAACAGTTCGAGCTTCAGATCTTCGCGTTCGGGGCCGTTCTCCTGCACGAATCCGGCGCCGTGCAAGGCGTCTTCCAGATCGTCATGGAACGTCAGGTGCGAAATCGACGCGCCTGACGCAAGGCCGCTTTGCTCGAGCGTCGGCCAATGGCGTTCCACTGCCGCCATCAGACGCTCGCGTGCGCCCGGTGAAGGATCGGTGGCCGACACCTTCAGGCCTTGCGCGAGAAAGTAAGCGGCCCAGCTTGCGCCGATCACGCCCGTCCCGACGACGGCGACCTGCTTGATATGTGTTGACGTCATGCGGAACGCCTCGTACGTGAAAAGACGGGTTGCTCAGGAGATAGTTGTCACGCGACCGAGAAATGCGGACGCACGGATGTATCGGTGCGCGGCAATCCCATCATCTGCCGTGCTTCCGCAGGGGTGGCAATTTCGTAGTCCATCTCGCGCAGGATACGCACGGTACGCTCGACCAGTTCGACATTCCGCGCGAGTTGGCCATGGCGGTAGTACAGGTTGTCCTCGAGACCCACGCGGATGATCTGGCCGCCGAGCAACAGCGAATTCACGCTTGCGGGCAATTGCGCCGGGCCGATGCCGCTCACACAGAAGATGCTGTCCTTCGGAAGCAGATCGACCATGTACTGCAGCGAGCGCGGGTTGTATGGCATCGCGTTCTGGAAGCCGCGATGCGCGTTCATCACCATGTTGATCACGTACGGCGGCTCGTCCAGTCCCAGTTCGATGAGCGACGTCACGTCCTGCACGATATGCGTCGGGCTGAAGACTTCCCATTCGGGCTTGATGCCGCGCTTCTTCATTTCTTCCGCGAGATACCGGCAGCGCGACGGTGACGTGTTGAGCAGAACTTCCTTGCCGCCGAAACTCGCGACAAAGGTGCAGGCATCGAGTGTGCACATTTCGGCACCGGCTTCCATGCCTTTGAGGCGTTCTTCCCAGACCGTGTCCCACATACCGCCTTCGATCGGCTGGATCATGTCGCCGTGCACACCGCCGCCCGTCGAATTGTTGATGACGATGTCGCATTTCGCACGGATCTGCTCGTTGATGCTGCGATAGATATCCGCGTTGCAGGTGGCCTGCTCGTTTGGCAAACGTGCATGAACCGCGACGACACTTGCGCCTGCGTTGTAGCAATCGTAGACATCGCGGGCGATTTCGTGAGGCTGGGTCGGCAGATGCGGATTTTGCTCCTTGAATGCCATGCCGCCCGTCGGGGCAACCAGCACGATGACTTTGTTCGTGGCCATGAGAAGTCTCCAGAAATTGGTTTGAATCAGCTTTGGGGCAATACCTGATGCCGCGTACGCACCGGATGAAACATCAGGGATGTACGGCAACGGCTTACGGATTGACGACCTGTTCATCGATGACGAAGTTTTCGATCCGCCTGCGCAGATCGGGTGGAATCGGAATCGCCTCGCGGCTTTCAAGCGAGAACAGCACGATCACCTGTTCGATGCGCACGCGTACCGATTCGCCGGCATAGGCGCAAAGCGAGAGGGCGATGGAGCTTCTGCCGGTCTTGCGCACGGCGAGGCGCAGCGCAAGCGTCTCGCCGATCCTGCTCGATGCGATGAAGTCGCATTCGATTCGCACGGTAGGCACGCCGAGCCGCTGTTTCGCGATGAAGTCGCCGTAGTCGATGCCTAGTCCCTCGCCGAACCAGTCTTCGATCAATTCGTGAAACAGCACAAAGTATTGGGGGTAGAAGACGATTCCCGCTGGATCGCAATGCTGGAAGCGGATCAGCTTGCGGGATTCGAATTCCCGTCCGGTTTGCATGTGGAAGCTCCGTTATCGGGTGGTCGCGCTTTTGCCGTGCGGCGCAGCAGCAGCGTTTGGACTCATGCCGACGCGTACTGCGCGGGCGGAAAGCCCTACCAGGCATGTCACCGCACCGAGCACCAGCACGGCGCTCATGACGTACAGGCCGTTATGAAGGTTGCCGGTCACTGTCTTGACGAAGCCAATGAGCGTCGGGCTGATCAGTCCGCCCAGAACGCCGAGCGAACTGACGACAGCGATACCCGGCGCGAGGGCCTTGCCCGACAGATAGGTCGGCGGGACGGCCCAGAACACGGCACCGGCGCCGAACACGAAGAATGCCGACACGCACAGCAGCGCAAGCGAGACCGCCAGCGAAGCGCCGGTCAGCGTGGTGGCAGCAAGCGCGCACGCGCCCAGCACGTAGGCCAGCGCAAGATGCCAGCGGCGCTCGCGACGCCGGTCGGAGCTCCATGGCAACAGCAGCATGCCGGCCGCGCCAAACGCATACGGGAGCATCGAGTACCAGCCGATATGTCCGATCTGCTGCACGCCCAGCGCCTTGATCATGGTCGGTAGCCAGAAGCTGAACGTGTAAGCGCCGCATGCTGCGCTGAAGTAGATCAGCGCGATCGCGTAGATGCGTGGATCGATGAACGCGTCGCGCAGCCTGCCGTGACCGGCATCCTGCGCCTCGTCTGCGGCCATGGCCGACAGCACCACGTTCTTTTCGTGTGTGTCGAGCCATTTGGCGTCGCCGGGCCGGTTGGCGAGCATCGCATAGCAGAGCACACCCAGCGCGACCGTGGGCAGACCTTCGAGCAGGAAACACCACTGCCATCCGCCCAGCGATGCGACGCCGTCGAGGTTCGACATGATCCAGCCGGAGAGCGGACCGCCCAGCACGCCGGCAATCGGCATCGCGAACAGGAACTGCCCCGTCACGCGAGCGCGGCGAGCGCTCGGATACCACCAGGTGAGGTACAGAATGATGCCGGGGAAGAAACCTGCCTCGAAAGCACCGAGCAGAAACCGCAGCACGTAGAACTGCAAGGGCGTCGAGACGAACATCGTCGCTGCGGAAGCCAGCCCCCAGAGCACCATGATGCGAAGAAACGTCAGGCGCGCGCCGATTCTTTCGAACAACAGGTTGCTCGGCACTTCGAGCAGCAGATAGCTGATGAAGAAAACCCCTGCACCGAAGCCGTAAACCGCATCGGAGAAGCCGAGCGCCTGCTTCATCTGAAGCTGTGCGTAGCCGATGTTGATACGGTCGAGAAAAGCAAATAGATACGCGACAAAAATAATCGGCACGAGCCGGCGCGTGATTTTCCGATAGACGCGATCCTCTTCGAGCGCACTCGCCGCCGGCGTGGCGCGCGATTGATTACCACCGGACAAAGCGGGGTTGCCGGTCGTCATCGTGAGCCCCTCGAGCGGGGTTGGGCGCGCGGCGCGCCGCTTTGTGCGCCGTGCGGCAGCCGTTCGCTGCCTCCGCGTGCGGCTGGGTGATCCTGATACATGGTGTCTCCTGCCTATCTTCGCCGCGGCGGTGGCGATCTGGAAACGATCAGCTGCCAGGCGAGCAGTTTCTGGGCGCACGGCCGGAGCGCAAGGTTTCCGGGAATGCGTTGTTGTGCATGCCAGTCTGTCGCGGCGACGCGAATCCGTCCATAAAGCGGGTTTTGTGCGGTGTATCGGTTTTACCGATACACCGGATGCCGGGTGCGCAGAGGGAGGTGGCCAGGCAGGCCCTGGCCGGTGCTTTCGCGCGATTTAGCCAGCGACGCCGGTACCCGCCGGCGATTCAAGGAAGAGTTCAGTCAGCGTGGAGCGCATCCAGCGATGCGCCGAATCCTGATGAAACTGTTCGTGCCAGTGCTGTTTGATCTGGTAAGTCGGCACGTCGAACGGCAGGTCGAAGGCGCGGGTTGTGCCGTCGCGTTCGAGCATGTCGGCAAAATGCCGCGGCACGGTAGCGACCAGATCGGTTTGGGCCACGATGTTGGCGAGGCCGAGATAGCTCGGCACTTCGAGCACCACGTTACGCTCCAGCGACTTCTGTCGCAGCGTGCGGTCGATCACCGAATGCCCGGTGCCGGAGGTCGTGACGACGACATGCCCTTCGCCAAGGAATGCGTCGAGCGACGGTTCGCGCGCGAGACGCGGATGACCGGGTGCGGCGATGCCGACGTAATGCTGATTGAAGAGTTTCTGCTGGTAAAAGCCGGCATCGAGTTGCGGCATGAAACCGACTGCCAGATCGGTCTCGCCGGTTTCCAGCAGTCCGGCAGTGTCCTCGTCGATATGAATCACGCGGATGCGTACGCCGGGCGCGACCGTGCGCAGCCGGTTCAGCAGCGCGGGCAGCAATACGATCTGGCTGAGGTCGCTCATCGCCAGCCGGAAGACCCGCTTTGCGGTCAGGGGATCGAAGCTTTGACGCAGTTTCGACAGCGCGTCGAACGATGCGAGCAGGACCACCGCTTGCCGGTGCAGTTCATTGGCGAAGCCGGTCGCCTCCAGTCCTTGCGACGCACGCACGAACAGCGGGTCCTGATAGTGATCACGAAGCCGCGCGAGATTGGACGACACGGTCGGCTGTGAAAGCCCGAGATTCAGGGCGGCCAGGGAGACGCTTCGCGTCGCATGGATCTCGGCGAAAATCTGCAGGAGCCTAACGTCGATGTCGGTCATCAATGCTCTTTTCCGTTTGAAAGCCACCGACCAGCCGGCACTCGAACTGTGCGAGCAACTCGCACGTCACCGTATGGCAGGCGAACGGATGATGCTAGCCCAGCGCCAGCACGCCTGGCCGGGGCGCCCCCTCGCAGTGACGATTCGAGGCGCGCGCTGCCCAATACGATACCGCATCAATGCATCTACCGGTATCAGCCTGTCCTGGAGCGAGCGCGGCCGCAAGGAACGGCTTAAAAGAGCGTACGCAGACCGAGCGTGGCGCCTGTCTGGCTGGCCCGTCCGCCGAAGCTGCCCACGGGATTGTTGGGGTCGGTCACGGAAGCGCCGTTCAGGACGTTGCGGTCGAGTTCGGCGTAGACGTCGGTTCGTTTCGACAGGTGATAGTCGACGAGTGCGACGAGCGTCTTGATCTTGCCGCCTTCGTTGCCCGCGACGCCGGTCACGTTGTCGAACATCAGACTTACCCCTGCGCTCAGCGCGGGAGTCACGCGATAGTTGACGCCGATATCCACGTAGGAATCGCGACGGCTCGCGGTCTGCGTATTGGCGCCGGCCGCGGTATTGACATTGGACAGCATGCTCGTGTTGGCGAGCGGCGATCCCGCCGCGGAGCCCACCGTAAACCCGGCGTCGCGCCGGGAGTAGATATAGAGCCCGTACATCGCGACCGGCCCGAGCGTATAGTTCGCACCGCCGCCGAACACGTTCGCGTGCCGGTCCGCTGCGTCGCTCGATCGTTGCGCAACCGCGCCGGCGGCAAAACCGTTGCCGTTGTAGGAGAGCGCGACGGCATCGGTCGAGCCCGCCTGAAAATCGCCCGCCTGGCCGCCGAACGAATGCTGCAATTGCAGAGAAAAGCCGTCGCGCGAAATCGAATACTTCATGGAATTGTCCAGCCTCACGCCAAAGAAGCGCGTTTGCCAGGCTTCCTGCAGATAGTTGGGGAAGTTGAAGGTGTCGTAGTTTGAGAGCTGCCAGAACGGCAGGCTGTACATGCGGCCCATCTGCAAGGCGCCGTAGGTCGGATTATCGATGCCGACCCAGGCCTGACGGCCGAATAGCTGTCCTTGCTGGTCGAATGTGCCGGTAGTCGGAAGGAAGCCGTTCTCGAGCACGAACTTTACGGCGGTGCCGCCGCCGATGTCTTCGCTGCCTTTTAGCCCGAAGCGGCTTCCCATCAGCGCCCCCGATCCCAGTGCCCAACTGGTCGCGCTTTTCGCGGTGGCGGCGTTGGTGGTATAGCGCAGGCCCGTGTCGATCGCGCCGTACAGCGTGACGGACGATTGGGCGCTTGCAATGCCGCAAGCAAGCATGCCGGGAATCAGTGCAATGGTCGTGATTTTCATGGCGTTACCTGGGAAATGTCGATTGAAGGCTTAGTGGGTGCAATTGTTGACATGGGGCGCGTCGGCGGCATCGTTGCGGTTTCTCGGCGCAACGAAAGGCGAAGCGGATAGTGCCGTTGCGCCAGGCGGCCGCTTGCCGCTCTGCGCGCGGCAGTACCGCAAGGCGCTCAGACTGACGAGCGCGCCAAACGCGACGTAGTAGGCGGGCGACAGGTTGTCGCCGGTCTTGCCGATCAGCCAGGTGACGATGAACGGCGCGAAGCCGCCGAAGATCGTCACGGCCAGGCTGTAGCTGACGGACAGGCCGGTTGTGCGGGAGGCGGTTGGAAAGAGACGCCCCATCAACGCTGGCACCGGTGCGAAATAGGCGGCGAGACCGATCCCGAGCACGAACTGCATCACGACAAGACGCGTCACGCTGGGCGCGGCGTCGATAAAGACAAGGGCCGGATAGATGCCGAGGCCCACAAGGAGCCCGCCAGGCGCCATCACGCGCGCCGCGCCGATGCGGTCCGCCAAGGCGCCGAAGCAGGGTGCCAGCACGAACTGCACGAGCCCGGCGGCCATCACGGAGTAGTAGGCGAGCGACGGCGTCAGATGCAACTGGCGGATCGCGTAAGTCGGCATGTACAGCAGCAGGACGTATGAGCCGATCGTCGACAGTACGATCAGACCGGTGGCAGGCACAAGACCGCCAAGACCGCTGGCGAACCTCGGCGCCGCACCGGCAAGCTTTTGCACCTCGGCGACGAACTGCGGGGTTTCCTCGACCTTGCGGCGGATGTAGAAGCCCACCGGTCCGATCAGCGCGCCGAACAGGAACGGCACGCGCCAGCCCCAGGAGAGTTGCGCGTCGGCAGGCAGAAGGGTGACCAGCATGCCGAACAGTGCCGCGAGCACCGCGGTCAAACCCTGGCTCGCGACTTGCCAGCTCGCATAGAAGCCGCGCTCGCTCTCGGGGGTGTGTTCGAGCAGGAAGGTGGTCGAGCTGCCGAACTCGCCGCCTGCCGAAAAGCCCTGGATCACGCGCGATACAACGATCACGAATGTCGCCCACGGGCCGATCGACGCATACGTCGGCGCGAATGCGATGGCCAGGGTGCCGGCCGTCATCATCAGCATCGACAGCGATAGCGCTGCCTTGCGGCCGGCACGGTCGGCATAGATGCCAAGCACGACCGCGCCGATCGGCCGGACGAAGAACGATACGCCGAAGGTCGCAACCGTCATCAGCAGCGAGGTCAGCTCGTCCTTGGCCGGGAAAAAAAGCTTCGAAATGGTGATCGCAAGAAAGCCGAACACAATGATGTCGAACCATTCGAGTGCGTTGCCGATCGTGGCAGAGATCACCGCATGCCGGCGGCGCGCCGCCGGCGTATGGGTGCCTTGAAGCGAAGAATTCATGGGCGAGTCCCTGGGTCGTAGAGTGAAGGCCGGCCGTGCTTGAAGAGGCCACGTGTCACGGCACAGGGCGAACAGTAGAAAGACAAAATTGCGTGCGCGACGCGCTTTACCGATTAGTTGATATTCGCGAAACGAATATCTGCAAAAAAGCGCTGGTTGGCGCAGCCTTGACGGCAGATAGGCAAACGCGAGGCGGGCGTGTGGCGTGCGCTTACGCCTGCCGGTAGATCGCAAACCGAACGAAAAAAGCCGCGTCGCCCGGAGGCGGCGCGGCTCAATGTCGAGGCCGGAAGAAGATAGTGTGCGGTTCGCACACGGACTGCGCGACCGGCGTGAACGCCATACCTTGAAGGCGTGCCGATCTTTACGTCACGCGAGCAGGCCTTCGCGATCGAGATCGCGTTCAAAGTCGGCAAGCGAACGTTCGAGCCGTGCGATCAGTTCATCGATCTGTGGCTCCGTCACGATCAGCGGCGGCGCGATCAGCTGAATGTCGCCGAACTGACCACGATTGGCGCGCCGGTTGTAAAGCGCGATACCGTGCGCGAGGCCGTAATTCGTGAGCCGGGCGGGCGCATTCATGGCCACCGGCAACTGCCGTTTCGTGACGGGGTCGGCGACGAGTTCGAGGGCCATCAACAGTCCCTTGCCGCGCACGTCACCGATCAACCGGCAGCGCTGCTGCAGGCCGCGTAATTGTGCATCGAGATAGGTGCCCATCCGCGCCGCCCGCTCGACGAGTTGCTGCTCGACCACTTCGTCGAGTACGGCAGCGGCGACCGCGCACGAGAACGGATTCGAGAAATACGTATGGCCGTGCACGAAACCGCCCTGGTCCGCAATCGTCTCGACGATGCGGTTCGGTGCAAGTACCGCGCCAAACGGCGTATAGCCCGCCGCGAGCCCCTTGGCCAGCGTGACAATATCAGGCCGCGAACCCTCCCAATGCTGCGAAGAGAGGAACGCGCCGCTGCGCCCCGCGCCACTCATGATTTCATCGTGAATGAGAAGGATACCGTAGCGATCGCAGATTTCCCGAACCGACCGGTAGTACGACGGCGGCGACACGAGCGCGCCGCTCGATAAGCCGCCGATCGGCTCGATGATGAAAGCCAGCACGGTTTGCGGCCCTTCCTCGAGAATCTTCTCTTCCAGCGCCCGGGCACAGGTCGCCACGTGATCGGCGGCGCTCACACCCGGTGGCAGCCGGTAGGTCATTGGCGCGGGGATTTTCGGCATGGTCCTGTACATCGGGCCATAGATGGACTCAGTGAACGAATCGCCGGTCACCGCCATCGCGCCCATCGTCGAACCGTGGTAGCTCGGGTCGCGCGAGATGACCTTGTAACGCGTGGCTTCGCCGCGCGCTACCGCATACTGCCGCGCGAGCTTGAGCGCCGATTCGTTTGCTTCGGAGCCGCCCGACACGAAAAAGGCCCGCTCGAAACCTTCCCCCGCGAGGCCGGTCAGGCGATCGGCGAGACGCACGTTGTGTTCGCTTTCGAAGAAGCGTGGATAGGCGAACGTGACGCGCTGTGCCTGTTCAATCATCGCCGCGACGACGCGCGGATTCGAATGGCCGAGGTTGCTGACGACCGCGCCGGAGGTGGCGTCGAGAAACTGCTCGCCGCTCTCGTCATAAAGGTAGATGCCTTCGCCGCGTGCGACGCGTGGCGGGCGTGCCGCGCCCTTCGGCAAATAGAAGCTCATTACGCTGCCGCCGTGCGGCGTATCGCCAACGAGACGGGCGGGACATTGTTCGGACATATCAGTTGACCTCGGTGTGGGCGACGGCAGGCACGGCGTGAGCTTGTGCGCCGCGGTCGGGTGAAAAGCGGATAAGCACGTTTCGCAGCAGCGTACTCACGTCGTTGCGATAGTCGTTGTGCGAAAGCGCACCGCAGAACGTGATCGAACCGACCGAGAACACCGCGCCTCCATGGCCGGTTTCGTAATAGACGATCTCGGATCGAATCAGCGTGTCGGGTGTTTTCCGCGCACGCGTTGCCGTGTGCGACAGCAGGGCGTCGAGCGCCGGTCCAAAGGCGGCACTGTGGCCTTCGGAGCGGGCGAGGATGGTGACATTGGCCGGAGTGCCGTCGGCCGCTTCGGTCGAATCCAGTTCGAAGCCGGCCGCGCCGCCGCCGGACAGTCCATAGCCGCCGAACAGCGGACCCGCGATGTCTTTGAGCAGCGAGCCGCCGGGCTGGCTGCGCGCGGCGTCGAGCACGCGGTAATGCGATCCCTCGAACGGTCCCTGCGAACTGAAACCGACGCCGACCAGCTGCTGGGGCGTTCGCGCGCTGCTGCGCCACAGTCCGCCGTATTCACCATCGAGCGCGTGAAAGTACTCGCCGGATTCGGCCGCCCACGCGCGCACGCCGCCTTCGGTGCGCCGCACCTCGAGCGCGCCCGGCACGCGCGCCGAGCGGCCGACGCGCCAGTAGAAACCGTTGCCGCCCAGATAAGCCAGGTTGCCGCCGCTGCGCTTGTAGCCGGCTAAGGCGTCGAGCGTCGCGGCCGTGTGGTACTCGGGGTGCGTGCCCGTGAGCACCGCAGCATACGGTTCGAGCAGCGCGGCGCCGAAGCGCTCCAGATCGTCGTCCGTGACCACGTCGAATGAAAAGCCTTCGTGCTCGAGCCAGTCGAGCAGGTGCGAGTCCGCGATGTAATGGCGGCAACCGGAGCCGTGCGAATCGTCGAATGTGAGGAAACCCGGACGCATCGTCAGCATCGGACGCAGGCGTGACGAGAACATCACGCCGCTGCCGTCCGAATGCAGGTTGTAGGTCGCGAGACCGACTTCCGGATGGTCGTCGGGATTGTGCGGATACGCGCCCCATCGCCCGACCTTGTCGCGCAGTGCCGCGTCGAAGTTGCCGCGTGCGTAGTTCGCATACGCCTGATACGTGTAGGTTGCCGCGACGAATACGAGCGGGGCGCCCGGCCGGCCCAGTTCGGGGCGAACGTAGAAGGGCAGATAGTCCGTGGCGCCGTCGACGCTCAGCCGCATTGCGTAGGCACCGCTTTTCAGCGTCGCGGGCACGGTGAACGCAAAATCGGTCGACCAGCCGGCGTCATGCAGATCGTCGTCATGGAAATGGATGGCGGCATAGTGGGCCGGCGCCGTGCGCCAGCAGCGCTCACGCCCGTTCCACGCGCTGCTGCGCACCGCACGCGTCGGCAGGTTCTGGAGCGTGCCATGGCGTGCATGCGGCGTCGTGTCGGCGATCTCCAACGTGTCGATGCCACGTGCGAAATCCCACGCGGCGTAAAGCGCATCTGCGCCGAAGTCGCTGGCACGCGGCGCTGCGTATTCGACTGTAGCGGCAAGCCTGGCGGGTGAGGGCAGCGCATCGGCGACAAATGGCGCTTCGATCTGGCCGTTGAAATGCGCGTGCCGGTCAGCACCGTCTTCGAGTGTGCCGATCAGCAGATCCACGCTGTCAGCGTGGTGCGGTGTGAGCCAGCCAGCGCCGAGCATTTGCCGCGTTCGGCACCGCACCGGCTCAGCGATGCTGCCGTCGACTTCGGTGACGCCTACCTCGATCCGGTTCGATGCGGTATCGATCGCGAACCAGACGTCATACCATCGGACGTCGAGTCGTGCCGCGCATAGCACGCGCACAGGCGCTTCGCCCGGACCGGCGCCAAGCCTCAGCTCGATACCTCGCTCGCTCACCAGCAGCGCGAAACCCGTGTGGCGTGCCGTGTTCCATTGCGACATCACGCACTGGTCGGCGCGGGCGAGCGCAGTTGGCCGGATGCGCGCGCCGGCCACGAGCCCGGCTGCGGAGCCCGCTGCCGGCACGCCGCTCACGCGCGCGAAAGAACCTGGCAGTAACGGCTTGTCGAGCGACGCGAAAGTACCCGCAAACACTTGGCCGAGCGGCTCGAAGCGCATGCCGGGGCCGGCGGGATTGGGATCGGCGTGAATCACGCGCACCAGTTCGGCGGTAAAAGGGTGCGGCGACTTGCTGGAGACCTTGAATTCGACGGTTTCGCCGGGTCCGGCCGAAAGAACGTCGCTGTATCCGGTGATCGTGATCATGCTTGGCTGGTTACCTCGAGGCGCGGCGCTGACGCGCGCGCAGGGTGGATTGAGCGGAGTGGGCGGCGGCCGTGTCGTCATGAAACGGCTTCGAGTGCAGTCTAGGTCCGGGTTATTTTTTCCACTACGCCGCAGGCGTTTGATCGTATATTCGTGTCATGAATATCAACGATATCGACCTGAACCTGCTGCGGATCCTCGATGCGGTGTACAGCGAGCGCAGCGTGAGCCGGGCGGCAGTCAGGCTCAATCTGTCCCAGCCGCGGGTCAGCAACGCGCTGGTCACGTTGCGTGCGCTGCTGGAGGACCGCCTGTTCGTCCGGACCGGCAGCGGTGTGGCGCCCACTGAACTGATGACCGTGCTGGCGCCGCGTATCCGCGAAGCGCTGACCTTGCTCGAAGGTTGCCTCGTGCAGCGTTTCGGCTTCGAGCCGGGCGCCGCGCAGCGTACCTTCCGCCTGCACATGAGCGACAGCATCGAGATCGTTGCGGTGCCGTCGCTGCGGCAACGCGTCGAGGAGTTGGCGCCTCGCGTGCGGCTCGAGACGACGCAGATCCCGACGCAGCGTATCCCGCAGGCGCTGCAAGCCGGCGAAATCGACTTCGCGATAGGCAGCTATGGTGTGCTCGGAGACGACATCGTGCGTGAGCACCTGTTCAACGACCCGTTTGTGTTGCTTGTCGCCCGTTCACACGCGCTGCCGCGCAACCCGTCGCGCGAGGCGCTGCAGCAGACGCGCTATGTGGTGGCCGGCGAATCGCCGGACGTCGAACAACTGATGGCGGACCTTGGCCTGACGAGGCAGATCAGCGTGCGTACGTCGTTCTATCTGTCGGTGCCCGCCTTGCTGCACGGCGGCGACCTGGCCGTGTGGCTGCCGCACAGCGTTGCGCGAGCGATCGTCGCGTTCGGCAAATACCGGATTGTCACGCCGCCGATCCAGCAACGCGCGGTTGCGGTCAATCTGTTTCGGCACCCGCGCGCGGCGCTCGACCCCGCGTTGATGTGGATGAGTGGACTTGTGCGCACTTCGCTGAACAGTTCGCGGGAGGCACGATGAACCGGCGCGCACAGACCAGCGAGGCGCGCATCGATCTCGCACTGCTCGAAGTGCTGGACGCCGTCTACGTAGAACGCAACATTGGCCGCGCGGCGCTGCGTCTCGACGTTTCGCAGCCGGTCGTAAGCGGCGCGCTTACGCGTCTGCGTCTACTGCTCAAGGATCAGCTGTTCAGGCGCTGTCCCGGTGGTGTCGAACCCACCGAGCTGGTGAACCTGATCGCGCCGGCCATTCACCGCTCGCTAAGCGAAATTCATGACACGCTGCAGGAAGCCGGCACATTCGTGCCCGAGCAATCGGATCGCACCTTCGTGATCAGCATGAGCGACAGCGGCGAACTTTCGTTCCTGCCCACCTTGCACCGGCATCTAGCAACGATCGCGCCCAATCTGCGGCTTCGGTCGGTCAAGATTCCGCTAGGCGAACTCGCAAGCGCGCTCGAAACCAACGCCGTGCATATCGCGCTAGGGCAATTGCCCGACATGGGTGTCGAGTTCGAACGCGCGCATTTGTTCGATCAGGACTATGTGCTCGTGATGGGCGAGCATCATCCGCTTGCGGGTCAAACGATCACGCGGGAATTGTTGGCGCAGTTCGAGTTCGTGCTGGTGGGGCGTTTTCCGGACGTCGAGCAACTGATCGCCGAACAGGGTCTAACCGGCCAGGTTCGACTGCGGGTCGCGCATTACCTCGCAGTCCCAATGATCCTTTCTACGAGCAATCTCGCTGTATGGCTGCCGCGCAGCCTGATCGCACCGCTTGCCTTGCTTGGACGTTATCGCGCCAGCAGCGTCGCCACGTTGGAGCGAAATTTTTCACTGAGCGCGGTACGGCATCGGCGCAGCGCCAGGGACCCGGGCGCGCAATGGTTCTGGGAGCAGGTGACGCAGTTGATTTCTGGCGTCGACCGGGAGCGGGGTTAAGTGAGGCACGGGATCCGGACTTGATCGCTCCGCCCGGCACGATCGTCTAAAGAGCAGGGGTCGCCGTCTCGCGTGATGGTAGCGCCAGAGTCTCCACACCCACGAAATCCAGCGTTTCGATACAAAGCCGTATTTCAGCCAGAAACGCTGCGCTTGAAGGGTGAATCCCGATCATGTTGTCGATCCACTGCTCTATGTCAGTCAGGCGACCATCCCGAGCAAGCGCGGCCAGTTTGCGGCGCTCGCTCTCGGGAAGGACGGTTGCCGCGAAGCGGTGCTTGCGTCGTGAGTGCCCTGGCGCAGAGCTATAAGACGAATACCGTACACGGTTCGAAGGCGAAGCCTCCACATCCTGCGCAACAGGAATGGCGAGTTCGAAGGAAAAAGAAGTACCACGATGCGGTGCGCTTGAAACGCGCAAATCGCCGCCCATCGTGGTGACAATACGCTGTGCAATGACAAGACCAAGCCCCGTGCTGCTGTTCACGGACTGTATCTGGCGAAACGCCGTAACGAGTTTCGACTGATCTGCAATCTCGATACCGCTGCCCGTATCCGCGACTTCAAAACCCATGTGCCATCGATCTTCCGCCAGGCGCGCTCTTACCGTCATCATGACGACGCCGTCACGGGTGAACTTGGACGCGTTCGACAGCAGATTGAGCAAAACCTGTTGAAGCCGGCGGCCGTCGATCGTCAATCGACGGGGCAAGGACGTCAGGGCCTGGTAGCTGAACTGGTTGTTCAACTGCGAGCAGAGCGTGAGCGCGTATTCGGCAATGTCGTCGAGAAGTGCGGGCAAGTCCGTTGCGACTGGAACGATATCCAACGGCTGCATTTCGGTTTTCGCGTAGCCAACCAGCTCGTCGATCAGGCCGAGTTGATAATTCACGCTGCGCTCGATTGCCTGGATAGGACCCACCTGTTTCGAGTCGGCCAGCGCCAGCAACTGCCTGGCATAACCCGTAATCGTGGCAAGCGGCGCACGGAGATCGTGACTGACATAGCCGAGCGTTTCGATCAGTTGCTGGTTTTTCTGTTCGGCGTAAAGCAATGCTTCGTTCAGGTCCAACGTGCGCTGCGCAACCTGCTCGCGTAAGCGTTCGTGTTCGGTTCGTTGCCAATCCGCAAGTTCGGTCCTTGCCGCTATTCGCTGTTTTCCGACGTGGTTTATCCATGCCGCAAGCACGATAAGATTGGTGGCCAACCCAATAATTGCAACGACGGGGTTCGGATGAATGTCGGACTTCAGCCATGCGAGCGCCGCCGGCAAAGATCCGAGCGTTTCGAGGATACGCAGCGCAAAGTTGAACAGCGAGAAGATCATGGTGAGCAGCATGATCCGCGCGGTGGGTGTCGACTGACGCGAGAGCCGTGCAGCGATGACGACCGTGACGACACCGAACAGGGCATTCACATACAGGCCCATCTGCGCGAAAACGAACAGATTGCCGAATGCGGCCCCCGCAGCTGCGATGCACTCGAGTAATGCAAATCCAAGCATTACGTAGCGCGCGGGCAGATTGGCCTTTTCGCTGTGAGAGATGCGCAAGACGAAGACGATGAATAGCAGGACGGCAATACATCCAAGCACCGTCACACTTCTGGCACTCCATTCGGTTGCGAGCGGCCATAGATATATCTTCGTATAGCCGCGATCCGCCGCCTCGAATAGAGCGGTCATGGCGCAAAGAGCCGCGAGGACGAGAAACGAGCCGCTGCGGGAAAAGTAGGCGATGAGCAATGCGCACCAGGCGAGTGCCAACGTTCCGCCGGTCAATCCGCCGTTCCAGAGTGCCGCCCGTTTCTCCAGCGCGTCATATGCCGCAGCCGAATACAGTTCTGGTTCGAGCGTGAGTGCGGTATTGCTGGATACCCGGATGAGGAAAAGAAGCTGCTCGCCAGGCGCCAGCGTGAAGTCTGCCAGCGGATAGCGGGACGACGATGACCGCGATGGCAGGTCGGCGGGACCGGCGCCCTCATGTGTCCAATGACCGCTGCGTCCGGCGTAAAAGTCTACATTCTGCAGACGCGCGTCCAGCAGCGCGAGAACGAGCGGGACGGCCGTTGAACTCTCATTGCTCACTGCCACACGCAGCCACCATGCTGAGCGGGTGAAACCGGGCTTCTGTTTATCCCGCTGCATGGGAAGGAAACCTCGCGGGTTTCCGGCGGGCAGCGCGAGAACGTCGTCTAACCCCATCTTGCCTGAGACATCTTCGAATGCCTGCACCTGGCTCAAGGTGGGAACCCGTTGAGCCTGTTTATCCGTCGTGTCGACATCGACGGCCAATGCCTGGGTTGTCCACCAGATCAGACATAGAAACAGCAAGCGGTACCACCTGGCTGTCGTCAAGATGGCGTTACTCTGCATCGACGGCGAACTCCTGCGTGTCAGTCGGTTCCGAGCCGCGCTGTTCCTCCCGGTAGGTTGACGGCGTCATCTGGAATCGCTCGCGAAACGCCGTGGCGAAATTCGCCGCACTGGAAAAACCAATCTCTTCGGCGATGTTGGCGATACTCAAAGGCGTGTGCCGCAGCAGCTTCTGTGCAATCCGCAAGCGTTCGTCGCGAAGATACTCGAATACTGTCTGGCCAAGATCCTCCCGGAACGCGCGCGACAGTCGTTTTTCATTGGTCCCCACGAGACGCGCGAGTTGTTCGACCGTAGGCGGGTTGTTCAGGTTTTGCGACAAATGCCGGATGGCTGCGCGAACGATGACGCTATTGCCGGCGAAGTCCGAAACGGATGGCTCGTCTGCGACGTACCGATTGCCATGCGTCCGGGCGAGATGAACGCGAATCCGTGCAAGTACCTCGTCCGGCTCGAACGGCTTCACCACGTAGTCCACGCCGCCGATCTCCAGACCGTTGATCCGATCGTGAAGGTCCCCGGCCACCGTGAGAAAGATGACCGGAATCGCAGCGGTGCGAGGGTCCGCGGCAAGCAGCCGGCAGGCGGCGAATCCATCTATGCGCGGCATGCGCACGTCCATCAGGATCAGATCGGGTGAAATCGCCAGCGCGCGTTGATAGGCCTGTGACCCGTCGAAGCCGACGCTGATCCTGCATCCAGCGTTGCGCACCAGATCAATCAGCAAGCGAAGCTGATCGGGCTGGTCGTCTATCAGAAGAAGATGGGCGTCCGTAAGGACGCTGTTTCGGGGTGACATCGTGTAGGCGAAAGGAACTGACCGGTGACGTTCGGATTAACGGCCGCGGATTGCGCAGCTTGAGCCTCGCGGTAATTCGTGGAAATCGGTCGCCAGCTTAATGCCGCGAAGCCTATCAGATTGTTAATTCAGTTTAAATCGAGCGGTTTGCGCACCGATTGCAAAAGAAATTCCCCTCCAGCAAAGCATTTCGTCCCTCTGGCAAAACAACTCCCGCAATAACGCTGCCAATAATTCCCCGCGGTATTACACAAAGTTGCTGATTCTTTCGCTTCGTAAGACATCCGTGCCGTCACTCCCACGGCACAGCGTGACGGAGACCAGACATGAATCCCTTTATTGACTATCAGACAAGTGAGAGCGGAACGTAATGAATAAGAGCCGATATAAGTTGGTTTGGAATCGTCGAATTGGCGCGCTGGTCGCGGCGGCTGAAACGCAGCGCGGCGTGCAGGGCAAAGTAGGGCAGGCGGAAATGGGCCGTGGCGGTAGTCCCCTGAGGTCGAAAGTTGCTCTCGCTGTACTCACGGCGCTCACGCTCTCGGCTGGATATGCACATGCAGATAACCTGGCAGTCGGCGGCGAGGTCGGCGCAACGACTGCAACGATAGGAGGTGCTACGGCTCCGTCCGCGAGTACAGGTGGGACCAATCCCGCTGTGGCCGGCGACGCGAGCAACACCAGTCAGAATACGGCGGTCGGGATCAAGGTCATCGCTAATGGCGGAGCTGCAACCGCTCTGGGTGATACGGCAACTGCGAGCGGCCAGAATGCCACGGCAGTTGGTGCAAATTCGGTCGCAACCGGCAGCCAGGCAGTAGCTTTCGGCGGTGGGTCGAGCGCGGCGAATCTTAACTCAACCGCGATTGGCGCTCAGGCACACACTACCGCGGAGTTCTCCACGGCGGTCGGCACCAATAGTGCAGCCGCTGGCGGAACGGCGGTGGGTTTTCAGGCGAACGCGAGCGCGGTTGATGCCACGTCCGTAGGTGTGGATTCCGTTGCATCCGGGATTGGTAGTGTTGCAGTTTCCCGCGCACAGGCAACTGCCCAGAACGCAATCGCTATTGGTGAGAATGCCTCGGCAGTTAATGTGAATTCCGTAGCGGTAGGCGCCGGGTCGAACGCAAGCGGCAACAGCGCAATGGCAGTGGGCCTTGCCGCAACGGCGAGCGGCGGTAGCGCGGTAGCGCTGGGTAACGCCAGCGTGGCGAGCGGGGGATCGGCCATTGCAGTTGGTCAGTCGTCAACCGCATCGTCAAACACGTCCGTTGCGGTTGGTTTCGGGGCGAATGCCGCATCGGCCAATGCGATTGCGCTGGGTTCTGTCGCACAGGCTACGGGCGTAAATTCAATCGCGATTGGTAACGCAGCCGTGGCTTCGACCGCTGAATCGACGGCGCTCGGTTCCGGCGCAGTCACGCGCGCGGCAACGAACGTAAGTAGCGTCACGCTGAACGGCGTCACCTTCGGAGGCTTCGCGGGCGCAACACCGACCGGCGTCGTGAGTATCGGTGCGGTCGGTCAGGAACATCAGTTGCAGAATGTCGCCGCCGGTCAAATCAGCGCCACCAGCACGGACGCAGTGAACGGCTCGCAGCTTTTCTCGATCGCTTCGCAGGTTTCGGCACTCTCGACCAATCTGGCGTCAATCACCACCACGGTCGACAAGATTTCGACATCCGGCTCGAATGGCACGGTCACCGACGCTACCGACACCGCCGTGGGTAAAAATTCGACGGTGTCGGCATCGAACGGAACCGCTGTCGGCAACGGTTCGAACGTTTCGGCTGCAAATGGTACGGCAATCGGTGTGAACTCGACTGCCACGGCGACGGGTGCAACCGCCATTGGTTCGAACTCCAAAGTCACCGGCGCGGATTCCACGGCAATCGGCACCAACAGCCAGGCCAGCGCGAATAATTCGGTTGCCCTGGGTGCAAATTCAGTTGCAGACCGGGACAACACGGTTTCGGTTGGTGCGCCGGGTGCTGAGCGTCAGATTACCAACGTGGCAGACGGTACGGCTCCGACCGACGCAGTCAACGTCCGGCAGTTGAATAGCGCAGTCAACAGCGTTCGCGATGATCTGCAGAGATATCGCCGTGACGCGAGCGCCGGCACGGCGTCCGCAATCGCCATGGCGAATTTGCCGCAAGCGGTGTTGCCGGGTGAAAAGGTCGTTTCACTTGCCGCGGGCAACTACGACGGGCAGTCCGCCATGGCGCTGGGTCTGTCGGTCGCGACGCAAAAGTGGATGGTGAAAGGCTCGATCACCACGGCCGTTTCGGGTCACGGTTCCGTCGGCGCAGGCGCAGGTGTTGGCTATCGCTGGTAAGTTAGTTGTGTGGATCCCGCTGCGGCTGCACTTATGTTGCAGCGGGAACGACCTCGCGCACGGATCGCGACGCTTCGATATCCAGACAGCAATACCTGCTCGTGGTGAACGGGGGAGGGTCGGCGCTGAATCTGCATGCGAGGTCCCGCTCAATGCTGCGATTTCAAACGAACGCCGGCTGGTTCCTGACGCTCGGGCGTTCCCGCATTCTCGTGTACCAGGCTAGCAGAGCTTCGCACTCCTCAGGCACGGGCAGCTTTACGATCGACGCAAAGACCAGGCCGCCAATGAGCGTGATGTCGGCCATCGAGAAGTTATCCCCAGCGACAAACGGCTGCTTCTTCAGAACGTCATTGAAGTAGCGCATGCCCCTCAGAGCTTTGTCGCGCTGACGAAAGCCCCATTCGGCGTTCTGATAGAGCTCGACGTCCGGTCCAAGTCCTGGCGTGGCATGGTGGAAATAGACACTGATGGCATCGAGCAACTCCAGCTCGACGCGCTTGCTCATCATATGGATCACGCCCTTTTCAAGCGGTGTCCTGCCGGTCAGCGTGGGGACGCCATCGAGCGCATCGAGGTATTCGGTAATGGCGGTGCATTCGGCGATGCAGGTTCCGTCCTTGAGTTCGAGGACCGGCAGCGTGCCCGAGTAGTTTTTCCCGGCGATGAACCCGGGCCTTTTGTGCTCCCCCTCGTAAAGATCGACCATCACGAACTCGACACGCGATTGCAGATTTTTCTCCGCGAGCGCGATACGGACGCGTGTCGGATAAGGCCCTTTGGGGAAATCGTAAATCGTCATGAACGGGAGAGTGCTTACGTCGAAATTGATGCTGCTGGAAGTCATGCTTGCCTCTCTGTGCCATCTGTTACAAGGGGTCGGATGATATGGGGAGATATCGTCCACGAAACTACCTAACGATCGTTAGGTTAACAATAGAGGCTATACTCCCCTGTGTCAAACAGTCATTCCAGTTTGCGGAGGCGGTAGTAGTGAAGAACGATTCAGGCTTGAGTTCCAGGGAGCGAATCCTGGCGGCTGCCACAAAGATTGCGCAGGCCCACGGCTATGGCGGCCTGAATTATCGTGATCTCGCTGAAGATGTCGGGATCAAGGCTGCGAGCATCTATCATCACTTCGCAAGCAAAGCCGATCTCGGCGCAGCGGTGGCGAGGCGTTATTGGGAAAACTCGGCAGCTACGCTGGATGCGCTTTTGGCCGAATCGGCGGATCCGATCGACTGCCTGCGCCACTATCCCGAGACGTTTCGCAAGGCCCTTGAGAGCGGCAATCGCATATGCCTCTGCAGCTTCATGGCCGCGGAATCCGATGACCTGCCGGAGGCGGTGACGAAAGAGGTCCAGACCTTTGCGGATGTGAATGTTGCGTGGCTGAGTAAGGTGCTGTCCGCCGCGGCCGTGGTCAGCTCGGAAAATAGCGAGCAGCGTGCTCGCGCCATCTTCGCGGCCGTCGCTGGCGCTCAACTCATTGCCAGGAGCCGCTCGGATATTTCTCTTTACGACGGGTTAATTGAGAGCTATCGCGTTGCCGGTCTTCTGCCGGCATAGTTGCAGGGAGAAAATCGGTTCATGTCGGTGGCGCGTCGGCATGACGAGCACCGGTGGCCTGCGTACCGCGATAGCGCAGGGCAGTGGCGCAATCATCTCAAGAAGGCGCAGCGATTAAAGGAAGGGCGGACAACTCGTGCCCGGACTCGGGCTTGGCCGCCCTCATGAAAGCGCCATAGCGAGCAAGCGTGACCTATCCGGGATCGACCTAGCGGAAGCCGTAGACCAGGACCTTCTTCCCCTCAAATCTTTCCTGCGCAGCCTGCTCGCAATACGGTGGACACGTTATGCCGGTTCGAGCATAGACCGCCAGGGCCGCCGGCCTGCGCGGCGTCACTGAGCGAGAGAAATGCAACGGCGGTTGCCGACAGAATGGCTAAATGCCTGATGTTCATGATTATCTCCTTGTCACCGAATCAGCCGCGCAGCATCACGGCGCGCAGAGGCCTGGTGCCTGGCGGGATGAGGCGCCTGATTCAAACCAATGAAATTGAAAATCGCTGCAGTGCTTCCTCACTGCCGCCTGTTGCGGAAACAGGCGATAAGAGAACGAGGAACCGTCGATGCGGTCCACTGTTCCCAGGTAGGGCGTGAGAAAACCTCGGTGTTGGCTTATGTAGTAAATGGCGAAACGCTTCACCAGGCAGTCGTTTTTCGCCTGGTGTCGGCAGCCACGTGCAGAAGGAGATGCACGAAAGTCCGCGCAAAGGTGACTTCGTGGGTCAGCCACGCTCTAAGGTCGCGTGGTAAAAATCAGCGTAATCCACGATATTCCCGGCTGCCAGATGAATATCGGACAAAAGGCAGGTGCATTCGGAATCGTGGGTGGCGCCATGCTCTGGCTCACATGCAGTTTTTTAGACCGGTCTCTCTCAAGTAGCGCTTCACATTGCCGATAACAAGGTTGAATGGGCGTTACGAAAATGCAGTTGCAGCGCGCAGCAAGGCCGGTACGCAGCGTACGCACGTACGCACCGGCAAAGGGAGACCCCTATAACAACTCGAGACGACGGATGCCATGCAACGCCTGGCATCCGGTTATCGTCCCGGAAAAAAGACGGACATAAAAATTAATGAAGCGACGTCTGATGCAATGCCTCTCGGGGATGGCATTAATCGCTGCAGCCGCAAGTGCGTTTGCCGATGACGGTTTCACCATCACGCGTTTCGAGGTGGAGGGGAACAGCCTGCTGCCGGCCGACGAGGTGCAACGGCTGCTGCAACCGATGAGCGGACCACACCGCGTCTACGGCGACATCCAGCACGCGCTCGAAGCGCTCGAAAATGCCTACCGCAAAGCGGGCTACACCGCGGTGCAGGTCTATGTGCCCGAGCAGGAATTGACCAGCGGCGTCGTCAGGCTCCAGGTGAGCGAAAACCGCATTGGCAAGATTACCGTCACCGGCAACCAGCATTACAGTGAAAAGAATGTCCTCGCCGCGCTGCCGCAACTGCAGAGCGGCCAGTCGCCGAACCTGCGCGCAATCTCCGAGTCGGTGCAACTGAGCAACGACAACCCGGCCAAGCAGGTTGCCGTAACGCTGGCGAGCGGCAGCGATCCCGGCACGGTCGACGCCGAAGTCAAAGTGGTGGACGAAAATCCGCTGCACGTCTTCGCGACGATCGACAACACCGGCGCAGCCTCCACCGGCCGCTGGCGCACCGGCGTCGCCATTCAGGACGCCAATCTGTTCGGCCTCGATCAGGTCGGCACGCTGGCGTACACGACATCCCCCGATAGCCCGAGCGGCGTGAGGGTCAACGTCTACTCGCTCGGTTATCGGATTCCGCTGTACCGCCTCGGCGACAGCCTCGATTTCATCTACGGCAAGTCCAGCATCAACACACCAAGCTCTTCGCCGACGCTTGGCGGTCTGCTCGGCCTGACCGGCAAGGGCGACATCTACGGTTTCCGCTGGAACCACTTCTTCGCCCGCCGCGGCGAGACCACCAGCAAGCTGATATTCGGCTTCGACTACAAGAAAATCGATTCGACCTGTAACGTCAACGGCGTTCAGTTGAGCACCGCGGGACCGACTCCGCCCGTAGCGTCCTGCGTGCCGTACACCACGATGCCGTTCAGCCTGACATACAGCAGCCAGACGCTGGGCGTCGGACAAAGCATCGATTACGACATCGGTCTCTCGCGCAACGTGGCGACCGGCTCGCAATACACCAACATCGACGGCCGCACCGATCGGTATTCGTACCTGACGCCCGGCAGCCGCGATACCGTCGACGGCTTCATGATTCTGCGCGGCGACGCTTCGATCATCAGGAGCTTTGCCAATGACTGGCAGTGGCGTGTCGCAAGCTCCATGCAAGCCACCAGGAACCCATTGGTGTCGTCGGAACAGTTCAGTCTGGTTGGCATATACGCTGTGCGCGGTTTTACCGAGCGCGCGGTGACTGCAGACAGCGGCGTGTTCGTCAACGCCGAGATCTATACGCCTCCACTCGTCAGCAAGGGCAACCTGCGCCTGCTGGCCTTCCTCGACTTCGGGTATGGCCACAACAGTAATGTCGGCAGCAGCGGCATTCCGGCCAACCTGAACGTATCGAGCGTGGGAGTCGGCGCACGTTATGTCCTGGGTCGCAACGTCAACATCAGGTTCGACGTCGCACGAGTCGACGCGGCCGGCAATTCACTCACCGAGAAGCGCGGAGACTTCCACGCCGACGTCAGCGCAAGCCTGGGCTTTTGATATGACAAATCGAAATCAAGCGAATATGCGAACGACCTTCTCGCCGTTGCGCATGTCGGCGATGGCTGTCGCGGCCATTCTCATGACGTGGAATATTCCGTCCATGGCGGCAGCGCCTGCGGCAAACGCTCTGCCGACTGGCGGTAAGGTGACGTACGGTGCTGCCACGATCACGCAAAATGGCAATGCGCTCAACATCAACCAGAGCAGCGGTTCAGCGATTGCAAGCTTCGGTACCTTCAGCATCGGCGCCAACGCAGTAGTCAACATCAACCAGCCGGGGGCAGCATCGTCTTTCCTCGTGCGAGTAACCGGTTCGGATCCTTCGCAGATCTACGGGTTGCTCAAGTCCAATGGCGCGGTCGCGCTGATCAATCAGAACGGCATCCTGGTCGGGCCGTCCGGCGTGGTCGACGTGTCGCGGTTCATCGCCAGCACGCTCAACATCAGCGACAGCAATTTTCTGGCGGGGCGGCTGACATTCAATACCGGTGACGTGGCAGGCCGTGTCGAGAATCAGGGCGTCATCAAGACGGCCAGCGGCGGCAGCGTCTACCTGGTCGGTGCCGACGTGAAGAACAGCGGCGTCATCAGCAGTCCGAACGGCGAGGTTCTGCTGGCAGCCGGACAGACCGTGCAGCTCGTCGACACCGGCACGCCAGGTGTGACGGTCAACGTGACCGGCGCCAATGGCAACGTGACCAACCTCGGCAATATCGCAGCGGCAGCCGGCAGCATCGGCGTTGCTGCCGGCCTGATCAACAACAGCGGCACCATCAACGCCAGCAGCGTGGTGAATCAAGGCGGCCGGATCTTCCTGCGTGCCTCGCAAAACCTGACCACGACGTCAAGCTCAAGCATTACGGCCGACGGAGTAACTCAGGGCGGCAATGTCGCGTTGTATTCGGACAAGGTTGCGTATCTGGATGGCGATATCTCGGCGACCGGCCATGCGGGACAGGGCGGCTATGTCGAGACATCGGGCAAGCAGTCGCTCGATGTGGTGAAGCTGCCGACGGTCGGCACGGGCGGCGAGTGGTACATCGATCCGTATTCCCTTGACGTGGTGGCGGGAAGCACCAGCAATGCGTCCACCTCGGAGAACGTGATCACCTCGACAGGTTCGGGCTCCACCATCAGTGCCAGCACGGTGTCGAACGTGCTCAACAGCGGCACCAATGTCGTCCTTGCCACCGGCGCCGATGGCGGGAGCACCGGCGGCGACATCACCGTCAGCGCCGCCATCAACAAGACCGGCGGCTCAGCGGCATCCCTGACCCTGAAGGCCGACGGCAACATCAACATCAACGCCGACATCACCAGCACTTCGGGCGCGCTCGCGCTGAACCTCAACACCAATGCCAACGGGATCGAGAGCGGCACCCACGCGGCGACCGTCAGCAACGCCACTGTCGGCCTCAATGGCGGGGCGCTGACTGTCAGCGACGGCGACGCGTCCGGCAACGGCACTATGGTGCTGGCGAGCGGCGGCTTGCTTGACCTCAGTCACGGCGGCAGCCTGTCCGCCGGCAACCTGACGCTCCAGAGTGGCGGGACGCTGAACGCCAATGCTTCGGCCAACCTTAACGTTGGCGGCACATTGACCAACGGCGGCACGTTGTCGCTAAGCAACTCCGGTATGACCGCCGGTTCGTTCCTCAATACCGGAACGGCCACGTTTGCCAACGTGACGGGATCGGTCAGCAATGTCAGCAACCAGGGCACCCTGTCGATGACATCGGGGAGTGCCCTCAGCGGCGAAACACTCACCAACACCGGCCAACTCGCGTTGGCCAACGCCACGCTGAGTTTCGGCACGTTCACCAACGATACCGGGGGAAACCTGTCCGGTAACGGCACGATCTCGGTCGCGTCGGGCACGGGCGTCCTGCTCAACAACGGCACGATCGCGCCTGGCGGCGACGGCGCGATCGGTTCGTTATCGATCAATGGCGGCTATAGCCAAAGCTCCACCGGCACGCTGCTGATCGACGTCGCCAGCGCCAGCAGCTACGACACGCTGATCTATTCCGCACCGTCTCTCACGCTGGGTGGAACGCTGCAAACGAATTTGCTGGGCGGTTATGTCCCGACGTTGGGGACAAGCTTTGCTGCAATTTCAGGTCCCGTCAGTGGCACCGCGCCTGGTGTATTCCGTCATGTTCTCGGTAACGTGATCGACGGCAGCGGTGGCCTGCAGATGATCAAGCCGGTTTACAACGCATCGGGGCCGGGCTTGTCGCTTGCCATGGCGGGATCGGAGACGCTCACTTATTCGGGCAGCAGCGAGAGTCTGTGGGGCAATACCTATTTCTGGTCGACCGGTTACTTCCCGACAGCTATCGACAACGTCATCGTGGCAGCAGGCGGGCGTTTGTCGCATGGTTACTACGACGGTGTCGATACGGTCAACAGCATCACGTTCAACACGGGTTCCAGTCTGTACCTGTCGGGTGGCACGCTCAATGTGACCAATATCAACGGTAGTGGCAGCGTCGCTGCCGGCGGTGGCGTTCTGGGTTATACGGGCGTCGTCAACCTGGCTGCGCTGTCGCTGACCGACGGGGGAAGCATCGTCGGCACCGGCAGCGGTTCCCAGCTCAATGTCGCCAACAGCTTTGCGCAAAACGGCGGCACGATCTCGACCAACGGCGATATGTCCGCGACGCAAAGCTCCGGCGACCTGGTGGTAGGCGATATCACCGCGCGCAACCTCACGCTGAACGCGGCAAGCGGAGCGATATCCCAGCAGTTTTCGCCACTGCATGTCACGCAACAGTTGAGCACCTCGTCGGCCAATGGCACGACGCTGACCCTTGCCGGCAACAAGATCGCTGGAATTTCCGCCAGTAATGCCACGACCGGCGACATCGCTATCGTCAATCAACTCAATACTACCGACGCCAACGCGGTGAGCGTCAACCACATCAGCAACGCTGGAGGCAACGTCAGCTTGAGCAACACTGGTGCGATGATCGTCGGCGCGGCCGGTGTCAATGCGTCAGGTGGCATCGCGTTGTCGGTCGCCAATACGAGTGCTTCGACCGACAATCTCACCCTTAACGGCGTGCTGACCTCCGCTGCGGGGAACATCAACTCGTCCGCTGGCAACAACATTTCGGTCAATGCGAATGTGGCGACATCGGCGCCGGGGTTGGTCACGTTCACGGCCGTCAACGGTGCCGTGACTTATGCGGCTGGTGTCAGCATTACCGACGCCCACGGCACGGTCGTGCCCGTGGCGACTGTGGCGCCGCCGGTTGTAACTCCACCGGTTGTAACGCCTGTCACGCCTGCCATTCCCACGACGCCTACGACACCTACGCCGCCTGCGACGCCTGATTCTTCGCAGGCGGTGGCGTCCGCTGTGACGCAAGCGGTGACGCCGGTATCGAATGCCGTCGTTCAGACTGTGACGTCGACACCGGCGACCACCACGACTGCCACTTCTTCTACCACATCAACCACTACCAGCACTTCATCGTCCACGGAAACCATGACGGTGGGCGGTGAGCCTGACACGTTCGGCGGCAGCGACACGTCGGCAAACTCGAGCCAGAGCACCCAGACAAGCAGCAGCAAATCCACCACGACCAAACTGTATTGCAGCTGATATCCCGACCATGAAACGAGTCATCAACACAACCCGGTGGCATACCCGCACGATGCTCCGGCTCACGCGGCAAATCCTGTTCCTGCTGGCTACGCTTGGCTGCGGCAGCGTCGCCTGCGCGCAGGCTGTCGGCACGGTGACGCATCTGTCCGGTGTGCTGACGGTGAAACACGCCGACGGCAGCGCTGCGGTGCTGGCGGTCAAGTCGTCGATACTGCAGGGCGACACGTTGGTCACCGAAACAAACACGTATACGCGGGTGAAATTTGTCGACGACGGCGAAATGGTCTTGCGCCCGTCATCGCAGGTGATCGTCAAAAGCTACGTGTACGACGTGGATCACCCGGAGAAAGACAGTGTCGCCATCCAGCTGGTCAACGGTGGCCTGCGCTCCGTAACCGGGCTGATCGGCAAGCGCAACCATGATGCCGTGAGCTTCGAGACGCCGAGGGGCACCATCGGTGTACGTGGCACCAACTTCGGTGCGGTGTTCTGCCAGAGCGATTGCGGCAGCGTACCAACGCCGAACGGAAACATGCCGCAGAACGGTCTGTATGTCGACGTATCGCAGGGCGCCATCGTGCTCTCCAATCCGGCCGGCCAACAGGTCTATCAGACCGGCCAGTTCGGCTATGTCGCCAACCTGAACACCCCGCCGGTAGTGATTCCGCCGACGCAGGGTGTGCCGGTAAAGATGCCGTTGTCGATCAGCAAAAATGCGCCGACGACGGCTACCAATTCGACGGGTGCTAACGTGGATTGCGTGGTGCGGTAAATGCCGTAAAAGTACGTGCATAACCGATGCCAGATCTTTGATAAAGATTGATGCGTGGATGCCGTTAACTATCGTTGGATGCGGGCTCCACGTTCAAAGCAGGTTCATGCAATTCGCGTAGTCAGCCAAATAGACTATCGCGGGACAGCATTGAACCGAGTTCGCTGTATCAAGTTGATTGAATTACTCGACCACACAGTAAAGAGAAGTCAGGACATGCAAAAGGCAAAAAAGGGTTTTCTCCGGGTAGGGGCGATGCTTGCCCTCTCTACGCTCGTGGCGAGCTGCGCGATCGACCCTTCCTCTCCGACGCTATCGGGCCAGAACTTTGCACCCGAGATGACCGGTGCGTTCAATGTGGTGGAAATGAGCGATAGCAGAGCGGGATTTTCTCGCCTGACCACCTCGTTCAGCACTGACGGAACAACCGGCTCACTTGTGTACGACTATTCCAATGGGAAACGCATGGATGTCGAGCTCACTGGTTGCGCATCGTACACACGCCATATTCTGCCTGGTGTAATGCACGACAACGCCACGGTTGAACAGGACATTCATGAGGTCCGTTGCCGATCCACGGGATCTATATGGCGCGTCGCAATGTTTCGGAAGGGGGCGCCTGGAAAGGGTATCACTGCGTCGTTGAAGGCGGCCACGGGCTACGAATTTTCTTTTGATGTCCCCTTTAAATCGACGGTGGCGGTCGAACCCGCCCGGAGCGGCAGTCAATAAAGGAATCCGAACATTCGGAAAGGGCGTCTCTGCCGCGCAACAAGGAAAACGCCGGTCGAGAAACGCCTCACTTCAATTTCGTTCTCCTGTCACTCGTGGCGAGGGGTCAGGCAGTATCGTTGATTAAACCGGTTGTCGTGCCAGCCCCAGTCATCATCTGTACAAGCTCCCCCATGGCGATCTGCAGCGCGGATTCTATGCCTGTCGCTTGACCGGCCAAGGTCATTAGCGCTTCACCCGATGCGCCGCCTGTATCGTTGGCCGACAAATGCGATTCGCGCGCGATTTGCGCGTGCAGTTCGCTTAACTGCCTCTGCAGTTCCTCGATCAATTGCTTCAGCTGCTTGATAGCGGCAGCCTTGGGACCGCTAATTCCTGATGTGTCATTACTCCCAGCCGAGTTCGCTGCAACCGGCGCAGGGCCGCCTGCATTCAGCGGGGCGACTGATGCCGAGGCACTCCTCGACGTTGTTCCGCCAGTCGGGTCATCCGCGGTTGTGGCGCGCGCGGTGGGCGAAGTGGTCTGAACGGTAAGGCTGGATGCAGTCTGCTGAATTTGCATGGCGATGAGCCGCTGACTAGCGGAAGAGAGTAGCCGTAACCATTCTATCGGCTTACGGCGCGATTTCTTTAGCCTTTTGGAGTAAGGGCATAGATCGAGCCGGAACTCGACGCACTCGTTCGATAGGTTTGGCGTATCGAACGCATCCGCTATTCGGAATTTACAGATCTTATTGGCAGATCGAAAGTACCGTCACGCATCCACACGACGTCGTCGGAGCCGCCCAACGGTCTCCTGACACGTTTTCCCATGCTCGATATGCGCAGTTGAAGTTGAGAGCCAGCAAGACCTCAAGACCCATTCGCGATCCTCGCGGCGCCATTGTTATCGATTTCGATCTGGACACTTCATGCCAAGCTTAAAACCCAATGCCGTGCCTGACTCCACCAGCTCAGCGATAAGCTCAGAAAAAGGCGCGGCACTCACGCTAACAACCGTTGATCTGGAAGTGCAGGGCGTTAGTTTAAGGCTGTCCACCATGTTCCGGCCCGGGCATAAGCCGCCGATTTTATTCCTGCACGGCTTCGGATCGACAAAAGAGGACTATGCCGACATTGCCTTGCATCACGAGTTTGACGGGCACGCCGTCATTGCATACGACGCCCCCGGCTGCGGCGCGACGGAATGTGCAGACCTCAAGATGATTTCGATTCCGTTTCTTGTAGAAACGGCACGCCGTCTGCTCGCGCATTTCTCCGTATCCGTCTTCCACGTGGTCGGACACTCGATGGGTGGCCTAACGGCACTGATGCTGGCGGACTCGGAGCCGGATCGCGTACTTGGGTTTGTCGATATCGAAGGCAATGTCACTCCCGAGGACTGTTTCCTGAGCCGCCAGGTCGTAGATTTTCCGAACGATAGCGACGACGTTTTTTTCGAAAAATTTATCGAGAGAACGTGGCACTCAAATCACTACGCGTCTGCTCTTTACGCGGCGGACCTTCGGCACAGAATGAGAGCTGGAGCGGTGAAGGCCATCTTTGCTTCGATGGTCGAGCTGTCGGATCATGGACATCTCATGAGACGTTTCCTGTCGCTTCCCTGCCCAAGAATGTTCATGCACGGGGAGCAAAACGACAGTCTTTCATACCTGCCCAAGCTTAGGGAAAACGGCGTGTCGGTTGCGAGAATTCGTTCTTGTGGTCATTTTCCGATGTACTCAAATCCCGTCGAGATGTGGAGCATGATTTCCAGTTTTTTCAGGTATTCGTAAGGGTAGCCGACGATTCAACCACCACGACACGAGCGGCTTTGCAGACGCACGCTGTTCGCACCGTTCGCTTCATGCCGACACCTTATACGAGTCAAGGTGCTGCACGTCATATGCGAAGACTCGAGACGGAACAGAGGAATGGTATGAACACCAGGATTCAGGAAATGTTGTCGATCGGTCTTGCGATTTCTTTATCCGGCGGCATCGTAACTGCGGCGTCCGCGGACGAAGTCGTCAAGATCGGTCACGTTGCGCCATTGACCGGTGGCATTGCGCATCTGGGGAAAGACAACGAAAACGGCGCGCGCCTGGCCGTTGAAGAAATCAACGCAAAGGGCCTGACGATCGGTGGTCAGAAAATCACGCTTGAGCTCGATGCACAAGACGACGCGGCCGATCCGCGTACCGCGACCCAGGTAGCGCAAAGGCTCGTGGACGACAACGTCGTTGCGGTAGTCGGGCATTTGACGTCGGGCACTTCGATTCCCGCCTCGAAGATCTACAGCGACGCAGGTATCGTGCAAATTTCACCATCGTCGACAAATCCGGCGTACACGCAGCAGGGTTTCAAAACAACCTACCGGGTCGTGGCGACCGATGCGCAGCAAGGACCGGCCTTGGCCAATTACGCAGTGAAAGAACTGAAAGTGAAGAGCGTTGCAATCGTTGACGACTCCACTCAATACGGCCAGGGTCTCGCGAATGAATTCGAAAAGACCGCGAAGTCGCTGGGTTTGAACGTGATGTCGCACGAGGCAACGAACGACAAGGCTGTCGACTTCCGCGCGATCCTGACGAAGATCAAGGGAGAGAATCCCGATGCGATCATGTACGGCGGTTCGGATGCCACAGGAGGGCCATTTGCAAAGCAGGCGAAACAACTGGGCTTGCGTGCGAAGGTTCTGGCGGGAGATGGTTTATGTACCGACAAGCTGTCCGATCTGGCCGGCGACGCTACCGACAATGTCATCTGTTCAGAAGCGGGGATGGCGCTGGAAAAAATGGTGGGCGGCAAGGTATTTGAAGCGAAGTACAAGAAACGCTTCGGGCAGCCGATCCAGATCGATGCTCCGTTTGCCTATGATGCTGTGTATATCATCGTGGATGCGATGAAGCGCTCGCAATCGATCAGTCCGGCAAAAATTCTCGCAGCCATGCCGGATACGGACTACCACGGCGTCGTTGGGGAAACGACCTTTGACTCGAAAGGCGATCTTCGGCATGGCGTGATCTCTCTCTATGTCTTTAAGTCTGGGAAAAAGACGTTGCTCGATGTGGTGAAGATGTGAGCGTCGTGCCCCGAACGTCGCTTGCCGTCGTCGCGAGCATTGATCTGTACCCGCATGGAGTAATCGTATGACGAATATGTCGAAGAATGAGCAATCGATCCTCGCCAGTGTCCCGACAAAGGAAGACTACGATCCGCAGGAGACGGCGGAGTGGCTGTCGGCGTTGGACGATGTCGTCCATCATGTCGGCCGCGATCGCGCGCAGTATCTCTTCGACCGACTGGCTTCGCACGCGCTCGCCAACGGAATTGCGACTGCCCGCGCGAGCGTAACGCCCTATACCAACACCATTCCCGTCGAGCAGCAGCCGCCGTATCCGGGCGATATCGGCATTGAAGAAAAGCTCGCCGCCGCGCTGCGCTGGAACGCCCTGGCCATGGTCGTGCGGGCCAACCGGGCATACGGCGAATTGGGCGGTCATATTGCCAGCTACGCGTCTGCCGCCGATCTGTTCGAGGTCGGCTTCAATCATTTCTTCCGTGCGGCAAACCACGAGACCGGCGGCGACCTGGTCTATTTCCAGCCGCACTCGTCGCCGGGCGTGTATGCGCGCGCCTATCTCGAGGGTTTTCTCGACGAGAAGAATCTTGAACACTACCGGCAGGAAATCACGGGTCCGGGGCTCTGTTCCTATCCTCATCCATGGCTGATGCCGGACTTCTGGCAATTCCCGACCGGCTCGATGGGGATCGGTCCGATCAATTCGATCTACCAGGCGCGTTTCATGCGCTACCTGCACAATCGCGGTCTCGCAAAAACCGAAGGACGCAAGGTGTGGGGTTTCTTCGGCGACGGCGAGATGGACGAACCCGAATCCATCGGCGCGTTGTCGCTCGCGTCCCGCGAAAGTCTGGACAACCTGGTGTTCGTGATCAACTGCAATCTTCAACGGCTCGACGGGCCGGTGCGCAGTAACGGCCGGATCATCGACGAACTCGAGGCCCAGTTCACCGGCGCGGGTTGGAACGTCATCAAGGTGGTATGGGGTTCGGATTGGGACGAACTGTTCGCGCGCGATCGCACGGGCGCGCTGCTTCGCGCGTTCAATCACACGGTCGACGGCCAGTTCCAGACGTTCTCCGCGAATGACGGAGCCTATAACCGCGAGCGTTTCTTCGGCCAGAACCCGGAGCTGGCGGCGCTGGCCGCGCACCTGAGCACGGACGACATCAACAGCCTGCGCCGTGGCGGCCACGACGTGCGCAAGCTTCACGCTGCGTACGACCGCGCGCTCAAACACAAGGGGCAGCCGACGGTCATTCTCGCGAAGACGATGAAGGGCTTCGGCATGGGTTCGATCGGCCAGGGACGCATGACGACGCACCAGCAAAAAAAGCTCGACATCGATCAACTGAAGGCATTCCGTGACCGTTTCCGGTTGCCGCTGACGGACGAGGAGGTCGACCAGGTGCATTTCTACAAGCCTGCAGATTCAAGTCCGGAAATGCGCTACCTGCATGAAAAGCGCGCCGCGCTCGGCGGTTATCTGCCGCGCCGTCGTAAAGCCGCGTCGCGGCCTCTCACGGTGCCGGCGCTGTCGTCCTGGGGGCAATTCGCGCTAGATTCGAACGGCAAGGAAACGTCGACGACGATGGCGATCGTCCGGATGCTGACAGGCTTGCTGAAGGATTCGTCGCTCGGATCTCGTGTGGTGCCGATCGTCGCGGACGAAGCGCGCACGTTCGGTATGGCGAACATGTTCCGACAGGTCGGCATCTACTCGCCGTTGGGTCAGCTCTATGAGCCGGAGGATCTTGGGTCGATGCTCTACTACCGCGAAGATACCGGCGGCCAGATCCTGGAGGAGGGTATTTCGGAAGCCGGCGCCGTATCGTCGTGGATCGCGGCGGCGACGTCGTACAGCGTGCACGATACGCAGATGTTACCTTTTTACATCTATTACTCGATGTTCGGTTTTCAGCGCATCGGTGATCTTATCTGGGCGGCCGCGGATCAACGCGCGCGGGGTTTCCTGGTGGGGGCGACGTCGGGCAGAACCACGCTCGGCGGCGAGGGTCTGCAGCACCAGGACGGGAGCAGCCTGCTGATGGCGTCGACGGTACCGAACTGTCGCGCCTACGATCCGGCATTTGCCTACGAGATCGCGATCATCGTCGACGAAGGCATGCGGCAGATGATCGAGCAACAGCGGGATGTCTTCTACTACCTGACCGTCACGAACGAGAACTATGCACAGCCGTCGCTCGTCGACGAAAAACAGGTGCGCGAAGGCGTACTCAAAGGCATGTATCTCCTCGACCCGGCGAAACGCGATACGGCTCAAGTTCAATTGTTGGGCTCCGGCGCCATCCTTGGCGAAGTCCTTGCAGCCGCCGAGATGTTGAAGGAAGACTGGCACATCGACGCAGCGGTGTGGAGCGTGACGAGCTTCACCGAACTGCATCGGGATGGCGCGGCGGCGGAGCGCGGTCAACGGTTGTTCCGGGACGGGCCGCAGGCGACGGCGTATGTCACCTCGGCACTCGATAACTCCAGAGGTCCAGTGATCGCGGCAACCGACTACGTGCGCGCGCTGCCGGAACTGATCCGTGCCTATGTGCCGCGCAAGTACGTCACACTGGGCACCGATGGGTTCGGCCGCAGTGACACGCGTGCCGCGCTGCGGGCGTTTTTCGAAGTCGACCGCGCGTCGATAGCGCTGGCCGCATTGAAAGCGCTGGTTGACGAGCGGAGCATCGATTCAAGCGTGCTGGTCGAGGCGGGCAGGAAATACGGCAAAGAGGACAGCAACCGCGTGGAACCCTGGCTGAGGTGAACGCATCCGCCGCGGTGTCGCCCAGTGGGCGCACCGTCGGCAAGACAAGTTCCAAACAGGCCAGGCGGCTCAAGCCACGTGAACTGAACCGTATTAAGCGGCAGCAGACAGCCGCTTTCTCACGCTGGTACGAACCGATGTACCGCTTTGCGCCGGTTCGTCCCGTTACCGGACGGCAAGACAAAAGGTCCGAATCGACTCGCAAGCCTTGGTGAGCGACGCATCGTCGAGTGCGTAGGCGATGCGAATAAACGGTCCGAGACCGAACGCGCTGCCGTGGACGACAGCGACACCGGCCTCGTTCAGCAATGCGACGGCGACATCTTCATCGCTATCGAGCTTGACGCCGGCTGCGCTGGTACGCCCGATCAGACCCGCACACGAGGCAAACGCGTAGAAAGCGCCGGCCGGTAGAGCGCAACTGAGACCGGGGGTGGCATTCAACGACGCGACCATCATGTCCCGGCGACGTTCGAACACCTCACGCGTTTCGCGCACGAAGTCCTTCGGTCCGGTCAGCGCAGCCAGTGCCGCATGCTGCGAGATCGAACAGGCAGCGGAGGTCTGCTGACCCTGAAGTTTCTCCATCGCTTCAAGCAGCCAGCGAGGACCCGTGGCGAAGCCGATGCGCCAGCCCGTCATTGCGTAGGCCTTCGACACGCCGTTCATGGTCAACGTCCGCGCCTGCAAACGCGGTTCGACTTCGGCGATCGTGTGGAATACCGCTGCGTCGAAAATCAGGTGCTCGTAGATGTCGTCGGCCAGCACGTGTACATCCGGGTGATCCAGCAGCACTTCGGCGAGCGCAAACAGTTCGTCACGGGTGTAGACCGCGCCGGTCGGGTTCGACGGCGAGTTCAGGATCAGCCAGCGCGTGTGCGGCGTGATCGCCTGGCGCAGTGCGTCGGGCGTCAGCTTGAAGCCGCTCCCGGCGCCGCACGATACGATAACGGGCGTCGCGCCCACCATCTGAACCATCTCAGGATAGCTAACCCAATACGGCGCGGGCACGATCACTTCGTCGCCTTCGTTCAGCGTGGCGGCAAGCGCGTTATAGATGACCTGTTTGCCGCCGCTGCAAACGATGGTGTCCTGCCAGTCGACATCCAGCCCATTCTCGGTGCGAAATTTTTTGGCGACCGCTTCGCGCAGCGCACGGGTGCCCGCGACGAGCGTGTAACGCGTATGTCCGGCATGAATAGCGGCGATGGCCGCCTCGCGCACGTGCAACGGCGTATCGAAGTCGGGCTCACCGGCGCTCAGCGAGATCACGGTTGCACCGGACGCCCGGCGCGCCGCGACGAGGTCCATCATCCGGTACGTTGCGGACGGTTGCGCCTTGGTCTGGTGCACATTCAGAAAAGGACGCTCACCGCTCATTTCAGCGCTCTCCAGTGTGTGAGACCGAGCAGATCTAGCGTCTTCGCGCCGTTGGCGAGCTTCTGCATCATAGCCGCTTCCTTCGCCGCGCGTTCCTCGCCCGCCAGGATCGTACGCTCAGCTTCCGCCTGCGGAATCACGATAACGCCATCGTCGTCGGCCACCACCAGGTCGCCGCGGGCAACCCGGACGCCGGTAAAGTTGATCGGCTTGCCGACCGACGGCAAACTGGCCTTCACCGTGCCGCGCACGCTGATGCCGCGCGAGAATGCGGGGAAGTTTCGGGCACGCAGTGCCGCCACGTCCCGCACGCCGCCGTCGATGATCAGCCCGACCACACCGGCTGCCTCGGCGGCTACCGTCAACACTTCACCCCAGTAGCCAGCAATGAAGTTCGACGTGCTAACCACCAGAACGGCGCCACGCGGCACCTGTTCCATTGCGACGTGAATGCCCAGGTTGTCACCGGGCGAACACTCGAGCGGGAAGGCCGGGGCGGCGATGAAGGCGCCGTCCCAAACGCCGCGAATCTGCGGATCGGCCGCGCACGGCAGCCCGGACGCTTCGAACAGCGTGGAGCTGCCCAGCTTGCGGCAGCGCGCGGCGAAGTCGCCGGGCAACTGGCTTGTGAGCGATTCCTGACTCATGACGATTTCCGTTGCAGCGTGTGATAACCGAGGTTTTTGCGCGCCTCGCCCAACGTGTTGCCTTGGGACAGTTCATCGCGGATGCGTTGCTCGGTGACTTCGATCTGGTGTGCGGCGGCGGCCACATCGCGGGCGCGCACCCGCGGCACGACGACGACGCCGTTGGCGTCGGCAACCACGATGTCACGGGCACACACACGGGCCTGACCGATCGACACGGGTACGTTGATGCCGTCCACCTGCACGCGGTCCTTGCCGGTGCGCATGAAGCGCCCCCTGGTGAACATCGGATAGTCGTCGCCGAGTGCCTTGCCGACGTCGCGGCACACACCATCGATCACCGTGGCGCCGATTTTCCGCAGGCCCGAGTACAGGGTCATGATGTCGCCCCAGACAGTGCAGTCGGTGCGGCCGGCGTTGTCGATGACGACCACGTCGCCTGGCGCCACGTCGTCGAGAAAATCGCCGACGCTGCCGGCCGGCGTGCTCGCCGGAACATACTTGACGGTGAACGCGGGACCGACCACGACGCGTTGATAATCGGCCAGCGGCATGATGCCGAAGCATTGGCCCGGCAAGCCGAGCTTGTCCATCGCGTCGGACACGCCCGGCGTGTCAAGGCCCTCAAACAGGGCACACAGTTCCTGATCTTCCTGGTTCATTGCGCTTTGTTCTCCTTGATGGCGTCGAATTCCTTGTCGTGCATGACCTCAGCGACCGAGCGGCCGGCGCGCACTGCCTGCACCATGGCGTCCTGACGCCGTGCAATCCGTTCGCCCAGTTCAACGACTTCTTCGATGCGGCTGGCTGGAACGAACACCGTGCCGCACCGGTCGGCGATGACGTAGTCGTCTTCGCTGACCGTCACGCCGGCGAACCGGACCGCCTCGCCAGCGGAGAGCTGCGCGACGCGGTTGCGCGCGCTGATCATCGTGATGCCTCGTCCATAGACGGGGTAGCCGATCGATTCGCTGCCTTCGATGTCGCGGCTCACGCCGTCGATCACGGAACCGCGCACGCGTTTGTACTGCGCGGCGTTGGCGATGATGTCGCCCCAGCAGGAGATGCCGTCCAGACCGCCGGCAATGACCAGAACCCGGTCGTCGGTGTCGATCTCAGCAATCACCGGCGTGATGATGTGCGCCGCCGTTTTCGCTTCGGTTCTCGGGCCCAGCTGGATGGTGCTGGCGCGTCCGACGATTTTCGGGCAGTCCCACAGCGGCTGGATACCTACCGTTGCCCCGGCCAGACCGAGAAAATCCAGCGCGTCCGACACGGTGTTGGTGTCGAGGGTCGCGAGTCGATCGAGTAACGAGCGCTCCGTCATGACAAGTCTCAATGTGGTTGTGAGGAGGCCAGTCTCACATCTATAGTTCGATATGTATATTTTGAATTCCGGAATGGTTCGATACGCGGAGGCTATGGAAAAAGATGGTCAACTTTCGACTCGTTCGTCACCTGTGGCTCTTTCTGGCGGTCGCCGAAGAGGGCAATTTCGGGCGTGCCGCGCGGCGGCTCAATATGTCTCAGCCGCCACTTACCGAACAGATCCAGATACTTGAACAGGCTTTGAAGGTGAGGCTGTTTGAGCGCTCGCGAAAGGGCGCGCAATTAACTCCAGTCGGCGCAGCGATCCTGCCGGCGGTGCGAAAATTTGCCGATCAGCTCGAACGCCTCGAGTTCGCGGTACGGGAGGCCGTGGAGGGACATAGCGGACTGCTGACCATCGGCGCGATCACTTCGGCGATGGTGGACGTGTTGCCGCCGCTGGTCACCCGGCTCAAGGCCGAGTATCCGCAACTCACCATCTCCGTGCGCGAGATCGACAGTGCCGAAGCGGTGCCGGCGTTGCTTGCGGGGGATGTCGATCTGGCGTTTGCGCGTCTCGAGGGGGACCTGGCGCCGACCATCGAGTCGACACCGCTGAAGCAGGACCGCCTGGTCGTCGCCGTGCCGAGCGAACATCCAATGGCCAGCTTGACCCGCATCCGGTTAGCCACGCTCTCCAACGAGAACTTTGTCATGTTTCCGCGGCACGTCAGTCCGGTTTACTTCGACAGCCTGATCGCGGCGTGCCGCGCCAACGGTTTTTCTCCGCGTATTTTGCATCACGTGCGCTCGGTCGCGTCGCAGGTCGCCTTCGTCGCTTGCGGCCAGGGTATCGCGCTGGTTCCGGAGTCATTGCGCTCACTCGCTTCGGAGAATGTCGTGTTCCGTCCGCTGAAGGAAAACGTGAGCGTGGTGACTATCGCCATGGCCTGGAAAACCGATCGCGACAGTCCTCTCATTACTTCCGTGTTGAGTTCGCTAGGCCGCCGCCGGGCGGTGGCCTAGGGTGCGCTTATGTGTGCCGTCACGATACGCTGCCCGTATCGATTGCTTGGTTTTTTCGGTTAGGTGTATGGACCGAAGACATCCGGTCGCTATGTTGCGGGCACCGGCATGTGGGGGCTCGGGACGTGGTCCTTCAGTTGGGTTGGATCAACAGCGAACGTGTCTTTACTGCGACCGGATGGGGCGTTCCCGCAGACGATGAAGTCAATATGCTCGGTGTTTTGGCGCCAGCATCAGAATGCATGGCTTTCGAATCGTTTTCGATTCCGCCCGATCTGTCTGGAAGGCTCCTGCCACAGCTATTGGTTCCAGTTCGAACCGCTGCTGTGCTGCCCCCTCCATACAACGCCACTGACCACGCTCTGTCCGAGTTGTGCTCGCGTCGTGGGAAGCTATCGAGTCGGCCGCAATCTGTTCGCGACGCCGTTTAGATGTATCAAATGCGGAGCGTTTCTGGCGGGGGCACCGACGACCTTGGTGTCGCATACAGAATTTCGCGAACACTCGGATCAACTGTCTTCAGCTTTTCACTATCTCGATCAATAGGGAAACAGATCCGAGAAGTCTTTAAAGTCGCTTCATTTGTTCGCGAGGCAGAACCGGGATTGGTTACTCCGTCGGCCGCTACTTCAAGGATTGGCCAACGAGCTCGGTGCTCTGCCGGCTGGATGCACCTGTTCGAGCGGCGGTCCTGTTCTGGCATCTATCGGACGGTGCTACGCCGCTGGCGTCGACGGCTGACAACAGCACGCAATGAGTTGCCGATGGATCTGCGCAAGCGGGTAATCGGCTCGACCTGGCATAGCCAAATGATGAAATCGGCGTTCCTTGAAAAACCTCGCTTTTACCAGACTCTGGAATGCATAGCGCACGCGCACCCACGTCCTGCGCGATGGCTGGCGATAGACGATGATGACACTGGCTGGGCGAATACAAACCGCGATGTGCTCGTTCAGACCGGCGAAAAAACGGGCCTTGGTTCGCCAGCGGTAGTTAGCGAACTGCAGGAAAAGCTGGAGCTGCTCCGACACCCACCACCGTGAGAATCGATATCACGTTTCACCGGCGACGTCTCCGTGATCAACATGGGCAACCCGACACCGCCAGTCCCACCGAAGTTTGACAACGCGGGCGACGCGCACCAGGCCGATCTGGAAGCAGGCTGGCGCGCCGCCGCTCAGGGTGCGGCGTGCGCGTGGCGCGTGAGAGCGGAGCCTCGTGGGCTGTGCTGGACATAAAAGCTGCCGTGACTGATTGAGTACGCTGTGGCGCAGCAGCGTTAGTAGCATGGATGGCGATTTCATTGGCATCGGCACAGTATTTCAACCGGTTTCCGAATGGAATTTTGCGCTCCCGCGCAATTGCCGCTATTCTCGTATCGCGACTCCGGGAGTCTGGGAGTGGCTACCTAAATATCAAATTCACTTATTTACGCAAATAGCAAACCGATGGCTGACCTTCGCAGAACAAGGCTAAGTGATGTCGCCGCCTTGGCAGGCGTATCGACAATGACCGTTCAACGTGTGTTGCATGACCCGGAAAAGGTTGCGACTGCTACTCGTGAGCGTGTTCAGGATGTACTGCGCCAGACCAGTTATATCCCTGACCTTACGGCTCGTGGACTGGCCGCGCGCAAGACCAAGCTGGTCGCCGCAATTGTCCCTCTTCTCGCCAACGCACAGTCTTCCGAGACCCTTCAAGGTCTCACCGATGTGCTGACCCACCAGGACTTTCAGCTACTTGTCGGAGTTAGTAGATTCAATGTCGAAGAAGAGGAGACGCTGATATCGCGCTTTTTGTCACGCGGTGCCGATGCGTTTTTTCTGACCGGCACGTCTCATACCGCTGCCGCCGTCGAGATGCTGAAGCAACACGGCGTCCCTGTGGTAGAAGGGGTAAATTTGACCGAGCAGCCAATTGATATTCTCGTTGGATACTCTCATTTCCGTGCCGCGCGGGAGATAACACATCATCTGATGTCACGGGGATATTCATCATTGGGGTACATCGGTCCTCTGGAGAGCAGCAACGAAAGAGCGCGTGATCGCCATTTGGGATTCGAGCAGGCCTGTCTGGACGAGAACATCACAATTTCTCCACAGCTATGCAAAACTACCGAGCTTTCGATGGAAGCTGGGGCGAGAGCTATGGCGACACTCCTTTCCCAGTCGCCACGCCCGAGAGCTGTCTTTTGCGCGACGGATATTCTTGCCGCTGGTGCAATCTTCGAATGTCAGCGCCAGCGCATCGACATTCCTTCTCAAATCGCCGTCGCAGGATTCGACGATCTGGAAATCGCACGGCAGATCGTGCCTTCGCTCACCACGGTGAGGGTACCTCGATACGAAATTGGCCGGCTCGCTGCTGAGGCTATTGTCGCGCGTCTGTCAGACAAACCGGCGACGAGCATTACCGATGTCGGGTTTGAATTAGTGATCCGTGACAGTTCGTAAACAAAGTCGACCCCGTCAAGCGTTGTTGCCAGGATAGACGCGGCGCTTCCCTTCCAATGGACGCTGACGAGCTCAGTCGGACCGGTGAGGTTCATCGTGGAAATCGACATTCTCGGCTTCAATTTCACAAAACAGATCTTCCAGCTCCGTAAGGTCAATTACTGTGGACGGGCGGTGCGCGGAGCGAATGCCTCGTGTGGTCGACCCTTCGATTCTATGCGCTGCGCCATGCCCGGGGGAGCGTGACGGATGCATATGGCAACCCGCATCACTGACCCGGGGGCGTGAATTTCATCAAGACTGCGGGTGAGCCCCAGCTATCGTCCAACGACAAGCCGGATGGATGCAGACCATCCAGGATCACGAGCAAGAAGTTTGTGAAAGGCCGCGGCCCACGCAAGCGAATTCTCCGCTTGGTTGTTCAGTTCTGCCTCTGCGCTTCCGACGCTCAACGTTCAGGTTGAGTTTGCGATTGGCCACTGCTTTGCCGCGGCAGATTTCCGCCAGTACGTCGCGCGTCGCGCCGAGCGACAGCCAACCACCGCAGCGTTTCCTGCCACCAATCAGCACGGCTACTTCATCCAGGTGCCGCCTGTCGCCGCGTTCCAACGCTGTCGACTGGATGCGCTTTGTGATCGTCAGGCCAGCCTGTCTTGCTCAACACCACAGTGTTTGGTATGTGAGTTCGATCCTCCGTGCAGCCGTCATCTCCCCTACCGTAGGCAAACTCGGCGGGAAGCGGTTGTACAGCCGCCCGGCATAGCTGATGGTCCTGGACGAAAACCGATAGCGTCGAAAAAGAAATCGGGGTGACGGCCGATAGCAAAGCGGAGGCGGTCGCTTACTCGCTATCCGATCCTTTCACCGAATTCGTCTCCGACCGGGCCACATTCGAGGGCCTCGCTGATCGGGCCGGAAATTGTTTAATCGTGAGGTGATTCCTCCCATCGATCCGTGAAGCGAAAAAATCGCATTACTCCAATATTGAAGAAATAAGTATCATAGTTTGTACTAATGTTAGCGATAACAGTATGCGCTAACATTCGATTCATAGGCCAAGCGGGTCTTCCACGAATCGAGAACGAGCATGACCGAATCAGTTCCCAGGCGCGATTTCTTTGGATACTGCCGACCAGACGGGCAAGTTGGTATCCGTGATCACATTCTGATTTTAGGGATCAATGGCCTCGTAGCACGTGCCGCTGAACGCATCCACCAAGGCGTACCAGGAACTCTTTTGGTCGCTTCTCCCTTCGGCCGGGGGCAATATGGTGCAGACAAGGACGCACACAGGCGGCAGATGATTGGCTTGGCGTGCAACCCGAATGTCGCCGCGACGCTGATCGTCGGGGCAGACCGAATGGCCGCCGAAGAAGTGGCGCATCAGATTCCCGGGGGAATGGTGCAAATAGTCACACTCGACGATACAGGGCAAGATGCGCAGGAACTTGCCGCACGTGGAATACGGTGTGCGGCAGCTCTCGTCCGTAGCGCGTCACGAAATCGCCGGGAGCGAGTGTCTTCCAGCTATCTGTTTCTGGGCGTTGAATGTGGGCAATCCGACGCCACCTCGGGGCTTGTATCCAATCCTCTTGCCGGCATGGTCGTGAATCGACTGGTCGATCAGGGGGGGCGAGCCGTGTTTGGCGAAACCATCGAATGGCTCGGAGCTGAACATATATTGTCCGGGCGAGCTGCCTCGCCGCAGGTCGCTGAAGCCATTACGGCAGCTGTAGCGTGCAGGGAGGCCGCAGCAGCAGCGACTGGGGTGGATCTGACGGGCAACAACCCATCGCCGGAAAACATACGAGGCGGACTCAGTTCGATTGAGGAGAAGTCGCTCGGCGCGATCGCCAAAGGCGGTGTTTCGCCCATACGCGGTGTTCTGGAACTTGCAGAATCACCTTCTGCCCCTGGTCTTTACGTAATGGATGGGCCCAGTTTTACGCCGGAGTCGATGACGGGATTCGTCGCGGCCGGCGTACAGATCATGCTCTTTACGACAGGAGTTGGAAACAGCTACTGCAGCGCCATCGCTCCGACGATCAAGATTGGCGGGCGACCTGATGCCGTTCGCCGATTGACAACGCAGATTGACTTCGATGCGAGTCCCTTGTTTGATGGGCGTGAAAATTTCGATGAACTTACGGACGGGTTGTTTACCTTGCTTCTGGATGTTGCGTCAGGGTTCAAGACGTGGGGAGAGGTGTTGGGAGAATCAGGGGAATCGATCGTCAGGCTTCACGGATCGTTGTGATTTCTGAGTGAGCAACTGGACGATCACGAGGAGCAGGAGTTTGAATTCAATCCATGTAGTCGGTCGGCAAAGTCAGCAATAGCGGCTTCGAACAATGGTGCTGCGGAAGGCGAGTCGAAACAACGCATTAAGGAGTATTGATAGTGAGCGGACGAAGCATTGACGGCGCAACTGGCAGGCGAGCCGCGTTGGTGGTTCATCCTCGCGACAATGTAGCCGTTGCGTTGAGAGATCTGTGGCCTGATGAGGAGGTGCGTTTAGCGATTGACGGTGCGATACATCGCCTGATTGTCGCCGGCAAAATCGCGATGGGGCACAAATTTTCGATACACGCCATCGATTCGGGTGAGGTTATTCGAAAATATGGTGAAGCAATCGGCGTTGCAACAACTTCTATCGACGTTGGCGAGCACGTCCATGTGCATAACCTGACCAGTCAGCGAGCGCGTGACGCTCCGCGCTGAGATAGCTATTTCGCAGATAGTTTGGTTTTGCTTAACAGATTAAATTGCTTTCGGAACTCCGGCACTGAGCTCTTTCCAGATGCCTTGAGTCGCATACGAAGTCAAACTAGATAACAAGTATTTTACTGGATGGAGACAGAAACCGATGACAGCTATCGCCGTTAGCGCGCCCGAGCGTATGAGTCGAGCACTGAGATGGGCTCCGCGCCTTGTTGCATTTGGTGAGTTCATTGATGGTTATGATCTGCTTTGCATGGGTGCGGCATTGCTCTTCCTCAAGCCCCATTTTAATCTGGATGGTTCGACCATCGGATGGCTTGGTGCCATTGGCTTTTTAGGCAGCGCGCTGGGTCTGATCGTTTTTGGAGATATGGCGGATCGTTTCGGGCGCAAGGTTATCTTCGTGATCAATCTGGCCTGTTTTGTTATAGCTGCGCTCGCCTCTGCATTTGTTAGCAGCGTATGGGAACTGATGTTGGCGCGTTTCGTGATTGGCGTCGCAGTGGGGATGGACATTCCGACCTCACAGAGTTTTCTGGCCGAAATCGCGCCGGGCGAACGACGCGGCCGTCTGGCCGGATCGCTTCCCAACATGATGTGGTTAGGTGGTGCTATTGCAAGCGTGTTGATCACGATGGCCATTCAACCATACACCGGAGAAAACACGTGGCGCTGGCTGTTCGGTTTGGCCGCCCTGCCAGCTCTGGGCGTACTGATTGCCCGCCAGTACCTTCCCGAATCACCGCGCTGGTTGATCACACAAGGTCGCCTGGACGAAGCCCGCAAAATTACGGATGCACTGGGCTTGCCTATGCCGGCAGCGAAGTCAGCGACAAAGCGTGACTACCGGATATTGCTTTCTGGCCACCCATTGCGCAAGCTCGCTGCGACCACAGCCTTCTGTACGTTTCAGGCCTTTGCCGGTGCAGTCGCCACCATTGCAGGTCCATTGGTGTTTTCCACTGCCGGATTTCAGGTCGGTCAATCGTTGTACTTTGCACTCGGCTCATTCATTTTGGGCTTCATCGGCGTGGCGTTGGGTTCCCTGGTGATCGACAGGGTCAACCGGCGAACGCTGGGAATTGCTGCGTGTCTGTGCAATTTCGCATGCGGAGTCGGTATAGCTGTTCTTGGTACAAAAAGCGTCCCGGGCCTATTTTGCCTCTACATGATTTTTTCGATGATGTCGTGGTTCGGGCCGGCCACGCTTTCGTGGGTATGGTGCGCTGAGGCAGCGCCTACGCAACTTCGAGGCGTAGGGTCGGCTATCCCGCAATGCGCGATGCGGCTGGTCATTGCCCTGAATGTAATCATGACCCCTGCCCTGGTCGCGAGATTTGGTATCCAGGTGATTGGATTTTACGTCCTGAGTTACCTTGCAGCTGCGATCGTCATTGGCTGCTCTCCATTTCTGGACTCAGCCGGCGTTGAGCTTGAGGAAATGGACAGCGTTTAGCCACGGGGGTAGTTGGGTAGAGAAATTTTTTGTTTTTCAAATATATCGTATTCCTAACTGTAGAGAATATAGACATGCGAACAATCAAAAATAGGTGCTGGAACGGGGGATGCTTTATTTCGCCCTCGGATGCCGATTCAGATAGAAATGACCTGTCTGTGGTGCCGCTAGGGCAGAGTGCTCGTCAAACTTTCTCGCTCGTGATTCGGCCGCGTCAGCGAAGTCCTTTTCCCGATGGTGGATGTCGTCCTGGACGACCGCCCGACAGCAGCCGTGAGTATCCGCAGGTGAACGTCCACAATGCAAGCAGGACAAGTATCGGGCTGGCAGCCGTCGGTCTCCTCTCGATGCTCTTTCTTTGTCCGTCGGCATATGCCGAATCCAGCGTAACCCTGTTTGGTGTGGTGGACGCGGGGCTGGGGTACTCGAGTAATCTCGCTTCAGTTCTGTCCGCCGGACAGAGAGGTGTTCCTGCTGTCTATAGCGGCAAGCCTGCGTTCATCTTTACCAGTGGCACGTCACTGGGAAGCCGCTGGGGATTAACCGGTCGTGAGGATCTTGGGCAGGGGTTGTCCGCGGTGTTCTGGCTACAAAACGGTTTCGATGTCGGCACCGGTAAATTAAACCAGGGTGGTCGCGAATTTGGCATGCAGTCCTGGGTGGGGCTCGACAGTACGCGGTACGGGAAGCTAACGCTCGGCCGGCAGTATGATCCGATCGTCGACTTTGTGGGATCGATCGGTCCGTCGAGTTTCCTGACGGGAATGGCGGCTCACCCCGGTGATCTGGATAACATCGATAACCAGTCCCGCGAAAGCAATTCGATCAAATATACGACGCCCAATTTTTCCGGCTTCCAGTTTGGCGCGCTCTATGGCTTCGGAGGTCAGGCCGGAAGTGTTATCAGTCAGAGCACCTGGAGCCTTGGCGGCAAGTATGTCAGGGGGCCGATCGCGATCGGGGCCGCTTATCTGCTGGCGCACAATTCCAACGCCATTAACGGAAGCGGCTGGAACAATGCATATGACGGTACTTTTTCATCGTCAATCAACGTCGGCTTTCAGTCCGCGAAAACGATGCAGATTGTTGCTGCCGCGCTTTCATATCAGTTGAGTGCCGTGACCTTGGGTGTCTCGTACAGCAACACAGAATATCAGGCCGGCAATTTCTCACTATTCAAGAATAACGTTGACTTCAATAGCGGCGGCATCACCGCGGTGTGGCAGATTTCTCCCGCATTAAGGGTTGGCACAGGTTACAGCTACACACGGGGAAATTCGATCGCTGCGTCGCGTGCACCGAGCTATAGCCAGGTGAATCTGAGTTCGTTTTATTCGTTATCGAAGCGAACATTGCTATATGGCCTGATCGGCTATCAGCGAGCGAACGGCAACACACTGGACGCCTACGGCAATATCGTTCCCGCGACGGCTTCCATTGGTGACGTATCGAACGGATCTTCGTCTGCAGGTCCTACACAGGTATTAGTGCGCGTTGGTATGCGGCAAATGTTCTAACCCGCTACGACATCCTTTGATGGCTGGAACACAGAGAAACAGCAAATGAAAGAGATTGGAAATGTGCAGCCAATGCACACACGGTCACCATTCTCGTCGCGAGATCGGAATGAGGTTCGCATAGGGTTGGGTTGTGCAGGCATTGGTGGACTCTTCAGCGACGTCGATAATGCCCAGGCCCTGGCGACGATTGAGGCCGCCTGGCAACAAGGTATCCGCTACTTTGACACCGCGCCGTTCTACGGATTTACAAAAAGTGAGCGTCGTGTCGGCATGGCGTTATGTGAGCATCATCCGGATGAATTTGTCCTGAGCACGAAAGTGGGCCGACTACTACGACCGATGTCACCTGCCAGTCTTCACGGAACGCAAAGTCAGTGGACGAATCCGCCTCCCTTTATGCCGGTTTTTGACTACACCTATTCTGGCATCATGCGATCCTTTGAAGATAGCCTGCAACGGCTCGGAATATCGCAGATCGATGTGCTGTTTATTCACGACATTGGATTCGCAACGCATGGGGCCCTTCACGAGCATTACTGGGCGCAATTGGGTGAAGGCGGTTTTCGCGCGCTAGACGAATTGCGCAGCGCGGGTGTCGTACGGGCTATCGGAGCTGGAGTTAACGAGGGCCGGGTGGTCATCGATCTGATGCGGGTCTTCGATCTGGACTGTACGCTGCTGGCTGGGCGTTATACCTTGCTGGATCAAAGCGCACTTGACGCCGTATTTCCTGAGTGTCTGAAGCGCAACGTTGATATCGTGCTGGGGGGCGTCTTTAATTCCGGCATTCTCGCGCGTGGAGCTTCAGGCCAGGCAAGCGAAAATCAGGCGCCAGAGAGACTAACCTTCAATTATTCAACGGCTCCGGCGAGCATTGTTCACCGTGCCGCAAAAATAGAGCAAGTTTGTAGTGAGTATGGTGTTTCACTAAGAGCGGCAGCTATTCAGTTTGCCGGAGCACATACGGCAGTAAAGACCCTGTTGCTGGGCGCGCGAAGTCCCGAGGAAGTCCAGCAGGGGATGGAAGCATTTCGCGAGCCCGTTGAGAGGGGACTCTGGCAGGCCTTGGTCGACGAAGGTTTATTGCGGACCGATGCACCGCTTCCATCCGATCGTCAATTGATAGCGAACGTCACCTTGGAAAATTGATGGAGAGCAGATTTTCCTGGTGCAATTATATGAGGGCGAGCTGTGCGCTATTGTCTGACGCTTGATCTTCACCGTGATGAAGTTATATACGAAATATACGATCGATATCACGAAACCGTTTGGCCGGAGGTGCTCGATCATCTCCGATCCTCGGGAATTGAGGATATGACGATCTGGCGATATCAGAATCGACTTGTTATGTTGATTGAAGCGAATCGATATTTCAAGTTCGAGCATTCCGAAGTTGGGCCGGACACGCATCACCGGGTTGTAGCGTGGAGAGATGTAATGGGGGCTTTGCAGAGATCTTTGTCTGGCGAAGATCGGCCGGAATGGGAAAGAATGAAGGAAGTATTCCGTCTGAGTGAGCAGAATGGATGACGGCGTGAAATTAAAATTTAATAATCCTATTCGGTATTGGGCTGCTCAGAGTGGATGCAAGTGTTAATCAACTGGTGGTCAATTAACTAAAATTCTTACGGAGACAGCGAAATGAACAGGAAATCAGTGTTGTTGATATCTTTGTGCACGACCGCATTATCTTTCTGGGGAGGAGGTGGCGGAATTCTCAGCGTTGCAACGGCTGCGAGCGGTCCAATTCAGATCTATGTTTCGCCATCAGGTAGTGATACCAATAGCGGCACCTATGCTTCGCCGTTCCTGACGTTGGGGAAAGCCCAGCAGGCAGTCCGGGCAATAAACGGCAATATGCAAACCAATATTGGCGTTAACCTTGAGAGCGGGACGTATCGGTTGACCGCCCCCTTGACCTTTACCGCAGCAGACTCTGGAACAAATGGTTTCACCGTGGTCTGGGAGCGAGCTCCGGGCTCAACTGGCCCCGTTGTGATTTCAGGCGCCCAGCAGATCACTGGCTGGACGCAGCTACCCGACGGCAGGTGGCGTGCGGCCGCGCCGTCCGGCGTAACGGTCGCCAGACAGCTATCCGTTAATGGCGTACCTGCTATCCGTGCCTGGCAACCCATCGGTGCGGCATACAGGGTCACTCCAACGGGGCTGACGACCGCTGACCCCGCGCTTTCAGTGCTTGCTCACCCTCAGACTGCCGAAGTTGTTACCTTGCGCGCCTGGAAAAACAAGCGTTGTCCAGTCCAGGCAGTCAGCAGTAACAGCACCGGTGGGTTCACGATAACAATGGCTCAGCCTTGCTGGCACGACGTTAACATACAAACGATGGACGACGGCAGTCCATCGCGGCTCGAAGGTGCTGCCGAGTGGGTGGCCAATCAGGCTGGTACGTTTGCGCTTGATGCGGGCTATCTGTATTACCAGCCTCGCGTTGGCGAAAACCTGACGACTGCGGATGTTGAGTTGCCCGTGGTGGAAGGCTTGATCACTGGAGGGGGCGATCAAACCACGGCCCTCTCCCACGTCGCCTTCAGTGGCATTACTTTCAGTCTGTCTGCCTGGAACAGGCCAAGCACGAACAATGGGTACGCTGACGCGCAGGCGGGCGTGATCTTTAACGCAACGAGCCGCCCCGATCTTCCCGATACTGTTCCCCCTGTAACCACCGCAAACCCGACGCCGGAGCCGGTGAACGTCAATTTTTATGTTCAACGGCAACTGCATAATATGATTATGCCGGGAGCAATTGATCTCTCGTACGCCCGTAATATCACACTGAACAACGATACCTTCACGCAACTGGGTGCTGCGGCTGTCCATTTCGGATTGGGCGTGACGAATTCAGCCGTGACTCAATCCACGTTCACGCAAATTTCAGGTAGTGGTATCGAGGTGGGGGACGTAATCGATCCGGATTCGCATCATCCGGCTAATGCAGCGGAAATCGTTCAGGGAAATAGCATTACATATAACACCATCTCAAATGTAGCATCGCAATATACAGATGCTGTGGGTATTCTCGTGACGTATGCTGCAAATACGCTTATCGCTCATAATACCGTTCATGACTTGCCATATACGGGGATTTCTATTGGGTGGGGCTGGGGATTGCCTGACAATGATGTGGCGGAGACATTGAAGCATTATGGAATCTATGAGCATGGATATTTGCCGCAATATACTACCCCTACAACCAGCGCTGGCACCCAGGTTATCCATAACCTTCTTTATAATGTGATGCAGGTGCATCATGATGGGGGGGCGATTTATAGTCTCGGCTCCCAACCGGGGACGTTGGTGAACTGTAATTATATTCATGATGTACAGGTCGCCAGCAGCGCCCAGGGACCTTTTACTGCCTTCGGTCCTGGACCTTCGTCGGCTCTTTATCTGGATGAGGGAACTTCGTATGCGACATGGACAAATAATGTTGCAATAAATGTAGCCACGGAAATTGTTAAAGATCTGGACATCTCAGCCCAGCACGATACGGTTACCAATAATGCCGTTCTCTCATCAATGGCTACGGCAACGCCTGGTCAACTCACGATCATGCAGACAGCCGGTGCGAATAGTAACGGCAAGTAACTTCCAGTTCACGATTCTGCATGTATGACACGAAGCGTCCTTTCATCGCTGGCGGTGGATGGTACGAGGACCCGCAGGATGGATCCCCGTGACTGCTGCCAGCGAGCAAGCCGTCGGGCTGGTGACGACGGAGCGGTTCGCGGGCACGCGCGATGGTGATCGATCCGCGCTGCGAGCGCATCGGCTGAGACCTCAGCGCTCGGTGTGCCCAGCGTCGGATTGACGTATTAAACGGAGCGGAGGCGGTCGACGCAGATTGTCTGTCGATCGCGCAGCGGCGTGCGCTGGACGAGCGGCTGCTCGATCTGGCCATGCTTTACCTTGAGGACTGCCTACGGTCATGGCTGAATGTATCGATGCACACCAGCATTTCTGGGATCTGTCACGTGGCGACTATAGCTGGCTGACGCCCGCGCTCATACCGCTTTATCGATCGTTCGGACCGGCAGACCTCGCGCCGCTGCGCGCTGCGGCGGGCGTCGTGCGCACGGTGGCCGTGCAGGCCGCGCCGGCCGTCGACGAGACGCGTTACCTGCTGGCGCTTGCGCAGCAGGATGTGTCGATCGCGGGCGTGGTGGGCTGGGTACCGCTCCTCGCCGCCGACGCGCCAGAGACGCTCAATGAGCTCGCGCAAAACGCGCAATTCAAAGGCGTGAGGCCGATGCTGCAGGATATGCCCAACGACAACTGGATCACTAATCCGGCGCTTGCGCCCGCGATCGATGCGCTGATTGAGCGCGATCTCGCTTTCGACGCGTTGATCCACACGCGGCACGCGGCAGCGCTCGCTGTGTTCGCCGCACGTTTTCCGCGTCTGAGGATCGTCGTCGACCATGGCGCGAAGCCGCCGATCAGCGCGGGGCGCGACGCGTGGCAGCAGTGGGCCGAAGCTATTGCCAGGCTCGCCGCGCTACCGAATCTGCACTGCAAGCTATCGGGACTCGCTGCGGGGGCCGGAGCCGATTGGACGCCGGAAATACTCGCGCCGTCCGTCGGACATCTGCTTCATTGTTTCGGCGCGTCGCGCGTTATGTGGGGCAGCGACTGGCCGGTCGTCAATCTCCAGGCCAATTATGGGAGCTGGCGCGCCGTTTCTATCGAACTCACGGCCTCTCTCGGTGCTGCCGCCCAGGACGCGATCTTCGGCGGCAACGCAGCGACCTTCTATCAATTGCGATCCACAGACGCCGCGTTTCAGGGCCAGTGAGTGTCGTAGTACTCGTTATGCGTCACAAGTCTATTTATCGGGAGCTTCAGATTGGTACAACGACTCGCAGGAAAGACCGCGGTGATCACCGCGGCCGCACAGGGCATAGGCCGGGCGACGGCCGAGCGATTCGCGCGCGAAGGTGCGCGCGTAATCGCAACGGATATCCGCATCGACGGTCTGTGCGACCAGCCGTTCGAAGTGCGGCAGCTCGATGTGCGTGACGGCACGGCGATCGAGGCGCTGGCACGTGAGCTGGGCCCGATCGACGCGCTGTTTAATTGCGCGGGTTTTGTACACACCGGCTCGGTGCTCGACGCAACAGAGGACGAATGGGATTTCGCGTTCGATCTGAACGTGAAATCGATGTATCGGACGATCCGGGCCTTTTTGCCGGCGATGCTGGAGCGGGGGCGCGGGTCGATCATAAACATGTCTTCAGCGGCGTCGAGCGTGAAGGGCGTGCCGAACCGCTGTGTGTATGGCGCGTCGAAGGCGGGCGTGATCGGGTTGACGAAGGCGGTGGCGGCCGATTTCGTCGCGCAAGGAATCCGCTGCAACGCGATCTGTCCCGGGACGGTTGATTCGCCGTCGCTAGAAGCACGCATCGCCGAACAGGCCCAGCGAACGACCGTCGAGGCTGCACGCGCGGCATTCGTCGCTCGTCAGCCGATGGGGCGCGTCGGCACGGCGGAAGAAATTGCCGCGCTAGCGTTGTACCTGGCCTCGGATGAGTCGGGTTTCACGACCGGGCACGCGCATGTGATCGATGGCGGCTGGTCGAACTGAATTTTCGCGACGTGTGCGCACCGGAGCGACGCGATGCAGCCCGGATTCCTTACTTCGAATGTTTAACTGAAAGAGGTTGCCTGTCATGAAACTGCTTCGTTATGGCCCCGTGGGCGAGGAAAAGCCGGGACTGCTCGATGAAGAAGGGCGGATCCGCGATCTGTCAGGGCTGATTCCTGATATATGTGGGGACACACTATGTGATGCGAGCGTCGCGAAACTGCGCGACATCGACCCGGCATCGTTGCCGCTCGTATCAGGCGAGCCGCGTATTGGCGCGTGCATCGGACGAATCGGCAAGTTCATCTGCATCGGGCTCAACTACGCTGATCACGCGGCCGAGTCAGGGCTTCCCGTGCCGGCTGAGCCTGTCGTGTTCGCGAAATGGACGAGCGCTGTGTGCGGGCCGAACGATGACGTCGAGATTCCGTGCGACTCGGTCAAGACCGATTGGGAGGTCGAGCTCGGCGTCGTAATCGGTTGCGCGTGCAAGAACGTCGATGAGGAGGATGCGCTCGACTACGTCGCCGGCTATTGTGTCGTCAACGACATATCTGAGCGCGAGTGGCAGATCGAGCGTGGTGGGCAGTGGGACAAAGGCAAGGGCTTCGATACGTTCGGTCCGATCGGCCCATGGCTCGTCACGCGCGACGAAGTGGTCGATCCGCAGAAGCTCGAATTGTGGCTTGAGGTCGACGGACACCGCTATCAGAGCGGCAGCACGAAGACGATGGTGTTTACGGTCGCACACCTGATCGCCTATCTGTCGCGCTGCATGAGCCTGCAGCCGGGCGACGTGATTTCGACTGGCACTCCGCCGGGCGTCGGCATGGGGGTCAAGCCCTCGCCGGTCTACCTTAAGCCGGGGCAGACGATGTGCCTTGGCATCGTGGGACTAGGTGAACAGCGCCAGCGAACACGCGCTGCCGAGCGTGGTTTTGTTTGGGAAAGCAGGTAAATCTCTGGTGCTGAACTGCACAAATTGATCTCACCTACCTTGCAAAGGAACTCTCATGGCGCTTCATACGCTTGCAGGGAGAGTTGCCGTCAATGAGCAGCCTTCAGCACCCACAGCGATCACTTCAAGGTCTATGAGCAAATGTCGGCTCCTGCCGAACTTCAGCCGTCTGGACTACCAATCAATGCGATGCTTTTCATCGGTTTCACGATGACGACGATCGTCGTCCACGTGAAGGTACTGACTGGTGGTCGTGAGCGACGCATGTCCGAAGTTGTCGCGCACCAGTCGCAGATCAACCTGCTGATCTGCCAGGTGCGACCCCGCACTGTGCCGCAACCAGTGCGCTGACGCCTTTTCCAATCGATCGGCTCGCGGCACATGTGTGTCGCCGCGCGCGCGGAGCGCGTCCGCTGCACCGCTGAAAACCTGCTTGACGATGCGATGCAACCCGGCACGCGTCAACGGCTTGAGCGATTGCCCGATCGGCAGCACCAGGGGGTGTCTTCGCCCTGCAATGGAATCGCAGGCACCCCCCGTTCGCGACGGTATGCACCGAGCTCCGCCATCATTTCCTTGGTGGCCGGCACCAGCCGTTCCTTGTTGCCTTTGCCCAGCACTTCCAGCCACCAGAGATCTTCGCCGTTTGCATCGCGTCGATGGAAAAATCTCCCCATCGTGTTTTCGCCTACTTCCGTAATGCGCAGGCCGCCCAGATAGAGCAGGGTGAACAGCCAGCGCACGCGCGCGTAATGTTCGCGCTCGCGGTCCGTTTCTTTCGGCATCGCCTGAATCCACGTTTTGACCTCGATCCACAGTTCAGGCGACAGGTAGCGGGTGATCCGCGGCTTCGCGCGCCGCGCGCGCTGACGCGCCAGCGATAACGGATTGCCGGCCAGATACCCCGCCTGCACCAGCCACGCGAACATCACGTTGAGAATCACCATCGCCTGGCGCTGGCTGGACGCGGAGAGCGCACCATAAAACGGCCGCCAGCGCGTGTCGTTGCGCGGATGTTTGCGACCGCCACTGGAGCACCATCGCATGGCCGGTTGTGGATCGGCGAGAAAGTGCTGATAGAGGAGAAGATCTTCGTGAGTCAACGATGAAAGCGGCTTGCCCATCTGGAGGACGGACCAAAGCAGCAGGCGTTCGGCTTCCTTGCGGTAGTTGTCGAAAGTGGTTTTCGTATCGACAAAGCGGGCGAGCCACGCACGGATCGCGTCGAGATCGTTGCCGGCCGCGATCTGGGCGATGCCGCTTCGCGCGCGATTCCTGCCCGCGCTGCCGTCCAGTTCAGGCGGGATCGTCAGGCTTTCGATGGGCTGCGGAGGCAGCAGCAGGGCGGTCATGGGGTGGTTTGAAGCTGATAGGGGTGTCGTGCGTTTGCCGTAGTTGGTGACACGGATAATATCGACATTATAGTCATAATGTCAAAATATATCCCTGCATGGATTTAGTATTCAACGGTTTACGTTATATTATTTACTAAATTCACTGAAACCACTCCCATGTCCGACGTCCTGCCCGACGAAGCCCGCCTCGCCGCCGAAATCGACCGCCTGAAGGCCACATTCCCCAAAACCCGCGAGCTGTATCGCGAGGTCTGCGCGCTGCTGTTCTTCCGCTTTGGCATTACGCCGACCGCGAACCGGCTGTACCAGCTGGTGAAGCGCGGCAGCATGAGTACGCCGACTCAGGTGCTCAGTGAGTTCTGGGTTGAGTTGCGCGAGAAGAGCAGGGCACGGATCGAGCATCCCGATCTGCCGGCCGAGTTGCAGGCGGCTGCCGGGGAACTGGTCGCGACGCTGTGGACGAGGTCCACCACGGCAGCCCAGGCAGCGCTCGAGGCGCTGCGGACAGATGCCGAGGCGGAGAAAGCCAGCGCGCGCAACGAGGTGGCATCGCTGCAGGCCGAACTCGCGCGGACCGAAACGGCACTTGAGCAGCGCACCGGCGCGTTGCTGGCGGCACAGGTGCGCATCCAAGAGCTTGAGCAGGCGCAGGCCGCGGGGGAGGCGACGCGTCAGGCGCTCGAGACAGAAATCGTGCGGCAGCAGGATGAGATCGGTGCGAGTGACCGGGCACTGGTGCAGGCGAGGGCGGATTTTTCAGGTGAGCTTGAGAAGTTGCGCGGTAGCGCCGAGCTCGCGGAAGAGCGTTTGCGGGCGGCCGAGAAGCGGGCGCTGCTTGAGATCGAGCGGGAGCGGGGCGTGAGCGCACGGTGCCAGAAGGAGCTTGAGGCGGCCGCGCGCAGGGCGGAACAGGGTGACACCCGGCACCGGGAGGAAATCCAGGCGCTGCAGGTTCAGCTTGGCGACGCTCGTCATCGCGCAGGCGTCGTGGAGGGGAACCTGGAAGCGCTTCGCGGTTCGAATGCGGCATACGTCAAGGATCTCGACACACTGAGATTGCAACTCGCGACTACCGTCGCGAACCAGGCGGCGACGCGGAAGCGCCCGCTACCCTCCGTCGAGACCAGCAAGCCTCGCCGCGCTGCACCTAAGGTCGCGACAAGGAAGCGATCGCCATCCTGACTTCGGTGTCGGCCCCGTTACGTCGCTGGACCGATGCCATGCGGCGCTCGCCGCTGTGCCGCCAGGTTTTCTAAGGAAAATGTAAACCTCTGTCACTGTTACGCAACGCGTGTGGCTACGAAAACTAGTGAGCTCACCCTTGTCCGCGATGAGAAGGTGAACTTCTCGGGTCGGCCACTTTCGGTCAAGCGTGCGGCCGCCTACGGCCATGAAGAGACGATCGAGCTTTTCGTGAGGCCGTCTGAAATAGCACACATCTCGGTCATCCAGGAGCAATGCGATCAGACGACGTCCGCGCAGGGTATTATTTGCAAATTCTGTGTTGTTGACGTCAATCTGCAAATCCAAGTGCGCCGATGAGCAAACCAACTCAAGCGAAGAGACCTATCCGCAAACGGCTGACCAACGCACAGAAGGTGGAGAGGAGGGAATTCGCTGAGCGCGAGGTTCGCACGCGCGAAGTGCTTACAGCAAAGGTCAGGCGTGCCGCAGACCTGCGATCGAAAGATCGAGCATTTCATGGGCTTGAACGCGAGTTCAGCTATTTTCAGGACGATCTGCTCAAGGCGTTCGACCGTACGAAAAACCCTAAGCATCCTCGCGACGTTGGGACAGCGCGTGAACAGGTCTTACGCAGATACTTGGTCGATACCGGATTGATTCCGAACCGCTATGCGGTTACCTCAACGAGCCATCGGGTGGCATCCACATCAGGGCACATTAGCCGAGAGCTGGACCTCCTCTTTTACGATTCGAGTGAGGCGATCACCTTGATGCAGGTCGAGAAGGCGTATAGCGTATTGCCGGTCGAATGTACGTATGGCGTGATTCAGGTCAAATCGAGAGTTTCACGAAACGATATTCGAGAAGGGCTGCTGAATATCGCAAGCTACAAAAAGCTCAGTCGAACGAAATCGCAGGGCTTCAACATCATTTCAGGTGACCCAAAAAGCGAATTTGGTTTTGGCATTCTATTCGCTTACGATACCGACCTAGACTGGCACGACCTCGTTGACGAGTTGAAAGTGTTCACGGAAACAAATCCGCGGCACACTTGGCCCAATGCGGTATTCGTTTTATCAAAGGGATTTCTGTTGTGCGGTGACGAAACCCAAGCTGCATACACTAACGGCCAAATTGCGGCGATCAACAATCCTGAGATACACGGCCGTCCAGATCGGGACAATTCCTGCTTTTTCAGCCTTTACACTATTCTGATCGATTTGCTTCGGAATACGGCAACGCAGCCGATCGTTGTCAATTCTTACTACAGGCTTCCGTTGGTCGCCGGCGAGCATTCGTACAAATATTCTTTTGGCTTTTTTGCGGAGATTGGCGCGTGCGATAAACACGGGGATTACCCGCGAAAGCTAACCGAGTCAAAACTCATCGAAGTCATTGAATGGTGCAAGACAGCGACGCCAATAAATTGGGTTCGAGCTACGGAACTCGCCTACGGCCAGCCTGGCGACAATTGGGAGGCTTACGAGCGCCAGAATGCCGAAGTTCGAATCTATAACCCGAAAAATATCGCTCTCCCTGATCTGCTAGTGTTGGATACGCCCATGATGGCGGATGGCAAGGAAGTCACCGTCAAGTCGAATGCTTTTGACTCAATCGAGGTCGCCGGGATGATTATCTGGATACCGTATATCTACGAAATCGAACAGGAAATTATAAACTTCTGTCCGAAGTGCGAGAAGATCGTCCTGAAGACAGCAGAAAACGACGATGCGGGTGACTAGCTCCGCCATTCCTCGCCGAATCAGTTTAGGCTCCTGCCTCAAGCGGTTCCGCTGTCTCTCGCTCTCATCGCCAATGTCGACCGCCCGCGTGGCGGAGCGATAAGTATCCCACCCTGAAAGACCGTTCAGTGTCAGGAAGCAGACACATGACGCGAAGCGATGAAAGACCGCAACGGGTCGATCAGAGCCGGTCGTGATCGAGCTCAGTTCGGCCAGGACCCGTCAATCGACTGCGGTCCCAAGATCGTCGACAATGCGGCTTGAGAGAGCGTAGAGATCGGAGATATGAGCCTATGAACAAGACTCGGGAATTCTTGCTACCGTTCGGAATCGATCTCAGGGTCGATGGCGGAATCGCAAGCATCGAATCCGGCTTGCCTAAAGCGCTCCCTGGCTTCAGCGATCCCGTCGAAAACGGACGCATCGTCGGGGTTGTTGAAGGCGTCGAGCAACTGTTGCTATCGCTAGCGCGTGTCGGTATCGATTTGTCCAATCCGCAGTTCGCACAGGCAATCAACGACTGCGTAGCCAACCTTCAGTCAGGCTGACCTGCGAATTTCCGCATGCGGCCACTACCTGCCATTCGGATATCAGAGAAACCTGCCGTTCGAACGGCCGCATCGCATCCGAAACCTGACGAGAGAGCCGGCGATTTTCAGCCTCCCTATGACGACCGGGTGAAAATATGGCTAAGAGTTGTCAGGAATGAACTCGCCGCTCGAAATCCAGCAGACGAGATTTTGTCTCGATGCGTTGCTGTTCCATCGTGGACGACCTAGCCACCGGTGTGGTGGCCAACCGACACCAAGCTCGATATCGTCGATTGACTTGGCACAAGCGGACACTCGATATGAGTTCGGGAATGGCTCTTCCTGGCCCAGACCTCGCCAAAACGCCAAAGGAGCCGCAATCTGAAGCTGTCCGCTAAACTGAACGCATCTTCACTGCCCCGATGGGTCTGGAGGGCCTGACATGCCAACCGAACTTGAACAGGCTGAGCGTCTAGCGCGTATCGTTGCCCTGGCTCAATATGTGTGGGAGTCGGAGACCGATGCACGGCAATTCTTGAATGCTTCGCACCCGCTGCTGGACGGTCGAACACCGCTTGACGCGTCGACGACTGAACACGGAGTCCGGCGCGTCGAAGATTTAATGTGGCGGGTATTTTACGGAATTCCTGTGTAGCTGGCTCCGCTACACTAACCGCTGTACTCGACCCACAGGCCACACCATGAGCACCAAAGCGACCCTTGCGCATCATCATTCGGACCATGCCGGTGAACCCTCCTGGCATTTCTACGAAGAAGTGTTCGAAGCGGGCGTTGTCTATCTCGAACTGCGCGGTGTCAGCGTGGAACTGCAAACGCGCGAACAAGGTGGTGCTGACGTGATTGTGCGCCTGCCAATCGAAATGGCGAAGCAGCTCGGGTTGCACACTAACGTCTCGCCCGAGCGCTGGGAGTCAGTCTGCGACAACGACAAGACAGTGCCACTTGATCAAATGCGCGGCTCGGCCCATCGTCATGACGATCTGACTGATCCCGTTTGACCATGCCACGGTCGAATGCAAGCTGAACCGCACCTAGCCAACCCTGTAGCTGTCTTGCTTGAGTCGCCCAGCTGCTGGGAACAAAATTCTGCAAAAAGTGGGAACAATATGGTGCAAACCAACGATACCTGGAATTCTGCTGGAAGTTAGCTACATAATTTTACATAATATAAATTATCAACAATAAACCCATTAATCAATAGACAATCCACACCAACCATCCGCAAAATCGACCGTCCGATCAACGCCACCAATAGGCATAGTCAGGTCTTTGTCCTCGCAACAAGTCCGCCCCAAAAGCCACCATGGAACAACAGAATTCCTACCGTGCTCTTCTAAAGATCCCGAGCCTGTCCTCGCTCATTCTCGCCGCGACTCTGTCCCGCCTGGCCGGGCGCATGTTCACCCTCACATTAGTGCTGTTCGTGCTGACGCGATTTTCGTCACCGGCATTGGCCGGATGGCTGACGTTCGCCGCGATTGTCCCTGGTCTGGTGATCAGCCCGATCGCTGGTGCGCTGCTAGACCGCATCGGGCCGACCACGGCGCTCAGGATCGACCTGATCGCCAGCGCGATCTACATCGGCGCGATCGGCATCGCCAGTTGGGCTGGCTGGGCCAGCACGCCGGTTCTGTTCACGCTGGTCACGCTGTTTTCGCTTACTGGCCCCCTGGGCGCGGCGGGTACGCGAACCTTGCTGCCGCGCCTCGTGCCGGCCCATGCGCTCGACCGGGCCAACGCGCTGGACACCGCGGTCTACGCCGTGGTCGATGTGGTGGGACCCGGTCTGGCCGGGTTGATCGTTGCCTCGCTCGGACCTGAATCCGCACTGTCCGTTATCGCGGTGGCCTACGCGGGCGCGGCGATCTGTCTGTCCTACGTCGAGAGCCTGCCTGGACTCGCGTCCACCCAGACATCCCTCGCGCGCCAGACCATCGAGGGCATCCAGATGGTCGCGCGTCAACCAACGCTGCGCGGGCTCGCTATTTCCTACTCTTTGTACCAGGCCACCTGGGGCGTTCTCGTTGTGGTGGTTCCGGTATTTGTGGCAAACCATTACGCCACGACGGTGGGCAGTTCAGTAACCGGCTTGCTATGGGCCGCGATGGGTATTGCCGGTGGCCTGGGCGCGCTTCTCGCGGGCCATCTGCGGACAACGGGCCGTGAACGCCTCGTCATGGCCGCCGGGATGATCGTCACCGCTTTGGCCGCATGGCCGGTTGCCGCGGAGTTCGGATTTGGCGGCCTGGCTATCGGGCTGATGCTCGCCGGAGTGGCGTCCGGCCCAATCGACGTCGCCCTGCTGACCTTGCGTCAGCGACGCACCGATCCGCGCCAGCTCGGCCGCGTGCTATCCATCTCGATGAGCTTGAATCTGGCCGGCTTTCCAGTGGGATCGGCCATTGCGGGGATGTTGATCACAACGTCCCTGTCGGCGGCGTTCGTGATGGCCGGCATCGCTTCAATCATTGCCGCCATCGCGACCGTGTCCATACCCCGTGACCTTGAGCGAACGGTCTTCTAGCTTCACGTCGAACGCCCCGCTCTTAAAGAATCGTCGCTGAAACGCCGTTATCGCATTGATGTATTGTCAACCAGCCGGGCATGCTCGCGCCGTCGTGGGAGTCACGCATGTGTGCCCTGCCCTTACACGCACGCGACCGCGACCATCGCCCAGCCGGCGAATCACTCCAACCTCTCACGAGTCGCCAACCAGAAAGCAATATAGTGTTCGCAAGACAGGGCGATGAAATCCTCGAATGCGCTGGTGCGAGGATCAGGTTAGTTTCGAAGAGACAAGATTCGCGACTAGCCGTCATACTCTGTCTCTTCTTGCGGCGGACGGTCCCGGCAACGTGATCGAAAGCCTTCGCCAGTCCCCCGATCGATGCATGACCGCCGTCTTCCCGACGGCCATTTCCGCGTAGTGATACGCGTGAATCATGTGGAGTGTATTTTGTAATGAGTTATTCCCCCGTCGTTCCGTTTGCCCAGGACAAGGCTGATTCCAGTGCCTTCGTGGGCGGCGCGCCAGCGTTTCGCCAGCTGGTCCGCATGATCGACCGGGTCGCCCCTACCGATCATCCGTTGCTCATTTTCGGGCCGACCGGTTCGGGCAAGGAGCTGGTCGCCCGGCGTGTGCACGCGCACAGCCTGCGTCAGGATCAACCCTTCGTCGACGTCAATTGCGGCGCGATTCCCGAGAACCTCGTCGAAGCTGAACTGTTCGGGCACGTCAAGGGCGCGTTCACCGGCGCGGCCGAAAATCGCCAGGGACTTCTCCAGCAGGTCGGCAAGGGCACGCTGCTGCTCGATGAAATCGGCGAACTGCCGCTCGCGCTGCAGCCAAAATTGCTGCGTGTACTGGAAACGCGAACATTCCGTCCAATTGGTTCTTCAACCAGTCTGCATTTCGCAGGACGCGTTGTTGCAGCAACTCACCGCGACCTGCGCGAACTCGCGCGCGAAGGGCAATTCCGCGAGGATCTTTTTTATCGGCTCGCGGTTTTCGTGCTTGCCGTCCCTGGCCTCGAGCAGCGCGTCGAGGATATCCCCGCGCTTGTTACCCATTTCGCATCACAGCACACACGTCGTCTCGAGTTTTCGCCAGCCGCCATCCGCCGGCTTAGCCAGCATTCGTGGCCGGGGCACATCCGGCAACTGCGCAATCTGATCAGCCAGTTGAGCGTGCTTGCCGAAAACACGCTCATCGACGTCGACTCGCTCGAACCGTTTCTCGCTAACGAAAGCGGCGCACCGGTGTCGCGCGCAAGTCTCGCGGACATGCTGCTGCAACTCGAAGGGCGCGACAAACTCGCCGCCGCCGAGGATCTCCTGATCGACCGCGCGCTCGAACGGACCGGGCGCAACAAGAGCGCGGCGGCCACGCTCCTCGGCGTCGGCCGCAAGACCATCGAACGGCGTCTGAAATCGCGCGAGGAACATCACCGGGAAGCACGCAAGTGTCTCGAGCAGGCGAGCGCGCTAATCGATGAGTCGAAGTTCGCCGAAGCCATTCCGCTACTGCGCCGCTGCCTCGACCTCCTGCAGACGCCGCACGAACAGGAGGCCGCGCGGCGTCTGCAGTTCGACGCCCACCGGCTGCTCGGCATGAGCCTGCGCAGCGTGCACGGCTGGCTGTACGCGGAGGCCACCGCCTGCTATGCCGCCGCGCTGGCGATCGGCGAAGGCGTCTGCGCGCCCGCCGAAATCGCCGCGATTCAGTTCGGCGTCTGGACCACGCAACTGACCACGCTGCAACTCAAGCAGGCGCGCGCGACCGCGCAGAACATGCTGGAGCGCGCGCAGAACGGCGGCGACCGGGTGTCACTCGACGAAGCGCACGTCGCGATGACCAACACCCTCTTCTGGCTTGGCGACAGCGAGGAAGCGCTGGCCTGCCTCGCGCGCGGCAGTCTGCTTGGCGTGGCGCGCAACGACACCCGGACCGGCTCGCAAGGGATCGATCTGGCCAGCCTCGCGTTGACGTTCGAAGGGCTCGCGGCCTACCAGATCGGCGCATTCGGTCAGGCGCGGCGTGCCATGGAGATGTTGATCCTGCGCTCGTCGGAGCCGGGCGCGCACGCCTTCGCGCATGCCGTCAACCTGCAGGGTGCCGCGTGGCTTGCCTGCCTGTTCGAAGACGTGGAGCGGCTCGGCCCTCTTGCAAGTGAACTCGAATCGGTATCGATCGCGAATGGCTTCGCGTTTTATCGCGGCATCGGTCAGATTCTCCGTGCATGCCACCTCAGCTCGCTCGGCCATTCCGAGGAAGCGGAAACTGTCATGCTCGACGGCTACGATAACCACGTCGTGTGCAATGGCGGTGCGCTGTTCTATTCATTCATGGCCTGGCAGCACGGCGAGTTGCTGTTGCGCGCCGGCGAGGCGAAGCGATGCGAGGTCATGCTCGCCGCCGCGATCGACGAGACCCTCGCCCGTCAGGAACGTGTCTACCTGGGCGAACTGCTGGTCACCCGGGCGCGCGCGCAGTGGGCGTTAGGCGAGACGAACGCCGCGGAACTGGGTTTGCGCACCGCAATGTCCACCGCGCTCGCGTTCGGCTCGGTGCCTGCGCGGGTGGATGCCGCGCGTTACCTCGCCGACCTGCTGCGCGCCACCGGCCGCAGCGCCGAAGCAATCGACATCATTGAGCGCGGTTTGCGCTCGCTAAAGGCGGATCCGACCGCCCGCGTCACCAGCGCGGTAAGTCTGCTCGCCGAACTCCGGCAGGACGCTTCTTTCAATCTCGACAATAAAGGAAACGCAAATGGCCTATGAGTTACACCGGGAAGATCTGGAACCGCTGCTACTGGGTGCGGCGTTCTTCGGCAGCGGCGGTGGCGGCACGATCGAATCCGCCCGGCACCTGGCCGAGCATTTCGTAGCCGGCGACTACTATCCGACCGACACGATCAAGGTCGTGTCGGTCGACGAGGCAACCGAAGGCGCGGCAGTCATGGTCGCCTATCTCGGCGCGCCTGAAGCGATCAATTCCGCCACCTATCCGCTCGGGCCGGTGACAGCCGTGCAGAACGTCCAGACCCGGCTCGCTTCGCAGTCCACCCGGCTCGCCTACGTCATGCCTCCGGAAAGCGGCGCGCTGGGCTTCACCGTGGCGGCGCTCGTGGCGGCGAAACTCGGCCTCGCGGTCATCGACGCCGATGGCGCCGGCCGCGCCGTGCCTTCGCTGCCGATGCTGACCTTCGCGGCCGCCGAGATCGATCCGCGCCCGGCCTTCCTCGTGAGCCAGGGCGGGCTGTGCGTCGAGCTCGATGTGACGCCGCGCGCCGGCAACCACGGTGGTTCGACGCATCAACGCGACGTGTCGGCGATTGTCGAGCAGATGATGCGTCCGGTCGTCGCCGATCCCGAGTTCGGCCAGTTCGGCGGCCTCGCGATGTGGGTCATGACGCCTTCCGACATCGGCCGCGCGACGCCGATTCGCGGCACGCTGACGCGCGCGCTCGAACTCGGGCGCGTATTGCAGGCCGGGCAGATCGGCAGCCCCCGGCAGATGATCGGCTATCTCGCCGAACGCTGCGGGCTGGACGCGCGGGTGATTTCCGAGCCCGGCGAGCTGGTCTCGGCCGAAGTCGATACGAGCGGCGGCTTCGACGTGGGCAAGATTCGTATTCAGGCCGGACAGCGAACCTACACGGTGCTGTATCAGAACGAGTCGCTGCTCGCGTGGGACAGCGAGCACCCGCAGCCGATCGTACTGTCGCCGGATAGCGTCGCGTATTTCGTGGGTGGCGAAGGTCAACAGATTTTCAGCAACGGCGATCTGGTGGAGGCCGACGGTTCGCTGAACCCAGTGGTCGGCAAACGTCCGGTGACACTCATCGCCTGGCGCGCTGAAGCCGAATTGCGCAAGCCCGGTCTGATTCTCGACAGCTTCATGCAGTTGCTGAACTCGCTCGGCTATCTCGGGCCCTATGTGCCGCTCGAGTCGCTTCATTCCATGCACAAGGGAGGCGCATCTTGAACTCGCCTTTGAATTCACCTCTGCGCATCTGCGTGCTGGTGCCCGTCGCCACCTCGCAATACAACGACCGCATCCTGAAGGCCGTCGCACCCGTCGTGCCGCCGGACGTGCAGGTCGAGATTCGCAATATCACCGAGGGACATCCCGATATCGAGAACCGCACGAACTGGCTGCAGAACGGCATGCCGGTGGTCGAACTCGCGCAGGCTATCGCCAACGACGGTTTCGACGGCATCTGGCTGACCGACTTCGATATGTGCGGTGTCGAAGCCGCGCGCGAGGTGATCGATATTCCGATCATCGGCGGTTTTCCCGCTTCGGCGTTCACGGCTCTCGCGCTCAGCCAGCGATTCTCGATCATCACGATCCTGCAAAGCACGCTCGCGATGCAGCGCGCGCATCCGCAGACGTACGGCATCGAAGACAACTTCGCGTCGATTCGCGCGATCAACTGCCCGGTCGCGGACCTCGAGAACGTCGACGTGGTAGTCGTGCGCACGTTTGAGGCGGCATTGAAGGCGATCAACGACGACGGCGCGCAATCCATTCTGCTCGGGTGCACGGGTTTCGTGGACGTCGCAAGCCGCGTCTCCACGCTGCTTACCGAGGCGCTGGGCGTCTATGTGCCGGTGATCGATCCGAATCAGGCGGGCTTCAGCTTCCTCGTGTCGCTGGTGCGTATGAAGGTCCGCCCCAGCCGGCTGACCTACAGCAAGGTCAGTCTCCAGTCGTAACCGCCACGCGTCTGTCCCCTTCCATCCGGCGCGCATCTCGCGCGCCGGATGTTCTCGCTAGACCGCATCCCAGCGCGCTTCCAGATTCGACGAACGCACGTATTCGCGTAGCGCGTCGGTAAACGCGCGAATCTTCGCCGGCAGATGCCGCCTGCTCTGATACGCAAGATTGATCGTCAGCGGAGGCAGCCGCCAGTCCTCCAGCACGGGGGACAGGCGCCCCGCAATGATGTCGTCGTGAATCAGGTAGAGCGGCTGCACCACGATGCCCATGCCGGCACGTCCCGCCGCACAGATCACCTGCCCTTCATTGGACTCGAAGGCCGCGGTAATCGGCACTTCGAAACGTTCGCCGTTTCTCTCCAGATGCAGCACATACGGATCCGCGGCTAGCGAATAGACGAGGAACGGATGGCGCGCGAGATCGCCAGGAGCGCGCGGGCGGCCATGCTGCGAAAGATACGCGGGCGACGCCGCCAGCACGCGGCGAGTCTGCGCGAGACGCTGCACGGTGATGCCGGAATCGCCTTCATGCTCGCGCGTTCGAACGGCCACGTCGATACCGGCTTCGATGAAGTTCGGGTAGCGGTTCGCGGCGACGATCTCGACCAGCAGATCGGGATAACGCAACCTGAATTCGGGCAACCATGGTGCGATATGCAGAAGCGCGAAGGACACCGAACAGGTGACGCGTAAGGTGCCGCGCGGACGCAGCGACAGCTCGCTTGCCGCGGCGTCGGCCTCAGCCATCTCCGCGAGCAGCGCGCTGCAGCGCTGGTGATAGTCGCGCCCCGCCTCTGTCAGCCACAAACGCCGCGTCGTGCGCTCGATCAGCCGTGCGCCCAGGCGATCTTCCAGCGCGGTAAGCATCCGGCTCGCCGCTGCATTCGACAGACCGAGCCGATCCGCCGCACGCGACAAACTGCCGAGCTCGGCCGTCAGCACGAAGAACTCCATCTGCGCGAAACGATCCATATTTTTCCACCTTGCGGAAAGATGTTTTCCCAGCAGCGCATATTTTTCCACGAATCACGCGGCTACAGTAACGTGCAGCGCGCCGACGGCCCAGCCGTCGGCGTGATTTGATCTGAGGAAACGATTGGGAGACACCTCATGCGAAACATCAACGAGGACAACATTACGCAAGCGGTCATCGCCGCCATGTCGCAATGCAGCAACGACCGGCTGCGCACGGTGATGACGAGCCTCGTTCAGCACCTGCATTCGTTCGCGCGCGACGTCCACCTGACAGAAGACGAATGGTTCGCGGCCATCAGTTTCCTCACGGAGGTGGGGCACATCACCGACGAACGCCGTCAGGAGTTCGTGTTGCTATCGGACACGCTCGGCCTCTCCATGCTGGTCACGACGCAGAACAACCGCAAGCCGGCCGAATGCACGGAGGCGACCGTTCTGGGACCGTTCTTCGTGCCACAAGCGCCGCGCTTTGAGAACGGCGAAGACATCTCCAACGGCGCCGCCGGGGCGCCATGCTTCGTCAGCGGCCGGGTACGCGGCCTTGACGGCGCGGGTGTTCCACACGCCACGCTCGATGTCTGGCAGTCGGACGAAGACGGCTTCTACGACGTGCAACTTCCGCCCGGAAGCGAGGGCGACATCGAACCGCGAGCGCGTGCTCAATTGCAGACCGACGCGGATGGCCGTTTTCACTTCCGCTCGATACTCGCCGAGGCTTATCCGATTCCGTACGACGGACCTGTCGGCCAGATGCTGGACGCGCTCGGCCGTCATCCGTGGCGGCCCGCGCATCTGCATTTCTGGATTCAGGCCGATGGCCACGAACCGCTCATCACACACATCTTCCGCAATCACGACCAGTATCTCGACTCGGACGCCGTGTTCGGCGTGCGCTCGACACTGATCGTCGACTGGCTGCATCACGAACCCGGCGTCGCTCCGGACGGCACAAAGATGGATGTGCCCTTCTACACGGTCGAATACGAGTTCGTGCTGAATCCACTCGGCGCCCACGCATGATCCGCCACACAGAGATCACCACGGAGACTCAGCATGACGCCTCATGAATTCGTCTACACGGGGCGCGCCGCGCGTGTCGTGTTCGGCAGCGGAAGCCTTGCCAGTGTGGCGAGCGAAGTGCGCTCACTCGGCGCACGCTCCGCGCTGGTGCTCTGCGGCAAGGAGCAGCGTGCACTCGGCGACACCATAGCGAACCAGCTTGGCTCGCTATGCGCGGGCCTCGTTGATCGCGCGACGATGCATGTGCCCGCCGCGCTCGTTGCCGAAGTCCGCGAACTCGCAGGCACGTTGCGCGCCGATTGCGTAATCGCAGCCGGCGGCGGATCGGCGATCGGTCTCGCGAAGGCACTTGCCCTCGAACTACCGCTGCCGATTCTGGCCGTACCGACCACCTATTCCGGCAGCGAGATGACGCCCATCTACGGCATCACCGAGGGCAAGCTCAAGCGCACGGGCAGCGACCTGCGCGTATTGCCTGGGACCGTCATCTACGATCCGGACCTCACAGAGAGCCTGCCCGCCGCGATGTCGCTGACGAGCGGCATCAACGCAATCGCCCACGCCGCGGAGGGCCTCTACGCACGCGACGCGAATCCGGTGACCAGCCTGATGGCGCAGGACGGAATCGCCGCGTTGGCGCGCAGTCTGCCGGCGATCGTGGCGCACCCGGGCGACAAAGCCGCGCGAGCCGATGCGTTTTACGGTTCGTGGTTGTGCGGCATGGTGCTCGGATCGGTCGGCATGGCGCTGCATCACAAGCTGTGCCATACGCTGGGCGGCACCTTCAACCTGCCGCACGCGCCCACCCACACGATCGTGCTGGCGCATGCGCTCGCGTACAACGCCGAGGCCGCACCGGAGGCGATGAAACGCATCGCGCAAGCGCTCAATCATCACGATGCGGCGCAGGGCATCTACGAACTCGCGCGCGATCATGGCGCGCCCGTTTCGCTCGCCGCGATCGGCATGGACGAAGCATCGCTCGACCTCGCTGCGGACCTCGCCTGCCGCAATCCGTACTGGAATCCGCGCCCCATCGAGCGCGAACCGATACGCGCGCTGCTTCAGCGTGCGTTCGAGGGCGCACCGCCCTCGCCGCAATGAAACCGCACCTTCCCTGACAACGAGTGAAAGATATTCATGAACACCCACACGAACGCGAACACGAACCTCACCTCCTTTGACAATCAGACGCCTCAGCGCATCGCCTGTACGTTGATGTCGGCGCTGTTCCTGATTTCCGGAATCCGCAAACTGATGACGTGGTCGGCCACCGCTGGTTATTTCGCGGCGCTGGGCTTGCCGCTGCCGGGCGTCGTCGTGCCGCTGGTGATCCTGCTCGAGATCGGCGGACCTGTCGTGCTGATCATCGGCTGGCGCAGGCGTGAAGTGGCGGCGATTCTGGCGGTCTATACGCTGCTGACCGCATTCGTCGCGCATCGCTTCTGGTCCGCGGATCCCGCGCAATTCAATCCGCAACTCAACAACTTCTTCAAGAACATCGCGATGGTCGGCGGCTTCCTGTTGCTGATTGCGGCGCCGGCGCGCCGCACGCGGAATCAGGCAGCGGACTGAAGCGACGGCGTCTCGCCCAAACGGCCCGAACCCAGGCCCGAGTTCAGGCCCGAAGTCAGGCCCGAAGTCAGGCCGTTTCCGCGGCTTGCCCTGCCCGCTTGAACAGACCGTCGCGCGACATGAGCCAGATCATCGATGCGGCAAGCAATGCCGGAACCGCGGCAGCGCAGAACAGTTGCTGCGCGTTCCAGTGCAGTTGCATCAATCCACCGGCGACGACTGGCCCAACGATCGATCCGGCGCGGCCGACGCCAAGACTCCAGCCGACCCCCGTTGCGCGCAGCGTGACCGGATAGAGCGTAGCCGACAGCGAATTGTTGGCGGGCTGCCCGCCGACGATGCCAAAGCCGCTAATGAAAACCACGGCAAGAAGCAGCAGTAGCGACACCGATGCGGCGCTCGTCATGGAGACGATTGCCGCGGATGCGAGCAGATAGCACGGCCCCAGCACGCGAAAATACCCCCAACGGTCGATCAGCGGCCCCATCGCCAGCGTCCCGAGCACGCCGCCGATCTGCAAGGTCGTGCCGATCACCGCGGCGTGAGCAACGTCGTAGCCGAGGTCGGTGGCGATCGTCGGCAACCAGTTCGCAAGAAAGAACAGGTTCAACAGATTCATGAAATTGACGCCCCACTGCAGCAGGGTCACGCGCGCGCGGCCGTCGGCGAAGAGCGCCGTCACGCGGCTTCCGCTATGCGGCGGCTCGGCCGATACGTAACGCGTGCCGGTGTGAATGGACAGCTCGGGCGCGATGCGGCGCAATACGTTCGCGAGGCGCTGCCGGCCGCGCCCGCTTGCCACCATGAACTGCATCGACTCGGGAAGCATGAACGCCATGCCGAGCGCAATCACGATCGGCACGATGCCACCGACGACGAACACCGAGCGCCAGCCGTGCGCCGGAATCAGCAGCGCGGTGAGCATGCCGCCGAGCGCCGCACCGCCTGTGAAGCCGCACGAGACCCACATCATCAGCGTGGCGCGGCGGCGCGACGGACTGTATTCGCCTGCCAGCGCGATTGCATTGCCCATGATTCCGCCGAGCCCGACGCCGGTGACGAAGCGCAGCATAAGCAGTTGCGGCAGCGACGACGCGAATGCCGTCGCCAGCATGCACACGCCCAGAAACGCGGAGCAGCCGATCAGCACCGGGCGGCGGCCGACGCGGTCGGCGAGCGGCCCCATCAGCAGCGAGCCGGGCAGCATGCCGATCAGACCGGCGCCGAACACCGGTCCCATTTCGATGCGGGACACGTGCCACGCCTGCATCAACGCAGGCGCGACGAAGCCCATCGACTGTACGTCGAACCCGTCGATCACGACGCACAGCGCGAGCAGCACCATGACCGACACCTGAAAGCGCCCGACCGGACGCGCGTCGATGACTGCGGCGATATCGACGACATCCGCGACTGGACCCGCGACGACACCCGGCTGCGGCGCGTCGCCGCCCTCGGGCTCTACCTGTGCGCTTGATGGTTGCTCCATGGTGCGCCTCATGACAGGCCGAAGAGACGCCGCGCGTTGTCACGCCCAATCTTGCGGCGGTCGAGCTCGCTGATTTCGCAGCGGTCGAACCAGCCTGCCGCGTCCTCATGTTTCTCGAACGGGTAGTCGACGGAGTACATGATGCGGTCGCTGCCGACTTCGAGCATCGTCGACAGCAGCGTCGGCGTGCGGAAATTGCCGCTCGTCGTGATGTGGACGTTGTTGCGCAGATAGTCGCCGATTTCACGCTCGCACGGCATGCCGCGGCGGCCTTTGCGCAAGATATGGTCGATGCGCCAGACGTTGAACGGAATGCCTTCGCCGAAATGCCCGAGGATCATCTGCAGTTGCGGATGACGATCGAACAGGCCGCTCGACAACAGACGCAGCGCATGCATGCTGGTTTCCGCCGCGAACGCCCACGTCGGTCCGGTCAGCCAGTGACATCCGTCGTAGATCGGCTCACGCGACGCAAGCGGATCGCGCGGATGCATGTAAAACGGCTTACCCAGCGATGCGGCGGCGTCCCAGAAGCCGGCGAAACGAGGATCGTCGCAGTAGACCACCGTGTTTGCATCGCCGACCTGCGAGAAACCGTTCACAAGGAAGCCATGAAAACCCAGCTCCGTTACGCAGCGTTCGAGTTCTCGCGCGGCGCGTTCGGGGTCCTGCATGGGCAGCGCCGCGAAACCGCCGAAGCGGGTTGGATGACGGCGTATCTGCTCGGCAAGCAGGTCGTTCGCCCGCCGCGCGACATCCACGGCGCGATCCGGATCGGCAATCGCCTGCACGGCCGGCGAATTCAGCGAGAGGATCGAAAACGACGTACCCCATTGATCCATCTGATCGAGGCGTTGCTGTTCGAAATCGAGCAGATTCGCGCGCAGGTGCGTCCAGACTTCGGGGCGTGCATAGACCTGGGAATCGGCGATGGTCTGGTCGATGGCGAAGTGTTCTTCGAGAGCGATCTTGTCTTTCATGGTATCCGGTCGGTAACAAAGGCAGGCGGCCTGAGGCCGCGCGGCACAAGTCAAAATACTTGAAAAATCATGTAATTCAGCCATCAGCTTATACTTGAAAATTCAAATAAATACCCAGGGATTACCCGTTATATCTCATAGTCATTGCTGGATCGGCACGATACGGATGCTGTCGCCCGGAATGAAATGATAAGCAAAAAAGTGAGATATACTTGCGAATGCAAATATTTCATGGGAGTAACAGGTAAATGAAAAGGCAGCGCTCCGCGCCGATCACGGTTGATCACGATCTGGAGAGAGCCGTACCGTACCTCGTGGCTCGCGCGGGGAGCCGGATGGGCAACGCTTTTGCGAAAGCGCTCAAGCCATACGGTCTGAGCCTGAGCGAATGGCGCGTATGCGCGTCTCTTGGCCATAGGCCTCATCAACGGCTTTCAGAACTGGTGACGCGGGCGTGTGTCGATATGTCCGCCCTCTCGCGCATCGTGGACCGGCTGATTGCGCAAGGGCTCGTGTCCCGCGAAAAGAGCAGCGACGACGGGCGCGCCGTCCAACTCGCCCTGACCGGTAAAGGCGCCGAACTGACGCGCGAAATCGTTCCGCTGGCGCAGCACTACGAGACGGTCGCGTTGAACTGTTTTAGCGCGGCGGAAGCTGAAATGTTGCGTGAACTGCTGGACAAGCTCTACCACAACGCCGAACCGTTGGCCGACTTTGACATCCACGCGGAGTCGGTGGACTCCAGCCTGTAATTTGAAGCGAACCGCTGAGACCGCGTAGTCCGGCGCGCCACTTTCCCGGCGGCCCGCCAGGTCGGTCGCAAGCCGAGTAGGCAAATAGGCCCCTCCCCGCACCTCGCCCCCGCCCTGATCGGCTTGGTCCTCATATGGACGGAAAAGCCCATCCTCTATGCCAGATGTTGTCAACTGGACGAAATCGTCCATTTATTCCAAATTGCGTGGACGAGAATGTCCAGTGCCGCAAGCTCAATATCTCTAAATTCCCGCACCTGTCTGACATCTTGCTCTGGCACGACTATTGCTAATAGTAAGCCGCCATCAGTGAGCGCCTGGAAAACTACCCGGACGGGCGTTCGCGATGTCGAGAGCAACGAATCTGTCCAATAAGCCGGGGGGCCTGAGAGACCAAAAAAGATCGCGCGCCGCAAAGTGTTCGATGCATCCGCGTCCGGCAACGTCCAGCCTGCTTCTGGATAGCCGACGCCAATGACCGAAGGGCCGCCGTTGACTATCGCGGCCGTTTGATTAGTCATCCGAACGATAGACGAAGCGCCGATCGATGCCGGCGGTACTGAATCGCTGGTAGCAGATTGAGAGAGGGCTGTGCTGTTGTTGTAGTCGTAGTGATGTCGTGTGTCGACACGTGGCAACTGAATACTTCCGTAGAGAAGATCGTTGCGGTGCGGGACATCGAAATCGCGGGATTAGTCTGGCTATGTACCAGACGGGCCGCTGCAGGTTCGGCCGTCGTTGCTTACCCTTCGCGGGGAAAAGCAGCGGCGGCCCGTCCTTCGCAAACTGGCTAAGCGGCCATTCCCGGGGAAATCAAACAATGCATCATGTCATTTTTGAACGTGAACTCGTCCATCTGGAACGCGTAATCGCCTTCGCGCCACAGAAACCCTTTCCGCCGACATACTGGCGCGACCGCATCAAACACCTCGAAAGTTCTCCACAAGCTCCCCTGTACCGCAAGCGCATTGCCCGCCTGTCGCACCTTCTCGCCAAGCTGACGGACTGAACCCTGCCTTCGGCAGGCGATCGGACGCGCGGTAAACCGCCCAGAACGCCCACCCTGCTCACCAGGGAAAGAACCAGTGGACTGGTCTTTCTCATGGTGTAGCATCCAATCGTTACATCATTCAATGTAACAATAAAAAATGTCATCGTGATGGGCTGCTTCGTGCCTGTCGGATCGCAGATTGGGAGGCAGGTATGGGTGAGAAGGCCATTCCACATGTGAATGTGGACGAATTGGGGCAGTTCCGTGAGGTTCAGCAACTGGCTTATCGGTGCGTCGAGAGCGTCGGCGACATGCTTTCACCGGGCATGACGGAAAAAGACGCCGCCCGGTTGCTGACCGAATGGTTGCAGGACCATGGCGTGCACGACTGGCTGCATAAACCCTTCGCCTGGTTTGGCGACCGTACCGCGTTTGAGGGTTTCTCGGGGCTGTCGCATATGGCCGGTTTCAACCTGGCTTTCTTCCCGAGTTCGCGCCGCCTCGAAGCGAACATGCCGGTCATTCTCGACGTGGCTCCCGTGCTGAATGGGGTGATCGCCGATGTCGGCTACGCCACCTGCATTGGCACCAATCCGATTCTCGAACAACTGAAAGACGATCTTGCCGAACACCGCGAACTGATCGTCAGCATGGTGAAAGAGCGGCGCACGCTGGCCGATGTAGCACGCGCCGTCGACCTGTTGTGCCGGAAACAGGGCGTCGAGCCGCGTCATAAGGCCTATCCGTTCAAGGTGCTGGCGCATCGTGTCGCGAAGCTGCACAAGCCCGCCAAGCCCCGCTTCGTGGCGCGTTTTGGCCTGAATGCCACGCGCAATCTGGTCCTCGACCAGGTGAGCGCGGGTAAAAAGGAAGGCTGGTCGCCATTGTGGTCGGTCGATCGCCGCTCCGATCATGCGCCGACACCCGGCCTGTGGGCCGTCGAACCTCATCTCGGCTTTCAGGGTGTGGGCGCCAAGTTCGAAGAACTGCTCGTCATCACCGATGACGACGCCTACTGGCTCGACGACGACCTGCCGCATGTGCGCCGCTGGGCGCAGCGCGGACGGGCGTTGGCCGCGGCATGACGGAGGCGGACATGCAGCTGCTCACCGAACCCGTGCCGTCCTCGTTATATGAGGCGCCGCCCGTCATGCGTCCCACGAGTTTCACGGTACGCTCGGGCGACGTGATGCTTGCCGCGAGAGCATGGGGCGACCCAGCCCGGCCGACAGTAGTGCTGGTGCATGGCTACCCCGACAACAGCGAAGTCTGGGACGCTCTGGCAGGCTTGCTGGCTCAGGACTTCCACGTGGTCGCCTACGATGTCCGGGGTGCGGGGCAATCCACTGCTCCAACCCGCACGAATGCCTATCGTTTAGGAAAACTCACCGACGATTTCGTCGCCGTCATCGATGCCGTTAGCCCCAATCGTCCGGTCCATCTGGTTGCGCACGACTGGGGCTCGATCCAGGGATGGGAGTTCGTCACCGAAGAGCGTTTGCGTGGGCGCATTGCCTCGTACACGTCGTGCTCGGGACCTTGCCTTGACCATGTCGCTTACTGGCTGCGAGCGCGGTTGCTGCGCCCTACGCCGCGCTCGATCGGCAAGCTGCTGGGCCAGCTGGTGCGCTCCTGGTACGTGCTGCTGTTTCACCTGCCGGTGCTGCCAGGCTTGACCTGGCGCTTATGGCTCGGCCGCGCGTGGCCGCGAGTATTGCGCCGCGTGGAAAAGACCGAACTCACGCCTCGCCCGACACAAACGCGGGACGGCATGCGCGGCGTATCGCTGTATCGCGCCAACTTCATCCGCTGCCTGTTCACGCCGCGCAAGCGTTACGCGCACGCGCCGGTCCAGGTCATCGTGCCGACGCTGGACAAATACGTCAGCCCGGCGCTCTCCGAAGATCTTTCACGCTGGGTGCCGACGTACTGGCGCCGCGAACTGAGCGCGCGGCACTGGGTGCCGCTTACCCATCCCGAACAGATGGCGCGCATGGTGCGCGAGCTCGTCGAACACACCGAAGGCGGCGACGAACCGGAAACGCTGCAACGCGCCCGGATGGACTCGGCACGCCGGCCGCTCAGCGGCAAGCTCGCGGTCGTGACCGGAGCGGGCAGCGGAATCGGGCGATGCATCGCGCTGGAATTCGCGAAGCAAGGCGCGGCCGTGGTCGCCGTCGATATCGACAGCACAGCTGCGGAACGCACCGCCACGCTGGTCGGGTTATTGGGCGCTCACGCCTACGCGCGCAAGACCGACGTCGGCAGTGCGGAGCAGATGGAAGCGTTGGCCGACTGGGTCGGGACGGAACTGGGTGGCGCCGACATCGTGGTCAACAACGCCGGCATCGGCATGGCGGGCGGCGTGCTCGATACCTCGGCGCAAGACTGGGAACGCATTCTTCACGTCAACTTGTGGGGTGTGATTCACGGCTCGCGCCTGTTCGCCCGGCAGATGGTGAAGCGCGGCAATGGCGGTCACATCGTCAACACGGCGTCGGCCGCGGCCTTCGCCCCCTCGCGCGACCTGCCCGCTTACGCGACGACGAAGGCTGCCGTGCTGATGCTCAGCGAGTGCATGCGTGGAGAACTCGCGGGCCAGGGGATCGGCGTCAGCGCAATCTGTCCGGGTTTTGCCGAGACCGGGATCATGGCGGCCACGCAATACGTCGGCGCCAGCGCGCAGGATCAGGACCGCATGCGCCAGAAGGCCACCCGGCTTTATCAAATGCGCGGGCTGCAACCCGAGACGGTTGCGAAGGCCGCGCTGCGTGCGGTATTGCACAACCAGCCTGTCGTGGCCATCGGCATCGAGGCGCATTCAATGCGGTTTGTCTCGCGCTACCTGCCCGGGCTAGGCCGCGTGATCGCCCGCCTCAGCATGATGCCGCGCTGAGTGTGCCGCGCTCACTGAGCTTACCAATCGGACGCCGGAGACCGTTATGACCCAAGAGCAAACCCAACACAAGATCAAGGCACGCCACGTGAAGTTCGACTGGAGCCAAACGCCGATCCAGTGGATTCCAGGCGACCCGTCGAGCACGCACATCATCAACGTGCTGAACCTGCTGTTCCCCGCCGGCGAGCTATGGTTCTGCCGCGTCTACAACAAGGCGCTGCCGCTCATCACCGACCCTGCGCTGCGTGACGACGCCGAGGGATTTCTCAGGCAGGAAGCGGTGCATTCGCGCTCGCACGGCGGTGTGCTCACGCATTACTACAAGGCCCACGGCATCGATACGCAGCCCTTCACGAAACAACTCGACTGGTTGTTCGGCAAGCTGCTCGGCGAACAGCCGCTTGGGCTGAAGATCGGCAAAACGCGTTTCTGGCTGCGCCAGCAACTTGGCGTGATCGCCGCGCTGGAGCACTTTTTCGGCTACCTCGGCAACTGGGTGCTCAATGCCGACGGGCTCGACGCCGCCCATGCCGACCCCACCATGCTCGATCTGCTGCGTTGGCACGGGGCCGAAGAAGTCGAGCATCGCACGGTAGCCTTCGACATCTTCCGGCATATGGGCGGCAGCTATTTCGAACGCTGCTTCCACATGCTTTCGACCGTCATGCTGCTGTTGTACTTCCTGACACTCGGCGCACGCTTCATGCACCGGCGCGATCCCGCCGCCGGTCCGTACCGGGGTTTTATTCTCGCGTGGCGCGCCGGAGCGCGGCGCCGCTGCCTGCCGTCGTTCTGGAAAATGATCGCGGCGGCGCTGCGCTATTTCAATCCACGCTACACACCCCATCACGAAGGCTCGACTGAACAGGCGCTGGCCTATCTCGCGACCTCCCCCGCAGCGCAGGCTGCGGCACATGGAGGCAACTGGGTTCGTAAGGTGAGTTAATGCGCAGGTCGATGCGCAAGCCGATGCGCGAATTTGTACGCCAGCTAATGCATTCCCACCTTACATTTTGACATGTTATGATGCGAATCATTCTCATTTACAAAAGCGTCATATCCATCGATCTGACGCGCCCGGTAGGCCATGGCGGCAAACGAATCGGCCCTGCATCACGAGATGCAGGCGCTCTACAGCAATCATCACGGCTGGCTTCACGCATGGTTGCGTAAGAAGCTCGGCTGCGCGCACCGTGCGGCCGATCTCGCGCACGACACGTTCCTGCGTTTGCTCGCCCGTGATGAACCGCTGGGTCTGGAAGAGCCCCGTGCGTTCCTGACAACGGTGGCGCAACGCGTGATGGCCAATTACTGGCGTCGCGAGCAGATCGAGCGGGCGTATCTGGAAGCGTTGGCACTCGTGCCCGAGTGCTTCGCGCCCTCGCCTGAAGAGCGGGCGCTGCTGCTGGAAGCGCTGTGCGAAATCGACAGTCTGCTGGAGCGGCTGCCGGTCGCCGTCAAACGTGCTTTCCTGCTGGCCCAGCTTGACGGTTTGAGCCACGCGGAGATCGCCGCGCAACTGAAGCTTTCCATTTCGACCGTGAAACGCCATCTGGTGCGCGCCGGCGCGCAGTGTTTCTTTGCGCTGAACGCGGCCTGACGGATCGACGGATGAACGCTAGCGCGCGACCCGATATTCCACAACACGTCGCCATGCGGGCGGTGCAATGGTGGATGGAACTGCAATCCGGCCAGGACACGCACGCGCAGCAACTCGCGCTGGCGCGCTGGTGTGCCGAGCATCCCGATCACGAACGCGCATGGCAACACATCTGCAGCGTCAGCAGCCGCTTCCGGGGGCTCGCTGAGGCCGGCGCGGGCAGCGCGGATGCGGGCGGCGCAGCGGCTGCTCGCGCCGCGTTGACGCGTACCGGGTCGGCAAGGCGCCGCGCGAGTGTCAAGGTCCTCGCGACCCTGCTGTTCGCCGGTGGCGCGACATGGATCGCCGGTGAGCACGTGCCGTGGCGCGCATGGAGCGCGGATGCGCGCACTGCGCCTGGGGAGCGCCGCACCCTCACGCTCGCCGACGGCACCCGCGTCACGCTGAATACCGACAGCGCCATCGACATCGGCTTCAACGGCACCGAGCGGCGCGTGCGCCTGATCAAAGGTGAAATCATGATCGCGACCGGTCACCACGCCGGAGAGCAACGGCCGTTTATCGTCGAGACCGCGCAAGGCAGCTTGCAGGCTTTGGGCACGCGCTTCGCCGTCAGGCAGCAGAACGCGCTTAGCCGCCTCGACGTGTTCGAGGGCGCTGTGCGGATCAGTCCGCGCGATGCACCCGGTCTCACGCCGGTAATCCGTGCCGGCCAACGCGTGCGCTTTATGCGCGCAGACATCGTCGCGGTCGAGCCGCTCAGCGAGAACGACGCGGCATGGACGGATGGCCTGATCGTCGCGAGCGGCATGCGGCTCGGCGATTTCGTGGCCGAACTCGACCGCTATCGCGCGGGGCATCTGAGTTGCGATCCCTCGGTGGCCGGCTTGCGGATCTCGGGCACCTTCCCGTTCGCCGATACGGACCGCGTGCTCGACACCGTGGCCAGAACCTTGCCGGTCGAGGTCGTTTTCATCACGCGTTACTGGGGCACCGTGCGCGCGGCGCGTTCCTGAAACCGAGGCAGCTTCGCTGCGCTGAAATTTTTTTGTCCGTTGTGAGCTGTTTTCGAATCTCGCGTGACAAGGGGGATGAGAGCAACACATCGTCACCCTTCCAGCGAGCTTTGAACATGGCACAGTATCGAAAGACCGGCGCCGGCAGCCGTAGCGCTTTATCCGCGCGACAGCCGGCACACTTCGCACGGCATCTCGCCACGGCCGCGCTGATCTCGGCGGGACTGCCGTTCAACGTGGCGCTGGCAGCCGATGCCCCGTCCGCCGCCGAGGCGCCGGCGCGCAAGAGCTACGACATTCCGGCCGGCCCGCTCGAAGCGGCGCTCAATCGCTTCGGGCGCGAGAGCGGGCTGCTGCTGTCGTTTCCGGCGGCACTGACAGACGGACGCAGGAGCGACGGCCTGCACGGCGATTACGACGTACAGCAAGGCTTCGATCGAATCCTGCGCGGCACGGGACTCGGCGCGGTGCAGCAGTCCAATGGCAGCTATACGCTCGTTGCGCGCACGGAATCCGCGGCGAACGACGGCCACACGGACGGCACCACCCTCCCCGCCGTGACGGTCAGCTCGACGATGGTGAAAGCCGGCAGCTACCGGCCGCCCGTCGACTCCGTGGTGACACGTTCGGACACACCGGTGCTCGACACCGCCCAGGCCGTGAATATCGTGCCCGCCCAGGTGCTGCGCGACCAGCGTCCGCGCAATCTCGACGATGCGCTCGCGAACGTGAGCGGCATCGTGCAAGGCAACACGCTGGCCGGCACCCAGGACACCTTGCTCAAGCGCGGCTTCGGCGGCAATCGCGACGGCTCGATCATGCACAACGGCATGCCGCTGGTGCAGGGGCGCGCGTTGAACGCGGCGGCCGACAGTGTCGAAGTGCTCAAAGGCCCGACCTCGCTGTTGTACGGGATCATGGACCCGGGCGGGGTCGTCAACGTGGTGAGCAAACAGCCCTTGCTCCAGCCTTATCACGCGATCTCCGTGCTCGGTTCGACCTATGGACACGGCCGCAATGGAGCCGGCGCCACGCTCGATACGACCGGGCCGATCGGCGACTCCGGCCTCGCCTACCGGCTCGTTGTCGATCAAACCAATGAGCAATACTGGCGCAACTTCGGTGAGCATCGCGAGACGCTCGTGGCGCCGTCGCTCGCGTGGTACGGACGCGATACGCAGGTGGTGGTGTCGTACGAATATCGCAAGTTTCTTTATCCCTTCGACCGCGGTACGGCGCTCGATCCGAAAACCAACCAGCCGCTTGCCATTTCGAGCCGCGAACGCCTCGACGAACCGTTCAACACAATGGACGGCGAATCGAATCTCGCGCAAATCAGCGTCGATCATCAGATCAACCCCAACTGGAAGGCTCACTTCGGCTACAGCTACAACCGTGAGACTTACGACGCGGGCCAGTTGCGCGTGCAAGGCATCAACAGCACAACCGGCGCCGTGTCGCGCAGCAACGACGCGACGCACGGCGCGCTCAGCACGGACAGCTACGCGATCGCCTATGTGGACGGCCATTTCGACGTCGCCGGTTTGCGCAACGATCTGCAGGTTGGCGTCGACAGCGAGTACCGCCGCATCTATCGCAAGGATTTGCTGCGCCAGGCCACGAAATATCCGTTCAATTATTTCAACCCGATTTACGGCCGCGAGAGCCCGTCGACCACGGTGTCGGCGAGCGACAGCGATCAGACCGACACGCTGCACGACCGCTCGTTCTTCTTCCAGGACAATCTGCATCTCACCGACAAATGGATTCTGATCGGCGGCGCGCGTTTTCTGAGCTACAACCAGATCGCGGGCAAGGGCCGGCCGTTTGTCGTCAACACCGACATCAACGGCAGCAAATGGCTGCCGCGCGCGGGCGTGGTCTACAAATGGACCGACACGGTGTCGCTCTACGGCAGCTATACGCAGTCGCTCAAGCCGACGTCGACGATCGCGCCGCTTGCCACCGGCGTGGTGATCGATTCGTCGGTGAAGCCTGAAGAAGCCACCTCGTGGGAGCTCGGCGCCAAGATCGCGATGCCCAACGGCCTGAGCGGCACGCTGGCGCTTTTCAATATCGACAAGAAGAACGTGCTGGTGCAGCAGTACAACGACACCACCAAACAGACCGACTGGCGTACCGCCGGCAAGGCGCGTTCACGCGGCGTGGAACTCGACGTGGCCGGCCAGATCGGCCAGCACTGGAGCGTGATTGCGAGCTATGCGTATATCGACGCGAAGACCACTGAAGACCCGCTGTACGCCGGCAAGCGTCTGTGGAATGCGCCGCAGAATACGGCGTCGCTCGCGGCCGTGTACGACTTCGGCACGATCTTCGGCGGCGACCAGTTGCGCGTGGGCGCCGGGGCTCACTACGTTGGCCCACGCCCGGGCGATTCGGCCAATAGCTTCACGCTGCCGGCTTATACCGTCGCCGACGCTTTCGCTACATACGAAACGAAACTCGGCAATCGCCATCTGTCGTTCCAGCTCAACGTGAAGAATCTGTTCAACAAGACTTATTACCCATCGAGTGCGAACAGGTACTTCGTAGCGGTTGGCGACGCACGTCAGGTGTCCTTGCTGTCGACGCTCGAGTTCTAGGCGGCGCCTGCACAGCGCGCGCGACACACACGATGCGCGCGTTCGATGAATCAACATGAGACTGGAGCCGTTATGAAGCATTGGAATAATCCTGCTGACACGGGCGTCGCGCCCGCTCGCAAGCGACGCCGGACATTTATCACCGCGGCAGCTAGCCTCGCCGCGTTACTGACTGTCGCGACACCTGGCGCGCGCGCCGCATCGAGTGGACCCCGCACGGGCAAAAAAGTCGCGATGGTCGTGCAATTGAACGGACCGAGCCTGCCCGTCGACCAGAAAATCGCGGCACATCTTGAGGCACGCGGCTACAGCGTGCGCATGCTGGATCAGGCGCAGCCTCCTGAGGCGGTGGGCGACGCGGATCTGGTCGTCATTTCATCGACGGTCTCGTCGAAGCAGGTGGCGGGTGGCTGGCGCTACCTGGCCAAGCCTTTGCTGACATGGGAAAACGATCTGCTCGACGACTTCGCGATGACGGGCAAGCGTCACGACGTCGATTTTGGCGAAGCGGAGAAAGAGCGCTACGTGTGGCTGGTCAACGCGCCCCACCCGATTGCAGCGGGTTTGCCGGCCGGCGTGACGAACGTCTATGTCAAACAGGCGGGAATGAGTTGGGGCAAACCGGGCCTGGGCGCGACGACGATTGCAACGCTGTATGGCCAGCCGGAAAAGGCGGCGATTTTTGCCTACGAGAAAGGCGCGACGATGGACTACGAGTCGTTGGCGCCGGCCCGACGCGTGATGTTCTTTCTGAACAACGATACTTTCGGCAACCTCTCGCCGGCGGGGAGCAGTTTGTTTGATGCGGCGGTGGACTGGGCGGTGGGGTTGAGTTGAAGGGAAAGATGAGTTTCCCAATGTAGAAATAATTGACAGGAGAGCCTTGTTTGAACCGATGTTTCCCGATTGAGAAACAAACGGGGAAAACGCAGGGATGCTGCCTTTCTTTCCCGATAGAGAAACTATGTCACGTGCGGTCCTCCGGCATGCGCCGGCCCTTGCCGCGTCAGACATCTACGCAGGCGATGAGCGCGAGCTGGTCCGGCAGATTTCGGGCTTCATCAGCGCGCAGGCGCATCGGCTTATCGAACTTGCGCCGCACATACCCAAGGTTGACCCGGACTTGTTGCAGTCAGCGGCGCGCATCTGATCGACCATCGCGCTGCGGTGAGAGCATTGCCCCACACGGAGGCAATGCCAACAGAGCAATAAGAAAGCAAGGACAGACCAACACCGAAGGCAGCCACACCATCAATTAGAAACCGCCTTATCCTGCCCCATTGGCGATTCAGCCGTTTTCAATGCCCCATCCGTCCCATGCTGAATCGCATAAATCTCGCGATTCCTCGCAATCTCCGCCGCCGTAGGCGGATAGTCGTTATTGGGCGCCGGTACAAGCCCTTGAGCCTGAGCCTGCTGCAATTGAGCCATGACATCGGCCCGCGTCAGTCCTGACGGATTGGATTGGGCAAACGCATTCGCTCCGAACGGCAAACTAAGCGCGGCAACGGCAATAGCGGTAAGCAGTTTCATGATGTCTCTCCGATGAAAGTGTGAGAACTGAGTGGCCTGAACCACGCTTCCCATTCTTGTCATTTCAGCTGTCGGAGCACTGACCTGCGGATTACCGTTTTGTTATCTACGCACCGGGCTTAAACAAAAACCCCGGAAACAAAAAGCCGCAGATAACAGAACGGTAATCTACCCGACCACCCCCGGTAAGCGCCCACCCTCCACACTCCTGACTCACAAAGAAGCCCGCGTCACACGCCACCAGGTGCCAAAGCACGACGCCCGCCTCCCCCCGCCTCTTTTCAGGAAACCGTCATGTGGATCGTCAAGCTCGCGCTGCGCCGCCCATATACATTCGTGGTTCTCGCGGTGTTGATCTTTATCGTCGGCCCGCTGGCGATACTGCGCACGCCCACCGACATCTTCCCGAACATCGACATTCCGGTGGTCAGCATCGTCTGGACGTATAACGGCTTCTCCGCCCAGGACATGGCCAATCGCATCACCTCGAACTACGAACGTGCGCTGACCTCCGACGTCGACGATATCGAGCACATCGAGTCGCAATCGCTGAACGGCGTCTCGGTGGTGAAGATTTTTTTCCACCCCGGCGCGGACATCAATCGCGCGATCGCCGAGGCGGCCTCCAATTCCGCGTCGATCCTGCGCGTACTGCCGCCTGGCACGCTGCCGCCGAACATCATTACGTACAACGCTTCGACGGTGCCGATCCTGCAGCTCGGACTCTCCAGCAACACGCTTTCCGAACAGCAGCTGTACGACCTCGGCAACAGTCAGATCCGCACGCAACTGGCAACGGTGCAAGGCGCCTCGGTGCCGCTGCCGTTCGGCGGCAAGGTGCGGCAGATCATGGTCGATATCGATCCGCGCGCGCTTCAGGCCAAAGGCCTTGCCCCGCTCGACGTGGTCAATGCCGTCAACGCCCAGAACCTGATTCTGCCGGGTGGCACCGCGAAGATCGGCACGAAGGAATACAACGTGCAGATGAACGGCAGCACCGACACGGTGGCCGCGCTGAACAACCTGCCCATCAAGACGGTGGCGGGCGGCGTGGTGTATGTGCGCGACGTCGCCCATGTGCGCGACGGCTATGCGCCGCAAACCAACATCGTGCGCAGCGACGGCAAACGCGCCGCACTGCTTACCATCGAGAAATCTGGCAGCACGTCCACCTTGACCATCATCCAGCAGGTCAAGGCCATGTTGCCGCATATCGCGGCCGGGTTGCCGAGCGCGTTGCATATCACCGCGTTGTCGGATCAATCGGTGTTCGTGAAGTCGGCAGTGGTGGGCGTGGCGCGCGAAGCCGTGATCGCCGCAGCCCTGACCGCAGTGATGATCCTGCTGTTTCTCGGCAGCTGGCGCGCCACGCTGATCATCGCGGTATCGATCCCGCTCGCCGTACTGACCTCGCTGATCGCACTTTCCGCGCTCGGCCAGACCATCAACATCATGACACTCGGCGGACTTGCGCTCGCCGTGGGGATTCTCGTCGACGATGCCACGGTCGCGATCGAAAACATCACACATCATCTGGAAAACGGCGAGCCGCTGCACGACGCAATTCTGAACGGCTCGGGCGAAATCGCCGTGCCGACCTTTGTCTCGACGCTGTCGATCTGCATCGTGTTCGTGCCGATGTTTCTGCTTTCCGGCGTGGCCCGCTATCTGTTCGTGCCGCTCGCCGAAGCGGTGGTGTTCGCGATGATCGCGTCGTACTTCTTCTCGCGTACGCTGGTGCCGACCCTCGCGATGTATCTGATGCGTGCGCGCAGCAACGCGCCAGTCACGGGCAACGGCCCGATTGCACGCCTGGTCCGCTTCCAGGCGGCCTTCGAACATCGCTTCGAGCGGTTGCGCGAACGCTATCGCGGCGTGCTCAGTTCGGCGATCGCGGCGCCGCGCCGTTTTATCGCCATCTTCCTGCTGCTGTGTATCGGCTCGCTCGCGCTGGTGCCGTTCGCCGGCCGCGATTTCTTCCCCGCAGTCGATACCGGCGAGATTCGCCTGCATCTGCGTGCGCCGACCGGCACGCGTATCGAAGACACCGCGCGCATCACCGATGAAGTCGAAGCGCGTGTGCGTAGCGTGATCCCGAAGCAGGAACTCGCGGCCATGCTCGACAACATCGGCGTGCCGGTGAGCGGCATCAACCTGACCTACGATTCATCCGACCCGATCGGCCCGGAAGACGCCGACGTGATGATCACGCTCGCCGCCGGCCACAAACCCACCGCCGCCTATGTGGCGACGCTGCGCAGCACACTATCCAGAGATTTCCCCGGCGTCACGTTTGCCTTCCTGCCCGCCGACATCGTCAGCCAGATTCTCAACTTCGGCCTGCCCGCGCCGATCGATATCCAGATCGTCGGCAACAAGCTCGACGCCAATCGCGTCGTGGCGAACCGCCTGCTCGCGCAACTGCGCGGCGTGCGCGGCCTCGTCGATGCGCGCATCCAGCAACCGGGCGACGAACCGGCGATCAACGTGAATGTCGACCGTACGCGGGCCATTCAGGCCGGCCTGTTGCAACGCGACGTGTCGCAGAACCTGCTGATCGCGTTGTCCGGCAGTTCGCAGACTTCGCCGAATTTCTGGCTCGATCCGAGCAACGGCGTCAGCTACCCGCTGATGGCGATGATGCCGCAGTACGACATCAACTCGCTGCAGTCGCTGGCCAATATCCCGGTCGCGCAGAGCGGCGGCGCGAGCCCAGGCGCAACGGCGGCGTCCGTTGCTGCGAACGGCAACGGTCCCGCGCCGCAGAACCTGCTCGGCGCGTTGAGCACGCTGACACGCGGCACCCAGCAAGCCGTCGTTTCGCACTACAACGTGCAGCCGGTACTCGATATTTTCGCCTCGGCGCAGGGGCGCGACCTTGGCGGCGTCGCAACCGATGTCACCCGCCTCGTCGATCAGATCCGGCCGCAGTTGCCGCCCGGCGCTTCAATCGTGATGCGCGGCCAGGTACAGGCCATGCACGATTCGTTCAGCGGCCTCGCAAGCGGTCTGGTGTTCGCGATCGCCCTCGTCTATCTGCTGATGGTCGTCAATTTCCAGTCCTGGCTCGATCCGTTCATCATCATCAGCGGCTTGCCGGGCTCGCTCGCGGGCATCGCGTGGATGTTGTTCAGCACCGGCACGAGCCTGAGCGTGCCTGCGCTAACCGGCACCATTCTGTGCATCGGCATTGCTACGGCTAACAGCATTCTCGTGATCAACACCGCACGTGAATTTCACCATGGCGGCAAGCCGCCGCTGCAGGCCGCACTCGAAGCGGGTTTCAGCCGCTTCCGGCCGGTGCTGATGACTGCGCTCGCGATGCTGATCGGCATGCTGCCCATGGCACTCGGCCTCGGCGACGGCGGGGAGCAGAACGCGCCGCTTGGCCGCGCGGTGATCGGCGGCCTCGCACTCGGCACGGTGTCCACGCTGCTGTTCGTTCCAGTTGTCTACGGGATGGTGCATGCGTGGCTCGACAAACGCCGTGCGGCTCGCGCCGCCGCACAGGAATCCCGCGTTCCCGCCCGCACACTTTGACTTCGACGAGAGTCCACTCATGAACAATTCATCACTTCCGCCCGAGCTCGGCGACGGGTCTGAACCGGCCCGCGAAGCTGATCGAACCGCTAACGCTGCTCAGGTCGCTAAGGTTGCTAAGGCCGCCGAAACGGTCCGTGCCGCCGAGACTGCGCACGCGGCAGGAACTGCGGCGCATGGCGCTGAGACTGCTCAGTCCACTCGACCCGCTCAGCCCGCGAACGACAAGGAAGACTCGCATGCGGATAACACCGGAACTGCCCGCGCCCCCGACATGACCGCCAGCCCGAGGCCACGCCGCCGCCTCTGGCCGCTCGCCTTGACCGGCCTCGCCGCCGCGCTGCTGATCGCCGGCATCGTGCCGCGTCTGTACGCAAGCGCCGCGCTAACGCAACAAACGCAAGCGCAGAGCATGCTCAGCGTGTCCGTGGTCACGCCGCGCCCGGCGCCTGCCGTCCATGAGTTGCTGTTGCCCGGCTCGGTGACGCCTTTCGCCGAAGCATCGATCTATGCCCGCACAAGCGGTTACCTGGCGCACTGGAACGCCGACATCGGCGCCCAGGTGAAAGCCGGTCAGACGCTCGCCACGATCGATGCGCCCGATCTCGACGCGCAACTGCGCCAGGCCCGCGCCGACGAAGCCACCGCGCAGGCCAACTTCGACTTCGCGAAGACCACCGCGCAGCGCTGGCAGGAGATGCTGAAAACCCAGTCGGTCGCGCAGCAGGACGCGGATACGAAGGTCAGCGACATGGAAGCGCGCCGCGCGATGCTGGCGTCGGCGCAGGCCAACGTCGCGCATCTGGCCGAGCTGGTGTCGTACGAAAAGATCACCGCGCCGTTCGACGGCACGATCACCGCTCGCAACGTCGATGTCGGCACCCTGGTGACGGCGGGCGGCACGCCCGGCACGCCGGGTATGTCAGGCGAGCTGTTTCATCTTCAGCAGACCGGCGTGCTGCGCGTGTTCGTCGACGTGCCGCAGAACGACGCACCCTACGTCACGCCCGACACTGCCGTGTATCTGAGCGCCCAGCAGTATCCCGGGCGGCACATCGCCGCAAGGGTGGCGCGCACGACCGGCTCGATCGATCCGTCGAGCCGCACGCTGCGCGTCGAGATCGACGTCGACAACAAGGATGGCGCGCTGATGCCAGGCGCTTATGTACAGGTGCATCTGCAGTTGCAGTCGAGCACGCCGGCGCTCGATTTACCGGTGAGCGCCCTGCTCTTTCGCCCGGACGGCGTGACGGTTGCCGTAGTCGACAGCAACGGGCGTGCGGCGCTCAAGACGGTGCAGATCGGCCGCGATTTCGGCACGCATGTGGAGATCACCACGGGGCTTGCCGCGACCGACCGCGTAATCGACAACCCCGGCGATTCGCTGAGTGCCGGCCAGCTCGTGCAGATCGCGCCGGCCATGCATAGCTGAGCGCCAGTCATCGAAAGGACGAGCCGAATGTCTCCCACATCTTTTCCACGCCCGTCGCTGCACCGTTCGATGGTGGCCGTGCTGATCGGCGCACTGCTGAGCGCCTGTTCGACTTTGCCGCCCTATCAGCGGCCCAGCGCCGGGATCCCCGCACAATACGCAGGCGCGGCGCCCGGCTGGGCCCAGGCCGCACCTGCCGACACCGCACCGCGTGGCCCATGGTGGACGATCTTCAACGATCCGGTGCTGAATCAGCTCGAAGCGCGCGTCGACGTCTCGAATCAGACCGTGCGCAAGGCGGTCGCGCAGGTTCAGCAAGCGCGTTCGATGGTGGCCTATCAGCGCGCCGGTTTCTTCCCGACCATCACCGCCGGTGCTGCGCAAGACCGCTTCCGGACCTCGCAGAACGTCGAAGGCAAATCGCTCGCGGGCAAGACTGTGCCCGATTATTCGGCCGGTGTGTCGGCGAGCTGGGAGCCTGATCTGTTCGGCCGTGTGCGCGACAGCGTGGCCGGCGCGCGGGCCGACGCTGAGGCGAGCGAAGCGGACCTCGAAGCCGTGCGCCTGTCGATGAGCGCCGATCTCGCCGTCGACTATTTCACCCTGCGCTCGCTCGACACGCAAAAGAAGCTGCTCAACGACAGCGTAAGCGCCTACGCCGCCGCTCTGAAGCTCCTGCAGCAGCAACTAAAAGACGGCGCGATCGACGCCTCCGCGGTCGCTCAGGCCACCACCCAACTCGAAGCAACGCGCACGCAAGACACCGATATCGACGTGACGCGCGCGCAGATGCAGCATGCAATTGCCACGCTGATCGGCGAACCGGCCTCGACCTTCACGCTGCCGCCGAATGGCTCGGCCGCGACACCGCCGGCGATTCCCGTCGGCGTGCCGTCGCAACTGCTCGAGCGGCGCCCCGATATCGCCGCCGCCGAATGGCGCGTGGCGTCGGCGAACGCACAGATCGGCGTGGCGCACGCGGCTTTCTTCCCTGATCTGGTGCTGTCGGCGAGCGCGGGGCTGGAAAGCACCTTCTTCGCGCCGTGGTTGAGCGCGCCAAGTCTGTTCTGGTCGCTCGGCCCACAACTGGTCGGCACGCTGTTCGACGGCGGCAGGCGCACGGCCAGCCTGCACGGCGCGACAGCGCAGTACGACGGCGCGGTGGCGGATTACCGGCAATCCGTGCTGGTTGCCTTCCAGCAGGTCGAAGACAATCTGTCCGCCCTGCATTCGCTCGCCGACGAAGCCGCCAGCCAGCAGCGCGCCACTACGGCCGCCGATCTGTCGTTACGGCTCACGACGAACCGCTTCAACGCGGGCGCGGTCAGTTATCTCGACGTGGTCACCGCGCAGACGATTGCGTTGACGAACCAGCGCATCGCGGATCAGATCGCGGCGCGGCGGCTGGAGTCGAGCGTGTTGTTGTTGAAGGCGCTGGGCGGCACATGGCGTGGCCCAGGCAATGGCGCGCAGGCGCCGGATGTGGCGGCTGCCCTGCCTGCCTCTCAGCTTTCCGCTCAGCCTGCCGCTAAACCCGCCGGAACGTAAGGACGAAACGCGTGCTCTGCGCGTCGCTTTCGGCATGCACCGTGCCGCCATGCAACTCCATGATCGTGCGGACAATGGCAAGGCCAAGGCCGGTCGAACCCGTGGATGCTTGCGACGAACCTGTGGGCGGCAGCGCACTGCGCGACGGATCGATGCGATAGAAACGGTCGAAGATCCGCTCGAGATGCTCGGGCGCAATCGGTTGGCCCTGGTTCGACACGGTGACGCGCACCGTGTCGGCCGATGCGTGAACGTCGAGCACGATCTCGCCGCCTTGTGGCGTATAACGGATCGCGTTGGCCAGCAGATTGCTGACGGCGCGGCGAAACAGTTCGAGATCCGCCGTCAGCAGCGCCGTACCGGTAACCCGTACGCTGACATTCGCATCGTCGGCGATGCCTTCGAAGTATTCGGCGATTCGCGTCAGTTCCTGCCCTGCATCGAACTCGCGCATGTGTTTGACGAACTGCGGATGCTCGGCGCGAGCGAGGAACAGCACGTTTTCGATCATGCGCGCGAGGCGGTCGCATTCCTCCAGATTCGAGGCGAGCAGCGACTCATATTCCTCGGTGGAGCGTGGCCGGGCGAGCGCGACTTCGGCGGCGCCACGCATGTTGGCAAGCGGCGTGCGCATATCGTGCGCGAGGTCGGCGGTGAAGCGCGACAGGTGCTGAAAACCGCGGTCGACGCGTTCCAGCATGGCGTTGAGCGCATTCACCAGGGCTTCGAGTTCGCTCGGCACCCGCGCGACCGTGATCCGCGTGTTCAGGCGATTGACCGTGACGCCGGCGGCACTCGCCGCGATATCGCGCAACGGCCGCATGGCGGCGCGGATCAGCAGATAACTCAGCAGTACTGCCAGAATCACGCCGGCCGCGCCTGCAAGGTTGAGCTTGTCGCGATAGCGGTCGAGCAGCCGCCAGCGGTCGTTCATGTTGCGCGCAATCAGCACGGTTGCCGTGTCGCCGTCGAGCAGCCGCGCGTCCGCGAGAATGCCGCGGATCGGTGCGCCATTGCGGCCGGTCCAGATGCCGATATCCATTTCGGTGATGCGTGCGGCAGCGGCAATACGTGTGAGCGGCGGCAACGCGGCGAGCGTCCCGACGCCGCCCGCTTCAGCGGTTTCGCCAGGATCCTGGGTATCGGTTACCGCGTTTGCTTCACCCGGTTCGCTAGCCCCTTCGAGTGCACTGGAAACATTCGGCGGGTTCGAGACCGATAAACCCGCGCTACCTGCCGCGCCGCCCGGCGCCGGGAATGTCTCTCCGGCGTTGTGCTCGATCGCCATGCTCCCATCCGGGCCGAACACTTCCATCGACATCGCCTCATTACCCAGCACGAGACTAGTCAGCCGGTCGCCGTGCTCGCGAATGCCTTGCGCTGTATCGAGCTCCTGGACGAGCCGCCGCGCATGACGCGCGGCGAGCACGATGTCGAGATCGTCCTGCGCCTTGATCTGCTTTTCCAGCGCAAGGTACAGAAAACTCCCGACCAGCACGAAAACCGCGAGCGTGGTGACACCGAACGCCAGCGCAAGCGTTGCGGCGAGCGAGCGACCGCGCATCAAGCCGCATCCTTCAGTTCGAGTACATAACCGACGCCGCGCACCGTGTGAATCAGTTTGACGGGAAAGTTATCGTCGATCTTGGTACGCAGCCGGCGGATCGCCACTTCGACGACATTGGTGTCGCTGTCGAAATTCATGTCCCACACATACGAGGCGATCTGCGTGCGGCTTAGCACTTCGCCCTGGCGGCGCGCGAGTAACTGCAGCAGCGAAAACTCGCGTGGCGTGAGATCGATGCGCGTGCCGCCGCGTTTCACGCGCCGGCGATTGACGTCCATTTCCAGATCGCCCACCTTGATCAGTTCGCTTTCGCGCGGCGGCCCCCGGCGCGCCAGCGTGCGTACGCGGGCCAGCAATTCGACGAAGGCGAAGGGCTTGACGAGATAATCGTCCGCGCCGAGTTCGAGGCCGCGCACGCGGTCGTGGACGTCGTCGCGCGCGGTGAGAAACAGCACCGGTGTGGTACGCGTGCTGCGCAAGGTCTTGACGATGGTCCAGCCGTCCATGCCGGGCAGCATCACGTCGAGCACGATCACGTCGTACTCTTCTTCCTGCGCGAGAAGCAGCCCTTGTGGGCCGTCGTTCGCGACATCGACCGCGTAGCCAGATTCTTCCAGGCCTTTCTTCAGGTAAGCCGCTGTTTTGAGCTCATCCTCGATCACCAGGATTCGCATGGGGAGTGCTCCGCTGTGCTTGACCGTCAAATCATACCGGCAAGCGAAGCGCGTCGTGATTACGATCCGGTAATGTTGGCAGAGGTGCGTGGCCGGCCACGCCGGCTCGCACAGCGTTACGCGGAACCGGCCGCCGTGCCGTTGAACATCGACATTCTTTCCAGCATCCAGCGCAGCAATTCGTCCGCGGCGGTGGCGAGCGGCCGCCCCGCTCGTACCAGTATCCGCGCCTTTGCCGAGGCGAACAGCGGGTGCTCGATCGGCAAGGCCACAAGTTCACCCGCCGCGATCTCGTGCATGGCGGCGAAGCTTCCTATCAGCGTTGCCCCGTCGCCCTTCTTCACGAAGCGTTTCAACACCGTCAGCGAGTTGGTGGTGAGCGTCGGGCGGATCTGCACGTTATCGGCGAAGGCGAGCATCTGCACCGCCTGCCCGAGACCGAACGCCGGCGGCATCAGGGCGAGCGGACACTGGAGCATCTCCTCGACGCTGACCGGCCCGCCGCGCAGCGCGAGCGGATGCCCCGCGTGCACGAGCAGCACGACAGGCTGCAGCGAGGTCGCCCGGTACTCGATGTGCGGGTCGCCCGGCGGGTTGTACGCGAGCCCGATATGGGCGCGGCTTTCGACGACTTCGCTCACGATATCGTTGACCGCGCGCGTTTCCACCGTGATGTCGAGTTTCGGATAGCGGGTGCAGAAGTCGGTCAGCACTTCGTCCATCAGGCCGTCGATATAGCCTTCGCTGATCGCCAGCCTGACATGCCCCTGCTGCAGGCCATGGAGCGCCTGCAAGCGCTGTTCGAATTGTTCCTGCTGCGCCTGGCAGCCGCGCCAGAACTCGATCAGATGCTGCGCCGCTTCGGTGGGCGCGACGCCGCGCGCGCGGCGCTCGAACAGCGGCGCGCCGATCTCTTCCTCCAGCAGCTTGATTTGCCGCGTGATCACCGACGCGGCCGTATTCAGCCGGTCTGCCGCGCCGCGAATCGAGCCGTGGGCGAGCACTTCATGGAAATAGCGCAAGCGGCGCTGGTTGATTTCCCGCATCGTCTGCTTCCTTTGGCTTTGCGTGTGCTTTTGCCGTTCGCTTCGCTCATGTCCGGCAATCGGTGAGCGTTGCCCAATGAGCAACAATACGTCACTTTGGTTGCTCTTGCTACCCAGTTATTGGTTACCGACTATCGGCTCGTTGCCTGAAAAACAATCGGTACCCCGCCATCGCGTGGTCGTTCCCTGCCCGCCACTCGCAACTGTTCCCCTGGAGGCTGTCCGTGTCCGCTATTCCATCGAATCCGAGTGCCGACGAGGCCACGGCGCTTTACAGCCGCCTCAACTGGCGTTTGCTGCCGTTCCTGCTCATCTGCTATCTGTTTGCGTGTCTCGACCGGCTCAACATCGGCTTCGCGAAATTGCAGATGCAGAGCGATCTGGGTTTTTCCGATGCGGTCTACGGCGTCGGCGCGGGCATCTTTTTTCTCGGTTATGTGTTGTTCGAAGTGCCGAGCAATCTGCTGCTGCCGAAAGTGGGGGCGCGCAAGACGATCAGCCGCATTCTGGTGCTGTGGGGCCTCACGTCCGCGTCGATGCTGTTCGTCCACAACGTGCCGATGTTTTACGGGCTGCGCTTCCTGCTCGGCGTATTCGAAGCCGGTTTTGCGCCGGGGATGATCTTTTATCTGACGCTCTGGTACGGCGAAGCCCGCATGGCGCGTGCGATCGCGACCGTGATGATTGCCGGCCCGCTCAGCGGCGTGGTTGGCGGCCCGCTGTCGACGTGGGTCATGACAGCCTTTGCGGGCGCCTATGGGCTCGCCGGCTGGCAATGGATGTTTCTGGTCGAAGGGCTGCCGTGCATCGTGCTTGGCGTGATCGCGTGGTTCTTCCTGGTCGACCGTCCCGCCGACGCGAAGTGGCTCTCCGCCGACGACAAGCGCCTGCTCGACAGCGGGCTGGGCGCACCACCCGCGGCGCATCACTCATTCGGGCAGATCGCGCGCGATCCGCGCGTGTATCTGATGGCGATCGCCTATTTCTGCGTGATCTGCGGCATCTACACGGTCAATTTCTGGCTGCCGACCATTCTCAAGGCCGACGGTGTGACCGACACGATGCAGATCGGCCTCTACTCGACGATTCCCTACATCGCCGCGGTGATCGGCATGTATCTGGGCGGCCGCAGTTCGGATCGCCACGGCGAGCGGCGTTGGCATAGCGCGGCGCCGGCGCTGATCGGCGCGGTGGCGCTGGCCGTCGCCACGCTCGCGAGCGGACATCTCGTGATGTCGCTGCTGTTCATGACCGTCGCCACGGCGATGATGTGGGTTTCCTACACCGTCTTCTGGGCCATTCCGTCCGCGTATCTGAAGGGCGATTCGGCCGCCGGCGGCATCGCGCTGATCAACACCATCGGCCTGCTGGGCGGTTTTCTGAGCCCCACGATCATCGGTTGGGCCAAGACCGCGACAGGCAGCCTGCAGGCCGGCCTGTACGTGATGGTCGGGCTGCTGGCGCTCGGCGCGCTCCTGCTGGTGGTGAACCGCCTGCCTTCGCCAACGGCCGCGCAGGCTCGCGGAGTCTGATACGCCGATTCGCGTGAGTCAGCGATCAAGCTCAGTGACCAGGCTCAGTGACCAAGCTCAGTGACCAAGGTTAGTGACCAAGGTTAGTGACCAAAGTCAGCGACCAAAGCCAATGACCGGCTGCGTCACCAGACTCAACGGACAACCCGGCGCGACCCCGCGCGCCGGCCTCTTCAACGGAGAGCATCAACGTGGCATTCAAGATTCTGATTGCTGGCTTCCAGCATGAGACCAATACCTTTGCGCCGTCGCCCGCGACCTACGAGAGCTTCGTGCGCGGCGAAGGCCATCCGGCCATGACGCGCGGCGCTGCCGTGCTCGCGCTACGCGACGTCAATCTGCCGATCGGCGGCTTCATTGTGGCGAGCGAGCAGCATGGCCATACGTTGCTGCCGGTGATCTGGGCTGCGGCAAGCCCGTCCGCACAAGTGACGCAAGACGCCTACGAGCGGATTGCCGGCGAGATCGTTGCGGCCGCCGGCGCCGGTGGTTTCGATGCCATCTATCTCGACCTGCATGGCGCGATGGTTGCGCAGCACGTGGACGACGGCGAAGGTGAACTGCTGGCGCGGCTGCGGGCAAAGGTCGGTGCGTCCGTGCCGATCGTCGCTTCGCTCGACCTTCATGCGAACGTCACCGAGCGCATGCTCGCGAGCGCGGACGCGTTGGTCGCTTACCGCACCTATCCGCACGTCGACATGGCGGCCGCGGGTGCGCGCGCGGAACGCCTGCTCGTGCGTCTGCTGGACGAGCGCAAGCCGCTCGTGCGGGCCGCGCGCCGTTTGCCGTTTCTGATTCCGATCAACGGCATGTGCACCCTGCTCGAGCCGGCTCGCTCGCTGTACGAAACGCTCGGCGCGCTGGAGCAGGATCAGGTCGTCTCGCTCTCGTTCGCGCCGGGTTTTCCGGCCGCCGATTTTCCGGAGTGCGGCCCGGTCATCTGGGGCTATGGCGACACCGCGGCCGCCGCGCGCACGGCCGTCGACGCGCTCTACGACATCATGCTGCGCGACGAATCGCTATGGGCCGTGCCGTTTCTCTCTCCCGAGGCCGCTGTCGCCGAAGCAATACGCCTGAGCGGCACGGCGCAGAAACCCGTGGTGATCGCGGACACCCAGGACAATCCTGGCGCAGGTGCGGATTCGAACACGACCGGCATGCTGCGCGCGTTGCTGGCCGAAGGCGCCGAGGATGCCGCAGTCGGCCTGATCTGGGATCCGGAGGCAGCCGCGCAGGCGCACGCGGCGGGCGTAGGCGCCACCCTCGAGTTGGCGCTCGGCGGCCGCTCGAACGTGGCGGGCGACGCCCCATTCGTGGGCCGCTTCGAAGTCGTGGCGCTGTCCGACGGCCGATGCCGCTACGACGGGCCGATGATGCACGGTATGCAGGTGAATCTCGGCCCCGTCGCCTGCCTGAAAATCGGCGGCGTGCGGATTGCCGTGAGTTCGACCAAGGCGCAGATGCTCGACCGCAATCTGTACCGGGTCGCGGGCATCGAGCCGGAACAGATGAAAATACTCGTGAACAAGAGCTCAGTGCATTTTCGGGCCGACTTCGAGCCGATTGCGCACGCCGTGCTGGTCGCCAAGGCCCCCGGGCCGATGACCGCCGATCCTGGCGACCTGCCGTGGACACGGCTCACGCCCGGCATCCGCACACGGCCGATGGGCGCGCCGTTCGCGGGCTAGATGCGCTGCGCCCGGCGCAACGGCCGCCTTCACTCGACGTTATCCGTCACGTCCGTCATCCGGATCATGTGCGGCTTGACGATGTCGTCTTCGTCTTCGTCATCGGCGGCGGCCGTGGGCGGATGAATCAGTGCTTCGAGCCGCGCCCTGGTGGCAAGAAATTCCGCCGATGTAACTTGCGAATAATCGCGCGGACGCGGCACTGGCACCTCGATCAATTCCTGCACCTCGCCGGGATTGGCCTTCAACACCAGGATGCGGTCGGCGAGAAAAATTGCCTCGTCCAGATCGTGCGTGATGAACAACACGGTCACGTCGATGTTGCGCCAGATATCGAGCAAATGGGTCTGCATCCTGGCCCGGGTCTGCGCATCGAGCGCGCCGAATGGTTCGTCCATCAGCAGAATGCGCGGCCGGTTCGCGAGCGCGCGGGCAATCGCCACGCGCTGCTTCATGCCGCCGGACAATTGATGCGGATAGACATTGGCGAACTTCGTCAGGCCCACCAGATCGAGCCATTGCAGCGCTTCGCGCTCGGCGTGCATGCTGCTGTGGCCGTTCATCTTCAACCCGAACATGACGTTTTTCTTGACCGTCAGCCACGGAAACAGCGTGTAGCCCTGAAACACCATGCCGCGATCGGCGCCGGGCCCCTCCACGGGTGCGCCGTCGAGCAGCACGCTGCCGCTCGTTTGCCGCTCGAGGCCCGCGAGAATGCGGATCAGGGTCGACTTGCCGCAGCCCGACGGTCCGATCACGCAGACGAACTCGCGCCGGTGCGTCCTGAAGCTGATGTTGTTCAGTGCGGTGCACTCGCCCTGCGGGCTCTGGAAACGCTTGCCGAGATCGCGGACCTCGAGAATGACCTCGCGCGACTTGAGACGGTCAAAGCGTTCGCGCACCGCTTCGGACTGGATAAGGTACGACGGAATCGGTTGCGGATTGAGCATGATTGAATCCTTTGAATGCGGTGCGATGGAGTGCCGTGCGCTATCGGGGTGACGGCAGGCCGTAGCGCGAACGGTCCCACTAGGCTTTAAGCGTGCGGTCCCACGGAAACAGTCTGCGGCCGATGTAGGCCAGCACGAGGTCGGTGCCGAGCCCGATGATGCCGATCATCATGATTGCCGCGTAGACGTTGTCGAAATGCTCATAGCGCGCCTGCTGCGTGATGTACCACGTGATGCCGGAGCTGGTGCCGACCAGCTCCGCCACGATCAGATACGTCCACGCCCAGCCGAGCAGGATGCGCTGATCGCGATACAGGTCGGGCAGGATGCCGGGGATCACCACATGCGTGAGCAGCCTGAATTTCTTCGTGCCGAGCGTCATGGCCGCTTCGAACAGACCGTACTCCAGCTTGCGGGTCGTGTTGGCCACGATCAGCACCTGCTGGAACAGCGTGCCGATTACGATGATCGCGATCTTCGGGCCGTCGTAGATGCCGAGAATCGCCACCATCAGCGCACCGAACGCGGGCGCCGGCAGGTAGCGGAAGAACTCGAAAAACGGCTCCTGCAGCCGCGCGATCGCGCTGTAAGTCCCGCAGACAATGCCGACCGGCACGCCGATCGCGGACGACAGCAGAAAGCCCCAGAAGATCACCTGGATGCTGTGCCACAAGCTTTGATGCAGCCATACGCCGTCGCGCGAGGCAGGCGGTGTCGTGAACGCGGTGTAGAACGCGCGCAGCACTTCGTGAGGCGCGGGCAGGTACACCGGGTTGACCGGCTCGCCTGTCGGCAACGCGGTGTGGCCCGCTCGCGCACGGCTCAACTCGTCACCGAAGACCTCCTTGTCGACACGCATGCCAGACTGGAAATAGTCGACGCTGCCCGGACTTTCGATCAGCACCTGCGGATGCCAGACGAACGGTATGTAGCTGACGATGCACCATACGAGAAGCGGCAACAAGAACGAGCCGAAGCCCAGCAGCCACTTGCCGCGTGCGGAGAGTTCGCGGCGCACCGCGAACCAGTCGCTCCTGTTAATCACGGTCATGGGATTCTCCGAAAGAGTGTCCGGTGCCGGAACCGGGTTCGTCCGGCGCGCGGCGTGGCCGCCGCGCCGCTGGCGAAATCGGCTTCGATTCGAACAGGTTGTCGGGTCGTGTCACTTGCATGCAGCCTCCTCGGTGGTGCCGGGCGCAACGCCTGCGCCTTGTGCCCGCAGCACCATCAACCTTTGCCCCGCGACCACCGCTGCGCCCGCGGCACAATCGATCCTGTCGATCACGCCGTCTGCCGTGGCGGTCACGGACACTTCCATCTTCATCGATTCGACGATCGCCACCACCTGCCCTTCGCACACACGCTCGCCTTCGCTGACCAGCAGTTTCCAGACGCTGCCCGAGACGTCGGCGACGATGCCCTGCAGACCCGCCGCCAGCGCGTCGTGCGCGCCGTTGCCGGTGGCCGGACCCGCATCGTTGCCGGATTCGCCGACGTACTCGGCGTGTCCCGCGGCATTCCAGCGCTCGCGTTCTTCATCAAACGCTGCCTGTTGGGAGCGCTTGAAGGCCGCGATCGATCCGGCTTCGTCCTTCAGGAAACGGTTGTATGCACCGAGGTCGAATACCGACTCCTCGATCTTCAACGTCGCGCGGCCCGCGATGAAATCGGCGCGCAGCCCGGCCAACTCGGCCTCGCTGACTTCGTAGAAACGGATCTCGTCGAAAAAACGCAGCAGCCACGGCTTGCCGGTTTCGAACTCGCGGGTGGTGCGATAGCGGTTCCACATTTGCACGGTACGGCCGACAAACTGATAACCGCCCGGCCCTTCCATGCCGTACACGCACAGATAGGCGCCGCCGATCCCCACCGCGTTTTCCGGCGTCCAGGTGCGCGCGGGGTTGTACTTGGTCGTGACAAGCCGGTGGCGCGGATCGAGCGGCGTCGCCACCGGCGCGCCGAGATAGACGTCGCCGAGACCCATCACCAGGTAACGCGCGTCGAACACGATGCGCTTCACGTCGTCGATGCTGTCCAGACCGTTGATACGGCGAATGAACTCGATATTGCTCGGGCACCACGGCGCATCGGGACGTACGGATTGCATGTAGCGTTCGATCGCGATCCGCGTCGACGGGTCGTCCCAAGACAGCGGCAGATGCACGATGCGGTTCGGCACGCGCATCTCGTCGACGGCGGGCAATTCACGCTCGGCCTTCTGAAGATGCGCAAGCAAGGTGTCGTGTGACAGCGCACGCGGGTCGAAATGCACCTGCAGTGAGCGGATGCCCGGCGTGAGATCGACGATGCCCGGCAGCCGGTGTGTCTCGAGCCAGTTCATCAATCCATGCACGCGAAAGCGCAGGTTCAGGTCGAGCATGAGCGGACCATATTCGATCAGCACGTTCTGGTCGCCCGAGCGGCGGTAGACCACGCCGGTGCCCTCGCCCGCGGACGGATCGCTGTAGAGGACGCAATCGTGCGCAGCGGGATTCGCGTGTGCCATGAAAGCAGCCGATGCTGCCGCTGGCACGCGCGCCGGTTCGAAGCGCACGGTGTCGCCCGGCCGCAGTTGTCCGAGCTTCCACAACTCGTCGCTCACCACCGTCACCGGACAGACAAAGCCGCCGAGGCTCGGACCGTCCGGGCCGAGAATCACCGGCATGTCGCCGGTGAAATCCACCGCGCCGAGCGCATATGCATTGTCGTGAATATTCGACGGATGCAGCCCCGCTTCGCCGCCGTCCGTGCGCGCCCATTGCGGCTTCGGACCGATCAGCCGCACGCCCGTGCGGCTGGAGTTGTAGTGGACCGTCCAGCGCGTGCCGTACAACATGGCGATGTCGTCGGGCGTGAAAAAATCCGGCGCACCATGCGGGCCGTCGAGCACACCGAGGGTCCAGTCGTGCGTCAGTACCGGCACACGCGCGGCATCGAGTTGTGCGCCCGCTTCGCCGCGGCCTGCGTCGGCGGCGAGATGCAGCACATCGCCCTTGCGCAGCGCGCGCCCCGCGTGCCCGCCGAACTGGCCCAGCGTAAAGGTCGCTTTGCTGCCGAGATAGTCCGGCACCTGCAAGCCGCCCTTGAGCGCGAGACAGGCGCGCATGCCGGCACCGGTCACACCGCCGAGTTTGAGCACGGAACCCGCCAGTGCGCGCGTCACCTGCCATAACGTGACCGGCTGCCCGTCGAGCGTGGCGGCGAGCGGCGCGCCGCCCAGCACGAACAGCGTCGCGGTGTTGAAGCGCAGCGTTGCGCCGACCATCGCACATTCGAGTCCCGCCGCGTCAGCCGGATTGCCGAGCAGTTCGTTGGCGAGCCGGAACGACAGATCGTCCATCGGGCCGGACGGCGGCACGCCGATGTCCCAGTAGCCGACGCGTCCCGGCGTTTGCTGCACGGTGGTTTGCACGCCGCCGTCGAGCACGTCGACGGTATGCGGCGCGAACATGAACCGTGCGAGGAAGGCGGTGGTTTGCTCGCCTCGTGCGAAGGTCGCCGAGCCGGCAATGGCGCGCAGATAGTCGAGGTTCGTTTCGATGCCGTATAGCTGCGTATCCTTCAGTGCGGTGCGCATGGCCGCAAGCGCGGCATCGCGCGTTGCGCCTTTGACGATGATCTTCGCGAGCAGCGGATCGTAGAACGCACTGACTTCGGTGCCGGCGTCGACCCAGGTATCGACCCGCGCATCCGCGGCGAAAGCGACGTGCGTCAGCACGCCTGCGCTCGGCTGAAACTGTTTATGCGGGTCTTCCGCGTACAGGCGGACCTGGATGCTCGCACCGCGGGGCGTCGGCGCCAGCGTATCGAGCGGCGCCAGTTCGCCCGCGGCCTGACGGATCATCCATTCGACCAGATCGACACCCGTGACTTCCTCCGTGACGCAATGCTCGACCTGCAACCGCGTGTTCACTTCGAGAAAATAGAAGCAACGCGTGTCGGCATCGAATACGAATTCGACCGTGCCGGCGGATTCGTACTTGACGGCCTGCGCGAGGCGCACGGCGCTCGCATGCAGCGCCGTGCGTTCCGCCTCGCTCAAACCCGGCGCGGGGGTCTCCTCGATCACCTTCTGGTTGCGCCGCTGCACCGAACAGTCGCGCTCGCCGAGCGCAATCACACCGCCCTCGCCGTCGCCGAAAATCTGCACTTCGATGTGGCGCGCGTTCTCGACAAACTTCTCGACATAGACGCCCGCGTTCGCGAAGTTAGCCTCGCCGAGCCGCGCGACCGATGCGAATGCGCTCTCCAGTTGCGCCGCATCACAGCACAGCGACATGCCGATGCCGCCGCCGCCCGCGGTGCTTTTCAGCATCACGGGATAGCCGATCGCCCCCGCCTCGCTTAACGCGGTTGCCACATCGGGCAGCAAGCCAGTGCCGGGCAGCAACGCTACGTCGTTCGCCTGCGCGAGCTCGCGTGCGGTGTGCTTCAGGCCGAATTCGAGCATCTGCGCGGGGCGCGGCCCGATGAAACGGATGCCCGCGTCTTCGCATGCCTGGGCGAACGCCGCATTCTCCGAGAGAAAACCGTAGCCGGGATGCACGGCATTCGCGCCGCTCGTGCGCGCAGCTTCGAGAATCGCCGCGCTATTCAGATAGCTGGCGGCCGCCACCGCCGGGCCGATGCAGACCGCTTCATCGGCGAGCATGACGTGCATGGCGTGGCGGTCGGCTTCCGAATAGACCGCCACCGACGCAATGCCGAGGCGCTTGAGCGTACGGATCACGCGGCAGGCGATTTCGCCGCGATTGGCAATCAGGACTTTGTCGAATGTCATTGGGCGTCCCAGATGGTCAGGCGCACGGGCGTCGGGTTGTAGCCGTTGCAGGGATTGTTCAGTTGCGGACAGTTCGAGATCAGTACGGTCACGTCCATCTCGGCGCGCATTTCGACATATTTGCCCGGTGCAGAGATGCCGTCTTCGAAGCTCAGTTTGCCGAGCGGCGTCACCGGGACATTCATGAAGAAGTTGATGTTGCTGACAATGTCGCGCTTGGTGAGCTGTGTGCCCACGCCGCAGGTGCAATGCGTGAGCGCGTGCAGAAAGCTGTCGCGGCAGCTGTGCATATGGCGTTTGTCGAGCGCATAGCGAACCGTATTGCTCTCGGCCGCGCAGGCGCCGCCCAGGGTATCGTGCCGCCCGCACGTGTCCGCGACGAGGGTCAGCATCGGCTTGCCGAGGTTTGACATCAGCACGCTGCCGGCAGAGAGATAGAGGTTGCGTTGCGCGCGAATCGTGTCCTGCGCACTGTAGCGTTCGAGCGGATCCGCGCTGTTGTAGAACAGCGTGTCGACGGCCTGATTGCCTTCCAGATCGAGAATGCGCAACACCTGGCCGCGCTTGACTTCATGCAGCCACGGCTCGCCGGACGGCAGCGTAAGGTCGTAGACCGCGTGACGGATATCGAGCCTGCTTTCAATGATGGACATCGCGGGTCTCCTTAAACGAACAGACGATCGGTGTTGACAAAGCCGCGCTCGTTCTCGGGACAGGCGCAACGGCAGGGATCGTCGGGCGGCACGCAAGCATCGGCGGCATACGCGCGGTACGCGATCAGCTTGACGGGCTTCGGTTCGTATTCGGCGGACGGGTTCAACGGATGCGGCGCGGTGGAAAACGCGGCGAGCGTGTCCATTTCGAAACGCAGGTCGAACGCCGAGCCGGGCGTGGAATGTCCTGCGACGAAGTCGAGCGCGCCATCCTCGCCGATCGCGAGCTTGCTGAAAAAGTTGATATTGGCGACCAGATCGCGCGTGCCCAGACCATGTTTGGCCAGCTCGAGCAGCAGACTGTCGCGGCCGTTGCGCACCATCGCATTGCGATGGTGTTGATAGCGGGCCGCGCCATACCGGCTTGCGAACAGTTCAGCGTCGCCCACGCCGCCCAGGGGATCGTGCCAGCCGAGGGTGTCGGCCGTGATCGAGGCGAGCACGCGGCCCATATCCGAATAGAGCACGTGAGCGCGTGTCAGATGCGCGGTGTGCTGCGCCTTCAGCGTATCGGCCATGTTGTAGCGTTCGAGCGGCGCGTCGTGCCGGTAAAACACGGCGGCCAGGTTCGCGCCGCCATCGGTGTCGACGACGCGCAGCGCAATGCCACGGCGCAGCACGCCGGACCAGTGGGTGCCGGCAGGAAGCACGGTCTCCCACAACACATGCGGGATCGGGGTGAGATCGACTGAGGTTTGCGTCGACATGGAGGCTCCAGGTATCGGTTGGGAAAAAGCATGAGAGGGCGATTGACCGACATCGCGACCTCCCGGGCTTTTATCCCTCCGTGGAGCCTCGCCGACGCCTTGAAAGAAGGTGAACGGCAAGACCGGATTGCTCTCGGACCAGACATCGTGCGTGCGCTTTAAAGCCACCAAAAAGCCTTTAAGGCGGGACGACCGGAACCCTAGCGATCCTGAAGATGATGCAAATTACTTCGCACCTCTCACTGCATCGTTAAGCGAGTTGCGTGCCAGCGTCGTGTTGCCGAGGTGGCAAGCACTGGATGACAAGGGCTTGGGTGCTTTGAGCGGCGTGATACGGGCGAGCGGCGATGAGCCGGATTGTTAGCCTGCGCACCACGGCTGACGCCGGATCGGCACCAGTTGAATGCGCGAGGCACCATGATTGGGCTGCGCTCTTGTGGCTCTGTTATGTATTTCAGACGGCGTAAGGACTCTGCAAGTTGGCATGGTGTGTGCAAGTCAAAGCGTCACACTCACTACCGGCCTCATCCGATCATGCTCACGCTTGCCACGCTTCGCCGCACGCTCTACACACTGATGTCGGCGCGTTTCATGGAACTGCAAAAGCAACGGCGCCGCTCGTAAGCGCAGGCGGCGCGTCGATTCATCTGCCCTCCTCGCCGTTCATGATTTCAAGGCTGGACGCGATCGGCTACGTGTCGAGAAATCATGCACTCAGGCTGGCATATTTCTCGCTAGATTGATTGCTGAGAGGTGCGGCAGCGTCGCATCTTAGGGATGCTAGGGTTCCGGTTCGCAAGAATGTCTGGTCCGAGAGCAGCCCGGTGCACCGGTTCGTTCGACACGGATTTGATCCGCGAACGAGCGCCGGCCGCACTACACGGCGGGACAAAAGCCCGGGAGATTGGCGATAGCGATGCCTATCGTGCCTCTCCGTGGCCGGCGTTTGTTTCCCGCAGTTTTCGCGCAGTGTCCGCCTCATTCGGATTCTCGCGGGAACCGGTCATGTTGTTTTATCGCGCAGTCGCCGCGCGATCCAACTCAACAATCGCAACTGACCGGTCTCCTGGAGAAAACGATGAAACGCTTCGAATCCGCCTGCACGTCTCTCACCTCACCGAGCTGCCCTGCCTCATCGTGGCGTATGCGCCGTGTGCGCAGCACGATCGCCGGCGCCGCCGCCGCACTTGCCATCGGTTTCAGCGGTCTGGCCGCCGCGCCCGCGCAGGCGGCCACGCCTCTCGCCATTGGCTACAGCGACTGGCCCGGTTTCGTCACCTTCCAGATTGCCATCGACAAAGGCTGGTTCAAGGAAGCCGGCGTGGACGTCAATTTCCAATGGTTCGACTACTCGGCCTCGCTCGATGCATTCTCCGCCGGCAAGCTCGACGCGGTCGGCGCGACCAATGGCGATGCACTGGTCACCGGCGCAAGCGGCGCCAAAAACGTGATGATCCTCCTGACCGACTATTCGAGCGGCAACGACATGATCGTGGCCAAGCCGCCCATTCGCACGGTGGATGGACTCAAGGGCAAGAAGGTCGGTGTCGAAATGGGCCTGGTCGATCACCTGCTGCTGGACGCGGCGCTCGAGAAGCACGCGCTCAAGGAATCCGACATCACGCTCGTCAACGCGAAGACCAACGAATTGCCGCAGGTGCTCGCCTCGTCGAAGGACATCGCCGCGGTCGGCGCGTGGCAGCCGAACGCGGGCGAAGCCCTCAAGCGCGTGCCGGGCGCACGTCCGATCTTCACCTCGGCCGATGCGCCTGGCCTGATCTACGACGCGATCACGGTGAATCCGGTCAGTCTGCAGTCGCGTAAGGCCGATTGGGCCAAGGTCATCAAGGTCTGGTATCGCTGCGTGGCCTACATCGACGATCCGAAAACGCAACCGGATGCCGTAAAGATCATGTCCGCGCGCGTCGGCCTGACGCCGGCCCAGTATCTGCCCTTGCTGAAAGGCACGCACCTGCTCGACGCGGCGGCGGCCAGAAAGGCCTTCGTCAAGGGTGACGGGCTGGACTCGGTGTATGGATCGAGCGTGAACGCGGACAGGTTCAACGTGCGCAACGCGGTCTACAAGCAATCGCAGAACGTCAGCGCCTATCTCGACCCGGCGCTGACCAACGCGCCCTAAGCCCTGAGCCCTGAGCGGCAGGTAAGCGGCGATAGACGCGGAGCCACCAGCGACGCGCCGCCCAGCGCGCTAGCCAGGGGCCTCGGCCAGACACGGTAAGATGGGCAGCAGCACCCGCTGCCGCCCTGCTCACGCGATTCGTTGCGGCGCTGGAGGACGGCCACAAGGAGGTCATCGTGTCGACAAGCCGGTCTGGGCATTACGCTCTGCATACATCGCGCGCTCCGCTTGCAAAGATCCCCGCGCTCGCGCTGCTGCTGGTGTCGCTTCTGCTGCTGGCAGCGCCACGGCTCGCGTTAGCCAGCGAGGACAGCGCCAACGCCAGCGCGGAAGCCGCGGGCCAGCGGGCCCGCTTCGATCAGGAGTTCTGCGGCGTATCAGAGCAGGACGTGGCCGCGTACAAGGAAAAGCTGAGAAAGGTGCTCACCGAGGCCAGCCAGTTCGATACGCGCTGGCAGACGGGCTGGCGGCGTGGCGATAGCGATGCAATCCAGATGCGCTCGCTGCAACTCAATGCCCCGTCGGAGTTCGCGGTGCGGGTCAAGAGCAATTGCGAACGCATCAAATGGCAAGCTGACAACTCGCTGCGCGTACGCGCGCCCAGGTAGCGCCGCGCCCGAAGCTGTTATTCTTCCCTCTCTCCCGACCGCCACCTGGTCGCCTGCCGCCTCCGGGCGGCATTCCCAAGGGGCGCGCTCACGCGCCCGGCATCAGCGAGACAGGAATTTGCATGTTCGGTTTTCTGCGCGGCTATTTTTCCAACGACCTGGCAATCGACCTCGGCACGTCGAACACCCTGATTTACATGCGTGGCAAGGGCATCGTGCTCGACGAACCCTCGGTGGTCTCGATTCGTCAGGAAGGCGGCCCGAATGGCAAGAAGATCATTCTGGCCGTCGGCAAGGAAGCGAAACAGATGCTCGGCAAGGTGCCGGGCAATATCGAGGCGATCCGCCCGATGAAAGACGGCGTGATCGCCGACTTCAACATCACCCAGCAGATGATCAAGCGCTTCATCCAGATGGCGCACGAGTCGCGGATGTTCGCACCGTCGCCGCGCATCATCATCTGTGTGCCGTGCGGCTCGACTCAGGTCGAGCGCCGCGCGATCAAGGAGGCCGCGCATAGCGCCGGCGCCTCGCAGGTCTATCTGATCGAAGAGCCGATGGCCGCGGCTACCGGCGCCGGCTTGCCCGTCTCCGAGGCGACCGGTTCGATGGTGGTCGATATCGGCGGCGGCACCACCGAGGTGGGCGTGATCTCGCTCGGCGGCGTCGTGTACAAGGGGTCGGTGCGCGTGGGTGGCGACAAGTTCGACGATGCGATCGTCAACTACATCCGCCGCAACTACGGGATGCTGATCGGCGAGCAGACCGCCGAGGCGATCAAGAAGGAAATCGGCTCCGCCTTCCCGGGCTCCGAAGTCAAGGAGATGGAAGTCAAGGGCCGCAATATGTCCGAGGGCATTCCACGCAGCTTCACGGTCTCCAGCAACGAGATTCTCGAAGCGCTCACCGATCCGCTGAATCAGATCGTCTCGGCGGTGAAGATCGCACTCGAGCAGACCCCTCCGGAACTGGGCGCCGACATCGCCGAACGCGGCATCATGCTCGCGGGCGGCGGCGCATTGCTGCGCGACCTGGACCGCCTGCTTGCCGAAGAAACCGGCCTGCCGGTGTTCGTCGCCGAGGCGCCGCTGACCTGCGTGGTGCGCGGCTCGGGAATGGCGCTGGAGCGGATGGATAAATTCGGCGGGGCCTTTTCGTACGAGTGACGGCGCGCACGGGTGACGGCGTGGCGGTTGCTTCGCCACGCGTTTCGCGGCATGCATGCGCTACATGCCGCGCTACATGCCGCGCCGCACAGTGAGGCGCTTCACGACACGAACGGCAGCTTGCTATGGCGCGCCGCTGCCAGCATCGACAACGTGATCTTGCGCACCTCCTGTTTGCTCTGCGTAATATGCGCGCGCAGCAGGATGATCGCTTCCGTCATTCGCTTGCGTTCGATCAGGCTCAGGATCGTCGAATGCTCGTCGTAGGTCGCGCTCGTGCGGTGCGGCTTCAGAAAATCCAGCCGCCGCACGATGCGGATGCGCTCGGTCACGTCGTTATGCACGCGCAGCATTTCCGCATTCCCAGTCGCGGCGACCAGTTGACGGTGGAAGTTCTCGTCCATGCCGAACATCTTCACCGGGTCGCGCTCGCGCAGTTCGGGCTCGACGCACCATACCGCCTTTAGCGCTTCGACGGCCGCGTGCGCGGCGTCGCCGCCCGCCCCCACGCGTTCCACCGCCGCGACTTCCAGCACGATGCGCAAATCGTAGAGCTGGTCGAGCTGATCGAAATCGATCGGCGAGACTTTCCAGCCGCGCCGGAAACCGACTTCCAGATACCCTTCGCGTTGCAAACGGAACAGACCGTCGCGCATGGGCGTGCGCGACACCCCGTAGTGTTGCGCGATGCCGTTTTCCGAAAAGCGGTCACCGGGAAACAGGCGGAAGCTGAAGATATCGTCCTTCAGTTGCTGGTACACCTGCTCGGCAAGCTGATTGGCCGCGGCCGGCGCGGCAGGCATGTCCTGCTTCATCGGGTCCATCGGTTCCAATTCCTGATTGAGGTGAATGAGCGCCGGCCTTCAGTTGACATTCAGACTGTCGAGCCACGCAAGCCAGCCGCCAAACGAGGTGATATCGGTCGCGCCGCTGCCCTCGCCGACTGCCGACGGTTCGCAGATGAAGCCTTTCACCGTGAGCTGGTCGGCGAGTTGCACGGTGCCGATACCGAGCGGCGCGGGCACGTCGGCGACGAATTTGCCGAAGCTGCGCAGCGGCACCTCCCAGACTTCCACGGCAATGGCCGCGCCTTGCTGGCCCACCACACGCACCAACCCGGGTTTCGGCGGTTGCGTATTGGCAAGCGCATAAAGCGCGTAGCTCGGGATGGTATGAGTCGCCATGACGAAGCGCGCACCGGCTTCCTGAAGTTGCCAGTTCAACGGCTGGCCGCGCAGATGCGCGCCGACCACGGCGAGCGTGACAGTCGGCTCCTGGAACGGCAGCGGTTCGATCATGTTCACCGGGGTCGTGGTCGTGGCCACGGTGCGGCTGACCGGCTTTGCGATGCCCGTCGTCTCGCTCCCGCCTGGGGCCTCGGCAGCGGTCTCGAACAAGGCCTGAATGCGCGCGCCCAATTCGGCGACACGCCGGTCCGCGCCGCTGGGTGCGATCAGCGTGACACCTGCCGGCAAGCCGTCTTTGCGGCGCTGGCAAGGCACGGCCAACGCGCACAGATCGAGCAGATTGACGAAGTTCGTGTAGTAGCCGAGCTGGCTGTTCAACTCGACGGGATTGGCCTGCACATCGGCGATCAACGGATGCGTCGGCGTGGTCGGGACGATCAGGATGTCGATCGACTCGAAGAGTTGTTCGGCGTGACGCTTCAGATCGGCGAGTGCGTATTGACCGTTGAACGCGTCGGCCGCGCTGTAGCGATCCGCTTTGCCGATCACGGCCGCGACGACCGGATCGATCGCCTCGCGATGCGTGTCGAAGAATGCGCCGAGCGCGGCGCGCCGTTCCGCCACCCACGGACCGTCGTAAAGCAGCGCCGCGACTTGCTTGAGCGGTTGAAAGTCGATCGGTGCGGGATCGAGGCGCAGATGGGAAGCGAGCGTATCGAGCGCCGCGGAGAACGCCTGACTCGCCGCTGCATCGCTGAAAAATTCGAGGCGATCCGGCACGCCGAGCCTCGGCGCGCTGCGCAGAAGACCGAGGCCCGGCACCTTGCGCGAGTAGCCATCGAGCGGATCGAAACACGCGATTTCACTGAACACACGCCATGCGTCGCCGACGTCGTGCGCGAACACCGAGATCGTGTCGAGGCTGCGGCAGGCCGGCACCACGCCGCGTTTGCTGACGAGTCCGAGCGACGGTTTCAGGCCGACGAGTCCGTTGAACCCAGCCGGCACACGTCCGGAACCCGCAGTATCGGTGCCGAGCGAAAAGGCCACGCACCCCGCGGCTACGGCAACCGCCGACCCGGAACTCGACCCGCCCGAGACGCGCAGTGGAAATTCGGTGTTCCGCACCGCGCCATACGGCGAGCGCGTGCCGACCAGACCCGTCGCGAACTGATCGAGATTGGTCTTGCCGATCAGTATCGCGCCGGCATCGATAAGGCGCTGCACGGCGAATGCCGAGGTGGCCGGCGTATAGCTGAAAGGCTCGCACGCGGCGGAGGTCGGCAAGCCGGCGACATCGATATTGTCTTTGACCGCGAACGGCACGCCGAATAGCGGCATGCGTTCGAACACCGCACTGCCCTGTTCTTCATAAAGCGCTTCGAGCGCCTGGGCGCGAGCTTCGACGTCCGCTGCGGGTACACGCGAGATCCAGACTTCCGGCCGCTCGATTTCGGCGATGCGAGTGAGCGCCGTCGCCACGACCTCAGATGGCGTAAGACGGTTGGCGGCATAAGCCGCGAGGAGAGGACGGACTTTCAGGGGCGATGAAGTGGACACGGAGTTTCCTTGAGTTCAATCTTGAATACAAGTTTGAACTCAAGTGAGCAGGAGCCATGCCAGGTGCGTTTCAGGTTCGTGAAAACGCGCGATGAACCCGACCAGACCGGGCTCTGCGCTGATGATCGAGGGATGGTTTCAGGCCGCGCTGCCACGCTTTGATCCATTCGCCTTGGTGCAGCGCGCCCCAACTCGGGGCTCTCGCGCCCTGCATGCCCGCCACCCATTGCTGTTCTTCGGCGCGCTTAACGACACCAAGGCACAGAGGACAGATCACACGTAAGGCGTGCCCGCCATTGCCGCCTTCAGGCCAATGGTTCCCTTATCGACAATAGCGAGAAAGGCAGCTTTCGCTTCTTCGGCATCCCGCTTCTCACGAAAGCGCCGATGAGCCTCGATGAAGGCCACGGTCCATGTCGCGAGCAGCACACTGGCCGCGAGACGGGCGTCGGGATCGGCAGGTTCCCGTCCCCCGCATTCGGATAAGGCCACGGTTACAGCCTGTGCGAGCTCGTCACGTATCGCTCTCGCCCGCGCCTTGAGGGTTTCACTGCCCTCGATCGTTTCGATGAAGCCCCGGCTCGCCTCAGAAAACTCGACGAACGGGCTCTGCTCCGCGACCAGCCGGTGGGCAAGCAAACGCAGCGTTTCGATCGGCGCGAGGCGCGAATCAGGCTGCCGCAAGGCTTCGCGCAGGATCTCGCGCCCCTCCTCGTCGCGATCGAAGAACATGTCCTCCTTGCGGGGAAAGTGGTTGAACACCGTCATCCGCCCGACTTCGGCGGCGGCCGCGATCTCGTCCACCGTCACCTGATCGAAGCCCCGTTCCAGGAACAGGCGCGTGGCGGCATTGGAGATGCTTTGCCGCGTGGCAAGGCGTTTTCGGGATCGGAGGTCGGTCGGCGTTGACATGTCGCTATCTTATCGCATATTTTATGTACTGAGTACAAATTGGGACTTGGTATATGAATAAATCGATTGATGTGGTGGTGGTGGGAGCCGGGCCGGTCGGCCTCCTGAGCGCCATCGAACTGACGTTGGGCGGCGCGCGCGTCCTTGTGCTGGAGCGCCTGGCTGCTCCGAGCATGGTAGCAAAGGCATTGGGGATCGGACCGTTGGGAAGCGAAGCGTTGCAGCGTCGCGGCATGGCGCCGGCCATCGCCGCCGCGGAAGAGCTCAGCTTCGCGGCCATGCAGAAGTTCACCGCTCAGAACGGACCGGACGCGCGGGGGCGCGGGTCCAGGTTCAGCGGCCATTTCGCCGGCCTGTCTCTGATACGGAAAGACGCGCAACGGGAGCCGGAGCGGCGTCCCCACCCGGTGGATCAGCACGCCGTGGAAGCCATGCTGGCCGATCGCGTGCGCGCGCTTGGGATCGAGGTGCGCCGCGGGTGCGACGTCGCCCGCTTCGTCCAGCAGGCGGACGGTGTCGATGTGGCGTGGAACTCCTCAACAGACGAGGGCCGCATCCGCTGCTCTTACCTGGTGGGTTGCGACGGCGGGCGCAGCGCGATCCGCAAGATGGCCGGTTTTGACTTCCCCGGCACGGCGCCGAGCATGACGATGTACCAGGCGGCCGTCGAGATCGACCGTCCCGAGCAGTTGTTGCCGAGCGGCTGGCGTCGCACATCGGGTGGCGTGCTGTCCTACGGACCGTTTCCCGGCCGCTTGTTCATGCTGGACTTCAGCGGTCCGCCGGAAGATCGGCAGGCTCCGGTCACCCGTGAGGAAATCGAAACCGTACTGCGGCGCATCAGCGGCAAAGAGGTCCGCGTGAACGGGCTCGAAAGCGCCAGCCGATGGACGGACAATACGCGGCTCGTCGATACCTATCGCCAGGGCCGGGTGCTGCTGGCCGGTGACGCGGCGCATGTCCACCCGCCGTTCGGCGGTCAGGGCCTGAGCCTTGGGCTCGTGGATGCCGCGAATCTCGGCTGGAAGCTTGCCGCGGTGATCCGGGGCGAGCAACCCGACAGTCTGCTCGACACCTACACGGCCGAGCGGCGGCCCGTCGCCGAAGCGGTTCTCGCCAACACGCTGGCCCAGATGGCCATCATGCGGCCCGATCCGCAAGCAGGCGCGATGCGCGAGCTCATGGCAAACCTCATGCAATTCGACGACGTCAACCGCTTCGTCGGCGAGATGATGAGCGGCCTTGCCACCCGCTACGATCTCGGCTCGGAACAGGACGACGTCGGACGGCTGATCGGCGACAGGCCAATCGGCCACGGCGATGGCCGCGTCGCGCTCTACGATGTCATGCAGGACGGCATGGGCGTTCTTCTCGACGCCTCAACCGGGCAGACGGCGTCCAGGCTCGTTGCCGCCGCTACACAGAGAATCCGTTGCGTCGCCGTCGCAACAGGACCGTCGATGCTGATCCGTCCCGATGCCTGTGTTGCCTGGGCCGGCGAGCAGGACAGCATGGAAGGCCTGGAGGAAGCGTTGCGCCGCTGGTTCATTCCACTGACGACGATGCAGGATTGAATAAAAAGAGGATCCGGACATGAAGTCTGGTCCTGTAAAAGATGGCCGTAGCCTGAGTCGATACAAACGGGATGAGACCTGTATCGACGCTGCGGCGGTGACCATCTGCGTGGATGTGAAAACCAGCGCTGTCAATCGCACTTCGACACATGCGACGAGTGCTCACGCATGGAGCCCCCTGTTGACGCGAGAATGGCGTCCTTATCGGCGCGGATAAAGGCACAGATGCGTTTTAACGTACAGATTTGGATTCCCGCAGCGATGGCCGGCATAGTCCACCTGTTCGCCTGGCGCCAGGTCCACCGGCGCTTTTGCCTGTTTGGCTTCGGGCGATGCACCGGCAGCCCGACGCTCGCTGCCGGGATTGGCGCATCCGGTCAGGCTGGCGACAATGACGGCCGGGAAAAGCAATTTCAGCAGGAATGTGTGCATGTTTCACGTTCACGTTCATGTTCAGACCGGCGCCCTTCGTGGCCAGCGGCCGCTCCCGATCAGAGGCGCATCGAAGAGACCCGCACAGGAATGAATTGGCCGGCAGGGGCGAAAGCGAATGCCGGTGGCCTGACGGCGGCAACGGCGACGAGGGAGAATTTTGCTTTGCGAACTCTGCGCAGACATGACGCGAACGTGACGGAAATCTCATGTGTGGGCAGCGATTGCTGAGCGCCTTCGTGGCATACCCACATATCCGCGGCAAAGGCTCACTGCCCGGTTCGCCAGAAAATTGAATCTGACATTTTTCTCATCTGGCAGTCACGATTGCGCACTCTCCGGTATTCATACTGGCCTCCTGACTCGCCAACCGGTGGTCGTCACAAAAGGAGATTCAAATGAGCGCAGCGAAATTTCTCGCACTTTCCGCGGCGGCAGTAATGTTTATCGGCGGCATCTCGCAGGTAGCGCAGGCGCAAGGCAAGTCCCGCGAGCAGGTTCGTCAGGAACTGATTCAGGCCCGGCATGACGGGTTGACGTCCGTAAGGAAAACGAAGTACCCGCCGGATGCTGCCACGATTGCCCGCAACAAGGAGCTGCACGCGCTGACTTTCCACGCAGGCGAAACTATGCCGTCGGCTGACCATCATGACCAGCTGGCAGCCCGATAGGCACGACCGCTGCCGGAGGGAACATGCCCGGCGGCTTCACCGGGCCGGAGCGTGTTGGCCGTGACGCACTTCGGTCTTTGCGTGCGGTGCCTGCCGGCCTTGAGTGGACAGCGGCGGCGTGGCGCCGCCGACTCAGAACTCGCGGCGCGGAAACCGCAACCAGAATGTCGTGCGGCGGTGAGGCTCGCTCGTCACGCCGCACTGTCCTCCGTGGTTTTCCATTATCGACTTCACGATAGCCAGTCCGAGCCCCGTGCCGGACGCCGAGTCGTGCCGCGCCGGGTCGACCCGGTAGAACCGCTCGAATATCCGGGTGACGTGTTGCGCTTCGATTCCGGGACCGGTGTCCGATACGGCAATCGTTGTCGAATCTGACGCTTCGCTGCAGTCAATCGTTATGACGGACCCTTGCGGGGCGTGCGCAAGGGCATTGGATAGCAGGTTGCTCAGTGCGCGCTGGTAGAGAAGAAGGTCCGCGCAGACGGTGCCGCCTCCCTTCACCTCGATTGTCACTTCGGCGTCCTGCGCCATTGACTCGTAATAGCCGGCGACGCGTTCGGCCTCAGCGGCAGCGTCCACATTTCGAACCGACAGGGTCGCGTCGGCCTGCTCCGAGCGCGCCAGAAAAAGCATGTCCTCAATCATCCTGGACAGACGTTGATATTCGTCGATGCTGGATTCAATGACATCCCTGTACTCTGCAGCGGTCCGGGTTTGCGACAACGCAACCTGGGCAGCGGCCAGCAGATTGGTCAATGGTGTTCGCATGTCATGGGCGAGATTCGACGAAAACTGACCTAACCTTGTGAACGACTCGTCAAGCCGCGCAAGCATGCCGTTAAACGCGTGGCCCAACTCCTTCAGTTCTCCCGATGTATCGAGCTCAGGCAACGGATGCGCAAGGCGATTGGTCGACATTTCTTCCGCGCGGGCGACGAGGCGGCGAAGCGGGCTCAGACCCAGCATGACGATGCCGTACGCGAACGCGGCGGCCAGCATCACCCCCAGCACTTCGATGACGATGATTGTCTGCGCATACGCCCGCAGAAGGGCCTGGTCATTGGCCCCGTCATATTGAATCGCGACTCGGACTGACGGCCCGGCTGGCCCTGCGAGCGACACCGTAGTCACCATGTAGCGGAGCCGCGAGTGAGCCGGTGTGAGCGTGATCGGAGCATGCTTTGTCTGAGTTGTCAGGATCGGTGCATATGGCCGGAATCCTGCCGTGCTCAGCAGCCGATTGCCGGCCGTGTCGTAGATGGCCAGGTCCATGTTCTGATGCCCGTGCAACTGGTCTATCCACATCTCGGCATGGCGGCCAATGTCGTCCGTCGTTTCGATGTTGCTCAGATGCACCTGCAGTGAAGACATCGTGCCCGATATCTGCTCGACCGACGTCGCCTCGATACGGCCTCTTAGTGCTTCATACAGTGAAAATCCGCTCAGGGCCAGAATCGCCGATGTCGACAGGACAATGAGCGCCGTCAGCCGTGCGCGGAGCGTTCGTGGGACAAGGCGCATCAACAACTCTCGCTACCTCTCGCTTCCAGCACGTACCCCATTCCTCTCACTGTATGAATGAGCTTTGGTTCGTAGGCGTCGTCGACTTTTGAGCGCAGCCTCCTGATGGCCGAGTCGACGACATTGGTATCGCTGTTGAAATTCATGTCCCAAACTTGAGATGCAATGGTGGCGCGGGGCAGAATCTCCCCCTCCTTTCGCATCAGAAGCCAGAGCAGCGTGAATTCCTTGGCAGTCAGGAGAATGGAATCGCCCTGACGGGTGGCTTTGCGTCGCGTCAGGTCAAGTTCGAGGTCGGCCACCTTCAGCGTTGTCGACTCCCCTGGTTTTCCGCGCCGCAGTATCGACCTTACGCGGGCGACCAGTTCGACGAAGTCGAATGGTTTCGCCAGATAGTCGTCCGCGCCCAGTTCAAGCCCTTTGACCCGGTCTCCCACATCGTCGCGTGCGGTGAGGAACAGCACCGGGGTCGACCTCGTGCGCCGAAGATTTCGCAGCAGAGTCCAGCCGTCCTGCCCCGGAAGCATCACGTCGAGAATGAGAAGGTCATAGTCTTCCGTCTCGGCCTGATGCTGGCCGGTAATGCCATCTTCAACCCAATCGACGACGTACCCGGCCTCGGCCAGACCCTTGCGAAGATAAGCACCGGTCTTCGACTCATCTTCCACTAAAAGAATCCGCATTCAACCCTACCTCGAAAAAATACCGAACCAGCGCAGTACCCGGCCTGGCGCCCGTTTCGACAACCTGTCCATCACGACGGAACGAAACGACGTCGAATGGGCGACCCGATACAGGACCGGGAGAACCAGCAGTGTCAGGGCCGTGGACGACAGGATGCCACCGATGACAACAGTCGCCAGCGGGCGCTGCACTTCCGAGCCTGTGCCGGTCGCGAATGCCATCGGTAAAAAGCCAAGCGATGCGACCAGCGCGGTCATCAATACCGGCCTCAGCCGCGTCACCGCTCCGTCGCGGACAGCCGCATCCAGCTGCATACCTTCCTCGCGCAGATTACGGATAAAGGAAATCATGACGAGCCCGTTCAGCACGGCGACGCCTGACAGCGCGATGAACCCGACGGCGGCTGTGATGGACAGAGGGATGTCCCTCATCCACAACGACACCACGCCGCCACTCAGTGCGAATGGAATACCCGTGAACACCAGCAAGCCATCCTTCACATTATTGAACATAATGAAAAGCAGGACGAACACCATGAAAAGCGCGAGCGGGACGACGAGTTTCAGTCGCTCACTCGCGCTCTGCAATTGTTCGAACTGTCCACCCCACGACAACCAGTAACCCGAGGGAACCTGAACATCCTGTTGAATCTGTTCGCGCGCATCCGCGACGAACGAGCCCACGTCACGCCCGCGCACATTCGCGCTCACGACCACGCGCCGCTTGCCGTCCTCCCGGCTGATCTGATTGGGACCCGGGGCAACCTCGACCGTCGCCAGCTCGGCAAGCGGGACATACGGCGCCTGGACCACCGGGCCGCCGGCGGCGCCTTGCGGCGAAAATGGTAACGCAATCGGCAAACGCTTGATCGCCTCGATATCTGAACGAAGCTCGTCGGGCAACCGGACCACGATGTCAAATCGCCGGTCCCCCTGAAACAGCGTGCCGGCTTTCTGACCGCCGACCGCGGCTGCAACCGTGTCCTGAATGTCGCCTACGCTCACGCCGTACCGTGCGAGTTTGTCGCGATCGAGATTGATGGTGAGAACGGGCAGACCGGTGGTTTGCTCGACCTTGACTTCCGAGGCGCCCGGCACCTTCTGAAGCGCCGCCGCAATCTTCTCGCCGGTTCCGTTGAGCACGGCCATGTCATCGCCGAACACTTTAACTGCCACGTCGCTGCGCACGCCGGAAATCAACTCATTGAAACGCAACTGGATAGGCTGTGAAAACTCATACGCATTGCCTGGCAGTTCCGCGAGCGCGGCCTCAATCTCCTGCACGAGCTGGTCACGCGACTTGTTCGGGTCAGGCCACCTGGCGGTCGGTTTTAGCATGATGTAACCGTCGGACAGGTTCGGCGGCATCGGGTCCGCGGCGATTTCCGCTGTACCCGTGCGTGCGAAAACGCGGTCGATTTCCGCAAACCGCTGTTTGAGCGTTTTCTCAATGGCCTTCTGCATGTCCACCGACTGCGAGAGGCTCGTGCCGGGGATGCGCAGCGCGGCAACGGCAAGATCCCCCTCGTTCAGGCTCGGGATGAACTCGCTGCCAAGGCGTGTCGCCAGCCCCATGGTCAGCGTGACAATCACGACTGCGCCAGCCAGCACGCGCTTTGGGCGCGTCATGAACGCGGCCAGCACGGGCTCATAAAACCGCCGTGCCCTGTTCATCAGCCAGTTTTCTTTCTCTTCGACGCGTTGACCGATGAACAGCGCCACCGCGGCGGGAATGAAGGTGACCGTCAGCACCATCGCTGCGGCGAGCGCCATCACCACGGTAATCGCCATCGGGTGGAACATCTTGCCCTCGACGCCCGTAAGCGCAAAGATGGGCAGATAGACCACCATGATGATGAGCTGGCCAAAAATGAGGGCGCGTCGCGCTTCCTGTGACGCCCCGAAAACTTCGGCGAAGCGTTCTTCGCGGCTCAGTGGCCGGCCGGCGAGTGTCTGTGCATGAGCGAGGCGTCTGACGCAGTTTTCAACGATCACGACCGCGCCGTCGACAATGATGCCGAAATCGAGCGCGCCGAGGCTCATGAGGTTGGCGCTCACCTTTGCATTGACCATCCCGGTGAATGTCATCAGCATCGATAGCGGGATGACCAGCGCGGTAATCAAGGCCGCCCGGATGTTGCCGAGGAACAGGAAGAGAATGACGATAACGAGAACCGCGCCTTCGAGGAGGTTCTTCTTCACTGTCTGCACGGCTTTTTCGACGAGCACGGTGCGGTCGTAGACGGGCACCGCGCGCACACCCGAAGGCAGCGTACGGTTGACGTCATCCATCTTGACAGAGACCGCTTTCGCCACGGTCCGGCTATTCTCGCCCATCAGCATGAATACCGTACCAAGCACCACCTCTTCGCCATTCGCTGTCGCTGCGCCCGTTCGCAATTCGCGACCGATATCGACCTGCCCGACATCTTTCATACGAACCGGTACGCCGCCAACGTTTGTCAGCACGACGTTGGCGATATCGTCGACGGAGCGGGCCTGGCCAGGCACCCGCACCAGGTACTGTTCGCCGCGCTTTTCTATATACCCGGCGCCGACGTTGTCATTGTTACGCTCGAGGGCGCGAACTACGTCGGCGAGCGTCAGGCCATACGACATCAGCTTGGCCGGATTCGGTGCGACGCGAAACTCCTTGACGAAGCCGCCAATGGAATTGACCTCGGTAACGCCCGGTACGTTGCGAAGCTGAGGCTTGATGACCCAGTCCTGAAGCTCGCGCAGGTCCGCAGGCGTATAGCTTGTTCCGTCCGGCTTACGCGCCGTGGCATCCGCCTCGACTGTCCACAGGTAAATCTCGCCGAGCCCGGTTGAAGTCGGCCCCATCGCAGGCGTGGCGCCAGGTGGCAGCTTGTCTTTCGCTTCCTGAATCCGTTCGTTGACCAGCTGGCGTGCGAAGTAGATGTCGGTCCCGTCCTTGAAAATGACGGTCACCTGCGAAAGCCCGTAGCGCGAGATGGAACGGGTCTGCTCGAGATCAGGCAGGCCCGCCATCGCCGTCTCTACCGGGTACGTTATGCGCTGCTCGGCCTCGAGCGGCGAATATCCGGGCGCTGAGGTGTTGATCTGGACCTGAACGTTGGTAATGTCAGGAACGGCATCAATGGGCAGTTTCTGGTAGCTGTAAATGCCTAGCGCAGCAACAGCGACAACCGCCAGCATGACGAGCCAGCGGTGTGCTATCGCGAAGCGAATCAGTCGCTCAAACATTGAGATGGTCCTATGAATCCGGGTAGAGGGTGCGCGACCTGCCTGCTGCAGGTCATCGGAGGTTCGGGGCTTTGGATTTACTCTTCCTCGGCACTGCCTTTCCCGAGTTCGGCCTTGAGCACGAAACTGTTGGACGCCACGTACTGCTGACCTGGTTTGAGCCCTTTGACAACCTCGACCACGCGGTCATCACGACGCCCGGTCTCGACGGTTTGAGCAACGAATCCTTTTGGCGACTGGACGAAAATGGCCTGCGCACCGTCGATATCCTGTAGTGCGTCATTCGCTACCGCAACCGGCACCTCCTGCCTGCCCGCGTCCACCGAGACATTGACGAACATGCCCGGGCGCCATGTGCCATCGGGATTCGGCAGGACAACGCGCGCCGGCGCTGTTCGAGTCTGTTCTCCCAGTAGCGCGCCGACAAAGGCAATGGGGCCACTCGATTTCGATTCAAATGCCGTGGCGCTGACGCTCGCTTCGCGGCCGACGCGAACGTCGTTCAGCCGCTGGGCAGGCACCGCCATCTCGGCCCATACCGACGAAAGGTCTGAGACGACAAATATGTTCGCGTCTGCAGCGATCGCCTCCCCCGGCGTCACGTGCTTCTCCACTATCGTTCCGGAAAACGGAGCGCGCAGTTCGTAGCGGTTCAGTGCGTCCGCGGAAGGCGGCGCGCCCAGAGCCAACAGCTTCTGCCGGGCGTTCTGCGCAGCAATCTCTGCTTCGCGCAACTGCATCTGCGCCTGCAGATAGTCCTGCTCCGCGGAAATCCGTTCCTGCCACAGGGTCCTCTCCCGCTCGAACGAGGTTCGGGCAGCCGAAAGCCGACGCTCCGCAGTCAGGAGTTCGCTTCTGCGGTCAGCAAGGTCGGTACTGGCGACGACCGCGAGCACCTGTCCCTTCGCGACCTTCTCTCCGATCGATACCGTGACGCGCTCGACGATGCCGCCCACACGCGGCACGACGTGAGCAGTGCGGTCCTCGTTGAATCTGATTTCACCGGGAAGCTGGAATGACGTAACGACTTGCGCCGGCCCGGCCTTGGCAAGACCAATCTGGGCCGCCTTCACCTGTTCCGCACTCAGTGCGACCGCACCGTCGGCGCGAGAGAAAGCGAATGATGCAGATTGCCCTGACCATTTGAGTTCGATGGCAGCCTCAAATACGTGGGGTTTTGCTATCGGCTGCGTGGACGTGAACTTCTGACCCGCGGGCGCGAACTGCAACTGCTCCCTGGTCCCGTCGTAGCGGATCACGGTGCCGGACACTGCCACGCCCTTATCGAATGGCTTGCCGTCGATAAACGGATACACGACAAGACGGGCATCGCCGGGCTTCTCGGACAGGACGACTTCAAGGGCCATTGCGCCATCTCTGAGTACAGTCCCTCCGTGCTGTCCAATGGCTGCCTGCGCCGATTGCGTCGATTGCGCCGATTGAACCGCCCCGGAACCCGATGCGCTGCCAGACGACTCGCGTGTCAATGCCAACGCGGCAAGCGCGATGCTTACGCCTCCGATGGTAGCCGCCGTGGCGATGATGATTTTTCTGCGCGCCATGATGAATCCTTCAAGGTAAATGGGTCGTCTGGTCGATGTCGCTGCGCAGGGGCGCGCCAACGAGTCGTCCGATGTCGGCGTAGGCAAGATGCGCGTCGGTCAGTGCCTGCACGTATTGCGACTGCCCCTCGAAAAACGTGCGCTGTGCGTCCAGCACGTCGAGAAAACTGAACTTGCCGAGCTCATAGCCTCGCGACATGGCGTCGAGCGCCTCGCGCGCGGCCGGCAGCACGTCGGTCTTCAACCTGCGCGCGGCCTGTGTCGAGTTCTCATAGTTCGCGTATGCCCGCGTCAATTCCAGTTGCAGCCGCGCCTTCTCACTGTCGAAATCGGCGTTCGCCTTCTCGGCCTTATGAACGGCTTCGAGCAGTGCGCCCTTGTTTGTGTCGAACAGCGGAAGCGGTATGGACACACCGACGACTGCCTGGTTGTCCCGAATGCCGCCGGTAATCACGCGCTTCATTCCTGCACTGACCGTGATGTCGGGAATGCGCTTTGCCCGCTCGACTGAAATGGCGGCGTTGGAGCGGAGCATTTCGGCTCTGGCGACGCGGGAGAGCGGTGCTCCCGACAAACGTTGCAGGAGTTGCGATAGCGGTTCGACTGCCGGCACGGTCTCGATGTCGCCGGTGGCAGAGCGCCCCCGCACGAGCGGACTGCCCGTTACGTTGGCCAGCGCCTCCTCCGCGGTCGAGACGCGTGTCCTCACGTTCGCGAGCTCGATCTGGACGCCTGTTGCGGCAACCCGCGCTTTCGTCGCTTCGACGGGAGAAACCTTGCCGGCGCGCGAGCGCTTCCCGGCAAGCTCCGCGGACCGCGCTGCGATCTCTGCCGACTCCTGCGCAACCTGCAACTGGCGTTGCGTTGCGAGTAATCCGTAAAAGGCTGCGACGACATCCGAGCGCAGAGCCGCTCCACGAGCGTCGAGCGAAGCAAGTGCGACCTCGCGCCCGTACGAAGCGACGTCCAGCCGCGCCCGGCGCTTGCCTCCAAGCTCAAGAGTCTGGTTCACGAGTGCGGTAGTGGTTCGCTCGGCGCCCCCGAATCCCTCCTGCAGCAGCGATAGCTCTGGATTGGGTCGGGCGCCCGCCTGCATGAACGTGCCTTGAGACGCGTCTGCATCGGCGCGTGCGCTACGAAGCAAGGGATTGCTCTGGGCCGCGAGTCCGAGCGCTTCATCGAGCGACAAGGGCGTCAGTGCGGCCTCGCTGGCCGTGGTCGCAGCGGGACGCTCCGGCGGCTGGTGGGCACTGTCAGCCGGGAGCGATATCGACTGCGAATAAGCTGGGGTTGCCGCGGCAATCGCAAGTGCGGCGGCAAGGTGGCGGGTGAGCATGGAAGGGCGAAGTCGTAGAAGGGGTACGAGCGATGCTACGGTTCTGTTGCAGTGCGAAGATGATGCGAAAATGATATTTCCGTCATCTTCGACAGAGCGTGAACATGGGGCGTGACGGTTCCGGATGTACGCCGGATTCGGCGGCGGCCGTGAGATTTGAAACGGGCGATGGAGGCTGTTGACGCCGTGCGACGCCTGCCCGGCTGATCCGCTGCGCAGGCTCCGTGACGTTCAGCCTGGCGCCCGCATGTGGCACAGTATCGCCAGCCCATGCGCTACGCCGCACGACACTGAATAGCCCCGACGAGTCCTATGAAGAACCCGATTGCCTACGAGCCTCCGGTCGACGAAGACCAGCTTCTGCTGAAGTGGATCCGGCGCGCGCGCGAATCCCAGATGAGTCATTACGACATGGCCGACCTGCTCTGCGCGCGGGACCGCGGCGTCGGCTGGCTGGTCACTGCGTTGACGGCCTTCGTGGGCACGGCTGTGTTTGCGTCGTTGAGCGCGAGCGCGGTCTCGCCGGCGCTCAGGATTTTCGTGGGCTTCGTGAGCGTGGCGGCGGCGGTCTCCGCCGCGCTGCAAACCTTCTTCCGATATGCGGAGCGGGCGGAAAAACATCGCGCGGCGGGAGCCCGCTATGGCGCCTTGCGGCGCAGGCTGGAAGCGATCTTTGCGGGCGACGCCGACGCCCGCGACGGCCACTATCTCACCGCGATCCGCGACGAACTCGACCGGCTCGCGGAAGATTCGCCGAACGTGCCGCCACGCATTTTCTACCGCACGCAGCGAACGCTCGCCGACGAACCGCGCCGAAGCCGCGACGCCTGAGCGGCCGCCCCACTCGCCCGCAAACTACCGCGTAGCGGATACCAGCAACATCATCGGCCGCTCGCGCTCTTCGGCCAGTTCGGGGCGCGCGGCAAGATCGGCATCGGTCGGTCCCCACTCGTCGACATGGGCGATGGTGAAACCCGCGCCGATCAGGTGATTGAGCAAGGTGCCGATGGTGCGGTGCTGCTTGATAACCCCGTCGGCAAGCCAGTTGGTGATGCGCGGCCCTTCTATCTGATAGCTGTCGAGCGGCCATTGCTTGCGGCCCTCGGCATCGACCGACCAGCCCGGCTGCCGTGGCGCCATGAAGATCGGGTGTTCGATCGAGAACACCAGGCGTCCGCCCGGCACCAGCGCGCGATGCACCGTGTCGAGCAAGCCGCGCAGATTCTCAATGTAGTGAAACGCGAGCGAGCTATAGACGAGGTCGAAACCGGCCGCCGGCAGGTCGAGATGTTCGAGATCGGCCCGGGCATAAGTCAGGCCGGGATCATTCGAGGACGAGCGTGCCCGCGCCAGCATCTTCTCCGAGACATCGAGGCCGAGCACCGTGGCCGCGCCCGCTTCGCGCGCCCACCGGCAGAACCAGCCATAGCCGCAGCCAAGATCGGCCACGTTCAGGCCATGCATCCGCGGCAGCATCGCGCGCAACGCGGGCCATTCGGCGGCACCGTCGAGACCCTGTTTCGAGCGGCCCAATTGGCTGTAATTGCCGAAAAATTCGGGGTCGTCGTAAATGTTCTGTGTCATTCGTAAATTACCTTAACTTCATTTGAAGCAATGGGGGCGCCCGAGGTATACCTACGAAAACCCGCCGGCGTGTCATTTGCGCCATACAGTTTGACGGCTGCGCTCGCCTCACGCTGGCGCCAATCCGAAGGCCGCCGGCTCCGGCAGCCGTTTCTGCCGGGTCTAAGCGTCTATTAAGCACGCCGCCCGCACACTGCCGGCTGGCGAGAATAACCCTATTCCCGGACGTGTTTCTCAAAACGGCGTTCGAAACACGATATTGCGCCCGGGCCGGCGGTATTTACCTCTTTTTCGAGCTTTTACGCCGGTCCGATTATGGTATTGTCCGACCTGCGCTTTAAAGCGCAGACACACTCAATCGGGAAGCGGAATCGCTCCCTAAAAAAATATTATGGAAGTCCAAAACGCCCGTCGTTGGGCACCACGGGGAACACGCGTCTGGCTCACCGCGGCCGCCGCATTGGCGATCGCCAGCGGCGTGCGCATGTTGCTCCATCCGTTACTCGGACCGATCATGCCGGGCACCGCGTTCTGCATCGCGGCGGCCCTGGTCGAGTATTTTTGCGGGCTGGCGCCGGCGCTCGCCGTCATGCTGCTTGGCTTGGGCATTGCCGACTATCTGTTCGTGCCGCCTTACGCAACCATCGACGTATTCAATCGGGCCGATCTGGTCCTCGTGATTTCGTATCCGCTGGTGACGCTGCTCGTCATCATCCTGATCGAACGCCTGCGCCGCTCGCAGTTTCGCGCGGAATTGATCGCCTCGGTCGCGCAGTCGCGCTATGAAATGCTGCTGCGTCACGACAACGAGCGCATGCTCGCCCGCCGTGCCGTCGACGAAACGCACCGGCTGCTGCGCCATCTGTCGCATCACCACAGGACCTTCATTTTCATTCAGGCACTGGAGCGCAACGCCTTGCAACAGGTAGACGACGTCAAGCCCCAGGGGCTGCTGCCGCGTCTGCCCAACGAAATTGCGCCCGGCCCTCGCTTCGCCGACGTCGATCCCGAGGACATCCAGCGGCTCAGCAAGGCGCTGTGGCCCGGCAGTCATCGCGTGCGCATGAAAGGCGCCGATGGCGCGTCGAGGCTGATCGAGTGCATGTGCGAACGGTTCACCACGCACGCCGGCGAGTTCCTCGTGCTGCGGATCGGAGCCTGATCCATGAGCCAGCCTACGAGTCTCTTCTTACCCGGCGACGATCATGCCGTGCTGATGCTGCACGGCCTGTCGAGCTCGCCGCTCGAACTGCGTTTTCTCGCACGCTTTCTGAACGCCGAGGGCTTCACCGCTTGCGCGCCGGTTCTGCCGGGCTACAGCGCCGGCTCAGAACAAACGGCGATGGAAACGTGGCTCGACGCCGCCGTGCGCGAGTACGACGCGCTGGCCGCGCGCTTTGCACGCGTCTCGATCTGCGGACTATCGATCGGCGCGGCGCTGGCGCTGGCGCTCGCGCATCGCCGTCCCGCGGCGCAGTCGCTCGTGCTGTTATCGCTGACGCTCTCTTACGACGGCTGGGCGATCCCCTGGTATCGCTTCCTGCTCAACTGGGCGTACTTCACGCCGATGCGCAAACGCTGGCGTTACCGCGAGGAAGCACCGTTCGGCCTGCGCAACGAAGCGCTCAGGGCAAAGATCGCCCGTGCCATGCAGCGCAGCGACTTCAGCGAAGTTGGACCGTCGACGATTTCGTTGCCGGCCTTGCATCAGGCGAGCCGCCTCGCCGCGAGTGTGCGCACCCAGGTGCGCGACATCAAGACCGATTGCCTGATTGTTCATGCGATCGACGACGAGACGTCGAGCCCCCGCAATGCCCGGTTTGTCGCCGCGAATATCGGCGCCGCCTTTTTACGCACAATCTGGCTGGATGATTCGTATCACATGATTACGTCGGACAACGAGCGCGAAATCGTCGCGCGTGAAACCGCGCTGTTCTTGCGCGAGAGCGAAGTCGTCCACAGCGGCGACGACGGCAGCAAGCAACCGGTCGTCTCGAAGGCCCTGGCGCGGCGCCTCAGGCAGCTCGCGGCGCTTGGCAAGGAGCGCGCATGACGGCGCCCGGCAAAGCTGCGCGCGCGTCGCTGCGCACCTCGCTCAGGTTTGGCCAGACCGCGCGCAAATCACTGCTGCTCGCCGCCGCGCTTGCCCTGTTTGCCACGTTTGCCACGCGTGCGGCCTACGCGGACGACGCAGGCTCGAATGCGACGACCGACGCAGCGGCCGATGCGCCGAGCACCGGCGCGGCGACTGGCGCGAGCACAAGCACAGGCACGGCCGCCGACAGCAAATGGAAAATCGGCGTGGGGCCCGGCATCGTGATCACGCCCAAGTACCCGGGATCGCGACAACTAAGCTATTTCCCGTTCCCTGCGCTGGACATCTCCTACGACGACCGGATCTTCTCGCAGGGTCCTGACGTGCTCGGCGTCAACGTGTTGCGCGGTCCGGCCTATCACGTGGGCGCGGCGCTCAGTTTCGACTTCCAGACCCGCAAGGAATCCGACGACCCGCGCCTGCATGGGCTGGGTGACGTGCATGGCGGCCCCAAACTGAAGCTTTTCGCCGACTACACGTGGTGGGCGTTCACCGGCTCGGTGGCGTTGTATCAGGATATCGCCGGCCATCACCAGGGGACCACGGTCAGCACGGATTTCGTGGCGTCCGCACCGGTCGGCGGCTGGCTGTTCTCGGTGGGGCCAGGCTTCACCTGGGCGAATGGAACCTATACGCGGACGTTCTTCGGCGTATCCGGGCAGCAGAGCGCGGCCTCGGGATTGCCCACGTACAGCACCAGCGCCGGGGTGCGCGACATTCATATGAACGCCATGGTGACGTACGACTTTTCCAAACACTGGAATGGCTCGGTTTCCGCTACTTTCGGGCGGCTGGAACACGACGCGGCAAATAGCCCGATTACCGAAAAAAGATTCGAGCTCAATACGCTCGCTTCGGTGAACTACAAGTTCTAGTTTCCTGCGGTTCGCGCGCTCGCAGCGCGCGAACTTTCAACAGCGCGTCAATCGCTCGCGCGAGGCGCCTCGATTTCAATGCCCAATTCGGCAGCCATGCGCCGCACCACCGCCTGAAGCTGGCTCACTTCATCGGCAAGCCGTTTCTGTTCCGCTTTTACCGCCTCGAACGCCGACAACGGCACCACCTCGTCTTCCCCACCCGGCTGAGCGAGATCACTCGCGCTGACTTCGCCGCATAGCAGATGCATCCAGCGATTTTCGCGCTCGCCTGGCGTGCGGGCCAGTTTTACGACTCGCGGCGGATCATTGGCAGCCAATTCGTCGAGAAACGCCTCGACCGACGAGATGTCAGCAAATCCATGCAGACGCGCGCTGTTCAGGCGCAACTCGGCTGCCGTCTGCGGACCGCGCAGCAGCAAGGTGGTCAGCAAGGCGGCTGACTGACTCGGCAGGCCCAAGACCCGATTCATGTTGTGCTCGAAGCGCGGCACGCGGCTGCTGCTGCCTTCCATCACCAGACTCAGGCGTTTCAAGCCGTCGACGGCGGTCAGCACCTCCGCTTCGGTGGCATTGATCACGGGTGCGCGGCCGGTCTTCTGATTGCAGCCAAGGGTCAAGGCGTTCAGCGAAAGCGGATAGCTGTCCGGCACCGTGTGCTGCTTTTCGACCAGCACGCCGAGCACGCGCCCTTCAAGCAAGGTCAAAGCCCGAATGGACGGGCGGGAAACTGCGTCGGGAGTGGAGTTCATAGAGGATGTCGCGGCAAGCGCCGCCGGGTCTCGTGGACGGTGTGCGTGATCGATGCACAGCCCCGTGGCGCAACCGGGCGGCGGGTTTTAGTTGGTGGGCACTATGATAAACGCCCGGGCAGCTTGCGGTGTACGAATCTCCGGGATGATCAGATGTGCGCTGAATGCGTCCACATCCCTTTTTTGGAGATTTTGTTTCGTTGACGAAATCCCATATTAGAGATATTTTCCCGAATATGGAAAACACACCGCTCGACGACAACGCTATCGATCGCCGCATCGCCCAGCGTCTGCGAGCGCTACGCGCCGAGCGCAACTGGTCCCTCGACGATCTCGCGAAACTCAGCGGCGTCAGCCGCGCCACCCTGTCGCGCCTCGAAAACGCCGCCGTGAGCCCCACGGCGAGCGTGCTGGGCAAACTCTGCGTCGCTTACGGCTTGCCGATGTCGCGCCTCATGCACATGGTCGAGGAAGATTTCGCGCCGCTGGTGCCGCGCGCTGCGCAGGCGGTCTGGACCGACGCGAGCGTCGGCTTCCGGCGCCGCTCCGTGTCGCCACCGGCCCAGGCGCTGAGCGGCGAGGCACTCGAATGCGAACTCGACGCCGGCGCACGGATCACTTACGACGCGTCGCCGAGAGCTGGCCTCGAACATCATCTGATCATGCTCGAAGGGCAATTGCAGATCACCGTCGATGGCCGGAGCCATGATCTGCAAGCCGGCGACTGTCTGCGCTATCAGTTATTCGGCCCCAATGCGTTCGTCACGCCCGCGCATAGCGCGGCCCGCTACCTCCTCTTCATTGTCTGAATTCGAGCCACCATGAGCGCGATCACCATCACGAGCTTTTCCGCCGACGACCTCGTGCGCCATCTCTCCGAACTCGGCGCGCTGCTGCGGGCCTGCGTCCATGACGGCGCGAGCGTCGGATTCGTGTTGCCGTACAGCGTCGAGGAGAGTGAGGCGTTCTGGAGCGGCAAGGTGCTGCCGTCGCTGCGTGCGGGCGCGCTGGTCGTGTTCGTTGCTCGTCATGGCGAGTCGATCGCGGGCACCGTGCAACTGGATTACGACACGATGCCGAACCAGCGCCATCGCGCCGAGGTGCGCAAGCTGCTGGTCCACCCCGCGTTGCGCCGCCAGGGCATTGCCAAAGCGCTGATGGAGGAACTGGAGCACCGCGCGCAGCAGTTGCAGCGCAGCTTGTTGACGCTCGATACGCGCACCGGTGACAAGGCCGAGCCGCTCTATGCCGCGCTGGGTTATCAGACGGCCGGCGTGATTCCCCGATACTGCCGCGACGCGCTTGAGGAGCGGTTTGATTCGACCACCCTCATGTACAAGATGCTATGAGGAAGCGGCTGGCAGCAAGACGACCGTGAAGACTTGGCCAGGCCTTCATCGCCCCGTTGAACCGCACACCTCAGCGGTACCCCTCAACGGCGCGCGTCGAACGCGATCCGCACGGCCAGACCGGCGAGCACGGTGCCCATCAGCCAGCGTTGCACCAGCAACCACACCGGCCGCCCGGCGAGAAACGTGGCAATCGAACCCGCCATGCTGGCAATCAGCGCATTGACCGTAACGGCGATGACGATCTGCACGCAGCCGAGCGCGATCGATTGCGACAGCACGCTGCCGTGCCCGGGCGAAATGAATTGCGGCAGCAGCGACAGATACATCACCGCGATCTTGGGATTGGCGAGGTTCGTGACGAGGCCCATTGTGAAGAGCTTGCGCCGGCTGTCGTGCGGCAGGTCGCGCACCTGGAACGGCGAACGGCCGCCCGGCTTGACCGCCTGCCACGCCAGATACAACAGGTAAAGCGCGCCGCCGAAGCGCAACGCGTCGTACGCGTAGGGCACTGTCAGCAGCAGCGCCGTGATGCCGAACGCCGCGCAAAACATGTAGAACACGTAGCCGAGCGCGACGCCGCCGAGCGACACGAGCCCGGCGCGCCGCCCCTGGCAGAGCGATCGCGAGATCAGATAAATCATGTTCGGGCCGGGCGTAAGCACCATGCCGAGCGAGACCAGAGCGAATGCGAGCAGGGTTGCGGCAGTGGGCACGGCGGGCTCCTCTGTGGATTGATGATCGGGCAATGCCGCCAAATATAGCCGATGCAGCCGGTTTAGACCCGCAATCGCCGTCATGTGGATGGGGCTTTTCTGCCTGCGTTGCGCCCGTTTCCAGCGGACTGCCTGGGCGCTGCATCACAGGAAACACTTGCGGCGAATTTTTTTGCCCGGTATTGTCGAGCCGTTCTGCAACGCAGCGCGGGAGAGATCGTCAGAGGTTTGTGACGACGCCGACGGAGCAACCGCCCCGGAAACTCTCAGGCAAAAGGACCGCGCAGCTGGAACATCTGGAGAGCGGCGCCGTGCGCGCCCACCGAAGGGGATTCCCGGCATGGCGCTCAGATCGCGCTGCTGTGCTCGCGGGAAGAAACTCTCAGGTACATGGACAGATGGGGCATCGACGCCGGTTTCGACACGAAGTCGACACCGGTGATGCTCAACTACTCTGGATCATGTCATGTCACGAATCGCCATTATCGGCGCCGGCATTACCGGCGTCACGACTGCTCACGCCCTCGCTCAGCGCGGCCATCACGTTACCGTGTTCGAACGTCATCGCTATGCGGCGATGGAGACCTCGTTCGCCAACGGCGGCCAGCTGTCCGCCAGCAACGCCGAAGTCTGGAACAGCGCGGCCACCGTGCTGAAGGGCTTACGCTGGATGCTGCGGCGCGACGCCCCGCTGCTGCTCAATCCAATGCCCACGTGGCACAAGTATTCGTGGATGGGTGAGTTTTTGCGGCAGATTCCGCACTATCGGGCGAACACGGTCGAGACCGTGCGGCTCGCGATTGCGGCGCGTGAACATCTGTTTTCGATTGCCGAGCGCGAAGGCATCGACTTCGACCTGGAGCGGCGCGGCATCCTGCACATCTACGAGACCCAGAAGGATTTCGACGCGGCCGGCAAGGTGAATGCATTGCTGCGCGAAGGCGGCCTCGATCGCAATCCGGTGACGGCGGCGGAGTTGCAGCGGATCGAGCCCACGCTGCATGGCGACTTTTTCGGCGGATTCTTCACGCCATCCGATTCGACCGGCGACATTCACAAGTTCACGCGTGGCCTTGCCGACGCCTGTGTGCGGCACGGCGTCGAGTTTCACTACGACGCCGAGATCACGGCGATCGAGCAGCCGGCTGAAGGACGGTTTTCGATGACGGTCAATCTCGAAGGTGAGTCACAGCGCTTTGCCTTTGAGCGGATCGTCGTGTGCGCCGGTGTGAAGAGCCGCGATTTTGCGGCGATGCTGGGCGATCACGTGAACATCTACCCGGTGAAGGGCTACTCGATCACCGTATGCCTCGACGATGAAGTGAGCCAGAAGCACGCCCCCTGGGTGAGTCTGCTCGACGAGAGCGCGAAGATCGTGACGAGCCGGCTCGGCGTGGATCGGTTTCGCGTGGCCGGAACGGCGGAGATCAACGGCTTTAACCGCGACATCCGCTCGGACCGGATCGCTCCGCTGGTGGACTGGACGCGGCGCTATTTTCCCGAGGTGTCGACGTCGAAGGTGATTCCGTGGGCGGGGTTGCGGCCGATGTTGCCGAGCATGCTGCCGAAGGTCGGGCGCGGCAAACGGCGCGGTGTGTTCTACAACACCGGGCACGGGCATTTGGGGTGGACGTTGTCGGCGGCGACGGCGCAGGCGGTGGCGGGGGTTGTTGGGTAGGCTTGTTCTTGCCGGCTATTGATCGCTTGCGTGTCGAAAAGGAAGGTGACCGGTTCGTGCTGTACGAACAGCAGACCGTCGAACAGGCTGAACACGGAGCACTGGTTCCAGTGTTTCGCAATGGCGAATTGCTGGTCACGCAGTCCCTCGCCGAGATTCGCGAGCGTCTGCAGTCATCGTGGGTCTGCCCGGAGCCGGGGTCGATCACCTGGCGCCAGGTAGCCGGGCCGTGTCGGTGCGTCCGCGCGCCGACACGGCCGAGCAAAATCAACCGTTCTCTCTCCTGCAAGGCAGAGCCTTACGACCTTGCGACTGTATGAGCAGACAGTCGACGCTCTCGCCGGTTTTCACATTGCTGGCATGCCCTGCTACGCGGATATCGCCGCCGGCCATCCAGACCATGTCGGTCTGGCCTTCGCTCGAAAACGCATAGTCACCAACCGGGGCTTCCGGGTAATAGGCGTAGGCTGACCACTGCTTCAACGCAAACGCCGCGCTGTAGGTTGCCGTCATTTCCGTTGCCCTGAATCCGAAAGCGTTCGCAAGTGGGCGGCTTCCGTCACGGGCTAAATGCCACGACAACTTCCAGTCTCCGTTGTCACCTTTCATGGTTTCGGTGAACACGGGCCAGTTCATCCCGTTGATCGTTCTAGCTGTGGCAAACACACAGCCCAGAAAAACCGGTTGCGTTTCCGTCAAACTCATTTCGGCTACCGAGCTGGCGCCCCCGCGACATTGCCACCCCTCGATTGTCTGATCCCGGCTCAGGACCACGATCAACATGTTGGCGTGCTGTCGCGAGTACATAAGCTCGGTGATTTCCACTGCCCCGGCCATGACAGGCTTATCGCTCTGAACGAATATCGGACGTTTGTGCCAATAACCGCCGCCCAACTGCTCATAACTTACTTTGCTACCGGCCGGAAACGTTACACCCGCGATTACGACGGGGTGCTCCGCAACAACGGTGAAGGTCCTGCCCGCCTTCCCAAGAATGGCTTGACCACCACCCAGAACGAAAAAGCACAGCACGGGCGCGAGAAAAAACAACACGGTCAGGCCGGCACGCTTACGACTGGGGAGTCGACGAAGTCGCCAGAAAAACACACCCGTGATCAACAGCCAGAGCGCTATAAACGCGGCAAGGTAAAGCAAAGGTTTCGGGATGCCGCCAGGGCTGCCCGTGTCAGCCAGACAGACACCCGGCAACAGAAAAAATATCGGTGAACAGATAATGCGATTGGCAGATTTCATCAGTGTCGATTCGCTTTTTATTTTTCTGAGCGGTTTAGTATTTCATAGCATTCTAAATGCCCCATGCACCTGGTCCTATTCGCGCAGAAGCGAGAATGCCAATATATTTCCGGAGAATGCAAACCGAGGCCAGGCTAACATGATGGCTTTCGTCCTATACCCTTGGCCTGGCGCTGAAGGGATAACAGAATGAAGCCACTCTCTATGCGGTTTGCGCCTCTCGTCATTGCCGCCCCGCTCCTTCTGATGGGTGCTGTCTCTGCCAGCGCAGGATCCTGGGCCGATGGAAAATCCGATCCGTCATTCGCAAAATCGATGCAGATCTGCAAATCCGTGGAGACGGTGGACATTGACGAACCCACTTCGCCGGACAAAGCGATCCCGTGCGATTCCGAGGCGCTATATTACGGTATCGGCATGAAGGCCGACCCGGCCGCGGCCCGGCGTTGCGCTGCACGTGAGGCCGAGCGGGCCGACGCAAATGAGGTTCCTTTCGGGGGCAACAGTTTGCTCATGATGATGTATGCCAATGGTGTCGGTGTGAAGCGCGACCTTAACCGCGCCATTGCGCTTGCGTGCCAGCTCGATGGTGCGGATGCCGAAATGGACGGCCGCGTCCAGCATCTGGCCAGGTTGCGTGCCGAAGGGTGGACAGGCAACAATTTCAGCGTGTGCGACGACGCAACGAGCGGATTGCTCGCCGGCATTTGCGAGGCTCATGCCTCTCGCATCGAGAATATTCGACGCAAGCAGACAATCACAGCGCTCTCCAAAGATTGGAGCGCGCCGCAGAAGGCCGCACTCGCTCGGCTCCAGACAGCCTCTGCGACCTACGCGAATGCCGTTGCGGACAACGAAGTGGATCTAAGCGGCACGCTTCGCGCGGCTCTGCAGATCGACGCGACGGACGCAGTCAATAAGACCTTCCAGAACGATCTGCACCAACTCGTCAACGGCAAGCTCAAGAAGTTCTCGATACCACAACTTGCGCAGTCGGATGCCATTCTGAACACGACCTACCAGAAAGTCATGCACACGAAGGACTTCTCCTATGGCACCGTCAAGCAAAGCGGTATTCGCGACACCCAGCGCGCATGGCTCGCCTATCGGGATGCTTTCACGACCTTCGTTGCCGAGGCGTTTCCGGATCGCTCGGCCGATGACATTAAAGGTGCGCTCACGGTTGAACGCACCGCTGCACTACGCGAGTTTTTGCCGTAATGCCGGGCGCAGATGAGATGTGAACCCGGCCTATCGCCGATAGTGGAACAAAAAGGAGAGCGTCATGCCTCGTGGCCACCTCGCCATGCGCGGCACCGGCAGCCCACGCCTTAGCGATAACCAGATTGCGTCAGAAGCCGTGAGGCGGCTATCCTGGGACGCGGCCGTCCCCAAAGATACGGTGAAAGTAAAAGTCGTCCACGGCAGGGTCACCTTGCGAGGTGTACTCCAGAACGCCCATCAGAAAACCGCGGCACTCGAAGACGTATCCCGCCTGTTCGGCGTCGCCAGCATCTCCGACCGAACCCGGATCAAATCCACCTGGCGCTAACCGGCCTGCATCAACGCCCGGCAATGCCGTGCAATCTGTTTTTCCTCCTCGGTGTGAATCGCCCTCACCTTACCCGCCGGATCGCCCTCCACTAAGCCCATGAAAGCCAGTCCATCGCACACGCGCCTGCGAATCTCCGTGCTGTGCTCGCCGATCCCGCCCGTCAACACCAGCAAATCGATCCCGCCCAACAAAGCCGCATACGCGCCGATCGTCTTGCGCACGGCGGTGGCAAATACATCCAGCGCGAGCGACGCACTTGCGTCTCCCGTCGCGGCGCGTTTCTCCAGCGCCTGCATATCGCTCTCGCCATCGGTATAACCGGCGAGGCCGCTCTGGCGATTCAGCAGCGTCTCCAGCGCATCGGCATCGAGTTGCTCCACCCGCATCAGATACAACAGCACGCCCGGATCGAGATCGCCGCTGCGCGTACCCATCGGCACCCCGCCGGTAGGCGTCAGACCCATCGACGTATCGACCGATTTACCGTCCTGCAGCGCGCACAGACTCGACCCGTTGCCCAGATGCGCGAACACCGCTCGCGGCGGCAGATCGGCGCCCAGCCGCGTGACCAGCGATTCATACGACAGCCCATGGAAACCGTAGCGAATCACGCCCGCATCCACATAGCGGCGCGGTAATGCAAGCTGCGCCGCGCGCGGCGGCAGTGTGGAATGAAACGCGGTATCGAAGCAGATGAAATGCCGCGCGTCGCCGAAGATCGTCGACGCCTCGTCGATCAAGGCGAGCGCCGGTGGAATATGCAGAGGTGCAAAGTGCACCGCGTCCTGCAAGCGCTGCCGAACTTCAGGCGTCAGCCGCTGGTGCATGCGCAGATGCGGACCGCCATGCACCACCCGGTGCCCCACCGCCGCGGGCCGTCCATGCTGATGCTCCGTGAGTACGCGCGCGAGCACCTGCAAAGCCTCGGTCTGCGACTCCAGCACACGTTCCTGTTGTGCCAGCACGCTGCCGTCGGGCGCCTTGATCCGCAGACTGCCGTCGTTGCGCCCGATCCCTTCCGCACTGCCGGTCAGCAGCAACGATTCATCGCCGTCCGCATGTGTAAACAGCCCGAACTTCAGCGAAGACGAGCCGCTGTTCAGCACCAGAATCGTTTGCGGCAAGGGGGAGTCCTCAGTGTGCATGGCCAGCCTCGCTCAACCTTTCCACGTCCAGTTGCGGATCTCTTCCTTATCGATACCCTCGGTATGCGCATACGCCAGATGCTCGATGATCTGCCCACGCAGCCATTCCTTCGCGTGATCGCCGACGCCGCGCAAAGCCGGCACGCGATCGATCACGTCGATCGCCAGCGAGAACCGGTCGACCTGGTTGATGATCGCCAGTTCGAGCGGCGTGTTGATGTTGCCTTTCTCGCGATAGCCGTGCACGTGCAGATTGTCGTGATTGGTCCGGCTGTACGTGAGCTTGTGCACCAGCGACGGATACGAATGGAAGTTGAAAATCACCGGTTTGCCGGTGGTGAACAATGAATCGAAATCGCGGCTCGACAGGCCATGCGGATGCGCATGATCGGGCATCAGGCGGAACAGATCGACCACGTTGACGAAGCGGATTTTCAGGTTCGGGAAGTGCTCCTTCAGAATCTGCACGGCGGCGAGCGCTTCCATGGTTGCGATGTCTCCCGCGCAGGCCATCACCACGTCCGGTTCGACGCCCTGATCCGTCGACGCCCAATCCCAGATGCCGATGCCCTTGGTGCAATGCGTAACCGCCGATTCCATGTCGAGATACTGCAAATGCGGTTGCTTGTCGGCAACGATCACATTGACGTAATCGCGTGAACGCAAGCAGTGGTCGGCGACGCTCAGCAGACAATTCGCGTCCGGCGGCAGATAGATACGCACCACGTCCGGGCTTTTGTTGGTCACGACGTCGAGAAAGCCCGGGTCCTGGTGCGTAAAACCGTTGTGATCCTGGCGCCATACCAGCGAGGTGATCAACAGGTTGATCGACGGCACCGGTTGCCGCCAGCCGAGATCGCACTTCGCTTTCTCCAGCCACTTGGCATGCTGGTTGAACATCGAATCGATCACATGGACGAACGCTTCATAGGTGGCGAGCAGTCCGTGCCGCCCGGTCAGCACGTAACCCTCGAACCAGCCTTCGAGCGTATGCTCGCTGAGCATTTCCATCACGCGGCCATCCACCGCGAGTTCGCCGCCGTCGGCGTCGCTGGCCAGCGTTTGCGCCAGCCAGGTCTTCTCCGAGGCCTGATAGATGGCCGTCAACTTGTTGCTGGCGGTTTCGTCGGGGCCGAAGACGCGGAAGTTCGTCATGTTGTTGCGCATCACGTCGCGCAGCAGCGTGCCGAGCACCTCTGTCGGCGATGTGTACGAGCCGGCGGGCTTTTTCACCGCCACCGCATAGTCGCGAAATGGCGGGATGTCGAGCGTTTTGCACAGCAAGCCGCCGTTCGCATGCGGATTGGCGCTGATGCGGCGCGTGCCTTCAGGGGCGAGTTCGCGCAGTTCCTCGACCAGACGCCCTGCTTCGTCGAATAACGATTCCGGCTCATAACTGCGCAGCCAGTTCTCGACGAGCTTCAGGCTCTTGCTGTTGGTGACCGGATCGAGCACCGGCACCTGGTGCGCGCGCCACGAGCCTTCCACTTGATGACCGTCGACCTCCTTCGGTCCGGTCCAGCCTTTCGGCGAACGCAGCACGATCATCGGCCAGCGCGGCCGCGTTGCGTCGTTGGACTCGCGCGCATGCTGCTGGATCGCGCGGATTTCGCCGACGCATTGTTCGAGCGTCGCGGCCATCTGCTGATGCATGGTGTCCGGATCGTCGCCTTCGACGAAATATGGCTTGTGGCCGTAGCCGGTCAGCAAGGCTTCGAGTTCTTCACGGGGAATTCGCGCGAGGATCGTCGGGTTGGCGATCTTGTAGCCGTTCAGATGCAGAACCGGCAGCACCGCGCCATCGCGAATCGGGTTGAGAAACTTGTTCGAGTGCCACGAGGTGGCCAGCGGCCCGGTTTCCGCCTCGCCGTCACCGATCATCACGGCGACGATCAGGTCGGGGTTGTCGAACGCGGCGCCGTAGCCGTGCGACAGGCTATAGCCGAGTTCGCCGCCCTCATGAATCGAACCGGGCGTTTCGGGCGTGCAATGCGAACCGATGCCGCCAGGAAACGAGAACTGCCGGAAGAAGCGCCGCATGCCGGCTTCGTCTTCGCTGCGGTCAGGATAGATTTCCGAGTAGTGGCCCTCGAGGTAGCAGTGGGCCAGCGTGGCGGGCGCGCCGTGGCCAGGGCCTGCCAGATAGATCACGTTCAGATCGAGCTTCCTGATCAGCCGGTTCAGATGTACCAGCAGAAAGCTCTGCCCCGGATCGGAACCCCAATGGCCCAGCAGACGGTTCTTGATGTGTTCGGGTTTGAGCGGTTCGCGCAGTAGCGGGTTGTCGCGCAGGTAGATCATGCCGGCGCTGAGGTAGTTGCAGGCGCGCCAGTAGCGGTCCATCTTGCGCAGCGTATCGGAATCTAGTGTTGTCGGACGGGCGGTTGCTTCGGCCATGGCGTCACTCCTTGAAAAGGACTGTCAGGCAGGTTAGCGGGTGCTGCGGCGTTGTGCGTGACACGGCCAGTGGAGAAAAACCTGTAACGCCGGACGCTCTGTCATGCGTTGACATAACACAGGCGTAGCGGCAGAGATCCGTTGCCTGAGGCTTTCGGGACATGGCCGGGAATCGTCAGGGGTGTGACAGGAAGCGCGCGTCATGGTTCGACGCGATTGTCCCAAGCTTGATCTTGCGACGGGTGTGCGTCGCTTTCGTGTCGGCGCGCGCGGTTAGCCTCATGTGCCCGATTGGCCGCCGTGTCTGGCGGGCGTGGGGCTGTTTGGCCGCTGGCGCGGCGCAGGCAGCCGGTCTTGCGCTAGACTTTAAGCGCACATTAAGTGAAGGCGTTTAAGCTCCTGATGCTAAATGCGCTACGGCGAACCGCATCTGGTGCGTCCTGTCCTGCTCGCCCCTCATCCAAACGGCCACCATGTCGACACCCAGCCGCCTCAAAACGCCTCTGATTCTTGTTCTCTCGCTCGTGCTGTTGTGCGCCGGCGTGGCCGTTCTGGTCGGCGTGTTCGGCTTGCTGGTCAAGCTGTTCGGTCATGGCTAGCGCGCACTCAATCGTTGCTCGCAGCACAAAATACCTACCCTGACCGATTTCACGGCGCTGCCGCCATGCTGCGCCGTCAAGATCGAAAAATGTGCCGTTGAAGGGCAAAAACGCGCAGAAAACCTACGCACCCCCTGCCGTTCCGCTGCTCAGCAACATATCGATGTCGATATCGGCCAGCTCCCCAATTCTCTCGATCGTCACATCCGCGGGAGGATTGCTGGAGATCTCTTTCGGATCGAAAGCATAATGCCCCTGGCGAGGAAAAACCGTCGTTAGCCTTTCCCCCCACGCCTTCTTCATGGCCGTCAGGATCCGTAGCTTGTCGTCCACCATCACGTACTGCCGGGCGGGATAACATTCCATCACCTGATCGAGCATCTGCTCCTTATGGATATAGATCAGAACCCGTCCCTCGACCTCTTCCCATAAGCCCGAACGGGCAATCTTGCGCGGCTGGAACACCACGTCGCCGTCGGACAGGATCACCGCCGGACCGCGCTTTGAAACGTGCCTGATCGCATCCAGCGCCCCCGGGTACAGCCGGTTTGCAAACGGATAGTCGATCAGAAACGACGACATCAGCAACAGCCGCGTGTCCCGTGGATGCTCCTGCCGATAGCGCTGCAAGGCTCCAAGATAATCGGCATAGCCCAGCTCGGCGCGCAAATCTTCAAAAATTTCCCAGTACCGCACGCTGTTCTGCTCGCCGAACGCCTGCATCATGTGCGCGCGCAAATCCGCCAGCACATGATCGTTGTCCAGCAAGGTGTTATCGCAGTCGAACAGAAACACGACATCGTGAGGCGTGGTGTTAGTGGTTTCCATTGCGGCTCCCGTGAATTAGCGTCTGGTCCCGTCGGCCGGCGTGGCCGCTTTTTCGACGTGGCCGCCGAAATCGTGCCGCATGGCCGACAACACCCGGTTCGCAAAATCCGCCTCGCCGCGCGAGCTGAAACGCGCGAACAGCGCCGCGCTCAGCACCGGCGTCGGCACGCCTTCATCGATCGCCGCCGCCACGGTCCAGCGCCCCTCGCCCGAATCCGATACGCGTCCTGCGTAGCTTTGCAGATCGGCGTCGCTGACGAGCGATCCGGCTATCAGGTCCAGCAGCCATGAACCGATCACGCTGCCGCGCCGCCATACCTCGGTGACCTCGGCAAGATTCAGCTCGTACTGGTAAAGCTCGGGACGGCGCAGCGGCGATGTTTCGGCATCGACCTCACGCGCGTGTTTGCCGGCGTCGGCATGGCGCAGAATGTTCAGGCCTTCGGCATAGGCGGCCATCATGCCGTATTCGATGCCGTTATGAACCATCTTCACAAAATGCCCCGCGCCCTGCGGACCGCAATGCAGGAAACCCTGATCGGCCGTGCCGGCGCCGGCTGTACGGCCCGGCGTGGCGGGCGCTGCGCCCGCACCCGGGGCGAGCGTCGAGAAAATGGGTTCAAGCCGCTTCACGACTTCGGCCTCGCCGCCGATCATCAGGCAATAGCCGCGCTCACGTCCCGCGACGCCGCCGCTGGTGCCGACATCGACATAGTGGAGCTGGCGCTTCGCCAGGTCGGCGCCGCGGCGAATGTCGTCGTGGTAATAGGAGTTGCCGCCGTCGATCACGATGTCGCCAGGTTCGAGCAAGGGCACGAGCTTATCGAGCGTCTGGTCGACCACCGCGGCGGGCACCATCAGCCACACCGCGCGCGGTTTTTGCAGTTGCGCGACCAGGTCTTCGAGCGAGGTTGCACCCGCAATGCCCTCCTGCTTCAGCTTGTCCACCGCGGCCGGCTGCACATCGTAAGCGATGCATTGCTGAGCGCCCTTCGTCAGGCGGCGCACCATGTCAGCGCCCATGCGTCCCAATCCAATCATGCCTAGCTGCATATCTCGCTCCGTAAAGTGTCTCGTTGCGCGTTTCAGTCTGGTTCGGCGTGCTGGGGTCTTGCCGCGCGTTTCATCCGCGGCAAGCGGCTCTTTTCACTGTACTCACTGTAGTTGCGTTTTACGTGATCCGACGGACACACGGTAGCAGCCTTGGATCGTCCGCGCAGTGAATCGGGCATCCCGCGTGCGTGAAACGACGATACGCTTCTTTGCAGAGGTTTTGCGCAGCCTGAAGTTCCGGAAGTGCGACGATAAGTGCCGTAGTCGCGATGCCGGCTTCGATTTAGCCAACTACCCTCTTACACTTTCATTGGGCGCCAAGGCGGGATGTTCTCGCGACCGCCGCCGTGGCGCACTGGACTACCTTGGGGCGAGGCGGCGCGTGTCTGACATGTCGGCGCGCGAGCCGGGAGCGGCGAGCCGGGAACCTTAACGCCGCCGTTCCTGAATCTTTCTGACCTGCGTGCGCGCAAAGCGCTGCACCGCGCGCCACATTTGCGGATAGCGATAACCCGGCACGGCGAACAGCACCAACGCGCAGAGCGCCAGCAAACCGCAGAACAGGAACGTGCCGCGATAGCTGAACGCCTCCACCAGCAAACCGGACAACACGCCGGAGAGAATCGAGCCGACCCGCGCCGCATTGAAGAACAATGCGGTCGCGCGTCCGGGTGACTGCGGCATCAGGTCCTGCACATAGGTCATGCCGAGGCACGAGGTCACCGCGACGACGAACGCGTTGAGTATCTGCATCGGGATCAGCACGTGGACGTTGCCCGCCAGCGACATCGCAATGAAATACACGGCGTGAACCGCCGCGCAGGCGGCCAGCCAGTTGGGCTTGTGCAACGACGACGACTTCGCGCCGAGCGCGAGCATCATCGGTATCTCCATCAGGGCGCCGAGCCCGAGCATGACCGACACGTCGAGATGCGTGCCGTCCAGACCGCGCACGATGTAAAGCGGCAGCACGATCATCGTCGCGTTCGCGGCAAGGCCGAGCAAGGTGAGCGCGGCCACGGCACGGCGAATGTCGTTCGGCGAGGCGACGCCCGGCAGATCTTCGTGCGCGTCTTCGCCGGGCGCGGTCAGCGGCGGCACCGTGATCGAGGCCGACGGTTCCGAGGCGGTGTCTTCCACGGTGTGATCGCCCAGATGGCCCTGCGGCTCGCGCATACGCCAGACAATGCTCGCGCAGGCCGCGAAACTGGCCGCCGCGAACAGGAAGAGCCCGTAGAAGCCGGCGCCCGCGAGCACCAGCGCGCCCACCGAAGGGCCGAACACCCACGCCGCCGACAGGATGGTCCGCAAGGTCGCGCTGGCGAAGGCGCGCTCCGCGGCGTTGGCTACCGGCAGCGCCGCGCGGCTGAACGAAAAGACCAGCGACATGGCCGAACCGCCCGCGCCGATAAAAACAATGCCGACCACCAGCAACAGCCGGTAGTCACGCACCACGCATAAGCACAGATAACCCAGCGTCGTGGCCACGAGCGCTGCCAGCAACAGTGGCCGGTGCCGCCCGCTCGCATCGCTCCAGCGGCCGGCGAAGGTGCTGGCGAGCACCCCGCTGGCGGCGATCAGCGTCATGAAAATGCCGAGCTTGAGCGGCGTCATGCCGGCGCGTTCCACGCCGAATAGCGACAGATAGGGAGCGGTGAACGACATCGCCACACCGAGCATGAGGGTGGCGGCGGCCAGCGGCTTGAAGCCAGAGATGTGCAGCAGGTCGAAAAAGCGGGAGGTTTTCAACACAAGTGGCGGTGGGTCAGGGAAAACGAGTTCGCGGCGCACAATGCAAAGCGCTGACTTCGTGGCCGGAACAACCGGGGCATTATCGGCCTGGCTTGCGGGAACGTAAACCTGCGCCCCTGCATCCCATATTTGGGTTGCGCACTCGCCGTTGCGGAAAAACCGCCGCCGTGAACGCTGCTACTTATTCTCGCCGGTCGGCGGCATGACGACGTAGCCGCGCTTTTCGAGCGTCCAGCGGTGCCACTGATTGCCGTAGATGCCACATGCAACGCCGAACAGCACGGACAGCACCAGTCCGATCGTGCCGATCGTTTCGCCCCATAAGCCCGTGAGAAACAGGATCGTGCTGACCCCCAGCATGACGAACGTAGCAAACCACATTCTCTTCGACATGGCCCAGACAAAGCCCAGCAACAACGCGCCCCAACTGAAGCCGGTGGCAACCGAGACGACGTCGTCCTTGCCGGGGCGCTGCAGGTAGATCCTTTCTGCCATGTCCTTTCCTGAATGCAATGATGACGCTAGAGCGAATCATGACGTTTAACATGTCGCACTGGCAAGCGTAAGCGTTTGTGTGAAATTTGCGCGATGCCCCGGCCACGAGCGGCCCTCAACCTGACTCGACTGACGAAACCGATACCTCCCGTCAAATTTTAGTTGCCTTGCTAATCATATTGCGTTTCAATAGCAGCCATGTTCGATCATTGCCTTTACTTCAATTCCTCCGCGCTGTCGCGGCTTGTCGAGCGCGAATGGGGGCTCGTGTACAGCGAATTCGGGCTGACGCCGCCGCAGGGTTTCGTGCTGCGCGTCGTGCTGGCCACGCCTGGTTGTCTGAGCAGCCAGGTCGCGGATCTGCTGGGCATTGCCCGCCCCACGGCGACGCGGCTGATCGATAACCTGAGCGACAAGGGGCTGGTGGAGCGCCGTCAGGGCGAAACCGACGGTCGCGAATGGCGGGTGTACGCCACCCGGGCGGGTAAGGCACTCGATCGACCCATTAACGAAGCCAGTGCGCAAATTGCAAAGAATCTGCGCGCCAAACTCGGCCCGGAGTTGTTCGAGACCGCCGTGACGTCTATGCATAACGTACGCAAAGCGCTTGGATAAGGCGCTTTTTTTTAATCAAATAGTTGTCTTGCTAACCATGTATCGGGAGAGAATCGAATGAACCATCTGGCGAGTCAGAGCAGCGCGGCAGCCCGTAAAGGCGTGGGAAGCGAGTCTGGCGGCACGCGGCTTTCGGCGCACTGGATTTTCGGCGCCACGTTCGGCGTGTCGCTTTGCATCTTGCTGGGTATCGCGATCGTTTGCGCACCCGCCGCGGTGCGCAGCAATACCGAGCGCTGCCTGCAAGCGCTGGCTGACGAGCAGCATGTGAGCGTCGAAGATTTTTTTCAGAACCCCGCCAAACAGGATGCTTTGGCTGTGGCCGCCGAGCAATGCGCGCGATGACAGGTCTGCCGTGCCCTGCGTCCGGATTGAAACTGGCACTGGCACCGGAACCGGAACCGGGGCCGTGGGCTTACGGATCGATAAAAAGCCGCCCAGCGCGGGAAAGCACCCGCTGCCCGCGCCACTGACGATCCCGGCCATAGCTGATACTCTTTACCCAATCCACACGCAGCCGCGCGCAAGCGCAAATCGCTGCGTGCGAAGGTAAAAAGCATCGGAGCATTCATGGCAAGCCCAACACCCTATTCCTCCCACGCCCCTTCCCGCGCCGAGGTCGATGCCCTGCCCGGCGCCACCGTCATAGAATTCGGCACGAACTGGTGCGGTTTCTGCCAGGGCGCGCAGGCATCGATTGCCAAAGCCTTCGAACCCCATGCCGGCATCCGGCATCTCAAGGTGGAAGATGGCCCGGGCCGGCCGCTTGGGCGTTCCTTCCAGGTCAAACTCTGGCCCACGCTGGTCTTCATGCGCGATGGCGCCGAGGTCGCACGTATCGTGCGTCCGACGAAAGCGACGGATATAGCCGCGGCTTTCGCTTCGCTCTGATGCAAGATTTCATCCGCAATCCGGATTCAAGGGAGCACACCTCATGGACACCCGTAGCGAGCTGCAAGCCACCGTCAATGCGATGGTCCAACCCGGTAAAGGTCTTCTCGCCGCCGACGAAAGCGGCCCGACCATCGCCAAACGGTTCAAGACCATCGGTCTTGAATCCAGCGAGGAAAACCGTCGCGCCTACCGCAATCTGCTGCTCACTACGCCAGGTCTCGGCGCATTCATCAGCGGCGTGATTCTTTACGAAGAAACGCTCGGACAAAAGGCGGACGACGGCACGCCGTTTCCACAACTCGCCGCCAGCAACGGCATCGTGCCCGGCATCAAGGTGGACCTCGGCAAGATTCCGCTCGCGCTTGCCCCTGGTGACGAAATCACCGAAGGTCTCGACGGCCTCGCGAAGCGTTTCGTCGACTACAAGCGGCAAGGCGCGCGCTTCGCGAAATGGCGCGCGGTCTACAACATCACGGCGAGCTTGCCGAGCCGCCTCGCCATCGAAGCGAACGCCGATTCCCTCGCGCGCTATGCGGCGATCTCACAGGAAGCGGGTATTGTGCCGATCGTCGAGCCAGAAGTGCTGATGGACGGCGATCACACCATCGGACGCAGCGCGCAAGTGACTGAGGCTGTGTTGCACGAAGTCTTTAACGCACTGCATCGGCACCACGTGGTGCTCGAACATATTCTGCTGAAACCGAGCATGGTGCTGGCGGGCGCGGAACATGCGCAGCAATCGTCGGTGGCGGAGATCGCCGCGCATACCGTGCGGGTACTCAAGCGCACGGTGCCGTCGGCGGTGCCGGGGCTCGTGTTCCTGTCCGGCGGCCAGACGCCGGAAGAGGCAACCGCCAATCTCGACGCCATGAATCGCCTCGGGCCGCTGCCGTGGAATCTGAGCTTCTCGTATGGCCGCGCGTTGCAGGAACCGCCGCTGCAGGCATGGCGAGGTCAGGCAGGCAACGTGAAGGAGGCACAGGCGGCATTGCTCAAGCGCGCCCGTTTGAACAGCGCGGCGGCGCTCGGCAAGTACGACGCAGCGCAGGAAAAAGGCTAGGTCTTACGGTTCGCACACCACCAGGGCGTGCAGCTCGTCGATATTGAAGGGTTTGGCGAGTATCGCCACGCCGAGCCGGCGAGCCCGTTCGAGCTCGTCGGCGTAGCCTGTCATCAGCGCGATTTTCTGCGCAGGCCACGCGCTGCGCACCTTCTCGGCCAGATCGATGCCGTTGAGCCTGCCCGGCATCTGGATGTCGGACAGCACGAGTTCGAATCTCGCGCCACCGGTCAGCAGATCGAGCGCCTGATCGGCGGTCGGTTCGTGCCGCACCTCGCAGCCAAAGGTTTCCAGCACGGCGGCGACGCCCGCCGCCACGTCTTCGTTGTCTTCCACCAGCAGCACAACGCCCTTTGACGCCAGCACTGGCTGCTGCGCCGTTTCCACGTCCGGCACCAACGCCTTTTGCCGCTCGCGATAGCGCGGCAAGTACAGTCTGACCGTGGTGCCGCGGCCCTGCACGCTGTCGATTTTTGCCGTGCCGCCCGCCTGTTCACACATCGCGAGAACCTGGGCGAGGCCGAGACCGGTGCCCGAGCCGCGCAGCTTGGTGGTGAAGAGCGGCTCGAACGCACGACGGGCGACGGTTTCGGGCATGCCCTCGCCGTCGTCGGAACAGGTGATCAGCACATATTCGCCGTCGGGCAGCAAGGTATCGCTACTTACGAGGCGGTTATTCTGGCAACGGATCACGAAGCGCCCACCGCGTGGCATCGCGTCGCGCGCGTTGACCGCCAGATTCATGATCGCGAATTCGAGGTCGGTGGGATCGGCCAGCACCTGCCAGATGTTGTCGACCATGTTCAGCGCAAACTCGATGTTGTCGCCGAGCGACGCGTCGATCAGCGGCGCGGCGTTCGGCAGCCACGTGGCGAGGTCGACCGGTTGCTGCTTGAGCGGCTGCTTCTTCGCCACGCTCAGGAGTTGCCGCGTCAGCGATTCCGCGGTGGCGGTGGCGCGCTCGATGGCTTGCACCTCTTTTTCCAGGCCGTCGTAGCGCTTCAAACGCGCAAGTTCGGTGTTGGCCGAGACCACCATCAGCAGATTGTTGAAGTCGTGCGCGACATTGGCGACCAGATTGCCGAGTGCGCCCATCCGCTGTAATTGCCGGGTCGACGCCTCCGCGGAAAGGCGCATGGCCACCTCGCCTTGCCAGCGTTCCCACGCGCGGCGCTCGCCGGCAAGCTGGCGCAACGAGAAAAACACCAGCAGCCAGATCGCCACGCAAGGCACAGCCGTGATCGCCACGACCGCCATGAAGTGCTGGCGCCATGCGGTGGCGATTGCAGCCGTCGCATAGGCGCTCATCACATAGAGCGGATAATCGCCGACCCGGCGAAACGCCAGCAGCCGTTCGACGCCGTCGACTGAAGAAGTCAGACGAATGTGACCGAATAGCTGCTTGTCACGCAACGCCGCGGTAAACGCGCTGTGCTGGCTCGGCTTGGCGCCGCTCGGCCACGCCGGATAACGCACCATCAGGTTGCCGTCCTGGCGGTACAGCCCTAAGGAGAGCGAGGGATCGCCATTCGTCAGATCATGGTAGAAGCGCAAAAAGTACTCGGTGCGCAGCGCCACGGAAACCACGCCGAGGAATTGCCCGTTCTCGCCTGAGCGTCCAATCGAGGTGTTGAACACATTGGTCTGCGACAACGGCCCGAACATGGGCAGGGAAAAATAGGGTTGCGGCCGTATTGCCTTGGCGGTCGCGAAGTCGTCGCGCTGACGCGTCGACAAGGCCGGGGCCGGATAAGCGCGGCTCGACACCAGCAAATCGCCGTTCGCGCCGAGCAGGTAGATCGACGCGACCTGCGGAAAATCGCCGCCGATTTGCCGCAAACGGTCGTGCAAGGCGGCTTCCTGCGGGCGAATCCGCGCATCGTCGTCATTGCCGAGCAGATCGACGATGCGCGAGGCCATCTGCTGGTTGAGGTCCATCACCTTGACGGCCTGTTCCTCGGCCACGCGCGCGAGCCGGTCGATCATGTCGTTCGAATCGGCAATCCGGCGCTCGTAGTCGAAATACCCATAACCCGCGAGGCAGATCAGCGGAAACACGATCGACACCGCGAGCACGATCAGAAGCACGCGCCGCGTCGCCGCGAAATTGCGCGACGGCATGGGGAAGTCAACTGCGGCACGCTCCGCACGTTGCACGGTCACGCTCTCCATGAAAGTTGAATACAGGCCGGGGGGCAGTGCACAACGCCGCCACGTTGTTCGTGCGCTATTTCCTTTCCCCGGAATTTACCGCACTTCCGCCGTTCGCCATAGGGTGCCGGGTGGTGAAAGCGGCAGGGTTTTCGCTTTCGTCGCTGGTGAGCTGCTCCTCCAGGCGATCGAACACGCGTTGGGTCGCACGGCTCGGCGCGTCAAGTGCGAACAGCAGCAATGAGCGGCTGGTTACCTGATAGGCATCGCCGGCGCTGAATTGCGGCAACTCGGGGCGCACCGGCATGTTCGTATCCAGCAGACAGGTCCACTGATCGCCCTCGGGAATATCCGGCAGTGTGAAATTGACCACGTCGTGATGCGCATTGAGCACCAGCAGCAAGGTCGCGTCGGACGCGGGGCGCCGAATGCCGCTCGCCTGCGCGCGTCCGTCGATCACGAGGCCGAAGCAGCGCATCGACGGGTCGTCCCACTGTTCCTGCGAAAGATCGGTGCCGTCGGGCGAAAGCCAGCGCGCGTCGGTTACCTCGAGCGCCGCATTGAATTCGCCGGTGAGAAAGCGCCCGCGGCGCAGTACCGGCAGACGATGCCGCAAGGTGGTCAGATTCTTGACGAACTCGGTCAGCGCGCGGCCATCGTCGTCGATGCCGTCCCAATCGACCCAACTGATCTCGTTGTCCTGGCAATACGCATTGTTATTGCCCTGTTGCGTGCGGCCAAATTCGTCGCCGGCAAGAATCATCGGCGTGCCTTGCGAGAGCAGCAGCGTCGCCAGCAGATTGCGCTTCTGGCGTTCGCGCTGCTGACGGATATCCGGGTCGTCGGTCGCGCCTTCGGCACCCATGTTCCATGACTTGTTGTCCGAGTGCCCGTCCTGGTTGTCCTCGCCGTTGGCCTCGTTGTGCTTGTCGTTGTACGAGACCAGATCGTTGAGCGTGAAACCGTCGTGTGCGCTGATGAAGTTGACGCTCGCCCAGGGGCGCCGCCCGCGATGATTGAACTTGTCGCCCGAACCGGTCAGACGGGTCGCGAGATCGGCCACCTTGCCCTCGTCGCCCTTCCAGTATTCGCGCACCGTGTCGCGGAAACGGTCGTTCCATTCGGCCCAGCCGGGTGGAAAACCGCCCACCTGATAGCCACCGGGACCGCAGTCCCACGGCTCGGCGACCAGCCGCACGCTCGAGAGCACCGGGTCCTGGCGGCAGCTGTCGAGAAATCCGCCGCCTTCGTCGAAACCGTGCGGTTCACGGCCGAGTATCGTCGCGAGATCGAAACGGAAGCCGTCCACTTTCATCTCCGTCACCCAGTAGCGCAGGCTGTCCGTCACCATTTGCAGCACGCGCGGATGGGACAGATTGAGCGTGTTGCCCGTACCGGTGTCGTTGATGTAGTAGCGCGGTTCGTCGGGCATCAGCCGATAGTAGGAGGCGTTGTCGATGCCTTTGAAGGAAATCGTCGGGCCGCGCTCGTTGCCTTCGGCGGTGTGGTTGTAGACCACGTCGAGAATGACTTCGAGGTTGGCGCTATGAAAGCGGTCCACCATTTCCTTGAACTCGCCGACCGGATCGCTCGACGACGCGAAATAGCGCGGGTCGGCCGCGAAGAAGCCGATCGTGTTGTAGCCCCAGTAGTTGGTAAGGCCCTGGTCGAGCAGATAACTGTCGTTGACGAAGGTCTGAACCGGCAACAATTCGACCGATGTGACCCCGAGCCCCTTGATGTAATCGAGCACGGCCTGCTGGCCTAGCCCCGCGAAGGTGCCGCGCAAATTTTCCGGTACGCCGGGATGACGCTTTGTAAAACCGCGCACATGGGTCTCATAGAAGATTGCGCGTTCCCAGGGCAGCGCATTGCGTTCCGGATGACTCCACGAAAAGTTGGCGTCGACCACCTTGCACTTCGGCACGAAGGGGGCACTGTCGCGCTCGTCGAATGACAGGTCGCCCTCTTCCGAGTCGAGCGTATAGCCAAAGATTTCCGGCGCCCACTTCAGCTCGCCGATATGCGCCTTGGCATAGGGATCGAGTAAGAGTTTGTTCGGATTGAAACGGTGTCCATTTTCCGGTTCGTAAGGACCGTGGACCCGATAACCATACACCGCGCCCGGTTTCAGATTCGGCACGAATACGTGCCAAACCTCGTCGGTGTATTCCGGCAGTTCGATGCGTTCGATTTCCGTCTCGCCGGTTTCGTCGAACAGACACAGTTCGACCCGGCTGGCATGCGCTGAAAACAGCGCGAAGTTGACGCCGCTTCCGTTCCACGTCGCGCCGAGCGGGAAAGGTGTGCCTTCCGCGATGCGCGTCGAGTAGCTGGCATGGGGTGACATAGGGATTCCTGTGGAAGCTGAGAGTGCCGCGCATGTATTTGACATGTGCAAGCTTGTTGCTTCAGCAAATTCCGGACCCAGACGCCGTGTTTGGCATAAATTTTACGGCGGCCCGACGGCATGCAGCGCGGCGGCCGATTCGAGCACGCGCAAGAGGCGCTCCGGCGTCAGGGGTTTGGCGCAATGCGCGTCGAAACCCGCGGCTTTGGCACGTGCCCGGTCCGCGCGCGAAGCAAAAGCCGTACAGGCCACCAGCAGCATGTCCGCAGTCAAGGGATCGGCGCGCAGGCGGCGCGCCAGCTCGAAACCATCGAGCCCCGGCATCTTGATGTCGAGCAGAACGGCGAACGGCTGCCATTCGCAGGCCAGCTCACAAACCGCGAACGGATCTTCGAGCGCGCGGCACTCGAAACCGTCGGCACTCAGCAGCATCTGCAATGCTTCGGCCGCTTCCCGGTAATCGTCGACCACGAGCACGCGGCGGTTTGAAGCCATCGCATACGGGATGGGCCGCCAAACCACGACGTCATCGTTCTCGTCCATTCTGTTGTCGAACGTCACCTTATTCTCCCTGGTCTCCGCCACCACGCGCTACCTCGTCACCATAGCTCACCGGGCGAACTGCCGCTTCCTGATTTATGCTGTCTTGACTCGCCCCGATACATCGTGCGCAAGCGCGGGTTATTGCGTTGAAACGGGGATGAAACGCACTTCCGGCGTGGATGCCACGCTGGTTCCGTGCATTGCGCATAGCTTCACGTTGACTTCGGCATCATTATCCCGCTGTATACGGATGGATATAGTCCCAGCGAGTTGGGGAAAACACTCAAACTTCGGTAACATTCCTCATTCATGCAGGGCCGGACGTGTTCGTCGCTTCCCCCAGCAGGCCACAGGATTCGACGATGAGCTTCAGCAAATACAACAACATAAAGATTTGCGCTAGCGGCAAACGAACCATGGTGCTGAAGCGAGGCTTCAGCGATCCGTGCGTGCGCCGCGACCTCGCGCCGCTGAGTCCGTAAACGATGCAGAGCACATACCGTCCGTTACCGTCCTCCGATGCCCTCTTCGAGCATGCCGCCTGCGGCCTGCTCGTGACTACCCCCGACGGTTGGATCCTGCGCGTCAACACGACTTTCTGCGCATCGCTCGGCTATCGCGCGGCCGAGCTCGCCGAAGCGAAGCATATTCAGGATCTGCTGACAACCGAAGGTAAGGTGTTCTATCGGACGCACTGGTCGCCGCTGCTGGAGAGGCAAGGTTCGGTAGCCGAGGTGAAACTGAACCTGATGCACCGCGACGGTCACGTCGTGCCGATGCTGCTCAACGCAGTGAGCCGCTGTCACGGCGAAAGCCGTTACCTCGAAGTGGCGGCGCTGATCGTGGCCGATCGTCATAAGTACGAGCAGGAGCTGCTGCTTGCGCGCCGCAACGCGGAGGCCTCCGTCGCCGCGCACCAACGCGCGCAGAAAGCCTTGCAGGAAAGCCGTGACGTGTTGAGTCTCGCCATGCGCGGGGCGCGCATGGGCGCGTGGTCGCATGAGCCGAAGTCAGGCAAATTCTGGTGGAGCCGCGAACTGGAGGCGCTCGCGGGCTACGCCGAGGGACGTTTTGCGAGAATGCCCGGAGGCTTTTTCGACCTCATTCATCCCGGCGACCTCATTGCGCTCAACGAGGCGGTCGACCATGCGGTGGCAAGCGGCGACGACTACGTCGCCGAGTTCCGCTTCCTGCATGCCAGCGGCGACTGGTGCTGGATGGAAAGCCGCGGCCGCGCCACATACAGCCCCGAGGGGGAACCGCTGACGATTTACGGCCTCGGCACCGACATCACCGAACGCAAGGACGCGCAGACAGTGTTGCTGCGCCAGGCGGCAATTTTCGAACATCTGAGCGACGCGATCGTCATTACCGATCTGCGCGGCAACATCACCGATTTCAACGCGGGCGGCGAGCGCATGCTGGGTTATCGGATGCGCGAAATTCTCGGCAAGCCGATCGCGATGTTCAATCCGCCGGAAGACGCATTGCGCATTCGCCGCGAGGCGCTTGCCGGGCTCGCCGCCGAGGGCACATGGCGCAGCGAGCTGATTTTCGTGCGGCGCGACGGCACACACGGTGTCTGCGAAACAGTGGTGAAACCGCTGGCGAACGCGCGTGGCGACGTCTACGGCGCGGTCAGCGTGAGCCGCGACATCACCGGGCGCAGGCGTGCCGAACAGCAATTGCAGCGTCTTAATCTGGAACTCTCGAAGGCGGACCGCCGCAAGGACGAATTTCTCGCCACGCTCGCGCATGAGCTGCGCAATCCGCTCGCGCCCATGCGCAACGTGCTCGAGATCCTGCGTCTGAAGGACTTCGCCGACCCGCAGCTGAGCTGGTCGCGCGATGTGTTCGACCGGCAGTTGCAACACATGACGCATCTGGTCGACGACCTGCTGGAAGTGTCGCGCATTACGCAAGGCAAGCTCGAATTGCGCAAGCAGCGGCTCGAACTCGCGCGTGCGATGCAGGCCGCCATGGAAGCGGCGCGATCCACCGTGCAGGCGTCGGCGCATCATCTGAGCGTGACGCTGCCGCGCGAGGCGCTGTACCTCGACGCCGACCCCACGCGCCTGTCGCAGATGATCCTCAACCTGCTGAACAACGCCGCCAAATACACGCCGCCGGGCGGCAACATTTCGCTTGCCGCGTCGCGCGAAGGCGATGAAGCCGTGATCGTGGTGCGCGACTCGGGTATCGGCATTCCGCGCGAGCATCTGGACACGGTGTTCGAAATGTTCTCGCAACTCGCCCCGGCGCTGGATCGCTCACAAGGCGGGCTCGGCATCGGTCTTGCGCTGGTGCGCGGCCTCGCCGAACTGCACGGCGGCACGGTGGCCGCTTTCAGCAGCGGTCCGGGCAGCGGCAGTGAGTTTGTGATCCGCCTGCCCTTGTCGAAAGCGATTCCGGAGCCGTCGAATAGCGCGCCGTTCGAGCTGCCGCACTCGGCGGGCTTGCGCGTGGTGATCGTCGACGACAATGCCGACGCGGCCGATAGCCTCGCCATGGTGCTCGAACTCGAAGGCCACGAGGTGCGTACCGCCGGCGACGGTATCGCCGGGCTGCAAGTGATTGGCGAATTCGCGCCGCATGCGGTGATACTCGATATCGGCTTGCCGCGCCTGAACGGTTATGAAGTGGCGCGCCGCATCCGCAGCGACTATCACGACGCCGGCATGCTGCTGATCGCCGTCACCGGTTGGGGCCAGCAGCAGGACAAGCAGTCCGCCGAAGCGGCCGGCTTCGACCATCATTTCACCAAGCCGGTCGATCCGCGCGAATTGCAGCGCGTGTTGAGACGTTGACCCGAGACGTTGACCCGAGACGCCGGCTCGAAAGACGCCGGCTCGGCTACGGACAGAACAAGCAAGCAAAAACAGCAGACAAAAACCGCAACCTATGCTCGATGAAACTCAGGTAGTTAGTGCCCTCGCCGTGCGCGAGATCGTTCCCGATGCAACTCAGCGTGCTGCCATTGCGGCGCTCGTCACGCTGCTGGGTACTAACGGTGTTAGCGGTGTTAGCGGTGCTAACGGCACCAACGGCCGCCGCACGAAATCCGGCCCCGCGCATGCGCATCAGGGCGTTTATTGCCACGGCCTGCCTGGCCGCGGAAAGAGCCTGGTGGTCGATACGGTGTTTGAGCTCGCGAGCTGCCGCAAGCGGCGCGTGCATTTTCACGAGTTTCTGCGCGAGATGAACCGGCGTCTGGTGAACGCGCCACGCGGCGACGATCGGCTGGGCTCGGTTTCGAAGCAATGGCTCGACGGCATGGAACTGCTGTGCTTCGACGAATTTCATGTGCACGATATCGCCGATGCGTTTCTGATGGGCCGTTTTCTCGACACCGCGATCGGCCAGGGCACGCGCATCGTGCTGACCTCCAATTACGCACCGGACGCCCTGCTGTCCGACCCGGAGTTTCACGAGCGTTTTCTGCCGACGATCGAACAGATCAAACGTTGCTTCACCGTGATTCACTTCGACGGCGCACGCGACTATCGTTTCGGCGGCGAAGAAGCGGCGTGTCCGCATTTCTTTGCGCCGCTCGACGCAGCAACGCGCGACGCGTTGCTGGCAATTTTCGTACGCTATGAAGGCAACGAGACGCTGGAGCCTGCCACCGTGAGCGCGGCAGGCCGGCCGCTCGTGGCACGTGCCGCGGGCGCGGCCCTGCTATGGGCGGACTTCGAGAACCTGTGCGTGGCGAGCCGTTCGCACCTCGATTACCTGGATCTGACCGAGCAATGGCATGGCCTGATTCTCGATCATGTGCACACCGAATGGCTTGCCAAAGCCCATACGCTGCAACGGCTCATATGGCTCGTCGACATCTTTTACGACCGCAAATGCGCGCTGTTCATCGCCTCCGATCAACCGGTCGAGGCGGCGCTCAGCGGACTCGAAGGCGCGCACGATCTGTCGAGAACCCTCAGCAGGCTCGCCGAAATGCAATCGCATGGTTATCGCAACAGGCTCGACGGGACGGCCGGCAGCGTGGCGATTGCAGCAACCGCAACGCAGACGCCCGCCTGACCCTGGCCGCGCCAGGCCACGCGAACGTCTGCCAGGCACACGCTACTTCTTGGCACTCGTGCCCTGCACTCTTGCAATCTGCTGCTTCGCCGCGTCATACACGTGCTCGGCGGTGAAGCCAAACTTCTTCTTCAGATCGGCGAACGGCGCGGAGGCGCCGAACGTATGCATCACCACCAGCGCGCCGAGCCGCCCAACATAGCGGTCCCAGCCGAGCGCCGCCGCCTGCTCGACCGCGACGCGCGCCTCCACGTCGGCCGGCAGTACGGCGTCCTGATACGCCGCGTCCTGACGTTCGAAAATATCCCACGACGGCATTGAGACCACGCGCGCTGCGATCCCTTCGCTTTTCAGTTTCTCGTAGACGTCGACACAGAGCGACAATTCGCTGCCCGTGGCCAGCAGGATCACCGCGGGCTTCTGCCCGTCAGGCGCATCGGCAAGCACATAAGCGCCCTTCTGCACCCCTTTGGCCGACGCATAGCGCGTGCGGTCCAGGGTCGGCAACGCCTGACGCGACACGACGATGCACGACGGCCGCAGCGGATCCGACATCGCCACGCGCCAGGACTCGGCGACTTCGTTCGCGTCGCCCGGCCGCAGCACGGTCAGCCCCGGCACGCCGCGCAGCGACGCCAGTTGCTCGATCGGCTGATGAGTCGGACCATCCTCGCCCACGCCGATCGAATCATGCGTGAACACATAGATGGCCGGCACTTCCATGATCGCGGACAGGCGGATCGACGGCTTCATGTAGTCGCTGAAAATCAGGAAGGTCGAACCGAATGGCCGCAAATTCGAAAGCGCCAGACCATTCACCGCCGCACCCATGCCATGCTCGCGAATCCCGAAGTGCAGATTGCAGCCGCCATAGTTGCCGGGTTCGAAGCTGCCCGCGCCCTCGAATTTCAGATTGGTCTTGGTGGACGGCGCGAGATCGGCCGCCCCGCCGATCATCCAGGGCACGCGCGCGGCAATCGCATTGAGCACCTTGCCCGACGAATCGCGCGAGGCGAGACCCTTCGGGTCGGCGTCGAAGGTGGGGATATCGCTGTCCCAGCCCGCGGGCAATTCATGCGCTGCCATCTGCGTGAACTGGCGGGCGAGGTCCGGGTATTTCGTGTTGTACGCGTCGAACTTCGTCTGCCAGGCCTCGCGCGCCGCCTTGCCGCGCGCACCGATGCCCTGCGCGAAACGTTCGTGCACGCCGTCCGGCACGTAGAAGAACTTGTCCTCGGGCCAGCCATAGAACTTCTTGGTCAGCGCCACTTCTTCGACGCCGAGCGCCTCGCCATGCGCGGCGGACGTGTCCTGCTTGTGCGGCGCGCCCCAGCCGATAATGCTGTGGACCACGATCAGCGTGGGCCGGTCCGTGATGCTTTTCGCTTCGACAAACGCGGCTTCCAGCGCCGCTGCGTCGTTCGCGTCGTTCACACGCAGGGTGTGCCAGTTATAGCCGCGAAAACGGCTTTCCACATCGTCGCTATAGGCGAGGTCCGTGTGGCCTTCGATCGTCACGCGATTGCTGTCGTAAATCCAGATCAGATTCGACAGTTGCAGATGTCCCGCGAGCGACGCCGCTTCATGCGAGATGCCTTCCATCAGGTCGCCGTCGCCGCATATCGTGTAGACGCGGTAATCGAACAACGGCGCGTCCGGCTTGTTGAAGTGGCTTTCGTACCAGCGCGCCGCCATGGCCATGCCGACGCTATTGCCGAGCCCCTGGCCGAGTGGCCCGGTGGTCGTTTCCACGCCGGTGGTCATGCGGTACTCGGGGTGGCCCGGCGTTTTGCTGCCGAGCTGGCGGAAATGTTCGATGTCGTCGAGCGACACGGCGGGCGAGCCGGTAAGTTTGCCGTGCTCGTCCACGGCCTTCACGTTCGCCAGATGCAGTAGCGAGTACAACAGCATCGACGCATGCCCCGCCGAGAGCACGAAGCGGTCCCGGTTCGGCCACAGCGGCTCGTCCGGATCATAGCGAAGATGGTTTTGCCACAGATGATAGGCGACTGGCGCCAGTGCCATCGGCGTACCGGGGTGACCGGAATTGGCCTTTTGCACAGCGTCCATCGATAGCGTGCGTATCGTGTTGATGCACAACTGATCGAGGGCGGGATCGTTTTGCATGGGGACACTCCTTGTTCGGCGGTTGGGAACTTCGCCGGGACGCCATGCATCGGCCGTGCCCGGCGAACCGTATTCGCGCGGAAGAACGTGGAAAAGATGGCATGAGGACCGCAAGGCCTACCGATGATGCGCCGATGCGCGAGAAACTGCACGGCGCGTTACATCCGGTGTCATGTTGTACCGATGATTGGCCGCAGCCCTTTCAGTCGGCTTGCGGCCCCGCTGGTGGTCTCACTGCCTCACTGCCTCACAACCTCACGGCCCCGTGCGCCGGCACGAGACGCCTCAGCGCAGCTTCGCAACGTCCTTATCGCTCACCCGTGTCGCAGCCGGATTGCCGAACTGCGTCGTCACGTAGTTGGCCAGCGCGGCGACCTGCGCGTCGTTCAACTGCGTGGCGAAGGCCGGCATGCCGACGTCGTTGCCCGCGGTTTTGCGCTGTACGCCGTGCAGGATCACCTGCACGAGGTTGCCCGGATTGGCCGCGCCCACCGTCGAGTTGTGCAGCAGCGGTGGATAGTAGCCATCCGGTGTGCCCTTGCCTTGCGCCTGGTGACACGTCGCGCAATTGCCGAGGTACAGGCGCGCCGGATCGAGCGTGCCGTCGTTGAGTGCAATGCCGCGCAAACGCGTGACGTCGGTCGCAGGTTTGCCCCATGTGCTGCGCGGCTGCGAACTGTTGCCGTTGACTGCCGGCACCGTGCGCACATAAGTGGCGATGGCGTCGATATCCGCGTCGCTCATCTTCGAGAAGCTATGCTCGACCGCTTCGCCCATCGGGCCAGCCGCTTGCGCGAGGCCCGGCACGCTGCCGGTTTGCAGATATTGCACGAGCTGTGCGTGGCTCCAGCCGCCTATGCCGCTATTCGCCGACGACGTGATGTTGTAGCCCTCCCAGCCCGCCAGCACCGAGCCGCCGAGGAAACCGCCGCCGGTTTCGTCGAGCGCCTTCTCCTGCATCGCGAAGCCGCGCGGCGTGTGGCAGGTGCTGCAATGCGCGAGGCCTTGCACGAGATACGCACCGCGATTCCAGGCCACGCTCTGATCCGGTTTGACTTCGTACGGGCCGTTCTTCAGGAACAGCCAGTTCCATACGGTCAGCGGCCAGCGCATGTTGAGCGGCCACGCAATGTCGCTTTCGCGCGTGGCCTCGTTCACCGGCGCCACGCCATAACGGAAGTACGCATACAAGGCCTTCACGTCGTCGTCGCTCACCTTCGCGTAGGACACGTAGGGCATGGCCGGGTACAGATTGTGGCCGTCCTTCGAGACGCCCTTGCGCACCGCGCGATCGAAGTCCGCGAGCGTCCATGTGCCGATGCCCGTTTGCGGGTCCGGCGTGATGTTGCTCGAGTAGATCGTGCCGAGCATCGGCACTTTCAGCGGCAGACCGCCGGCATACGGCTTGCCTTTGGCGGTGCTATGGCAGGCCATGCAATCGCCCGCTGTGGCGAGATATTCACCGCGTTTGATCAACGCGGTGTCGCTGCCGCTCACCGGACTCGCGGAATCGTCGGCCTGCGCCAATGCGGGCCAGGTCAACGCACCGGCCAGCAGCCAGAAAAAGGTCTTTTTCAGCACGTTCAAACTTCCTTCTTCAACTGGTCGGCCATGCGCAGTGCCAGCGCGGCAATAGTCAGCGTCACGTTGACGGTGCCGACTGTCGGCATCGTCGCGCTGCTCGAGATAAACAGGTTCGGATGATCGAAGCTCCGGCAATGCTTGTCGACCACCGAATCGCGCGGGTCGCTGCCCATGATCGTCGCGCCCGTGATGTGGTTGTTTGGCGCGAACTCGTCCTGATACTCGATCTCCGTGCCGCCCAGCACTTTCGCCGCGTTCGTGTAGACCTCTTTCGTATGCACTGCGCCGCGTTTCACGTAATCGTCGATTGCGTAGGTAATCTCCGGGCGCGGGATGCCGATCGCGTCGACCTCTGTTTTGCTCGGCACGATGCGGTTTTGCGGCTGCGGCAAAATTTCGTGGAAGCAGTCGAACTCGACAAAACGCGCCGAGCGGTCGCGAATCTGCGCGTCCAGTTCGGCTGGCTTGATCAGCTTGCCCTGTTTGAAAATCTTCTGCGCTTCCTGATCGATGCGTGACAGGTTCGACAAATGGATTTTCTTGGCGGCCTCGTTCGCACGGAACGCGCCGTCGCGAAAGCCGATCAGCGAAGTCATTTCCTGCGGACCGCGGCCGGGCCAGAGTTTTTCGTCCGCATAGAACGTGATGCCCGTGCCCGGATGGTCCATCAGATTGCGGCCCACCATGTCCGAGCTATTGCCCACGCCGTTCGGGAAATCGTGGCTGGTGGACATCAACATGATCTTCGGCGTTTCGATGCCGTTCGCGGCAAGCACGAAATACTTGCCTTCCACGCGATGCTCGTTGCCCTGCGGGTCTTTGTACAGCGCGGCGGTAATGCGCTTGTTCGCCCCCACCTCGAGCTTGTAGACGACTGCGTTGACAATCAGCTTCGCGCCGGCCTGCTCGGCCTTTTCGACGTGCACGATGCCGTTGTACATCGCACCGATCGGGCAGATCGGCATGCAGTTGTTGTTGCCGCAACAGGTCGGGCGGCCGTCGTAAGGACGGCTGTTACGCGCAACCGGCTCAGTCACGACGTGATAATTCGAGTCGAATGCATTGAGCTTGCTCTTGATGGTCTGCTCGTTATACGAGAGCGGCAACGGCGCCATCGGATACGGCTGGCTGCGCGGCGAACCGAGTTCTTCGTCCGTCGGGCCCCACACGCCGAGTTCCTCTTCGGCACGCTGGTAGTACGGCTCCAGTTCTTCATACTCCATCGGCCAGTCGCGGCCCACGCCATAGGTGGTCTTCATGCGGAAGTCGTTCGGCATGAAGCGCCATGCGGACGCGGCCCAATGCCATGTCGTGCCGCCTACCGCACGGATGTACTGCGAGTTGAATTTGTGCTCGCCCTTCAGGATCAGGTAGTTGTTCGGCGGACCGTATTCCGGATGCGGCGCCCATGCAGTCGACGGATACGGCGCGGAATTATCCGACTTGTCGAACTGATTGCGAAAGCGCTCCACGATCTCCCAGCGCGGCATGCGCGGCCCCGCTTCGAGCAGGATCACAGACTTGCCCGCCAGCGCCAGTTGATGCGCGACGATCGCACCCGCGACGCCCGACCCAACGACCACGATATCGGCTTGTTCAGCCTGGTTTTGTGCATCGGCCATGGCTCAGGCTTGCCTTTCGATGGGTTTGGCGGCCCAGAAACCGGGCTTGTTGGGGCAGTACGAGCGGATGATCAAGGTGTCGGACACCACGTCGTACATCAGCGCCTGTTCGTACGTGATGACCTGATCGTCCACCGTGCCGAGATACCAGGCTTCCATGATCTTCAGCGCGAACGCCTGTTGTGCGGCGTCGGCGGAACCGGCGCTGAGCGCACCGGCCAGCTTCGGCAACTGCTGCGCGAGATCGGGCGTGGACTTCTGCAGCGCGGCCAGCAGGCGCGTGCCCACGTCGCGATCGAGCGTGGGCCGGGCCGTCAACGATTGCGACAGCGTCATGAAGGCGTCGATGGGCGCGGCGGCCGAGTCGTCGGCCAGTGCCTTGAGCGTGAGCGAGCCGGTCAGGCCGGCTGCTGTCAACGCAAGCGCGCCCTGCAGCCAGCGGCGGCGCGTCATCGTGGACGGTTCGTCGCTCGCGGCGAGCTCGCCGTGAGAGTCTTGTGGAGTCAATGTTGTTTTTCCCTTGTGAGGCGTTTTAAAACGCATTGCAGGTACCGCGATGCAGCTGTGCTACGCATTGTGTTGCTTCATGCTGCCTGCAGCCCGGCCAGAATTGCTGCCGGACACGCCAACGGCGCGGCGTCAGAACTGATGCATCATCCCGACGTAGGCGCCCGTTTGCGATTCGCCCGCGAGCGGGCTCGTGTTGCTGGTGGCGTCGCGCGGTGACGCTTCCAGCGAGAAATTCGAATTGCTGCCGTTGCGCACGTAACCCACCGTGCCGTACACGAAGGTGCGCTTCGAGAGGTTGTAGGTCGTGCCGAGCACGTACATCATCGCGTGGCCGGACGGATCGTGCGCGGCATCGCCGCCGCCGTCGCCGACCTTGATGTAGTAGCCGCCCGCCGTCACTGCCCAGCGCGACTGGATGTTGTAGGTGGCGCCCAGCCAGTAGTGATCGGCGCTGTCGGCCACGCCTATCGGCGAATCCGGCGCCGCGTAATGCGTGTAGGCGCCCTGGATCTTCCACGCGTCGAAGTGCACGTTCGCACCGGCGAAATATTCGCGCGAGGCCTGGAAGATGTTGCTCAAGCGGCCGTTGCTGTCGCGTAGTTCGTCGTAGATGCCGCGCACGTCGAAGAGCGGCGAGTGATAGGTAAGCATGATGCCGTCGGAGCGGCCAAACTCGCCTGCCGCGCCGCTGTTGAACGCGCCGGCCTGATTGCCCAAGGCGTATTGCGCCTGGACATCGAAACCCCACAGCACCGGGCTGTGATACTCGACGTTATTGCTGGTCTGCTGCCAGTTGCGCCCACGCACGAGCGACGCCGACGAAAACGCCTGCTGCACGAACGGATCGAATTCCCACACCCCGTCGCTATCGATAAACAGATTACGTCCAGCCTGCAGCGTGCCCCACTGATTGTCCTTCAGACCGACGAAGGCGCGCCGTGACCACAATCGTCCGCCACTGGTGGTGCCGTTCATGATCTGCAGACCGGTTTCCAGGTTGAAGATCGCATTCAGTCCGCCGCCCAGATCTTCATTGCCTTTCAGGCCCAGCATGCTGGTGCCCCAATCGCCGCCTTCAGCGCTCCAGCGGTTCGCGGTGCCGCCCGCACCATTGTTGATGTGATTCAGATATTCCAGGCCGCCGTCGAGACGGCCATATAAAGTCACGCTGGTTTGACCGTATGCCAGAGGGCTTACCACCGCCAGGGCGGCCATTAACTTTGTGCGTAGTCTCATTGTTTTGCCGTGAGTTCTTCTGCCGAAATGGTGGGCAAAGCCGACTGCCGATGACTCAAAACTACTCACCGTGTCACATCGCGGCCGGCCTGTACCCGGCCGCGGACTCGCAGTGCAAGGCGCGTCTATGAGGCCTCGCGTATGCAACGCAACGGCATGGGCCATGACCTGTTGCCCATACCCGGTTACACCGGTCCGATGCCGGACCGAACCAGCTTGAACATGAGATGTTGTAAAACTACATACCTCGCGGACGAACTATAGGTGATCGACGCTTCATAGCCTAACCATTTGCCGCAATATATTTTTGCGGACCGCGCGCTCGACATTGAAAATCTTCAGTTGAATCGAATCGGTGTACCGTGAATGAAATTCCTGCCTGGGAGATCGAAAGGTACTCACGATAAGATAGTCGGTCATTTCGCCTCAGCCAAATCGAAACGCATTATTTGTTGCCCGATCCATTCATCACTTGCCCCTTCCCATGAACGTGCCTGAACTGACCGAAGACGAAAACCTTGGCCTTTACCAACGCGCGACTGAAACCGGCGCGGAATGGTGGCGCGTCAGCGTGGCGGACCGGCCGGAAAACTATCGCCTCGAGCACGGGGTGAATGAAGGCAACAACCATGGCTCGGTGGATATCGATCTGGTGGTCGACGCGGAAAACCTGCGCGCGAAGCTGAAGAAGTGGCGCCGGGAAGGCTTCGCGATCGATACGCCCGATGCCTCGGACGAAGCCGGCACGGCAGAGCGAGTGGCCTTTATGCCCGAGTTGCAACGCGTGGCGGCGCGGGCCTCGGTGGCGAAACATCATGCACGGGAGGGTGCGCGAGAAACCGTGCGCATCGGCCAGGTCGACGTGCCATGCGGTGTGGAGAATCCACTCGTGCCGCCCGTCAATCCGGCCTATCTCTTTTCCGGGCGCTTTAACGACATTGTCGAAGATATCGTCGAGAACCGGCGGGTGATGCTGATCGGTCACACTGGCGCGGGCAAGACGAGTCTCATCGAACAGGTCGCCGCGCGCTCGCTTCACGGCGTGTTGCGCTCGAACATGAATGGGCAAACCACGGCCGGCGATTTTGTCGGCTTCTGGACCGTCAAGGGCGGCGAGACGATCTGGGTGGACGGCGTGTTGCCCACGGCGATGCGCGAAGGCCTCTGGCTGATCGTCGACGAAATCGATTTCGCCGAACCGTCGATTCTCGCCGCCCTCACCGCCGTGCTCGAACCGCACGGCCGCCTCGTGCTGAAAGAAAAAGGCCATGAGATCGTCGCGCCGCATCCCGCGTTCCGGCTGTTCGCCACCGCGAATGCGGTCGGTGCGATGAGCCAGTTCCGTCATCTGTATCAGGGCGCGAATCTGATGAACGAGGCGTTTCTGGATCGCTGGCGCGTCTATATGCTGGACTATCTGACGCCAGCCGAGGAAACCGACGTGCTGATGCGCACCCTCGCCCCGCATATGACGCGTGCGCTCGCCACCACGCTCGCTGCGATTGCCGCCGACTGCCGCGCGGCGTTCGCCCGCGAAGACCTGTCGAGCGCATTCTCCACGCGGCGCCTGCTCGACTGGGCCGAGCTGATGCTGCGCACCGGCGACCCCGAACGTGCGGCGGGTCCGGCCATCTACGCGAAGGTCAGCCCGGAAGACGCGGCGCTGATTCGCGGCATCGTTCGTCATCACATTGCGCCGGCCGCCTGAGCCCGGCCCGGCACAATCAGCGAGCACAGCGATCGCCATGAACGCAATGCACTCAACGCGCGACACGCGAGGCTTCGCGTTCGAATCGACGCTTAGCAAGGTGGCGCGCGTGCTGACCGGGCAATACGGTGTGACGGTCGCCTTCAGTCCGGATGGTCCGCGTGTCGAACCCGGCCGCATCGTGATCCCCGACTATGAGTTGAGCGGCGGCGTCGAGCGCGACGTGCTGATCGGCTATCTGGATCTGCTGGTCGCGCGCGCCAAGCACTCCTCGCTCGCACAGATGGATGCGCTGCCGCGCGGCGTGACAGCGAATCTCGCGCAGGTGATCGAGGACCGCCGCGTCTGCGTTCAATTGCTCGACGAGTATCCGGGCGCACGCTGGTTCATCGGCAAACTGCGCGCGCATGCCGCCGAACAGGCGCGGCAGCGCTGGCCGAAGCTGCATTGGCGCGACCGGCTGGTCTGGCTGGTGGAGCGCGCGCTGTGGGACGAACCGCCGACCCGCGCCGAAGCGGTCCATTCATTGCTCGCCGCACTGCACGCCTCGCAGGATCAGCTGGACGAAGCACGCAGAAGCCGCTCGAGCGCGCATAGCATTGCGGCCGCGCAAGCCCTGGTGGCACGCGTGCGGGCTTTGTCGGCGGGCGACGTCAATAGCATGGTGTTCACCGCGGACCCGGTTGAAGACATCGATACGGAAACCGCCGCGTCTTCGTCCGAGCCGGGCAATGATGACGATACGGTCCTGCCCGACCAGGACAACGCCGCCTCGCCGCCTTCCGATCAAGGCGGCGGCGCGCAAGCGGAGAATGCGGTGGGCATGGGGCAATCGCTCGCCGATGCACAGCAGCCATCCGCGCGTTCGGACGGTGAAGCCGGCGCCGTGTCGGATGCCCTGCGCGAGCGGCTGTCGATTCCGCTTGCCACTGAGTTCGACGAAATCACCGACGTCACCGGTCAGGGCGACAGCGCAGCCTGGCGCGAGCTTCGCGCGCAGGCGCGCGCGGATACCGCCCCGCTCAAGGAGAAACTCGAACGTGCGCTGAGCGCCGACGAACGCACCCGTTGGCGCCGCGAGCAGGAGCGCGGCGAGATCGATCGCACCGCGCTGGCAAAACTCGCCACATCGCCCGGTTACCGTACGCCGTTTCGCACGCAGCGCGCGGCCAAAGGGCGCGATGTCGCCGTGACCTTGCTGATCGACCGTAGCGGTTCGATGGCCGGCCGCAAGATCGAACTCGCGCGCCTGTGCGCGAGCGCGCTGTGCGATGCGCTCACGCAGTTGTCGTTCGACTGCGAAGTGCTCGGCTATTGCTCGCTCGAGTCCGCGCCCATGAAGCAGCTGTATGAACGGCAACTGGCGGGCGGTGTGGATTTGCGGCGCTATAACCGCTTTGTCGAGCGGCTCGACCTGAAAGTCTACAAACGCTTTGGCGCGACGGATCTGAGCGGCATTGCCGAAATCGACTGCGGTCACGAAAATCCGGACGGCGAGGCGCTCGCCTGGGCCGCGACTCGGCTCGCGGATCATCAGGCCGAGCGGCGCATCCTGATCGTGTTTTCGGACGGCTATCCGTCGACCGGCGACGGCGACCCGCAGGTGCTGCGCCACGATCTGCGCGAACGCGTCGCGGCGATCCAGAAACGCGGCATCGAACTGGTGGGGATCGGCGTGCTCACCGATGCGGTCGAGGATTTCTATCCGCACAACGTGGTGGTGAGCCGGCTCGCGGAATTGCCCTCGACGGTGTTTTCAGTGTTGAGTTCGATGCTGCTGACGCGCTAGACCCCTCAGCCCCCAAGTCCTTAAGCCCGTTTGGGTTCGAACGGATACTGGTCGATCGCGCCACCGCGCGCGACCACCGCCGTGCTCTCCGGAATCTCCTCCCACCAGCCCTGCAGATCCGAGAGCGGCTCCGACAACACCAGGAACGCGTCTTCACCCACCGCCGTGATGCGCGAATCGTCGGGATACAGCTCGTGCAGGTGCCGGAACGAGGTACTGTGGAAGGGCGAACGCGACTGCCTTTCGCTCGAATAGCGAACCGCGATGATCTGCTCGCCGTCCGTGGCGCACACGGTCATGTTCAGCGGTTCGTCCACCCCCTGCTTGCGCCCGACCTCTTCGACGAACCCCACCATCCGCTCGAGCGCCGTCACCGGCGCGAGTTCGAGACCGAAGGTCAGCGCGAGAAAGAACAGCACCTCGGAATCCGTCGAACCTTCAACCGATGCGAACAGCTCGGGGTCGATCGCCAGCATCAGTTCGCGGCGCACGAGCGGGTAGTTGCGCACCAGCCCGTTGTGCATAAAGAGCCACCGGCCATAGCGGAACGGATGACAGTTGGTTTCCTGCGACGGCGTGCCGGTCGCCGCGCGAATGTGCGCGACGAACAGCGGCGCACGGATGGCCCGCGCGGCCTCGCGCAGGTTGCGGTCGCTCCATGCCGGCTGAATGCAGCGATAGCGAAACGGAATGTCGGTGGGATGGCCGTACCAGCCGATGCCGAACCCGTCGCCGTTCGTGGTGGTCTGGCCGAGCCGCGAATGCAGGCTCTGGTCGATCAGGGAGTGTTTGGCGTTGAACAGCACCGTTTCGAGTTGAAGCGGATTGCCGGTATAAGCGAGCCAGCGGCACATGAGTTTCCCCTCCTGTCACGACGAAATGTCCGACGAACCTCGCCGGGCCTCGACGAGGCCCACGCGCTGCCGTTCGCTATTTGACCACGGGTTGCATCTGCGCGATCGGTATCAGGAACTCCGAAAAGCCGGTCAGGATAATCTGCACGCCAATGCACAGCAGCAAAAACGACGAGACGCGCATCGCGACCTTGGTGCCGTCCACGCCGAGATACTTCGCGAAAACCACAGCCCGGCTGTAGATCAGGTACACCGTGACGGCCACCAGCAGCGAGATTCCCACCGAGGCGATGCCAGACAGCACAAACTCCGAGAGCTTATGCGTGCGGTTCGCGGTCAGCGCAATCGCGGTGGCGATCGAACCCGGCCCGGTGGTGAGTGGAATGGTAAGCGGGAAGAACGCCTTCGACATGGCGTTATCCGAATCCACACGCTTGACGGACGGCTGCTCGGCCGGCGTGTCGGGCGCATTGAGCATCTGCCAGCCGCTCACGGCTACCGCGAGCCCGCCGCCTATGCGCAGGGCCTGCATCGAGATGCCGAAGAAATGGAGAATCGGGGTGCCGACGAAGAAGGCAACCAGCAGCACGCACATCACGTTGAAGGCGATCTTCTTGGCGAGTGCCGTGCGGTCTTCCGTAGTGAGCGATGCAGTGCGGTCGAGAAAGACGAACGCCATGCCGATTGGGTTGATGATGCTGATCAGCCCGGTGAAGCCAAACAGGATATCCGAGATCAGACTTTCGACCATATGCGATCCGTTTCGGGCAGCGGCTCGGGCGGCTTGATTGACTGACTGCCCACCCAGGCGCTACGCTGAGTTGAAGTACTGGACGCTTTGAGCGATCCAGATCGATGCTCGCGTTGCGTGGCTCAGATGATATCGCGGCGCGGCATGCAAATTTGAAAAAAAGGGGACGACTCAAGCCACGCGCGGCGTTGCACCGCAGCAGACCGGCACAAAAAGATGCGCACGCAACTTTCAGAAAGCCTACACTTTTTTGACTGACTTTACGCGCCCGAAGCATCAGGCATAAAGTCCTCAGCGAAGCTGCACTTTCAACGAGACGTACTTACCGGTTCGAGGAGTTGCCCCTATGTTGCTTCGTGCACTCGCCGCGCTGCCGTTCATCGGCATTCTGCTCGGCGTCCCGTTTGTGAATCGTGTCGAACCGCTGGTGTTCGGCATGCCATTCGTGCTGGCCTGGATCGTCATGTGGGTGGTCCTGAGCGCCATCATCATGGCGATCGTCTATCGTCTGGATCCGAGCAACCGTCAGCTCGCCGCGGACGCCGAGGAGGCGCGATCATGAGCGCACTCATCATCATTGCGGCCATAACGCTGTTTGCGCTGTACCTGGGCGTGCGCGCGCGGCGCGGCCACGACATGAGTCTCGAACAATGGGCCGTGGGCGGGCGCAGTTTCGGCACGGCCTTCGTGTTCCTGCTGATGGCGGGCGAGATCTACACGACCTTCACCTTCCTTGGCGGCAGCGGTTTTGCTTACGGCAAGGGCGCGCCGGTCTACTACATTCTTGCCTACGGCACGCTCGCGTACATCATCTCGTACTGGATGCTGCCGCCAATCTGGCGTTACGCAAAAAATCACCGTCTCGTCTCGCAGCCGCACTTCTTCGCGCGCAAGTACGACAGCCCCGCGCTTGGCACCCTGGTCGCGCTGGTCGGCGTGGCCGCGCTGATCCCGTACCTCGTGCTGCAGCTCAAGGGCCTCGGCATCATCGTCGCGACCGCCTCGTATGGTGCGATCTCCTCGACTGCCGCCATCTGGATCGGCGCCGCGGTGGTGACAGCTTACGTGATGGTCTCCGGCGTGCGCGGCTCGGCGTGGAACTCGGTGGTGAAAGACATCCTGATTCTGGCGATCGTGCTGTTCCTCGGCATCTATTTGCCGTTGCACTACTACGGCGGCTTCAGCGACATGTTCCGCGCGATCGACGCCGCGCGCCCGGGCTTCCTGACCTTCCCGGCCAAGGGATCGAGCGTGATCTGGTTCCAGTCCACCGTGCTGCTGACGGCACTGGGCTTCTTCATGTGGCCGCACTCGTTCGGTTCGATTTTCACGGCGAAAGACGAGCGCATCTTCCGCCGCAATGCGATGGTGCTGCCGCTGTACCAGCTCATTCTGCTGTTCGTGTTCTTCGTGGGTTTTGCTGCAACGCTCAAGGTGCCTGGTCTGAAGGGCGGCGATATCGACCTGTCGCTGTTCCGCCTGTCGCTGCAGACTTTCGACCCGTGGTTCGTCGGCGTGATCGGCGCGGCGGGGATTCTGACGGCACTGGTGCCGGGATCGATGATTCTGACCTCGGCGTCAACCCTGCTTGCGAACGACGTGTATCGCGGCATGGTGAGCCGCAATGCATCCGATGCGACGGTGACCAACCTCGCGCGCCTCCTCGTGCCGGTGGTGGCGCTGGTGGCTGTCGGCTTCACGCTGCACGGCGGCGAGACGATCGTGGCATTGCTGCTGATGGGCTACAGCTTCGTGACCCAGCTGTTTCCGGCGGTGATCTGCAGCTTGATGCCGCATAACCGGGCGACGAAGTACGGCGCGTTTTGCGGGATTCTGGCGGGTGTTGCTGTGGTGGCCCTGACCACTACCCTGCATCTGAGTATCGGCCAGTTGATGCCGTTTTTGCCTGACTCGCTGAAGGATATCAATATCGGTTTCCTTGCATTGGCCGTGAACATCATCGTGTTTGTTGCAGTGAGCGCGGTGACGCAGCCGCGGCCGGCTGAGCAGACTCACGCGCCGGTGCATTGAGGAGGGGCCTGCGGCGCTTGTTGTTTGGGTGTGATTTTCTTGGGCTGTTTGCCTTGCGGTGTTGGCCTTTCCTTGATTTCTTAGTGGTCTATTAGTGTCGCCCCTGTGCGGGGCGGCACTTACTTTCTTTGCCGCCGCAAAGAAAGATAAGCAAAGAAAGCGGCTCACACCGCCAGCTCATAAGCGGGTCCCCCGCGCAGTCACGGTAGTGGTGCATCTGGAATCCGTGCTCTCGCACATTCGGCGCTCGTGACAAGGGCGTCATACTTCCGGCGGCGCTTCGCGCGCCGACGTGCATTTCTTAAACCCGTTGTGTCGTGGTCATGGTTTTTTGCTCGCCTTTTGCTGGCGACCTGGGTCTGTCGTCGCGTCTTCGCCTGCATCGCGGTTGCCGCTGGTTGTAATCTGGTTTCCCCTCTTCTCTCGGGTACGAGGCTTTCGCGAATCGCGCTAGACTACGCTCCGGTTAAAGCCGATCAATTCGAATAAGCATGCGGAGCGGATAAATGAGCTACCTTCTTTGCTACTCGCCGGGCGCGGCCAGCATGCCGGTCCACTGGATGCTGATAGAAATGGGCATCCCATTCGAGACCCGCCTTGTCGATATCAATGTCGGCAATCAGCACGACCCTGAGTATCTGCGGCTGAATCCGTCTGGCCGCGTGCCCACCCTGGTGGTGGACGGCACGCCGCGCCACGAGTCGGCTGCGTTGCTCATGCTGTTGGCCGAGCGCCATCCTGAAGCCGCCCTCGCCCCCGAGCCAGGCTCCGCTGAGCGCGCGGCGTGGCTGGAACTGATGATCTATCTGGCCAACACGCTGCTGCCCGCCATGCGGGACTGGTTCTATGCGGACGTCGACGGGGAACCTGCTGGTTCCGAGGCAGTTCAGGCGCTTGCGCGACGCCGCATCGAAGAAACCTGTGACCGGTTCAACGCCGAGCTCGCCGACGGGCGCGAATATCTGGTCGGCGGCAAGCTCAGCACGGCCGATTTCCTCGCGGTCGTACTGATGCGTTGGACACGCAATATGCCCCGGCCGGCACTCGGTTGGCCGCATCTCGCGCGCTATATCCGTGCACTGCGCGCACGGCCCGCATTCATCGAATTGAATGCGCGCGAGGGGCTCACGGAATGGCGCAATCAGGACGATTGAGGTCCGCGCAACTCAATGGCCGCCGGTGGTAGCCGGACAATCGGCGGCACCGGCAGGCCGTGAAAAACCCTGGTTGGTTCGCGAGCCGACGATCACAATCCCGCGTGAAATCCCGCTGACGGTATCGACCGCGAGAGCTGCCGCGTAGAGTTGCGTGACCGGCACCCACGCCGCCGGATACTTGTAGCGCGCAACATCCAGAAGCAGCGCGCTATCGCTCGCGGCGTCGTAGGCGGCAAGTGGCGACCAGTGGCCACCGCCTGCTTCGCCTATCTCCACCCGCCGGAAGTTCAGTAACGCAAAGCGGTCGCTGTGGCTCGTCGTGTCGCGAATCAGATCGCGAAACTGGCCGAGCGTCAGATCGCTGGCATGAAACGCCTTCACCTCGACAGGAAATGCGTTCAGGGCTGCGCTGAGCTGGTCGAGCGTCATGCCCTCCTTCGATACCTGTGCGGCGTTGGCCACCTGGGGATCGATGCCGCGAAAGAAATCCTCTTGCGAGAAATAAGGGAAATCCGGGTACAGTGTCGATGCAGGGCGGCGGATGCCCAAGGCATTGAGCACCATCACCGACGTCGCGACCGAACAGTAGGCCTCGTTGCGCTGCGTTTCGAAGTATTGCGATAGCGGCCAGTACGATTGCTTATGCGCGGTGGCCATCAACCGCTTCTGGCCCGCCGGCTGCGTCAACACGGTGAGGTTTGGCGGAACAGGGAGCGGCCCGTCGGCACGGTGGACCGCAACCGGTGCGGGAGCTTGCGGTGAATCCTGGCTGACAGCTTGACCTGCAGTCTGATTTGCAGCCGGTGGCAGCGGCGCGCAGGCCGCCAGGGCTGCCGCGAGCACGGCGACGATCCGCGCAGGCCGGCTTAAGCGCTCCATGGCGCGCGTCAACGAATATCTGGACATTAACCCTTCCGTTGCGGATGACTTCGGAACGACTTCAAGCGTGCCGGCGTATTTCATTGCCTGGCGGCAAGCCCTGATTTTTTAACACGAAATAAGTTGGCGCGTGAAGTTTGCCCGTGGGGCGCGGGTTATGCAGCCCCTTGCTATACTCGCGCGGGCAAATTCTGGAGCGCGCGGCCGAAGCCTTTATCGGCAGCGCTCACAGCTAATTCAAGTAAATCGGATTCGAAAATGAGCGACTTAACAAGCGCCGCGTGTGAAGCAGAATGCAAGCCCGGCTCCGCGGGGGCATTCGATGAAAAACAAAATCAATCCAGCGGAACCGATGCACCGATTGCGACGGTTCCTTCGCCTTGCATCGACATCTGCAAAATCGACGGCAATACGGGTTTGTGCATCGGCTGTCTGCGCACACGCGACGAAATTCGCGGGTGGAAGAATCTGCCCGACGCGCAGCGCATCCAGATGATCGACGAACTGTCGCGCCGCAAATCGAAGCTGGAAACCGAGAACGCCGAAGCGCCCTAAGACCCCGGGGTCCCGGGGTCCTGAGGTCGGCATCATCTAACGCACGCATCAACGTTCCGCGCCGGCGAACGCGTAACTGTTCTTGCCACTGCGCTTGACCTGGTACATCGCCTCGTCGGCGCACGCTACGAGGCGATGGTAGTCGTCAACGGGATCGGGAAAGCTGGCAATGCCGATGCTGGCGCGCACTCCGCCGACGCCTATCTCCTTGTCCGTTTGAACCACGCAGGCAATCAGCCGCCGGGCGATTTCGCCCAGCTCCGCGTTCGTCGAAAATTCACGCACCAGCACGGCAAATTCGTCGCCGCCGATCCGTGCAACCACATCGCCTTTGCGCACCGACTCACGAAAGCGCTTCGACACCGCGATCAGAAATTCATCGCCCACGCGGTGGCCAAGCGAGTCGTTGACGTGCTTGAATCCATCCAGATCGACATACAGCACGGCGATTCTGCAGGGCCTTGCCAAAGCGCGCGAAGTCGTCGCGGCCTCGTCGAGCGAGGCAAACAGGTTGCGCCGGTTCGGCAAGCCGGTCATCGCGTCGTGCAGTGCGGCCCATTCGAATTCGTACGACCTGCCCGCCAGCATGCGATTCCGTTTCGCGTACATCCCAAGCGCGGTGATGAGCATGCAGAACAGCAAGGCCGCCGAGGCGATCAGCGTGCGCGCAATGTGGGCAATGCGCACGCGCACGTCGGCGTTGTCAGCGTCGCGTTGCGCTCGCCACCAGGCCGACACGCTGTCGAGTACGGCATCCGTGTCGCGCAGGTCGGCGTCGGGTGAGAGCGAGGACGCAGGCAAACGCGGTGCCGCCGACGGACTTGCATTGACCAGCGCCGCGAGTGACGCGAGGCGATGAGCCAGTTCGGCCCGTGCCTGCCGATATCCGTTGGCTCCAGATTGCGCGGCGTCGGGCAGTTGCTGCCAGATGCCGACCGCGTTGCGAGCACTCTCCGCGCGTTCGACCGCATCGAGAACGAGCCCCGCGTATTCCTGCTTCAGCTGATCGGAAAAGATCGTGCGGATCTGCAGCGCCAGATACAGCAGACCGATCAGCAGACAAATCAGCGCGGCGGTGCCGATCACCGCCGGGCCGGGCCTGAAGCGGCTGGCGAGCGCACGCCCGCCCGCGGCGAACGGGGTACGCGTTCGATCAGGGATGCGAATAGAGGTCTTGCTGGCTTCCGGTGCCATGCTGACGGTAACTCACGCGACGAAAGAACGAACCCATCCGGGCAAACAGACTGCTCTTGTGCCTCGTGTTGACCGTCGAAGCAGCGCGGCGATCCGGCTGCGCGAGATGCGCACCCTTGCCCGAGCGGCCGCCTCCCAATGGCTGCGCGCCAGGATTCGAGGGAGAAGCCGCGTGGAGAACAGCAGGGACAGAAGACGCACCCTGGTCTGGGTCGGCGACGACAGTTTGGCTAAGCACGGGCGCGGGAGGTCGCGTAACCGGCCCGAACCACGAAGCCTGTTTTTCGCCCGCTTCTTCTGTGGCCGGCGCGGCCGCTGTTGCCTGCATGGAAGCGGTTGTCCGTGCAGGCGGTGCAATCGACTCCGCGCCGACCTGCCCTGCCACCTTTGGCGCAGCCGTGCCGAGCGCCTGCCGCGCACCCGCGATGGCGTCGGCATACCTTTGCTGGTCGTGGTTGAACCAGACACCGTACGCGACCGTACCCACCACTCCCACAGCCAGCGCGCTTGCCGTTGCAACGCACAGTGCGAGACGGCCGAATCGCACGGGCGGCGTCGCAGCCTGGCGCTCACCGCCGGCGTCGAAGCGAGTATCCGGGCTCTCTACAGCAGATTTGGGCAAGTCGGTATCGTTGAACATCGCAACACTCTCCGGAATCCCCAGGTCTGACATATCGGCCAGACTTTGTTCACACGATTCAGCGGTGATCGATCTGGACCCGTTCAAAGAACTTATTCCGCTCGCGGGGTAGCGGCAATACGGCAATGCTGCGCTTTAAACGGAAGTTTGGCGAGTCCGGCGCGCGTCGATAAGACAGGTAAAAGATTCAACAACGTCTGTATTCACGAGCGATGTCGCGAGCACTTGCCGTGTCGCTTCAAGCCGGGCTTGCGGGAACGATGCGAGCATGCGCAGCGCTTCTGCGTCACGCAATAAACACGCCAGCAGGAAGGCCGATCATGGATCGCCACCGCTTAAAACGCGATGCACGGCTCGTGGGCGCATAGCGCCCACGCCGGATCGCGCACCTATTGCATACCCATTGCCCACCTACTGCACGGTGATCGTTTCTTTCATGTTTGGATGGATGCCGCAGAACACCTTGTAGACGCCAGGCTTGTCGAACTTGAACTGGTACGTATCGTTCTGATCGAGCGCGGCGGAGCGAAACATGCCCGCGTCGTTCACGACGGTGTGTGGTTCGCCGTCGAGATTTTTCCATGTCACGGTCGAGCCGGCCTTGACGGTCAGCTCCATTGGCGAAAACATGAAGTTCTTGATAACTACCGTGCCGGGTGTCTGCGCCCGTGCAACGGAAAATCCGGCCGATGCGGCGAGAAGTACCGAGCTGCCGAACAGCACCAAAAAAGCTCGCCGAATAGAATTATTTCGCATAACTGATCTCCATGAATAAATAAGATTCTGCAATCAAACGAGTGTCGTATCGTCGAGCGTCGCCTTGAGCGGATGACGTTCGATCTTGATGCTGGTCACGCCGAGCATCTTGGGAAGTTGATCGCTCGCTACCGTGAGCGGTCCGGGGCCGGGACCGTTGCCAGCGGTCGGCTGCGGATAGGCTGTGGAGCGGGCGGTATGGAAAGTGATATTGCCTTCGACCTTCGAGACGATCTGATGAATATGACCGTTCAGCACGGTCACCGAACCAAAGCGCTTCAGATAGCTCATGGCCTGGCCGGCGTCGCCCGTGCCCCACCCCCACGGTTCGTAAATCGTCCACATCGGCATATGGGCGAAAACGACGATCGGCGTGCTGGAGGAGCGTCCTTTCAGGTCATTTTCGAGCCACGCGAGTTGATCGTCACCGAGACCACCCAGTCCGTTAGGCTTGAAATGCATCACGTTCACGAGCGCGACGAAGTGCACGCCGTTGTGGTCGAAGCTGTAATAGCCTTTATTGTCCGAAGCCTTGCCGAAGCGGCTGAAGTATTCCGTTCCAGGGCCGTCCGTCACGTCGTGTTCGCCCGGCACGGTGTGGAGCTCCGTGATATTCAGCCCTGACATCAACTGCGCGGCGAGATCGAATTCCGCCGGTTTCGAAAGATGCGTGATATCGCCCGTGTGGATGGTCAGCGCGGGCTTGACCGGCATGGCATTGACGTAGTCGATCGTTTGCTTGAGCGTGCCCGCGACGTCCGGGTTGGCTTCCTTATTGAAACCGATGTGCGAATCGCTGATTTGCAGGAAAAGCGGCACGCCCATCGATTTCGCGTCGGCCGCAAGCGCCAGTTCCACGGGGGTGAGAATGCCGCCCGCAAGAACGAACACCGTGCCTACGCCACCGAAAGCGAGACATTTCAGAGCGCCACGGCGGGATGGGTTGAATGAATGATGTGACGACATGTTGACCTCACGATAAGGATTCGCAGGCAAACCGCGGGATCATCCGGCGGGCCTCACGACTCGGTTCACCTGCAAGACTGCGGCACCGGCGGTTTTATTCCAGCGAAGATGAAATTAGTGCCGCTCAGCGAATTCGGACGCTCAGGCTGTTATGTCCCGCCTCCCCACGCGACCGGCGCAACCCGCACAAGCGGGTCAAGGCGGGAATAGCCATGGCGCGGCCGCAGTCTTACAGGTGAGGGAATCTGAAAGGAGAAATCGACATGGACATCATCGACATGGCCCGTGCCTCGGGCATGGCAGTCATCCTCGACGGCAGGATTGGCCGCGAGGAGTATCAGAGCGTATGCGGCTCCCTATCCGCATTGCAGCGATTCGCCGAAGCGGTGCGCCAGGGGGAGGTACAGCAGAGCCGATCCCCGAAACGCGCCGTCACGCCCGCTCGCAGAACATGAGGCGCGTGAGGAGCATCAGACAGGACAGGCGCGGTGGCATACTCGACGTGGTTCGACCGCGGTCTCTCAGGGCGTTTTCCGTCGCTTACAAATCGAAGGGAGGGTAATGTGCGAGCGGAACTACGGCCTGCGCTACGCCGCCTGCAACTCGGGTCGGGCGTGGTGCTGCTCATTTATCTGTTCTTGCATCTGGTCAATCACGCGCTCGGGATCTGGTCGCTCGATCTTGCCGGACGCGGACTCACGTTGGCGCTGGCCATCTGGCACAGCGTGCCGGGCACGATCCTGCTGTACGGTGCGGCCCTGCTCCATTTCGCGCTGGCGGTGCGTACGATTTACGGGCGTCGTCACTGGGCGCTCCCGCCCGCCGAATGGATCCGCCTGTGGGCCGGACTCAGCCTGCCGCTGCTGCTCATCCGGCATGCGGTTGCAACGCGCCTTGCGACGTCGCTGTATGGTTTCGAGCCGAACTACGAACGGATCGTGATATCGCTGATCACGAGCGGCACGCAAGGTTTGCAACTTGCGCTGCTTGCGCCTGGCTGGATCCACGGCTGCCTTGGCGTGTGGTTCAGATTGAGCCACTATCCGGCGGCGCAACGCGCGAGACCCGCCCTGCTCGCCTTCCTCGTTGGCTTGCCACTGCTGTCCGCTATCGGTTTTCTGCGGATGAAGCAAGCTGTTGTCGCAATGCACGCGGTGCTTCCCGCCCCCGATGCGAAACTGGTGGCGCACCAGCTTGCGCTCGATACGTGGCGTCACAGTCTCGTCACGCTTTACCTTGCCGTGATCGTCAGCGCGCTTCTGGCGGGCTTGTTGCGCAATTGGCTGGAGAGCCGGCCACGTTCGGCTTGACCTGACGGTGGCGCGGATCGGGGTGCTTTGGTTGAGGTTTCAGTTGAGGCTTTGCTCGATGCTCAACCGTTGCGCCGTGTGCCGCTGACGTATGCAGTCGTGCAGTGGCCCGCATCGCGGAGGATGCGGGCCACGGCATTGCCCTACTGCAACGGCCAGGGACGACGACCAGGTACGGCGCCCCGATGCCGTCCGTCCAGGCCGGCCGGTTTACTGCGCTTGCTGCGCCTGCGGCTTCAGCTTGAACTTGCCTTGATAGCGGATCGTCGGACGCAGCGACTGTGTTGTCGGCGCAGTCATCAACAGTTGGCGAGCGCTCGGCGCGGCAGTCGAGCCGAGCGAACCGATGCTGCTCTCACGCGACGGGTCCGCCAGACCGTTCTTCACCAGCAGCTTGGCCTCCAGTTGCAGACTGGTCAGCAAAACCGGGTCTTTCAGCGCGTTGCCCTGCGCCAGCAACTGACTCCACGCGGTGTTGCTGTAGTTCGTCACGTAGTAGTCGAGACCGCTCGGATCCGCGAGCACGGCCGAGCAGCCGTTCAGACGAACCTGCGTTTGCGCGTCCTTCATCGCAATCGTCTTGCGCGCGGTCAGTCCGTCGCCGTAAGCGAGCGTCAACGGAATAGTCCATTGCGTGCCCGGATACCGGTTCTGGTTCGGGAACGGCGACTGCTTCAACGTGACCACGGTCTGATTGGTCGTCAGATCGCACTGGGTGTCGAGCGACAGCAAAGGCACACCGGTTTGCCGCACGAAACTGTCGCCAATCGCGACCATCGGCTCGCCGCTTGCTTTCGCCAGTTCGTCCCACAAGCGCTTCGGCGTACCGTTGCCGAGCGCATAGTCGGCCAGATACGACTGCAGCCCCTTACGCAACACCTCTTCGCCGAGATAGTTTTCCAGCATCTTCAGCACATGGCCGCCCTTGTCGTACGTAAAGGCGCTTGCGCTCAGCACGAAGTCGTTCGAGGCCCAGCCGTTGAAGTTCGGCTGCACCGGGAACGCGGTGGATTTCAGATCGGCGTTGATCACCGCGTACTTGTTCTTCACGTCGTCGACCCAATTGAAGCGGTCCGGAAAGAAGCGCACCTTGGTCTTGTTTTCGAAGAACGTCGCAAACGATTCGTTCAGCCACACGTCATCCCACCAGTCGAGCGTGACCAGATCGCCGAACCATTGGTGCGCGGCTTCATGGGTCAGAACCGTCACGCCATAGTCGGACATGGGAGTGCCAGGCGGCGGCAGAATATCGTCGGCAAACTCAAGAATCGCGCCCCAGTTCTCCATCCCGCCGAAGTTCAGGTCCTTTTGCTCCTTGAAGGCGTCGTTCGCGGCGATCGTGTCGAACTTGGTGAGCGGCAAGGGAATGCCGGTGTACCGATAGTAGTAGTCGAGCGCCTGCTTGGTCTGCTGCATAGCCGGTTTCGCCCAGTCACGCATGCCGGGCGGCGTGAAGATACGCAGATGCAGGCCCTTGTGGTCAGGAAGCGGGCTCGAGAAGTCGTCTTCGAGAATGTCGAACTGGCCGCCGCCAAAAAAGAGCAGATACGAGGGCATCGGCGGCGTCTTTTCGAACGACACCAGCTTGTAGCCGCTATCCACATTCACCGCCGGCTTCTCCGCCGCGTTCGACACGACATTCCAGTTCTGCGGGACTTCCGCGCTGACCTCATAAGTGGGCCGGAATGCCGGTTCGTCCCAGCCCGGGAACCATTGGCGCGCGAGGTTCGATTCGCCTTGCGTGAGAATTGCGCCGCTTGTCGTGCCGTCGGTCGACTTCAGGTCGACGCGGAACACGCCCTCCGCGGCCGAGCAGCCCGGATACGGGTCGTTGCCGCAACTGCCGCCGGTTTTGGCGACCGGATCGTCATAGGTCTTGAAGTTGATGATGCCGCTCCACTCCATGTGCAGCGAGTAGTTGCCGGCAGCGATCTGCCCGCTCACGGGCCTGAGTTGATAGAAATCGCCGTCGTCTTGCGGTGTGGCGATCAGCGCAATGTTGCCCGGCTGCAGTGTGATGGTGCCGTTGGTGAACTTGATGCGATGCCCGGCGATCGTGATCGCGTTGACCGCCTTCAGCACCTTGATCTGCACGTCCGCGCGGCCGTCGAACGAAGACAGCGCCGGGTTCGGGCGGAACCACAGCTTGTAGTTGATGGGAGTGACCGTATCGGGCAATTCGACCGGCGGCACGCTCTTGTTGATCGATGTATCCGCAACGATCGGCGCGGTAGGCGGGGCAAGCGCCGCGTCGGAGGCGGCTGCGGGCGTCTGGGCGGACTTGCTCGAAAGCGTTGGCGAGCCGTCTGAACCGCCGCAGCCCGCCAGAACCATTATTCCGGCTAACGCCAGGCACTGTATCTGCAATCGGAAATTTATACGCATTATTAATCCTCGACTGACAAAATCGGCATAAAGAAAGTGCGTTGAGTGCTTAAGCTGTGTTTCTCTTTTTTCAGCGAAAAAGGTCTCCCGCACTAGCCGCGGATTGCTAGCGAGAATATATGGACGTGTTACTACCTCAGCACTTGTGGCTGATTTTTTAATTACGTCACCCGATCATTACAATTCTTTCGGAAGGAGTGGCGTGAACCGTTTTCTTCCGTTTTGATACGATCGCCTGACTGACCGGCAAAGCAACGGCATACCTGCGTCTCCGGGCAGGTGGCTAGGAATAAGGTCAGTTTCTGGCGATAGTGCGTAGCCTAGTTTGGCAAACGTTCCCGTGTCAACTTCCTTTCACAATCTTTCCTATTCTGGCGCACGGCGTATGCAAACAGAATGGAGGAAGTAATCAACGGAGTTAATGCTCTAAAGGCTCGAATGAGCGCCGGCTTCTACGAGAAACTTTATTTTATTGCGGCGCGGAGTGTGATAGGAGATGGCGGCAGTCAATGCCAGTCAATACGTTTCTAAAATGAACTAGCCGTTGAGTTCACTAAAGAAAATATGCCCTTAGTGGATGAAATGCCCACAAAGCGGTATTGCGCTCAGCCGCGCATGGAACGACGACTGCCCGCCGCGGACATCGGCGAATTGATCGGCCGCCAACGCGGAGCCGGCTGCGGCGCCGATCGCAATCAACACGATCGCGAACCGGCGTAGCCACCCGGCACGGCCGGTCAGCGTGCCCGACACGCTGCGCCAACTGGCGAGCAAGGTCATGGCGAGTGCAACGATCGCGCAGCACATAGCGGTGTCTTCAGGTGCTGAGCGCGGCGTTCGCGGCAGCGGTGGCCGCACGCACTGGAAACGGATTGCGCCACGCCTCCATGTCGTTCAACTGATCGTGCCAGCGCCGCATTTCCGGAAACTCATCGAGCGGCATGGCTGCGTCTTTCGCATAGGGCAGCGCGATGGCCACGGAAAAATCGGCGACACTCAGGCGCTCGCCGAGCAGCCATTTGCGGCCTTTGAGTTGCTGGTCGAGCACACGGGCAGACTTGCGAAACAGGCCCTGCTCTTCAGCCACGATCGCTGGGTCGGGGCCGCCGAGTCCAAACACCGGCTTGATGATCGACTCGAAGTAAAGCGCGCCGGCATGCGGGTAAAAATGGTGGCTGTTCCAGCTGAACCAGCGCAGGACGTCGATCTGCCGGTCATCAGCCGGCCAGAGATCGGACTGCGCGCGCCGCGCGACATGACTCATGATGGCGTCGGCTTCCCAGATGCTTCTTTCGCCGTCGACGAGACACGGCACCTTGCCATTCGGATTGATCGCCAGATAGCCCGGCTTGCTTTGCTCGCCTTTTGTCAAATCGACAAATGCATACTCAATCGGTATGCCTAAATACTTTGCTACTGCGCAGGCTTTTCGTGGAGCCAACGTTTCAGCGTAATAGAGCTTCATATTCGACCTCGGCATGCGTTGATTTCGGTTTCGATGTGCGTCAGTTGCCTTCGCCTTCCCGATGCGCCGTGAAGGCGTCGAGCTTGTCCAATGCCGTGCTCCAGCCTGCCTGATGAGCATCGCGCGCGGCCTCGTCAAAGAACTGCGCATGGGTAAGCGTGAGTTCGGTTCCCTCTTCGATCGTGCGCAATCTGAGCGTGACCTGCGAGCGGCGCTCGGGCAGCGTGACCCACTCCCACGTGAAGACGAGTTTGCGGTCTGCCTCCACTTCCAGGTATTCGCCGCGGCAGTCGTGCGTTTCGCCATCCATTGTCTGGAACACCACGCGAAAACGGCCGCCCACGCGCGGATCGGCTTCGGCACTGAGCACCGGCCCGGCGTCGGGCCCCCACCAGCGCACCATCAGTTCGGGCTTCGTCCACGCGGCATACACTCGGGCGGGCGGCGCCTTGATGCGCCGCACGATCGTCAGGCTCGGCTTTTCCTGGGTCATTCCTCGTCTCCCTCCACAAAATTGGCAAGCCGGTCGAGGCTTGCGGACCAGAAGCGCTCATAACGCTTCAACCATGCCATGGCCTCTTCCATCGGCCCCGCGACCAGATCGACCGACACCGTCCGCCCGTTCTTCTTGCGCGACACGAGACCCGCGTCGCTCAGCACGTCGAGGTGCTTCATGACGGCGGGGAGCTTGAGCGGCAGCGGCCGCGCGATTTCCGTGACCGACAGCCCGGGCTCCCGCTCGAGACGAGCGAGGATAGCCCGGCGTGTTGGGTCCACAAGGGCGGAAAACGTGCGATCAAGCTGACTGACTGGAGACTTTGCCATATGGTGAACTATAGAGGGCGTGTTAGCGGTGTCAAGATTTTTCGTAGGCAGCCCGTATCGCGAGGACTTCCGTTTGCGACCCGCCGCCAGTCCGTTCTAGACTGCGGATCGGTCACAGTCGAGGGAACAACCCGGTATGGACATTCTTCAAGGGATGGCGGTATTCAAGCGTGTCGTCGATGCGTCGAGCTTCTCCAAGGCGGCCGATTCGCTTGACATGCCACGCGCGTCCGTGTCGACGCTCGTGCAGAATCTGGAGAGCCATCTGGGCGTGCGCCTGCTGAATCGCACCACGCGCAGCGTGCAGGTCACCGACGACGGCGCGCTCTACTACGAGTACTGCACGCGCATTCTGGCCGAGGTCTCCGACGCCGAGTCCGCGTTGTCGAACAAGCGGCAAAACCCGCGCGGCACGATTCGCGTCGACACCTCTTCTACCTTTGCCGCCAACGTCCTGCTGCCCGCCATCCGCGATTTCAATGCGCGCTTTCCCGACATCACCGTCAAACTGGGGCTCGCTGACCGCAATGTCGATCTGATGCAGGAAGGCGTCGATTGCGTGATCCGGATCGGCGTTCTCGACGACTCGAATCTCGTCGTGCGACCCATCGGCAGTGTCCGTTTGACCACCTGCGCCGCGCCGGCGTATCTCGAGCAGATGGGCGAGCCTCTCACGCCCGACGATCTCGAACACCATCGGGCGGTGAATTATTTTTCAGCCCGCACGGGTCGTGTCTATCCGTTCGAGTTCGAAGTGAATGGCGAGCTGGTCAGAAAATCACTGGACGGCACACTCGCGGTCAACGAAGGACTGGTGTTCGTCAAATCCGTGACCGAGGGACTGGGGATGGTCCAGGTTCCGCGTTTCATGGTCGCCAAGGCGATCGAGGCCGGCGCGTTGCGCGAAATCCTGCGCGGCTACCCGTGTCCGCCTGTGCCTCTTTCCCTGCTGTATCCGCACCGCCGGCTGAGCATGTGCGTGCGGGTATTTAGCGAGTGGGTTCACGAGCTCGCACAGAAGAATCCCGACCTCAACGGCTAGGCATTGCCCCGGGCCGCTGGGCGCGGATTCCGGCAGCCGCGCCAGAGCACCGCAAAAAAATTTATTGGCTTTGCTGTCAGAATTTTTCATCTGCCCCGACTAAAGCCAGCGTAGACTTCCGCGGCGAGGGATTTATGGTGAATGACATCGATTTCGAATGTACTGCATGTGGCAAATGCTGCCACGACTTGCGCCTGGCGCTGACCATTAGCGAGGCCATTGCCTGGCTGGAACGCGGCGGGCGAATGGAACTCATCTGCGAGGCCATCCCGTGGCCCGTCGAGCCCGAGCCCGGCAACGCACAAGCCGAATACAAACGGGCGCGTTCGTCACCGGCAATGAGCGGAAGCCTGCCGGTACGCATTTCGATCGTTCTCGCTGCGGCATTCGAAGGCGCGTGCCCCAATCTGCTCGCCGATATGCGCTGCAATATCTATGAACAGCGGCCGCTGGTCTGCCGGATCTATCCTGCCGAAATCAATCCGTTCGTCGAACTGGCGCCGCAGAACAAGGGCTGCCCTCCCGAAGCGTGGCAAAACAAACCGCTGCTAAGGCAGGGAATCCTCGTCGACGCGGCGACCGTCGAACAGATCGAACAGTCGCGCCGCGCGAATCAGCTCGAGGCGCCGCTGCGCATGCAGGTCTGCCTCGATCTGGGGTTGAATCAGGCCGCGCTCGCGAACGAGGGTTTTGTGATGGTGTCGCCGGATAGCGATGCGCTGCTGGCTGCCTTGCGCAAGATTCACGCAAGCGCCCAAACGCAGGAAGCCGCCGCGCAGTGGAGCTTCGTTTCGAATCGCGCCGCGACCGTTGAAACACTCCTGTCGATAGGCGCGTCCGGTCAGCTCGTTGAAGCCACCGCTGCCGGCAATTCCCGCTATCACGGGTTTTTCCCGCCCTCGTAGACGCCAAGCCGCCGGCGTCTACGCTCGCGAGGCTAGACGCCGCTGCTGCCGCCTACGGTCTTGATGCTCTTCCATTGTCCTTGCTGAACCTGGAACAGCGTGTACGGCGGCTTGATCAGATCGCCATACGGGTCGAAGGTGATATTGCCGGTCACGCCGGTCACCGTCACTTTCGACAGGGCATCGACGATCTTTGCACGATCGAGCGAATCGGCGCTGTGAATCGCCTTGATCATCGCGAGTGCGGCGTCGTAGGCAAACGGCGCGTACAGCTCGACATCCTGATTGAAGCGCGCCTTATAGCGCTTGCCGAATGCCTGCGCGGCGGGCAGCTTGTCGAGCGCCGGGCCCGGCTCGAGATCCTGCGTGCCGTCACCCGCGGTGCCGGCGATCTGCAGGAACGCATTGCTCTTTAACGCACCCGCGCCGAACAGTTGCGCCTGCATGCCCAGCGAGCGCATCTGCTTGACCAGCATCGCGCCCTGTTCGTCCAGACCGCCGAAGAAAATCAGATCGACGTTCTTGCTCTTGAGCGTTGTGAGGATGGCGCGAAAGTCCACCGCTTTGTCGTTAGTGAACTCGCGATCGACGATGTTGCCGTTTGCTTCTTTTGCGCCTTTTTCGAACGCATCCGCGAGTCCTTGCCCGAATGCCGTGCGATCGTCGATGATGCCGATGCGCTTCGCCTTCATCTGCTCCACCACGAAGTGTCCGGCCACCACACCGCCGATGCCGTCGTGCCCCATGGTGCGAAACACGTTCTTGTAGCCCTGCTTGGTGAGTTGCGGATTGGTCGAGCCCGGCGTGATCATCGCGACGTTGGCCTGGTGATAGACCGTCGACGCGGGAATGCTGCATCCCGAGTTGTAGTGACCGATCACGCCGACTACGCCGTCGTCGACCAGTTTCTGCGCGACCTGAATCGCCACGCGCGGGTCCGCCTGATCGTCCTGCACGTCGAGTACGAATGTGACCGGCTTTCCGCCAATCACCGGATGCCGCGCGTTTTCTTCGTCGAGCGCCAATTGCGCGCCGTACTGCAGGTCCTTGCCGACGCGTGCAACCGGGCCGGTCAACGGCCCGACAAAACCGATCTTGACGACTTCAGGATCGGCCGCCCACGAAGACGACATGGTCGTGGCGAGTGCACAGACAGTGGCACTCAACAGCCAATAGCGGCGATTCATGATGCGCTCCTTATGATATGTAACGTCGCGCGATGTATGAGTTGGCCGATCCGATGCGCGACGCGTCGAAACCGTCCTGCGATACTGTGGTCCAGCGAAAGAACCCGTGCGCTTAGAGCCTCTATCAAAGTCAAAAACGCGTTGCCGAATAACGTGCGAGGTCGAGCGGCGGCGAGCGCTGCACGATCAGATCGGCGACGATGCGCCCGCTCACCCCGGCCAGCGTCAAGCCGAGATGCTGGTGACCGAATGCGTAGATCACCCGCTCGCTCGCGCGCGAGCGTCCAAGTACCGGCACACCGTCCGGCAGCGTCGGACGAAAGCCGAGCCAGCTGCTATCCGGTGTATCGAGCGCGGGTAAGGCGCGCTTCGAAGAAAACGTCAGCAGGTCGATCAGCGAGCGGTTGCGCGTGTCGCCGAAGCCCGCGAGTTCGACGGTGCCCGCCACACGCAGGCCATCGCTCATCGGCGTCATGTAGAAGCCGCGTTCCGCCCAGCCGACCGGCCGCGAAACCAGTTGCTGCGCGCCCGGGAAACGGACGTGATAACCGCGCTCCGTATCCAGCGGCACAGGGTCGCCGCATTGTTTGGCGAACCGGGCGGAACGCGCACCGGTCGCGATCACTACGTGAGTGAAACGCCGCGTCGCGCCGGCCACGCTCAGCGCCGCACCTTCCGCGGCGGGCTGCACAGCGTCGACCGTCGAACGTTCCAGCGTCAATCCTTGTGCGGCAAGTTGCTGATAGAGCGTCTGCAGAAAGCCTTGCGGATCGGAAAAATGCCAGCTATTGCTGAACAGCACGCCGCGCTCGAATATCGGCGCGAGCGACGGTTCAAGCGCACGGATGTCGCTGCCCCCCAGCACGTTGAAGGTCACGCCGAGTTGTCGACGCAGATTGAGCGCGGGGCGCGCGGCATCGAACGAAGCCGCATTCGAATACAGATAAAGACATTCACGGGACCGGACAAAACTCGCCAGTTCCGCGTCGGCAAGGAGAGGCGCATAACCGTCATGCGCACAGTCGAGTAACGCGGCGAGTGCACCGGCGCTTGCTTCGTAGCGCTGCGGCAGCGAACTCATCATGAAACGCGCCAGCCACGGCGCGAGATGAGGCAGATAGCTCCAACGCAGTCTGAACGGACTTTCTTTGGACAGCAGAAAGCGCGGCAGATCGCGAAACACGGACGGGTTGTTGACCGGAATGCACGCATAGTGCGCGAAGGTTCCGGCATTGCCGAAAGACGCGCCCTGCCCCACGCCGGCCGGATCGAACAACGTGATTCGATGGCCGTCGCGCATCAGCGCCGCAGCGCTCGCAAGGCCGATGAATCCCGCACCGATGATGGCAATCTCCGACATCACTTGCGCCCTTCCATCGAGACGGCGCCGAGCGGCGATAGATAACCCGTTGCGGTGCCGTCGCTTTGCCGGCGTTTTGCAGCCAGCCAATACGCTGTGGAAACGACGGCCAGACTCGCAAGGCTCGCCATCAATTGCGGGCGAAGTGCCGGATCGGCGCCCATTGCCGCGAGCACGCCGACAATCGCCGCCACAACGGCGTAGGAAAGCCAGGGGAACAGCCACATGCGCAGCGTGAGACGTTCCGGCTCGCTGCGTTCGATGCGCCGGCGAATGCGGATCTGTGCGCAGGCCGTCGTCAGATAAACGAACAGCATGACCGCACCGGACGCATTCACGAGGAACAGAAATACGCCTTGTGGCGAGACGATCGCCGCGACAATGGCAAGGTAGCCCACCACGCTGCTCAACAACACAGCCAGTCGCGGCACTTTGTGTGGCGTCAGTTTGAGCAGCGCGCGCGGTGCGTCGTCACGCTCGGCGAGACGGAACAGAATCCGCGACGAAACGTACAAACCCGAGTTCAATGCGGACAGTACAGCGACCAGCACGATAGCATTCATGATATCCGCGGCACCCGGTATGCGCATGGTTTCCAGCGCGGCGACAAACGGTGAATGGCCTGTGACGATGCTGCTCCACGGCACAATGCACGCGATCAGAAACATCGATCCGACATAGAACGTGATGACCCGCAGAATGACTGAGCGTGTCATGGCGGCGACGCTTTTCGCCGGATCATCCGATTCAGCCGCGGCGATGGTGGCGATTTCCGCGCCGCCCACCGCGAAGATCACCGTCGGCACCGCTGCGAACACTGACATCGCACCGAACGGCATAAAGCCGCGGTGGTCGACCAGGTTCGTCACCGCGCTGCCGGTATGACCGAAGCCGAACACGTAGGCTGCACCGATCGCAATGAACACGATGATGGCAGCCACCTTGATCGACGCGAACCAGAACTCGAACTCCCCGTACGACTTCACCGAAAGCAGATTGATCAGCGTCATCACCGATAGCAGCACGAGGCCGATCACCCAGACCGGCGCCGGAATCCAGCGCTGCAAGATAGCCGCGCCCGCCACCGCTTCCACGGCGACCACGATCACCCAGAAGTACCAGTAGAGCCAGCCGCTGGTGAACCCAGCCCAATTGCCGAGGCCGATACGCGCATATTCGGTGAACGAACCGACGCCGGGCACCGCTAGCGCCATTTCGCCGAGCATGCGCATCACCATCAGTACGACGATGCCGGCCACGAGATACGACAGGCACGCAGCCGGCCCAACCGTGCCGAGCGTTGCACTGCTGCCGACAAACAGACCCGCGCCGATGATGCCGCCGAGCGCGATCATCGTGACATGCCGCTGGCGCAATGCGCTGCCAAGCTTGGGTGCGCTCTGGACTGGTGAGGACTGGGGGAAACTCATTGCGATGCTCCTGCAGACAGAATCCGGACACTGCCTGGCGACACCTGAACACGCGCGCCACCAGACAAACTCTGACAACCAGAATCACACAATATTTTTTTGTGTGCAATTAAAAACCACATTGTGTGGCCCTGGCATTTTCCCTGGATGGTCTGTGGCGCATTCCTTGCAGCCATGGACACCGCCGTGACCATGCCGTCCTGGTGAGCAGCTTTTTAAACGTTGCGCAGGTGCTTGTCTGGTATAGAATCGGCAAAATTCCGCACAATGGCGGACAAAGTCGATTTTGTATGGAGACATTGGTTCTTATGGCTTCTGGCAAAGACACGGCGCGCGGGGCCAATGGGGCGCCGGCGCAGATGAAGCGCTCCACCTATGTCGAGGTGTCCAGCTCGATCGAGAACGAAATTCGCAGCGGCGTGTATCCGCCGGGCAGCCGCTTGCCGCCGCAACGGCAACTGGCGACCGAACTGGGCATCAATGTGTCGACGGTGTCCCGCGCGTACAAGGAACTGCAGCTGCGCGGGCTGGTGATCGGCAGCAAGCGGCGTGGCTCGCTCGTAACGGGTGGCGCGATGCCGAGCGTCGAACCCGCGCAGGTGTCCGGCAACGCGGCGATCGATCTGACCGTCAACCGGCCGGCCACCGGCGAATTCCTGAACTGCCTCGCACGTACCCTGGCGGAATTGCCGCGCGATCCGCGCTACCCGCAATTGCAGGAGTACCAGCCACCGCAAGGGCCCGCCTGGGCGCGCGCCGCGGGTGCCCGCTGGATGGCCGCGCCGGGCTTCGCGCCGGCACCTGACCACGTGGTTGTCACGAGCGGCGCGCAGCACGGCCTGTATGCGGTGCTGAACAGCCTGATCGGCACTGACGGCGTGATCCTCGCCGATCAACTCACCTACTACGGGCTGAAAGCTCTCGCGCCGGTGTTCCAGTTCGAGATCGTCGGCATGCCGAGCGATCGCGACGGACTCCTGACTGACGAGGTGGAGCGTGCCTGCCGGCGTATGCCGGTCAAGGCCATCTTCACGGTGCCGAATCTGCAGAATCCGACCGTGACGACGATGAGTCTCGAGCGGCGCATGGCGCTCGTCGACATTGCACGACGGCATGGCGTGGCGATCATCGAGGACGACGTGTATGGGCCACTGGTTTCGCAGCGCCTGCCGACCATCGCGAGCCTGTGCCCGGAACTGACGTTCCACCTCGCGGCGACTTCGAAGATTCTCGCGCCCGGCCTGCGGCTCGGCTACCTGCTGAGCCCGCCGGACAGCTCCGCGCTGTGTGCGGAGGCGGTACGCACTACCGCATGGATGCCCGCGCCGATGTCGATGCTGATCGCGTCGATCTGGATCGAGGACGGCACCGCGCGCCACATCATGGACGCGCAGCTGGCCGAAATTCGCGCGCGACAGGATCTGGCCCGCGAGTTGTTGCCGCAGGAATTGCTGCAGACCGATCCGGCCTGCATGTTCGTGTGGCTCAAGCTGCCGCCGCCATGGCGTGCCGACGACTTTGCAGCGAATGCGAAAGCACGTGGCGTCGTGGTGATGCCGTCGTCGGCGTTTGCCGTGGACCGCTCGGAAATCGAGCACGGTGTGCGGATCAACCTCGCCTGCGCGACGAGCCGCGATCAACTCGTCAGCGCATTGCGGCTGTTGACAGGTACGCTGAAGGATCGTCCCCGGGCCTTGTTCGGCACGATCTGAAACTCGATCACCATGTGCATGGAAATCGGTGCGGGGCGTCGAGCCGCCGCACGATCTTCTAGTCAGTTTTCGGCCACGCTGCTGTCTTCTCCCTCGCGCATGCCGTGCGAGATGAGCAGACGGTATAGCGTGGTGCGCGAAATGCCGAGCTCGCGCGCGGCGTCGCCGAGCCGCCCGCGATGGCGCAACAGCGCGAGTTCGATGGCCTGCCGTTCCGCCGTCTCGCGCGCCTGGGCGAGCGTCACGGGCACAACCTCCACGTAGTTGGAGAGTTCGAGGTCGTCCGCGCCGATCGTGCGCCCCTCCGACATCACAATCGCACGACGAACCCGGTTGATCAGTTCCCGCACATTGCCGGGCCAGTCGTATTGATGCATCGCTTCGATCGCGTCCGGCGCAAACCCGTACACCCGCCGGCTCGCATCTTTCCGGTAGCGATCCAGCGTGTACAGCGCGAGCAATTCGATGTCCTTGCCACGTGCGCGCAGCGGCGGCTCGTCGATTCTCAGCACGCACAGGCGGTGATACAGATCCGCGCGGAAACGCCCGTCGTCGGTCGCGGCCTCCATATCGACGTGAGTGGCCGAAATGATGCGCACGTCGACGTCGATCGAATCCTTGCCGCCCAGCCGGTCGATCGTGCTTTCCTGCAGGAAACGCAGCAGGCTTGACTGACTCTCCAGCGGCAAGTCGCCAATTTCGTCGAGAAACAGCGTGCCACCGTGAGCGGCCTCGACGCGCCCTATCTTGCGCTGGTTCGCGCCGGTGAACGCGCCGCGCTCGTAGCCGAACAACTCGGACTGCAGCAGATGCGGCGGAATCGCGCCGCAGTTGATGGCGACGAACGGCGCGTCACGGCGCGGCGAGCGAGCGTGAATCGCCGCCGCGGTCAGCTCCTTGCCCGTACCGGATTCACCGTAGACAAAGACAGGCGCGTCGGTTGTCGCGACTTTGCGGATCGAGCGGAATAGCGCGAGCATGGCCTCGCAGGTGCCGATCATCTCGCCTTCGGCCATGGACGTATCGACGAAAAGGGGTTCGCCGAGCGAGATCATGCCGCAGGCATGGCCCACTGTATCGACGATCCTGTTGTTTGCAGCAGGGAGCGTCACGTAATCGAAGCAGTAGTCGCGCACCAGCCGGCGGATGGCGGCGTCATCGAGCTCCGGCGTGGCGGTCATTGCCACCCAGCCGACATTCGGCAACGCGAGGCACTCTTCCAGCGCGGCCATCTCATGAACGTCGAACACGCTCGACAGATCGACCAGTCCGCCCGCAAGCGAGCCGTCGTCGACAGCTCGCCGTACGTCTCGGACCGAGCCGATAACTTCGACCTCCCAATCGCGCTCCTCGAAGCTCGCCAGTAGATCCGGCGAAGCGTCGCGCGTGAAGTAGATGACACGCCGCGTAATGGCCTTCATTGTCTGCATTGTTTTTTGTTTTCCCGCAGAGCCCGCGCTGAGGCGCGCTGCGCTCAGACCTTCGTCACTGCGTTGTTCCTGCTGCCTTGCCGATCATACGCGGCTGCCGGGACGCCGCGAGGCGCCCTGACGATATTTGAAGATTCAGTTCGGAATCGACTCCGGCCATGGCGATCACACCAATCATCGCCGAGCCGATCATGCCATTGAATCGACGCTTAACGCCTCAATTTCCGGAAAAACCTGCGAATCTCGGTCGCGAGCTGATCCGGTTTTTCCATCGCGGCGAAATGGCCGCCGCCCGGCATGTCGGTCCATTGCACGACGTTGAAGGTCCGTTCGAGCCAACTGCGCGGCGGATGATTGATTTCCTTTGGAAAACGGGCGAATCCCACGGGCGGCACTACGCGCTGCCCTTCGGCGAAGCGCATTGGCTGCAGCCGGTTTTCCCAGTACATCTGTATCGCCGAGCCGATACTCTGCGTGAACCAGTAAAGCGAAATGTTGGTGAGCAACTCGTCTTTCGAAAACACCCGCTCGACCTCACCATCGCAATCGCTCCATGCGCGAAACTTCTCGCCGATCCACGCGGCGAGCCCTATCGGCGAGTCGTTCAGCGAGGCCGCCACGGTCTGCGGTTTCGTGCCGTGCATATGGGCGTAGCCGCCTTCGAGCGCGCCCCACGCGTTTTTCTCCTGCAGATAGGCTTCCTCCGCGGGCGTGAGCGGCGTCTGCGCAGCGCCGCTTGCGGGTTCGTAGGAACTCGGCAAGAAGTTGAGATGAATACCGTCGACACGCTCAGGGTGCCGGGCCGCGAGCGCGATCGAGACGCCCGCGCCCAGGTCGCCGCCCTGGGCGCCAAAGCGTTCGTAACCGAGGCCGCGCATCAGCGAGGCCCACAAATCCGCCACCTGAAACGCGGCAGTGCCGGCCTCGACGGGAGCCTGCGAGAAAGCGAAACCGGGCAGCGAGGGAACGACGACGTCGAACGCATCGGCCGGATCGCAGCCGAAGGCGGCCGGGTCGCATAAGCGGTCGAGCAGCGCGTGAAACTCGAAGAACGACCCCGGCCAGCCGTGCGTGATGACGAGCGGATAGCACGCCGGGCCAACGCCGCGTCGATGCACGAAGTGCACGCGCTGCCCTTCAACTTGGGCGAGAAATTGCGGCTGCAGATTCAAGCGGCGCTCCGCTTCGCGCCAATCGAAACGCCCGGCCCAGTACTGCGCCAGCTCGCGCAGCCACGCCGAATCGGCGCCTTGCAGCCACGCTGGCGACGGTGTCGCCGGAGCCCAGCGTGTCGCGCCAATACGCCTGCGAAGATCGTCGATGTCCGCGTCCGGCACGGCAATCTGAAACGGCTCTATCTGCATGTCAGTTCATCCGGTACAGGGTGTGGGGATAACGGGCGCTTCGCGTTCGATCGTGCCGATCACGGCCATTCAGCGGCGGCGAAGGCGCGAAGCGGGCACAGCAATCTGCATGGTACACAAAGGGCGGCCGGAGAGCTTGCGCGCCTGGGGACTGAATAGGGTCAGCGGCGCAAATAGAAAAAGCCCACAAAATGCGGGCTTTTCAGCTTACGTCACGCACCGCCCGCCTAGAAGCGGTGACGGATACCTATCGTGCCGACCACCTGCGAGTTGGTCGACGAGGCGCTCACGCCGACGATGTCGGCGGTAATGCCGGAGTCGCCCACGCTGCCGACGTGCTGGTATGCCGCTTCAACATACACGTCGGTACGCTTGGACAACGCATAGTCCGTCTGCAGCGTGATCTGCTGGTACTTCGGGCTCGCGCCGTTCAGACTTGCATCGGTGAACGTGTACGCGCCCGACACCGTCCATGCCGGCGTGAAGGCGTAACGTGCATTCACTTCATAGTTCGTGAAGCGCGCGCTGCCGGCGGTCAGCGCAAATCCGCTGCTCGTACCCGAGGCCGACGATCCGATCAAGGTGGGGTTGTTCAGTTGCGTCTGCGTGAACACGAGGCCGACGTTGGCCGCACCGAACGCATAATTCACGCCTGCGCCATAGGTGCGCTGACGGCTGGCGTTAAACGTGGAATCGCCGTTCGCCACGGCGCCGCTCGAGTTGGTCGTCGAGCCGCCGCCATTCAGTTGCAGATAGCCCGCGGCAACCTTCAGGCCGCCGAACGCGTACGACGCGCCCACGCTATAGGCGCGGCTATCGGCGAAGCCGCCCGCCGCATCCGAGAAGCCGTACAGGGCGCCGAACTTGAAGCCGCCATAGTCGACGCTCTGGAACTTGACCGCGTTGTTGATCCGCACCGAGTTGTTCAGGTTGTCGTTGTCATACGGGTGCGAGGCGAGCGTGCCGCCGTATTGCGTGCCATTGAGCGCGAGCGGCGCAAGATAGTCGACTACGCTGTCGTACTGGCGCCCGAGCGTAAGCGAGCCGAACTGGTCGCTCGACAGGCCCACGAAGGCCTGGCGGCCGAACTCACGACCGTTCTGACCCAGCTTGCCGTTCGATAGATTGAAGCCGTCTTCCAGCACGAAGATCGCCTTCAGGCCGTTGCCCAAGTCTTCCGAACCGCGCAGGCCCCAACGGTCGCCGTTCAGCATGCCGCTGGCCTGCTGATAGTTGGCGCTGCCACCCGAATTGCTGGTGTAGGTCAGCCCCGTGTCGATCAGGCCGTATAACGTGACCGAGCTTTGTGCGTGGGCGGCACCCGCGGCGCCGACGAGTGCGAGCGAGAGGCCCGACAATACGAATTTATTCATTGATTTCTCTCCGGAATTCAATAGCGGATGCCATTGAGTGGCGGAGAATATCCCACTGATCGAAATACTGTTTTTCAGTTAATTACGACGTTGCATTTGTGCGACGTCAGCGATTTTTTAGATTGCTGATCATTTCACGGGAACGAGCAATCTTCTGTTGAAAATGAAATGGAGCGCACGCCTCTCACGGGTGTGTTTCAAAGGCCCTATTCGGCGATTTCCCGTAGAGCAGAGCCTGCGCGGGGTTAACAGGAAGCCCATTCCAACAACTTGCGCAGGTCACTTATAATTCCCATTAATTTTCACAGGAATTATTTGAAATATGAATTAAGACAAATTAACCAATTCAGTCAATTGTTGCGCCAATCGAAAATAACCATTGTCAATTTTAAATGCACTACAAACCCACGCAAACGGCAAAAGCACAGATGAACCGCATTTGCCGTCTAATTCGCAAAAAGGCCATGCACAATAGCCGGATAGTGAGACCGACGGGCTCACCTTGACGCGACTCATCGCGTCGTTGCGCTAACCCGCGGGCCTGCGCAATCTCAGGGACGCGGTGCGACGGTCAGGCTCGGTGCGCCGCCCGGTCCGGCCGGGTCCGGATTGCCGAACGCGGGAAGCGCGCCGTCGGCACGGGCGCGGGCGATTTCCGAGCGCACCTGTGCACGTGTTTTCGCCCCACCCTCTGAATTCGCTGGCGTGCCGGCGGCGGGCGCGAGCTGAGGCCCCCACGCTGCGGTTTGTGCGGTTAGCCCGGCTTGCGGTACCGACGGCGCGGTGGATACAGGCGGTCTCGGCGCCGGGTCGGCAGGCGTGCTGGTTACGTTAGAGACTTCCGCCGCCTCAGCCGCAACGGAGGGTGACGAACGCGCAGTTGCAGGCGCGCCAACGCCAACGCCACTCGCGGCCCCGCCCGAGCTGCTGCCCGAGCTATCGGCGGCTACCGCGCTCTCAGGAGCCGATCGCGTCTTCGCATAACTGGAGGGCGTGTGGGTCGAGTGTTCGTGCGTCACGAAATGATTTTCATGATGACGGAGCGTGCTTCCGGAAGACGGCGACGAAGAGCGTGCCGGTTTCGCCCGATGCCGGGCCGGTTTTTCTGCTTGAACAATGGCCTGCGCCTGCTCCTCGCGCGCCGCCACTTCTCTTTGCAGCGCGACAACCCGGTCGTCACTCCGGTAGGCCGACCGTACCGCGTCCAGTTGCGCTTGCGCGGCGGCCAGATCGTTGCGCTGCAGACTGTGGCGCGCCGCCGCGAGATTCCCGGCAATGCTCGCCGCTGAGTCGCTGGGAGCCACAACCGGTCCAGTACTCACCGAGCCGGTGATCGTATCGCCGCGTGTGTCGGGAGCCGAGGCATTGTCATGCTCGAGGCCGGCTTCGTCCGCCGACAACCAGTGTTTGTCCGCCTGCGAAATATAAGCCGCGATCCCAACCACGCCGACAATGAGGCTCGTGAGAACGATCTTCCTGGGTTCGCTAATCATGACGTCTCCCTCTCGAATCGTGGACGTGCGCGTTCGCGGTATCGCAAACATGCCCGAATTCATCAAAGGGTTCGTAGCGAATTGATCGATGCCGTCGCAACGACCGCGAGTTCGGGCCGGTACAGTCACGTACGAATCGGAGTGCAAGCTGGATGCGCGCTATGTTCTATTTATAGTCGCCAAACGTCGGTTCGTCCGCATTCGCCTGGCGTGTTGTCCGAAAAAGCCAGCTTGCTGGCCAGCCATTTCTAGGACGATTGTTTGAACTGCGAAGCAATCAAAAGCGGATTTGAATTCCGCGTTTCAATCCGGCGCATGCAGTGCATGCGCTACACGAGCGGTCCTTCCGCCTGCTTGCCGCGCACGGCCACCGCAATCGAACTGCCCACAATCAACGCAATGCCGAGCAGCGACATGCTGCCGATCGTCTCGCCCCACGCAACATAGCCGAACAAAGCCGCCCACACGATGCTGGTGTAGTTATACGGCGCGAGCGCACCGGCGTCTGCCTGTCGAAATGCCATCGTCATCAGCAACTGCCCTGCCGTAGCAAATCCGCCGAGCAAGGCCATCACCGCGAGTGCCTGAAGCGACGGCGTGCGCCACGCAAAAAATAGCGATGCCCCGGTCACGATCGTGCCGATCACCGTGAAATACAACACCGTGGTGCCCGAATCGTCGGTGGCGCGAATCCGCTTGATCTGAATGATCGACAACGCGCCGAAAAACGCGCTCGCGATCAGCAGGACCGGCCCGAGCCAACTCGAATGCGAGCCATCAGGCCGCACCACGAAGAGCACGCCGACAAAACCGACCGCGGCGGCCAGCGCATCGCGCGGCTGGAGTGTTTCCTTCAGGATGAACGGTGCAAGCACGATGACCAGCAAAGTTTCCGAGTAGACGATCGCCACCGCTTCGCTGAGCGGGACATAGGGCAGCCCCGCAAAGAACAGTCCCGAGGCGCCTAGCAAGGTCAGCGCGCGCAGCGTCTGGCCGCGCACGTCCATGTGCCGGAGACGCTCGATGAGCGGTTTGCCGTGCAGGCAAACCGCGATGGCGGGCAACAAGCCGAACAGCATCCGGAAGAAGGTCACCTCATTGGCCGGATAGGCGAGCGCCACGGACTTCGCCAGTGCGTCGACGAGCGCGAAGCAGAACATCGAAACAAGAATCAGCGCAATGCTGCGCAACGGCACGGCTGCATTGCGAACGGCAGTGATGGGCGGCATGAATTTTCCTGACAGCGCGCGAAGCAGCGCGTCGCTTAGGTTTCGCCCCCGGTGAAAGCGAGGCGTAATCGGAAAACGGATTATGCCTGCTGCGCCTCGCGCCATCGACTGCGAAAAACCGTCCCCTCCCATTGCGCCGTCAGCGCGTGCCTGAGCGCTTGTCTGACACTCCGCCCTTCGTTTGCACCATTGCGGGTAAGTACCGATACAGGTCTTGCCAACTAATAATATTATTAATACCGATTTCCGCATCCATGGGGCTTGGACACGCCGTCCTTTGCCTCATTCAGATTTAATAATAATTATGACCATCTATTAAGCGGGGACATCAGGAGATACAGGTGCGCAATTACTTTGTGCTAGCGGCGCTCGCCATGCTGGGCGCTTGCGGCGGTAATGACGGTTCGCCGGACGTGGCTGCGTCAGCGAACAGGCAGGTCGCGGCAGTCGACGCCTCGGCAGCGTCAGCAGCCTCGGCGGCCGCTCTGGCGGATACAGCCAACGTGGAAGCCGAGTTCAGAGCGGCGAAGACCATCCCCCTTGGGATGAAGACAACAACGCCGCCGCTCGTGATCGCGGACCCTACCCTCAACCTTCCGCCGTACACGCCACCACCCCCGCCCACTCCGGTTTCCACCACGACCCTCAACTTCGGCGACTTCACCAGCTACCTCGCACCCGGATCGACCCAAGGCTGGCAGCCCGGCGCGAGCAGTTCGACCATCACGATTCCCCCGCCGGCCACCAACGGCACGGGCGCCGGCGACAAAACCGTTGCGCTCGCAAGCACCTATGCCACGGCGTCCTATGAAGCGGATGTGACGGTCAGCGCGCCGGTGGGCAACGGCGCCGCGAATGCCGGCTTTATCGTGCGTACGACGAACCCCACCGCGGGCGGCCCCGATAGCCTGACCGGCTATTACATCGGCCTCGATACGGGTTCGCACGTGCTGCAGGTCGGCCGGGAAAACAACAACTGGACGAGCTTCATCGCGTACCCGATGAGCACGATCGTGGGCGGCAGCACGCACCACCTGAAGGTCACGACGAGCGGCACGGCCATCACCGTCGATCTCGACCAGCAGCGCGTGATCAGCGTCAACGATGCCACCAACGCACTCCCCACAGCATTCCAGTCGGGCAGCTTCGGGCTGCGGCGATTCGGCGTCGGCGCGACCTTCAGCAACATCACGATCCGCACGTATCCGAGCGTGACGTCACCCAGTTTCGATTTTTCCAAGGTTGTCGGTGCGGTCTACACGCCGTCCAATGCAGTGAATGCGATCGACTTCTGGGAGAACTACGACCCTGAGATCGTGAATCGTGAGCTGACCTACGCGCAAACGTACGGCATGAACACGATTGCCGTGTACTTGCACTATCTCGTGTGGGCGAACGATCGTGTCGCATTCCTTAGCAAGTTCGAAAACCTGCTGAAGATCGCCGCGCGGCATGGCATCAAGGTCTCGCCAATTTTCTACGACGATTGCTGGAATCCGACGCCCGCCTATGGTCCGCAACCCGCGCCGGTCTGGGGCGTGCATAACAGCCAGTGGGTGCAGTCGCCAGGCACACCGGTCGAGCAGGCGTATTTCCAGCCCACAACGGCCAATGCGAGCACGACGTACAAGGCGAGTCTCGCGAACTACATCACCGACTTCGTCGCGCCGCACCGCAACGACCCGCGCATCATCTTCTGGGAGCCGATGAACGAACCGGGCTGCAGCGGTAACGGCTCGTTGCAGCAAACGCGCGCCGTGATGATGAACGACGCGCGCATCGCGATTCTGAATGCGGGCGCGACACAGCCGATCAATTCGCCGCAAGTGCAGGAGGACGAAGGCACGTATTTCTCGGACTTTTACGCGTTCCATCCGTACGGCAACCCGTACACGGGTCCGGTGAACGGCAGCAATGTCAGCGCCCTGAATTCCGAAACGCTGCAGCGGGGCTTCCCCGGCACGACGGGGCAGACGATGCCCGGGATTGTGTCGAACTACGGCGGCACCACGGGCTTCGTCGTGTGGGAACTGATGATCGGCCGCACCAATACGCGCTTCCACTGGGGGCAGGTGCCGAGCGCGCCCGCCACCGTCGAGCCGGCAACGCCCTTCCAGGGGACGATCTATCCGGACGGCCACCCGTGGCAGACCTCGGAGGTCCAGGCGTTGACGGGTGGATTCGATGTGAAGCTGCCGGTGCTGCAGGTCGGCTACTACAACGATCCGACTTTCAGCAGCGCGCCGGTCAAGACGTCGGTCACGCCGTTGATCGACTTCGACCTGAACACCGAACGCGGCACCGATTCGCCTGACGCCTCCGCGGGAATCAACGCGACCGGTTATGGCGTGAGGTGGACCGGCGCGATAGAGGCCGCCAGAACCGGGCTCTATACGTTCTCGATCAACAGCGACAACGTGGCGCGCCTGTGGATCAACGGGGTGCGGGTCATCAACAAGAAGACCTCGACGCTAGCCACCGTGAGCGGCACGACCTGGCTCACCGCGAAGCAGCGCGCCTCGATCAAGGTGGAGTATGTGCACGGAACGGGCCCGGCGAGCATGCATCTGTCGTGGTCGAGCCCAACGGCGCGCAATCCTGGGGCACTGAGGATCGTGCCGTCGGATTCGCTGGTGACGTCGAACTGACGGAGCGATCGTTTCACCGGTCGGCAACGCGGCAGCAACTGCCGACCGGTGGTTTCGTCGCCAGTCAGAATTGGCGGGGACGCCGATGCGTAAAAACAAAAGCGGTGTGCGCGAGAGCGCCAGCGCATATCCGCTGCAAAGCGCCCTTTCAGCCGTTACCGCCGTGCCACAGCGTGAGCTTGTTCACCACGACCAGCACACCCGGCACAGTTCGGGCGATTTGCTCTGCTTGCCGGATCTGATCGGCGCTATGGACTGTACCGCTCAGGATTACCGCGCCATCGCGTGCGCGCACGAACACGCCTGACACATTAAAGCCGGGGGCCTTGTCGAGCGCTTGCCTGACTGCCATCGACAGACTGCTGTCGGACGACTGCGCGGCCTTGCCGCTTGCCATTGCCCGGGACACGTCCGTGTTCGACATCTCACCGCCCGTCTGCACGCAAGCCGAAAGCGCCGTGGTCATGCATACGGCTGCCAGCAGGCCATGGTCTCGTTTGCGGTTCATGTTTTTGTCCGATGGAAAGTCGCGACGCGGCCCAAAATACTGTATAAAAACACAGTATAATGGTCCCTATGGATGGCCCTCTGCTTCGTGTCCGGGCTATTGCTCCCCAAGGTTTGAATCATGGTGTTCCAGCAAGGCCTGTTTGCCCCCGAGCCCGTGACCCTCGTCAATGACAAGGAAGGCGGAATTCGCTATTTGCCTGATCCGATCCCGGCAATTACCGCGCAACAGTGGCTCGAGCAGTCACTTGAAAATATCGGCTGGATGAGCCAGCAGCGCATGATGTACGACCGGGAAGTGGCGGTGCCGCGCCTGCTCGCCACCTTCGCCCGGGAAGCAGAAGATCTGCCTGCGCCGCTCGGCGAAGCATTTGAGGCCGTCCGCGCGCTGCTCGGTGCGCCATTTAATCGCGTCGGTCTCAATCTCTACCGCGACGGTAACGACAGTGTCGCGCTCCACGGCGACAAAACGGAAAAACTGGTGCCGGGCCAGCCAATTGCCATCGTCTCGCTCGGCGCGAGCCGCCGCATGTCGATCCGCCCAAAGGCAGGTCCTGGCCGGATGGTGCATGTGGAGCTGGAACCCGGCAGTTGCATCGTCATGAGCTACGCCTCGCAATTCACGCACGAACACGGCATTCCCAAGCTGGCCGCTGTGACAGGGCCACGTATCAGCCTCGCGTTTCGCTGCTATGCCGGGTGAGGTTGCCTGAGGCCGGCGCGCCGGCTTCTAACCGAGCTTCGCGAGCAGCGCTTTGGCCGCGGCTTCCGAAGACGCGGGATTTTGCCCCGTGATCAGATTGCCCGCGATCACGACATGCGATTGCCAGTCCGGCCCCTTCGAATAGCGGCCGCCGTTCTTCTTCAGCATGTCTTCGACGAGGAAAGGCACAACATCGGTAAGACCGACCGCCGCTTCCTCGGAATTGGAAAAGCCGGTAACCGGTTTTTCGCGTACGAGCAGCGCCTGATCCGCTAACTTCGTATGCCGTAGCACAGCGGGCGCGTGGCATACCGCAGCGACCGGTTTTCCGGCGGCATAAAGCGCTTCGACCAGTGCAATCGAATGCGGGTCTTCGGCAAGATCCCACAGCGGCCCGTGACCGCCGGGATAAAACACCGCGTCATAGTCCGCTGCCGATACCGTGGAGAGCTTCGCGGTATTCGCGAGCGCGGCTTGCGCGTCCGGATCCTTGCTGAACCGGCGGGTTGCGTCAGTCTGCGCGTCGGGGTCGTCGCTCTTCGGGTCGAGCGGCGGCTGGCCGCCTTTGGGCGACGCGAGCGTCATCTCGACGCCGGCATCCTTGAACACGTAATACGGCGCGGCGAACTCTTCGAGCCAGAAACCGGTCTTCCGGCCAGTATTACCGAGCTGGTCATGTGAAGTCAGCACCACCAGGATCTTCATGGAAACCTCGCGAGTCGGTTCAATTCGCGCTGCGCAGAACTTCGGAGCGGAGTCGCCAGCTTCGCGCGTTCTGGCAGTATAGGCGGCTATCCGGCCCGCAGAAGAATCCCGCCCGCGCTAGACGACATAAATTTCCGGGTTCTCCACCAGCGGCAAAAACTGCCCGGTACGTCCGTCAAGCGCGAGCATCGTGCCGCTTTCGATATCGAAAATCCAGCCATGCAAACGCAGCGTCTTGTTCGCCAGACCCACGGCCACCGAAGGATGCGTACGAATGTTCGAAAGTTGAGCGATCACGTTATCTTTGACCAGCGCGTCGAGACGTTCGACATCCGATGAATAAGTTCGTGACGCGTTGATCGCTTTCGCCGCATCGGCATGACGCAGCCACCCTGCCACCGCCGGCAGATGATCGAGGTTCTTGCACGTGCAGATCGCCGTCATTGCCCCGCAATTGGAGTGCCCGCAAATCACGATGTCCTGCACGCCGAGTACCGCCACCGCGTATTCGACGGTGGCCGACACGCCGCCGGGCTCGGGACCGTATGACGGCACGATGTTGCCCGCGTTGCGGATGACGAACAGCGCGCCGGGTTCCACCTGTGTCAGCAATTCGGGAACGACACGGCTGTCCGAGCAGGTCACGAACAGCGTGCTCGGACTTTGCGCCGTCGACAAACGCTTGAACAATGCGCTCTGTTGTGGGAAGACTTCGCGTTGAAAGCGGGCTAGTCCTTCGATAATTTTCTGCACGACGTTCTCCGGATAATCAAAGCCTCGACCTGCCGATTTTGCGGCAAAGGCCCAAGGCATATCTGCGATCGGTTCGTGCAAGACTATACCGTAACCGCCCTACCGCTTTAACCCGCGGCGCGAGACGCCACAGGCCTGCGGTCGGTCAGTCTGGATCAAGCTTATGCAGGTCAGTCACATCTGCGCGCATCTTCGGCGAAGCTGACGCTTCAATGGCCATACATCGCGTTCCAGTCAGCCTCTGAGACTGCCGCCCGGCCGCTTTGCGACGAACCCGCGGCGCTGCCGCCGTAACCGCTCGTGTTGCTCGTGTCGTTATTTCGCGCGGCAATCCGTGCCTGCGCAGCCTGAATTGCGTCCGGATAATGCGCCTCGTCGCCGTCTCCAACGTGATACCCCGCCTGCTGGAGTTGGACCAGTTCGGCACGCACCTGCTCACGGGTGATGCGGGAATTCGATTGCGCAAAAACGGTGGCCGAAGCGGCAAGCGAGGCAACGATAACGACGGCCTTGATCAAGGACTTCATGATAAAAACAAGCTCCGATGATTGATGGTGCGCGGCGCGCCGGGTGATGTTCTCCGTGACCGCTGAGCCCAATATAGGCGCGGGCGTCTCCCGGAGTAACGGGTGCTCATCGAAGGGATTGTTGTTGAATCTGGAGAAATCGCCCGCGCGTGCACTGCTCTGCATCGACAGCAGGCGGCCAGATATGGGATGTGTTCGGGTGCCGGGACACCAGGCGATGTGCTGGTGAAAAGCGCGTTGAGCAGACCCGGCGTGCAGATGCCGGACCCGCCCTCCAGTGTCAGGATTCGGGCCGCTCAGGCCTCAGTTGAAATCCCCGGTTTCGAGTTCGACGGATTGTCCTCCGTTTTTTTCGAGCACGCGCCGCGTAGCATTTTCAATCCGCGCGCGATTGGCCTCGAAAGTCCCGACCAGATCGTGGGCCGACGGGCCGCCATTGCCGAAATGGTCGTTTAGCGCATCCAGCGACACGCTGCACCAGACGTCGGCTCCATCGACATTGGCTTCGAAGGCGACGCGCGCCGCTGCCACCACTTCACGGCGTCCGGTGAATTCGATCCTCATAATGACCCTCCATTTGGCGAAAGTCATGCTGACCCGCAAAGGCCATGCCAAGCCGGTTCAACGCGACTTCGATCTCACTCCGGCCCAACTACGGTTATCCGCGTCAGCACACATTCTCCGCAAGGTGCATACTCGACATCGGCCGCCTTCGGGCGGCCGCGCTTATGCGTCGCGGCATGCATGTCGCCTGTTACGCCGTCAGACGCCTCCAACATCCTAATACTACCCGCCCCATGTCCCGCAGCCCGCAATCGTCGCGTCCGTTAGTCATTGCCGCCGTCATGGCTTCGATGGCGATGGTCGCCATCGAAGCCACCATCGTCTCCACCGCCATGCCTCAGATCGTCGCGCAACTTGGCGATCTGCATCTGTATAGCTGGGTTTTCTCGTCGTTCCTGCTCACCCAAACCGCGATGACCGTGGTCTTCGGCAAGCTCGCCGATCTCTACGGACGCAAGCCGGTCATGCTCGCCGGCATCGCGATCTTTCTGCTCGGCTCGGTGCTGGCCGGCTTCGCCTGGTCGATGCCCGCGATGATCGTGTTCCGTCTGATTCAGGGCGTGGGCGCCGGCGCGATCCAGCCGGTCACCCTGACCATCGTCGCCGATCTCTATCCGGCGCGCGAACGCGGCAAGGTGCAGGGTTATCTCGCCAGCGTGTGGGCCATTTCAGCGGTGATCGGTCCGATGGTGGGCGGTTTCATCATCCACAATCTGTCCTGGGCGTGGATCTTCTGGATGAACGTGCCGATCGGGCTCGCCTCGGCAGCCGGCTTCATTGCGTTCCTGCGCGAATCGGAGCGGCATGCGCGGCCGTCGATCGACTTCGCGGGCGCGGCGCTCTTCATGGCGGCGATCGCGGCATTGATGATGGCGCTGACTTACGCCGGCGACGACGACATCGCAAAAGCCTCGCTCGCTGGCGGCGCATTCGCGTTGTGCCTGCTGTTGTTCGTCTTCCAGGAACGCCGCGCGGCTGAGCCGATGATCTCATTCGCGCTATGGAGCCGCCGGCCGATTGCCGCGTGCAATGCCGCCACGGTGCTGTCCGGCATGATCCTGATGGGCGCCACCACCTTCCTGCCGATGTATGTTCAGGGCGTGCTGCATCGCTCGCCCGTGGTCGCGGGTCTCGCGCTCACCATGATGATGGTGGGCTGGCCGGCGGGCGCGACGCTCGCGGCAAAATCGTTTCACCGCATCGGCTTGCGGCGCATTCTGATCGGCGGCAGCGCGTTCGTGCCGCTCGGCGCGGTACTGCTGCTGTTCCTGCAGCCCGGCGGCTCGCCGCTCATCGCGGCGTTCGGCTCGCTCATCATGGGCTTCGGCATGGGCACCTCGAGCGTCAGTTCGCTCGTGCTGATCCAGGAGATCGTCAAGATGGACGAGCGCGGCAGCGCCACCGCATCGAATCTTTTTTCGCGCAATCTCGGCAGCACGTTGGGCGCGACGCTGTTCGGCGCGGTGCTCAACTTCGGGCTCAGTCACTCGAAGGACGTCGCCGTGGTCACCTCGGATCAGTTGAAAGCGCTGCTGCAGAATCAGGTCACGAGTCTCGCCAACAGCGACATGATCCGCATGGTGCTGCATCAGTCGCTGCACCTGACCTTCATCTCGATCTTCGTGATTGCGATTTTTGTGGTCGTGCTGCTGGGCTTCGTGCCGGCGATCAGCATCGGAGGGGCGAAGCAGGTCCCGCTTGAAGCGTTTTCGCCGCTCGAGGACTGACCGCCGCTAACTGCTACAGACTACGCGCCGCGCGCAGGCAATGCGGCGGCGAAGAAGTCGATCGCCCGTTGCGCCGTTTGCGCATGCACCGCATCGCGATCGACACCTGGACTGTCCTTGCAGATGGTCGCAAGACGCTCGACCGCACCGGGTAAGCAGGTGTCGAGAAACGTATAGTGCGCCGCGCCCGGCACCATCGTAATGGTCGCTTTCGGCAGTAGACCCGCGATGCGATGGATGTTGGTGTCCACCGGCGCGGTCACGTCGGCCTCGCCCGCGAGCAGTGAGATCGGAATGTCGACGTCCGCGAACGAGTGACTATCGAATGCTTCGCCCAGCGCCGGTGCGATTGCAAAGACCGCCTTGACGCGCGGGTCCCGGTACGAATCACCGGCGCGGGCGCGGGACGCCTTCGTTTCGGGCGAAAGCGTGGCGAGCGTCAACGCAGGCGCTTGCGGGTCCTCGTGAATCCGGGCGGCTTCCGGCGGATGGCAGATGGCATCGGCCTGCGGTCCAGTACAGAAACGCTCGAAGGCCGGCAAATTGGTTCGCGCACCCGCCAGTTCAAGAACCGTGTACCCGCCGAGCGAGAAACCCACGGCGCCGATCCGGTCCCGGTCGACGTGCGGACCCAGCATCGGATCGGCAAGGACGCCGTCCAGTACTTCACTCGCGTCCGTGGCGCGTTCCCACCAGAGCATGAAGCCATCGCGGGTCATCGGCTCCAGTGCGTTGTTACCCGGATGATTGGCGCCCGCCACGATATAGCCCTGAGCGGCAAGCGCCGCTGCGAGCCAGTCGAGGCTGTCCGCGCTGCCGCCGGTACCGTGCGAGAGCACGAGCAGCGGATATTTCGCCTGCGCATTCGACAGATGGGCATCCACGACAGCCGGGTGCCCGTGAAAGAGCGGACGACCCGGCGCGCCCAGATCATGCGTGAGTTCCGGACGTGCCGGATCGGCCGGATACCAGACGGTCGTTACCAGCGCTTCGGTGCGCGCTCCACGCCAATTGCGCGCGACGTCGGGATGGAAGACGCGAGCCGTCTCGCCCACGTGCCAGGCGGGCTGATCCGCCGGCACGGCCGCGCCCGCCCACAACAACGCCGCCGAACACGCGAGGGCGGCACAAGCTCGACTAAACATGGTTAGTCCTTGCGAATGGGAATCATCAGATCCGTGACGCACGCGTGCTGCAAACCGGCTATCTCCGGATTCCGGTACACCTCGAGCAGCGGCCGGTTGTCGCGCGCATAGCCGCTTTGCGGCAGCCAGCCGCCATGGAGCGCCTGGAAGGTCGGCGCGATCAACGCATACGGGCCGACCAGCCGATGAACCGCATACAGTCCGCCCTCCACCCGCAACGCCTCGATTGCATCGCCCTCATCCGGCACGCCATGAGACATGGCGACAATGCCCGCGTGATAGCGAAAACCGCCAGGCCGGGCCGGATCGCGCGTACAGACGCCAACGCGCTGGTCCTTGAGCGCGTCCTCGCCGCAGCCCAGCCGTTCCATCAGCGAGCGAAAGGTCTGGCCGATCGTCGCGACCGGGCCTTCGTGGCGCAGGCACAAGAGATCGAGCGGCGCGATCTCCGTGAGTTCGACCGGCGGCAAAGCCGACATCGGGCTTTCGGCCGTGCCTGCCCCTCGGGTCTCGCCCGCTTCGCTTGCTCTGCCCGCTCGGGACGGCGCGGCCAGCCGTTTTTGCCGCGCCTTGAATTCGCTCGGCGTCACCCCGGTGAAACCACGAAACGCGCGCGCAAAGGCCTGCGGACTGTTGTAACCGGCGTCGTGCGCGACCGTGGTGATCAGAGCGCCGGTGCGGGTCAAGCGTTGCGCGGCCTGGGCAAGCCGCAGGCGTTGCACGGTCTCGACCACGCTCTCGGCCGTCAATGCACGATAGATGCGATGGAAGTGATACGGCGAGAGATGCGCCACCGCGGCAAGGCTCTCGAGCGTATGCGGCGCGCCTGGCTCCACCAGAATCGCCTCGATTACGCGGGCGATCCGTCGACGATAATCGCGTTCGGTGCTGGGCTTCATCATGGCGCTAGGATAGCGGCCTCATGGGCGGAAGATGGTGCAGAGCTTGCGACATTTGCCTCGACGCAGGCGCGACCTTCAATACTACAATCAGAACCACGCGACGCCGCAACGGCGCGTGCCACGAACGACATAAAGAAAAATAGAAAGAGAAAGGGGATCGTATGGATCGTCTGGAACCCACCCTGAGCGCGCCGGCCCTCGCTTCGGGAGCAACGGCGTGTGCCACGCCCTATGCGACGTCTTGTGCCACGCCGTGTGCCGATTGGGACACCACGCAAACCTTCAGGCTGCGCTACTCGATCAAACCGCCGGGCAGACAAGGCCTGTTTTCCGCGATCCGCTATTCATCAGGCATCAGCGGCGAACTGTCATTTTCGGGTGACGACATCACGCTGCGCCGCTCCCGCAACGCGGAACAACGAAACCTGCCGCGTGCGGCAATCTTCGACATCAAACTCGCCCATCACCGCATCTCGTTCGATCTGCATCCCGCACAAGGTGGCAGCGAGCACGTCGTCCTGAAGCTAGGTAGCGACGAAGACGTTCGGCGCGTCGTCGAACTGTTGCCCGCTCAGATGACGCCCGCATTCGCGGCCGAGCGTATCGCGCTTGCCACGTTCAAGGACAAGCTCGCCGCCCTGACACGTTTCACCTGGGTGACGTATCTGCTGATCGCGCTGAACGTCATCGTGTTTGCGGCGATGTGCGGCGCGGGCGTCGGTGTGATGAAAGTGGATCGTTTTGCGGTTATCGGCTGGGGTTCGAACTTCGGGCCCTATACGCTCGGCAATGAAGCGTGGCGCCTGATCACGTCCATGTTCGTGCATTTCGGCCTGCTGCACATCACGTTCAACATGATCGCCCTTTATGCCGTGGGGCGGCTAACGGAGCGCCTCTATGGGAACATGCGCTTCCTCGCGCTCTATCTGTTTGCCGGGTTGACCGGCAGCATTGCGAGCGTGCTCACGCATCCGACCATCAATAGCGCCGGCGCGTCCGGCGCCATTTTTGGCGTGGCCGGTGGCCTGCTGATTTTCGTGCTGCGCTTTCGCAAAGAACTGCCGCCCACCATCGCCGCGCGCAATCGCAGCGCGATGTGGGTGTTTATCGCCGTCAATCTGCTCGACGGTTTCCGCCATCGTGGCATCGACAATGCCGCGCATCTGGGCGGTCTCGCCGGCGGTTTGCTGATCGGCGCGCTGCTGGCAAGGCCACTGGACAATGAGGCGCGCCAGCGACACTCGTTCAGGAGTGCATTGCTAGCTTCACTCGTGGCTTGCGTCACGCTGGCCGTCCTGGCCTACCCGCTGACGCACATCAGCGAAGCGAAACACGAGGAGCTTCAATTTTCGAAACTTCTGGTCCAGTTGAGTGCGCAGGAAAGGCACGCTATCGACGACACGCGCGTATGGCAGCACATGAAAATGCGTTCGCAAGTAGAAAGAGATGCCGCCTCGAACACGCTCATTGTGGGCATCCTCCCGCAATGGGACGCACTTTATGCGTCGGTCGAAAACACCCCGCTGCCAGACGGTTCGCCGCGCACCGCGCTGCGGCAGGCGATGCTGCGCTATTTCGACGACAACCGCCGGATCGTTCGAACCGGCGCCCTGATGCTCTCGCATACCGAAGACAACGATCCCGTTGCGACAACTTCGATTCGCGCGCTCAGCAAGGATTCGCAGGAACAGGCGGCGCTGGTCAAGAAGCTGGCCGCGCAGATCGACAATCCGCCACGCTGAAACAAACATCGAGGAATTCGTCCGGACGCGCAAGCGCCTCGCGCGCGCGTCGATCCCTCAAGCTTTATTCCGGCACAACTTCATCATCCAGGCATAAACCGCGTCAACCGCGGCGGAGCGCGCCGGTTGGGCCGAGCGCATCAACCAGAGCGGCGCGAGCGCAAACGCCGGCACCTGTGGCAAGACCTCGACGCGGCCGCTCGTCAAGGCGTCGCCGGCGCTAAGGCGGGACACCATCGCGATGCCTGCCTCCTGCTCGGCGGCCGCCACGAGAAAGCGGGGATCGCTGACCGTCATTGCCCGGCGCGTGCGCAAACCGCCCCGCCTTAACTCAGGCAGCCATGGCGCCCAGTCCGCGTGCCCCTCGTGAACCAGCAAGGGCGCCTGCGTCAACACCTCCGGAAACGGCACCGAGCGCAAACGCCGTGCGGTCATCGGGCCGCAGATGGCAACGGCCTCTTCTTCAAGCAGCAATTCGCACACCACTTCCGGCGTGCGAATCTCCTTCTCCGACACCACCAGATCGACATCGACACGATCGATCTCATTCACCTCTTCGCCCGTCACGAGCCAGATCTCGAGGTTCGGCAAGGCTTCGGAAAACGCCCGCATGCGCGGCATCAGCCAGCCGGAGGCGAACTGCGGCGCACACACCAGGATCACGGAATCAGGATTGCCATACGGCTCGATCCGGTCGCGCCCGTCGGCCAGCGTGGAGAGCGCCGTCGTGACGGTTTGCGCATACAGCGCACCGGCGGCCGTCAACGCGACACCGCGTCCGATCCGCCGGAAGAGCGGCTGGCCGGTCCATTCCTCGAGTTGCAGGATCTGATGGCTGATCGCCGATTGGGTCAGCGCCAGTTCCTGCGCGGCGCGCGTGAAACTGCCGAGGCGCGCGGCCGCGTCGAACGCGAGCAAAGCCTGCAGAGGGGGAAGTCTACGCATCTCGGGTCACCAAGGTCACGGCCAGATATTAAAAATATCGATACTTCCAGCAAGATTCTTCGCTTTTCGCCGGAATATTGCCCCGCAATCATAGCGTCAGTTGCCCCTCACACGAAATCGGCCATTTCATCAGACATGAGCAATATTTGTGTGACGGCGCTTATTGAAACTGACCGGATCGACCTGTATGAGCCTGAACCTGCCTCAAAACCTGAACGCCTCGCAACTCGCCGCCGCGCCGCCTCACGCGCGCACCGCCACCGCCGGGCACCCGGCCGGGCCCACCTACGCCGGCGTGCTGTCCTTCATGCGCCGGCCTTACACGCGCGATCTCAGCGGCGTCGACGTGGCCGTATCGGGCATCCCGCTCGACCTCGCGACCACCTTCCGCCCCGGCACGCGTTTCGGCCCGGCGGGCATGCGCGCGGCCTCGGTGCAACTCGCCGACCTGGGCGCGTTTCCGTGGGGCTTCGATCCATTCGATCACCTCAACGTGGTCGACTACGGCGACTGCGGGTTCGACGCCCACAACCCGCTCGGCATTCGCGACGCGATCATCGCCCACGCCCGTGAGATTCTCGCGACCGGCACGCGCATGCTGACATTCGGCGGCGATCACTACATCACCTACCCGCTGCTGGTCGCGCACGCCGAAAAATACGGCAAGCCGCTCAGCCTGATTCATTTCGATGCGCACTGCGACACGTGGCCGGACGACAACCCCGATTCGCTGAACCACGGCACGATGTTCTACAAGGCGATCCGCGAAGGGCTGATCGATCCTGCCCGCTCGGTGCAAGTCGGCATTCGCACCTGGAACGACGACTTCATGGGCGTGCGCATTCTCGACGCGCCGTGGGTTCATCGCAACGGCACGCAGGCGACCGTCGACGAAGTGCTCTCGATCGTCGGCGATATGCCCACCTACCTCACTTTCGACATCGACTGCCTCGATCCGGCCTTCGCTCCCGGCACGGGTACGCCGGTGGCGGGCGGCCTGAGTTCGGCCCAGGCGCTGGAAATCGTACGCGCGCTGGGCGCCGTGAATCTGGTGGGCGCGGACGTGGTGGAAGTGTCGCCACCCTACGACCACAGCGACGTCACCGCGCTCGCCGCGGCGCACCTCGCCGCCGACATGCTGTGCCTGATGCGCAATCAGAAATTGCAACGTCTCGAGCGCACGTAAGGCTATCGCCCCTCTTCTGAAACCTCTCTGGATGACACCATGCCCCATACCGTCATGAAGCGCCCGCCCGCCGCCCGGATGCGCGCCACGCCGATGCTGGCAGCGCTGTTGCTGTGCGCGTTCGGCGCGACCGCACACGCCGACGAGAAGCAGCTCAATCTGTACAACTGGGCCGACTACATCGCGAAGGACACCGTACCGAACTTCGAGAAAGAGTCCGGCATTCACGTGCAGTACGACGTCTACGACGGCGACGAAACCTTGCAGGCGAAACTGCTGACCGGTTCAACCGGCTACGACGTGGTGGTGCCCACCTCGAATTTTCTCGCCAAGCAGATCGAAGCCGGCATCTACCAGAAGCTCGACAAATCGAAGCTGCCGAACCTGACGAACCTCGACCCCAGCCTGCTCAAACTGGTCGCCGACGCGGACCCCGGCAATCAGTACGCGGTACCGTGGGCGTGGGGCACCACGGGCCTCGGCTACAACGTGACGCGGGTTAAAAAAATTCTCGGCAACGACGCGCCGCTCGATAACTGGGACATCCTCTTCAAGCCCGAGTATCTGAGCAAGCTGAAAAGTTGCGGTGTGTCCGTGCTCGATGCGCCGACCGATGTCTTCGCGGTCACGCTGCATTATCTCGGCCGCGACCCAAACAGCGTGAATCCCGCCGACTATCAGGCCGCTTATGACGCGCTAAAGAAAATTCGGCCGTACATCACGCAGTTCAACGCGACAAGCTACATCAACGATCTCGCGGGCGACGACATCTGTTTCGCGTTGAGCTGGTCGGGCGACGTCTCGATGGCGAGCCATCGCGCGCGTGAAGCCAATAAGAGCTACGAGGTTAAGTACTTCATTCCGCAAGGCGGCGCGCCGGTCTGGTTCGACATGATGGCGATCCCCAAAGATGCGCCGCATCCGCAAGCCGCGCTCGACTGGATCAACTACATCGAGCGGCCCGAGGTACATGCCGGGATCACCAATGCGGTGTTCTATCCGAATGCGGACGCCGCCGCGCGCAAATTCGTGCGGCCGGAGATTCTCAACGATCCGACCGTGTACCCGCCTGAGCCGGTGCTGAAAACGCTGTTCCTGCTCAAGCCCTTGCCGGCCCAGATCAAACGTCTGGAAGGCAGACTGTGGGCGCAGTTGAAGACGGGCGGATAGCGAGCCGGCGCCGTGCGGATCAGCCGCCTTTCGCGTACAACGTGGACTCGGCGAATCCGTCGGCAGCGAGCACCTGTCCCACCAGAATCAGCGCCGTGCGCTCGATGTTGGTGCCCTGCACTTTGGCGACGATATCGTCGAGCGTACCGGTGAGCTTTTCTTCATCCGGCCAGCTTGCCCGATAGATCACCGCGACCGGACAGGCGCCGCCGTAATGCGGCCGCAATTCATCGACGATGCGCGCGAGATGACGCACACCGAGGTGAATCGCCATCGTCGCGCGATGTCTGGCAAGATCCGCGAGTTGCTCGCCTTCCGGCATCGTGGTCTTGCTTGCAAAGCGCGTGAGTATCAGCGTCTGCGAAACATCGGGCAGCGTCAGTTCGCAGCCGAGCGTCGCCGCGCAGGCGGCGGTCGCCGTCACACCCGGCACGATTTCGTAGGGAATGCCGAGTTCGCGCAGCCGGCGAATCTGCTCGCCGATTGCGCCGTACAGCGAGGGGTCGCCGGAGTGCACGCGCGCCACGTCCCGGCCTTTGTCATGCGCGGTCTTGAGCAAGGCGACGATCTGATCGAGGTCGAGCTCCGCGGTATTCACGACCTGTTCCGCGCAATGCCCTTCCAATACGGCGGCCGGCACCAGCGAGCCGGCGTACAGGATCACCGGGCAGCCGCGCACGAGGCGTTGCCCTTTCACCGTGATCAGTTCCGGGTCGCCTGGACCCGCGCCGATAAAAAACACCGTCATTCAGTACTCCATGATTCGTTCGGCTGGCATGTTGTGCATGCGCCATTTGAGCTGTGAGTTAGTTTGAAGCGTGACCTGCGAGTTGACCTGTAACCCGGCCTGTAACTCGACCTGAAGCCCGCAATGCTTCCAGCAAGTCAGCCACGCTTGCAAACTCGCGATCGACGGCGGGCAGTTCGGGGCGCCGCAGCATGACGACCGGCAAACCATGCTCGCGCGCGACTTCGAGTTTCGCTTCGGTCGCGCTGCCGCCGCTGTTTTTGCTGACCACGACATCAAAGGCTTCCGCGCTGAACAGCGTGCGCTCGCCTTGCAGCGTAAACGGGCCGCGTGCCGCCAGAATCCGCGCGCGTGGATGTGCTTCGTACGCGTCGAGGCAGCGTATCGTCCAGAACTGCTGCGGCGGAATTTCGTCGAGATGCGCGAGCGGTTCGCGCCCGAGCGTGAAGAGCGGCCGCCTGAACGGCGCGAGCGCAACCGTGAGTTCGGCCCAATCGCCGACCATGCGCCAGTCGTCGCCCGCTTGCGGCTGCCAGCCTGCGCGGCGCAGCGCCCAGCACGGCACGCGCGGCGCGCCGCTCGCTTGCGCGGCATTGGCGCTGATCTGCGCGGCGTACGGATGCGTCGCATCGATCACGAGACCGATACGTTCTTCCGCGATATAACGCGCCATGCCTTCGCTGCCGCCGAAGCCGCCCACGCGCACCGCGCAGGACAGATCGTCCGGCACCTTGCCGAGGCCCGCGAGACTGTACACGTGCTCAGCACCAAGTTGTCTGGCGATCCGCAAAGCGTCGCCGGTGCCGCCGAGCAGCAGGATCCGCATCATTGCGCCGCTCCGGTTACGGTTGGGGTGAAGGATCGAACGCGCCGTGCGTGTGATCGACCGACTTCGTCACCTCCAGCAGCGTGATCGGCAGCGCCTGGCGCCACGTATCGAAGCCGCCGAGCGGCTGGGCCTCGGCCAGCGCGATGCGGGTCAGCGTGCCGCCATGCAGCTCCCGCCACGCGGCAAGCACGGCCTCGCCTTGCAACGTGACCGCGTTGGCAACCAGCCTCCCGCCGTCACGCAGATGCGCCCAGCAGGTATCGAGCACGCCCGGCGCTGTCACGCCGCCGCCGATAAACACGGCATCCGGCACCGCCAATCCCGCCAGCGCATCGGGCGCGCGGCCCGCCACGAGTTGCAAACCCGGCACGCCCAACGCGTCGCGATTGTGTTCGATGAAGCGCTGACGCTCCGCGTGGCCTTCGATCGCGATCGCGCGGCACGTGGGGTGCGCGCGCATCCATTCGATGCCGATCGAACCACTGCCCGCGCCCACATCCCATAGCAATTCGCCAGGCGTCGGTGCGAGGCGCGCCAGCGTGATCGCGCGGACGTCGCGTTTGGTCAACTGACCGTCGTGGCGAAAGGCGTCGTCAGGCAAGCCGGCCGTGAGCGGCATACGCGGGGCGCCTTCCGTGGCGCGGCATTCGAGCGCGATCAGGTTCAACGCCGCCACCTCGCCCGCAGGCCACTTGTCCGCGCGGCCCGCTATGCGCCGCTCCCGATCGCCGCCCAAATGTTCCAGCACAGTCATCCGGCTCGCGCCGAAACCGCGCGCATTCAGCAACTCGGCAAGCGCTGCGGGTGTGCGTCCGTCGGCGCTCAGCACGAAGACGCGCGCGCCGTCGTGCAGATGAGCATTGAGCGCCGGCAACGGGCGTCCCACCAACGAAACCGTGGCGACGTCCTGCAATGGCCAGCCGAGCCGTGCCGCCGCCAGCGACAACGAAGACGGCGCGGGCAACACCCGCAACTCGCCCGCCGCCAACTGCCGCGCCAGTGTCCCACCGACGCCGAACAGCATCGGGTCGCCGCTCGCCAGCACGCACACGGGCGCGCCACGCTCCGCCAGCAAAGGCGCGAGATCGAACGGCTTCGGCCATGCCGCGCGGCGCGCGGCCAGCCGCCGCGGCAACATCGCCAGATGACGTTCGCCGCCGTACACCACCGACGCTTCCAGCAAAGCACGCCGCGCGGGCCTCCCCAAACCGGCGAAACCGTCATCGCCTATGCCCACCACGGTCAGCCACGCCGGCATGCATCCTTCCTCATTCTGTATCGTCAAATATTGCGCTGTGCCACGCCGATCAAAGCGTCCAGCCTCGTTGAGCTATCCGAAAAAAGGCATAATACAGCCGCCGGTGCCCTTCGGGGCCGAAGAGGGAACACAGTGCCACTGTGGCTGCCCCCGCAACTGTATGCAGCGAGTCCGCCTGCGCTCCACGCCACTGGTTCGACCGGGAAGGCCGCAGCGGACCATGACCTGCCAGCCAGGAAACCTGCCGGCCAGACTGTTCGTGCCAGCCACCATCGGGCGGGGTGTACCGATGCCGCAGCAACGCCCGCGCGGGCGGCGCTCAGGTCCTTGCGCGACGTTAAACCCGGTGTCCGTCTTGAACCAAGCTTCGCCCTCCACTGCTTTGCCCAACGCGGCCCTCGTGCCGCGGCCCTCGGCGTGTCCGGGGCTGCTGCGCATCGTCGCCGCGCGCGACGGCGGGATCTGCCGGATCAAATTGCCCGGCGGCGAGCTGAGCGCGGCGCAGGCCATCGTTATTGCCGACGCGAGCATGTGGCATGCAAGCGGCGTGATCGAGTTGACCAATCGCGCGAATCTGCAGGTACGTGGCGTGCGAAGCGGGCATGAAACGGCATTGATCGCGGCGCTGGTCGACGCGGGTCTTGGACCCGCTATCGGACCAACCGCTGAACCGACTGTTGGACCGACTGTTGGACCGACCGCTGTGCTGACTGTAGGCGCCACTCCCGGATCGAGTACGACGTCCGCTGCCGAGGATGCGTCCAGCGTGCTGCTCGCGGCTTCAGCGGACGATGTGCGCAACGTGATGGTGAGCCCGACTGCCGGGCGCGATCCGTTTGCGCTGTTCGACACGCGGCCACTTTGCCTCGAACTGCTCGCCTTGCTGCAGACCGAAGCGCGTTTCGCCGCGCTATCGCCCAAATTCGCGCTGCTGCTCGACGGCGGCGAGCGCCTTGCAAGACTCGATCATCCGCATGACGTCTGGCTGGCGGCGACGCAATCGGACGGCGCGGTGCGATTTGTGTTCGGTCTGGCGGGCTGCCCGGCAAGCGAGGCGAACGCGCCACCCGGCGCTCTCGCTGCCGTGCTGCCGTCACAAGTCGCCGCCCTGGTCCGTGCGCTGCTGCATACGTTCCTCGACCTGGCCACCGCCGACGCCACGCGCATGCGCCATGTGCTTGCCGCACATTCCTTCGACGCCGTCTTGCTGCACGCTCAACGGTATGTCGATTTCCCGCTGTCGCGCGACATGTCGCTCGCACACTGGCAACGCGGCACGCCTGCCGATGCCACGCTGCGCCTCGGCGCGCATGCCCAGCGCGGCGTGGGCCTGCAACACGCAGGCGGTCAACCGCCGCTCGGACGCGTCACCGCCGTCACCTTGCGCGGCCTCGCCGAGATATCGCAACAGCGCGGCAATGGCACGCTGCGCATCACACCCTGGCAAAGCGTCCTGCTGCCCGATATCGCAACGCATGACGCACCGGCTGTTGTCGCTGACATGACCGCGCTAGGCCTCGCCTGCGATCCCGCGCAAGCGATTACACGCCTGATCGCCTGCGCCGGTTCCACGGGCTGCGCCAAGGGCTTCGCCGATACCAAAGCCGACGCTCTGCTGCTGGCGGACCGCCTCTCCGGTGACGTCGACGTGCATCTGAGCGGCTGTCCGCGCTCATGCGCCGCCGCGCATTGCGCGCCATACACGTTGCTGGCCACCGCGCCCGGCATCTACGACCTTTTTCAACGCGACGGCAAGCCAGGTTTCGGCTCATGCGTCGCGCGCCAACTTACGATCGAACGGGCCGCCGACCTGCTCGACTCATCGGCACACCCGGCCTGGAGCCCTTCAGATGCTTGATTACATTCGCGACGGTCAGGAGATCTATCGCCAATCCTTCGCGACGATACGTGCCGAGGCCGACCTCTCACGCATCCCCGCCGACCTCGAAAAACTCGCGGTGCGCGTGATCCACGCCTGCGGCATGGTCGACGTCATCGAAGCGCTGCAGTTTTCCGCAGGCGCGGGCGCTGCCGGCCGCACGGCGCTCTCACAAGGCGCGCCGATTCTGTGCGACGCCGGCATGGTGGCGCAAGGCATCACCCGTGCGCGCCTGCCCGTCAACAACGAAGTGATCTGCACGCTCGCGCACCAGGACGTGCCCGCGCTCGCGCGCGAACTCGGCAATACGCGCTCGGCCGCGGCGCTCGAATTGTGGCGTCCGTATCTGGCCGGCAGCGTCGTGGTAATCGGCAACGCGCCGACCGCCCTCTTTCATCTGCTCGACATGCTCGATGACGGTGCGCCCAGGCCCGCGTTGATTCTGGGTTTTCCGGTCGGCTTTGTCGGCGCGGCCGAATCAAAAGCAATGCTGGCCGAAAATAGCCGCGGCGTACCCTACGTCGTGATTCATGGCCGGCGCGGCGGCAGCGCGATGGCCGCCGCCGCCGTGAACGCACTGGCGACGGAGGTCGAGTAAATGACCGTGCAAGGACGTTTATTCGGCCTCGGCGTCGGCCCTGGCGACCCCGAACTCATCACGCTGAAAGCGCTGCGTTTGCTGAAAGCCGCACCCGTAGTCGCCTATTTCGTCGCCAAGGGAAAAAAAGGCAACGCCTTCAGCATCATCGAAGCGCATCTGCATGACACGCAACAGCATCTGCCGCTCGTCTATCCCGTCACGACCGAAGCGCTCGAACCGCCGCTCTCGTATGAAGCGATCATCGCCGACTTCTACGACACCGCGGCGCAAATCGTCGCCGGCCATCTCGACGCGGGCCGCGACGTCGCGGTGATTTGCGAAGGCGACCCGTTTTTCTACGGTTCGTACATGTATCTGCACGACCGCCTCGCGGCGCGTTTCGAGGCTGAAGTCGTGCCCGGCGTGTGCTCGATGCTCGGCGGTGCGGCGGTACTCGGCGCGCCGCTGGTGTATCGCAACCAGAGTCTGTCGGTACTCTCGGGCGTGTTGCCCGAAGACGAATTACGCCGGCGTCTCGCCGATGCGGACGCCGCGGTCATCATGAAACTCGGCCGCAATTTCGACAAGGTGCGGCGCGTGCTCGGCGAACTGGGGCTCGCGCATCGGGCGCTTTACGTCGAACGCGCGACCATGGGCAATCAGCGCATTGTGCCGCTCGATGAAGTCGATCCAATGGCCTCGCCGTATTTTTCGCTGCTCGTGGTGCCGGGGGAAAGATGGCAAGGATGACGCCGCCGGCGATCGTGATTCTGGGCGCGGGCGCGTTGGCAACGGCGCGGCGTATCCAGACGCTGTATTCGGGCTCCCAGGTGCATGCCTTGCAAGGACGCGTCGAGGCCGACGTCGCGTATACGGAGCTCCGCGCGCATCTGTGCGATCTGTATGCGCGCGGCACGCCGGTCATTGCGCTGTGCGCCGCAGGAATCGTGATTCGCTGCGTTGCGCCGCTGTTGTCGAACAAGGGCGTCGAGCCGCCGGTGCTCGCCGTGGCGGAAGATGGCAGTGCAGTCGTGCCGTTGCTGGGCGGTCTCGCGGGCGTCAATGTCATGGCGCGCGAGATTGCAGCCGCGTTGGCCGTGTCGCCTGCGATTACGACGAGTGGCGAGCTGCGTTTCGGAACGTGTGTGCTCAATCCCCCCGAAGGTTATGCGCTCGCGGATATCGCGCAGGGCAAGCGCTTCGTGTCGGATCTGCTGGCCGGAGAAAGCACTCGCATCGAGGGTGAAGCACCGTGGCTCGACGATGCGCAACTGCCGCGAGCCGAATCGGCACGTTTGGGGATTCGCGTGACGCCGCGTGCGTGGGACGGACGCGATGATGAGCTGGTGATTCATCCGCGCAGCGTGGTGGCGGCGGTCTCGTGTGCTGGCGCACAGTTCGCTGCACACGCGGAACTCGCCTCACACTCCGGTCCAGATGCGCAGACGGACGCGGGCGCGCGCATCGCCGCGCTGGTGCGCGAGGCATTGGACTCGCATGGTCTTGCCGTCCTCTCGCTCGCGGCATTGCTGGTCTCTTCCGAACGCATCGCGGACCCGGCGTTCGCCGCTGCCGCGGCGAACCTGAACGTGCCGCTGCGGTTTGCCGAGCCGCGCCCGGAGGACGGCGAGCCGCCGAGCAATCTGCTGCATGCCGCGCTGCGCGTCCCCTATCAGACGTTGCATGACGACGCGGACGCGGGGGTTGCGCTCGCATTATCCGCGCTGGCAATCGACCCGGCGACGATCGGCCGCGCGCGCGGCCGCCTGACGGTAATCGGCCTGGGCCCTGGCCGGGCCGACCTGATGGTTCCCGCCGCCCGCACAGCGCTGAACGAAGCCACCGATATTCTCGGCTACGAAACCTACGTGAAGATGGCCGGCCCGTTGCGCGCCGATCAACGCGTACATGGAACGGACAATCGCGAGGAGATGCAGCGGGCGCGCCACGCGTTCGAACTCGCTGGCGCAGGACGGTCGGTGGTGATGGTGTCGTCCGGCGATCCTGGCGTGTTTGCGATGGCGGCTGCGGTGCTCGAGGCGCTTGAAGAAGGCGGCTCGACGCACGCCGGCTGGCGCGCGGTCGAACTCGCTATCGTGCCGGGTGTGTCGGCGGCCATGGCAACCGCGGCGCAAGCCGGCGCGCCCTTGGGCCACGACTTCTGCATGCTGTCGCTATCCGACAATCTGAAACCGTGGGCCATCATCGAAAAACGCCTCCGCCATGCGGCCGAAGCGGATCTGGTGATGGCTTTCTACAACCCGATCTCGCGCGCGCGGCCATGGCAACTGGACAAGGCGCTGGATATCGTGCGCGAGTATCGGGCGGCAGCGACGAAGGTGGTGCTTGGTCGCGACATCGGCCGGCCGGGCGGCACGCTGCGCACGATCACACTGGGCGAGCTGCGCTCGTCGGATGTGGATATGCGCACGATGGTAATCGTCGGGTCGTCCACAACGCGGGGGTTTGCTAACGGTATCGACGGTGGCGAGTGGATTTATACGCCGCGGTGGTACGAGTGAGCAGTTTGCCCACTCATACCATCTTCGTTGCAGCAACCTGGCTGCTCCAACGCGCTCCGTTCAACCCCTAAGCCACTCAGGCCACCTAAACCACCTAAGCCGCTACCCTCAAATCATCGATCGCCCGCTGCCTCACCCCGAGATCGTCCCAAAGCTCCGGATGGCACGTGAACACCAGAATCTGGTGCCGCGTGGCCGCGTCGATCAGCGCGCGCTTGATCGCGTCCCGTCGCGTGGCATCGGTATGCACGGCGGCGTCGTCGAGCATCAGCAAGGTCGGGCGGCCCGATGCCTTCAACAGATCCGCATACGCGAGCCGCGTCAGGATGCCAAGCTGTTCCCGCGTGCCGAAGCTCAGCGCATCGAGGGTATCCGCGCGGCCATCACGCTCCAGCGTCGCGGGACTCAGATCGTCGCCAAGCGCAACCGTCGACTGCGGGAAAATCCGCTTCAGGTAATGCCCAAGCCGTTCGGTCAACGGCGCACGCAGTTGGGCCACCGCCGCGTCGCGTTCGTCGACCAGCACTTCATCCAGCAGACTCAACGCGCCCGCCCGCAAACTCAGTTCGTCCTTGCGGCGCGTGGCCTGCTCGACTGACGCTTTCACAGCAGCAAGACGCTCTCCAAGCCCGGACGCACCCACCGTCTCCAATTGGCTGCGCAATCCCGCGATCCGCAGTTGCCGTTCGTGCTGCTCGTTGCGCGCAAGCTCCGCCGACGCACGATAACGTTTCGCTTCCGCTGCCGGATCGTCCAGACGTGCCGCTTCCAGTTCGCGCGCACGTCCTTCGAGCTGCTTCTTCAGCGCCTCGACCTGCACACGCTGCTCGACGATTTTCGTCTGCCATTGCGCACGGCTGCGGCAAAACGCTTCGTCGCCCAGTTGGGCTTCCTTTCGCTGCAACTGAGCCGCGAGCGACTCGGTCGTCGCCGTCGCCGTGGACCTGCTTTCCGCCGCCTGCTCCAGCACTTTTCTCGCGGCTTCCAATGCCTCACGCGCGATACCGGCGTCGCGGCGAGCCTCGTCGAGCGGGGGCGCCGCCGACACATCCGGCAGGACCGCCAGCCGCTCATTCGAGGTCTGCAACCGTGCAGCGGCCGTCGCCAACGCGGCACGCAGCGCGTCGATACCCTGCGGCGCATGCAACTCGAGAATCTTCGCCTGGCTTTTCTGCTGCGCGACGAGCGCCTTCCACTGCTCGTGCCGGGCCTCTGCGTCGCCCAACGACGCCACGCCCAGCGCCTGCAACAACTGCGCATGGCGGGTTTCGAGCGACGCCAGCCCGGACAGTTGCGCGGGCAGATCCGAAACGCCTGGAATCACGCGTAGTTCGCCGAGCTCGCCAAGACCGATCCGCTTCTCCTCATCGAGCCGCAGCACACCCGCGCCGCTTAACGTCGCATCGCCGACGGTGATCTCTCCATTTAACCGGTATTCGATGCGGGTCATCGCCGCTTCGGTACGTGCACGCAGCACGGTCAACTCGGCGTCGAGCGATTGGAGCTGCTTCAGTTGCGCGCCATCGATTTCGAGCGCCGCCGCCGCGCGCGTCGCCTCCAGCACGGCCTCGCTGGCCTTGCCGGCGTCCGCGATCGCCGTTTCAAGCCGCTCGCTCTCGGTGCGGTGCAGCGCGATCTGACTGCGCAGATCGCCTGCGGTAACCGCGGCGTTCGCAAGTTCGTGGGCGCGGGTCGCGTCGGCATACACCTGTTCGAGCTGCGCCACGTTCGTCTGCGCCTGCGCGTGCTCGTTCTGCACCGCCGACACCTTGGCGCGTGCGGCGTCGAGTTGCTGACGTTCGCGTGCCACGGCGGCTTCCAGTTCGTTCGCCGTCTGTTCCTGCTGCAACGAGAATGCCAGTTCCGCGTCGCTCAATTGCAATGACTTCGAGAGCACCTGAAGACTGCGTTCGAGTTCCGCCGCGGCATCGGCACGCTGTTGCGCCTGCAGCGCTTTCTGCTCGTGAAGTTCCCACGGACGCTTGCCTTGCGCATCGTCGAAGGCTTCCTGTTGCGCGGCAAGCCGCCCAAGGTTCTCGTCGAACGTTTGGCGCTGCTGCTCCAGTTCATCCCGTTCGCCAATGAGCGCCGCCAACGCCTGTTCAGCCTCGGCCAACGGCCCGGTGGACTTTTGCGTCCGCGCTGTAAGCAGTTGCCGAAGCTCGCGCTGCACCGCCGCGATCAGCGCATCCTCGCCGGCGGATTCGGTGCTGCCCGAAAGTTGCGAAAGGGCATCGCGCAGATACTGCGCCGCGTGCCCGGTGGAATCGCGCAGCTCCTGCGTGCCGCCTTGCTGCACCCACAACAGGCCCGGCACGCCGGCGTTCTCCGCCTTGAGCGGCCCACGCGCGGCACGGGAAAAACCGAGCAACGCAGCGAGCTTGTCCTCGGCTTCATCTTCACCGAACACCGCCTGACCGATCTTCAGCTCGCAACGCTGGCGTGTGACAAACTGCTTCGACAGCCGGCAGGCCGTGCCGTCCATATCGAAGGTCACTTCAACCGAGGGCTGCCCGCTCGCCTTACCCCATGGCAGCAGGTCTTTCAGATGCGAAGCCTCGTAGCGTTCGAGGAACACCGCTCGCACGGCTTCGGCGATTGTGCTCTTGCCTGCCTCGTTCGGACCGGTAAACAGGTTGAGCCCGGGCTGCAGATCATCGATAACGAGCCGGCCGGTGAACTGCTTGAACTCCTGAATCGCGATACGTTCCAGCCTCATGCGGACCTCGCTTCGCGCGGCAGTTCACGTTGAAAACGCGCCAGAAGCAATAACGCCTCCGCCGCGTGCTTAATTTGCAGCGGGTCGGACTGCGGGTCTTCCTGCAAGCTGCGCAGACGCGCCACGACCTTCGCGAGGTAGCCGCCCTGCGCGCCGAGTTCGGCGAGATCGGCTGCGGTGGGCAGCACCTGCAGGCCACTCAGATCGACGCGCAGCGCACGCACTCGCGCACGGGCCTCCTCCACCGCGACGTGAATCGCTTCGGCTTCGACCAGCGCCGTCGTGCCGCTTACGGTGATCCGCAGCACGTCGTGACTGCCCAACGCGCCAAGGCGCGTCTTGAGCGAATCCACATCGGTGGGCACCGAGATCGTCTCGTCCCAGCGATGCCATTGATATTGGCCCACCCGCACCGCTTCAACGAGCGGCGCGGCGCCCGGCTCAGTTAGCGTGACGTCGAGCATGAAGCCTGGATCGTTGGCGCGGAAGCGGTCCTGCTCATGTGTGCCTGCATACCAGGTGCGCTCGTCGACACGCAAATGACCATGCCAGTCGCCGAGTGCGAGATAGTCCAGACGCGCGCTCGCGGCACGTGTCGCGGCAATCGGATTCGACGAATCGATGCCTTCCTGCAGGATCCCGCTGACGCTGCCATGCGCGAGTCCGATGCGGTGATAGCCGGCGGGCGTCTCTGCCGTGTCGAAGAAGCCGGTGGTGTCGTCGTAAGTAATGCGCTGCGTGAGCGGCGCGCAAAGCAACGCGCATTGGCAGGCGTCGAGCGTCACCACGCCGGGTTCGAGCACTACCTGCACGTTCGGCGCAATGCAGTTCAGGCGCCGCGCACGGGTCCACACGCTCTCGACCAGCGCGGCGTCGTGATTGCCGGGCAGCATGATCCACGGTCCGGAAAACGCTTGCAGCGCGCCGAACAGACGACGGATCACCGTGTCCGAGACGGTTTGCAGATCGAATACGTCACCGGCGACCAGCACGGCGTCGACCTTGCGCGCAGTTGCTTCCCCGGCGATCCGGCGCACGGTTTCGAAGCGCGCTTGCGCGAGGTGCGCGGCTTCGTCCGGCTCGAACTGGCCGAACTGCGTCCCTATCTGCCAGTCCGCGGTGTGCAGAAACCTGATCACTGTGCCTCCATTCCGTTCAATTGCATCGTCAATCTTCGCTCAATCGTCGTTCGGCGCTCATGTTACCGCGCCGGCGCGTCAAAGCATGTCCCAAGCCGTTGCCACGCAGCGGCAAGAGCGGCGCTACACTCGCGTTTCCAGACGATCAGCCGCACCGCTTCATGCCAATCGAATCGAACCCCGCTGCCCCGCCGCCGATGAACAAAGAGACCGAACTGAAGAAGGCCAAGCGCACCCCGCTGCTGTTGCTGGCGGCGGCCGCCTGCGTTTTCGTCGTAACCGCTTTCATGCCGCGCGGCATCTGGGTGGACGGCATCAAGGCCGTGGCGGAAGCCGCCATGGTCGGCGCGCTCGCCGACTGGTTCGCGGTGGTCGCGCTGTTTCGCCGTGTGCCGATCCCGATGGTCTCAGCGCACACGGCGATCATTCCGAAGAACAAGCATAAGATCGCCGATAACCTCGCGGTGTTCGTGCAGGACAAGTTTCTCGACGTGCCGTCGCTGGTCGGGCTGATCCAGAAACACGACCCGGCGCAAAGCATCACCGGCTGGCTGACCAGGCCGGCCAACACCGCGCGTCTGGGCGACTACGTGGTCAAACTGACGGGCGGCATTCTCGAACTGACGGACGACGTGCGCATCCAGGTCTTCATCAAGGACGCGCTGCGCGACGTGCTGGCCAAAATCGACCTGTCGCAATCCATGGGCTCGATTCTCGACACGCTCACGCGAGACGGCCGTCATCAGGAACTGCTCGACGCCGGCATCGAACAGGTCGTGGCGCTGCTCAGCGAACCGCAAGCGCGCGAGTTTATCGCTGAGCGCATTGTCGAGTGGGTGAAGAACGAGTATCCGAAGATGGAGATGATCCTGCCGTCGGCGTGGCTCGGCGAGAAAGGCGCCGAAACGATCGCCAATGTGGTGAACCGGATGCTCGAGCAGATCAGTGAGAACCCCACGCACCAGTTGCGCCAGAAATTCGACGAGGCGGCGCAAAAGCTGATCGTCAAGCTCAAGAGCGATCCGGCCTTCCTGCAAAAAGGCGAGGACCTGAAACGCTATCTGGTGGAAGGCGAAGCGCTCAGTACCTATGTGAAAGACATGTGGGGCGAATTGCGCGCATGGCTCAAGCGCGATCTGCAAAGCAGCGACTCCGCCCTGCACGCCCGCGTGATGGCGATGGGCCAATGGGTGGGTCATGAACTGGCGCACGACCCGGCGCTGCGGCAGTCGTTGAACGACCACCTGGAAGAAGCGGCGCGCGGCATGGCGCCGGATTTTGCCCAGTTCCTCACGCGCCACATCAGCGATACAGTGAAGAACTGGGATTCGCGCGAAATGTCACGGCAAGTCGAGTTGAACATTGGCAAGGATTTGCAGTACATCCGCATCAACGGAACGATCGTGGGCGGTTTTATCGGCTTGCTGCTGTATCTGAGTTCACGCCTGTTCGAACTGTTGCGGCTGCACATCGGCTAAGCGGAGACGACCGCCGCACGCCAAAGCGCCTACAATCCAGGCATACGAATTGCTCGGGCGCTTTATCATCCTGCCGCCGTTCGCGTTTCCTAAGCGCGTGCCTTCAGGCAAAGCGCCAGCGCCACCACATCGAGAAGTGCGTTCATGAAAATTCCGTTACCGCCGCCTGGGCGGCCAAACCGCGTATACCCGCCGGGCACGCCCAGTCTGCATGGCCTCGCATCGGTTATCACCGGCGTGGTCGTGGTGTGCGCGCTGTACTTCGGCCGCGCGGTGCTGATTCCGATCACGCTCTCGGTGCTGCTCAGTTTTCTGCTCGCCCCGCTGGTGCAGATGTTGCGGCGTTTGCACATGGGCCAGTTGCCGTCGATCTTTATCGCCGTACTGTTCGCCCTCGCCACCTTGCTGGCCGTAGGCGGGCTGATCGGCGCACAACTCGTGCAACTGGCGGGCGATCTGCCGCAGTATCAGGTGGCGATCGAGCAAAAGATCGAGACGGTGCAGGAGAAAACCGTCGGCCGTGCCGATTCGCTGATGAGCCGCGCGGCCGCCACGCTGCAACGCGTCGCGCCGACCAAGCCGAGCCCGCCGCGGCTGACTGGACGCGCGGCGCGCAATGCGCCCCCCGTGCCGACGCCCGTCGAAGTGCACGAGCCTTCGCCCACGCCGATGCAACTCGCACAACGCGCGCTGTCACCGGCAATCGCACCGATCGAAACCACCTTTATCGTGCTGGTCGTGACGATCTTCATCCTGTTGCAACGCGAAGATCTACGCGACCGTTTGATCAGTCTGTTCGGTTCGCGCGATCTGCACCGCACCACGACGGCGATCAATGACGCCGCCGGGCGGTTGAGCCGCTACTTCGTCGCGCAACTGGGCGTGAACCTCAGCGCGGGCGGGATCATCGCGATAGGTCTGGCGATTATCGGCGTGCCCGGCGCGCTGCTGTTCGGCGTGATTGCCGCCTTGCTGCGCTTCGTGCCGTATATCGGCATCTGGATCGCGGCGATTCTTGCGGTGTTTCTCGCCGCCGCCATTCAGCCGCAATGGACCATGGCGGTCTACACGCTGATCCTCTTCATCGTCGTCGATGTGGTGGCCGGGCAGATCGCCGAGCCGCTGCTGTACGGCCATCGCTCGGGCCTGTCGCCGCTGGCGGTGGTGGTGGCGGCGATTTTCTGGAGCTGGCTGTGGGGGCCGATTGGCCTCGTGCTGTCCACGCCGCTCACGCTGTGCGTCGTCACGCTCGGCCGCTACGCCGACCGTCTGAACTTCCTCACGGTGCTGCTGGGCGACCAGCCCGCGCTAACGCCCGCGCAGAACTTCTATCAGCGGCTTCTGGCGGACGATCCGCATGAAGCCATCGTGCAGGCGGAGCGTCTGCTGCGCGAGATGTCGCTGATCGATTACTACGACAATGTCGCGCTGGAAGGTCTCAAACTCGCGCGCAACGATGCGATGCGCGGCGTGCTGATGCCTGAGCAACTGGCGCGCATCAATGACGCGCTGGTCGACATCGTCGAAAACCTGGAAATTGCCGACGGCCTGCCGGACCGCCTGTTACGCGCCGAACCGGCCGACTCGGCTGAAGCGATGCTGGCTTCGGCGTCGGCGGATCTTTCGGAGCGGCACGACAGCCACCATCCGGGCCGCCCGGCGTTGCGCCCTGAAAGCGAGAAGACCTCGGTGTTGTGTGTGCCCGGACGCGGCGCATTCGACGAGGTCACCACCGCCATCGCCGTGCAGTTGCTCGGGCGTCAGGGGCTCACGCCGATGATGGCCACACACTCGGGCTATCGCAGCGCGCATGCCGACGAACCGAGCTTCAGGGACGCGCCGATCATCTGCATCATCTCGCTCGACGCGCCGGAGTCGCCCCCGTATCTGCGCAATATGTTGCGGCGTACGCGGGAATGGCGGCCGCGGGCGACCCTGGTGGTCGGCGTCGGCAGCGCGCCTGAAGCCGGCCCTGAAATGGGTGCGACCGGCGCTTCGCACGCGGCGCCGACGTTCCGCGCGATGATCGAGGAATGTCAGGTGGCCGCGAGCGTGCAGTACTCGCGCCAGCCTTCGCATGCGGCGGGGGCGGATTGACAGCGGGGGCGGATTGACATAACCCGCGCAGTTCCCTGCGCGATTGAATGCCAGAAGCCGCGAGGGGCCAATGCACCTCGCGGCTTTTTCTTTTTCTATTTGCACAGTATCGCGACGCCTGCGCCATGTACCCAAAATGAGGACAGCCGCGCGTTACCCCTCGTTCATACTTGACCCATCGATTCGCACCGCCTTCAGAGCACATTCAGCGCCGTGGCGGGCAATCCATCGGCATCGAAGATCCAGAGGAGACACGCATGAGCCGCAGCTTCAAACCCTATCCCTTCACGCCTCGCCACTATCGAGGCGTGGTGCCGCCGCTGGTTGACGGGCGCGACGCCGTGCGGCGCGCGGTGGCGATCGTGGGCGGCGGCCCCGTCGGCATGACGCTGGCGCTTGCGCTGGCTCGCCAGGGCGTGCGCTCCGTGCTGATCGAAGCCGACGACGGCGTTTGCACCGGCAGCCGCGCGATCTGCATTTCACGCCGCAGCCTGGAGATTTTCAAACGCCTCGGCGCCGTGCACGGTTTCCTGCAAAAGGGCCTGCCATGGACCGGGGGCCGCAGCTTCTACCGCGATGCCGAAGTGTTCCGCTTCAGCATGCATCAGGACGACGAGCAATCGCTGCCGCCGATGATCAACATCGCGCAATATCAGATCGAACAGTTGCTGCTCGACGAAGTGGAACAGCACGCCGATCTGATCGACATCTGCTGGCAAACGCGCGTGACCGGCCTCGAACAGCACACCGGCAACGGCGCGACCGGCGCGACGCTGGACCTGAGCACTGGCGACACCGCCTGGAAAATGCGCGCGGATTGGGTCGTTGCCTGCGACGGCGGCCGCAGCACGATTCGCGAGGCAACGGGCCTCAAGCTCACGGGTACGAGCTACGAAGGCCGGTACGTGATCGTCGATATCGAACTGAAGAGCGAGCGCGCCACCGAACGGCTCGCCTATTTCGATCCGCCCTCGAATCCCGGCTCGACAGTACTGGTGCACAAGCAGCCCGATAACGTCTGGCGTATCGACTACCAGCTTCGCGACGATGAAGACCCCGAGGACGCTGTCAAGCCTGAAAACGTGATGCCGCGCGTGCAGAGCGTGCTCGACTCGATGGGCGAAACCGGCGAATGGTCACCGATCTGGATTACGGTCTACAAGGCCAACGCCCTGACGCTCGAACGTTATCGTCACGGCTCGGTGCTGTTCGCGGGCGATGCCGCGCATCTCGTGCCGATTTTCGGCGTGCGCGGCGCGAACTCCGGCATCGACGACGCCGACAATCTCGGCTGGAAACTTGCTTGCGTGGTCAATGGCATTGCGTCGGCGCGTCTACTCGACAGCTACAGCGACGAGCGCGTTTTCGCGGCACGTGAAAATCTGAGCTACGGCATGAAAAGCACGGAATTCATGGCGCCGCCCTCGTTCGCATTCGACCTGATGCGCAAGGCCGTGCTGGGACTGGCCGGACATCATCCCGCCGTGCGGCCGCTGATCAATCCACGGCAGACGCACGCGATTGCCTACACCCAGTCGCCGCTCAATCAGGTCGCGGCCGCCGCGTCGGACGCGTTCAGCAAAGGGCCGGCGCCAGGCGCCGTGCTGCCGGAGTGCCGGCTGCAACGCCTATGTGAAGGGGTCGCGGTCGATATCCATCTCACCGATCTGCTTGGGCCGTGCTTCACCGCGCTTCGCTTCGGCATGGAGGCGGCGCAAGACGAAGCATGGCAGCAATTGCACCACGCGCTCGGCGAACACGGCATTCCATTCAAAGCCGTCACGCTGGTCACGGGCGACGCGCCGCGCACCGCCAGCCCGCACGTGGCCGATCCGGCGGGACGCTTGCACGAGATGCTCGACGCGACACCGGGCACCGTTTATCTGATCAGGCCGGACGGTCATGTACTCGCCCGCTGGCGCAACGGCAGCGCGGCGAAGGTGCAAAGCGCCGTGACGGCCAGTCTGACGAAATGACTCAGGAGGAATCCCCATCATGACCGATAGCGAACTCGACCTCGTCTACACGACGCTCTGCACGACACTCACCGCTGAAGGCGAAACGCAGGCCTCCTTGTATCTGGCGCGCCTTGCGCTGCTATCCATCACGGAGCTCGGCGACATGCAGCGGGCGTTGTCGTTGATCGAGGCGGCGAAGCTGCCGCCTGCTTCGAGCGTGACTGCCTGATCCGGCTGGAGTGCGTTGGCTGGAATACGGCACGACGCCACCGAAGCCAACCATCAGACGAAAAAAACCGCCCCGTTGACAACGCGGGGCGGTCTTCTCCTCGCCAAGCTCACTGACGCGGATACAAACCCAACGTGCTCGCATGCAGGCGCGCGAGTCCGAGCAGCGCGTCCGTGTACGGCGTCGGCACATCCGTCAGTTGACCCAGTTCACGCACCGCGGCCACCAGCGCATCGAGCTCAACCGCTTTACCCGCCTGTACGTCCTGCAGCATCGAGGTTTTCATCGCGCCGAGTTTGAGCGTGACCTCGTGGCGATCCGCCGGTGCCTGCTCGATCGGAATGCCGAAGCGTGCGCCGATCTCTTTCGCTTCCAGCATGATGCTCGTGACGAAATTGCGCGCCAGCTCGTCGCTGAGAATCCGGTCGGTGGTCGCGCCGGTCATGGCGCTGATCGGATTCATCGTCATATTGCCCCACAGCTTGTACCAGACGTCGCGCTGAATCTGCTCGGACATCGATGCATTGAAGCCCGCTGCGCTGAGCGCGGCGGTGAGCGTTTTGACGCGTTCGCTCGGTTGCCCCGACGCCTCGCCGACAATCAGCCCGTTGCCCTGATGATGCCTGATGACGCCCGGCGATTCGATCAGACAGCTGGCATGCACCACGCAGCCCACCGTTTGCGCGGTCGGAATGGCGGCGGCGATCGCGCCGTCAGGATCGATCGACTTCAAGCGCTTGCCGGCGAAATCGCGGCCGAGTCCGTCGCAGAACCACCAGGGCACGCCGTTCATCGCGGTCAGCACGGTCGTCTGCGCGTTCATCAGCGGCGCGATATGCGTGGCCACCGACGCCATTGCCGGACCCTTGACCGCCACCACGACGAGATCCTGCGCGCCGAGATCAGCCGGCTGTTCGCTCGCCTTCACCTGCACGGTGTGCGTCACGCCGCCTTCGATCAGACGCAAACCGTGTTGCTGCAACGCACCGAGTGTCGCGCCGCGCGCCACCACGCTCACGTCGTGGCCGGCCTGCGCGAGCTTCACGCCGATCCAGCCGCCGATCGCGCCTGCACCGTAGATTCCTACTTTCATTGCTTCATTCCTTGCTTTGATTCCAGAGGCAAGCTTTTCTTCAAGCTTCGCGTTAGTCCCAGCGTCAGTCCTCGCATCAATCCTCGCGCTAATCCTTATAGCTCGCGTCGATGCGATCCACGCGCCGCACCAGCGCGTCGAACACGTCCTGTCCCGCGCCGTGACGCGGATCGAACTGCAACGAATCGCGCGAGCAGCGGATCGCCACCTCTTCCGGCACCGGCCGCGCGCGGCCCATCGAGAACGTGGCCATCTGGATTTCGCATGCGCGATTGAGCGTCCACAGAATAGCGAAAGTCTGCGGCAGCGTGTGGCCCCATGCAAGCAGGCCATGGTTGCGCAGGATCACCGCCTGTTTGTTACCGATATGTTCGAGCAGACGCGGCCCTTCTTCGGCATGCACCGTGATGCCTTCGAAATCGTGATACGCGATACGGTCGTGCAACTGTGCGCTATAGAAGTTGGTTTGCTCCAGACCGTTTTCGAGGCAGGCCACCGCGACGCCGGCCGTCGTGTGCGTGTGCATCACGCAGTGCGCATCGGCGAGGCCTTCGTGAATCGCCGCGTGCACGACAAAACCCGCGGGATTCACCGGGTACGGCGAGTTGTCGAGCACGCGTCCTTGCGCGTCGATCTTCACGAGGTTGCTCGCCGTTACTTCGCTGTAGTGCAGGCCGAACGGATTGATCAGAAAGTGACGCTCGCCGCCGCAGACGCTCGCCGGCACGCGCAACGTGATGTGGTTGTAGATCATCTCGGTCCAGCCGAGCATATCGAAGATGCGGTAGCACGCCGCCAGTTGCACGCGCGCCTGCCATTCGTCGGGATGCATCGTGGCGGACTTCGATGGGCTCGCCGGTTGTACTTCAAGAATCGACATCAGGGTCTCCGTTGTTATCGTTCACAGGTTCGAACGCGCGTGCGTTGCGAGTAGCCGCCGTTATGCGCCCGCCACTACCGCCGCGATCGACGACGCCACATAGCCGGCGTTGCGCGCATTCAATCCGGCGACGCACATGCGCCCCGAGCGCAGCACATACACGGCATATTCGCTGCGCAAACGCTCCACCTGGGCTTCGCTCAGCCCCGTGTAGGTAAACATGCCGCGCTGCGCGACATAACGCGCGCGCATTACTTCATCGACGCGGCCGGCGAGTCCGTCGTGAATCGTGCCGCGCATGGCGAGAATCCGTTCGCGCATGGTGGCGAGTTCCGCTTCCCATGAAGCACGCAAGGACGCATCCGAAAGCACATTGGCGACGAGGCGCGCGCCGTGCGTCGGCGGATTGCTGTAATTGGCGCGCACCGCGGACATCAATTGACCGAGCACGCGAGCCGCCTCTTCCTTGCTCTTGCACACCACGCTCAGTGCGCCGCAGCGCTCGCCGTACAGCGAGAAATTCTTCGAGAACGAATTCGCCGCGATCAGCGGCACGCCCGCATCGGCGAGCAGACGCACGCAGGCGGCATCCTCCTCGAGGCCCGAGCCGAAACCCTGATACGCCATGTCGACAAACGCAATCAGCTTGCGGCGCTGCAATACCGGCACCAGTTCCGCCCATTGCGCCGGGCTCAGGTCGACACCGGTGGGGTTGTGGCAGCACGCGTGCAGCAGCACGATGCTCTGCTCGGGCAAGCGGCCGATCGTGTCGATCATGTCGGCAAAACGCAGGCCGCCGGTGTGTTCGTCGTAGTACGGATAGGTGTTGACCGTGAGGCCCGCGTTTTCGAACACCACGCGATGATTTTCCCAGCTCGGATCGCTGATCCAGATCTGCGAGGCCGGGAAATAGCGCTTCAGAAAATCCGCGCCGACTTTCAGCGCGCCTGATCCGCCGAGGGTCTGCAAGGTCGCGATGCGGCCTGCTGCACGTGCTTCATGGTCAGCACCGAATACCAGAGCCTGTGCTGCGTCGCGGTATTGCGGCAGGCCGGCCATCGGCAGGTAGGAGCGCGGGCCGATCGCGCCGAGCAGCGCGGTTTCGGCATGCCGTACGGCGTCCATCACCGGCAGCTTGCCGGCGTCGTCGAAATAGATGCCGATGCTCAGGTTGACCTTGTTGGGCCGCGGATCGAGTTGAAAGTCCTCGTTCAGGCTCAGAATCGGGTCGCCCGGATAGGCGGGAATGTGGTCGAACATGGCAATTCCTTGAGTGGAGCCCCGCGTGTGGCTGAGGTGCGGCCTGCATATAACCCAGGATGCACCCCGGATGCGCCCAGGATGCACTTTGGATGTGGGCTGTTGCAGCCTGGCTGCGCGGCACGAGCCGCGTGGGCAAGACGAAAGTCTAAGCGGGTTCCCCCCGCGCGTCGACCAGCACGAGTGTCGGCCAAAGGCTTGCCACATACAATCAATCGATTTTTCACGATTAGTAAGTTTTTCTTTAGAATCGCCTGATGCCACTCACACGCGTCACCATCCGTCAGTTCGAAGCGTTTCTCGCCATCGTCGATTTGCACAGCATCGGCGCGGCGGCGGAACGGCTCGGGCTGACCTCGTCGGCGGTCAGCCAGTTGCTGGCCGACCTGGAAACGGAACTGGGCTTTCGCCTGTTCGACCGCACGACGCGGCGCGTCAATCTGTCGAGCGCGGGGCAGGATTTTCTGTCGTCGGCCGAATCCGTATTGCGCCATGTGCGCGCCGCCGCCCAGTCCGCCGACGACATCCGCAATCGCGCGGCCGGTATCGTGCGGGTCGGCGCACCTCTCGTGCTCGCGGCGACCGCGCTGCCCGCGGCGATCGCCGACTATGCGCGCGACAAGCCGAAAGTGGTCGTGCGCGTTTGCGATACCGTGGTCGAACAACTGGTGGAGCGCGTGGAAAGCGGCGACGTGGACCTCGCGATCGGCCCGGATCGCCAGAGCGGCACGCGGGTGCGTTGCGATCCGGCCTTCGCGAGCCCATGGGTCATGTGGTGCGCGCCAACGCATCCGCTGAGCACGCGGCGCCGGGTGCAGTGGCAGCATCTGCGCGACGTGCCGATTGTCGCCACCGGGCGCGATCACGAGCGCGCGGTCGAACAGATGCTGGCCAATCTGCCGGTGGAGGCGCGCATCATTCCGGTGGACGTGGTGGACAATGTCACCACTGCGTTCGGGGTGGCCTCACAGGGGCTTGCCGTCACGCTCGCGCCCGCCTACGTCGCGCCGCTTGCGCGAACCTTCGGGCTGGTCATGAAACGCATCGTCGATCCGGAAACCATCCGCGAGGTATGCGTGTATCGCTCGACCGAACGCACCCTGTCACCGCCGGCGGACGGTTTCGCGGAATTCATCATGCCGTGGCTGAAGAGCTGGGATCGTGAAACGCAAGCCGATTCGCGGGCAAAGCGCGGGTAGTTATCGACGCGGGTTCGATTGCGCTTCGGCTATTGCCCGATTGATGGTCAACGACAAGTCAACGACAAGTCGACGACGGCGCGGCCAGTCTGCGGTCATAAGCTCGGCGGCGTTGGCGCACTGGGCCGGAACCGGCCTGGGCCGTTCAAGTCCGGTCAGGACCGTTCAGATCCGCTCAGATCCGCTCAGATCCGCTCAGATCCGCTCAGATCCGCTCAGTTTCTTTCAGGCAGCAGACAAAGCGCGAACAACTGGCGCTGGCTGGAAATACCCAGCCGGGCGTAAGCGCGCTTCTGATATGTAATCACGCTGGTGGCCTTAATGCCCATTTGCTCAGCGATCTCAGTGGCAGTTGCGCCTTCCAGCGTGCCGCGCAGCACGTCGATCTCGCGCGGCGTCAGCGCCGGGCAGTGCCGTCTCACGCGTGCCAGCATCGCGGCGGCCGTACCCTGCTGATGCTGTCCATTGAGCGCGTAATGGCTTTTGGCCGCATGGGCGAACAGATGCGCCACGCTTTCCACATGCTCAAGTTCACCCGGATGAAACATGCCGTAGGCGCGGTCGCGATACAGATTGATCGACAGCCAGACGCTTTCCATTGGTTGCAGAAGCAACGATAAGCGGTCGGACACATTGGGCTGCGCATAGCAGGCGGCACGGTAAGCTTCGTTCTCGATTTCTTCGCTGTGCTGCTGGTGCAGCACTAAGGCCTCATGCTGCTGTTTTGCTTGCGGGCGGCCGACGATGGCGCGGTTGCCGTCGAGCGCATAGAAGTGCGTCGCATAGTGGTCGGCGACATTGCGCAGAAAGCGGCCGCCGCGGTGATCGGCGGCGGAGACGGTACGTGGCCTCGCGTCGAACTCATAGGCAAAAATCGTGCACTGCGAAACGGGCAGCGCGTCGCCCACAGTTTTCAGAATGCTTGCAGCGAGCGCGTCCGGGTCGGCATGCGAAATCGACATGACGAGGTCGGTCACACGCGACGTATTGATGTGCCCGCTGCGGGGCGGTGTGGAAACGCGCCAGGAACGCATGATAAAGACGAACTCGCCAAGCTTGGGTTTCAGTCCGTCAAGCGTAGCACAACGGTGCATCAGGCCTCATGCGAGACGGCCCTGGTGGTGGAATCCGCCGATGCCGCCAGCGTCGACAAAAATCCAGTGCAAACCTGACGCAAGCCAGGCGCCAGGCCGCCGGCAAACGAACGAAACTACAACGTCCCCAATTTAACCGCGAGGAAATCGACCAGCAGCCGCGTTCTCTGCGGCAAGCGCCGCATTTTTGCCCACATCGCATGCAGCGGCAACGGCGTGAGCTGGAAATCCGGCAGCAAAACCTCCACCCGCCCTGCCTCGACCCATTCCTGAATCTGCCAGAAGGCGGCGATCCCAATGCCCATCCCGCCGAGCACCCCCGCATTCACCGCGGCCACCTGGTTGCTGTCAAAACGGCCGGCCACGTTCACCGCAATTTCATTGCCTTCGGGCGACGCAAATACCCACCGCCCCGGATTTGGCACGCCGGTGCGAACGACGCAATCGTGCCGCGTCAGATCCCGCGGATGCGACGGCCTGCCGTGTTCGGCAAGATAGGCGGGAGCTGCGAACACCACCCGCCGAAGCGTGCCGATGCGCCGCGCCACCAGCCTTGAATCAGGCGTTTCGCCAATGCGGATCGTCACATCCGCGCCAGTCTCCGCCGGGTCGCGATACGCGTCGCTCAGATCGAGCGACAACTCCAGTTGCGGATGCCGCTGCAAAAACTCCGCGGCGAGCGGCGCGATGAATTGCGGTCCGAAGAGCGACGGCGCATTGATCAGCAACCGGCCGGTGAGCCGGTGCGCCTCCTCGGCGAGCTCGGTGCGCGCCAGTTCGAGTTCGGTCAGCGCGCCTTTGACCCGCTCGTAAAAGCGCATGCCGGCGGCGCTCGGTTGCGAAGTGCGCGTGGTGCGCACGATCAGGGTCGTTCCGTGGGCCCGCTCCAGCACCTGCAGCGACCGGCTGACGGCTTGCAACGAGCGGCCAAGCCGGCGCGCGGCGCTCGTCAGGCTGCCCTCCTCGACAATCGCCACGAGGGTTTCCAGGTCACGTAAGGCATCCATCGCCAATTCTCCCGTTTTTCGTGAGGATGTATCAAATGCAGCGCGAATTGTATTTGTCCAACGTGAGAGTAGCATCGATTCGTCTTCACTTAAGGGCTCGCCCGACATGGACTCTCCCACGATGCAGTGCCAGACAGCAGCCCGGGCCACCATCCCGCCGGCACACAGCGTTCCGACCGTGCGCTTCGCCGCGATGGTCGCAGTCGCCGTGCTGCCCCTCTATGCATCGCAAACCTTGATCGGCCCGCTCAACACCTCGCTGCATCTCGGCGCATGGACCACGCTCGTCACCGCATTGACCTTGCTCGGCTATGCGGCCGGGCTGGTCGGCCTCGTGCCGCTGATCGACCGCCTGCCCAATCGGCCCCTGATTGCCGCCACGTTATTCGCGCAGATTGCCTGTCTCGTACTGGCCGCCGTCGCGCCGCTGGCGCCGGTGTTCCTGGCTGCATCGTTCGCCGTCGGCGTGACATCGAGCGTCGTGCAGATGCTGGTGCCCGCGGCGGCGTCGCTCGCGCCGCCGGCCTCACGCGGCAAGGCGGTCGGCAACGTCATGAGCGGTTTGATGCTCGGCATTCTCCTGTCGCGGCCGCTGGCCAGTGTGATCGGCGGCGCCCTTGGCTGGCGCGCTTTCTATGGCGCCGATGCCGTGCTGCTCGCCGCTGTCACGCTCGCCGTGGTGCCGCGTTTGCCGGACGTGCGCCCGCTCCAGGCCCCGCCCTATGCCGCGCTGTTGGCGTCGATGGCGCGTCTCGTGGCGCATGAACCCGTGCTGCGCCGCCGGGCTTTGTACCAGGGCCTGCTCATGGCCGGTTTCAATGCGTTCTGGAGCAGCGTTGCCATCGTTCTGACGCGCGCGCCGCTCGGCCTGAACAGCACCTCCGTCGCACTGTTCGCTCTGGCCGGTGGCGGCAGCGTGTTCATTGCACCGCTGGCGGGCCGCGCCGGCGACAGGGGCTGGTCGAAGCCCGCCACCATGCTCGCTCACGCGGTTGCCATCGCGGCCGCCCTGGTGGCGATACTGGCGTTGAGCTCAGGCGTCTCGCGCGCCGCAGCGATCGCCATGCTGGCGGTCGCTGCATTCTTTATCGACGGCGGTGTGATTGCCGATCAGGCATTGGGCCGGCGCGCGATCAATCTGCTCGCGCCCGAATCGCGTGGCCGCGTAAACGGCCTTTATACAGGGCTCTTTTTTGTCGGCAGCGCGGTGGGCGCGACCATTGCCGGCCCCGCGCTCGCGCATTGGGGCTGGCCGGGTGTCGGCATCGCCACGGTGGGCTTTTTCGCTGCGGCAGCCGCGCTGCATCTGCGCGACAGTTCGCGCGGACGCAACGCATGATCGATCTAACGAATCACTGAAGGAGCATATTCATGACATCCACTCGCAGCGCCATGCGCTATCGCAGCATCGAAATCGACGGTCTCGACATTTTCTATCGCGAGGCAGGCCCACGCGATGCACCTGTGATTCTGCTGCTGCACGGCTTTCCGTCGTCGTCGCGAATGTACGAGACGCTGATGCCGCTGCTCGCGCAGAATTACCGGCTGATCGCGCCGGACTACCCGGGTTTTGGCCACAGCAGCGCGCCCTCGCCCAGCGCCTTCGAGTACACGTTCGATCACCTCGCCGAAGTGATGCTGCATTTCACCGACGCATTGGGCCTCGAGCGCTATACCCTGGTCATGCAGGACTATGGTGGTCCGGTAGGCTTCCGGCTTGCGCTTGCGAACCCGCAGCGCATCGATGCCCTGGTGGTGCAAAACGCGGTGGCGCACGAAGCCGGACTCGGTCCACTATGGCAAACGCGCAGGGCCTTCTGGAACGATCGCGCAACGCACGAGGCGGCGCTGCGGACCAATCTGCTTTCATTTGAAGCGACCCGCTTGCGGCATGTTGGGCGCAGTCCGAATCCCGATCGTTACGACCCGGATACCTGGACGGATGAGTTTGCGTTTCTATCGCGGCCCGGACAAATCGACATTCAGACTGAGCTTTTCTACGACTATCGAACCAACGTGGAACGGTATCCAGTGTGGCAGCGGTATCTGGACGAACATCAGCCGCCCATGCTCGTGATATGGGGAAAGTACGATCCCTCATTCGAAGTGGCAGGCGCTCACGCGTATCGCGACAACGTGCCCGGCGCCGAAGTCCATATGCTCGAAGGCGGGCACTTTGTGCTGGATGAAGCCGTCGATCAGGTGGCGGCGCTGATGAATCAGTTTCTGGCGGCGCGGCGGCCGCGCTAGTGCACGTTTTCCGGGGCGGTGGCCGGCTTGTCCGCGCAACGACTGCAGGCCGGCTGCCGCGAAGAACACCTGCTGCCGGCACGCCACGTCGAGAACCCGCGAACCCCGCGTCCATCAGAAGCGATAGTTGATCGAGATATCGGCCACCCCGGTGGCCCTGCTATGCGTGATCGGACTATTGCCCGTGCTGCCGACCAGTTGTTCGAACGCGCCGTCGGCGGTGGCAAACCAGTGCTTGTCGAACAGCCACACCATGCTCACGCCGAAACCCACCGACTTGAAACCCGCACTCGCGTGATACTCGGAGTACTGCGAATGCGCGGCCTGATTCTGATTCACACCGTACCAGGCGTTCATGTAATTCGAGTCCGCGAGCGTCACGTTCGGCCCGGCGAACCAGAAGAATTTTTTGGTGCTGCCCGGCATCGGCATATAGGCGCCGAGATCGCCGATCCAGCCGTTCGAGCCGCCGAAATAGCGCCGGACGTCGGCGCGCAGCACGAGCGGGAAATCCTTCGACACGACATATTCCCCGGAGAGTTTGAGGCCCGGCGCCGGATTGATATTGCCTAGCCCGTTCAATTCCTGCGGATCGTCATGAGCGCGTCGCCCGAGATCGTAGACAGCGGCGAGACTCGCGCGCCAGTTCTGCCCCTGCGCGAAGTTGACACCGAGTCCTTCGCCGCTCGAAAAGAAGAACAGGTCCTTGTAGCGCACGTCGACGCTCGGGCCCGCCATCAGGTGATACCGGTCGGAGCCTTCGTAACGCGGCTGGAACGACGTCGCCGCACCGACACGCACCTGCCAGTCCGGAATATTCGGTTGCCACATCTTCTGCAGCGGAATGCCCACGGAATACTGCCATTCGCCCAACGGCGAAGGCGTTTGGGCCAGCGCCGGGGCCGGCAGAACACCCATACCGCCAAGGGTCGCGACGGCCAGCGATGTTGCCACGATGCTTGTTTGTTTATTGCGAATCCTGCCGATCCGCTTTCTACGGCTGATCAACACCAGAAGCCTCCGTTCTCGCGTATCGCGAAGGGGTTTAGGTTCTCGCCCGAAGCCGGCAAAGAATGGCAAACATCCGGGCGACCGCCGCATTGCTACGCGCGGCATGTAATTCTTTCAGCAAACGGCACGCATTGCCCGGCAAAACGCACGGCTCTAACCTGATGCTGCCCCATCAACTGGGCATTGGCGCGAACATAACCGTGCGAAAGGTTTGCCGACGCACGCTCCTGCGCAAAATGCGGGCCTGGTCGCTGGAAAGCCGGTTCGGATTGGAACAACGCAAGAACAGACCGACGGATGCCGACAAGCATGCCGTGGCGATGGTGACAGGCAGAATACAGCCGCAAAAAAACGCCCGGCGCCGCGCGATGCGGCGCCGGAAAGAGAGATTGCCGCTAGCGCGGCGTTTGCGATGCTATTGCGCCGCTTCGACCAGCACGGGTTTGTCGCGATAGAGATTCGGGAACAGACGCTTCAGGTTGGTGATCTTCGGCATGTCGTTGATGGCGATATATGCCGAGTTCGGATGCAGTGTCAGGTAGTTCTGATGGTACGACTCGGCCGGATAGAAGCCCTTGAACGGCTCCGTCTTCGTGACAATCGCGGCCGGGAACGCGTGGGCCTTGTCGAGCTGCGCGATATAACTTTGCGCGACATGCCGCTGCGCGTCGTTCAGCGGGAACACCGCCGAACGGTATTGCGTACCGCTGTCCGGACCCTGGCGGTTCAACTCGGTCGGGTCCTGAATCACTGAGAAATAGACCTGCAGCAACTGCCCGTAGGTGACCTTGGTGGGGTCGAACGTAACCTGCACGGATTCCGCATGGCCGGTGTCGCCACCGCTGACGGTCTCGTACTGCGCCGTATCCCGCTGGCCGCCTGAGTAACCCGCGACCGCCCGGGTGACACCGCGCACATGCTGGAACACGCCCTGGACGCCCCAGAAGCAGCCGCCCGCGAACACGGCGGTTTCTTCGTGCGCGCTCGTGGCGGAAACAGGTTCGTCGAGCGCGGGCGGCGCAATGACCACCCCGTTTTCCGACGAGAAAGCCACGCGCTGCGCCAGCAGCAACGCCAGCGCGCCGAGACCGAGCGAAAGCGCGAGGGCCGCTCCGCGCGAGCGGACCGGTTTGCCGATACTGCGTTTCTCGATGTTCATGATGTCTGTCCTGATTCGATCAGCTCGTGCCGCGCGCGGCGGGCGTGAATGTTAAAGCGAGGCCGTTCATGCAATAGCGCAGACCGGTCGGTTTGGGGCCATCGTCGAAGACGTGACCCAGATGGCCGCCGCAACGCCGGCACAGTACTTCGTCGCGCGTCATGCCGAACGACTTGTCGGTCCGCGTGATGACAGCATGATCCAGAGGCTGCCAGAAACTCGGCCAACCGGTGCCGCTATCGAATTTCGTCTTCGAAGAGAAGAGCGGCAATGCGCAACCGGCGCACGCGAAAGTGCCGGCGCGGTGCTCCTCGTTCAGCGGACTGCTGAATGGCCGCTCGGTGCCCGCTTCGCGCAGCACCCGGTATTGCGCATCTGTCAGGAGCTTGTGCCATTCGGCGTCGCTGTGCGCGACCTCGTAGCCCGCCGCTGCGCCCAACTCCGCCGCGCCTGCCGTGCGCCATGCCGCAGTGCTGCCGGCGAGCGACGCCGCACCGATTAATCTGAAGAAACTCCGTCTGCTGCAAGCCATGATGATCGTCCCGGAAAGTCCGCACCGTTCACCCGTTCAGGCGCTGAGCGCGCCGCCCGCGAGTGGTCCTGACGTTTAGTCGGGCACCGGAGAGATTTATGACAGCATGCGCGTCTTTTTGCGTGACGGCGATTACAGCGGAAATTTCGTGGTCGACAGGATCTCCTTAAGCACCATAAAGGAGCGGATTTGCCGGACGCCCGGCAGATAAAGCAGCTGTTCCGCATGCAGACGATTGAAGCTTTCGCTATCACGGGTGCGGATTGTCATGAAATAGTCGAACTCGCCCGTGACGACGTGGCATTCCATGCACCCCGCCACCTTCTGCGCCGCTTTTTCGAACTCGGCAAACGACTCCGGCGTGGATCGATCGAGCACCACGCCGATGATCACCAGCATGCCCGCTCCGGCCGCTTTCGGGTCGATCAACGCAACCACGCCGCGAATCAGCCCTGATTCCTTTAACCGCTCCACGCGCCGCAGACACGCGGGCGCACTCAATTTGACCTTGGCCGCCAGCGCGACGTTCGAGATGGACGCGTCGGTTTGCAGTTGACGCAGGATTGCCCGGTCGATGCGATCGAGTGCGTGAAGCGAGTCGGCTTGCGCGGTTGCTGCGGTGTTTACATCGGCCGTGCTGCGCGTGCCGCGAACTTTTGTTGCGCTCATTGATTCAGATCCGGAATTTTATTAGGTCGATTTTCGTCGAAAATTCTTAAAAGTATGTCGAACGGAATTTCTTTGCAAGCTCATTTCTAGCGCTATTCCCTACCATTTGGTTAGCACGGCGGCTTGCTGCCTGCGTCGAACCTACCTATCTGGAGCTGCCATGAACCTGCAACGATTCGCTCGTTACCCGCTGACTTTTGGGCCCACGCCGATCCAGCCGTTAAAGCGTTTGAGCGACCACCTGGGCGGGAAAGTGCATTTGTATGCGAAGCGCGAGGACTGCAACAGCGGCTTTGCGTTTGGCGGCAACAAGACGCGCAAGCTGGAGTATCTGATTCCCGAGGCGTTGGCGCAGGGTTGTGACACGCTGGTATCGATTGGGGGTATCCAGTCGAACCAGACCCGTCAGGTTGCGGCGGTTGCGGCGCACCTAGGGATGAAATGCGTGCTGGTCCAGGAGAACTGGGTGAACTATTCGGACGCCGTATATGACCGGGTCGGCAACATCCAGATGTCGCGCATTCTGGGCGCCGATGTCCGGCTGGTTGCCGACGGCTTCGACATTGGTTTTCGCAAGAGTTGGGAAGATGCCCTGGAGAGCGTGCGCGCTGCGGGCGGCAAGCCTTACGCGATCCCGGCGGGCTGTTCGGACCATCCGCTGGGCGGCCTTGGTTTCGTTGGTTTTGCTGAGGAGGTACGCCAGCAGGAGGCCGAACTCGGTTTCAAGTTCGACTATATCGTGGTGTGTTCCGTCACGGGCAGCACCCAGGCGGGCATGATCGTCGGCTTCGCCGCTGACGGCCGCGCCGAGCGTGTCATTGGCATTGACGCATCAGCGAAACCGGCGCAGACGCGCGAGCAGATCACACGAATCGCGAGACAAACCGCGGAAAAGGTCGATCTAGGCCGCGACATCACGAGCAAGGACGTGGTGTTGGACGAGCGCTACGGCGGCCCGGAATATGGTTTGCCGAACGAGGGCACATTAGAGGCGATTCGTTTGTGCGCGAGACTCGAGGGCGTACTGACCGACCCGGTGTACGAAGGCAAGTCGATGCACGGCATGATCGACATGGTAAGAAACGGCGAATTCCCTACGGGTTCACGCGTGTTGTACGCCCACCTGGGCGGCGTCCCGGCGCTAAACGCCTACAGCTTCATATTCCGGAACGGATAACAAGCAACAAGCAACAAGCAACGAGCAACAAGCAACAAGCAACAAGCAACGAGCAACGAGCAACGAGCAACAAACGGGTAACAGATGGGTAACAGACACCGAGCCGGCTCACGGTTTTCGAGCCGCGCGTCGGCGCGCGCAGCGCCGCCGGAGGTATGAGTGCTTTGTCACCAGGGCCGAATGTGCGAGAACACAGATTCCAGAGGGCCTGTCATTAATTTCGTGTTCAAGGCATATCATTCTCCCCAGGAGAACCTATGCCTCGCAAACCGAAAGCTACGCCGGCAGAACTGCCGGTGATCCCCGCTGAGCTGCTTGAGAAGTTCGGCAACGGGCCGATGACGGCCGAAGCGATCAACGCCGCGACGTTGTCCTTGAAGAAGGCGCTGATCGAGCGGGCGCTGGGTGGCGAGATGAGCCATCATCTCGGCTACACGTCCGGTGCTGCAAAGCCCGCGGCCGTCACCAATCAGCGCAATGGCACGGGCGCCAAGACAGTCCTGACCGAGGACGGTCCGATCCGTATCGAGATCCCACGCGATCGCGACGGTAGTTTCGAACCGCTGCTGATTCCCAAGCACGAACGGCGCTTCACGGGTTTCGATGACAAGATCGTCGCCATGTATGCCCGGGGTATGACCGTGCGTGAGATACAAGGCTTTCTGCTCGAACAGTATGGCACCGACGTCTCGCCTGATTTCATCAGCTCGGTTACCGACGAGGTCATGGCCGAAGTGACGGCCTGGCAGGGCCGCCCGCTTGAGCCGATGTATCCGGTGGTGTTCTTCGACGCATTGCGGGTCAAGATCCGCGAAGACGCCGTGGTGCGCAACAAGGCGATCTACCTTGCGCTGGGCATTCTTCCCGACGGCACACGCGATATCCTCGGCCTGTGGATCGAGAACACCGAGGGCGCCAAGTTCTGGATGAAGGTGTTCAACGACCTCAGGACGCGCGGCGTCAACGACATCCTGATCGCCGTCACCGATGGTCTGAAGGGTATGCCCGAGGCGCTGGCGGCAGTGTTTCCGGCCACCACGCTGCAGACCTGCATTGTTCACCTGATCCGCAACAGCCTCGATTACGCGAGCTGGAAGGACCGCAGGGGCCTGGCCGCAGCGATCCGCCCGATCTACACCGCGCCCAGCGCGGAAGCGGCGCAGGCGGAACTCGATGCATTTGCTGATGGGCCATGGGGGCAGAAATTCCCGCCGGTCAGCGCGGCGTGGCGCAACGCCTGGGATCGCGTAATTCCGTTCTTTGCGTTTCCACCGTCGGTTCGCAAGGTGATATACACGACGAACGCCATTGAGAACATCAACTCGCAGTTGCGCAAGATCATCAAAACGCGGGGCCACTTCCCGACCGACGAGGCTGCGACGAAGCTCATCTGGCTTGCATTGCGTAACATCACTGCCGATTGGGGGCGTGCGGCTCATGACTGGAAGGCCGCCATGAACCAGTTCGCCATACTTTATGAGGACCGATTCGTTCGACCATCCGTGTAATTCTCAACCCGCCTTGAACACGGAAATTCTGACACCCCC
>NZ_MCAS01000003.1 GCF_003610895.1 Paraburkholderia fungorum
CACGACTACCTGAAGAAAATCCTGACCGCGCGCGTCTACGACGTGGCCCGCGAGACCGAGCTCGAACGTGCGCCGAACCTGTCGGCGCGGCTGTCCAATCCGGTCTATCTGAAGCGCGAGGACAACCAGCCGGTGTTCTCGTTCAAGGTGCGCGGCGCGTACAACAAGATGGCGCATATCCCGGCGGACGCGCTGGAGCGGGGCGTGATTACCGCCTCGGCAGGCAATCACGCGCAGGGCGTGGCGCTCTCGGCGGCCCGCATGGGCGTGAAGGCGATCATCGTCGTGCCGGTGACTACACCGCAGGTGAAGGTCGATGCGGTGCGCGCGCATGGCGGGGCGACGGTCGAGGTCGTGCAGTTTGGCGAGTCCTATAGCGACGCGTACGGACATGCCGTGAAGCTGCAGGAAGAACGCGGCCTGACGTTCGTGCACCCGTTCGACGATCCGTACGTGATCGCCGGCCAGGGCACGGTCGCGATGGAGATTCTCAGCCAGCATCAGGGTCCGATCCATGCGATCTTCGTGCCGATCGGCGGCGGTGGTCTCGCGGCAGGCGTGGCGGCGTATGTGAAATCGGTGCGCCCGGAGATCAGGGTGATTGGCGTGCAGACCGATGACTCGTGCGCGATGGCCGCCTCGCTGAAGGCGGGTGAACGCGTCACCCTGAACGAGGTCGGGCTGTTCTCGGACGGCACCGCGGTCAAGCTGGTGGGCGAGGAAACCTTCCGCCTGTGCAGCGATTATCTCGACGACGTGCTGCTCGTGAACACCGACGCGCTATGCGCGGCGATCAAGGACGTCTTCCAGGACACCCGCAGCGTGCTGGAGCCGGCCGGCGCGCTGGCCGTGGCGGGCGCCAAACAGTATGCCGAGCGCGAAGGTCTCGAAGGCCAGACGTTGATTGCGATCACGTCCGGCGCGAACATGAACTTCGACCGCATGCGTTTCGTGGCCGAGCGCGCCGAAGTCGGTGAAGCGCGTGAGGCGGTGTTCGCCGTGACGATTCCCGAGGAGCGCGGCAGCTTCCGCCGCTTCTGCGAACTGGTGGGCACGCGCAGCGTCACCGAGTTCAACTACCGGATTGCGGACGCGAATTCAGCGCATATCTTCGTCGGCGTGCAGATCAGGAATCGCAGCGAATCGGCGCAGATCGCGGGCGCCTTTGAAGCGCACGGCTTTGCCACCGTCGATCTGACCTTCGACGAACTGTCGAAGCAGCACATCCGCTACATGGTGGGCGGCCGCTCGCCGCTGGCGCATGACGAACGCCTGTTCCGCTTCGAGTTTCCAGAGCGGCCGGGCGCGCTGATGAAGTTCCTCTCGTCGATGGCGCCGAACTGGAATATCAGCCTGTTCCACTACCGCAACCAGGGCGCGGACTACAGTTCGATTCTGGTCGGCATCCAGGTGCCGGAGAGCGAGAACCGCGAGTTCGAGCGCTTTCTCGCTACGCTCGGCTATCCGAACTGGGAAGAGACGCAGAACCCGGTGTACCGCCTGTTTCTCGTGTAACCAGGGCATTGGCGAGGCGGCAGGGCAAACCAATCAGGGTTTACATCGAGGCCTCGCAAAACCATGGCGAGGCTCGACACCGGGTCGACTACGCGCAATCGCCGTCTGGGCAACGATATGGCGCATTTGCGTGTGGTGGGACGCTCCGTGCCGATCTCTCAACTATCTCAAAAATAGATAACGCATATCCACGATATCGCGTTGCGCGATACAGCGCATGATTGTCAAACTGCGTGCAAATCAATGGCCGCATTCAGGAGACAACTCATGCGCACCCAAGTTGGCATCATCGGTGCCGGGCCTGCGGGCCTGCTTCTTTCCCATCTTCTTCATTTGCGCGGCATCGACTCCGTCGTGCTCGAATCGCGCAGCCGCGAACAGATCGAATCCACGATACGCGCCGGTGTGCTCGAACAGGGCACGATGGACCTGCTTACCGAAGCCGGCGTCGGGGCGCGCATGAAGGCTGAGGGCGCGCTGCATCACGGCTTCGAACTGGCCTTCGAAGGCAAGCGCCGTCGTATCGACCTGACCGGACTCACGGGTCATTCGATCACGGTCTATGCGCAGCACGAGGTCATCAAGGACCTGGTCGCCGCGCGCGTCGCGGCCGGCGGCGCCTTGCATTTCGGCGTGACCGATACCTCGCTGCACGGCATCGAGACCGACCAGCCGTCGATCCGCTATCGGCATGAGGGCGTTGCATGCGAACTGCAATGCGACTTCGTGATCGGTTGCGACGGCTCGCAAGGTGTCTCGCGTGCATCGATTCCGCAGGCCCTGCGTAAAGACTTCGAACGCGTCTATCCGTTCGGCTGGTTCGGCATTCTGTGCGAGGGGCCGCCTTCTTCGGATGAGTTGATCTATGCACGGCACGACCGCGGTTTTGCGCTGATCAGCACGCGCTCGCCGAATGTGCAGCGCATGTATTTCCAATGTAATCCTAAGGATTCTGTCGACAACTGGTCCGACGATCGCATCTGGGCCGAACTGCACGCACGCGCCGATTCGCATGACGGGCAGAAAATCGTGGACGGCAAGATCTTCCAGAAGAATATTGTCGGCATGCGCAGTTTCGTGTCGGCCACCATGCAACATGGCCGGCTCTTTCTTGCCGGCGATGCAGCGCATATCGTGCCGCCTACCGGCGCGAAGGGCATGAATCTCGCCGTCGCCGACGTGCGTGTCCTGACTCAGGCGCTGAGTGCATTCTACGTCGAGAATCGCACCGATCTGCTTGACGGTTACAGCGAAACCGCGCTCAAGCGCATCTGGCGTGCCGAGCATTTCTCGTACTGGATGACGAGCATGATGCACCGCATTGAAGGCGCATCGCCGTTCGAGCAGCAGTTGCAGGTGGCCGAGCTCGAATATGTGACCACGTCGCGCGCGGCCGCTACCGCGATGGCGGAAAACTATGTGGGCGTCGCGGCGGTATAAGGCCTGACGTTGTGGCTGCAACGCGGGCAGGCGGGATCGCGTTGCAGTTGCAGGCGATTGAAGCGCATGCCTAGCGCGTCGAATTGCAACAGGACGCCGGACAAGGATTCGCCGATACCCAGAATCAGTTTGATCGCTTCGGTGGCCTGCAACAGTCCGATCACGCCGGGCAACACGCCGAGTACACCGGCCTCGGCGCAGTTGGGGGCGAACTCCGGCGGCGGTGGTTCAGCGAACAGGCAGCGATAGCAACTGCCGCCTTCCCGCGCGGGCCAGAACACGCTGACCTGTCCATCGAAACCTTGCACGGCGCCGTACACCATCGGCAAGCCGAGGCGCACGCATGCATCGTTCACGAGGTAGCGGGTGGAAAAATTATCCGAGCCGTCAATCACGACGTCGTGCCCGTCCAGCAGACTCTCCACATTGTCCGCGAGCAGGCGGGTGCGCTGCTGTTCGACCATCACGTGAGGATTCAGCGCCTGCAAGGTCCGGCAAGCCGATTCGACTTTCGGCCTGCCGACGTCGGAATCGCGATGCAGTACCTGCCGTTGCAAGTTGCTGCGATCGACAACATCGTCGTCGATCAGCCTGATATGTCCGATCCCGGCCGCGGCCAGATACATTGCGACCGGCGAACCGAGGCCGCCCGCGCCGACCAGCGCGACCCGGGCGTTAGCGAGCTTGCGCTGCCCGTCGAGTCCTACTTCGGGCAAGCGCAGATGACGCGAGTAGCGTTCCAGGAAGTCCGCATCCGCGGTGGCCTCGCTCATCGGCAAGCCGGCGGCTTCCCATGCGCCGGTTCCACCGCTGACCGAGTAGATGTGAAGATAGCCCGCGGTTTGCAGCACGCCCGCGCATTGTCGTGAGCGAATGCCTGTCGCGCAGATCAGGATGATTTCGGCAGCGAGATCTGGCAGCCAGGCACTCAGGCTGGCCTCCAGCTGCGACTTGCTGACGCCTGTCGCGCCTTGTGCCATGCCGGCTGCCCGTTCTCCGTCTTCGCGCACATCCACGAGCAGTGCGCCCGACTGCTGGCGCTCAAAGGCCTGACCAGGCGCGAGTTCGACAACGGCTTTCATGGCGGTACTCCAAGGGTTCAGCTTATCGTGACGAGGCGAGTGAACTCGCGCAGGAGGTCATAGCCGTCCCAGATCGTCGAGAATTCCAGCGCGCGGCCCATCGGCACAATGCGATCAAGACCACGCCCACCCAGGCGCTGGGCGAACGACAACATGTCGTCGGCGCTGAAGCCGAAATAGGTCAGCGTCTGGTCCTGGCGCAGCAACAGGGGCGTCAGTTCGTCGAGGGAGTCCACACGCAACTGGGCAAAGGTGCCGGTACCGAGCCACCTGCGCGGCAGACGCACGGGCGTGGTGAGTTGCACGGTAGAGATTTCATTGCCGATGAAGCGCACCGCATCGGCGACGCCTTCAGCCGCGAGACCATAGGTGGCAGCGTGTTTTTGAATCGCCATGGCGGCGTCGATGCGCGGTCCACGGGCGTCCACGATTTGCCGGAGCAAGGTCGTGAACACGGCCTGCGCGTCTTCCACCGCGGACGCTGCGCCGATCCAGAAAATGGCGCCGGGCGACGCGCAAGCGGCCTGACCGAACAGGTAAGCGTCGGAGTGAAACGCTTCCACTGCTCGCCGGCGCTCCAGCGGCCCGGCTGCGAGAAACGCAGACGCGGAAATCGTCGCGAACGAGGATCGGTTGGGGAAGGTGAGTTCGCGTGCCGATGGCCGCAGCGGTGCGCGGCGAATCTCGCGGATGGCCTGATCGCCGCCCCACAGCACACGCAAGTCACAAGCGGCGGAAAATGCCGCGGTGGCGGCTTCGTCATGGTGACTGTAGCTCACGATTCGCTGCGTGGCGGCGATGACCGGATCGGCCTGATCCAGACTCTCGACCAGCGCGAACAGCACCGCCTGCGTGACCTCTCCGCCGCGCTCCGACAGGCGCACGACGTTGCGGTTTCCGGCAAGCGCGGCCAATGCCCAGGAGTAGACGAACACCGTATCGGCATTGCCGGGTGCAACGTGAAACACCAGACCCAGCGGACGACGCACGAAGCGCATCGAGCGGCTTTCCGCATCGAGCCGCGCCAGTTCCGCGCGCAGGTGGCTGCGACGCAGGTAAGCGCCGAGCGGCCCCAGCTCGGGGTGACGGCGGGCATACGCCGGTGTGCGCAGGCGGTGGCCCACCGCATCGAGAAAATCGAGCATGCGCTCGTCGCCCACGTGCAAGGCCGGCCCGTCTTGCGGATCAGCCAACGCTTCGAGCAAGGCTGTCGCCGCGTTCGGCGCGGCCGGCGGGAATAGCGGCTGGATCATCCCGGTGCCCCACCGTCGGCCGCAGCGCGAATGAGCGACCGGTAATCGATCTTGCCGTTGCGCAGCAAGGGCAGTCTCTCAATGCTGCGCGCGCGTACGCCATGGCGGTTCACGCGCAGAAGTTCGGCAATGTGCCGGGAAATCGATTCCAGACGGGTGGGCTCAGTTTCGCCTTCGCACCACAACACGATTGCCTCGTCGTCGACCGATACGGCGGCGCTGATGCCTTCGGCGCCGGCTTCGGCAGCAAGGCGTTCGACGGCGTCGAGATTGATACGTAGACCGAACAGCTTGGCCATTCGTTTGAGGCGGCCTTCGAGATAGAGGTAACCGTCCTCGTCGAACCGGCCGATGTCGCCTGTATGCAGGACGCCGCCCTGAACGTCGCCATGGGCAAGTTCGGCAGCACTGTCCGCATATCCCATCATGACACTCGGCCCGCGGAAGATGACTTCACCGGCGACGCCGGGCTGGCGCGTTTCTGCGCCGGTTTCGTCGAGGATCGACAGGCGTCCCCCGGGCACGGCCAGTCCGACCGACGTGGACTTGTCCGCAACCCGCTGTGCGGGCAGAACCGCCATACGGGCCGTGGCCTCGGTTTGCCCGTACATGAGAAAGAAGCGTCCGCCCACCCGGCCGATGTCCGCGGCCAGATGCGTGATCAGCTCCGGACGCATGCGGCTGCCGGATTGGGTCAACGTACGCAGACTGGGATGCGCCGAGGGCGTCCAGCGCAAGCGCGCCAGCAGCTCATAAGTGTGCGACACCGCGGCCAACGACGTGGCGCGATGGATATCGACGGCCGTCCAGAAGTCCGCGCCGATCACGGGGTGCGTTGTTACGAGGAGTGTGGCGTCGGCTGCCAGGTGGCTGTTCAGCACCGACAAGCCATAACCGAGGTGAAACGGCAAGCTGGTCGGCGCGATGTCCTCCGGGCCGATGCCGAGCGCTTGCACGATCGCATCGGCATTGGCGAACACGCCCTGACGTGAGAGGCGCACCATGCGTGCCGCGCCGGTCGAACCGGAAGTCGTCAGCAGCAACGCCAGATCGGGATGGACAGCCGCCGCGGCGGTCGACCTGATCCAGCCGGTGCCGGCATGGCGATAACCGTCTGGCGCAGGCTCCGCGGTTCCGGGCTGCCAGAGACCGGCCGGCTCGAATCGCTCGACGAGTTCCGCGAGCGTATCCGGCGCAATTTGCGGGTCGAGCAGCGCGAGCGGTCGGCGTTGGCGCAGCGCGGCGAGATAACGGCACACGGTATCGATCGTCCAGGGCGCGGGCAGCAGGAGCAGGCCGGCGGGCATCGTGTGCAATTCGTCTTCCATCGTCTGAATGCGCGCCTCGAGTTCAGACCCGTTCCAGGTCCGGTCGTGAGCCACATCGATCAGACGGGCGTGAGTACCGAATGCTTTCATAGGGTCAAACCTCCGTCGACACCCAGCACCTGGCCGGTGATAAAGGACGCATCGTCGCTGAGCAGGAAGCGGATCGTGGCGGCCACCTCGGTGGCGTTGCCCAGTCTGCGCAGCGAGGTTTGTGCGCAACGTGCCGTGATCACGTCGGCGGGAACGTTCGCCAGCAGATCGGTATCGATCAGGCCTGGCGCCACCGCATTCACGCGGATACCGAGTGGCCCGAGTTCTTTGGCCGCCGAGCGGGCCAGCGCGGCGATTCCGGCTTTGCTTGCCGCGTAGACCGCCTGACCCGCGGCGCCGCGCTCTCCAACCAGCGAAGCGAGCAGGACGATAGCGCCGCGGCGGCGGCGCATCATTACCTTTGCCGTGACTTGCAGCACTTCGATGGCGCCGAGCAGGTTGACGTCGAGCAGATGGCGCGCAACGGGCTCGCCGGTCAAACCCAGCGGGGTGTTCTGCAGCACGCCCGCGCTGAGCACCAGCGCATCGATGCTGTTGTATTCGGTGGCGATGGACTTGATGACCGGGCTGATCGAACCATACTCGCGCAGGTCCAGCGCGAGGCCTGCCGACCTGATGCCATAGTCGGCCGCAAGCTGGCGCGCCTCGTGTTCTGCTCTTGCGCGGTCCGTGCCGGTGAGAACGACCGTGGCTCCGGCCGCGGCCAGCATGCGCGCGCAGGCCTCGCCGATGCCGCGCGTGCCGCCGATCACCACCGCAACCCGATTGCTGAAAAGCAGACCCTCTGACGCTGACATTGTCGCTGTCGTATTCATCGCTGCCCTCGAAGCCGCACGCCGTTCATTCAGGCGCCTACTGCATGGAAGCCGCCATCGGCATGCACGATCTCTCCGGTGGTGGCGGGAAACCAGTCAGATAGCAGGGCGACGCAGGCTCGTGCGACGCCACTGGCGTCCGCCGGATTCCAACCCAACGGCGCGCGCGACCGCCATGCCGCGACGATGTCGTCGAAACGCGGCTCACCGTGTGCGGCAGCGGTGCGTAAAGGACCTGCCGCGACCAGGTTGACGCGTATTCCGCGCGCGCCCAGCTCACGGGCCAGATAGCGTGCACTCGATTCCAGCCCGGCCTTTGCCACACCCATCCAGTTGTAGCCGGGCCAACTGACCGAGGCGTCGAAATCGAGCCCCACGATCGCACCACCGCGATCCATCAACGGCAATACGGCAGCAGTCAGCGCCTGGAGCGAATAGGCCGACACGTGCAAGGTGGTCGCGACATCGGCCCACGTTGTTGCCAGAAAATCGCCGCCGATGGCCGCGTGCGGCGCGTAAGCGATCGAATGCACGATACCGTCCAGCCGCGATATATGCGGACGCACACGCTCGGCGAGAGTGGCCAGTTGCTCGGGGCGCGTGACATCGAGTTCAACGATCGGCGGCGTCAGCGGCAGCCGTCTGGCCGTGTGTTCGACCATGTGCAGCCGGCCGTGGCCGGTTAGCACGATTCGCGCACCTTGCTCCTGGGCCAGTTTGGCAACAGCGAAAGCAATCGAAGCGTGATCGATGACGCCGGTAATCAGCAGGTGCTTGCCTTCGAGCAGGCCACTCATGGCCGCGCTCCGGCACTGCCTTCAGGCAGGGTGTCCGCACAACCGCGAGGCTCGGCGCGCGGCAGCCGGCCCAGCACGGCGAAGCGCTTGCCCGGCCATTCGCCGTCATCGATGCCGTGCACGACCCCCATGTCTTCGGTCAGCAGCACGTGGCCGGGATGCGCGCGCGGTGCGGCGCTCAGCACCTCGATGACCCCTGGGGTGCCTGTCGCCGCCTCTTCCCAGGTGAGCGGATCGCGGATGATGACGTCGGCAAAATCCGGGCAATAGAGCCCGTCGCCCGAGGGGGATTCGACATGGATGGTGCCGCCTTGCTCGACCATCCCGTAGAAGTTGTGGCAGCGGCGAAGGCCCGTTGCCTCACGAAAGCGCGTGCGGAATTCCTGCGGCGACACCGACTTGTCGGCGAGTTTTTTCCAGCCGCCTGTGTGCAGCAGCAGGGCGTTGCTCAGATCGAGCGCGCGCGCTTGTGCCAGTTCGAAGAGCTGGGTCCACACGAGAGACGTGAAACCGAAGATCAGGAAGCTTGCGTGAGCGTGCCGTTGCAGGAAATGTTCGACCGCGGCCGCGTCGATGCGTTGCTCGGCGTTCAGCGCGAAAACGTGCTCGCGGCCGACGTTCATCACGCCCAGCACCGTCGCGCCGCGGATCGACGAGCGCTCCTCGCGTACCGCCGAAGGCGAGTCGACAATCAGCAGCGGCAGACGGCGCGGCCCAGTGAGCTTCTCGAGCGTCGCCGCGAGCATGCGGCGCTGGTGTTCCGCGGCGTCGCGATCCAGTGCGATCCGGCTGACGCCTGTACCCGTGGTGCCGGAGGAAGTGAGTATTGCTACCTGTTCGTGCCCGGTGCTGATCAACGGATGTTCCTTGAAAAGTCGCACCGGCAACCATGGCAGCTCGCCTGCTTGAGCGTAGCGCCGCTGCGGCGAGTGCCCAATCGCATCCAGCACGCGCGCATAGGCCGGACAAGCCCGGCGATGATGGCCGATCAGTTCGATCAGGCGCGCGAGGAGCACGTTCTGACGCATGGGGTGGCTGAGGGATGAATCAGGTTCCATTGCGGGTTCCACGCTCTGGTGCCTGCCGTGGGCTCAGTCTCGCGCGCCGAGATCGCGCAGCAGATCCACGGCAGCGATGAAGGTATCCATTTTCAACGCGCGTCCGGTATCGATCTCGACGTGAAACTCGTCTTCGATCGCCGAAATCAGCAATACGGCGCCGAGCGAATCCCAGCCCGGTGTCTCCTGATAACGCAGCGCCGAATCGGGTACCTTGGTGTCCAGTTCCAGTACCGTATCGAATACCGACCGCAATCTGGTGTCGAGCGACATGGGGTTTCCTTTCTGGATGGGTTGTTGCCGAGCCGCATAGTTCAACCGCCGGCAATAGCCGTCATGATCTCGACCGAATCGCCGGCCGAGAGCGGCCGTGACAGGTCGCTGCGAACCACTTCACTGTTGATCGCGAGCCGCAGCGTACGGCGCAGCGCGCCGTCTGGAGCACTCAGCAGTTGCTCCAGGTCGGGATAGTCGGCGAATAGCGCGCGAAAGGCGCCGGCAAGGGTGTCCGTTTCATAGCCGATCCGGCGCTGGTAACCCACGTGCCTAAGTAGAGATCCGGAAAACACGAACGTCATGGTCAGCTCCTCTTTCGGGTCTTTTTCGCGCCGGCGTCATGCCTGGGCGAATACTTCGAGCGCGTCGCCGGCGAGTTCGCCTGAGGCGCTCAGCAGTTGATGAACGAAGTGCGCTTCGGTGCCCACGCGGTATGCGCGAGTCACGACCTGACCGCGGTCGAACAGCATGTATGGCCGCCGCAAACCGATGCTGATGCGCTCGATCCGCTTGCTCAGGCCTGCAACGAGAGCTGGGTGCGCCTGCAGAAGCTCGATCACCATGGCCTCGCGGCTGTCGCCGACGTAGTCGCACACGTGCTCCGAATACCATTGGTCGGCCACTTCGCACGCGTGGCGATAGACGGTGAATTCGTGTCTGGATTCAGCAATGGCCTGCGCGTCCGCCGGCACGCGTGCAGCACCGCGGTTCAACAGCACAGGCCGACTGTCGATGTCGTCCGGACAGTCCAGCAGCGTCTGGGCCAGTTCAGCGGGCACTCGCCCTGGCGCCGCCGCGAGTGTGTCGGGCGACTCGATGCGAACGCATACCTCCTGCAAGTGGAGGCTGGCCAATGGTGCACCGTGATCGGCGATCAGCAGCACGTCCACGTCCTGCAGGCTGTGAAAGCGTTTTGGGTTCCAGGTTCTGACCCGGGTGGTGACAGAGAGCGCTTGGCAGTCGTAGAACGTGGCCGGATGCAGGTACTCGATCTCGAGGCCGATCGGCACGAAACCGGTCGCGTGATCGCGAATGAGCGCGGCGTGAGAGACGGCGTGTTCGGCCAGCCAGGCTGACCAGCCCATGAAACCAAATGAAAACGCGACTCGCGGCTTGAGTTGCAAATGCGTGAACATGCCGCTGCTGCAGGTCAGGGTGAAGCGCGTTTCGCGCTCCGCTTTGATATGCCGCGCGGGTTGGCCGGTTCCTGTTCCGGGCGTGGCTGCAGCGATTGCAGCGGTTGCAGTGGTTGCGGCGTCATGCGAGGCGGAATGTGTCTGGTTGAGCCGGGCGTAGCCGGAGATCGTCAGGAAATCGGGGAAATCTTCTTGCAGAGCCACCTCGTCGAACAGGGCTTGCGCCTGTTCGATACCTTGCTCCGAAAAACCTTCGCTCGACTCGGCACTGTATTTGCCGATTTCCTCGCGAAGCAGGGCGCGCACCAGTTCAAGCGTCACGCGGCGTCCGTCGTGCAGGCGCGCGCCATGGTGCAGCCATTGCCAGATCTGCGCGCGCGCAATCTCGACAGTCGCGACGCCTTCCATAAGGCCAAACAGTCTGACCGATCCGTTGCCGCGCAACCAGGCATCCAGATAGCGGATCGAGACGGCGATGTTGGAGCGTAAGCCGTGTTCGGTGATGTGGCCGCCGATCTGGTTGGCGGCCCCGAGTTGCGCGGCTGTTATCGCGGCGCCGTCATGGACCCGGCCGATCTGATGCGCGCGTGCGGCGAGGACGGGGGCGAAGGCGGCGTGACAGACCTCAACCAGGTCGGGGTGAACGACCCAGGTGCCGTCGAAACCTTCAGCCGCTTCGCGTTCCTTGTCGCGGCGTACCGCTTCGATCGCGCGAGCGCGCGCCGCGGGATCGTGCCGATCCGGAATCTGCGTGGCGACGCCGCCCAACGCATGCGTGCCGCGGCGATGACAGGTCCGCAGCAACAACTCGGTGTAGGCCTGCATGAACGGCAAACCCATCGTCAATTCCGATCGATCGGGGAGAACGAAGTCAGGCCGGTGGCGGAATTCCCTCGCGATACTGAATAGATAATCCCAGCGTCCAGCTGTGAGTCCGGCTGCGTGCGGACCCAGCGCGTGCAGTATTTCGTCCATCTCGTACGCGGCGCCGATATGCTCGACAATCACGGTGGCACGGATGCTGCCGCGCGCGATGCCGATCCAGTCCTGAGCAAACTCGAACACATCGTTCCAGAGCCGCGCTTCGAGGTGATTTTCCAGTTTGGGCAAGTAGAAATAGGGGCCGCTGCCGCGCTCGATCTGCTTGCGCGCGCAGTGGAAGAAATACAGTCCAAAGTCGACCAGACTGGCCGATGCCGCTTGCCCGTCGACGAGCACGTGTGCTTCCGGCAAATGCCAGCCGCGGGGCCGGACCACAATCGCAGTCGATCTATCCCTAAGGCGGTATTGCTTGCCTGTCGCGTCCTCGTAGCTGATCTCGCCGGAGACCGCGTGGCGCAGGTTGCGCTGACTCACCATGACGTTTCGGCAAGTGGGCGATAGCGCATCTTCCAGGTCGGCTATCCAGACCTGCGCATGGGCATTGAGCGCATTGATGACAAGCTTGCGGCTGTTCGCCGGGCCCGCGATTTCCACGCGGCGGTCGAGCAGATCGTCGGGAGGCGGTGCAACGCGCCAATCCGGATCGTTGCGGATGTTTTCTGTATTGCTGAGGAATTCGAAGCGACTGCCGCGACGGCGGCGATGAGCGTTCTCCTTGCGGGCCACGAGAATGCGTTGTCGCGGCTGCGCGAATTCGCGATTCAACGCCGCGACAAAATCCGCAGCGCCGGCGCAAAAGAGGTCAGGGAACTGCGCCAATGCGTCACCTTCCATGGCACAGGCCGAGTGCGTTCTGTTGATCAAATGAGACTCCACACCGGGGTGTTCTATACGTTCGTTGCCAGTGATTCGCGCCTACGCGAAGCGTGCTTTATCCAGACGCCGCATCCGCGCGCCGCTTTCAATAGCGCAACGTGGATGAACGGAATTTCCCCGGTATTGCGGCCCTCGGCAGTCATCCAAAGACTTTATGAATATCTTTAACCCACTTGCGCATTCTGATGTGCAAAGTAATGCTAGAAATGCAGTGCGTACAAGTCAATTAAATTCGCAAATTAAAACCCGCTATATCTGATTGAAATTGGAAAATTTCATTGATTATTATTTAAAAATATTTGATAAAAATTATATGCAAATTGAATTCGATGGCATGTGGTAATCCTTAAATGATCGTGGATCAGGCAAGTCGACTTGCACGGGCTTACGTATTTGTGGCGTGCCATCAATTCAATGAACGCCGGGATCGTGATGGAGCGGCGACGATTGTTGCGCCGCAATATTGCGCATGGATTGTCGCGGGAATCTGCTTGTAGCCGAGCGTTTATAGAATGTACTTCGACATTTTTTCAATCCGCCAGGCCCCGCCGGCCCGGTATACGCCGGCAAACCCTTGATGGACGGGCTTCTGACATTGTCGTCTCAAAAGCAACAGTGAATTCAGGAATGGAGGATTTATCCGCGCCTGATCCGCTTCTAGACTAGCTTCATCGGCTGCAGCACCCATCGCAACTGCAGCGCGTGCAAGTCAATCTCTGGAGGTGGTTTCATGAAATCGCTCATTAAAGCTGTTGCTTTCGCCCTGGTTCTTGGCGCCCCGATCGCTTCGTTTGCGCAATCGAATCAGCCGGCCCCGCAAAACGCACAGGGTGCGCAGGCACAGGTTTCCGGACAGCAAGGCGTTCGTCAAGCCGATACCAGTGGTTACGGTTCAGGCAGCCACGGTACATGGCAAGCCGGTCACGGCAACGATACGACGCTCAGTTCCTATTCGCCGCCGATTTATAACGCGCGTTAAGGGAAAAACGCAGTATCCGGTTCAGCGCAGCGCTGCTGGGCTGGTTCGATATTCATGAGTCGACTAAAAGAGGCCGGTCATCGAAACATGTTTCGATGACCGGCCTCTTTTTATGTTCGTCGTGCGCTTATTGCGTGCGCAGGAGGGTCATCTCGTTGCGTAGCAAGGCCCGAAGGTCGTCGTCGGTGGGTCGCGTACCCCAGTGCCGCGCGCCGGCCACCGATGCAATCGCGATCCACGAGTGTGGTGGAAACCATTCACGAAGGACGGCGCCGTCCTGACGCAAACACAACTGGCCGGTCTGTTCGCTGTATTCGGCGGAGATGACCGCGCCGTCGATGTGCGCGGTTACGCGCCGTGGATCGTTGCGTAGCAAATCGTCGCTCCTGCAAAAGATGTGGCGCGAATGCCGGCGTGGGCCAGTCGCGTCAGCGACGCCGCTACGGCCCATGCCTTAGTGATCGCCCCGGCCGTGATCGTCGCCATGGCCGTGCCAGTCGCCGTGATCGCCACCGTGGTCGTGCCAATCACCGCGTGGACCATCACGATAGCCGCGTGCGTCGTGCCATTCGCGCTCGTGGTGGCGCTCTTCCCACTCGCGTCGTTCCCAATAGCGGTGGCCGTCGTAATAGCGCTCGCCGTACCAGCCAGGACTCACCACGACGACCGGCGGCGCGGGCGCGTAGACGGGAGGAGGCGGGGCATAGACCGGCGCGGGCGCATAGGCCACGCCCGGAATGCCGATGTTCACGCCTACGTCGACGTGCGCCAGCGCGGCAGAAGATGCCCCGATCCCCAGACCTGCAACGATGGCGAGGGACAGCCAGCGGCTTCGTGAATTGCTCATGTTTTATTCTCGGGTTTTGCTATTGAGTGTGGAGTGCGCCGCGCCGTCGGCGCTTAGTAATGGTCGTGGTAGTGGTCGTGATAACCGCCCTCGGGGACGACAATGCAACCGCCCAATGCGCTGCCGAGGGTGACAGCCAGCAGGACCAGCGCGAGAATTCGTTTCATGATGTTGTGCTCCCTTTTACGTATGAGCGAACTCTACTGAGCGACTGGATTACCGATGTGTTCGTGTGTAACAGGACGTGTCGATTTCTTCGCTTGCCGGCTGCCTTCACGACAGGGTGCGGGGATCGGGTTCAGCATGGCGATCGGCCATTCTGATGACGAGATGTCGGCGGCCAACCCGTTGAGCGCACTATGAAAATTGCTGAAGCCGCGCGCATCGTATGGTCCCGGGCGGGTCAATGCGTGTGCGTATGAACAATCGGAACGGGCGCGACGTGGCCGGCTTCCGCGTGCATGCAGAACGGATACATTCGGTTGCAGACTCGCGATGCGTGTCGGCCTCACGCATCACCAAGCGAACCGCCTGATCGCTGATGCGCTGCCGATGCTTCGCCGTTTCATGTTCCTGAAAGAGATCGCCAGGCATGGCATCAGCTTCTCTTAAGATTTGACCCGTAGCATCCCGCGTGAGTGCACTTTCCATTCTATGGCTTCACTGCGGCTACAACATTTTCATGACCATGCGATCGGATCCCGCCAGTTTCTCGCGCTACGCATCAGGCTATGACGGCGTAGCCAGGTTTCTTCACTGGCTGGTGGTCTTGTTGATTGCCGCGCAGTTCGTGATCGGCTGGACCATGCCGGATATTCATAAGGGCACGCGGCCCGACGGCTTGATCGCGTGGCACCTCGGTGTGGGTGCAACGCTGATTGCGGCGGTGGTGGTGAGAATCATCTGGCGTTTTACGCACGCGCCGGCGCCTGCATCGGTTTCGCCTTTTTTCCGTGTCGTTTCGCACGTCACGCACGGTCTTCTTTATCTCGCGCTGCTGGTGGTGCCCTTGCTTGGGTGGGCCAATGCGTCTTCGCGCGGGTGGTCTGTCAAGCTGCTTGGCGTATTGCCATATCCGGCCATTTCACCGGTGGGTTCGTCAGTCGGGCATGAGATGGGCGATATTCACGGCTATCTGGCCTGGGTGTTGTTCGCGTTGATCGCATTGCACATCGCGGCGGCGTTGTTTCATCGCTTCGTGCTCAAGGATCAGACATTGCAGCGGATGTTGCCGTAGCCGTTGTCAGCTCAACCCTTCGACCACGGCCTGTTCATTTGCCGTTGCCTCGCGATAACCGAGCCGCGTCGAGATCGCGAGACCCGCTTGCTTGAGTAGCGCGACGTAGTGCGATTTCGTATCGGCGCCGCAGCGCATGGTCGGAAACGAAATCGACAGACCGGCGATCACGCGGCCGAAGCGATCGAACACCGGCACCGCGAGACACCGCAAACCTTCTTCCTGTTCCTCGTTGTCCTCGCCATAGCCCTGCTCGCGCACATGCGGCAGGATGCTGAGCACGGCCTCGGCGGAGACGAGCGTCTTTTGCGTCGACTTGCGGAATTCCACATGCGAGAGAACGTCGCGCGCTTCGGCCGGCTGCATCCACGCGAGCAGCACCTTGCCGATCGCGGTGCTGTGCAGTGGATTGCGGCGGCCGATCCGGGACTGCATGCGCAGCCCGTAGTCGGCGTCGATCTTGTGGATGTAGATGATGGCATCTTCGTCGAACGCGCCGAGGTGGACCGCCTCGCGCGTGGCCTGACCGATGCGGCGCATCTCGATGTCGGCCTCGCGCACGAGATCGACGCTCTCGAGCGCCTTCGCGCCGAGTTCGAACAGGCGGATGGTGAGCCGGTAGCGTTCGGTTTCGACTTCCTGGGTTACATAGCCGAGCGCTTTTAGCGTCTGGATTACGCGGTGTACGGTGGTCTTCGACATATCGAGCCGTTGTGACAACTCGCTGATGCCGATCTGTCCGCTATCGCCGATCGCACCGAGAATCGCGAAAACCCGGCCGATCGACGAAGCCGATTCGCCCTTGTCGCTGGCCATGCCACCCGTGCTATCCGCTTCCGGCACGTGTGCGCTGTCGTCGCTTTTGCGCTGTTTGCCCATTGCTGCCATTTCCGTATTTCCCTGTTGATGCCGGCCCGATCGAAACACGATCGCGGCCCGTTGCCTGCCGCCTGCCACTCACCGCCGTTCGAAGCCGGGAGGATACCGTGTCCCGCGATCCGCCCGGCCTTTGTTTGCGTCAGGCTAGCGTGCGAGCCACCCGCCGTCTACTGCAAGCGTATGGCCGTGCACGTAGTCCGATGCCGGCGAGGCGAGGAATACGACCGGTCCGGCGAGATCGTCCGGCGTGCCCCAGCGGCCGGCCGGAACGCGGCCGAGAATTTCTTCGTTACGTTGCACGTCGCCGCGCAGCGCCGCCGTGTTCGCGGTTGCCATGTAACCCGGCGCGATCGCATTCACGTTGATGCCGTGCGCGGCCCATTCGTTCGCGAGCAGCCGCGTGAGACCGAGCACGCCGCTTTTCGATGCGGTATAGGACGCCACGCGTATGCCGCCCTGGAACGACAGCATCGACGCGACGTTGATGATTTTGCCGCCGCTTTGCTGCTTCACGAACTGCCGCGCCACGGCCTGCGAAAGAAAGAACACGCTCTTCAGGTTGACGTCCATGACGGCGTCCCAATCGGCTTCGCTGAACTCGAGCGCGTCTTCGCGGCGGATGATGCCTGCGTTGTTCACGAGCACGTCGACGCGGCCGAACGCTTCGACGGCGGCGTGCACGATGTCCTCGACCGGAGCGATCGAGCCGAGGTCCGCGCGCACATCCGCGAAACGGCGGCCGGCCGCTTTGACCTGTGCGGGCGTTTCGCCGGCGTCCGCGCGGCTCACGCCGACGATGTCGCAGCCGGCCGTGGCGAGCGCGACGGCCATGCCGGCGCCGAGGCCCGCGTTGCTGCCGGTGACGATGGCGACCTTGCCGGTCAGATCGAAGGTGTTCACTATGCGTGGGCTCCTATGGTGCCGATGATGTTCTGCTTGGCCAGCACGTGCTGCAGGTCAATGCAGCTCAACGTAGATCACGCACTGCAATGTGATCCATATCGCTGAACACCTGATTCTCGCCAACCATGCCCCAGATGAACGTGTACGCGCGCGTACCGACGCCGGAGTGAATCGACCAGCTCGGCGAAATCACGGCCTGTTCGTTGTGCACGAGAATGTGCCGCGTTTCGCCTGGCTCGCCCATCATGTGAAAGACGGCGGCATCGTCGGCGACGTTGAAATAGAAATACACCTCCATGCGGCGCTCGTGGGTGTGGCACGGCATCGTGTTCCAGAGGTTGCCCGGTTCGAGCTTGGTCATACCCATCGAGAGCTGGCAAGTGGGCAGCACCTCGGGGACGATGAACTTGTAGATGGTGCGGCGATTACTTGTTTCGGGCGCGCCGAGCGTTTCGGGCGAGGCTTGCGCGAGTGAAATCGTGCGGGTGGGATACGACTCGTGTGCGGGCGCGCAGTTCAGGTAGAACTTCGCGGGGTGCGCGGCGTCGTCGCTGCCGAACGCGACGGCCTGTGCGCCCCTGCCGATGTAGATGGCTTCTTCATTGCGCACCGTGTAGCGCGTGCCGTTCACGTCGACCCAGCCGTCGCCGCCGATGTTGATCGCGCCCAACTCGCGGCGCTCCAGCAAATAATTGACCCCGATTGCCTTGCCAAGCGAGGCGGGCAGTTCGACCGCGCGCGTGGCCGGCCACACGCCGCCGACGATGATACGGTCGATGTGACTGTAGGTGAGTTGCAGCGCGTCGCGCTCGAACACGTGATCGACGAGAAACTGCTTGCGCAATCCCGCGGTATCCAGCGTCCTGGCGTACTCGCTATTGATGCTCTGTCTCACTTCCATTGTTCTTTTCTCCGGTCGGATTGGGCGCCCTGCCGTGCGGTATGGCGGCGCCGGTCTGCTCTGGACTGTAGCGCAAATTCTGGAATCTGGAACATCGGTCCGAAAATATTGCAACGCCACATCAAGACTGGCAAGGCTTTCAGGTGGACAGCGGGTAAACGATGAGCGGGAAGTCTATCAAAATCGGAACGTTGTTCCTATCACGATGCTATATTGCGCCGGAAAGGGAGTTGACCGGCGCAAGAACGGGACATTACCCCGGGTGATCCACCCGACAACTGGACGCAAAGTCCATGGAGGAGGCATGAAGCTCAAGAAGGCCATCGACCGCATTCCAGGCGGCCTGATGCTGGTGCCGTTGCTGCTCGGCGCCTGTGTTCACACGTTTGCACCGGGCGCGGGGAAATACCTCGGGTCGTTTACGAATGGCTTGATCAGCGGCACCGTGCCGATTCTGGCGGTGTGGTTCTTCTGCATGGGCGCGACAATCGACCTGCGAGCGACCGGCGTGGTGCTGCGCAAGTCGGGCACGCTGCTCGTGACCAAAATGGTGGTGGCGTGGATTGCAACGATCGTTGCTTCGCACTTCATACCGATTGACGGCGTCAAGGCCGGCCTGTTTGCCGGCCTGTCGGTGCTTGCGATCACCACGTCGATGGACATGACCAACGGCGGTCTCTATGCGGCTGTGATGCAGCAATACGGCAGCAAGGAGGAGGCGGGCGCGTTCGTCCTGATGTCGATCGAATCGGGGCCGCTCGTCAGCATGATCATTCTCGGCGCGACCGGTGTGGCGTTCTTCGAGCCGCGGCTGTTCGTCGGCGCGGTGCTGCCATTTCTGATTGGCTTCGCGCTGGGCAATCTCGACAGCGACCTGCGCGAGTTCTTTGGCCGCTGCGTGCATCCGCTGATTCCATTTTTTGGTTTCGCGCTCGGCAACGGCATCGATCTGAATGTGATCGTCACAAGCGGCTTGCCGGGCATCGTGCTGGGCCTCGGGGTGATCGTCGTGACGGGTATTCCGCTGATCCTCGCGGACCGCTGGATCGCGGGCGGCAATGGCGCGGCGGGGTTGGCGGCTTCGTCGACGGCCGGGGCCGCGGTGGCGAATCCGGCGATCATCGGCGAGATGATTCCGCGCTTCAAGCCGCTGGTGCCGGCGGCGACCGCGATGGTCGCGACGGCTTGTCTCGTGACGGCGATTCTCGTGCCGATTCTCACCGCGCTATGGGTGCGCCGGCATCATGCGCGCGATGCGTTGCGTGAGGAGTTTGCCGCAGCGACGACGCCACCGCAGCCGCTGGGCGAGCGGGACGTGCACGTTTGAGGGGGCGGGGCGGCTGCTTTGCGCCTGAACGCAACGGAGCGGGGGGCGCGAAGTGAGAAACCAGAAACGAGAAGCGAGCAATGTGAGGTGAGCCGATTCTCACCGCCCCAGCTTTCTCTCCAGCATCGCTTTCACTTCCGCCCATTCGTCATCGATGATGCTAAAGCGCACCGAGTTGCGCTTGCGTCCGTCCGGCATGATCCGTTCATGCCGGACAATGCCTTCCTGTTTCGCGCCAATCCGCAGAATCGCCGCTCTTGATTTCTCGTTGAGTTCGTCTGTGGTGAACTGCACGCGCACGCACTGCATGGCTTCGAACGCATGCGTCAGCAGAAGGTACTTCGCTTCGGTATTCACCACCGAGCGTTGCATCGACTCACTCAGCCACGTGTGCCCAATTTCCAGCTTCCGGTTCACCCGGTCGACCTTCCAGAACCGCGTGCTGCCGACAATCGCGCCGGTATCGCGCCTCACGATCACGAACGGCATCACCGTGCCGGCCGCGCGCCCGTCGAGTGCGGTTGCAATGTAGCCGCCTATGGTTTGCGGTCCCGGCACGACGGTCAGCTTCATGTTCCATAGCTGCCCGTCCGCGGCGGCGTCGAGCAGGCCCTGCGTGTGTTCCTGCTCGAGCGGCCGGAGTTCGACGCTTTGTCCGGTCAGCGTGGGTTGCACGAGGTGAGGGCGGATGTCGTTCATGGTGAGGCGGATCTTTGTTGCAAGAAAAAAAGTCCGCGAACGAGCGCTCGCGGACCTGGCATTGTGTCAAACCGGCGGACGAGGCGGCAGCCTCGCCCATCAAGCCTCGCGAGCCCGATGGACTCGACGGGCTCGACGGCCGCGACGGCCTTTAGCGTCTTAAGCCGACATCACCGAAACCGACTTGGTGACCAGATAGCCTTCCATGGCTTCCGGACCGCCTTCCGACCCATAGCCCGAATCCTTCACGCCGCCAAACGGCATTTCCGGCCAGGGCGTGGCGGGCTGGTTGATCCACAACATGCCGACTTCCATCTGTTGCGACAGCAGGTGCACGTTGCTGAACGATTTCGTGAACGCGTAGCCCGCGAGACCGTACGGCAGGCGATTGGCCTCGGCGATCGCTTCTTCGAGCGTGTCGAAACCGCGGATCGCGGCGATCGGGCCGAACGGCTCGTTGTTGAACACGTCCGATTCGAGCGACACGTTGGTCAGCACGGTCGGCGCGAAGAAGTTGCCCTCCGAGCCCACGCGTTCACCGCCCGTTTCGACCTTCGCGCCGGTCTTGCGCGCATCGTCGAGCACCTTGCTCATCGCGGTGAGGCGGCGTGCATTGGCGAGCGGTCCGATGGTCGTGCCTTCCGCCAGACCGTCGCCGAGCTTGAGGCCTTCAGCATGCTTGACGAGCGCCGCGGCGAATTCTTCGCGGATGCTGTTGTGCACCAGAAAGCGCGTCGGCGAGATGCAGACCTGGCCGGCATTGCGGAACTTCGCGGCACCCGCGGCCTTGATGGCCAGCGCCACGTCGGCGTCTTCGGCCACGATGACGGGCGCATGACCGCCCAACTCCATCGTCGCGCGCTTCATGTGCGCGCCGGCGAGGGCGGCCAGTTGCTTGCCGACCGGGGTCGAACCGGTGAAAGTGACCTTGCGGATCACCGGGTGCGCAATCAGGTAGCTGGAAATCTCAGCCGGGTCGCCGAACACGAGGCCGACCGTGCCGGCCGGCACGCCGGCTTCGACGAACGCCTGCAGCAGCGCCGCCGGCGACGCCGGGGTTTCTTCCGGCGCCTTCACGAGGAACGAGCAGCCGCACGCGAGCGCCGCGCTCAGCTTGCGCACGACCTGGTTGACCGGGAAATTCCACGGCGTGAAGGCGGCCACCGGGCCGATCGGCTCCTTGAGCACCGTTTGCTGCGCTGCCAGATTGCGCGACGGCACGACCCGGCCGTAGACGCGGCGGCCTTCGTCGGCGAACCATTCGATGATGTCCGCTGCCGAGAGCATTTCGATGCGCGCCTCGGCGAACGGCTTGCCCTGTTCCTGGGTCATCAGCCGGGCGATGTCGGAGGCGCGTTCGCGCACCAGCGCGGCGGCTTTGCGCATCGTGGTGGCCCGTTCGTTGGCCGGAATCTTGCGCCAGACTTCGAAACCGCGTTGCGCGGCGGCCAGCGCCCGGTCGAGATCGGCAATGCCGGCATGCGCCACCTTGCCGATAGCCTTGCCGGTGGCAGGGTTGATGACGTCGAGGGTTTTGCCGCTGGCGGCGTCGCACCACTCGCCGTTAATCAGAAGACGGGTATCGGTATAGCTCGAGGTGGCCATGCTGGGTTCCTGTAAGTGGGAAAACGACAGGCCGCGCGGTCGGGGGTACTGGGCTGAACCTGCGCGGCCAGGGATGGACTGCCGATAGCAAACATCTTATCTGATTGCACGCGATCGCATCGGCGCGCTGTGCTGGGACAGTGCGCGGCATGGGCCTTGCTGCCTTGGTTGCCGCAGCGGACAAACGCCTGCCTGAGCGGTGCCGCGCAAACAGGCGTAAAGTCAAGCAGCAGTCGCAGGAACCGGCGGGAGCCAGCAGCAGGGAATGGTGCGGCGAGTGCGCAGAAAGCGGCACTCGATGCAACGGTCGAAAGCAGCAGGTCATAGACGGTGAATGCAACCCGATCAACCAAGGTGCAAACGAGGAATCGACATGCCAACCGGTACAGTGAAGTGGTTCAATGATGCGAAGGGCTTTGGTTTTATTACACCGGACGACGGTGGCGAGGATCTGTTTGCCCATTTCTCGGAAATTCGCAGCGAAGGTTTCAAGTCGCTGCAGGAAAACCAGAAGGTCAGTTTCGAAATCAAGCAGGGACCGAAGGGCAAGCAGGCGGCCGATATCAAGCCGGTGTGAGGTCGTAGCAGCAGTAGCCGGTCCGCACGCCCAGGGGTGCGGGCCGGCAGAATTTCCAAGGGGCGAGGGCGATGCAGTCGTGCTCGCCACTCGGGCTTACGCCGACTCGCATAAAACGTGAATGTCCGGCTAGGCCCACGCGGCGGAGGTGTCTGGCGCCGCGCCAATCCCATCGAGCAATTCGTTTCGCACGCTGGCGAGTGCGCTGTCGCGCCGGTCGCGCGGATGCGGCGCGGCAACGCCAATGTCGCGCACCAGCCGCCCCGCGCCATGCCGGCCCGACGTGTTGAGCAGCAGGACGCGATCAGACAGATAGAGCGCCTCATCCAGATCGTGTGTGACGATCAGCGCCGCCGTGCCGTGGGCGCGCGTGAGCGTCAGCAACAGGTCCTGCAGACGCATGCGCGTCATGGCGTCGACGGCGCTGAACGGTTCGTCGAGCAGCAACAGGTCGGGCTGGGAGAACAGGCCACGCGCGAGTGCCACGCGTTGCGCCATGCCGCCCGAAAGCTGCTTGGGCAGCGCCGCGCCGGTGCCGGCCAGAGCGACCTCGTCGAGCAATTGGATGACGCGCTGCTTCACGGGCAGACTCGCCCCTTGCCGTGGACCGGCGGAAAACGCGATGTTGTCGGCCACGCTGAGCCATGGCAGCAGGCGAGGTTCCTGAAAGATCACACCGAGGCGCGGCGAGGGGCCGCGCTGCGCGTGCCCGTCGAGCATAATTTCACCCTCGAAATCGCGATCGAGACCCGCCAGCACGCGTAACAGCGTGCTCTTGCCGCAGCCGCTCGGGCCGACCAGGCTCACAATCTCCCCACGCGCCATATCGAACGCCACGCGTTCGAGTACCGCACGCGTTTCGTAGCGCTTGCTTACGGCGCGAACCTGGAGCAGCGGCGGCTGACCGGAAAAGCTGGCCGTACTCAACGCACACCTCGTGCGGCAGAGGGCTCGTTCGCGGTATCGCGCCATGACAGCACATGCGCTTCGAACGCTTTCAGGATGCTGTCGCTGAGCTTGCCGAGCAGGGCGAGCAACAGGATCGCGCCGAACACGAGATCGGGCCGGCCGGTTTCGCGGCCATCGCTCAGCAGATAACCGAGGCCGCGGGTAGCGGCGATCAGTTCGGCGGCGACCATGAACATCCAGGCGAGACTCAGGCCCGTACGCAGTCCGGTGAAGATGTGCGGCAAGGAGGCGGGCAACAGGATGCGTGTGAACAGCGCCCGCCGGCTCAAACGGTTGACTTCGCCGAGTTCGATCAGTTTTCTGTCGACGCCGCGAATGCCGGCCACGACACTCAATTGCACCGGGAAAAACGCCCCGATGGCGATGAGCGTGATTTTCGGTGCTTCGTCAATGCCCATCCAGAGCAACAGGATCGGCACCCAGGCGAGCGACGGAATCGCGCGCAGTGCCTGAAACGCGGGGTCGAGCAGTGCGTCGAGGCGGCGGCTCAAGCCCATTGCCGCGCCGAACACGAGCGCGAGCGCGGAGCCGATGCCGAAACCCGCGAGCACGCGCATCGCGCTTGCTCCCACGTGGCGGCCCAGGCGCTCGCCGCCCAGTTGCCACAGCGTCTGAGCGATCGTGCTCGGCGCCGGCACCAGGTGCTCCGGCAGCACCGCAGCACGCACCAGCGCTTCGATCGCTGCAAGAAAGACCAGCGGCAGAATCAGGCCGGCGATGCGCCAGCGCCTGAGCGGATCACGTGGCCGTGGCGCGGCGGCGCGCCGCGGGTCGGCGGCTGGCTGAGCGTGACGCAGCGCGCGGTCGTCGGCCGCCTGCGATCGGTGATGAAGCGCGAACGATTCGTCGTTAGCCATGGGAGTCGGTCGAATGGTTCGCAAGCGTTGGCGTATTGGTCACTGGCTGGCCACTCATCGGGCATGCATTGAGCGCTTATCGACCACTCACTGGCCGCTATTTGCGGCGATAACCGGCTGTGCCGTCTTCACGTCGATCAAGGCGTCGATCACCTGATTCAGATCCGTGCCCGGTTTCACCAATTGCTCCTGCACGAGAATCGGCGCAGCTGCCTTGAGCGCGGCCAGTTGCTGCGCGCCCGGCTGCGGACGGCTGAAATCGTTGCGGCTCAGTTGCAGTCTGGCGACCGGCAGCGACAGCTTAGATTCTTCCGCGACGATCTTCGCAGTTTCGTCCGGATGCGCAGCGATCCACACGCGCGCCTTTTCGTAGACCTTGAGCACCTGCGCGAGCGTTTCGGGATGGTCGCGAATAAAGTCCTCGCGAGCGTCGAGCAGGCCCCACGTGTTGAAGTCGACGTTGCGATACAACAGCTTCGCGCCGTCGTCGATCTGTGCGGCGGCCATGTGCGGGTCGAGCCCGGCCCAGGCATCCACCTGGGCGTTGGCGAGCGCGGTGCGCCCATCCGGGTGCTGAAGATTGACGATTTCCACGTCGTCGCGCGAGAGGCCCGCGGTGTGCAGGGCGCGCAAGGTGAAGAGGAAAGGGTCCGTGCCCTTGGTGGCGGCGATCTTCTTGCCCTTCAGGTCCGCGAGGGTTTTGATCGGCGAATCCTTGCGCACGACAAGCGCGGTCCACTCAGGCCGCGAGAAAACGTATACCGCGCGGATCGGATTGCCGTTGGCTTTGGCGAGCACGGCGGCCAGACCCGCTGTCGAGCCAATATCGATCGCGCCGCTGTTCAGATATTCGAGCGCGCGATTGCTGCCGAGACTCAGCACCCATTTGACCTGGGTGTGCTGCGGCGCGAGTTCCTGCTCGAGCCAGCCGTTGCGTTTGATGACGAGGCTTTCCGGCGAGTAATAGGCGTAATCGAGTTTCAGTTCGGCAGGCGGCGCGGCGCGCGCGATGCCCGGCGTGAGGAAGGCGAGGGCGAGCGTGGCCGTTGCCGCTGTCAGCAGCGCGAGGCGGCCGGTTTGCCGGCGTTTCGCATGTCGCGGGTATGACGGAATCGAAAAAAGCGAAGAAAGGACAAAGCGCGCCGCGCCCCGCGGGATGTTCATTGACTGATCCTGAGATGGTCGTTTGGTTTTGACCGGTCAATGTAGTCAATGCGCGTGCCGAACTGAACGAATAAAAACTCACAATCAAAGCAGATCGGGCGCTATGGAGGCGCGTGGTTCTTTTCTGCCTGACGGGCTATTGGCCTTGTGCGGGCGGCCATACGTCGCGGTTGTGGCGAAATCATTGTTTCGCGATAAAGTACACAGGCGCAGCTGGGGTGAAGTCCAGGATTAACCGTTTAGAACAGCCTGGGCCAGGATATGTTTCTTAAGGTTTCCTTCAGCTTTGCTCCGTAGTATTTGCGCGATTCCATGTGCCCGCTTACGTTGTGGCGGGCAATCGTTCCGATAGTTTTCCGACAGAAAACTGAAAGCGCCGATCAAAGGCTTGCTGGAGCACTCATGAAAACCCTGTTCTTACAGGCGCCGTCGTACGACGGCTTCGACGGTGGCGCGGGTTCGCGCTACCAGGCCAAGCGCGAAGTGCGCTCGTTCTGGTATCCGACCTGGCTCGCGCAGCCCGCTGCGCTCGTCCCCGACAGCCGTGTACTCGACGCCCCTGCCGACGGCCTGTCCGTCGAAGCGTCGCTCGACATAGCACAGCAATATGACCTGGTGGTGATTCACACCAGCACGCCGTCCTTTCCCACCGACGCACTGTTTGCCGAAGACCTGAAGAAGCGCAAGCCTTCGGTGCTGATCGGCATGGTCGGCGCGAAGGTCGCGGTCGATCCGCACAATTCGCTGACCGCGAGCGAAGCGATCGATTTCGTCTGCCGGGAGGAGTTCGACTTCACCTGCCAGGAAGTCGCCGAAGGCAAGCCGTTCGCCGGCATCAAAGGTCTGAGCTATCGCGCCGCCGACGGCTCGATCGAACACAACGAAGCGCGCCCGATCCTCGAGAACATGGACGAGCTGCCATTCGTGGCGCCTGTGTACAAGCGCGATCTGAAGATCGACAACTACTTCATCGGCTATCTGAAGCACCCGTATGTGTCGATCTACACGGGCCGCGGCTGCCGTTCGAAATGCACGTTCTGCCTGTGGCCGCAAACGGTGGGCGGGCATCGTTACCGCACGCGTTCGACCGAGAACGTGCTGGAAGAAGTGAAGTGGATTCGCGACAACATGCCTGAAGTCAAGGAGATCATGTTCGACGACGACACCTTCACCGACTTCAAGCCGCGCGTCGAGGAAATCGCCCGCGGTCTCGGCAAACTGGGTGTGACGTGGTCGTGCAACGCCAAGGCGAACGTGCCTTACGCGACGCTGAAGATCATGAAGGAAAACGGCCTGCGCCTGCTGCTGGTCGGCTACGAGTCCGGCGACGACCAGATCCTGCTGAACATCAAGAAGGGCCTGCGCACCGACATCGCGCGCCGTTTCAGCGAGGATTGCCGCAAGCTCGGCATCAAGATTCACGGCACCTTCATTCTGGGGCTGCCCGGCGAGACGCAGGACACGATCCAGAAGACCATCGAGTATGCGAAGGAAATCAATCCGCATACGATCCAGGTGTCGCTCGCCGCACCGTATCCCGGCACGACGCTCTACAACCAGGCGGTCGAGAACGGTTGGCTGGAAGAGAACAAGGTCATCAACCTCGTCAGCAAATCCGGGGTGCAGCTCGCGGCGATCGGCTATCCGCATCTGTCGCGCGACGAGATCTACCACCAGCTCGAAAACTTCTATAAGCGCTTCTATTTCCGGCCGTCGAAGATCTGGGAAATTCTGCGTGAGATGCTCACGAGCTGGGACATGATGAAACGGCGTCTGCGGGAAGGCGTCGAATTCTTCCGCTTCCTGCGCGCTCACCAAGCGTGAGCGCCTTGCATCTGCTCGCCGTCACGCTTGCCTATGCGTGTGCGGCGGGTGCGGTTTTCGGCATCGCCTACACGGTGCTGACTAGCGCGCTGATCGGCCGGTTCTTCGCGAGAGCGGTGTCCGAGCCGACCAGTTTCCCCCCGGTCACGATCGTCAAACCGTTACACGGCAACGAGTGGGCGTTGCTGGCCAATCTGTCGAGCTTCTGCCGGCAGGACTATCCAGGTCCCGTGCAATTCATCTTCGGTGTGCACGATTCGGCCGACCCCGCCTTGCAAACCGTCGACGAGCTGCGCCGGCTGTATCCGGAAGCGGACATCACCGTGGTCGCGGACGCGCGCCTGTATGGTCCGAACCGCAAGATCAGCAACATCCTCAATATGCTGCCGCAGGCCCGCCACGACGTGCTGGTATTCGCCGACAGCGACGTGAGCGTCGAGCCGGATTATCTGCGCAATGTGATCGGTGAATTGCAGAAGCCAGGCGTCGGTCTCGTCACCTGTCTCTACCGCGGCGCGCCCGATCCCGGCTTCTGGCCGCGCATGTCGGCCAAGGCCACCAACTATCAGTTCCTGCCCAGCGTGGTGACCGGACTCGCGCTCGGCCTCGCGCGTCCGTGCTTCGGGCAGAGCATCGCGATGCGACGCGACACCCTCGAAAAAATCGGCGGTTTCACACCGTTCGTGAAGCATCTGGCCGAAGATCATGCCATCGGCGAAGCGGTACGCATGATTGGCGAGAAGGTGGTGATTCCGCCGTTCACGATCTCGCATGCCTGTGTGGAATCGAGCGCGACACAACTGATCGCGCACGAACTGCGCTGGAGCCGCACGATTCGCCGCATCGATCCGCTCGGCCATCTCGGCTCGGCGCTGATTCATCCGCTCGCTTTCGCCGTGCTGGCCATCGCCTTCTCGGGCGGCGCGCCGTGGTCGTGGCCGCTCGCGCTGAGCGCCGTATGCGCGCGGCTCGCGCTGAAACTGCTGTCCGATCGCGCGTTGCGGCAGACGCGCCGTGACCTGTGGTTGTTGCCGTTATGGGATATCGTATCGTTTTGCATTTTTGTGGCGAGCTTCTGGTCCTCGCACGTGATCTGGCGCGGCTTCAGTTTCAAGGTGGACGGCGACGGCCTGTTGTCGGCCGTGCAGGACGGAATGACGGATGAACAGCAGGTTGGATAAGCAATGATGCACAGGTATCTGGAAGCGGGTGGCGAGGACAGTTCGGCGTGCCTGAGGCGCGCGCCAGGGGCGGCCGCGCGATGATGAAGCATCTCGGCCGCATTGCCGCGCTGGCGGGCCTGCTGGTGTCGCTGTGGCTCATCTGGCAGGACAATCCCGGCGCCGTGTTCTCGGCACTGCGCGCGGCGGGGGCCGGGCTCCTCGTGGCGGCGCTCGCACACGTGCTGCCGATGATCGCCAATGCCTGCGACTGGCGCTCGCTGATACGGGGGGCGAACCGGCCGGGCATCGCCAATATGCTGCATCTGGTCTGGGTGCGCGAATCCGTGAATAGCATGTTGCCGGTGGCGCGTATCGGCGGCGAAGTCGTGTCGTTCAGAATGCTCAGGCGCTGGGGCGTGCGGCCCTCCACGGCGGTGGGCAGCATCATTGTGGACATGCAGCTCACGGTGATCAGCCAGTTGCTGTTCACGATGGTCGGCATCGGGTTTCTGTTCGCGCATGCACATTCCGACACGCTGCGGCTCGCCGGGCAGCTGGCGTGGGGCGTGGTGGTGCTGACGCCGCTGCTGGTGCTGTTCGCACTCGTGCAGCATGCCAGTCCGTTCGAGCGCATGACGCGCGTGCTCAATCGTATGACGAGCGGCAAGCTGGCCACGCTGGTCGGACAATCGGCGCAGATCGATCAGGCCATCAAGCTGATCTGGCGCCGGCGCGGCGTGGTGCTGCGCTATCTGTTCTTCTGGCAGCCGCTGCAATGTTTCCTGACGTCGCTCGAAATCTGGCTCGCACTGTATTTTCTCGGCGTTCACATCACCCTGGTCGAAGCGGTGGTGATCGAATCGCTGATCCAGGCGATCAGCAGCGCGGCTTTCTTCGTGCCGGGCGGCCTGGGGGTGCAGGAGGGCGGTTTTATTCTGATCGGCGGCGCGCTGGGCCTCGATCCTTCCATCTGTCTCGCGCTCGCCGGCGCGCGCCGCATTCGCGATCTGCTGATCTTCGTGCCCGGACTCATTGCGTGGCAGTTTGCCGAGTCGTCGAATCGCGAGCCGATTCAGTCGTCTCGCGCATAAGCGGGAAACGATACCCTCACCGCGAGGCCGCGCTCGCCAATACCCGAACCCAGGTGCAGGGTCGCCCCGAAATGCTCGGCGATTCGCGCGACGATCGAGAGGCCCAATCCGCTGCCGGTAGCCTGATTGCCGGTGGCGCGGAAGAACCGGTTGGTGAGACGCGTGAGATCGCCGGGTGCGACGCCGGGGCCGTCGTCGCGAACGATGAGCTCGACCCGGCCGACCTCATAATGCACGGCCACTTCGACGCTGCCGCCGGCGCTTCCGTACTTGATGGCGTTATCGAGCAGATTGTCGAGCAGGATGCCCATTAGCACAGGTTCCGCGTTGATCTCCGCGCGCATATCGCCCGTCAGCGTGACCTGAATGTCTTTCTGTTGCGCATTGCGTTCGTTGGCGAGCAGCGCGTCTTTTGCCACTGCGGCGGGTTTGAGCGGCGCGGTGGAGAGTTTCTCGTGCACGTCCAGACGCGCGAGCAGCAGCAATTGCTCCGCGAGCCGCGCGCTGCGGTCGACGCCTTGCACCACACGCTCCATCGCCACGCGCTGCAACGCGGCGTCCGGTTCGGCGAGCGCGACTTGCGCCTGAACCTTGATGGCGGCCAGCGGTGTTTTCAGTTCATGAGCGGCGTCGGCGGTAAACGCCCGTTCGCGTTCGATGGAGTGTTGCAGGCGCGACAGCACGAGATTGATCGCGTCGACGAGCGGCCGTACCTCGGTCGGCGCCCGGCCAATGTCCACCGGCTCCAGGCGGTTGATGTCGCGTGCGCGAATAGCGCCCGAGAGCACCTTGAGCGGTGCGAGACTCCAGCCGATGCTGAACCAGACCAGCAGCGCCAGCACCGGCAGCGCGAGGAGCGTGGGGCGCGCAATCCGGCTCGCGACGCCGCTTACCAGGTCGCTGCGCGTATTGGCCGGTTCGAACACCCGTACCGTGTGGCCAAGCGCGGTGTCGCGCAAGGTGAACGTGTGCCATGCCTGGGCGCCGAGCGTCATGTTTTGCGCACCGCTGACGGGCGGCACGGGCAAATCCCAGGCCTGCAGGGTGTGCAATTGCGGGCTGCCCGCCAGCACGTCGCCGTTGGCGCTGCGCACCTGAAATAGCGCGTCGCGCGGCAGCGCATCGTCGTCGTCGCTATCATTCGCGCCGGCTTCGCCGCCTTGTTCTTCCTCGCGCAAATCGATGCGCGCGTTGGCCAGCGTGGTCAGATTGCGCTGGTCGAGCAGCGCAAGGATTTGCGCGATCTCCGCGAGGCGCGCCTCTTCCCATTCGCTGACTTCGTGCTTGGCCTGACGATAGCTCGAGATCAGCGCGATGCCCCAGATCAGCACGATACTGGTGAGGATCAGCAGCATCAGGCGGCGGCGTATCGAGGCCGGCATTACGCTTTCTCCACCACGTAGCCGATATTGCGCACGGTTCGGATCAGCTTCGCGCCGAGCTTTTTGCGCAGGTTGGACACGTGGACTTCGATTGCATTGCTCTCGATTTCTTCCTGCCAGCCATACAGACTTTCTTCCAGACGCGAGCGCGACTGCGGAATGCCCTGGTTGGTCAGCAACTGCATCAGGATCGCCCATTCACGCGACGTGAGGGGCACGCGTGTATGGCCGATCTCGACGGTTTGCGCGGCGGGGTTGACCGTCAGATCCTGATAGCGGATCACCTCGACGCTGCGCCCTTGCGCGCGGCGCAGCAGGGCCCGGCAGCGGGCAATCAATTCGGTGAGATCGAAGGGTTTGCCGAGGTAGTCGTCGGCGCCGGCTTCGAGGCCGCCGACACGATCCACCACGGTGCCTCGCGCGGTCAGCACCAGCACCGGTACGTCCTTGCCGGCGTCGCGCAAGCGCTTCAGCAGGTCCATACCCGATACCCTGGGTAGACCCAGATCAAGCAAAACCAGCGCATAGGCGGTAGTATCGAGCGCGAGACTGGCTTTGTGACCGTCGCGTGCCCAATCCACCGTGAAACCGGCTTGACGTAGCCCCGCTTCAATACCGCAGCCGATCAGGTCGTCGTCTTCTACGAGGAGTACACGCATGGGGAAAGATTCCGTTCGATGTTTATTGCATCGCGGCAAGCGCTTTTCGTTTATGTAAGCGTCAAGCCGCGTATTCGAAGTGTAACGATCATGTCCACGACACGCTTTATACCTCGTTATTCCTTAAGGTTTCCTTCAGCTAGAATCGCTACTATCGCCCCTGAATTGTTACTGTCGTGTGGCCGTCACGCGCGCGCGGCATTACGCCGAGTTGTCAGAACATTGCAACTTAATCGTAAGAACATCGACCGAAAGTACGGCCGGCGCTTCGGTGGGCGCTTTCGTCAGCGCTTTTTCCGGCGAATGGCGCCACCCCACGTCGACCTGCGTTTCTTCGGGCCACGGGATCACGCCATGAAGCCAGCCACGATCGACATGTTGCGAGCCCATCTGATGGTGGCTTCGCTCACGGCCATGGGTACCCAGGTGTTCGTCTTGCTGGTACTGCTGGTCACGCCGGGTTCCCAACAGGTCTTCAGTTCCACGAGCTTCCAGTTCCTCGCGCTCGCGCTGATCGCGAGCGGCGTCGTCGCGATGCGCCAGCTCGCCCAGGCGGCTTTCAATCTCGCTTTTCAGGGGCAGCACGCAACGCAGGGCGGCCGGCCAGTGTTGATCGAAGCGGATTGTCCGCGGCGCTGGTTTGTCGTGCTTCATCTGCGCTTCACGGGCAGACCGTTCGTGCTGGCCGGGCATTGACGGACGCACGCGATGGCAGCGCACACATTGACAACATATCAATGGGTCCTGTTATTCGGCTGCATGTCGGCATCACTTTATGCGATGCTGGCAGCGGTCGCGATGCCGTTTTTCGCGACGCGCCGTGCACGGACGGCAAAGGCCGTAGCGGCTGCACGTGCCACCACCGGGACCCCTGAGATTCAAGCGCCTTTTGCCGGTGTCGGCGTGAGCGTGCTCAAGCCGTTGTGCGGCGCCGAGCCGCGTCTCTACGAGAATCTCAGAACCTTTTGCGACCAGCGTCACGGGAAATTTCAGCTCGTGCTGGGCGTGTCTTCGCCGGACGATCCCGCCATTGCCGTGGTGCGGCGTTTGCAGGCGGCGTACCCGCGGCACGACATCGAGCTTGCGGTCGATACGCGTGTGCATGGCAGCAATCTCAAGGTCAGCAATCTGATCAACATGGCGGAGCGGGCGCGTCATGAGTTGATCGTGATTGCCGACAGCGACATCGCGGTCGAAGCCGATTATCTCGACAGTGTGGCGGCGCCGCTCGCCGATCCGCGCGTGGGGGTCGTGACCTGTCTTTACTCGGCGCAAGGCGTAGGCGGATTCTGGCCGCGCGTGGGTGCGTTGTTCATCAACGAGTGGTTCGCCCCGTCGGTGCGCGTCGCGCATGCGGTCGGCTCGCGCCGCTTCGGTTTTGGCGCAACGCTGGCGTTGCGGCGCGCGACGCTCGAGCAGATTGGCGGTTTCGACGCGTTGAAAGACTGTCTCGCGGACGATTACTGGCTCGCTGAACACGTGCGCACGCTTGGGCTTCGCACGGTGCTTTCGCGCGTGATGGTGGCCACCGACGTGATCGAGCCGACCTTCTCCGCCCTGTGGCAGCGTGAGACGCGCTGGCTGCGCACGATCCGCTCGGTGAACCCGCTGGGCTTTGCGTCCTTGATCATCACATTCCAGACCCCGTGGCTACTTGCTGGCGCATGGCTGACCCATAGCCTCGCGAACGGTCCGTTCGACGGACTGCATCTGTGGGCGGCGCTGATGAGCGGCGCGTGCACGGCGGCCGGTTTTGCCGCGCGCATGCTGTTGCATTTGCGTGCCGCGCGTCACGAGCGCACGTTCTGGCGCGACCTGTTGCTGGTGCCGCTGCGAGATGTCCTGCTGGCCTTCCAGTGGCTCGCGGGCGCGTTTGGCTCGCATGTGGTGTGGCGCGGCAAACGCGTGCCGGTCGACGCCGCCACGGCGACCACGCGACCTGCGGCATTGCGTGTGATGGATGTCATGGAGACGTCGGATGGCGGCTAAGCCACGCGGGCTGATTGTCACGGCCGACGATTTCGGTTTGCATGAACGGGTGAATCTGGCGGTCGAGCAGGCACACCGGCACGGTGTGTTGACGGCTGCGAGCCTGATGATCGGCGCGCCTGCCGCGGACGATGCGGTAGCACGTGCGCGTGCGCTGCCGGGGTTGCGGGTTGGCCTGCATCTGGTGCTGGCCGACGGCGCCGCCGTCACGCCGCGGGCCGGGATTGCGGCGCTCGTTGACGAGCATGGACGGTTTGGCGACAACATGGTGCGCGATGGCGTGCGGTTTTTCTTTCTGCCGCATGTTCGCAAGCAGCTGGCGCGGGAGATTCGCGCGCAATTCGAGGCGTTTGCGAAGACGGGGTTGACGCTCGATCATGTCAACACGCACAAGCATTTTCATTTGCATCCGACGGTGCTTGGGTTGATTCTCGAGATTGGCCGCGAGTACGGGATGCGGGCGATGCGTTTGCCATTCGAAGTGAGCGCGCCGCTGTGGTTGCGGCCGTGGATTTCGCAGGTACGGGCGAGGTTGGATCGGGCTGGGGTCGTGCACAACGATTATGTGGTTGGGATTGCTGATAGTGGACGGATGGATGAGGCGGCGTGGTTGACCGCGCTTGCTGATTTGCCCCACGGGGTGGGGGAGATTTATTGTCATCCTGCGCTTGCCGGCGATCGCGTTTTGAGTCATGGGATGCGGGATTATCGGCATGCGGATGAATTGCAGGCGTTGTTGTCGCCGAGAGTCGCCGAGGCGGTTCGGAAGTTGGGGGGGCGGGTTGGTGGGTTTGGGGATGTTTTGAAGAAGTGAGGTGGTTTTTTGCCTGCGCGGTGCTTGGGTTGTGGTTTTATGGCTTTGGCCTTTCCTTGAATTGTTAATGGTTTATTAGTGTTGCCCCGCACAGGGGCAACACTAATAAACCACGAACACAGCAAGGAAAGGCCAAAGAAACCAGAGCAAGAAAAGGCCAACGCCGTAGGCATACAGACAAAAAAGCGCCGCGCAGGCAAAAAACCCAGCATTTTCAAATGCCCCCCTCCTTCATCAACAACTTCAACAACACCGGCAAAAGCAACAAAACCAACGGCAACTGCACAATCAATCCAGAAATAATGGCAACCGCCAAAGGCTGCTGCATAGCCGCCCCTTGCCCAAGAGCAAACGCAAGCGGCAGCAGTGCAAGAATCGCCGCAATAGTCGTCATGGCAATCGGCCGCAACCGATTCCGCCCCGCTGCGACAAGCGCCTCCTCAAACCCAACACCTTCGTCCCGAATCAACCCCTGCAACTCCGAGACATAAAAAATCGCCACCTCAGTCACAATGCCGAGAATCATCGTCATCCCCATCATCGCGGAGATGTTCAACTCGATACCCGTCACCCACAAGCCGATAAATACGGCACCCGCGGCCAGCAAGGGCATCGCCATCACCGCCAGCGCAACGCGCAAGCGCTCGTACAAAAACAACAACAACCCAAACACCAACGCAATCGCCGCACCGAACACGGTCAGCAAACCCTTGAAGGCAATCTGCTGTTGCTGGTACAACCCACCCAGTTCGTAATACACGCCAGCCGGCAATACGCCCCCATCGCTCAGCACACGCTGTACGTCCGCAATCGTCGAGCCCAGATCGCGGCCGTCGATGCGCGCGGTCACCGCCACCATCCGCTTGAGATTGTCGCGGCTGATTTCCGGTTGCCCCGTCACCGTCACCTGATCGGCGACACGATCCAGCGCGAACAGATGGCCGTCCGGTGCGCGAATCTGCAACTGCCCCAGTTGCGTATCGGTCAGCTTCAGTGCGCCGGCCACACGTACCCGCACGCCCACCGTCTTCGGCCCGCGCTGGAATTGCGTCGCCACGTTGCCTTCGACCATGTCGGACACGGCCTGCGCAATCGATTGTGGATCCATGCCCTCAGCCGCTGCCGCCTCCGGCCGGATATGCAGCTCGAGTGCGTCGCCCGCCGGGTTGATACCGTCGTTCACGTCCACCACGCCCTGAATCTTGCCGATCTGTGCGGCGACCCTGCGGGCAGTGGTGTCGAGCGTGGTCTGGTCGTCGGAATAAATCTTGATCTGGACCGGCTGTGGCACCGCGGTCAGGTCGCCGATCAGGTCCTCCATCAGTTGTGCAAGCTCGATGCTCACACCGGGCACCTGCGTTTCGATTGACGAACGGATTTCCTCCATCACCGTTTCGATCGGCTCACGGCCACCCGATTTCAGCCGTATGAAGAAGTCGCCCTTGTTGGGCTCGTTCAGATCGCCGCCAAGACCGGCGCCGGTGCGTCGCGAGTAAGTGGCGACGTTCGGATTCGCGCGGATGATGCTCTCGATCTGCTTCATCAGCCGGTCGGTCTCGGTCACGGAGGTGCCCGCTTCGGTGTGATAGTCGAGCACGAAGCCGCCTTCGTCCATGCCCGGCATGAACCCGCTGCCCACGCGGGTGAATGCGAACGCAGCCACCACAATGAGCGGCAACAGGCCAAGCAGCACGAGAGGCGGGCGCGCCGTCACGCGCTCGATCAGAAAGCCGTAGCGCCGGTTCATCCATGAGGCGAAGCGCGTTTCCTTGTGCTCTTCGGCGTCTTTGGGCGTGAGCCAACGGTCGCACAGAATCGGCACCGCAAGCCACGTGACGAGAAACGAAATGAACAGGGCGCTTGCCATCGTCACCGAGAGGGCCTTGAAGAACGCGCCCGTGACACCCGATAGAAACGCGAGCGGCACGAAAATGATCAGCGTCGCGGCCGACGATCCGGCAAGCGGCCGCGTGAATTCGAGCGCCGCCGCCATCACGCGGCCATGGAATTTCTGTGCCCCGCCTTCGCGCATGCGTCGCACGATGTGTTCGATCATCACGATGGCGTCGTCGATCACGAGGCCGACCGCGGCCGCCATCCCGCCGAGCGTCATGATGTTGAAGCCCATGCCGAACACGTCGAGCAGCAGGATCGTGGCGGCCATCACGACCGGCACCAGCGCGACCGCGATCGCGGTGATCTTCCAGTTACGCAGGAAGGCGAACAGTGTGAATGCGGCCAGCACCACGCCGATCATGATCGCGTCGCGCACACTGGTGGCCGAGGCGATCACCAGTTCGCTCTGGTCGTACCAGTTCGAAAGATGCACGCCCGCCGGCATCTGATGCTGGAAGTCAGCGAGTTTTGCACGGATCGCCTTGGCCATCGCCACGCTGTTCGCGCCTGGCTGCTGATAGACGTTGAGCAGCACGGCGTCCTGACCGTCGGCCGTGACACGCATCCATAGCGGCACGACGCCCTGACTGACGGTCGCGATGTCGCCGAGGCGGATTTGCGTGGCGCCGTTGGCCGACACCACCACGTTGCGCAGTTCGTCGAGTTGCGTAATCGTGGCGTTGGCAATCACGAGGTACAACTTGTAGTGATCCTCAATACGGCCGGTGGCCATCAATACGTTGCTCGCACCAATCGCTTTCGACACGTCGGAGAGCGACACCTTGTACGCGGCGAGACGCGCCGGATCGATCGCGACTTCAAGTTCGTCCTGCGCGCCACCGGTCACTTCCACGCGCGCGACGCCCTCCACTGACGACAGCAGCGGCCGCATCTGGAACTGCGCGAGGTCGCGCAGCGCCGACAGCGATTGCTGTTTCGACGTCAGGCTATAGGCGAGCACCGGGAACACGGTCGGGTCCATCCGCCTGACCTGCATCGCGGTGCCCTGGGGAAGCGTGGCGAGGATCTCGCTGATTGCCGACTGAGCCTGCAGCGTGGCTTGCGCCATGTCGGTGCCCCAGTCGAAATTGATCGAAATTTCCGCTGCTCCGCGGCTCGTGGTCGATTCGACATCGCGTACATTCGGCACACGCCGCAGCGCCTCTTCGACCGGCATCGTGACGAGCGTGGCCATCTGTTCGGCGGGGCGGTCGCCGGCGTCGAGCGAGACGACGGCGCGCGGAAACGCGACGTTCGGGAACAGCGAGATCGGCAGGCGAAACGCGGTCAGGGCGCCCGCGATCGCCAGCAACGCAATCACGAACAGCAGTGAGCGCCGGTGCTTCTGCATCCATTGACCAAAATTCATCGCGGCGCGCCTCCGTCGGGTCGCACCGCCATGCCGTCCTTCAACTCATAGTTGCCGCTGACGACGAGACCTTGCGCGCCGTCGAGCGGGCCGTCCACACCGTAGCGCTCGCCGTTCTCGACCTGGATCGCCACCGCCACGCGGCGCGCCCTGTTTTGCGGCGTAATCTGGAACACGTACGCGCCCGTGCCGTCTTTCAGCACGGCGGCGCGCGGAACGATCCAATGCGTGCCGCTGCGCGTCGCGATATCGGCGCTGACACGCGTGCCGGGAATGAACGCGCTCTGTTCGAGCGGAACGTTTGCGCCGACGTTGACGAGCTGGCTTTGTTGATCGACCGATGCGCCGACCAGCACCACGCGGCCGTCCACCGCAGCCTTCGCGAGCGAGGTGGACAGGCCGTGCAGCGTGACCGTGTCGCCGGCATGGATAGCGGGGACGTCCGATGGCTCAACGCCAAGCATCACGTTTGCACGCGCATCGTGGCCGTTGCCGCTGGCCAGTTGCAGGATTGCTGCGCCGGCTTGCAGCTGATCGCCCTGTGCCGCCGAGATCTGCAGAACCACGCCGTCGAACGGTGCCGTGATGAGCTTGTTGCCGGATGCGACGCCCGTCTGGTTCTGCGCGGCGAGCGCTTGCTGCGCATCGTCGGCAGCCTTGCGGGCGGTGGCGAGTTGCGATTGCGTGGCGAGTCCGTTGTCGTACAGCGATTGCGTGCGTGTGAGTTCGCCTTGCGCCAGCGTCACGGCGCTTTTCGCCTGCGTGGCAGCGAGTGCGGCGGCAGGATCGGCTTGCACGACAAAAAGCGGCGCGCCGCGCATCACACGTTGGCCGGCCTGGACGCGCATCTGCACGATACGCGCGAGGTACGGCAGATTCACCGTGGTCAGGTTCGACGCGGACGCCGCGACGATGCCATATGCACGAACCGGTTGCGCAATGACGGCGCGCTGCGCCCGGACGGTTTGCACGGATACGACGGCCTGGTCGGCTGCATCGCCGCCGGCCGGCGCATCGGCTGTATTGGCTGCGCTGGACGCACCAGCTGCATGAACGGCGGCGCTCGCCACCGCGAGACAGGCAAGCGCGCTCGCACAAGCGGCAATACGCGGCCGCCACGCCGAAAGTAGGCTATTTCGCATGAGTTCCGGTAAAGGATTGATCTGAGGAAAAGGCGTCGGGGATCGCGCTGCCCAGCAGCACCTGCAAGCCGACGCGTTGTTCGGCGAGCGATTCGCGCAGCGTGGCCACGTCGACACGTTTGGTGAGCGCCGCGCTTTGCGCATCGGTGTAGGCGCCGAGCGCGAGATTGTGCTGCGCGTAGGCCGCGGCCGCGTGCTGCGCGGCGAGCTCGGCGTCGGGCAACGCAGCCTCGGTCTGTTGCAGCTGCCGCGCGAGAATCACGCTGTCCGCGCGCAAATGAGCGACATCGGCATAAGCCTGGTTCAGGCGCGATTGATACTCGTCGCGCAGGCGTTGACGCGTTGCTTTTTCGATCGCGACATTGCCCTGATTACGGTTGAAGATCGGCAGGCTCAGATTGATCTGGAAGCCGCTGGTGTAGATGTTCGACGTATCTCGCGCTCGCACGAAACCCACGGAGAGGCTCGGGAACTGGCTGAGAATCGCCGCGCGATATTTCTGCTCCTGCGCCTCATAGCCCGCTTGCAGCGCAATCAGATCCGGGCGTCGCTGTGCGAGTTTCGCAAGCGCGGCATCGAGCGTTGCGTCGGGTAAGTCGGTCGTGTCTTCGCTGCCGGCAAGTGGCAGTTGCACGTCGGGCGCGAGGCCGAGCAGCGCGTTCAGATCGTGATGAGTCTGTTCCGCGGCCCGTTCGGCATCGGTATATTGCTTGCGTGCGTCGCTGTAGGCGGTGAGCGCGGCGCTCAGTGTGTCGTCGGTCAGATTGCCGTCGCGGCGTGCCTGCGCCATGCGTTCGTAGCGCGTGCGCGTGAGATCGCGCTGCTGTTGCAGCAAGGGCAGCGTGTCCTGCTGGAAGCGCGCCTTGATAAACAACTGCCGCGCCTGGGCGACGATCTGCCATTCCTGCCACAGCAGGCCGAGATCGGTTTTGGCGACCGTCGCGTCGGCGGATTGCCGGTTCGCGCTGCGCAGCACGATCGCCATCACGTCGATGCTCAGACCGTAATTGAACGCGCGCGTGGTGCCGGCCGCGCCCGGGTAATCGCTCGAGACGCTCAGTTGCGGGTCGGGCAGCAGTCCGGCTGAATAGGCCTGTGCGCGGGCGATGCCGAGATCGTCGCGGGTCAGTTTCAGGTCTGGATTGTTCGCCACCGCAAGCATCGCGACTTCGTCGATATCGAGTCCGTCGGAGGGGTCGAAACGATGCGCGGCCAACTCGGGCAACGGCATGGTGGACGGATCGATCTGGATGCGTTCGAGCGCGCGCGCGGAGGTCGACGTATCTTGCGGCGCGAGCGGCTCGCGGTGATACCACGCGCACCCGCCAAGCAGCATCGCGCAGAGCGGCACCAGCGCGCGCAACCGTGCTGCGGGAATAGCCGTGAACGAGGCGGCTGCCGAGGCTGCTTGTCGTGTTGCTGAACCAGCGGCCGAAATGGCTGTTGCAGCGGCGTTGAAAACGGGCAAAATCCGGCTCCTGAACAAAGGGTGAGACAGCCGCGAACGAATGTCCCGGAACAGGTGCCGATTCTGCGGATCGGGAGCTTAAGGCACGCTTAACGCAGATTTAAGCGTCCCATCAGCCTCCCTTCAGCGTCGCCTAAGCTTCCCCTAAGGAGGGCTTAAGGAAGCGTTAAGCTAAGGGGCCGGACAATGCAGGCAAACTGGAGAGAGGAGAGGCCATGCGTCTGCTACTCGTCGAAGACGACGACATGATCGCGGAAACGGTATTGGGCGCGATGCGCCGTTCGGGCTACGCGATCGACTGGGCCGATGACGGCCGCGCGGCGGAACTGTCGCTGGGCAACGGCGTATACGATCTCGTACTGCTCGATCTCGGCTTGCCGAAGAAGGACGGTATCGAAGTACTGAGCGCCTACCGCAGGAGCGGCGGCGCCGCGCCGGTGATCATCCTGACCGCGCGGGACGCGGTCGAAGACCGGATTCGCGGCCTCGATGCGGGCGCGGACGATTACCTGATCAAACCCTTCGATCTCGACGAACTGGCCGCGCGGGTGCGCGCGCTATTGCGGCGGCGCACCGGCCAGAAGCAGCCCATCTACGCCCACGGCGAGCTCACGCTCGATCCCGCCGCGCACGAAGTCACCAAAGACGGCGTCGTATTGCCGCTCGTGCCGCGCGAGTTCGGCTTGTTGCAGGCGTTGATCGAAGAGCCCACGCGCGTGTTCACCAAGGCCGAGCTGGAGGAAAAGCTCTACGGCTGGGGTGAGGAGGTGGGCAGTAACACCATCGAGGTGCACGTGCACAGCTTGCGGCGCAAGATCGGCGCGGAGCAGGTGGTGACCGTGCGCGGCGTGGGTTACCGTCTGAAGAGGTGCTGATGACGTCGATTCGCCGCTGGCTGCTCGGCTGGCTGATTTTCGGGCTGGCCGCGGCCTCGGGCGTGGCCGCCTTCGGCATATTTCACACTGCGCGCGAAGAAGCGAGCGAACTGTTCGACTACGAATTGCGCACGATAGCGCTATCGCTGCCGTCGAGTCTGGCCGGCACGGGCGACGGCGAGCATCGCAGCCCCGACCTGGGCGATCTGGCCGACGATCGGGTCGTGATCGAAATCTGGGACCGTTCCGGCACGCTCATTTATCACTCGAGGCAGGCGCCGGTATTCGCACGCCTGCCTGAGGGCTTCAGCACGGTCGAGCACGGCGAGAGTCATTGGCGCGCGTTCGGCGTGCAGCAGCGCGAGCGCTATATCCAGGTTGCGCAGCCGATCTCCGTGCGCGAGGACCTTGCGCTGCAACTGGCGCTGCATACGCTGTGGCCGCTCGCCGTGCTGGTGCCGGTGACGATCCTGCTGGTGCTGCTGGTGGTGGCAAGAGGGCTCGCGCCGCTCGGCGGGCTGACGCGCGCGCTCACCACCCGCTCGCTCGATTCACTGGAGCCGTTGCGTCTGGACGGCAGCGTGCCGGTCGAAATCAAACCGCTGGTGGGCTCACTCAACGATCTGCTGCAGCGCCTCTACGTCGCTTCGCAGGCGCAGCGCACGTTTATCGCCGACGCCGCGCATGAATTGCGCTCGCCGCTTGCCGCATTGAAGCTGCAACTGCAGGCGGCTGCCCGCGACGGTTCGTTAAAGGGCGAGGGACAAACGCTGGAGCGCGTCGAGGAGAGGGTCAACCGGATCATTCATCTGGTGCAGCAATTGTTGGCGCTCGCGCGCGAAGACGCGCATCCCGTGACGTCGATGGTGCCGGTGAGCCTGCGCCGGATCGGCGAGCAGGCGGTGGGGGATTTGTCGCTGCTGGCGGAATCGGCGGAAATCGATCTCGGGCTCGAATGTGAAGATGCTCGCGCCGGCTACGACACGTACACGGTGCTGGCGGAACCGCATGGCATGAGCGTGTTGCTGGGCAATCTGATCAATAACGCGATCCGGCACACGCCGCCAGGTGGCCGTGTGGACGTGATTCTGAAGCGCGCGGGCGAGCGTGTGGGGTTCGATGTGGTCGATAGCGGCTCGGGGATACCGGAGGCCGAAATCGAGCGGGTTTTCGATCGCTTCTATCGAGGGGAGGACGCCCAGGGCGAGGGCAGTGGGCTTGGTCTCGCGATCGTGGCGCGGATCGCCGCGCGGCATCAGCTTGGACTTTCCCTACGCAATAACGTAGGGCGGCCTGGCCTGTGCGTGTCGGTTTCTGGGCTGGCGGCGCACGAGCCCGTAGCGTCAGTTGCGGTCAAAAGCTGATTGTTTGCCGCCACTGGCGTGCAACGCTTCGCCGGCTGTCGGGACCGGGGTGCAACACGCTGCTACAATCCCCTCTTTCTCGATTGATTGTGCGCTATGGGTTTCGAACAACTTGCTGAACTGAAGAAGCAACTGGCTGCGGCACGCGCCGAAGCTGCGCCCGCTGTCAAGCCGGTCGCCAAGCCGGTCGCCAAGCCGGTTGCGAAGCCCGGCGCGAAGCCTGCTCGCAAGCCGTCGTCGCCGCGCCGCGGCGCGCCCGCTCACAAGCCGGCAGCCGATGCAAAGCCCGCGGCTGACGCCAGGCCCGCGGCCGACGCGAGGCCGGTGGACCCGGTGGTGAAATCGATCGGCAGACTGCAAAAGCGTTTCCCCAACGTGTTCCCGAAGAACCCGGCGCCCAAGCTCCCGCTCAAGGTCGGCATCTTCGAGGACCTCGTGGTTCACGCGAAGGAGTTGTCGCTGAGCGAAGCGGAATTGCGCGACGCGATCAAGACGTGGTGCCGTGGCAGCCGTTACTGGAAGTGCCTGGTCGAAGGCGCCGCGCGGATCGATCTGACGGGCGGTGAAGCCGGCAAGGTGACGGCGCAGGAAGCGGCCGGCGCGCAGCGTCTGCAGGCGCATCGTGCAGGCAGGGGCGCGGCGAAAGCAGCGGCTGCGTCGGCAGAAACGTCGGCCGATGCCTCTGTCGCAGCGGCTTCTTCCGATACGGCAGCGCAAGCCGCGGCTGCTCCGGAAGCTGACGCGCAAAGCCCGCAGCCGGCCACGTCGACGGACACCCCGGCCGTCGAGCTGGCAACACCGTTGGCAAGCCCGTCGGCAACACCGCCGGCAGCACCTTCGGCCTCCACCGAAGCGTAAAGAAACCCGCCGCCCCGGCTAGGGGCGGCCGTCTTGTGCCGCCGTCAGCCGGCTGCGCACAAAGCCGACATGCTCGCGCAGCACATAGAACGCGTCAGCATATGCAAGCGGCATACGCAAGCGGTTAAGCGATGCCTCGATATCGTCGAGTTCCACGAAAAGCCGCTTGCGCTCCTCCTCGGTCGAGTCGGCGAGTGCATCGCGTTCGATCGCGATCAGCGCCCCGTAATAACGATAAATGCGCGAGCGAATCCGCCACCGGTAGAGCGCCGGAATCAGCCGCATTGCGGGAAACAGCAGCACCGCCATCGGCAATAGCAGCACCAGCGTGCGATCGCCGATGCTTGCGAGCCAGAACGGCAGGGTGCGATATAGAAAACTCTTGCCGGTCTTGTAGTAGCGCTGCGCGTCTTCACTGATCTGATATTCATGGGCAACCGGGCTCGGGAATTCGCCGGCGTGCTGCAGCAGCCCCGGCATGCCGTGCACCTCCTGCGCGGCCTCGATCAACAGGTCGGAAATGGCCGGATGCAGATCGCTGCGCGCCACGAGTTCGGCCGTCGGGCTGATCAGATGAATCGTGTCGGGCGGAATTTTGCGCTTGAGATCCAGCACGCCGGGCGGCAAGTCGATCTCGTCGAGATAGGGAAAGAGACGCGTATAGGCGCTCGCCTCGTCGAAATTCATCACGGAGATGCCCGGCACTTTCAGGAGCCGCAGCATCAGGCCGCGCGTGGCCGAATCGCCGTTCAGGATCGCCGCGTCGACCTCGCCCGCCACGAGTTGCGTCGCGGCCTGCATGCCGTCGCTCGGTACCAGCACCGTGTCGCCGCCCGGCGCAATGCCGTTTGCTTCCAGCAGTTTGAGCGAGAGCAGGCGCGTGCCGCTGCCTTCGCGGCCGATGGCAATCCGTTTGCCTTCCAGTTCTGAAAGCTCGCTCAGGCCCGTGCCGCGATAGAACACCACCACGGGAACATAAAACACGCTGCCGAGAGACATGAGCGACGATGTATCGAGCCCGTCGGCCACGCCGCCTTGCACGAGTGCGAGATCGACATGCTGTTTCGGATCCAGCAGCCGACGCAGGTTCTGCACCGAGCCATCGGATTCCAGCACCTTCAGCGTGATGCCGTTGCGGGCGAGGATCTTCCTGTACTGATTCGCGGTGACGAGGAACGAGCTGTCGTGCGGACCCGCGCTCATCGTGATGGTTTTCGGTGGCGCCGGATCGACCAGCCAGACGACCAGGGTGACCATCAGCACGACAAGCGCGGCCACGGCGATGTAAGTCACGGTGTGATCGCGCCATTCCGCATGCGCGGGGTCGCCCGCCAGATGCGGGAGGCGTGGGCGATGCGGGCGATGCACTTTCATGGACACTCCGTTCTCGAAGCGGGGATGAGGCATTGTCCGCATTCTCCACGCATTGTCCATTGCCTCGCCAAGGCACACGATAGGCCATGGCATAATCCACGGCAGTTTCCAATCGTGTCGCCGGGCGCATCTTGAGTCGTTCCTATCAGAAGATCGGCAGTTGGCTGGGATTGTTGGCGATCCTGATGGCCACGCTCGCGCCCACGATCTCGCATTCGCTCGCCGCTCGCAGCGGCGACGAAAGCGAAATGCAAGGCGCGCGCTGTCCAATGCCTTCGATGCCTTCGATGCCTTCAATGGCTTCCGCGCCGGCGATGGAGTCCATGGATTCCATGGATTCCATGGCGTCGATGTCCGCCATGCCCGCAATGCAGCACGACGCATCGAACCCCGCCACCGGCAAGCACGCCCAGCACACGGTGATGTCCGACGGTGACGCCTGCGGCTACTGCAGCCTGCTTGCTCATATGCCCGTGGTGCCGAGCGTCGAGGCACTGTTCTCCGTCACCGTGCGCGCGTTGCAGCACACCGTCGCCACACGCTTCGAGAGCGTCGAGCGCGTCGAGCCGCTCACCTTTGCGCAGCCGCGCGCGCCACCGCTTACATCCTGATTCGAGTCACATCGCTGCGATGCAACGACCGCATCGCGATGCCGTTGCACGTCCGTCTGTCGACGCGTGCCGGTATTGTCACGACCCATGAACAGGATGAACCATGCAAACCCCAATCACGCGCAACGGGCTGCCGTTGCGCGCGGCGTCGCTCGCCGCGGCGGCCGCCGGCGTACTTCTGGTCGCGCCTTCTCTCGCCAGCGCCCATGCCATTGCAGGCGATCGCGTCTTTCCGTCGACGCTGGCCGTCGACGACCCCGGTGTCGGCGACGAAGCCAACCTGCAATACGGCCACGTGCGCGTGCCCGGCGACAACGGCGATCAAAGCATCAACACCTTCGATTTCGAATACGACAAGCTGATCACGCCGAGACTGGCGGTCTCCATCGACGGCACTTATACGATGCAGAACAATCCGAAGGCGCGTGGTTTCGACAATTTCGGCGTCGGCTTGAAGTACCTGCTGTATGTCAACGACGAACACGAGTTCATGACCTCGGTCGGCGTGAATGCCGAACTCGGCGGCACCGGTAGCCGTGCGATCGCGGACAACTTCTCGACGATCTCGCCGACGGTCTATGCGGGCAAGGGCATGGGCGATCTGCCTGCGGCGCTCGCCTATCTGCGGCCGATCGCAATCACGGGTGAAGCCGGGCCGGCGCTGACCACCGGCGCGGGACAGCCGAACGCGTTCAACTACGGCTTCACTGTGCAATACAGCTTGCCGTATCTGCAGCAGCACGTGCACGACCTCGGCTTGCCGCAGCCGTTGGCCAACGTCATTCCCTTGGTGGAGATACCGCTATCGAGGAGCCAGGGGCAGACAACCGGCACGGTCAATCCGGGGTTTATCTGGATCAATCGCTATGGGCAGTTCGGTGTTGAAGCGCAAGTGCCGATCAATCGTGCGAGCGGCTCGCACGTGGGGATTCTGGTGCAGGCTCATGTCTTCTTCGACGACGTTGCGCCGACTACGATCGGCAAACCTCTCTTTCAGTAAAGCAGGAGCTGACGATGAATAACGTTCTTCAAAACTGGATGCGGGTTACCGTGAAGTTGCCGGTGCTGATTGCCGGGCTTGTTGTTGCAGGCGCCGCTTTTGCGCATGTGTTTCCGCAGAAGCAGGAGCCGGGAGCGGGTGCGACGGTGGCCTCGCCCGCGCAGGTCAGGATTGTCTTCGATGGACCGCTCGAGCCGGCCTTCAGTTCGCTCACGGTTACCGACGCGAGCGGCAAACAGGTCAACACGGAAAAGGCCGTGGTCGACGCGCATGAAGCGGCAGCGATCGCGGTGCCGCTGCCCGCACTGAGCGCTGGTCACTACACCGTGCACTGGGTAGCGGTCGCCTCCGATGGGCATCGCACGCACGGGGATTATGCGTTCGATGTAAAGTAGGCCGAAATAGTGACGTGCTGCATCATCGTGTGAGCGATGATGCAGCGCGCCGGAGCGTGGCGGGGCAGACACAAACCGGGCGCCGCGCAGGCAAGAAAATCAGAACTTATGCCGCATCCCGATCCTCACAACCGCCTGCTTGTCATCGGCCGACGCAGAAGGCCCATTAATGGCGGCCACGGCCTGCTTGCCCGTCGAATCCGTCCCGGAGGCTTTCTGATAAACCCCGATCAGATACACGTCGGTTCGCTTCGAAACAAAGTAGTCGATCCCAGACGCGACCTGCTGATAGGTCGCGCCCGTCGCACCCTTGACTGAGCTGCCCTTCGTATAGTCATACGCCACCCCGCACAGCAGATCAGGCGTGATCTGATACTTGAAGCTCACTTCCGCATTGTTCAACGTGGCATTGCCACTCAGTCCGGCAGGATTCGGCCCGGAAGAAAGATCCCCGAGATCGCGAAAACTCGTATTCGAATACGTCGCGCCGAATGTCGCGGCGCCGAAAAGATACGACGCCCCCGCGCCAATCACATGCAGCGATTTCGCCGATGCATACCCGGAATAAACCGGCGAAACCATATTGCTGCCAGGTACACCGTTCACGGTAACCGCGGGACTGCCGGTACTGCCGAAGAACGATGTATTCGGGTTGGCGACGTCGAGATAACCTGCGCCCAGTGCCAGCGGTCCATTCACATACCCGGCCGATACCGACCAGATCCGGTTGCGCGAGAAGTCACCCGCCACGCCGCCCAGGCTGACCATGCCTTCAACCGTCAAACCGCCATATGTGTTGCTGGTGAACTTGATCGCGTTGTTCGTCGAGTTCGTGTTGTTGATGTTGTCGAGATCGCCGGGATGCGCGGCCGTATAGCCACCCCATTGATCGCCGACTTCGAACGGGCCGAGGATATCGACGTTCGTGTCGTACTGACGGCCGAGCGTTACCGTGCCAAACGGACCCGACAGGCCTACCCAGGCCTTCTTGCCGAACAGCAGCCCGCCTTGGCCGAGCTTGCCGGTACTGGCGTCAAAGCCGTTCTCCAGCATGAAGATCGCTTTCAAGCCGCCGCCAAGGTCTTCCACGCCGCGCATGCCCCAGCGGCTTTGCTGCATCACGCCGCTCAGCAGGCGAACCGCGCTGTGGCCGGAGACGCTGCCGTTGGCGTTGGCCGTTGCCGCGTTGCTCGTATAACTCACCCCTTCATCGATAATGCCGTACAGCGTGACGGCACTCTGTGCATGAACCAAGGCCGGAAAAGGTGCCGCGAGACATACTGCCAGTATCGTTTTTTTCATGTGGTCTGACGCTCAAGTTGGAGAAAGTGCAAAAAGTGACGGACGTGTCGGCTCCCGCGAGCCACGCGTTGCTTGCCTGCAAGCAGCCGGAGGTGAGGCCGGCTACTGGAAGAGCTTCGGAGTGAGCGGCGCTTAGTGCTTCTTAATGGTTCTTAGTGACGCCCGGCGACGAGCGGCGGCCGGATCCTCTCGTGTGCCGCGGCGGCCTCGTAGGCGTGGCCGAACTGCAGCAGGCCCCAGTCGTCGCGAAAACGTCCGGCGATCTGCAAGCCGATCGGCAAGCCAGATGCGCTAAAACCGCACGGCAAAGCGAGTACTGGCGATTCGGTGGAGGACAGATACCAGCAGATGCGCATCCAGTCGATGTACGAGTCGTACCGTGTGCCCATGAATTCAGTAGGCCAGCGCAAGTCGGCATCGAAAGGCAGCATCTGCGTGGCGGGCAGCACGTAGTACGCGTGGTCGTCCATGAAACGGCGCATGCGCTCGAACAACGCTGTCTTGCGCACGAACATGTCACCCAGATCCGCCGCGGACAGCGAGCGGTGCAAGCGGCACTCCGCTTCGATTTCCGGCTTCAGTTGGGCGCGTGCTTCGGCATCGAGCCGATCGACAAGGCTGCCGATCATCCACGCACGCTCGATGCGAAACACCTCCTCGGCATCGGCGAGATCGGGGTCGGCAAATTCCACCTGGCAGCCCATCGACTCGAAGACCGCAGCCTGTGCCTGAACGGCACGCTGAATCTCGGGGTCGACAGCAAGACCGGCAAGCTGGACCGACATGGCGATACGCATGCCGCGAAAGTCGCGTTGCAATGGCTGCGCGAAACGTGAACCGGGTTCGCTGATCTCGGTCGCGGTTTCGCCGGACGGTCCGGCAATCGCGCTGAGCAGCAAGGCGGTGTCGGCGACATCGCGGGCCATCGGACCGTCTACGCCGAGCGTCGCCCAGCCGTTCGAATCTGGCGCGCGCGGCACGCGTCCCGGCGACGGGCGCAAACCCACCACTGCATTCCACGCGGCCGGATTGCGCAGCGAACCGCCCATGTCGCTGCCGCAGGCGAGCGGATTCATGCCGCACGCGACGGATGCGGCTGCGCCGCCGCTGCTGCCGCCAGCGGATTTGCCCAGGTTCCACGGATTGCGCGTCACGCCAAACACGTCGTTGAAGGTGTGCGAACCCGAGCCGAATTCAGGCGTGTTCGACTTGCCGATCATCAGTGCGCCGGCTGCATCGCAGCGGCGCGCGATCAATGCACTGTGGCGAGGCACGTGATGCTCGAAGACCTTCGAACCAAACGTGGTGCGCACGCCGCAGGTCGCGGTCAGGTCCTTCTGTGAAACCGGCAGACCATGGAGCGGGCCCTGCCAGACGCCGCGTGCCCATAGCGCGTCGATTTCCGCGGCACGGCTCCTTAAGGCGGTTTCGTCGGCGACGGTGACCAGTGCATTGACTTGCGGATTCACGGCATCGATGCGCGAGAGGTGCGCGTTCAATATCTCGACGGCGCTCACGTCCTTTTTTCGTTGCAGATCGAGCAAGGTGAGCGCGGACAGGTCGCAAAGTTCGCTGCCTGCGGCGAGCGGGGTATCGGCATGAAGAGTGTCTGACATGAGAATTTCGCGGTATTGAAAAGTGAATGGCGAACGTACGGGCGTGCGCTTGCCTAGATGTCCTGACGGGTGCGGTCGGTCACGAACAGCAGCGCGACCAGCGAGAGCACCCCGCAGACGATGACGTACCAGGCAGGCGCGGCCGGATTGCCGGTCGCCTGTATCAGCCACGTCACGATGAATTGGGCAAAGCCGCCGAAGATGGACACGCCCGCGGCGTAGGCAAGAGAAAGCCCTGTTGCGCGCGTGCTGCGCGGGAACATCTCCGGCAGCATCGCGCCGTTCGCGCCTGCGTTGACGGAATGCAGCGCTGCAAGCACGCAGACCACCAGATACAAGGTACCGATCGAAGGCAAATGCTGGATCAGATAGAACCCCGGCAGAATGAGCACGGTAAGCAGTACGCGCGAAATGAAGGCGACGCGTTTGCGGCCGAACGTGTCGGACCAGATGCCGCCCACCGGGGACATCACCAGCATGACCGCGCCCGCGAGAATTCCGCACCAGAGCGCGGCATCCATGGGCAGATGCAGCACCTTGATCGCATACGTCGACATGTAATAGATCACGATGAAATGCGCCGAGGTGCCCCCGACCACCAGCAGAAGGGCAACCAGAACGTGGCGCCAGTCGCGTTGCAGAACAGTTTTCAGCACGCCGGCGGAATCGCGCGCGGCATCGGCGGGCGCGTCGGCTTCACCGCCCAGGCGCGAACGCAGATAAAGACCGAGCGGGGCGATCAGCACACCCGCAAGGAACGGAATGCGCCATCCCCACGCTTCGAGCGCTGCCTTGTCGAGGTAATGCGACAGCAGAAAGCCCACCAGCGAGCCGGCCAGCGCCGCTGCACCCTGACTCGCGAACTGCCAGCTCGTGATGTAGCCGCGCTGCGCGCAAGGGGCGCGTTCCGCGAGCAGCGTGGTCGCGACGCCGACTTCGCCGCCGGCGGAAAACCCTTGCAGCAAACGCGCGGCGACGATCGCGAGCGGCGCCGCGATGCCGATCTGTGCGTAGGTGGGCATCACGCCGATCAGGCCGGTGCCGAGTGCCATCGTCACGAGCGTGAGGTTCATTGCCGCGATGCGGCCGAAGCGGTCGGCTAGCACGCCGAACAGCACCCCGCCGAGCGGCCGTGCGATGAAGCCGATGCCGAACGTGCCGACGGAGAGCAATAGCTGCTGTTGCGACGAGGCGAGCGGGAAGAACAGCTTGCCGAGCAATACCGCAAAGAAACTGTAGACCGTGAGATCGAAGAATTCGAATGCGTTGCCGATCGTCGTCGCGACGATCAGCCCGCGGGTCGATGCGCCATGCCTTGCGCTTTGACCGACGTCGTGCAGCGAAGAACTGAGTGAAGATGACTTCATTGACGGGATCCCTCTGGAGGTGAATCAATCCGTGATGCTTCGGTAGCGCTGCATAGCCGGTTCGAGAGCGTTTTGCTCGAGCAGGGCGCTTTCAATGACGGCGACAGGAAAAGTCTAGGGAGTCAAAAAAGTGTTCCGGATTTGCTTTTTCTTATTGTGATAACGCTGGGTTATCGCGTCCGGCTGGAGCGGCGTTTGACGCACGGGGTCCGTGCAGCAATGAGTATTTGGGAGCATGGCCGGCGTTTTACTCGCGGTGTACCATCGATTCACGCTGTCAGCCGCTATCAGCCGCTGCCTGACGCCAAGCATTGGCAGTCTTTCTCTAAAACGCTTATCCGGCCGCTCATCCGTGAAATACAACCAGTTACGCGCTTTAGTGGCGATAGCCCAGCACGGCAGCATTCGCGCTGCCGCCAAAACGGTGTGTCTGTCCCAGCCCGCGTTGACCAAGGCGATTCGCGAGCTCGAACAGGAATTGGGCGTGCCGTTGGTGTCGCGCAGCGCGCGTGGCGCGCAACTCACCCAGTTCGGCCAGGCCGTGTGTGCGCGTGCAAGGCTCATCCTCGCCGAGATGCAGCACGCCAAAGACGACGTGATACAACTGTCCGGTCAGGCGGGCGGTACCGTGTCGTGTGCGGTTACACCGCTGGTGTCGCTGAAGTTTCTGTCGCGCGCGATTCACTCTTTCCGGCAGCGCATGCCGAAGACGCGCCTCTCGGTTCAGGAGGGTTTTCTGACGGCGGCGCTGGCCCGGCTGCGCGATGGCTCGCTCGATTTCGTGATCGCTATCGTCGATGAAAAAAAGCTCGCGCCGGAATTCGTGTTCCGCTCGTTGCTCGAAGGTGAGTTGATCATTTCGGCCCGCAAAGGCCACCCATTGGCGAATGCCGGATCGATTGCGGATCTGGAGGGCGCGGAGTGGATGCTGAACACCACGCCCGAAAGCATCGGTCAGTCACTCCAGGACTTTTTTGTGCGGCATGGCGCCAAGGCGCCGAACGTGGTGGTGGAGTGCAGTTCGTTCAGCGCGAGTTTTTCGCTGTCGGTGAAAAGCAATCTGCTGTCATGTTGTCCGAAAAGCTTTCTGGAAACGGACTGGATTCGCGAGCGGATCATATCGGTCCCCGTGCGTGAGGCATTGCCGCGCGTGTCGGTGGGCATCATCTCGCGGCGTGACGCGCTGAATACGTCGGCCTGCGATTATCTGATCGACTGTTTCGTCGAGGCCGTCGCGGCTGTGCCGTCGTTTCAGTTCGATACGGATAACGCGGGCGTTGTTTGAGCAAACCGCGCGCTGCGGTTTCGCGCGATGACCCCGGTGCGCTCACTGCTGCGATGCAACGCGCTTGATGCGGTGGAAGTTGCGATCGAAGTAAATCAACCCATCGCCGTCCGTGCGCACGCTAATGCAGGTGGTTTTGACGAACATCACCGAGTGCGAGCCCACTTCCTTCAGATCGACAATCTCTCCCTGCAGGCTCGCGAGTGCGTCGCGTAATACCGGCACGCCCGTGCGTGCCTTCGTCCCAGATCGGCCAGCCAAAGCGTTCCTCCATCGGTACCTGTGTCATGCCTGCGAAGTGGCGTGCGAGCAATTCGTGCTCGCCGGGCAGCACGTTGATGCAAACGTGCCGGTTGTGTTCGAAGGTGGCGTGCATCGCACTCGAGCGGTTCAGACAGACGAGCAGTGTAGGCGGCGTATCGGTAACAGAGCACACGGCGCTCGCAGTCACGCCGCAACGTCCATGGGGGCCCGCCGTCGTGATGACGTTCACGGCTGCGGACAAGTGCGCCATGGCCTGACGGAATTGCTGTTTTGCCGGCAGATCAGTGTCAGCGGCAGTGCTCGATTGCGGGTTCGGCTTCATGTTCTCGGTTCCTCGGAAAGCGCGGTGGGGATCTCGATTCAAGCGTAATCAATCCATGTGCGGAAAAAAATCCGCGTGAGCGGTGGCGAGGAGAGCGTCTTTCCCCATCCGTCTAAAGCTTTCCCCAATGTGTGTCTGAACGGCCCATGCCTGAAGGAGCGGCCCGAGCGAAATTAATCCGTGCTACAGGGTAACTATCGCTTTGCAGCGGTTTTTCCACTGGTTATCATGAACCGGCAAGACGCTTCGACAACGCACACTCCCGAACCGCGCCGGCTTACTCCATGTCCCACCCGTCCCAGTCCGCACCGCCCCTCGCACCGATCGTCTACATCGTCGACGACGACAACGGCATGCGTACGTCGCTCGCATGGCTGCTCGAATCGGTCGGCGTGAAGTCGGCGGGTTTTGCCAATGCGGGCGAATTTCTGAGCGCTTTTGATCCTGACGTGCCCGCGTGTCTGGTGCTCGATGTGCGCATGCCGCAGCAAAGCGGCTTCGACGTGCAAGCGGAGTTGAACCGTCAAGGCGCAACGCTGCCGATCATTTTCGTCAGCGGACATGGCGATATTCCAATGTCGGTGCGTGCGTTGCAGAACGGCGCGATCGACTTTGTCGAGAAGCCGTATAACTCGCAGCAGATGCTCGACCGCGTGCAGCGTGCGTTGAAACTGGCCGAGCTTCGTCATGCCGCCGATCAGAAGCAGCGCGACTTGAAAAAGCGCCTGGCGTCGCTAACGGCGCGCGAGAAAGAGGTGCTGCGCGGCGTGATCGACGGCAAGGGCAGCAAGCGTATCGCCTCCGATCTGTCGATCAGCGTGAAAACCGTCGACGTACACCGCGCGAGCATCAAGGACAAGCTCGGTGCAGCGTCGATCGCGATGCTGGTGCGCGACGTGATGGCGGTATGGGACCAGGACGGATTCAACGCATGAACAAACCGCCGTTCACGTCCCAGCACGCGCCGTTCGCGAAGTAAGCATTCTCCGCTGCCAGCATGATCGCGACGTCCGCGACATAATCGGCTGAGCCAAGACGTCCCGCGGGGATATTCGCGATGACCGCTCTCAGTTTGTCCGGTGCGACGCTTTCATGCACGATCGGCAGATCCATCGGCCCGGGTGAAATCGCATTGACGGTCACGCCCGCCGCACCGAGGTCGCGCGCGAATACCTTGGTCAACGTGATTACGCCGCCTTTGGCTGCGGCATAGTGCGCGCCGGTGGCCGATCCACCGTTCTGTCCCGCCAGCGAGGCAATGTTGACGATGCGGCCCGTGCCGGCGTCAGCGAAATGCTGCCCGAACACCTGGCAACCGAACAGCACGCTGCGCAGATTTACATCGATGACCTGATTGAATTGCTCGGCGGTGATCTCCATCACGGGGACGACCTTGGATGCGCCCGCATTGTTGATCAGGGCATCAATGCGGCCCCAGCGTTGCAGGATTGCATCGCGTGCGGATTCGAACGCGCTTTTCGAGGTCACGTCGAGATTCAACGCGAAGGCGCTCGAGCCGTCGGCGCTCAATTCGCGAGCGAGGGCGTGGGCGGCATCGAACGCGATATCGCCGATGGCAACCATGTAACCCGCCGCATGAAAGCGCGTGGCAATCGCTGCGCCGAGACCGCGCGCGGCGCCGGTGACGAGTACAACTCTGTTTTGCATTTGTTTCGCTTCCTTGAGAAAACTACCGCCTTTATAGCGGTTTTGTGCGTTGCCGGTTTCGGTGGGCTACTTCATGTGGCGAGTGCCGCTTCGAAGCGCGCCGCGACTGCGCAGACCTGTTCATCCGCGCCTTTGCGTCCAACGATCTGCAAACCGGCCTTGAGCGGCGAACCGTTAATCGGCAAGGGCAAGCTCAATGCCGGATGGCCGCTCAGATTGAACGGCCGGATCAACGACGACATGCCGATGACCGAGGTGCCGCTGCGTGCCTCGTCGAGCGTGATGGGCAGCGCGGGCAGGGTGGGGAGAATCAGTACGTCCACGCTTTCAAGCGCATGGTCGACGGCCGCGGTGAATTGACGGCGCACCGACTCCGCGGCATCGAGCTGCGCGGCCGTCGTTTTTGCAGCGGCGCGCAGGCGTGCGTCGAGATCGGCGCCGAGCTTGCCGCTGGCCACGAGGTGACCGAACGCCTGCGAGGTTTCGACGTTGATGATCGCGAGGCCCGCTTCGAAAGCGGCTGCAAAACCCGCGAGTTCCATCGTGCGGGCGTTGCAATCTGCTTGGTCTGCTGCACGCGCAACGGCGGTGAGGATAGCCGGCGTTGCGTCGACCTGCACGATGCCGACGTTGCACGCGCCCGTTTGTGGCGTCTGAGCGGCGTGCAGGTCGAAGTCGGCCGTGATCGCCTGCATCGCGGCGACGATCATTTGCATCTCGCGCGCGAACGGCCCGACACAGTCGAGCGTCGATTCACGCGGGGCCACGCCGCGCCGGGACACGCGGCCGTAAGTCGGCTTCAAACCGATCACGCCGCAGCATGCAGCGGGGCCGCGGATCGAGCCGCCGGTGTCCGTGCCAAGCGCGGCGTCGGCGAGCTTCAGACCGACGGCCGCCGCCGAACCGCTCGACGAGCCGCCGGGAATTCTCGAGGCGTCCTGAGGGTTTTGCGGCGTGCCGGCATAGTCGTTGATGCCAGTCATGCCGAATGCCAGTTCGTGCATATTCGCCTTGCCGACAATGTGCCAGCCGGCGTCGAGTAAGCGGGTTACGACATCCGCATGTTCGGTGGCGGGCGAGGTATCGGCCAGCGCACGGCTGGCGGCCGTGGTCGCGTAACCGGCGATATCGATCGTGTCCTTGATCGCGATGCTGGGGCCGCTGCCGCCGAGCGACAAGGTCTGGATAAACTCGTTCATGGGTTCGGTTTCCTTGCATTGACTTGCCAGGGCGCATCGAAAAGACGTTCGGTGCGAAAGTGCGTGATGAGCCAGTCGCGGCCATTATCCGCGGGCGCGAAATCCACTTCGAGCCGTGCCGAGATCAACTCGGCCGCCGCTTCGACATAGCCGGATGCCTGCAGCATGATCCAACGTCCTGTCGCGCTTTTGCCCCGCACCTCGATGCTTTCCGACGTGAGAAAGTGCACATTCACCGAAAAATGCGGTGACGGCGGTAAGTAGCGCATGAGCATCGCGAGAATCTGTGCGTGACCGGTAAGGCGGCCAAACTTGTTCGCGTATAACGGGCCGATGCCTTCCCAGATCGCGTCTTCAGCAAAGAGCGCCGCGAGCGTTTCGCCTTCGGGCGCACCCGAGGGCACATCGCATAGCGCCATATAGCGCGCCATGGTGCGGCGCACCGCGGATTCGGCTTCGAGCGCGGCGAGCCGTTCGCTCAACATGAGCAGCGTATCAGGCGCTTCGTTCATCGCATCATGCTCCGGCATGGTTCAAGCCGCATTGGCGTGCTGGGGCGGCACGGCCAGCGCGCGGCCGACGCGTGCTTCGATCTTGCCGTAGCGCCACAGGTTGTACTCGCCGACCGGCGTGGTGCGAAACAGATTGCACACTGCGACCGTGGTGTCGAAATCGCGCACGTCCGCCATGATGTAGAAGGTCCACGGCGCGTTGTCGGCGCTGCCGACGGTGAGGCGGTCGTCGTCCATGATGCCGAGCACCTGAACTCCCTCCATCGATTCGACTGCGGCCAGCATCTTGCCGTAAGCCTGCCAGACTTCACCGATCTTCTCGCGCGGCAAGTCGAAGAAATTCTGCGTTACGCCGCAGCAGAACAGTACGCGCAAGGGCAGCGTCGGGGTATCGGACATTGTGTAGTTCTCCATGAAATCGTTTGACGGTCAAATGCGGAAAAATGGCTTACAGGTAACCCGGAATCGGCGGTACGCCGACGAACACGGCGCCGGCGCCGTCGTAGTTGCCTTCGCCGAGAAACGCGTGCTGGGTGACCACCATCGCATCGCGCAGCAGGCGTTGCAACGGATGCGTACGGTAGATCGCCATGGTGCCGCCGAGCCGGTAGGCACGCTGCACGACCTCGGCGCCTTCGCGGGCGATCTGTGTCGCAGCGAGGCGCAGCAGGCTGGTCTGCTCGGGTGTGACAGGGTTGCCGGCGAGGATCGATTGCCAGACCGTGTCGGTGGTGTCGTAGAAGAATGCGCGGGCCGAACGCAGTTGCGCTTCGGCTTTCGCCAGTTCGATCCGGTAGTACGCGCGCTCGGCGAGTTGCGGCGCGCCGGTGGTGGTCTTGCGGCCGCCGGCCATCTGGTTGGCGACATCGAGCGCCGCGCGCGCCAGACCGAGATTGACCACGGCCAGCACCTGCGCCGCGTAGGCGATCGTTGGGTAGCGATACAGCGGTTCATCTACGCAGGGTTCGCCGCCGCGCACGAAAGTCCAGTCTTCGGCGACGAACTGGTCGTCAACGCGCAGATCGTGGCTGCCGGTGCCTTGCATGCCGACCACATCCCAGTTCTCGACGATTTCCACCTGATGCGGACGAAACACGGCGGTGCGCGGTTTGCCGGACAGGCCCGGGGCGCCTGCACCTGCACCTGCACCGGCCACACCGATGCCCACGCCGAGCCAATCCGCGCCCTTGCAGCCGCTCGCGAACTTCCAGGTGCCGTTCACGCGCCAGCCGCCTTCGGCGGGCTGGGCGGGTTGAACCGGGAAGAGGCCGCCTGCGAACACCTGATCGGGACCGTCGGCGTAGATCCGCGCCTGAGTCGCCAGCGGCAAGGCCGCGAGATACACGTTTGCCGAGCCGAAACTCGCGACCCATGCCGCCGAGCCATCCGCCACCGCGATGCGTTCGATCATGTCGAGAAACGCGCCGGGCGCGAGCGCATCGCCGCCGAACCGTCGCGGTGTGGCCGCGCGATATACACCCGCGCGTTTGAGTTTCGCGATCAGATCACGCGGCACATGCGACAGGCGCTCGAACTCCTCACGCCGTAGCGCGATTTCGGCGATGACATCGGCAAGCGGCAAGCGCGTGGCATCGCGGCTGGCGTTCGCGACGGCGGCAACAGTGTCGGTGGCGGTGTCTGACATGGCGGGGCATCTCCTTGATTCGTTGTGGGCTGAAACTCGAGGCATGCAGATCGCGGGGAATGAGGTGACTGACGATGCATGCAGAGTGAAGCCAGTCTAGAAATGCAAAAAGAACGCTTCAATTGGGACGCGGGGTGTGTTTTTAGGTAACCCGCCCGGGATATCTAAAGAAATCTTCAGACGCGAATCCCGCGGACTGGTGTTATGTTCCATTCCATACGCAATCGAATTTTTTCGCCGTCCCGTCAGATGAACTTCCCCGCTGAAGAAGATTTCCACCGCCTGCTCGACGCGCTCACGCTGTGCGTGCTGCTGCACGACGCCGACACCAAGGCGATTGTGTGGGCCAATCGCGCGGCTTGCGAGGCACTCGGCTTTACGCTCGAAGAACTGCTGCCGCTCAAGGCGAAAGACATGACCCGCCCGGTGCCGAAGTACCGGCGTGAGATTGGTGTCGGCGCAATGGACCGTGCGATCACCGAAGGCCCGCAGGTTTACGAGTGGTGTTACCGCTCGCGCAACGGGGCCGATATGCTGTCTGAGGCGATTGCCACCTACGTGCCGCTGCGCGAGCTGGCGGTGGTGATGGTGCAGTTCCGCGACATCAGCGTCGAGGACACGCTCAAGCAGACGCTGCGGCGCTACGAATCGCGGTTGCGGGAATTCATGCAGGATCTCGGCGAGGGCGTCGCCGTCCTGACGCCGAAGGGCGAAGTGGAATTCGTCAGCGAATCCGGACGGCGTGTGCTGGGTCTGGAAGAGGGCGCGCCAATGGGCGACGTGCGCGACTATTGCAGCGAAGCCGATCGCGACCGTCTGGTTGAGCAACTCGCCAGTGCGCCGCGCATCCAGCCCTCGGCGCCACAGCGTTATCGCATCACGCGCCGCGATGGCACGCCAGGCTGGCTGCGCATCACCTGCAGGCGGATCGAGATCGAAGACGACCTTAACGGCCGCCTGCTGCACTTTCGCGATATCACGGACGAAGTCGCGCTCGAAGAGGCGCGCCGTCACGAGGCGCGGTTGCTGGAATACGCGGGACGCTACAACGCGATGGGCGAAATGGCGACCGCTATTGCGCACGAGTTGAGCCAGCCGCTCGCCGCGGTGCGTAATTTCATCGAAGGCGCGATCCTGCGGCTCGCCCAACCCGGCACACTCGAAGACGCGTTGTGGGGCCTGCGCAGCGCCGATCGCCAGGCCGAGCACGCGGCGCTCATCATCAGGAGCGTGCGCGATTACATCGTCCGGCGCGAGCCGAGCGAGACTGAGGCCGATCTGCGCGACATCGTCGCGGACGTTGCGTACTTCATCGAGTTGCGTGCCAAAGATGCCGGTATTACGGTCACCATCGAGCAGGCACCGGAAGCCTTGCCGGTGTATGGCGAGCGCGTGCTGATCGGTCAGGTGGTGCTGAATCTGGCGTTCAATGCGATCGAGGCGCTGACGGAAGGTGCGACGGCGGATACTCATGCCTCTCACGCGGCAGCACGGCGCGGTGAGTTGCGCCTGGTCACCGGTCTGCGCGGCAAGCTTGCGCTCGTCCAGGTGATCGATAACGGCCCAGGCGTGCCCGCCGACGCGCATGGCCGGCTGTTCGACGGTTTTTCTTCGTCGAAGGCGGGCGGCAACGGCATTGGTTTGTCGCTGTGCAAGAACATCGTCACGCGGCACGGTGGCGAAATCTGGGCCAAACCGGCACGCGAGGGCGGGCTTCATTGCAGCTTTACGCTGCCGTTCGCCGCCGCGCCTCGCCGCTGAGCGCATCTCAATCATGCGTGGTGTGGACGTTCTTTGGAATGGTCACTAGCGTGATCGCGGTGATGAGACCAAAGCCGATCAGCATCAGGGCAACTGGCCAGGGCGCATGAATCTTCGAGTACAGCGCAATGGCGACCAAAGGCGCCAGTCCGCCGGAGAAGACCGACGCGATTTCGTGCCCTAAGGCCATGCCTGAATAGCGGACTTCAGTGGGAAAAAGCTCGCCCATCAGCGCAGGCTGCGTGCCGATCATCGCGGCGTGGCAGAAGGGCAAGCCGAGCGCGAGCGAAAGGAACACGAGCAGGGGTTCATGCGTATCGATCAGCCAGAACGCAGGAAACGCGATCACGACGAGGCCGAGCGCGCCGATCATATACACCGGCCGGCGACCGATCACATCCGATAGCCGCCCCCACAGCACGATCGTGAAAAGTTCGAGGAGCATGGCGAGCATCACGCCGCCGAGCATCACCGAAACCGGCACGCCGATCGTCTTGCCGTACACCAGCACGAACGACAGGAAGATATACGTGCCGCCGTTTTCGGCCACGCGCAACCCCATGGCCTGCAACACCTGTTTCGGGTGATTGCGCAACACGGTCAGCACCGGCATGTGCTTCGGCTTGGCCGTGGCGAAGTCGCGGCTCTCGGGCAGACGCCGGCGAATGTACACCCCCACGCCGAAGATCAGCACGCTGGCGAGAAACGGCACGCGCCATCCCCAGGACATGAAACTTTCCGCCGGTAGCCGCTGCACCAGATAAAACGCGGCCGCCGACAACACGAAGCCACCCGCCACGCCCAACTGACTGAACGACGCATAGTAGCCACGGCGATTAGGGGGCGCGCTCTCGCTGATCAGCAGCACGCCGCCGCCCCATTCACCGCCGGACGCAATGCCTTGCACGACGCGCAGACAGACGAGCGCGATGGGGGCGAGGAAACCGATCTGCGAGAACGTCGGCAACAGGCCGATGCCGAAGGTGGCCACGCCCATCATCATCAGCGTTACGACGAGCGCGCCTTTGCGGCCATGCCGGTCGCCAATGTGGCCGAACACCACGCCGCCCAGCGGTCGCGCCACAAAACCAATCGCGAAGCCGGCGAAGGCGGCGAGGGTCCCCATCAGCGGATCGCCGTGCAACGGGAAGAACAACGGCCCGAAAATCAGGGCCGCAGCCGTGCCGTACAGAAAGAAGTCATACCATTCGAGTGCGTTGCCGAGCACGGAGGCAACGACGATCCGCCGCAGTGCGCGCGAAGTTGCCGGCACCGCGGGCGTGACGGGCATAACGGACGAGTTGGCCGTGGGAGAAAACGTGTCGTTTTGCATCGTCGTGCTCGCTGGATGTGTCGTCATTTACAGCAGGAAGCCGATGGCGCTCAGCGCCTCGGTCGAATCGATCAGGCGGATGACCTTCTGGGCGATACGCGCCTCGCCGCTCGCGAAACTGATGCGATGCGTAAGATCCGCTGCGAACAGGGTCGACTTGCCGCGTTTGTACGCGACGATGAGTTGCGCCGAGCTCACCTCGACCTCGTCGCTCGCATCGCTCGTCAACGTGAAACGCGAGACCGTGCGCACGGTGCGGGCGGCATCGCTCGCCGAAGCCGAATAGCCGGACAGCATGCGTTGCACGCGTTTTTCGCGCATGTCCTGATCGTCGTACGCGTAGTTCAGCGTGGCGGCGAAGTCGGTGGTGGCGGGATCGATCGGCACCACGTAAAAGCCTGCCGGGTCCCACAACGAAAGCCACTCGCGATAATCCTTGCGGTCCAGCAACTCGGCTTCGCGCCAGATCAGTTCGATCGCGCCGGCAAAGGTCTGCTGCGAGAACAGGGTGTTCTTCTGGTCCATTATGCTTGCTCCATCATCGTGCGCCATTGCGCGTACGCTTCGCGCATCCCGGTTTCGTCGGTGGCGTGCGCGGTCTTTTCGCCGTTCGGCGCCGTGCTTTCGCGATTCAGGCCGCGGTTCACGAGGATCGGCAGATCAGGGCCGGCGTGCGAGCCGCGCTGTACGCGTTCCCATGCTTCGGCATCGTCCGGACTGCCGAAGCCGAACGGACCCTGGAAGTGTTCGTGAATACGCAGGCGTACGCGGTTCGCTTCTTCGGGACCGCCGTCCATCGCGAGCGCCACGTGGCGAATTTCGGTTTCGTTCGCGGAGATGGGCCGCAGCACGCGGAAAAACGCCATCGACAGCGCGAGGTTCGGGAACAGATTCAGATTGAAGCCGACGCCCATCAGCGAGCGCACGATGCGGCGCACTTCATCGGGTGAGTGCTTTTTTGCGAGCGTGGCGGCAAGTGCCTCGAAGCGCTCGGGGATCGGCGCGCCATCGTCACGGTCGAGATCGACGAGCTCCGGCACCAGCACGGCGAGGCTATGGCCGTTGCCGAGCGAGCGGCAGAATGCTTCGTCGCTGGTCATGAAACTCGTGATCGCGGCGGCGGTTTCGTCGTCGATCGATTTCATCCACGATTTGTGGACGACCGGAAAGTGATACAGGTCGGTGGTGTTTTCGAGCTGGATCTTCCAGTTGCCGTTGAAGCGGAAGCGATGCTCGCCGTTCGCCTTGATCGGATAGCCCGCGCCCTGTTTCATGAACAGATCGATCCACGGTTTGGCGCCGCCGAGAAAATCTTCGAGCGGTTCGATCTCCTGATTGAAGCTAGCGAAGATCAGGCCTTGATAGATGCCCACGCGCAGACTCGCGAGCGGCAACTCGGTCTTGTCGATCACGCCTTCATAACCGTCTCCATAGGGCAGCGCGCGCAATGCGCCGTCGAGGCCATAGGTCCAGCTGTGATACGGGCAGGTGAAGCCTTTCGCATTGCCTTTGTGCTGCTCGCAGACCGTCGCGCCGCGATGGCGGCAGCGGTTCTGCAGCACGTTGACAGCACCCGTTTTGTCGCGCACCACGATCACCGGCTGGCGGCCGATCGTGGTGGTGCGGAAATCGCCCGGATTCGGCAATTCGCTTTCGTGCGCGACCCAGATCCACGTCTTGTAGAAAATGCGCTCGAGTTCGGTTTCGAAAACCGCCGGATCGTAGTACAGCGAAGGGGCGACGCGGTCGGGCTGCGCGCGCTGGTACAAGGCGCTCGCATCGACGGTCTGATATGAGGATTCGCTCATTGGAGTGGTATGTGGGTGGTCGATGGAGCCAAGTCTCGCTGAGCGACTGATATGCGTCAAATTGATCTAAAATAAAATATAAGATCAATCTCATGGATATCTCGATGAATTCGCTGGATCACGTCGACCTCAATCTGCTGCGCGTTTTCCAGGCGATTGTCGAGGAGCGCAGCCTTACGCGGGCGGGTCAGCGCCTTGCGCTGTCACAGCCGGCAATCAGTTATTCGCTGGGGCGTTTGCGAACCCTGTTCGACGATCCGCTGTTCATTCGCACGCGCGCCGGCATGCAGCCCACGCCGATCGCGCTCGAACTGTCGAGCATCGTCGCGCGGGCGCTGGATACGGTGCGCGAAGCGCTGCGTTACGCGGAACATTTCGATCCGGCGGTGAGCACACGCACGTTCCGCTTATCGCTCTCCGATGCGGGGGAGTTGGCGTATCTGCCGCCGATTTGCGAAGCGTTGCACCGGCAGGCGCCGCGCGTGAAATTGCGCATCGAGCCCTTGCCGGTCGAAGAAATCGAAGATGCGTTGCGTGGCAGCCGGCTCGATTTCGCAATCGGCAATCTGCCGACGCTGACCGCGCGCACGCGGCATCAAGCGCTGTTCGAAGAGACGTACGTGTGCATGACGCGCAAGCGGCGCGGCTTGCCGCGCACGAAAGAGCTGAGCATGAAGGCGTTTCTGGACGCGTCGCACGTGCAGATCACGTCGGTCGAGCATAGCCACTATGCGCTCGACGATGCGTTTCGCGCGCAAGGGGTGGGCCGGCATATCGCGCTCGAACTGCCGCATTTCGTCGCCTTGCCGAGCGTACTGGCCGTGACCGATCTGTTCGCGACCCTGCCGCGGCGTCTGGCGCAGATTTTCAATCGGGACGGCGGGTTTCATCTGTATGAATTGCCGGTCACGTTGCCGATGGCCGCTGTCACGATGCATTGGCACGAGCATTTCGACCAGGACGAGGGCAACGTGTGGTTGCGCAATCTGATGGGCGATATCGTGCGGCGCTTCGACGAGCGTTGAGAAGGGCCTCGGCTGTCAGCGTGACGCAGGGCGGCTTTGCGGGCGTGCAGAATGCTGCCCAAAACGCTGCTCAAAACGCCGCGTGGATAGGCCACGCCCCTCAAACCCGTTTGAACAGCTCCCGCGCGAGTGAGCACAACAGCGTGGTAGCCGGCGACTCATCCTGCAGGCGCCGGCTCATGATAATCGGCGAAGCGATATTGGCGGCCGGCACCGGCCGGTACACCACGCCATGCGCGCGCAGACCCTCCACACTTTCCGGCACGAGACACACGCCGACCTGCGCCGCGACCAGACCCAGCGCGGTTTGCAATTCCCTGACCTCATGGATGGCCTTGGGCTCCAGCGCATGGTCGTGCATGGCCGACAGCTGCTGGTCCGCGTAGCTTGGCCGCGGCGTGCTCGGATAGACGATCAGCGTTTCCTGCGCGAGCGCGGCAAGCGTCAGCGGCTTCTTCTGGCGTGCGAGCGGATGATCTTGCGGCAGTGCGGCAATCATCCGCTCTTCGACGAGCACCTCGCGCGCCAGTTGCGCGTCGTCAAAACGCAGGCGGCCGAAGCCGACGTCGATACGGCCGCCTTTGAGGGCGCCGAGTTGCTCGATCGTGAACATTTCAATCAGCGACAACTCGATATGCGGCGCGGCCTCGCGAAACGCACGGATCACCGCGGGCAGCGCGCCATACAGCGTGGACGGCACGAAGCCGATCACGATGCGCTCGGCCAGTTGCGCGAGGCGCCGCGTGAGCGGCGCGAGCTCGTCGGCTTCAGCGACGAGACGCCTTGCCTGCGCATAGAAAATGCGCCCGGCTTCGGTCAGGCGCAGCGGCCGGGCGCCGCGCTCGAACAGCGCGAGGCCAACGCTTTCCTCGATCTGCTGGATCTGGCGGCTGAGCGGCGGCTGGGTCATATGCAGGCGGTTAGCCGCCCGCGTGATGTTCATTTCTTCGGCGACCGCGATGAAATAGCGGAGCTGGCGAAGTTCCATGCATACCTCTAAGGTATGGAAGTAGTCGGAATCGGTGTTGGACTGCTTCGCGGGTTGTTTCTACTATGGGGCTCTCAGGAAAGCAGTTCAGGAGGGCAAGGAATGATAGCAACACCCGTGAAGATCGAGAGCGTGGAGACGATTCTCGTCGACGTACCGACGATTCGTCCACACCGGCTTTCGGTCGCAACGATGAACTGCCAGACGCTCGTGCTGGTGCGCGTTCGCTGCGCCGACGGCGTGGTCGGCGTGGGCGAGGGCACAACCATCGGCGGCCTCGCGTACGGCGAGGAAAGTCCGGAGAGTATCAAGACCAACATCGATACGTATTTCGCGCCGCTGCTCAAAGGTATGGACGCGACCCGCCCAGGCGCGGCGATGGCGACACTGCGCACGCTGTTCCAGGGCAACCGTTTTGCCCGCTCGGCGCTCGAAACCGCCTTGTTCGACGCCCAGGCGCAGCGCCTCGGCGTACCGTTGTCGGAGCTGTTCGGCGGCCGCATCCGCGATTCGGTGGACGTGGCGTGGACGCTCGCGAGCGGCGACACGACCCGCGATATCGACGAAGCCGAGCGTGTTTTCGAAGCGAAGCGGCATCGCGTATTCAAACTGAAAATCGGTTCGCGCGCGCTGGCCGACGACGTGGCGCACGTTGTGGCGATTCAGAAAGCACTGGAAGGACGCGGTGAAGTGCGGGTCGACGTGAACCAGGCGTGGACCGAATCCGAAGCGATCTGGGCCGCAAAACGTTTCGCCGACGCGGGCGTTGCTCTGATCGAGCAGCCGATTGCCGCGGAGAATCGCGCGGGCCTCAAACGTCTGACGGATCTCGCGCTGGTGCCGATCATGGCGGACGAAGCCCTGCACGGCCCGGCCGATGCCTTCGCGCTTGCCAGCGCGCGCGCGGCTGATGTCTTCGCCGTCAAGATCGCGCAATCGGGTGGCCTGAGCGGCGCGGCGAACGTGGCGGCGATTGCGCTTGCTGCGAACCTCGACCTGTACGGCGGCACGATGCTCGAAGGCGCGGTGGGCACGATTGCCTCGGCGCAACTCTTCAGCACCTTCGGCGCATTGAAGTGGGGTACTGAACTGTTCGGGCCGTTGCTGCTGACCGAAGAGATTCTCACCGAACCGCTGCGTTACGAGAATTTTGTTTTGCATCTTCCTCAGGGACCGGGTCTGGGCATCACGCTGGACTGGGACAAGATCGACCGCCTGCGGCGCGATACGCGCAAGGGCGCAAGCATCACCACGAACTGACGGTTCATTCGCTAACCGCCCAGAACATTAAACGAAGGAGATACCCCATGAACAAGCAAGCCATCGACGCGCTGCTGCAAAAAATCAACGACAGCGCCACCCATGAAGGCAATCCGCGCACGAAGCAGATCGTCAACCGCATCATCAAGGACCTGTTCTATACGATCGAAGACCTCGACGTGCAGCCGGACGAGTTCTGGACCGCGCTGAATTATCTCGGCGACGCAGGTAAGAGCGGCGAGCTCGGCCTCCTGGCCGCGGGCCTCGGTTTCGAGCATTTTCTCGACCTGCGCATAGACGAAGCCGAAGCCAAGGCCGGGATCGAAGGCGGCACGCCGCGCACCATCGAAGGACCGCTGTATGTGGCGGGCGCGCCGGTGTCCGACGGCCATGCGCGGCTGGATGACGGCACCGATCCTGGTCAGACGCTGGTGATGCGCGGCCGTGTGTTCGGCGAAGACGGCAAGCCGCTCGCGAATGCGCTGGTCGAGGTGTGGCACGCGAATCACCTTGGCAACTACTCTTACTTCGACAAATCGCAGCCGGCCTTCAATCTGCGCCGCTCGATCCGTACCGATGCCGAAGGCAAGTACAGCTTCCGCAGCGTGGTGCCGGTGGGCTACTCGGTGCCGCCGCAGGGGCAGACGCAATTGCTGCTCGATCAGCTGGGCCGTCATGGGCATCGTCCGGCGCATATTCACTTCTTCGTTTCGGCACCGGGTTGCCGCAAGCTGACCACGCAGATCAACATCGACGGCGATCCGTATCTGTGGGACGACTTCGCTTTCGCCACGCGCGACGGGCTCGTGCCCGCCGTCCGGCAGGCCGAAGGCGCGGAAGGCAAACCGTATGGCGTGGACGGCCAGTTCGCGCTGATCGATTTCGACTTCACCCTGTTCAGGGAGCGCGACAATCTGCCGGGCGCGGAAGTGGAACGCGTACGCGCGGAAGCCTGAGACAGGAAAAAATAGCAAAAGGAGAACCAGCATGCTGTTTCACGTAGAGATGACGGTCAAGCTGCCGTCCGATATGGACGCGGAACGCGCCGCCCGTCTGAAGTCCGATGAGAAAGCGATGTCGCAAAAGCTGCAGCAGGAGGGCGTGTGGCGGCATTTGTGGCGCATTGCCGGCCGCTACGCGAATATCAGCGTGTTCGACGTGGAAAGCCCCGCGCATCTGCACGACGTGCTGAGCCAATTGCCGCTGTTTCCGTATATGGACGTCGAAGTGCGCGCGTTGTGCCGGCATGCATCGTCGATCCATGACGACGACCGCTAAGGTGCGCCAAGGGTGCAAAAAAGCCGGTGTTGCGAATGCAGCACCGGCTTTTTCAACGATCAAAACCCGGCTCTTAAAGATCGAGCACCAGCAGCGGCGAGGCCGCGCGCGAGACACAGCAGCAGATCACCTTGCCGCTCGCGCGCTCCGCTTTACTCAGGCAATGATCGCGATGCTCGGGCGTTCCGCTGACTACATCGACCATGCAGGTGCCGCATACGCCTTCTCCGCACGACGTATCCACTTCGATGCCGATCGACGCCAGCGCCGCGACGATCGTCGTGTGTTTGTCCACGTGGACGGTTGCGCCGCTGCTGGCGATGCGCACGTCGAATGAATCGAGCGCGCTCGATTCGCCGCTAGCCGCCGAAGCAGGCTCGGCGCCAAAGCGCTCGAGGTGAATCGCCTCGGCAGCCACGCGCTGTTCGCCTATCGCCACCACACGCTCCATGAAGGGCGCCGGCCCACACGTGTAGAGGTGCGAACCTTCGCGCGCATCTGCCACGCAGTCGGCCAGCACCGCGTCGAGTTGTTCCCGCTCGACGCCGAAATGAAAGCGCACGAAGTGACTGAACGGTGCGCGCGACATTAACGGCAGGAACGCCGCGTGCTCCGCGCTGCGCGCGAAGTAATGCAGCACGAAGCGCTGCTCCTGCCTGAGCAGGCGGTATGCCATGCTTAAGAGCGGCGTCACGCCAATGCCGGCTGCAATCAGAATGTGTTCGCTCGCGCTGCTTGCGAGTTGAAACAGATTACGCGGCGCGCCGATCGTCAGTTCGCAGCCCACCGTCACGTCATCGTGCAGCGAGCGCGAGCCGCCGCGAGACGCTGCTTCACGTTTGACAGCAAACAGGTGCGTTTCGTGTTGATCCGGGTCGCCGCATAGAGAGTATTGCCGTGTCACGCCCGAGGGCCCGGTGACGTCGATATGCGCGCCGGGTTCGTAGCGCTCGAACGGTTGTCCGTCCAGACGCGCTACGCTAAAAGAGCGCACGCCGTGCGCTTCGTCACGCACGCTTTCGACGCGCACGCTTAAGGTGGTTTTATCCATGATCTTGCCGACAGTATGAGCGGGGACGGGAAGAAGCAGAGCGGACGCCCCATGCATTGCGCGGCGTCCGGTTGTGCAGGTTGTGCATCAAGGATAAGAAACCACTGGCAATCAGGCAAATCGATTAAAAATCGGTTATGAAATAAATGCGATTGATAATACAGCGTCAGCCTTGCCCACCTGTCACTCCAGGACACCCGCCAGGTGCCGCACCAGCGCCTTTTCCGGCCGCTTCAGCGCATTCAGGTCGCGCATGCAGATCAGCAACTGCCGGGTGGCCCACGTGTCCGTCAGTTCGATCGTGCGAATGCCCGGCGTGCCGCGATAGCGTTTCGCCGCCGTAGCCGGCACGATGGCGATGCCCGCGCCTTGTTCGACCATGCAGCAGACGCTTTCGAAGGTTCGCATATGCGCGCGGACGCTGAGCGGTTGCCCGGCCAGCAATGCACGTTCGCCAAGGTATGCGTGCAAGGCGCTGCCCGTGCTCAAGCCAATGAATTCACGGTCGGCCACTTCCGCAAGCGTCACGCGACGGCGCGCGCCCAGCGGGTCGTCACGGCTGGCGATCAGCACGAGTTTGTCGATGGCGAAGGGCAGCGTCTGCAAGGTGCCGTGTTCGACGGAATCCGAGATGATGCCGATCTCCGCCGCGCCGGCCAGCACCGCTTTCACGGTTTCGCTGCTTTGCCGTTCCTTCAGATCGATCTGTACGTTGGGGTGATCGCGCAAAAACAGGCCGACCGCAGCGGGCAGAAACTCGGTGATCGCGGCGGTATTGGTCCACAGACGGATGCAGGCTTTGCGCCCGGCCTGATGTTCGCCGAGCTCGCCTTGCATCCGGTCGATCTGGCCGAGCACGAGCCGCGCATGATGGGCGAGCGTATCGCCGGTTGCCGTCGACTCCACGCCGCGCCGGCCCCGTTCCAGCAACGGCACGCCCAAGGCTTCTTCCATGCCGCGCAAACGCGCGCTGGCCGAAGGCAGGGACATGTTCGCGCGGGCCGCGCCATGCGTGATGCTGCCGGTTTCAAGGATGTGAAGAAAAAGGCGGAGGTCGATCAGGTCGAAGCGCATGGCGTGGATTCGAGTTGGCGCAGTAGTTGGCGCTGCAGTTGGGGCAGTTATCGCGGCCGGGTTTGAGCCTCAGCTTCAGCCTTAGTTATAGCCTAAGTCACAGTACGTATCTTACGCATTGTGGGCGGTGCTCCGGCAATCGAAAATCCGGACATGACATTCAGAACACCATCCCGATGATCTCTTCCTTTGCAATGCGCGCGAGCGTGGTTGCCGTGACCTTCGTCGTGGCCGGCTTCGTCAAGGGCGTGACCGGCATGGGTCTGCCGACTGTGGCCATGGGTGTGCTCGGCACGCTGATGCTGCCGGCGCAGGCCGCCGCGATGCTGCTGTTGCCCTCGTTCGTGACGAACGTCTGGCAACTGTTCGCGGGGCCCAGCGTGCGCGCGCTGGTCAAGCGCCTGTGGCTGATGATGGCGGGCATTGTCGCGGGTACGCTCGCGGCCGCGTCGTTCATTGCCGGTGGTGGCGGCGAATGGGCCGTGACCGGTTTGGGCGCGGCGTTGACCGTGTATGCAGTGGCCGGACTGCTGGCGTGGCGCTTCTCGGTGCCGGCGCGGCACGAGCGCTGGCTCTCGCCGGCGGTCGGCGTGGTCACCGGCGCGATCACAGGTGGGACGGGGGTATTCGTCGTGCCGGCGGTGCCTTACCTGCAGGGGTTGGCGTTAAAGAAAGAGGATCTGGTTCAGGCGCTCGGCCTGTCTTTCACCGTATCCACCATCGCGCTCGCCCTCGGATTGGCGCGCGAGCATGCATTTGCGATCGATGAACTGGGCGAATCGCTGTGCGCCGTGGTGCCCGCATTGCTCGGAATGTGGATCGGGCAGCGGGTGCGCGAGCACATTAGTCCGGCGAGCTTCCGGCGCTGGTTCTTTGTCTGTCTGCTCGGCTTGGGCATTCAGTTGCTGGTGCGTGCATTCGTTTGATCAGCGTGGCGAACGCGGACCGGGGAGGGTTGCATCGTGTGGCCGACTATTCTGGATACCTTGGGCGCGCTGGCGGTGCTGGCCAGTGTGGCTGCGCAAATCGCCTTCATATGCAAAACGCGGCAGTCGGCAAGCCGCGCGGGCCATCTTCGGTCAGCGCGGCGCAAGCCGTTCAGGTAGCGCGTAGCGTTGCATCGTGCGTTCCATACCGTCGAGAAACGCCTGCTCGGCAGCGTTCATTTTGCGCGCGCGCAGCCACAGCAGATCGATGTCGACGTCGACCAGTCCCTCTTCGGGCGGCAGGCGCCACAGCCGTTGTTGCGCGAGATCGTCGCGCACGATGTGCTCGGGCAGGCAGCCGATGCCATATCCGGCGAAGATCAGCCGGCGCACTTCGTCGAGACTCGGGGAGGCCGCCACGATGCGTCCGGTAAAGCCGCGTTGATCGCGAAACACGGTGAGCGGCGAGAGGCTGTCGCCGATCTGGTCGCTCGTGAACGACACGAAGTTTTCCGCCAGCAACTGATCGACAGACAGCGCATGCCGCCCGAACAGCCGATGATGCCGTCCGCAGAAAAGCGCGTACCGTTGGCGCAGGAAACAGCGCTGTTCGAGTTTGTCGACGGGCGTTCGGCATAGGCCGAGGCCGGCGGTGGCGGTTTTTTGCAGCAACGAGGAGATGATGTCCGACGAGCGCATCACTTCGATCTGCAAGTCCACGCGCGGATAGGTCTTGTGGAATTCCGCGAGGAATTCATCGTAGACGCCGGAGTCGATCCGGCTCACGGTGAGGAGGCGGATCGACCCGGTAATGTCGTCGCTGCGGTCGTCGAGTTCGGTTTCGAGCCGCGACATGTGGCCGTAAATATCGCTCGCGATCCGGTACACCTCCTCGCCCGCGCGGGTGGGTTCGAAGTGCGGCCCGCGACGCTGGATCAGGTTGCGTCCGAGCGTGTCTTCGAGCCGCTTGAGCGCCTGGCTGACCGCGGGTTGCGTGAGATGCAAACGGGCCGCGGCACGGCTCACGCTGCGCTCCTGCATGATCACGAGGAACGTGCGCAGCAGGTTCCAGTCGAGCCTGTCATTCAAAAAGCGCGTGACGTCCGCGCGCAACTGAGTCATACCATCGCCTCCAACATTAGCTGAATTTATAGTTGAGATAATAAGCCGAAATTTGACTAATGTTTTATGGCTGGCGATAAAACACCTCAACAAGATGCCCTGATCTCAGGCATCGCGACTGAGGAGCCGCCATGAACGCTTCACCTCCCGCCACCCGTCAGCCCGTGCGAGCGGCAAGCGCCGCTTTCATCGGCACGATGATCGAGTGGTACGACTTTTACATCTATGCCACCGCCGCCGCGCTGGTGTTCGGCGAGTTGTACTTTCCCTCGCACGATCCGTTTGTCAGCACGATGGCGTCGTTTGCGACCTTCGCGGTCGGCTTCTTTGCGCGGCCGCTGGGCGGGGTGATTTTCGGCCACCTGGGCGACCGCATCGGCCGCAAGAAGGCCTTGATGACCACGCTGATGATGATGGGCGTCGCCACCGTGTGTGTCGGCTTGCTGCCGGCTTATACGAAGGTCGGCCTGCTGGCGCCCGTGCTGCTGGTTCTGCTGCGCGTGGTGCAAGGCGTGGCCGTGGGCGGCGAGTGGGGCGGCGCCGTGCTGATGGCCGGCGAACATGCACCACAAGGGCGGCGCACCTTCTTCGCTTCGTTCGCGCAATTGGGCAGCCCGGCCGGATTGATTCTCTCGCTGATCGCATTTCGCGCTGTCACGTCGATGCCGCACGACGACTTCATCGCCTATGGCTGGCGTCTGCCGTTTCTGGCGAGCGCGGTGCTGCTGGCGGTCGGCGTCTTTATCCGCATGGGGGTGAACGAATCGCCGGAATTCCAGCGCGAGAAAGAGGCGAAGCGCACCGTCGAATTGCCGATTGCCGAAGTGTTCCGTTCTTCCGGCGCACTCGTGGCGCTGTGCATCGGCGCGAATACGATCGGTATTGCGGGCGTGTATTTCACCAACACCTTCATGATTTCGTACACCACGCAGAACATCGGCGTGTCGAAATCGCTGATTCTCGACTGTCTGTTCGCGGTCGCGATCATCCAGTTTCTGTCGCAACCGCTCGCCGCGTGGCTCGCTGAAAAGCTCGGCGGCGCGCGGTTCCTGAAGTTGGCCGCGTTTGCCGCGATGCTTTCGCCGTATCCGATGTTCACGCTCGTGCAAAGCGGCAGCCGGTTGTCGATGATTGTCGGCATTGCACTGGCCGTGGTGTGTATGGCGAGCTTCTATTCGGTGATCGCAGGCTTTGTCAGCGGTGTGTTTCCGGTGCGTGTGCGTTACTCCGCGATCTCGCTTTCGTACCAGGTGTGCGGTGCGATTGCCGGTGGCCTGACGCCGCTGGCGGGGACATGGCTCGCCCACAGATTCGTTGGACAATGGTGGCCGCTCGCGGTGTTTTACACGTGCCTCGCGGGCATTTCATTGTCGTGCATCGTCGCGCTGGATGCGCTGAAACACCGTCGTGCCGATGCGCCTGAAGCATTGCCGGCACGCTGAATTACCGTAAGACCCAAGCGCTGGCCGGCGCGTGCGACGATAGCCGCACCGGCCTGCGCCTGAAGCCAAGGAACTGGACTATGCAGACTTTTTTTCATCCGGCGCAGTTAAAGCACCATCCGCGCAGCTATCTGTCGCGTGGCCAGATGCGCACGCCGCAGGAAGTGCCCGAACGCGCGTTGCGACTCGTCGAAGCCGTGAAGAAGCTCGGCTTTGACGTGCGGGAACCGGCGGACTTCGGCGCCGCGCCGCTCGCTGCGGTGCATGGGATGAACTACCTGCGCTTTCTCGAAGAAGCGCACCGCGAGTGGAAGAAGATTCCCGCGGAATGGGGTGACGAGGTGATGTCGAACGTGTACATCCGCGAGAATAATCCCTTGCGCGGCGTGCTTGCGCAAGCGGCCCGCTATCTCGCCGACGGCAGCTGCCCGATCGGTGCGGATACGTACGAATCGGCATACTGGTCCGCGCAAAGCGCACGGGCCGGCGCGCAGGCGATTCTCGACGGCGCGGGTGAGGCGTATGCGTTATGCCGCCCGCCGGGCCATCATGCGCGCGCCGAAGCGGCGGGTGGTTTCTGCTATCTGAACAATGCAGCGGTTGCGGCGCAAGCGCTGCGGCAAAAGTATGGGCGCGTGGCGATTCTCGATACGGACATGCACCACGGCCAGGGCATTCAGGAGATTTTCTACGGCCGCGACGACGTGTTGTACGTGTCGATCCACGGCGACCCCACCAATTTCTATCCCGTAGTCGCGGGGTTCGAAGACGAGCGTGGCGCGGAGAAAGGCGAGGGTTACAACGTCAATCTGCCCATGCCGCATGGTTCGTCAGAAGCGGTGTTCTTCGAGCAGCTTGATGCGGCGCTGCGAGTGGTCAGCCGTTTTCAGCCGGACGCCCTGGTTGTGGCACTGGGGTTCGATATCTACAAAGACGATCCGCAATCCATGGTCGCGGTGACGACGGAGGGTTTCGGTCAACTCGGCGGCCGGCTCGGCGCGCTGGAACTGCCGACGCTGATCGTGCAGGAAGGCGGCTATCACGTCGAGACACTCGACGCGAACGCACGATCATTCTTCGGTGGATTTACGTCGAAGCGGTGATGGGAGCGGGCGGGGGCAGCGCCGGCGCCGGTTCGGAACGCCGGGCCGGGACCCTGCCGCCCGTTTCATTGATTCCGATTGTTCCGCTGATTCCGCGTGGCGCCGATTGTTCGGCTCATCCGACGTATCTATTCGTCTTCAGCCGCTTTATCCCTAACGGCTGTGTGTCTACATTGGCTCCAGTGACAGCGCCACTGCATTTGCAGCTCCATCGACGCCAGCGCCGCGAATCTTCGCGGCGGCGCGTCGGCGCGCACGCACTCCATCCAAAGGACACACGATCATGAGCAAGCTCACAGGTAAAGTTGCGGTTGTAACGGGCGCATCGAAAGGTATCGGCGCCGCGATTGCGAAGGCATTGGCGGCGCAGGGCGCGTCGGTGGTGGTGAACTACGCGTCCAGCAAAGCGGGTGCGGACGACGTGGTTGCCGCCATCACCGCGGCGGGCGGCAAGGCGGTGGCGGTGGCCGGCGACGTGTCCAAGGCAGCCGACGCGCAAGGCATCGTCGGCACGGCAGTGGAAACGTATGGCCGTCTCGACATTCTCGTCAATAATTCCGGCGTGTATGAGATGGCGCCGATCGAAGAGATCACCGAAGCGCATTTCCACAAGCACTTCAATGTGAACGTGCTGGGTCTGCTATTGGTCACGCAGGCGGCGGCGAAGCATCTGGGCGAAGGCGGCAGCATCGTGAACGTGAGCTCGGTTGTCAGCCGCATCACGCCGCCGGGCAGCGCGGTCTATACCGCCACCAAGGGCGCGGTGGACGCCATCACCGGCGTACTCGCCCGTGAACTCGGTCCGCGCAAGATTCGCGTCAACTCCGTGAATCCCGGCATGGTGGAAACTGAAGGCACGCATAGCGCCGGCTTTATCGGCTCAGACTTCGAGGCGTGGGCCGTCAGCACGACCCCGCTTGGCCGCATCGGTCAGCCTGAAGATATCGCGGACGTCGCCGTGTTCCTCGCCTCCGACGACTCGCGCTGGTTGACCGGCGAAAGCCTGATCGCAAGCGGCGGTTCGCGCTAACAGGGTGGCCGCCGGGTTGTGCCTGCCCGGCGGCTGGCGTTTTACTGAGTTGCCCCGGTAGCGCCCGGCAACTTCACCGCAAACAACGCATCCAGCAGATTCGATCCCGGCCGCCCGGCGAGCCGCGTGAGCGACTCGGTCATGCGCACCTGGCAATCCTGGAGCGGAATCATCCTGATCCGCCGCGATTCCTTGAATTCGGCGCGCGCGATCACGCCTACGCCCATCCCTTGCGCGACTGCTTCCTCCAGCGCCTCACGTCCGTCCACGTACATTACCGGTTCGACCTGTAACGACCCGCGTACCAGTTCGATCTCCAGCAACTGCTGCGTGACCGATTGCGGCTCGCGAAAAATCATTGGCTGCTGCACGAGTTCCGTGTAGCTCAGCTTGCGTTTCTTCGCCACCGGATAGCCGGCCGGCACCATCGCCACCAGCGGATCGCGCCGCAGCACGCGCGACTCGAGCCGGCTATGCACCTGCGGGGCGGCGGTAATCGCGGCATCGACCGCACTTGACAGCACCCGCTGCATGCAGTCCGCGGCATTGGCGATCGAGAGTGTCACGACGATCCCCGGATGCAGCTTGCGAAACGCGCCGATCAGCGCGACCGCCAGATCGGGTGCGTCCGCGACGAGCGAGAGCGAGCCGGATTCGAGCCCGCCCGCCGATTCGAGCAACTGCCGCGCCTCGCGTTCGCAACTGAGCATCTGCCGCGTGACGCTAAAAAGGCGCACACCGAGTTCGGTGGTTTCGACGCCGCGCGGGCCGCGCTCGAACAGCTTGACGCCGTAGTCCTGCTCGAGCCGCTTCACGTGATCCGACACCGCCGGCTGCGTGAGCGACAGCGCCTGTGCCGCCCGGGAAAATCCCCCATGTTCCGCGACCGCATGAAATGCCCGCAATTGCGCGTATTGCACGTGTGCCTCAACGAAATAAGTTTTTACGATATCGACATCGATTATATCGATTTTACCAATGGACGGCCTTTGTGTACCGTGTCACGCATCGAAACAGCGATATCGGAGATTCCGAACATGGAAAGCGTGCTCGACAACGCCCTGACAATGTCCACCACGCCCTCGAGCGTGACGTGTGCCGAGCCGGCCATGGGCGAGCCGTATCTCTTGACGCCGGGACCGCTGACCACCGCGTTCTCGACCAAGCAGGCCATGTTGCGCGACTGGGGTTCGTGGGACGGCGACTTCCGCGCCATGACCGCCGAGTTGCGCAGCCGCCTGCTGGAGATCGCGGGCGACACCGCGAGCGAGTACGACTGCGTGCCGCTCCAGGGCAGCGGCAGTTATTGCGTCGAGGCGATGCTCGGCAGCCTGATTCCACGCGACGGTCACGCGCTCGTGCTGGCCAACGGCGCTTACGGCAAGCGTATAGCGACGACGCTCGGCTATCTCGGCCGTGCCTGCACGGTGCTCGACAAGGGCGACTACCTGCCGCCGCGTGGCGTGGAAGTCGAAAGCATGCTGGACGCCGATCCGCGTATCACGCACGTGGTCGCGGTGCATTGTGAAACCAGCTCCGGGATTCTCAATCCGATCGAAGAAATCGCCGCCGCCACCGCGAAAAAAGGCCGCAAGCTGCTGATCGATTCGATGAGCGCATTCGGCGCGGTGCCGCTCGACGTCAACCGGATTCCGTGCGAGGCCTTCGTGTCGTCGGCGAACAAATGCATCGAGGGCGTGCCCGGTTTCGGTTTCGTGATTGCCCGCAAGCGCGCGTTGCAGGAAGCGAGAGGCCGCAGCCATTCGCTCGCGCTCGACGTGTACGACCAGTGGGACGTGATGAACCGCACCGGTCAATGGCGCTTCACGCCGCCGACGCACACCGTGGCCGCATTTATCGAAGCATTGCGTCTGCACAAGCTCGAAGGCGGCCAGGCCGGACGTCTCGCGCGTTATGCGAACAATCGTGACGTGCTGGTCGCCGGCATGCGCGAACTCGGTTTCGAGCCGCTGCTGAACGCGCGGTGGCGTTCGCCGATCATCGTGACGTTTTTCTCGCCGGCGCATGCGTCGTTCAAATTCGAGCGCTTCTATGAATTGATGAAGGAGCAGGGTTTCATCATCTATCCGGGCAAACTCACGGTGGTGGAGAGCTTTCGCATCGGTTGCATCGGTCAGGTAGACGAACGGGTGATGCGCCGCGTGGTGCGGGCCTGCGCGCAGTCGTTACGGACGATGGGCGTCGATTACGCCGCGCCACCGGCGGCGGCGCTTAAAGAGCGCAAGACGCTGGCTGAAGCGGCGTGAACTGCATGCGCCGCGTGAGCTTGGCAATTCTTGATCCGATCTGCGTCATGCTCATCGACGCATGAACCTTTAGCACGTTTTCCGACGCTAATGCGGTGATTCCCGTCATACCGCCGCGTGCGCTTCGAATTGCGCGCGGCGTGGCTAAATTCGCTTCCAGATGCGAAGCGGAGTATGCGGTATGGGTAAGATCAGGTGGTTCATCACGGCACTGGCGCCGGTGCTGTGGGGCACGATGCCACTGACGGCAAGCGAGGCCACCGGGCCCGGTCATCCGCTTTTCATCGCGAGCGTGCGCAGTCTTGGTGCCGGTCTCGTGATTCTGCTGCTGTTCCGCCGACTGCCGCCACGCGCGTGGCTCGGGCGGATCGTCGTCCTCGGCACGGTCAATATCTCGCTGACATTCGGGTTGTTTTTCGTCTCGGCTGCGCATTTGCCCGGCGGCATGATCACCATTTTCATGGCGCTCGCGCCGTTCTGGGCCGCGTTGCTGAGCTGGCCGCTGCTCGGCCAGCCGGTGCGTGCCGGGCGTTTGCTGCTGATCGCGTTCTGCGTGCTGGGCGTGGCCTTGCTGGTTCGCGCATCGCCTGCCGCGCTCAATCCGATTGGCGTACTGGCGGGACTCGGAGCGTCGTCCGCAATGGGGTGCGGGATCGTCCTGTTCAAGAAGTGGAACCGGCCGGATACGCTGCTTGTGTTCACCGGCTGGCAGTTGCTGGCAGGCGGTGTGTTGCTCGCCGCGGCCACGTTACAGTTCGAGCCGTTACCCGCGCAGTTGGGACTGCGTAACGGCTTCGCACTCGGCTATCTTGTGCTCGCCGCGACGATCGTCGCCTATGGTCTGTGGTTTCGCGGTATCGAAGAGCTCGGCGTGCAACGCACTTCGATGCTGTTACTGCTGGTGCCCATGGTGGGACTCGCGGTCGACATCGTGTGGCTCGGCAAGCATCTGACGGCGTGGCAAGGCGTGGGCGCGGCGATCGTCCTGGGTGGCCTTATTCTCGACGCGCTGGCGGGGCAGCGCGCGCAGCGTCTGGGCGGGCAACGGGTACAGGCAGACAGCTCGCCGCAATCCGCGGCGCTGTCGCCCTCATCCGGGCACCAATGGGAGCGGGTCGAGTAGGATTGCTGGTGCAGCGAGGGCGTCGTTCAGCACGGCGCGAAGTTGTGCGGTGTGCTCCACCCCAGCATCGAGCATGACCAGATCGCCGGCAAACGCCGCGTCGATCGAGAGCCGTCCATCGAGCACGGCTCGCAATGCCGTTTCCGACGTCACGAAGACGATGTCGCGGTCAGCCTGATTGTCCGCTGTCACGTTGGGCGCCTCGGGCGTGATGTCCGGATCGAAGCCGCGCCCGGTAGCGTGAAAAAATCCCCACGTTCCGATTTCGATCAGCAGCACGTAGAAATCCGGCAGCGCCAGCAACTCGCTGGCCGGTTTCGATGTTTCGAGCCGGGCGGTCAAACCCTGTAGCGCGTCGACTGCGGCCGCGCGCATCTTCGCATTGCTCAAGGCGCCATCCAGCAGGCTTTCCGGCAGCGTGCCCGCGTCGATGGCGTTGCGCGTCGCCACCGCCACCGAGAGGGCCAGCGGATGGTCGACGTTGAATTCGAGCTTCAGTTCGCAGATAGCGCACATGGCCGGATTCGTCCTGTAGTCGGATGCGGTGTGGGTTCAGGGCGTGACGATGTTGAACCAGAAGTCGAAGTTGTCGAGCCACGACACGAATTCGCCAAGTTTCTTCGTATCGCCACTCAGTTTCGCCTTGCCGCTCATGACGAGTTTCTCCATCGTGGCGTTGCCCATCATGACGTCGTTCAGATCCGAGCGGGTCATGGTGACGGTGGCGTCCGCGCTATTCGAAGTCTGGCCCTTCGAATAGTGAAGCGCGGAGTTCTCGACGCCGACCAGATAGTTTTCCTTCGTATCGGTCATGACGAAGTTAAACGAAATGGTCTTGCCGGCTGCCCGTTCGGCGTTCAGCCGGACGCCCTGATAATCGAGAAACATCTCGAGCGGCATCGCCTTGATCGTGTCGGGGCTTTGCGAACTGCCGAACGGCACCTTGTGCACGCCGTTGCGCAATTCCATGGCGCCGGTCAGATAGAAGTTGCGCCAGCTCGACGCTTCCGACTGGTAACCCAACTGTTCGTAGGCGTCGGCCAGCATATGTTTGGCGGCCACGTTCTGCGGCTCGGCGAACACGACATGGTTCACCACTTCCGCCACCCAGCGATACTCGCCCTTGTCGTAATACGCTTGCGCCTTGCGCAGCACGGCGGCGGAGCCACCCATGAACTCGACGTAGCGCTTGCCGTTCTCGACCGGCGGCAGGCGATGCAGATTCGCCGGCACGCCGTCGAAGAAGCCGAGCCGCAAATTGTATTGCGCCACGAGGTCGTGAAACACCGTGCCGTAGTAACTGCGGCAATACCACTGTCGCGCCAGTGAATCGGGCAAGCGCAGCGAGTCCGCAATTTCCAGCGGCGTATAGCCCGTGTTGGCAAGACGCATGGTCTGGTCGTGCAGATAGCGATACATGTCGCGCTGCGCTTTCAGGAACGCGATGATCCGCTCGTTGCCCCAGGTCGGCCAGTAATGCGAAGCGAATAACACCTGCATGTCGCTGCCGAACATGTCGATGGCGGCCTGCAGATACTTCGACCACAACAGCGCGTCGCGCACCTTGGCGCCACGCAGCGTGTAGAGGTTGTGCAGCGTATGGGTCGCGTCCTCGGCGGCGCAGAACGCCTTGTACTTCGGAATGTAGAACATGAATTCCGACGGCGCTTCGGACTCAGGCGCCATGATGACGGTCATCTCGACACCGTCCATCACCAGTTTCTGCCCGGTCGTGGTGGCGAAGTCGGTTGGCGTGAGCAGCGTGATCGCGCCGACCGACGTGGTCTTGCCGAGTCCGGCATCCACCACGCCCGCGGGACCGCGCGGCAGCAGATTGCCGTACATGTAGGCGGCGCGCCGGCTCATCGCATTGCCGGCAATCACGTTCTCGCCCACCGCGGCCTCGGTGAAACCGGCCGGCGCGTAGATCTTGACCTTGCCTGATTTCAGATCGGCTTCGTCGACAATGCCACGAATGCCGCCATAGTGATCAGCGTGGCTATGCGTATAGATGACGTGAGTGATCGGTTTATCGCCGATATGCGGAATGACTAACTGTTTCCACACTACACCTGATACGTCGGCTGTCATCAGCGGGTCGATCACGATCCAGCCCGTGTCGCCGCGAATGATGCTCATCACCGAAAGATCGTAGCCGCGCACCTGCCAGATGCCGTCGACTACTTCGAACAGACCGTGATTCATATTCAGCTTGGCGTTACGCCACAAGCTGGGGTTCACGGAATCGGGCGAGTTGTTTTCGGGGCCGCCCTGAACAAAAGAAAATTGCCCGAGATCCCACGCCGCGCCGCCTTTTGAACTGGGGATCACGCCTTCGGGCAAGGTCGCGATCAGCCCGCGGCTGGCGTCCTGGAAGTCTTGCGTGTCGTTGAATGCCAGCTGATTCGCATAAACCGCGTTGGCCTCGCGGGTAGCCTTCGTGGGGGGCTTGGAGCCGATGCCGGTAGCGGTTGGACCGGCCGCGGTTTGTGCCAGCGTCTCTCCGGCAACGGTGCCAATTCCGCTTGCAATGCCTACTGAAACGACACCCTTCAGAAATCCTCGACGTTTTGATGCGGAAGCCTGATTATTTTCGTCCGACATAGATCACCCTCCATGTTTTCCAGACGTCCCATTGGCGATTAACGCCTAGGGGGCTTTTACTTTCCGCGAGTGTTTGTTCGCGCGAGTAATCGTAGTCAATGGAAAGAGGGTGCGCAATGTTCTCGTGAAAAATTTGCCGAAGCGCGCAGCGGTGCGCGGGCTTTCAATCTGATTTGCCGAACTTTTACTTATGTAATGTCATTCGAAATAGCTAACCGCGAGATCGATGAACTCGCGGATTTTGCGCGGCACGAATTCGCGGCTTGGATAAACGAGTGAGACCGCGACATCACCGTTGAGCACGGTGTATTCGCCGAGGATGTGTACGAGGGTGCCGGCGCGCAACTCATCGCTGACCATTTCGAGCGGAAGCAATGCGATACCCATTGCGCCGAGCGTCGCCTGCTTCTGCATGATCATGCTGTTGACCGTGAACGACGCATCGAGCGTGATGCTTTCCTCGTTGCCAATGTCATTGCCGTTGTGGCCGTTCCTGAATATCCAGGTCTGCGGACTGGCGTCGAGCGATGCGGCGATCACCCGGTGTCGCGCGAGATCAGCGGGGGTGGCGGGACAACCGGCTTCGGCCAGATAGGCGGCGGCTGCCACCGGCACCACGTGCGAGTTGATGAGACGGCGCACCACCAGTGATTCGGAACGGATCATATGCTCGGTCACGATACCCACGTCGAAGCCGCCTTCCAGCAGATCGACGCGTTTTTCGGTGAGCGTGACACGCAGATTCACGTGGGGAAATTTTGCCTGGTACTCCGCAAAAAGTGGTGTGAGCCGGAACAGCGAGAAGCTGCCCAATGCCACGATCCGCAGATCGCCCACCACTTCCTTCGAGGTCGTCGTGGCACGTGATTCGACCTCTTCGAGTTCCGCCAGCACGACCCGGCAGCCTTCGGCATAGTCGGCGCCGGCTTCGGTCAGCACGACCTTGCGCGTGGTGCGCTGAAGCAGCCGGATGCCCAGGTGCTTTTCAAGGCTCGACACATGGCGCGTCACGACCGAGGTCGAGACACTGAGCTGCTCTGCGGCTTGCGCGAAACTGCCCGCGTCGGCGACCTTGACGAAAGCCTGCATGGCCTGAAACAGATTGATCATGATGATGCGAAATACGTATTCGTTAAGACAGGTTCGTCATGGTGTTGCCGCGATCAGCTTCAGCCCCGCGGGTAGCGATTCGCCGAACACGCGACCTTCATCGGCATCGTCGAGCTCCACGGTCTCGCTGACCATTGTGATCCACGCGTGCGGCGCATTGGCCGCTTCGAGCCTGCGCACCACCGTATGGCGCAGCGCTTCGGGCAGGTCGCGCGAGCGGTCGCCGGTCATCCGGGCAATCTGCACGGCGGCAAATGCGGCGGGGTCGATCTTCTTCCAGTCGAGCGCGAGGATGGCGTTCAGCCATTGTGCGGCGATGTCCGGTGGCACGACGCTATGCGCGCTGCCATAGAACGGCCGCCGTGCGCCGATGCGGCCGACCGCCCACCAGCTTTGATGATTTTCCGCAGGCTTCTTCAGCCGCGTGAGCACCGACTCGCCGAGCTCGATCTTGCGTTCGACCGGAATCCGTTCGAGCGACGCGGCGAGCCGGACCATGTCGGTGAAGCCGGTTTTCGACACGTCGAACGGCAGTTTGTGGCGCGATTGCGCGGCCGTTTGCAGATAGGCCATCGCGTCGAGCACGCGCAGTTGCGCGCTTTCGTCGAGACCGCCCGCCGCGCGCCGCCATAGCGTCCACCATTCCGACCAGACCTGGCTTTCGTTGACATACTGGATGCCGTCGTCGAACAGCGACCAGAGTTGCTCGACACGCCATTCGTCGAGCGGATAGCCGAAACCCGGCCGTACGCAATAGCCGGCCAGATTCAGCCACAGGCGTTCGTGGTCCGCCGAGCGCCGCCGACGGCGCGCGCGTTCCCATAGCGCACCGAACAGCTCGCGCAGCAGCGCGCTGTTCCAGCCTTCGCGCGGGCCGAGCAGTTGTTCGAGCTGCGAGCGCAGGCGTTTGACTTCCTTGGGGTCCACTTTCTGTGCGCGCGAGCCGAAGCACCGGTCGATATGGTCGATCGCTTCGTCGAGGGCGGGCTGCCGGATGTGTGCCGGGTCCGCGCTCAGGCTCACCTGAGCGTCTTCACGACGCAACTGGAATTCGAGCAGCCAGCGTTGCGCCGGATTGTCGAGTTCGATGCAGTGCACGTCGAGTGTGCCCACTTCGGTCAGGGACGTGGCGATCTGTACCGCGGTTTCGCCGCGCGCCGTGCTCGCGCCGGGCGTTTGCACGATCGTGGCGATGGGGGGCAGTCGAACGAAATCGCCTTGCGTGAGATCGGCCAGTTCACCGGCACGATAGACCGTGTCCGCGCTTGAAGAGGCCAGGTGAAAGCGCACCGGGTGCCCGAGACGCAGCGCGAACGTACGGTCTTCGATGCGGATCTCGTGGCCTTCTTCGGTGCCGCGTGGCAGCAGACAGATGCCGCGTTCGCCTTCACCGCTTTCGTCGAGCGCGAGGAAGTAACTGCGTGCCGAGCCGCCACCGATTTTCGGCGCCAGGCCTTTGCGGGCGAGGGCATATGCCACCGCGCCGCGCGCCACGGCGACGTCGGGATTGTCGTTGTGCAGAACGTTGAGCGGCTCGCCGCGCCATGCGCCCAAGGTGCTGGCGAGACGCTGCGTGAGCGCCTCGGCGCGAAACACGCCGCCGTTCAGCAGCAGCGTGTCGGGAATCGGCAAAGGCTCGTCCTGAGCTTCGCCAGTATCGGAGCAATGCGCGGAGGAGTCCGAAGCAGAACCGAGCGCCTTGCGCGATTGCGCCGCGAAGCGGCTTAGAAACGCCGCGATATGGCGCGTGACCGCCGCGTCGGTGGCATAGGGCAGGCCGAACTCGACGATCGCGCCGCGCGGCCTGCCGGGCCGTTCATGCGATGCCACCGCCGGAAAGAATCCGTCGACCATGATCTGCTCGACTTCCTCACGGGTGACCTGCACCGTGCGTGCGCCGCCGATCAGCTTCGCGCCCGCGCCGAGCAGCGTGATCGAAGCGGATTCCGGTGCGTGCGGGCCGAGCAGTTGTTCCTTCGCGCCACGGCAACGTTCGACCAGTTGCGACAGACTCGCCGCCGACAAACGCGTGCGCTCGTTGCCGGTCTGAGGCAAACGCGCCTCGACCCGGTGCGCGAGCGCGAGGTCCATGTTGTCGCCGCCCAGCATCAGATGGTTGCCCACGCCGATGCGCGTGAGTTCTGGCTCGCCGTCGCGCATGCCGACTTCGATCAGCGTAAGGTCGGTGGTGCCGCCGCCCACGTCGCAGATCAGCACGAGCCGGGTGTCCGAGAGTTCGGTTGCAAGCTGCTCGCGGTGATGAAACAGCCAGTCGTAGAACGCGGCCTGCGGCTCTTCCAGCAGCCTCAGCGTGGGCAGGCCCGCCATGCGCGCCGCTTCCACCGTCAACGCCCGTGCGCCTTCGTCGAATGACGCGGGCACCGTCAGCACGACGTCCTGCGCCTCGAGCGGCGCGTGCGCAAAGCGCTGATTCCAGGCTGCCCGTACGTGCGCCAGATAGCTCGCGCTGGCTTCGACCGGCGAGACCTTGCGGACATCGTCCGCGGCGCCCCACGGCAGGATCGGCGCGACCCGGTCCACCGAAGCGTGCGACAGCCAGCTCTTCGCGCTCGCCACCAGCCGTCCCGGCACCTGGCCGCCGAGCGCGCGCGCGAGCCGGCCGATCACGACGGCTTGACCGGCCTCATCCATCCGGCCGGGCGTGCTGCTATCCGAACCGTCCGCCGCGCGCCACGGCAACGGCAGATCGCCCGCGCTCAGCTCGCCCGGCGCCGCGTGATACCGCACCGAAGGCAGCAGCGGCCGCGCGGCGACTTCGCCGAGACTCACCAGCTGCTCGATCTCGAAGACGTGAATCTCCTGCGAGCCCACTTCGGGATCGCCCGCCGCAGCGTATGCCAGCACCGTGTTGCTGGTGCCGAGATCAATGCCGACGCTATAGCGCTTCATCGCCGTCATGCATTGGCGCTGCCGCGCACGTCGAACTCGACCTTCCAGCGCTCGTCGGTGCCGCGCGGTACGGCTTCGAGTTCGAGCGTGCCGGCTTCCGTCACGCGCGCATGCAGTTTCACCGGCACGACTTCACCGGCGGTGCGGCCGGCCGACGGCAGCGTCGCCTGGATTTCTTCGAGTTCCTGCAGTTCCTCGGGACCCCAGAAATCGAGGAGCGTGCCGACCTGATCCTGACGACGCACCGACGATCCGAAGAAGCGGAAGTGCACCGGCTCGCCGACCACCAGCCCGAACTCCTGCGCCGGCAATTCGGCCTCCGTACCTTCTTCCATGCCGAACGGTGCGACGCAGAGTGCCTGCACCGGCGGCTCGAGACCGGGGACGGCGGGCATCGCCGATTCGATCGCGATGTAGTACGCGCGCGCCGTGCCGCCGCGAATGCGCACGCCCTGGCCGCGGCGCACATAGCCGTAATACGCCGCACCGCGTGCCACGGCGAGATCGAGATCGGCGCCTTCGAGCAGGCGGGCTTGCGGCGCGCCTTCTGCGCCGAGCCAGCCATTGAGCGTGCCCATGATCCGCTCGACCAGCAGCGGCGACTTGAACACGCCGCCGTTGAAGAGCACCGCGGTGGGGTGCAGGAAGCTCGCGCCTTCGGCGGTGGCGATATCGCGCAAACCTTCGAGTTCGGCGAGCGCACCCACCTGGCGGCCAAGGAAGGCCGCCAGATGCCGCGTGATGCCCGCGTCCTGCGCATACGGCAGGCCGAGCTGCGTCAGACCGGCCCGCGCGCGGCTCACCGGACGCGCCGCGCTCTCCACCTGCGGGAAGAAGCCTTCGAGGATCGTCTGGGTCAGCTCCGCGCGCGTCAGTTCGGTGCGGATCGAACCGCCGATCAGCTTCGAGCCGCGGCTCGGCACGACGAGCGGCACGGTCTCGGCCGACGGGTCGCTCAGCAGCGTTTCCTTCGCCGCGCGGCAGGCGTAAGTGAGGGCGCGCAGTTGCCACGCGTCGGCCTGGGTGCCAAGGGCCGCGAGCTTGCGCGCGACCACGTGAGCCAGCGCGAGGTCCATGTTGTCGCCGCCCAGCAGAATGTGCTCGCCGACCGCGACGCGATGCAGTTCGAGATTGCCTTCACGCTCGATCACGGCGATCAGGGAGAGGTCGGTCGTGCCGCCGCCCACGTCGACCACGAGAATGATGTCGCCGACCTTGACCTGCTTGCGCCACTGGCCGCCGCTCTTCTGAATCCAGCTGTACAACGCGGCTTGCGGTTCTTCGAGCAGCGTCATGCGGCCGTAACCGGCGGCTTCCGCAGCTTCGGCGGTCAGCTCGCGCGCGGCCGGATCGAACGACGCGGGGATCGTCACCGTGATGTCCTGCTGGCTGAACGGCGCGTCCGGATGCGCGTGATCCCATGCTTCGCGCAGATGGGTCAGATAGCGCACCGAGCTTTCGAGCGGCGACACGCGCGCGACTTCGCGCGGCGCGTCGTTCGGCAGAATCGCCGCGCGACGGTCGACGCCCGGATGGCACAGCCAGCTCTTGGCGCTCGACACGAGCCGGATCGGCGTGGCCGCGCCGCGGCTGCGGGCGAACTCGCCGACGGCGAATTCGCGCTGGCCGGTCCAGGGCAGGTACAGGTCGCCTGAGGCGAGTTCGTCGGGATGCGGCAGGTAGAGGAACGAAGGCAGCAGATCGAGGTTGTCGATCGCGCCGGGGCCGGTCAGTTGAGCGACCGGCAGCACGCCCTGGGTGGTCTTTTCGCCGTCGCTGGCTGTGGTGTCCACGTAGGAGAGCGCGCAGTGCGTCGTGCCCAGGTCGATACCGATAGAGAAACGCGCGCCGCTCATAGCTCCACCTCGGCCGGTGCGATCACCCTGGCGTTATGGCTATCGGCCAGCTTCGGCAGACGCACTTCGTCGACACGCCAGCCGCGATGGCTGATGCTGCCGTTGAACGGCGCCTTGCCGACCACGTTGCCGGTCAGGCGAATCGCGCTGGCGTCGAAACCTTCGGCCAGCGTCACGCGGCTGCCTTCGGCTTCGTCGCGCACCGGACGGATGCTGAAATGCTCGCGCAGCGTCGCGCGGCAGCCGTCGTGCACGAGGCGGGCGGCGGCGCCGATGTCGGCGTCGCTATAGCTCTTGATGTCCTCTTCCACGAAATCGATGAAACGCGCGTCGCGTTGCAGCAGGCCGAGCAACTGGAGCGCGGCGTCCGGGCTCGCTTCCTTCAGCGTGGGCGCAGGCTGAGGCGCGGGGGCTGGCGCCGCGGCCGGCGTGGGGGCGGCTGCGGGGCGCGCGGCAGTGGCACTGCCAACGGCGCCGGAGCCACCATTGCGCAGGCGTAGCACGCCGGCGGCGAACTCACCATCGCCGAGGATGCTGAAAAAGGTACCGACGGCGAGTGAAATCCTGCCGAGGAAAGAGGGGTTCGAATCTGTCATGAATGCTCCTGAGGGGCTCTGTTAAAGGACGAGCTGTCCTGGCTGCGCCGCATGCGACGGGCCCGGCGCGCCTGATTGGCTTGCTGGGCCGTTGTCATGCGTGATGGCGAGGGTCGGCGGCCGGCAAGCCGCCGAGGTCTGATTCATCCGGATTTGCGGTGCGTCGTGGTGCATCGCAGTGCATTTCGCGCGCGCAAACCCGTATTTTGCCTTGTCGCGCGCCCAAAGCGGACAAAGCCGGCAATTCTAGCGGTCAATCGACGGAGATTGGCGGGTGGTGCAGGGTGGTCGCCGGGAATGTCCGGCGGCGGACTTCATACGGCGTGAGGTCCGAATTCGGCCACCACCTGGTCGATAAACGCGCGCAGTTTCGGGGTGACGCGGCTCGCTGGAAAGACCAGGTGCATGGGGCGCGCGGGCGCCTGATAGCCCTTTAGCAGGCGCACCAGCCGGCCTGCCGCGAGCTCGTCTTTCACCGCCACTTCGGGCGCGAGTATCACGCCGCCGCCGTGCAGGGCGGCGGCCAGCAGCGCTTTCACGTCGTTGGCCTGAAAGCGGCCGGCAATCGGCACCACGTGCTGGCCGTGCGCATCGGCAAAACGCCATTCGGTCTCGACCGGCAAGCTCGTGTAGACGAAGCTCAGACACTCGTGCGCCGTCAGCGCTTGCGGTGTAGCCGGCTCGCCATGCTCGGCCAGATAGCCGGGCGATGCGCATGCGACCAGCCGGTACGGCATCAAGGGCCGCGCGATCAAGGACGAATCCGATAGCGAGCCGAGCCGGATCGCGGCTTCAACCCCTTCGTCGACCAGGTCGACAAAGCGGTCGGTCAGCGCCAGTTCGACTCGTACCTCGGGATGCGCCTTCAGGTAGCGCGTGATCATGGGGGCCAGACAGCAGGTGCCGAAAGTCACCGGTGCGGTGATACGCAAACGCCCGCGCGGCGAGGCCGACAGTTCCTGCGCGACCGATTCGGCCGCTTCGGCATCCGCCAGCAGCGCCTTGCAGCGTTCGTAGAAAATCTGGCCGATCTCGGTGAGGCTCTGGCGGCGCGTGGTGCGGTTGAGCAAACGCGCGCCGACACGTTCCTCCAGCGTGCCGACATGCTTGCCGGCCATCTGCGCGGAGATGCCGAAGGCGAGCGCGGCCGCGGCGAACGAGCCACTGTCGGCGGTTTTCACGAACACGGCCATGCTGGTCAAACGATCCATTATTCCCCACTCACAGTTTCGACAGCCGTCGAATTTTGCCAATTTATCCGGTTGAAGTTTTGAATCATAGTGCTTCTCACCGATGGGCGTGGCTCAACGGAGCGATCCTCAGACAGACATGGAGTGTGAAACATGAAGATAGGCATTCTCGGCGCCGGCTTTATCGGCCGCGCGATGGCGGCGCTCGCCAGAAACGCGGGTCACGAAGTGATGATCAGCAATTCCCGTGGTCCGCAGACACTGACCAGCACGGCTGCGGCGCTTGGCTGTGCGCTCGGCACGGCAGAAGAGGCGGCGAAGTTCGGCGACGTGGTGATTGTCGCCGTGCCGTTCGGAAGTCTTGGTGCGCTGCCGGTTGCGGCGCTCGACGGCAAGATCGTGATCGACACGTGCAATCACTATCCCGATCGTGACGGCCGGATCGAGGCGCTGGAGAGCGGCTCGACGACCACCAGCCAGATGCTGGCCGCCGCGTTGCCAGGCGCGAAGGTGGTCAAGGCTTTCAATGCGATTCTGGCGAGGGATCTCGAAACGCACGGCAAGCCGGCCGGCGCGGGGGACCGCCGGGCACTGCCGCTGGCCGGCGACGATGCGCAGGCCAGAGAGGTGGTGAGCGGACTCGTCGACCAGTTCGGCTTCGATCCGGTCGATGCCGGGACGCTCGCCGACAGCTGGCGCTTCGAGCGTGCGAAGCCGGTTTACTGCATTCCGCTGGATCGGGCGGGCATCGTCGAAGGACTGGCTGCGGCGCGACGGGACGTCGAGCTGCCGCATGGGTCCTGGCGGCGCTGAGCCGGCGTTCAGCGCCGGCCCGTTCGATCTCGGCCGGCTATCGTGCAGGAAAGTCAGGCAGGGAAATCAGTCGATGCCGATAACGTCCTCCACGTTTCGGTTTCCTCGGTGACGTAGGCATTTTTCTCGGCGATGGCCTTCAGGGTGTCGGTGCCAAGGGGCAGCCGCAGCGGCGGCGTTTGCGCATCGACCAGTTCGACCATGGCGGCCGCGAGCTTATCCGGGTTGCCCGGCTGGTTGTGGTTCAGGCTGGTCGCGAGCCGGCGGACCTTGCCCGATGTCTCGTCATAGTCCGCGATCACGTTCCCGGCCACCACGAGCGACGACGCGTCGAGGAAGTCGGTACGGAAATATCCCGGCTCCACGACGGTGGCGTGAATGCCGAGCGGCTTGAGTTCGGCGTGCAATGCCTCGGTCAGGCCTTCCACCGCGAACTTGGTCGAGCAATAGGCGCCGAAGCCGGCGGCGGACCGGTAGCCGCCGATCGACGACATATTGATGACGTGACCCGCCCGCTGCGCGCGCATCACCGGCAAAACGGCGCGCGTGATGTTCAGCAGGCCGAAAATGTTCGTGTCGTACATACGGCGCACGTCGGCGTCGCTGGACTCTTCGATTGCACCAAGCAGACCGAATCCCGCGTTGTTGACCAGAACGTCGATGCGGCCGAATCGTTCCACCGCGGCTTGAACCGCGGCTTTCGCCTGAGTTTCGTTGGTCACGTCCAACGCCAGCGGCAGGAGGGCCGGCGAGTCGCCGAAGCGCTCGGCGATCGCCGCGGTATTGCGGCCGGTGGCAACGACCGCATTGCCGTCGGCGAGCGCCGCCTGAGCGATCAGGGCGCCAAGGCCGCGCGAGGCGCCGGTAATGAACCAGACGCGCTTGAAGCTGTTGTTGGCTGGGTTGACCATGATGTTGCTCCTACGTTTCGAGTGGAAGTGAACGAATCATAGGAGGGGCGATTGGCACAAACTAGCCATGGATTGGTAGACTGATAATCAACTTTTATTTGCTAATCCGAATGGCCATGAACGAAGTTCGCGCGATCACGATATTCGTCCGGGCCGCGGCGCTGGGTAGCCTGCGCAAGGCGGCCGTGGACCAGGGCATCTCGCCGCAGGCCGCGAGCCACGCGGTGATGCAACTGGAAAAGGCGCTGGGGGTTCGGCTTTTCCATCGAACCACGCGCAAGCTGAGCCTGACTGAGGAGGGGCAGGGACTGCTGGAAAGCGTGAAACCCGCGTTGGCCGTATTGTCCTCGGCACTCGACGACGCGCGGCGCGCGAAAGACGAGATTGCCGGGCCGCTGCGGGTGAGCGCGCCAAGAGCCATGGGGCAGACCGTGCTGTGGCCGTATTTCATGGAATTCGCCGAACTGCATCCGAATGTGCAACTGGACGTGCAGTTCGACGATCTCTTCACCGACCTCGTCGGCGATCGCGCCGACGTCGGATTTCGCGGCGGCTCGCCGCCTTCGGGCGGCACGATCGCGCGCCGGCTCCTGCCGATTCAACTGATCGTCTGCGCCTCGCCCGCGTATATCGAGCGGCATGGCGCGCCGCGGACCATCGACGAACTCGACGCCCACCATTGCACCGGCTACCGGCGGGCGAATACCGGCAAGCAGGCGCCGTGGGAGTTTCTCATCGGCGAGGAGATCGTCTATCGCGACATCGCGACCACCTTATGCGTCAACGATACGGACGCGGAGACTCAGGCCGTGCTGGCCGGGCTCGCAATCGGTCAACTCGGCAGCTTTTCGGCGACCGTGCCGATCAGGCGAGGCCAGCTTGTTCCGCTGCTTGTCGAGCACGTCACGCAGCGTGAAGCCATCTACATCTACTACCGACACCGAACCGAGCAGCCGCTGCGCGTGAGGACGTTCATCGATTTCATGGTCGGGCGCCTCGCGGGAAACACGAATTTCTACTTCGAGCCGGCCGAGCTTCGTGCGGCGCGTTGAGCCGGTGCCCGGTTTTCAGGTTCACGCTTGGCACACTCCGCTTGGCACACCCTTGGTACATCAATACGCACGACGGTGTTTGTCCGCGCTGCATTGCGGCCATGAGCGCCGGGTGGCGGCGTCCCCATGTGAGGGGGGCACGCCGCCGGCAGAGCGCTATTTGATCGACTGAATCTGCGCCTGGCTCAGCTCCCACGTATGCGGCGGCAGTGGAATGAAGTGCACCGTATCGAGGTAGGCCTCGTTCGTCTCCGACGGCACGATGGTCCACAGCAGGAACCTGCGCAGCGCGGCGGCGGTCGCGGCGTCGGGTTGTTTTGCCGACACCACCGCGTACTCGTAATTGACGAGCGGATAGGCGCCCGATGCCGGCGCGAACACGAGGCTCAGCCGTTCGTCGGGCGGCGTGCGCGGGCCGAGCGAGGCGGCACCTGCCGTGATCGTGTCCTTGCTGGGCAAGACGAACTCGCCCGCTCCGTTCTTGAGCGCCGCGGTACCGAGTTTTGCCTCGGCGAGTTTGTCGGTGAAGCTGACACCGACGTAACCGAGCGACCACGGTGTCGACTGCAGCGCCTGCACCATGCCGGCATTGCCCACCGCGCTTGCACTGCCCGGCACCGCGGGCCACGCGATGCTCGTGCCGTAGCCCTTGTCGCTTTCCCAGGCGGGCGTCGAGAACGACAGGAATTGCGTGAACACGAACGTATCGCCGGAGCCGTCGGCCCGATGGATCGGCACGATCGGGTGATGAGGCAAGGCCACGCCGGGGTTGAGCGCCGCGATCTGCGGCGCATCCCAGTTGCGGATCGCGCCGGTGTAGATCCCGGCGAGCACCGGGCCGTCCAGTTTCAGATGCGTCGCGTTGAGGCCCGGCAGGTTGTAGTTGACCGTCTGCGCGGCGATGGCGAGTGGGACGTTGATGATCTGCGGGTGCTGCCTCATATCGGCATCCGACATGTAGGCGTCGGACGCACCGATCTGCACCTTGCCCGTCAGGGCCTGCTGGATACCGGCTTCCGAACCGGTCGCGCCGGTGCTCACGTGAATGCCTGGGTGCGATTTGGTGTACGCATCCACCCAGGTCGTGAACAAGGGGTACAGCAAGGTCGAGCCGGTTTCGCTCAGCGTGAGGTCCTGTGCATTGGCCAATGCGCCGGTCATCAAGGTGAGCGCGGCAACGCACAGCGGCGCGCCGGCGATATGCCGCCAGCGCGAGCGCAGTACCGGGTTCTTGTGTTGCTCAGTCATGCGTGTCTCCGTCGCGATACGGGGAATCCGTCGGGTGTGTGCAGGCGCCATGGCGGGCTGTGAACGCGCTTAGCGTCCAATCTCGTCAAGGCTCACGCCGTTTGTTTCGATGCGGAACAGCCATGTGACCACCGCGCCGAGAATCGACGTGCCCACGAGAATGTAGAGCAGGGGACCGGTGCCGATACCTGTCAGCAGGATCGGGAACAGGAAGGCCGTTGCGACCGCACCGATCTTGCCGACCGCTGCGGCGAACCCCGCACCCGTGCCGCGAATGGCGGTCGGAAACACTTCGCCCGCCAGCAGATAGGTCTGCGCGTTAGGCCCCAGGTTGGTCATGAAGTTGAACAGCATGAAGCCGGCGAAAATCACCACGGTCTTGGTGGAACCTTCAAAACCATCGGAGAACGAAGCAATCAGCAAACCTGCCGCGCAGCCGATAAAGCCGATCACCTGCAGCCAGATCCGCCCGACCCTGTCCGCGAGGATGACCGCGAAAATGATGCCGACGATCAGCAGCATCGTGATCAGGGCCGCACCTTTGGCGGCAAGGATGTCGTTGAGAATCAGATCGGTGATGCTGCGCACATGATCCGGCTTGCTGCCGAACGCCGCGGCGAGAATGGTGGGCGTGAAAATGCCGATGCCATAGGTGCCGAGATCCTGCAGGAACCACGGTATCGAGGCAAGAATCGTGGCGCGCAGGTTGCGCTTCGCGAACAGCGCGAAAAAGCTTTGCTTGCCGCCGTGGCCGCTGGCGGCATTGTCGAGTTCACGCGACAGCGCGATGCTGGTCGGATACTGCGGCGTACGTACCAGCAGGCGTTTTGCAGCAGCTTCCGCGCGATCGACCGCGCCGCGAATATGCAGCCAGCTCGGGCTTTCGGTGATGAAGAAGCGGCCGATGGTCACCGCCAGCGCCGGGATAATCGCGGTGCCGTACATCCAGCGCCACGCGTCGAGGGTCGGGATGGTCGAGAGGACCAGAAAGCCGACCGCCGTGCCGCCCAGTGCGCCGAGCGCCTGGAAGCCGAACGCCGCCAGCACCAGTTTGCCGCGTGCGCTGCTGGGGATGCTTTCGGAGATGATCATATGCGCGGTCGGATAGTCGCAGCCGAGCGCCACGCCGAGTCCGAACAGACAGATCACGAGCGAGGTGAAGTTGGTGCACAGCACCAGCAGCACCAGAAACGCGACGAAGATGATCATCTCGACAATGAACATCCGCTTGCGCCCGAAGTAATCGGACATGCCGCCCAGACCCACCGCGCCGACCAGAATGCCCATCAGGCTGGCGGCGCTGATGAGGCCGTTCTGTGCCGCGCCAATGCCGAACTCCCGCGAGATCAGCGGGAGCGCCACGCCGGTCATGAAGACGACAAATCCCTCAAAGAACTTACCCGCTGCCGCGAGCGACCAGATGCGCCATTGCATGCCTGTCATCGGCACGGTCGGAAGACGGGTGCCGTCGGGCCAGATTGGGCGTTCGTCAATGTACTGCTGGACCGACTTCACATTGGCCTGCCGCAAACCCTCGGAATCTGCCACATCATGCATAACTTGCTCCTTGTGGAACTGCAGCGGTAGCACGGGCGATCGAAAGTATGTCGTAATCGGGCACGCATGCGTTGTTCGCCGCGCATCCTGCGCCTCTCAGCGGCGCGCGAATCTGGAATCGGACATCTGGCTGATGCACGGCAGGCGGGGAGATGGGGGAACCGACCCCGTGGGCAGCCAGCACTGACATGGTGCCGCCCGTGGGTGTCGTTCGGATGACACAAACCTGTCGTAAAACATTCGGTCCAATACTCGCGTATTGCGATCTTTTCGCGACGCCGATGGGGATTCACCCCGTGCAACCTGCTGACAGGTTCGGTACGAGCGAACGATGCTTACGTCTTTGGCAACGTGGACTTTCCGCTTCGTTTGCGCGGCTTCGGCTCGACGCCGATGCGCGGATCACGTGCGAGCACGAGCGCAGTCATCCGTTCCACGACGGGTTCGAACGCTAGGTCGTCTTGCGGCACATAGAGCCATTTGCCGAGTACCGGATGCGGCCGCAGTGCGGGCATTTCCTCGATGAGCGCGGCGTGCCGATCCTGTGATGTGCACACCAGCAGACCATTCCACGGCTTGTCGCGATCGGCTGCGATCAGACACAGCAGGCCGTCGATATAGGCGGCGTCGCTGCCGAACATCCGCTTGCAGATATAGGTCGAATCGCGCTCGAACGCGTCGAAGATCCAGAGGAGCGAGTTGCGGATGGAAGAGGGCATTGCCGCGAAGTCCGTGACGATAAAAGCGAAGATGAGCTTACACAAATTCGCCGGCCTTGGCAGTGGGTGTCAATCCGTCGTCAAGCGATATTTCTCTCTTGAGCGCGACATCTGGCGAATGCTCCAGCCGACCCGATCCCGTCACGCTCGGACATAACGCGCCCCAGCCTCAGATCGACTTGACCTCGCCACCGTCCATCCGCAACGTCGAGCCCGTCATCCAGTGAGCCGCTGGCGACACGATAAACGCCATCAGTTCGGCAATCTCCTCGGGCGTACCATATCGGGCGATTCCCGCTTCGAGAGGAAACCGCGCGGTGGCTTCTTCGACTGTCATGTCGTGCAGCGGCGCCCAGTGCTCCAGATAGGATTGCCGCCGACCGGTCATCACCGGGCCGGGCAGCACGCTGTTGACCTGTACGCCGTCGGCAATCCCCCGGTCCGAGAAGGCTTTCGCCAGCGCCACGATCGCTGCGTTGATCGTGCCAACGGCTGCGTACGGTGCCTTGGGAAACAAGGCCGAGTTACCCGACATCAGCACCACCGATCCCGCGGTTTTCTTCAGCGATGGCCATGCCGCGATCGTCAGGCGCCGCGCGCCATGCAGCTTGAGCGCGAGGCCACGGTCCCATTGATCGTCGGTCATGTCGAAGACATCGATCTGCGGCACCGCGCCCGCGATGTTGAGCAACGCGTCGATCTGCCCGAATGCCGCCAGCGCCTGATCGACGACCTGCTGTGCGGCCTCCGGTTCGGACAGATCGAGGTCGATGGCGAGCGGTTCGGCGCCGGCCTGCTTGACGTCGTTCGCGGTCTGCGCGAGGTTCTCGCGATTGCGCGCTACCAGCACGACCGACGCAAAATCCCGCGCTAACCTGATGGCGGTCGAACGGCCGATACCCTGGCTCGCGCCGGTCACGATAGCTACCCTGCTGGACATTTCCTTTCTCCTTTAACACGTGGATTTACGCGTGAATTAACACGTGGATTGGCCGCTCGAGCGGCGATTCAACGAACCGCCGCCATGCCGCGTTTGCCGGTCAGCGGACAAGAAATCCGGATATCGCCGCGGCGATCTCGGCCGCGTGAGTCTCCAGCGCGAAGTGGCCGGTGTCGAAGAAACGCACCTCGGCATCCGGTATATCGCGTTTGAATGCCTCGGCGCCGGGTGGCAGGAAAAACGGATCGTTCTTGCCCCACACGGCAAGGAATGGCGGCCGGTGACTGCGGAAATACTGCTGGAATGCCGGGTACAAAGCGACATTGTTCCGATAGTCTCCGAACAGATCGAGCTGGATCTCGTCGGCACCCGGCCGATTCAGATAGAACTCGTCGAGTGAGTAGCCGTCTGGCGACACGGAAGTCGTGTCCTGTACGCCATGCGTGTACTGCCACACGGTCGCCTCATGAGTCAGCATGGCGCGAAGCGCCTCGCGATTGGCGTGTGAAGGATCCTGCCAGTACGCGCGGATCGGATTCCAGCCGTCGCTCAAACCTTCTTCGTACGCGTTGCCGTTCTGCGAGATGATTGCGGCGATCCGCTCAGGATGCCTGAGTGCAAGCCGAAACCCGGTCGGCGCGCCGTAGTCGAATACGTACATGGCAAAGCGATCGAAGCCGATCTGTTCGGTGAAGCGTTCGATAACGTTGGCGATGTTGTCGAAGGTGTACGCAAAAGCGCTGCGCTCCGGCATGTCTGACTGACCAAAGCCCGGCAGATCGGGTGCGACGATATGAAAACGCTCGGCAAGCAGGGGGATCAGGTCTCGAAACATGTGGCTCGAACTCGGAAAGCCGTGGAGAAGCAGCAGTTTCGGTGCGTTCGGACGACCCGCTTCGCGATAGAACACCTTGACGCCGTCGACGTCGGAAAAACGATAGGCAATGGCGGACATGAGTTGACTCCTGATAGGGAATGGCAGGCGGCGAGTGCCGATTGGTGTGACAGGTTTTTCGTATTGCTAACTAGTCGAAGATGAAGTCGAGACAGCACGGACCGCTTCGACAATGACATCGGTGACGAGGTCAGGCGCTGTGACTAGCGGTGTGTGATCGACCTCGTATGAATGCACGTGCGCGTTCATGCGCTGTGCCATGAAACGTTGCGTGTCAGGATTGATCATCCGGTCCTGCCCGGCGATCAGGAACCAGCTTGGCCGGTTCTTCCAGAGTGGGCGCCCAAGCACTTCGCCAATGCATGCAGCCGAAATGGGCCGTTGAACCGCGCCGAGCACGGTCAACTCCTGTGCGCTCGCGTGCTGTGCGAACGCCGCCGCAAAGGCTTCTTCGGGCAGCCATATCTGGCCATGCCGATCCGGCGCCAGCCTGGGCGCGAGCGGGTGCGCTTCCCCGCGATAGAACACGTCGCTCACCGTTTCGCCTTCGGCAGGCGCAAGAGCGGCGACGTAGACCAGCGCCTTGACGTTGTCGGCGCGCGTCGCGCCGATTACTGCGCCCGCGTAGGCATGCCCCACGACAACGACCGGACCGTCGATGCGTTCCAGTGTTCTATCGAGCGCGGCCACGTCGTCATGCAGCGCGCTGAGCGGCAAGGGCGCAGCGACTGCCCGAATGCCATTTGCCTTCAGACGTTCGATCACCTTGCTCCAACTCGAACCGTCTGCCCACGCGCCGTGCACCAGCACCACGCTCACATTGCCGATCGACATTTCTCGCTCCTTTGACGGACCTGGACGCCGCTTGCGATTCAGATGTATCGCGATGCGTTGTCTTCTTTGTAACCTGATAAATTCGTATTTACAGGTTACAAACGAGTCGTGTAACTTGTCAAGTGCGTTTTTAGTGGTTACTATGTCATTATCGTTACTTCATATTCGTCACGAGAAATGGACTACCGTCAGATGCCCGCGATACTGGTGGCCGACGCACCCGGCCTCGATTTCCTGAATTCGATTGCCACGCCCGTGGACGAGCCAGTCGACTGGATCGGTGACGGGGAGGGCTTGCTTGCCTGGCTGGACCAGGCGGCGCTCGTGCCCCGCACGGTGCTCGAGGCGATGCGGGTCCAGTCGACGGCGGCCGAACTCGACGAGATTGCGGCGCGCGCGCGTGAACTGCGCGAATGGTTCAGGGTTTTCGTCAGGAAGAGGAAGGGGCGGCCTCTGCTCGCCAAAGACTTGCGTGAGCTCGCACCCTTGAATCAACTGCTCGCGCAGGACCAGCAGCACGGCGAAATCGTGGCGAACGCATCGGGCGGCGTGACGAGTTTCGAACTGCGCGCGAACCGGCGCTGGCAAGCGCCCGAGTCGCTATTGATGCCGGTCGCCGAGGTGTTGGCGAGGCTGGTATGCGAGGAGGATTTCACCTACGTGAAAGCGTGCGAAGGGCCGAAGTGCACGTTGATGTTTGCGGATCACACGCGTGGTCACGCGCGCCGCTGGTGCAGCATGGCGATCTGCGGCAACCGCGCGAAGGTTGCGGCTCACCGCAAGCGCCTCAGGGAGCAGGAGGGCGGTCAGGTGTAAGCTTCGGGGCCGGCGCGCGGATTCCGGGGATCGCGAGCCGGCGCCCTGAATGACTGCCAAGTGGAATCACAGATGAATAACAACAATCGCTGGCTGCTTGCCCTTGTCTCATTCGTGCTGTGTCCGCTATGTCTATTGGCGGCATGCACGACGACCAGTCCCGAAGGCGAGAACGCGCCCACGCTGCCATCGGCTGCGGATGTATCCAGTCGCTGCCTCGCGCGCGCGGCAGACAGCGGCGAGCCGGCCCCTGCGCGCGATCAGCTAACCGGATTGCAATGGCGCCGCTATGTGGGCTGTGCTTTGGCCAGCAATCTGCTGGTCGAATCAGGCAGCGTTGCCGACAACCCGGAGGCAGTTATTTCTATCCGGCTCAACGCGGACGGTTCGGTCAATTCGATTGCGCCGTTGCGCCCCAGCGGCAATCAGTCCTGGGACACTGCCGTGCAACGTGCGATAGCGGCTGTCTCACCGTTACCCGCGGCACCGGCGAAGCACGATTTCTCGAGAATCGACCTTCATTTCAGGCCTCAGCCTCGTGCGCCCGGCATTGGCGGCAGCTCGGGGATCCCGGCGCTTACGGGTGAAAGCCATTGGTCGATACGTCACTGCACGACAGTGGACGGCGTCACGGCTTGCCGTTAGTGCTGTTGCAAGAGTGGTGAAGGGCACAGCGAAGGCCATCCCCGAATCGGGCATCTGCAACTTCTGCGCGACTGCGGCAGAATAATCGACTGGATCCGATTCGAGCGAAATCAAATTATTCCATTCGCATACTATGGCAGAAAGGCCGCGCAAGTTTGCACTGTTCATGCGAAGACCCTTGTACTATACGGTTCAGCGGGAATCGGCCCGGGAGCCAATGTGAGAGAAACCGGCGTGTAAGCCGGTGCGAGGCGCGCCACATATTCCACGTAAAAAACATGAACAATTTTATTCGACCCCCTGTTTCCTATCCGGCATCTGTCGTTTTCGTGGACGACAGCGACAGCTACCTCGATGCATTGCGCCGATTCTTTCCGGATATTTCCACCAATCTGTTTTTCACGCGGGCTCAAACCGCACTCGCTTTCATCCGCAATAATGCGCGCGAGAATTCGCTGGCGTTCGCACCATCGTCAGCCGGTCTGACGGAGACAGGTCTCGAGCGGTTTGTCGAAAGCTCGGCGGATCGAGACGTATTGGCCCGGGATTCACGCTTTGCAGAGGTGGCCGCGGTTGTGGTCGATTACGACATGCCCGGACTGAGCGGTGTCGAATTCCTTTCGTCCATATCCAATTTACGCTGTGCGAAAGTACTGCTGACCGGCGTCGCGGACGAGACCGTCGCGGTAAAGGCTTTCAACGCCGGCATCGTCGATCTGTACCTGAGAAAGACGGATGCCGATTCGGCCAACCGCCTGGTTCATTTTCTGAAAGACGCCAGAAACAGGCATTGTTCAGAGGCGGGCTGGTTGGGCCTGGGCGATAACGGCATGACCTATTGCGACCCGCGAACCAGAAAGGCGATCGATACGGTGGTTGCCGCTGAAGGCATCGTCGAATACTACTGGCGTCCGGAGCAGAATTCGATCCTGATGTTCGATCGTGCGGGCAACCCGAGCGTTTTCCTCGCATGGGCAGAGAACGACTGGATCACGCAGGCCGAGATCGTGGCGGATGAGAACGGGCCGGCGGATCTGTTGAAGCAGATGGCGGTACGCGAGGCCATGCCGGTTTTCTGGCCACACCTGGCGTTTCGTCCCGGCGTGGATTTCAGGACTGTCAAGCCGCAAACAATCCCGGGTTGGGACGACGCGTTTTATGGCTGGACCAGAATAGATTCGACCGACGTAGGTCTGAATACACTGACATTTTCACAGTGGCGCAGTAGCAGGAACTAGCAGGCCCATCGACGAGGGATTAGCCTGTACGCCCACGCTGTTGTGAAAATGCCGTAATAGACCCACGTTCCGAGACACATCGAGCCACATGTACGCCATTCCGACCGCCTTTGTGTCTGCGCTGTTCGTGGTGTTCGGCCTTTACGTACTGATCACCCAGGGGGTGACCCGTCTGTCCGCGCCATTCCTGTTGATGTGCGCGGCGACCTTTGCGTGGCAGGGCACATGGACCTTGCTGTTCCAGACGCACGATCCCCACATTGCGAGCGTGCTGGTGCGGGTCGGTTATCTGTTCATTCTCTTCCTGCCAACCACGTTCTATCACTTCGTCACGGAGGTGGCGGCGAGGCGCCGTGAGCAGCCGATATTGCTCGCGTCTTACGGTTTGTGTCTGGTTTTCGCCGTGCTCTTGCCCGGCGACGAGGTCGTCGCCGGCTACCGGCACTACTTCTTTGGCTACTATCCGAGCGCCGGGCCGTTGCATCCCTTGCACGTACTGCAGACCGTGCTGCTTGCCGGCCGCAGCGGACAGCTTCTGCTCGCCGCCCGCAAGCAGGCCGGCGCCGAAGCGCGCAGACGTCTCGATCTGTGCCTCGCGAGCCTTTGCGTCTATTCGCTCGCGGCAGTCGACTATGCGGTCAACTACGGCTATACGTTCTATCCCCCAGGGGTGCTGTTTATCGCGCTCAGCCTGGGGCTTCTCGCGATCACGATCGTTCGCTATCACCTGATTCACCCCTATGCGATCGCAGCGACAATCGCACACGAAATCGCCACGCCGCTCGCGACGATCGCCATGCACGCCGACGAAATCGCCAGCGTGTGGTCGCACGTGTTCAAAGGCTACCGGCTGGCCGTCACACACGGGCTTTACGACGATCAGGAAGTGCACGCCGGGCAAACCGAACGCGTCAGCCAGCTCGCCACGGCGATCAGAAGGGAAGTGTCAGGCACGAGCGCGATGGTCGAAATGGCCCTCGCATCGTTCACGCTGGATCGTCTGGACCGCACTCGCTTTACCCCTCATTCCATGCAGCTATGTGTGGCATCGGCACTCGAGCGTTATCCCTTCCGTGGTGACGAGCGCGCACGCGTCACGGTAGCGCCGATCGACGCGGCGTTGTGCTTTTCGGGTTCGGACACGCTGGCGGTTTTTGTCCTGTTCAATCTGTTGAAGAACGCGTTGCACGCCATTCACGTGAGCGGCGAGGGCGAGATCGCGATCAGTGCGTTTCACGAGCAAGGCTTCTGCGTACTGCGGTTCCGCGACACCGGGCCGGGCATCGCGCCCGACGTGCTGCCGCATATTTTCGACGCCTTCTTCTCGACCAAGCGGCACGGAAGCGGCGCGGGCATGGGACTCGCATTCTGCCGTCGCGCGGCGGAGCTTCTGGGCGGCAGTATCGAATGTAGTTCGACGCGCGGCGCGCACACTACTTTTACCGTGCGCCTGCCGGTGCCGGGTTCGCCGGCGGACCGCGCCCTGATCAAACCGCCAGCGCGTTCTTTGCGCCGGCGGCAAAAAGTGAAAGTCTAAGGTTGTAAGTTAAGGGTGAAGGTCAGGCGTGGAAGCTGGCGGTGAAAGATAGCGGTGACCCCCCACGACAAAACCCGGCGGAAAAACTTAACGGCGAGAAGTCGGTCGTTGTGATCAGGCGGCTAGCGCTGTCCATGGCAGTTCATATTCCTTGACCCGTTCAACGATTCCTTGCGGGAAGCGCCTGATCTTCCGGTCTCGTCCGGCATACAGGATCTGCTGATAGCCCTGCGAAACCTCGCGGCCATCCACGCAAAAGCGGAACAGCAGGTAGGCCGAGCACTGCTTGACCTGCACCGTGTTCAGATAGCAATCCACGCGCTGGAAAGGGAAGGTTTCGTGGACATACTCCTGGTGCGCGCGTTTGGTCACGAACATGCCGTCCGAGCCCAGCAGATCGTTGTGTATGCACTCATGAAACCACCGCTCGCGGCATACACCTTGCCACTCGAAGTAGCGCGAGAAATAGGTATTCATGAACGCGTTCGAGTCCTTCAGATAGATGTCGAACGAATGATGGAAGGTCTTGAGCGAGGACGGGCTGATCGGGTCTTCCGAAAGAAGAGCGGAGCCTCGGGTCAGGGCGGTAGGGATTGCTTCACGCATCAACATACGATTTTCCTTTATGCAGGAATGGCTGCTTGCGGCAACCTCGCATGCCTCCCTATATGGCAGGCACATCCCATTCTCTTGGGGATGTGGGCTGCGTGGCTATTGGCTGGCAAACATGTCGTGCAGAAAAAAGCAGGGCGCTCGTGATTGCGCCGTTCCATGGCGACGCTGGGAGCGCGTTGCCATCAGGTTCGACGGTCGCGGCGAAATGGCCCCCGGCGGGCGCCTGGCGAGCTCCCTGGCGGCGTACCGAAGCTTCGGCGAAACAACGCAATGAAAGCACTGACGTTGTGATCGCCGGGATCGAGTTGTGCCGTAGCGCAAGCCTTCGACCGCTTTACCCAGATCGCATCAGGCGCGGCAATCGAAGGCTTGTTCGCAGGCAATCGTGAAGTGCCGGTCGTTTGACGCCTGTCTCGTCACTACGCCCGGCGTGTCTCCCGTCGTACCTGAGCGGCCCGTCAGCTGGCGCCGCGTTGTATGGCCTCACCCAGTTCGGCGTCGGTATACGCTTTGCCGCCGATACCCCATGCACCCTCAACCGCATACGTCACATTGACGAAGGTTCGCTCACGCGGATGAGAGCCTGCGCTGAGCCGGTCGATGATGTCCGTGGCCGCACTGACGAAGGCCTGCTTGACTTCCGTGTTCGGGAAGGTGGCCGCCGGAACCTTCACTTCCACCACGGCCAGCGATTGAGGCTTGCCGCCGGCATAGCTCTGCGATTCCGGGCTGACGATCAGATGACCAATGACGTTCGGGGTCATGAAACTGTTGCCGGTCAAGCCGTGCGCGCTGAGTAGCGCATCGGTGACGAGCGGCAACACTTCACGTTCTCCCTGCGGGGTGAGAAGACCTTGTGTGATGTGGACTGAAATAGGCATTGCTGTCACTCCTGGATCAAACGGGTTAGTCGAATCAGAGTTGTTGCGCCTGCATCACGGCCGCGATATAACGATCGTGATGTCGCGATAATTTCATAACGATCGTGATGTCGTCAAGAACTAAATAGCGATCGTTATCTGGAGACGTGCGCAATGGCACATCGGGCTGGCAAGAAGGAAGAAGGCAGGGCAAGGATTCTCGCGAGCGCGGGCCGGGGATTTCGTAGCCGCGGGTTTGGCGGTTCGGGCGTGGACGGCCTGGCGAAGGACGCCGCCGTGACGTCGGGCGCGTTTTACGCCCATTTCAAATCGAAAGCGGCGGCTTTTCGCGAGGCGGTGGTCGTGGGTCTCGATGACCTGCGACGAGGCGTCGGGCAGGCCCGCGAACAGATGGGAAGCAACTGGCGCGCGTGGTTTATCGACTTCTACCTGGGAGAGCGCCGCACCTGCGATATTGCCGAGAGTTGCGCCTTGCAGAGTCTCTCGAGCGAAGTGGCTCGTGCCGATGACGAAACCCGGCAGGCCTATGAGACGGAGTTGGCTTCGATTATCGAAGCCGTGGCGGCAGGGCTCGAAGGCAAGCCGGCGGCCCGGCGCGAGGAAGCGACCGCGCTGCTGGCGCTGCTGGTGGGGGGAGTGACACTCGCGCGAGCCGTCAAGGATCCGGCGCTCAGCGACGAGATTGCCGCGGCGGTCCGCAAGGCCGCGCTCGACCTGGGCGTCGAGTCTTTGCCGCGATAGAAAGGCGGCAACCGATTGCCGCCGACACCCGTTCGGCGTGATTTGCTTCAGGGTGTCGACGGATCGGCGTATTGCTTAAGTGCGAGCGTTAATCGCTATCGCACGCACACTTGCATCAGAAACGGTGGCGCACGCCGACACGGAATGCCAGCTGGCTGTCCGCGCCCGAACCGGACGGTCCGAAGAAGCTCGCGCTGGAGCCGATCTGTGCCTGCACGTCCTGCGTGCCGTTGTGGCCTGCAGCGACCTGGTAGATACCCAGTGCGTACACGTCCGTGCGCTTGCTCAGCGCGTAGTCGACGCTCAGATCGCCCTGGTTCCAATGGCCCGCTTTGGCGCCGCTCAGGTGCATGTACGTGTAGCCCGCACCTGCCGTCAGCGCCGGCGTGAAGGCGTATTTCGCGCCTGCTTCGTACGCGGCGAACGTGGTCGAAGCGCCTGTGATCGGCGCGAAGCGCGTGTTCGTGTACAACGCCCACAGGGTTGCAGCGGCGATCGAGTAACGGCCGCCGATGCCGAACGTGCGCAGATCGCGGATATTGCCCGTCGTCACATTGGCCATGGACGTCGAGGATTGCGTCGTCGTAGCCTGGCTCGGGTAACGGATGTCGGTGTAGGCAGCGCCCACGCCGAACGGGCCGTTTGCGTAGTTCACGCCGAAGCTGTATGCGCGCGACGAACCTGCGACCGGTGCTGCGGCCGTGCCGCTTGCCGGTGCGCCGGCGAATGCGCCAGCCTGGTTCGAGAAGCCGTACAACGCGCCGAACGTGAAGCCCGAGAAGTTCGCGCTGCTGAACTTGATTGCATTGTTGATGCGGCTCGAGGTCAGCTGGTCGACGTCGTTGATGTGGTAAGCGTAGTTACCCGCGACGGTTTGACCACCGGTCGAGTAGTTGCCGCCCAGATAGTCCGTCGAAAACGAGTACTGGCGACCGAACGTCAGCGAGCCGACGCCGTTTTGCGACAGACCGACGAATGCCTGACGGCCGAACATCGAATTGCCCTGGCCAGCGGCACCCGTGCCGCTGTTAAAGCCGTTTTCCAGCACGAACAGCGCCTTCAGGCCGCCACCGAGGTCTTCGGTGCCGCGCAGACCCCAACGGCTGCCCGATGCCACGCCGTCGTCGTACTTGACGAGGCTGTCGTGACCGGTGGCGGTCTTCGCGTTGTTCACGTAGCTGATACCGGCGTCGATCAGGCCATACAGCGTGACGCTGCTTTGTGCATGAGCGTTGAGCGAGATGCTTCCGAGCACGGCGGTGGCGAGGATAGTCTTCTTCATTTTTTCCTTCTTCTTTTTAAGGTGTCCATGCCGCGTGTATTCGAGAGCACGGCGTGGACCCGGGTTGGCAAGCGATGCGGACCGGACGCCCACGACAAAGCCGCGCGAGGCCGCGCAGGAGTGAGATCAATGTCGGGAGGGTGCGATCAAACGGGTGCGCAGCGAAAACCACGTTGTACGAGGTTGTCGCCAGCGGGTGACGGAGGCGCCGGAGCGTCGGCGTATCTATCTGGCGTGTGGCGTCTTTGAGTGAAGCGAAACGTCTGTCCCGTTGTGTTTGACGGAATATATCGAGCCGTCATCTATCCGTAAACAGTTTCAAAGGAAATTGTCGCCTTTATGACACATACCCGTGGCTCAGGGGAGCACGGCACACTTCCCGATGGCCGCGTTCGCAGCGGCTCTGGAGCAAGTTGCGGGAGCAGGGCACACGTCGATCGTCACTTGGCGCCCGTCAGCATCAGAATGTAGGAGATCGTCGACACAACGATGACGCCCGCGCCGATGAGGACCTTCGTCTGATTGAACTCGACAAGACCAAATACGCAAATGGCGATGCCGAAAACCGCGGCCAGAGTGCCGATCGCCGCAAGCGCGACGCACACCTTGCTGCCCGTCGTTTCCTGCGGGTCTTCATTCGCTTCCAGACGTTCAGTTTTCATGTGGAATCCTTGCGCGCAACGGGCGCGCAGCCTCCGGTCGACCATCACCGGCGGGGGAGATTCTTCAGGCAATCTGGCGCCCCACATACCGGTATGTTTATTGTAGAAAGCCTGGTTTACACATCGATACGCACATGGCGGCGGCTTTGGTCACTTTCCGTTATATTCGAACGGATATAACCGGAGAGGAACCATGGAAGCAGCGGCGAAACAGGCGGTCGGAAGCAGGTACGTGCTCGAGTCGATGAAATATGCTCAAGGCCGAACGTGGGAAGTGGTGAACCGGCTCGCGCAGAAGGTCGAACCGGGCATGCTCGAGTCTGAGGCGGCGGCCGAATGCAAGACCGTGCTGAACGAATTGGGCATGGATCGTATCTGGCATCCGGTGCTGGTGCGCTTCGGCGAGAACACGCTGAAAACGTTCAAGCAGCAATCGGAGGGCGACCCGCGTCTGAAGGAAGACGATATTTTCTTCGTCGACCTGGGTGTGGTTTGGGATCAGCACGAAGGCGATGCGGGCGCGACGTTTGTCGTCGGCCATGATGCTGGGATGAAAGCTTGCGCCGATGCGGCGAAAACGGTGTTCGACGAAGTGGAGCACCACTGGCGCTCGACGCGCGCGGGCGGCAAGGCGCTGTATGACTTCGCCGCGCAGCGTGCGGAGGCGCTCGGGTGGCGTCTGAATCTGGATATCAAAGGCCACCGTGTCAGCGACTTTCCGCACGCGATCTACAAAGCAGGAAACCTGGGCGATTTCGCGGAGTGTCCGGACGCCGGCCTGTGGATTCTTGAAATCCAGCTTGCCCATCCGACCCGGCCGTTTGGGTCGTTCTATGAGGACTTGCTGGTCTGATCACGTCTTGTCATTGCCACCGTGGCGTACCGTGGCGTACCGCGGCGCATCCGGGCAAGCAGCCGGATGATCGCTCAGAGCAGGATACCGGCGACAGTCAATTTCTCGGCGATCGGCAGCTCGAAACAGAATGCCGAGCCCGTACCCGGGTGCTCGAGCAGGCGTATCTGGCTGTGATGCAATTGCAGCATGCGCTGCACGATCAGCAGTCCGAGTCCGCCGCCACGATGCGCGCCGCCAGAATTCAACGGACGCTCGAACAGGCCCTCGCGCTGTGCCGCGGGAATGCCGGGCCCGGTGTCGCTGACGGTGACCGACACCTTGCCGTCCTTGTGCGCGAGATCGACGTTGATCGATCCGTCGGCGGGGGTGTGGCGAATCGCGTTGTCGAGCAGGTTCGTCAGCACGCGCTCGATCATTCCCAGGTCGGCGTTGACGGCCGGCAGGCGCGGCGGGAAATCGGCGCGCAACTGGATATGCCGCGCCTCCGCCGGCAACTCGAACTTCTGGAAGACATCCTGGACCAGATCGACCAGCGAGAAAGACTCGAGCGCGAGTTGCACATTGCCGTGTTCGAGCCGCGCCAGCTCGAATAGCGCTTGGGCGAGCCGTCCGACCTTGACGCTCTGTGCAAGCGCGATCGCCAGATAGCGTTTGCGCTCCGTTTCGCCGAGTGTGTCGGCTTTCAGCGACAGCGTCTCGAGGTAGCCGTGCAGCGAGGTCAGCGGCGTGCGCAGATCGTGCGAAATATTGGCGATCAGCTCGCGCCGCTGCTGATCCTGCCGCGTCAGCGCACGCCACTGGTCGCCGATGCGATTGGCCATCTGCGCGAAGGTGGCTTCCAGCACGGCGATTTCGTCGCGCCGCCCGGCAGGCGACGAGCGCGGCACCGCCGGCTGCTGGGCGGGTTCGCCATCGGCATCGAAGCGGCGCATGGCGTCGGTGAGGCGGCGTAGCGGCCGCGTGATCAGGCCGAATGCCGTCAAACCCGCGAGCAATCCCAACAAGGCGACCAGCGCCATCGACCAGAGCGTGGTGCGCAGCACCGAATTAGCGTCGACGCGCGCGGCGAGCGCGTCGTGTTCCTCGCCGAGCAGCACCACATAGATATAGCCGGAGGGTGCTTGTCCATTCAATTGCAGTGGCGCGGCGCTAAACACTTTCTTGCCGTCGGCGCTGCGCGGGTCGTCGCCGAGAATCGGCAATGCGTCCCCGGCGATGAACTGGCGGATCGGCGCGAGATTGACCTGTGCGCGCTTGACGTGACCCGCGGGGGCGTCGTCGCCCTTGATGCGCCCCTGGTTGTCGAGCAGATACACCTCGACGCTCGGATTCACGCGCATCAACTGGCCGAACAGTTGACGCACCGCGTCAGGCCGCAAACCGTTGGCGTCCATCAGCGTGGTGCGATGCGCAATATGGTCGGCGAGATCTTTCGACAGACTCTGCACGACCTCTTTTTCGTGCAGATCGTTCGAACGGATCTGCAGCCATGCTGACGCACCGCAGCATGCGAGCAGCAGCGCGGAGAAGACGAGCGAGAGCCGTTGGGTCAGGGTCAGATTCACGGCGCGTCCTTCAGGGTGCCGGCCGGCGCGGGCCCGGTCCCGGCCCCGGTTCCTTCAGCCGGCGTGCCGGGCACGGCCAGTTTGTAGCCGCGTCCCCAGACGGTCAGGATGCGCTCGGGTTGGGCGGGATCGGCCTCGATCTTGGCGCGCAGCCGGTTGATGTGGGTGTTGACGGTGTGTTCGTAGCCCTCGTGCTGATAGCCCCACACGGCGTTGAGCAGGTCCATGCGCGAGAACACTTTGCCGGGATGCTGCGCGAAGAAGTACAGCAGGTCGAATTCGCGCGGCGTCAGTTCAATGGCCTTGCCCTCGACCGCCGCCTCGCGCGTCAGCGGGTCGATCGTCAGCCCGGCGAGCTGCAGACTGCCCGCGTCGATACGCGAATCTTTCGCCATGGCTTCGACGCGCCGCAGCAAAGCCTTGACGCGTGCAACCAGTTCGAGCACCGAGAACGGTTTGGCCAGATAGTCGTCGGCGCCGAGTTCGAGGCCGAGAATCCGGTGTACTTCGCTCGAACGCGCGCTGGTGATGATGATGGGCGTATAGCGGGTCATCGCGCGGGCGCGCCGGCAGATTTCCAGACCGTCGACGCCGGGCAGCATCAGATCGAGGATCAGCGCGTCCCATCCGCCTTGCTCCAGCAGGCGCAGCCCTTCGTTGCCGTCGGCGCTGTGCACGACCTCGTAACGCTCATCGCGCAGATGAAGGCTCAGCACGTTGGCGATGTCGACGTCGTCTTCGACGATCAGGATGCGCTTTGCTTGGTCCATGGAGGGTTTTGGCCGCGGATAAGAGCGGGGGTGAATGCGGTGGAAGGAAAGGGCGCCCGCAAAAAGCGGGCCGTTGCGCCATTGTGCAAAATTTCCGGCCGGCGAGTTATCACATTTAATTTAACTTTTCGTGAGGACTTCGATATCCCCCGCGCCATAGGATGTGGGCACTTTCCGCTGATTCGTACCGTACCCGACCGTACCTGACCGTACGTCATTGCGTACCCACCCTGACCGACTGACAACCACGCCCGGAATCGACATGTTACTCATCGTTCTCGCCTATCTTGGCGGCGCTCTGACGATCCTCAGCCCGTGCATCCTGCCGGTGCTGCCGTTCGTCTTCGCGCGCGCCGACCAGCCCTTCGTGCGCAGCGGCCTGCCCTTGCTGGCCGGCATGGCACTGACCTTCGCCGTCGTCGCGACCCTCGCCGCCGTGGGCGGCGGGTGGGTCGCGCAGGCCAACCAGTACGGCCGCTGGCTCGCCATCGCCTTGCTCGCCGTGTTCGGCCTGACGCTGCTGTTGCCGCGTTTCGCCGATCATCTGATGCGCCCGCTCGTGAGCGCCGGTAATCGCCTGTCGAATTTCGCGCAGGGCGACGGCCAGCAGGTTCGCGTGGGTTCGTCCTTTCTGCTGGGCATCGCGACCGGCTTGCTGTGGGCGCCGTGCGCCGGTCCGATTCTCGGCCTCGTGCTGACCGGCGCGGCATTGCGCGGCGCAAGCGTCGGCACCACGCTGTTGCTGGTGGCCTATGCGGCCGGCGCCGCGACCTCGCTCGCGGTGGCGCTGCTGATCGGCGGCCGGGTGTTTACGGCGATGAAGCGCTCGCTGGGCGCGGGCGAATGGATCCGCCGCGGGATCGGCGCGGCGATGTTGCTCGGCGTGGTGGCGATTTCACTCGGGCTCGACACCGGTGTGCTGGCGCGTGTATCGACCATCGCCACGGGCGGCATCGAACAGAAACTGGTCGACAGGCTGTCGCCCGGTGCGACGCCAGGCAATCCCGCTGCGGGCGGTAGCAAGGTCAACGCGTCGGCCAATGGAGCGGGCAGCAATGGCGTGATAACGGCCAATGCGGCCGCGGATGCAAGCGATACCGGCGCGATGATGCAGACCTCGCAGGGTGCGCCAGGTGCGCCTGGCGGCGCGGCCGCATTGCCCGTGGAAGGCGTGTTGCCGACCTTGAACGGCGCAGTCCAGTGGCTGAATTCCCCGCCGCTGACGGTTCAGGACCTGCGCGGCAAAGTCGTGCTGGTCGATTTCTGGACCTACTCGTGCATCAACTGCCTGCGGTCGCTGCCGTACGTGAAAGCGTGGGCGCAGAAGTACAAGGACCAGGGGCTCGTCGTCATCGGCGTGCATGCACCGGAATTCGCCTTCGAGCGCAATATCGACAATGTGAAGAAGGCCGTCCACGATCTCGGCGTCGATTATCCCGTCGCGATCGACAACAACTATGCGATCTGGCGCGCCCTGAACAACCAGTACTGGCCGGCGCATTATTTCGTCGACGGCAAAGGCCAGATTCGCTATCACCATTTTGGCGAAGGCGACTATGCGGAATCGGAAAAGGTGATTCAGCAACTGCTGATCGAGGCCGGCCACGCGAACGTGTCGAAGATCGCACTCGGGATTGCCGGCACCAGCGCGCAAGGTGTGCAGGCAGCGGCCGACAGCGCCGATATGCAATCGCCGGAAACCTATATCGGCTACCAGCGTGCCGAGAATTTCGCGTCGCCCGGCGGCGCAACGCCGGACAAGGTTCACACCTACGCGGTGCCGTCGCAGCTCGACGTCAACGACTGGGGACTGGCCGGCGCCTGGAAGGTGGGCGCCGAACACGCAACGCTCACGGCCGCGTCCGGACGGATCGTCTATCGCTTCCACGCACGCGATCTGCATCTGGTGCTCGGTCCGGACAAGGACGGCAAACCGGTGCGTTTCCGTGTCAGCGTGGACGGCGCGGCGCCAGGCAGCGCGCATGGCACGGACGTCGCGGCCGACGGCACCGGCACCGTCACCGAGCAGCGTCTTTACCAGCTCGTGCGGCAATCCGGCGATGTTGCGGATCACACGTTCTCGATCGAGTTTCTGGACCCGGGCGTGCAAGCGTATGCCTTTACTTTCGGCTAACCTGAATGGGATGGCGTGAATCGCCACGTCACATCCACAGGTCGGTAAATGGATCGTCAGCAGGAGCTTGCCGCAGTCCGCCGGGCGTATGCCCGGCGGCTCATGGCGTCAGCGGGCATTGCAAATCCGGGCATCGAGGCGGCCTTCGCCGCTGTCGAACGCGAACGCTATCTGGGTCCGGGGCCGTGGCCGATCTTGTGCCCCGCCGGCTACTTTTCCACGCCTGACGGCGACCCCGTCCGTGTCTACGCCGATGTTCTGATCGGCATCGTTCCGGAGCGCGGCCTCAACAACGGCATGCCGTCCTACCATGTGCCGCTTCTCGCCAGCGCCGGGATTCGAGCCGGCGACCACGTCGTTCATATCGGCGCGGGTGTCGGTTATTACACCGCCATCATGGCCCATCTCGCCGGCCCCGCGGGCAGGGTCACGGCCATCGAATTCGATGCAGGCTTAGCCAGCCGCGCGGCCGCGAATTTCTCGCATGCGGGAAATGTTCAGGTGCTTGAGGGCGATGGCTTCTCGATGTCCTTTGATCCCGCGGACGTCATCTACGTCAACGCGGGCGTGACCCATCCTGCCGACATCTGGCTCGATCGCCTGACCGACGGCGGCAGGTTGATTCTTCCCCTCACCACCGAGAATATCTGGTCTCCTGGCGCCGCCGCCTGGCTTTCCAACTACGGCGCGGTATTTCGAATCGAACGCCAGGGCGATCATTACCTCGCCGCCTGGATCTCCACGGTCGCCCTCTATCCGTGCGAAGGTGAAGGAGGGCGCGATGACGCGTCGGAAGCGGCGCTCGGCGCCGCCTTTCAAAAGGGCGGCTGGCGTCGCGTGACGCGCTTGTACCGCACCGGCGACCTGCCGGACGAGCGATGCTGGTTGCGTGCGGCACGCTGGGCGCTTGCTTACGACTAATCACGTTATAGTCGAGACCTATCAACGGCATTGCGAGAATCGCATTCAATTGACGGTCGGTCGCACGTATATTTCAAGTTGCAGTCGTTTGCCGACGCGAGTCCAACTCGCCCAATGCACGCCGCGACGCGCGTCATCGGACGAAAAGCATGCGCGTCGGGTAGTCAACAGTGGTACACAAAAAGCGCCCACTATGTGACTTCCGGCCAGCCCGCCGGCGCGGTTCGGCGGTGCACCCCAAGGAGCCGGATGCGGTAGCAGACCAAGTGGGTATGTCCTCTCAAGGAGATAGCGCATGTCAAACGAAGCAAAGTGCCCGTTCAACCATACCGCCGGTGGCGGCACGACGAATCGTGACTGGTGGCCAAAGCAACTGCGGCTAGATCTGCTCAGCCAGCACTCCAGCAAGTCCAACCCGCTGGACAACAGCTTCAACTACGCCGAGGCTTTCAGGAGCCTTGATCTCGCTGCGGTGAAGAAGGACCTCGCGGCGCTGATGACGAATTCGCAGGACTGGTGGCCGGCCGACTTCGGCCACTACGGTCCGTTATTCATTCGCATGGCCTGGCACAGCGCGGGCACGTACCGTACCGGCGACGGCCGCGGCGGCGCCGGGCGCGGCCAGCAGCGGTTTGCGCCGCTCAATAGCTGGCCGGACAACGTCAGCCTCGACAAGGCTCGCCGTCTGCTGTGGCCGATCAAGCAGAAGTACGGCCAGAAAATTTCCTGGGCCGACCTGTTGATCCTCACCGGCAACGTCGCGCTCGAAACCATGGGTTTCAAGACCTTCGGCTTCGCGGGTGGCCGCGAGGACACGTGGGAGCCGGATCTCGACGTCTACTGGGGCAACGAAAAGACCTGGCTGGGCGGTGACGTCCGTTATGGCAAGGGCGCAGCCGGTAAGGACGACGACGAAGGCGTGATCGTCGCCGACGAAGAACTGCACGGCAGCGAAACCAGCCGCGACGACCACGGACGTAATCTGGAAAATCCGCTGGGCGCCGTGCAAATGGGCCTGATCTATGTGAACCCGGAAGGTCCGGACGGCAATCCCGACCCGCTCGCCGCGGCTCATGACATCCGCGAAACCTTCGGACGCATGGCCATGAACGACGAGGAGACGGTCGCGCTGATCGCCGGCGGCCACACCTTCGGCAAGACGCACGGCGCGGGTCCCGCCAGCAACGTGGGGCCGGAACCCGAGTCCGCCGGACTTGAGAACCAGGGGCTGGGCTGGAAGAGCAGCTACGGCAGCGGCAGCGGGCGCGACGCGATCACGAGCGGTCTGGAAGTCACCTGGACCAGCACGCCGACCAAGTGGGGTAACGGATTCTTCGAGAACCTGTTCGGCCACGAATGGGAACTGACGAAGAGCCCCGCCGGTGCGAACCAGTGGGTCGCCAAGAATGGCGGCGAAACGATTCCGCATGCATTCGATGCCACGAAAAAGCAGCGGCCGACGATGCTCACCACCGATCTCTCGCTGCGCTTCGACCCCGTCTACGAGAAGATTTCGCGGCGCTTCCTCGCGAACCCCGACCAGCTCGCCGACGCCTTCGCCCGTGCGTGGTTCAAGCTGACCCACCGCGACATGGGACCGCGCGCCCGCTACCTCGGTCCGGAAGTGCCGGCCGAAGAGCTGCTGTGGCAGGACCCGATTCCGGCGGTCGACCACCCGCTGATCGATGCGCAGGACATCGCCTCGCTCAAGCAGAAAATCCTCGCATCGGGGCTGTCCGTTTCGCAACTGGTCTCGACAGCCTGGGCGTCGGCATCCACCTTCCGTGGTTCCGACAAACGCGGCGGCGCCAACGGCGCGCGCATTCGCCTCGCGCCGCAGAAGGACTGGCAGGTCAACCAGCCCGAGCAACTGGCCAAGGTGTTGAAGAGCCTGGAAGGCATCCAGGCCGAATTCAACGGTGCACAGTCCGGCGGCAAGAAGGTCTCGCTGGCCGACCTGATCGTGCTGGCAGGCAATGCCGGCGTCGAGAAAGCGGCAGAGGCGGGAGGCCATAAGGTGAGCGTGCCTTTCTCGCCCGGTCGCATGGATGCATCGCAGGAACAGACCGACGTGGAATCTGTCGCGTTTCTCGAACCGGTTGCCGATGGCTTCAGAAACTATCTCAAAGGCAAATACAGCGTCCCGGCCGAGGCTTTGTTGATCGACAAGGCGCAATTGCTGACCTTGAGCGCGCCAGAGATGACTGCGCTGATCGGCGGCTTGCGCACGCTGAACGTCCATGCCGGGCAGAATCAGCACGGCGTGTTCACCAATCGGCCGGAAACGCTCAGCAACGACTTCTTCCGCAACCTGCTCGACATGGGTACGGAGTGGAAGCCGGTCTCGGCGGCCAATGAGGTGTTCGAAGGGCGCGATCGCAAGACCGGCGAGGTGAAGTGGACCGGCAGCCGTGTCGATCTGGTCTTCGGTTCGCATGCTCAACTGCGGGCCCTGGGCGAAGTCTATGCAAGCGAAGACGGGCAGGAGAAATTCATCCGCGACTTCGTCGCGGCCTGGGGCAAGGTCATGAATCTCGACCGCTTCGACCTCGCCTGATTCGCCTGATTCGCCTGAGCAGGCACGAGGTCCCGCCAGGGCTGTTGCCCCTGGCGGGACCTGACTTCCCTCGATGGAAGCCGCAACTACAGTCTTCCGCAGACCACGTCGGACAGGCGCCTCGCAAGCCGGCAAACACACCCGCAACTCGCATCCAGATAGCGCCGCACGCGCGCTATCGAGCGCATGACGCCAGCGCGGATGGAACGCGACTGCGCCAACGTTAATGAAGTTGGGCGACCAACGCGTCCGCTCCCTTGTCGAGACCGGTCTTCGCCGCACTCAAGGAACCGAACGCGGCCGGAAGGTTCAATGCATTCGGATACTGCTTCGAAACGTATGCCTTCAGCAGTTGCCCACTGCTTGCGTCAAAGACCTCCACCGCGTACGAAACCGAGCCGCTGAATGCACCCTGGCCGCCACGGACCGACTGCACACCGTTATAGAGATTGCCCGCAAGGTCGAAGTGCATGAACTGTCCCACGAGCGCCGTGGTCTTTTCGGCGCCCGTGAGTGTCAGCTTGACTCGCAGGGTGTTCGGGCCGGGTTGCTGCGCCACGTTGAACTTTGTCGCCAGTTTTTCCGAAAACGTCTTTTTCATGTAATCGGCAAGGGCGGCGCGGTCCTCGCTTTTCATGTCGCCGAACTGGTTGTCGCCGCCCTGATAGACGGCGACCGGATCCAGCACGACCTGCGTGTAGCGCGACCAGACGACAGGGGCGGTGTATTTATACGGCACTTTCCCTGAGTCGTCGCCACGGTTCTGCGTCAACTGCGGCGAAGAAGCGATGCCCGTATAGGCGACCGGCTGCACACCCGCACACGCGCTCAAGGTCAGTACCGCTGCGGCGGTGAAAAGAAGCGGGACGAGGTTTTTCTTCAGCATTTTGGGTTCCATGGAGGGCAGGTCGAGGTGTCGGGTGAGGTCCTGTTCAGGGCAGGACCGATGAGGCCGAACAGTAGCATCGTCGTTATTGTTTGTAAACCGTCTATCCGGATTGTTTTTATGAAAGGACGGCAATGCTGCGACGAGCTGCGGGTTCTAATCAGGTTTTGTGGTTTCCGCATGAAACAAACCGGCTGGACGGTTTACATGATGAAATTGCGATGTTAGGCTGGCGCCTCACTTGAACTGTCTCTCCGCGGCGCGGGTTTGAACCTTGCCGCGCCGATCGAATAGGGCCAGCACGCTGCCGTGTTGTGCGAGGTTACGCGCCCGCAAGCAAACGCCGAAGATGAACGAAACCCGATTGATCGCATGTCACGCATGTGACTTGCTGCAATGGAAGGCGCCACTCCCTGAACGCGGCACTGCGCGCTGTCGACGATGTGGCACAGCCCTTTACCGAAGCCTGCCGGCCACCGGCGATCGCGCACTGGCGTTCACCCTCGCGGCCGGAATCCTGTTCGTGATTGCCAACTGTTTTCCGATCATCGGACTTTGGGTCAATGGCGCGTTCGTCGAAACCACGCTGTCCGGCGCGCTTGCTTCGCTGTACGCCGACGGTATGTGGCCCATTGCGGGTCTGGTTCTGGTCACGACGATTCTGATGCCGGCATTGAATATCGCGGCGGTGATCTACCTGCTTCTGCCGCTGCATATTGGCGGTTTGCCTCGACGTCCCGAGATCGTTCTGCGTGTGCTAAGACATGTCGCGCCCTGGGGAATGATCGAAGTGCTCATGCTTGCCATGCTGGTTGCGCTCGTCAAACTCCAGCACTTCGCGACCGTCGTTCCGGGCATCGCGATCTGGGCGTTCGGCGCGGTGATGGTGCTGCTCGCGGCAGCGGCTGTTTCGTTCAATCCGCGTGACATTTGGGGGCGTATGGCAGACACGCCTCGCGACGACTGCGCGCCGTATGCACCATATGCGCCGCAGGCGGCTGTCAACGCAGCGGCTGCCGCACGCGCTGGTCTATTCGTTTGCCACGACTGCGGTTTGATATCGAAACCGCTCGGTCATTTTCGTGGCGGGATTTGTCCGCGCTGTGGCGCGGTGTTGCATCTGCGCAAGCCCAATAGCCTCGCCCGCACCTGGGCATTTCTGCTGGCCGCGATGGTTCTCTATGCTCCAGCCGTTCTCCTGCCGGTGATGGTCACCAGCACCTTGTTCAGCGCGCAATCCGACACGATTCTGAGCGGTGTGGTGTTTCTGTGGACCTCTGGATCGTGGGGGCTGGCGACAATCGTCTTCATCGCCAGCATCGTGGTGCCCATGCTCAAAATTCTGTCGCTCACCTACCTCGCCTGGAGCACCCAGTTGCGCTCATCCCATATGCCGCGCAAGCGGACACGTATCTACCGGTGGGTGGAGTTTGTCGGCCGCTGGTCGATGCTCGATATCTACGTCATCACCATCCTGGTCGCGCTCGTGCAATTCGGCTCGGTTGCAACGATCGATGCGGGTCCCGGCGCCATCGCATTCGGCGCGGTCGTCGTGCTGACCATGTTCGCGGCGTTGTCGTTCGATCCGCGGCTCATATGGGACGCAGTGGAGCTGGACGGTGAATAAAGTGTCGGGACAGAACGGAAACGACGATACGGCTCACTTTCCAACCGCGGTTGCCGCGAAGCGCCCGAAGTGGCGCATGCAGCTTGTGTGGCTCGTGCCGCTTGTCGCCGTTCTGATAGCGGGCGGGTTGGCGGTGCAGTCGATCATGCAAAAAGGCCCGACGGTTACGATCAGTTTTGCCACAGGCGAGGGTATCGAGGCCGGCAAGACGAAGATCAAGTTCAAGAATGTCGACATCGGTGTGATCAGAAGTCTCACCCTTTCCGACGATCACAAGACCGTGCTTGCCAGCGCCGAGATGTCGCGCAACGCTTCCAGCATGCTGGTTGACGATACCCGCTTCTGGGTGGTTCGGCCGCGCATTGCAGGCGGCACGGTGTCGGGTATCAGCACATTGATATCCGGTTCTCACATCGGCATGGATATCGGCACCTCGAAAAAAGCCCGGCGTGATTTTGTCGGTCTCGAGTCGCCGCCGGTTCTCGCTTCGGGGGCGCCCGGGCGGGCATTCGTGCTCAGGAGTGGCAGCATCGGTTCACTCGATATCGGCTCACCCGTATTTTTCCGCAGGCTTCAGGTTGGCCAGATCGTTTCCTACGCACTCGATCCTGATGGTGCGGGAATGAGCGTACAGGTTTTTATCAACGCGCCGTACGACCGGTACGTCACGAACGACACCCGCTTCTGGCAAGCGAGCGGTGTTGACGTGACTCTGGATACGACGGGCGTGAAGGTCAATACCGAATCGCTGGTCTCCATTCTGATTGGCGGCCTCGCGTTCGAGAACCCACCAGATACGACGAACAGGATCGAAGCAGACGCGAAGCGACAGTTCCGGCTTTTCGGTGATCGCGCCGACGCCATGAAGATGCACGATGCCGTCGTCGACAAATACGTGCTGAACTTCAATGAGTCGGTACGCGGATTGACCGTCGGCGCGCCAGTCGACTTCCGGGGTATCGTTGTTGGCGAGGTATCGGCGATTTCAGCGAACTTCGATCCGGTCAGTAAGGAATTCAATATCCCTGTCGAGGTCAGCATTTTTCCTGAACGCCTGATCTCGCGCGGAAACTGGCAAGGCAGCATTGGAAGCACGGCGTCCGAGCGAAAAGCGTTCGCGGACTATCTGATATCCAAAGGAATGCGGGCACAGTTGAGGACTGCGAGTCTTCTTACGGGGCAACTGTACATTGCGATCGATTTCTTCCCCTCGGCGCCAAAGGCGAAAGTGAACTGGAGCAATGCAACGCCTGAATTGCCGACGGTGCCGGGCAACCTGCAGGGTCTGCAGGACTCCATCGCCAGTCTTGTCGCCAAGCTGAATGCCATTCCGTTTGAGGGAATCGGCAAAGACCTGCGCAAGACGTTGAACGATGCGGATTTGCTTCTGAACACCATCAATACAGACCTGGCACCGGATGCAAAAGCGACGCTGGCGGCTGCTCGTGAGGCGCTTACGTCGGCGAATCGAACGATGCAAAACGACTCGCCATTGCAGCAAAGCACGACGGAGACCATGCGTGAGCTGTCACGCGCCGCGGTTTCGATTCGCACGCTGGCCGACTATCTCCAACGTCATCCGGAAGCGCTGATTCGTGGCAAGACCGAGGATAAGCCATGAGCCGATTCTGTTCGTTTTCCGCGGCACTAGTCGTGCTTGCTCTTGTTACGGGGTGCGCAACGTCGCCATCGTCGCAGTTCTACACGCTGAGTCCTGTGCAAGGTGTCGAACTGCGGCCGCTTGTCAAATCCGCCAAACCGGTGGCAATTGCGATTGGCCTGGTGACGGTTCCGGAATTGATCGATCGCCCGCAAATCGTATCCACGGTTGACGAAAACCGCGTGTCGATCGATGAATTCGCGCGCTGGGCCGACCCGTTGAAGAGCCAGATTCCACGCGTACTGGCCGCAGATCTCACGCAACTTATCCCGGGGTCGATCGTATCCGTCTATCCACAACGTGTGGACGACAAGGTTTACCGCGTATCGGTTGACGTGCAGAGCTTCGATTCATCGACGAACGGCACGGTGACACTGGCCGTGATCTGGTCGGTGCGCGCGCCTCAGCGGGGTGAACCGGTTGGCGGGCGCACGGTTGTACGCGAGGCCGTGAGCGGTCCTGGCTACGATGCGCGAGTCAACGCATACAGCCGCGCCCTCGCGTCCGTGGCGCGCGATATTGCTGTGGCGATGGGGTCAGTTGTATCGCAGTAGAGAACAGGGAAACGAACTGATGTGCGCGCGGCAGTGACTCACACAACACTTCGGCACCGGCAGCGCGTGGCATGGTCGAAGGACGAGCGGATGGGGCGGCGATCGAGGGGTTGCGCCTGTCGGCGATCTTGCCGGACACGACGACGAGGCCGGCGTTGACTTTGCGGTTCGCTCCGGAGAAGCGCGGCACGACGATGCCGGTTTCCCTCCGCGCGGTGCCAACTAGAAAAAAAACAGGCCTCTGCGCGATTTCTAAAGATTTTACTATTGAGCGGCAGGTGCTCTTACTTGAGAATCAGCTTCGCAGTAGCGCTCGGTAGGCGTCACTCGGTAGGCGTCATATACCGACCTATGTGTGCGACCGGTTAGCGTTGGCGAGTTTGAGCTCTTAGGTTCTAGTGTAGGCCCTCGAAGTAGCTAGGACCTTTAAGGCGTCACGGAAACGTGACGTCTTTTTTTTGAACGCGTCCGGATGAAAACGTTTACGGCGGGCATGGGGCTGCGTTTTGTCCGCTGCCTTGCCACGTTCAAGCCAGTTTTCTGGAAGCTTCGGCGGTTATCGGGCTGGAGTGCACGTCATGCCTGGGGGATGCGTGATTTTGCTGGACACCGTTCGGCAAAGTCGCCGTGAGCAAGCTAGCTTGTCCGTCCGCTGGAATCGTGCTTCCAGTGCCCGGTTCGAGAATGCTGCCGGAGCTGGCAAGGCAGAGCCAGGCGGATTGCTCGTGTGCATGGAGATCGACTTCCTGCAGCCAGTTGGCTCCGCATACGCGACAACGGAATCGGCTGACGAGAATAGGGCTGCGAAGCATCGGCCGCAGTTTTCGCGGCTTTCCCGTGCGATCGAACGTTGAAGGCGGGGAGACGGTGCCTCCTTGTCTGACCAACCGCTGGCACGAGTCACAAAATTGCATCGCCGGGAAACTCTGATGGAAACGCGCCAGATGTTAGCACGCAGATAAGCGTCCGGTTCCTGCCTGGACGATATCGTTCAATGCCGTGCGTACCCGGAATGAAGAGGGGGCTGTCAAGCGCGGACGCCTGAACTGCTCGTCCACGGAAGCGGCCTCAGCTGGTCGCTGAGTTCAATCATCGATCGCGGAAGAACAGATGCTGGCTCCTGTCGGAAAAATTGCATTGACCCCGCCCGCTGCGGACGTGCCGGCGTGTTCATTCCTGTTTCCATCGCAAGTGCAGGCGATTCAATCACCATCAGATGCCGTCAGCGTCATGTCTCGAAACGGACTCCGAAACAACGAGGGGCTGGCGCAATGAAGGGTATCCGGACTGAAGTCATTGCGGCAAATGACCCCGAAGAAGCTGTTGAACGGCTCTCACCCATCTTCGGGAGTGTAGCTGTCGTACCCAACGCCGCAGGTGAATTCGATTTCAGACTTGTGGCCAATTTTGCCGAAGGGATGGCTGCGCATCGGCTCACGACAACAAGCGGCGGCACGGTCACGTTTCACGAGCCCTTTGATGGCTATCTGCTTGCGATTGTCGACAGCGGTGGACTCGCAGTCGACCTGAAGCATGCGCAATTCGAGTGCCTGAGTCGCGGTTGTCTGATGCTGGACCCCACGGAAGTCAGGCGTTGGCGCTGGCAGCCAGGCAGCTGCGAGATGCTGCTCATCGGCACCACGGAATTCAATCAACGGCTCGTCTCGTTGCTCGATTGCCCGATACCGACTCGCGCGAGGTTCGAGGCAGGTGTTCCCGGGGATTCCCATGGCGTTTCGATCGCGCGCGGCATCGCCGATCTGGTACGACGTTGTGCTGCGAGCGAGACGGCTGATATTCCCGGGGCGCGACAGACTATTCGTTGTCTGCGCGATGCGCTCACAACCGCGTTACTGTTCCAGATCCCCAATAACTACTCGCGCTTACTGAGCGGGCGACCGCCAGGACTGTCGCCTCGCCACGTGAGCCGTGCCGTCGATTTCATTCATGCTCATGCCGGCGAAGCAATTTCTGTCGAGGATATCGCAAAGGCGGCAAGCACCAGTATCCGATCGCTCCAGACTGGCTTTGCAGACAGCAAGGGGATGTCCCCCATGGCCTATCTGAAAGGGGTGCGCCTTGCAAAAGTGCGGGAGGATCTGCTCGCGACACAGCATGACGTTTCCATCGCGGCGGTTGCCAGACGCTGGGGCTTCTCGCACATGGGCCTGTTCGCCAAGGCGTATGGCGAAGCGTTCGGCGAACTGCCTTCGATGACGCGGAAACGCTTCATGTTGGGAGTCGAAGGGAATGTGTCGGTCCGTATGATCGACAGGACCTCGCAGACCGAGTCCTGATAGCACGTTCTTTTACGTCAATTTCAGTGTGATCCCGCGTGCGCGCGGGTCTCCTTTCGGGAAAGCGTCATGAGCTCGGATCCGGGAGTTGACGGGGGCGTCCGGGTGGCACCGCGCCGGAATAACGTCTATTAACCTAAACGTGTGGAATCGCTAATAACGGCAGAATGCCATCTCTATTGAGTAAGGGCATTCAGCGGTTTGCCAGTTCACCATGCATCTTGAATTGAGAGATAAATTATTGCTCACTATGAGTTGACTCGACTGGATTGTCGAGGCAATTGAATTTGTTAAATTGTTTTAACAAATTTTCGTATCGTAAATGGATAAATTGCACGAGATATCTTCTCTGGCCGGGGCGGAAAATGTAGCTTATAAATGAGAATGATTTAACGAAAAAACCGGCCAGGAGCGGGTTTGTGCGATACGGACAGGAGTTGTGCACTTAAATTTTTGAGTCGAATTTTGCTCAACCTATCAGAGCATTAAAAACATCTTCTTCAGCAAATGGACGAATTACGATTTCCCGGCGGGAGTCGAATCCGTATTATTCGTTTCTGAGAACTGCTTATGTCGATGTTTTCATATCTTCAGAATTTAAAAACAGAGTCTGGTGAAAACAGGATCGGCGGCAAGCACGGTCAATTTTAAAGGTTTCATGGTATGGATTTGACTAATTACTGGTATTCGCCAGTCCGCTTTGTCAAGCTTATTTTTGCGATTGCCCTATTTGTATTTGGAAGCACCAATGCGCGGGCCGTTTGTGCGGAGTCGGGGTACGGGCCCGGGGATGGTTTGTGGTACCCAGCGCAGAACTATCCGATTGGGCCGGCGAGCGTGTCGGTCTATCCGCAGAAGTTCATGCCCGTGGGAACGGTGTTGTTCGACCAGATCTATCCCATGGGCTATCTGCTGGGGAACCCCGAGGCGGTCCTCGCCAAATGCACCGATACGGCAAGCGCGGCGACGGTCTCGGCTGCGTTGCGGCTGGACGATACCTACCAGTACGGAAGCTTCCTCGTTGGGTCGACCAAATACTATTTCACGCAGTATGTGTATCCGGCACTGGCGCCTGCCACGATGCACACGACCGTCGGGTACAAATTGTATGGCGTGATGGCCGATGGATCGCAGAAGGAACTGGTGTTTAACGATAGTGGTGCGCCTTCGAACACGGCCGTGGTGTTCCGGTCGTCAGGTGGGTATGAGCGTTCCACACGTGCCGACCGCATCACCTATCCCTATGTCGTCAAGGCGAAACACTTTCCCAGTGTCAGGCTCGTCATGGTCCGTTCGCCTTACGACGACAACAACTTCTGTTGCGTGAGTGACGGCTATATCGGCCGCATTGGCATCGCGCATACCGACTACGGCGGCGGCAGTACCGACGCGACGTATGGCTACATCAAGTTCGGCAACTATCAACCGTCCGCCGGGCCGGCGTGCGGGGTGGTCAATGTTCCGCGTACGGTCGATCTGGGCGCTCATCCGATATCGGCGATATCCGGCGGTGCCGCGCCTTGGATTTCGTTTGCCGTCACCTACGAGTGTACGGACAGGAATTCACCCGTCGGCACGCTGCGCATTGGATTCGAACCGCAAAACAAGGCAAACCTTGTTGCGAGCAACTACGGGTATCTCACATCGGACGCGGTGACAGCGGCGGCTTCCGGGGTCGGCATTGTCTATCGCCGTCAAGGGGAAACCGGTCGCCGGTTCTGGATTCAGAACTCCGGATGTCAGGGGAGCAGTTCGGCTGCGCAGAATAATTCGAACTGCTATGCGGCTCGATCGCAGACCCAGGCACAGGGCTGGTATCAGGTCAGACCGGCGGGCACCAGTCATGCGGCGACGTTTGGATATACCGACTACACGGAACCCTTCGAAGCGCGTCTGGAAATGCTCCCGAATACATCGGCAAGTGGTGTGACCGCAGGCAAGGTTTCGGCGAACGTCAACGTCCTGGTCAACCAGCCCTAGAGCAGCATCAGGGCGCGTTGCAGGGGAAAGGATTGCAATCGAGGCGTGCGCGCCATGCGGATGCCCCGATTGAGAAAGAGCAGTTCGCCGCATGGGTTCATGGGCGATCGCGTGGAGTGACTGCGCGAGATATCGGCGAATCCGGTATCTGGCGTAGTCAGATGATCAATAGCAGATTTGTTTGAGGATGCATCATGTTGAAGAAGCTCGCAGTGGTTGTTGCAGTATCGGGTCTGGTTGCAGTGCCGGGGCTTGCTCAAGCCCAGAGCAGCACGATCACGTTCAATGGCGAAGTGGTTGCCACGACTTGCGATCCCGCGGTGACGGGGGGTAACTACACCGTCACGCTGGATCAGGTTGCACAAAGCAAGCTGAGCGCGGCGGCGGGGCAGTACGGCGCGCTGAGCGTGCCCTTCTCGATCCAGGTGCTGAATTGCCCGGTGGGCGTCACGAAGGTTGGCGCGGTGCTCAACTCGAGCACGTACGACGCGACGACGGGCAACCTGATTGATCCGACCACGTACGGCACCGACGCAGTCCAGATCCAGGTCATGGACGGCGCGAGTAGCGGCAAGCAGGTGGTCGTCGGGGCAGCAACTCCGGTGTCGTACGCGACGGTGTCGAGCGGCGCAGCCACCATTCCGATGGCGGCGTACTACTACGTGAAGAACACGGCAGGCGTCAAGGTCGGCCCGATCAAGACCACCGCGGTCTACGCCTTGCGTACCCAGTAACGGCGGGTTGACCGTTGGGACATGAAGCAGGTGTCCCAACGGCTCCTGCAGGGGGCTTATGGTCTTCAGTCATTGAAGATCCGCAATTGAAATAATTAAGGTATCCAGATGTTATTTTCTCGGCGCATGTATTCCATCGGAGTACGTTTGCCTGCTGTCTTGCTGTCTCTTCTCATGATCGGCACAAGTGCCGAAGCCGGGGTCGTGATGCATGGGACGCGGGTCATCTATCCGGCGGAACAGAATTTTGTGACGGTCAGGCTGGCCAATCAGGACAAAGCGCCCCATCTGGTTCAAACGTGGGTCGACGATGGCAAGGGAGCGCCTGCCGAAGACGCAGCTGGCGCACCGTTTGTCGTGATGCCGCCGCTGTTCCGGATTGCTGCCGAGGGGCAGCAGTCTGTGCGCGTGATGTTTAGTCCGAACGCGGAGCTGCCCACGGATCGCGAGTCGCTCTACTGGTTCAATTTTCTTCAGATCCCCCCCGACGACAGGGCGGAACAGAAAGAAGGGACAGCCCGGATTGCGATCTCTTTCCTCAATCAGGTCAAGCTGCTTTACCGTCCTCCGGGCATCAAGGGTGCGGTGGGCGACCTGCCGGATCACCTTGAATTTCGCCTGAATCGCGTGGGGAAAGGTTGGCAGATTACAGCGAAGAATCCAACCGGGTTCTACGCAACGTTTCAGGACAGCGCGCGAATTCGATCCGGTGCTGAGGCGTTACCAATCGACTTCGGCGGCGAGGTGACGCTGGCGCCTTTCTCTTCGATCACATGGCGGGTGGCGAGTGAAAAGACCACGATTGCGTCACCCACTATCGAATTCTCGCTCATCGACGATTCGAGCAATCTCAGGTCGGTTCGCCGGCCCGTCGAGACGCTTCGATAGATGCGGATTCAGGCGGTCACGCTCAAGGCCGTAGTGATCACAAACAACTCGGGTTAATCAGAGACCTCAAGCAGTCCGATGGGTCTCTGTTGGATCGGCTCGTCCGCCAGAAGCGGCGGCAGCCATGAAAGGGACTTCGTATGTCGGTTGTTGGCTTGAGAAAAAACGGGAGGGAGCGTCGAGGCTATGCCCTGAACCCTTATACGGCTATCGCACACGCCTGCCTGCTGTTTGCCGCGTTTGCAACGCAGACACCGTACGCGCTCGGCGCCGCACAGGACGACAATGCCGACGCTGTCAAAGGTGGCGACGCGCGTGCGCCGATTACGTTCAATGGCGCGTTTCTACGCGGCGCGAACGCGGCGAATCTCGATCTTTCGGTATTCGAAGGAGATGGAAATGTTCCACCGGGCCGATACGACGTGGATATCTACGTGAACGGCACATTTCTGAGGACCGCGCCGCTGGTATTCCGTCGTTCGGAGGGGCGCGTCTCGGCCTGTCTGACAAGACAGCTGATTGTCGATGCAAACGTGCTTGAGGATGCCATCTCCATGCCATGGTCAGACGAGAGCTGCAGCTCGATCGAAGCCGCGGTCAAAGGCGCAACCGAGTCGTTCGATTTGTCCCGCATGCGTTTGGACCTGACTATCGCGCAGGCTTCGCTGCGAAGGATCCCGCAGGGTTATGTTCCGCCATCGGCCTGGAATGGCGGTGAACCGACAGGTTTCGTCAACTACTCGGGAAGCTACTACAGCAATTCTTATCGAGGCGCGAACTATTCACTCAATTCCACCTACTTCAACTTGCAGAATGGCCTGAATGTCGGGCTTTGGCAGCTGCGCAATTCTTCAAGCGTGCGATATTCGCGCAGCGGGGGCACGGAGTTCAGTTACGGCAATACGTTTGCCCGGCGAGTGCTCCCGGAATGGCGATCGCAGTTGATTGTTGGAGAGACCTCGACGAGCGGGACACTCTTTGACGCGATCAGCTTTCGAGGCGCGAGCATATCCAGCGACGAACGGATGTTGTCGCCAAACCGGCAAGGCTATGCACCCGTCGTGCGCGGCGTTGCGTACAGCAACGCCCGGGTTGTTATCCGCCAGGCGTCGGCCATCGTGTACGAGACCTCTGTTCCACCGGGCCAGTTCGTTCTCGACGATCTCTATCCTTCGCTCAATTCCGGTGACCTCACCGTCGAGGTGACGGAGGCGGACGGGAGCGTGCGCAGCTTCGTCGTGCCGTTTTCGGCGGTCAGCGCGTCTTTGCGTCCGGGCTTGTCGCGCTATGCAGCGACCTTGGGGCGCACGCACGCGTCTTATACCGGAGTGAACGACGTGTGGTTCGGCGAGGCCACTTACGAACGCGGTGTCAGCAACGCATTGACACTCAACGCCGGTGCGCAGCTCGCCGGCAATGACTATGTGTCGATGGCGGCGGGTGGCGTACTGGCGACACGCGCGGGTGCGCTCGGTGCGGGCGTCAATTTTTCGCACGTGCGTGTTGGCGGTTTGCCGGCGACAGGCTGGCAAGTCAAGGCTTCGTACAATACCGTGCTCTCGTCGACAGGCACGAACGTGACACTGGCGGGATACCGCTATTCGACCTCAGGCTACCGGTCGCTCGCCGACACGCTGGCGCAGGGAGCGGTTCCGTACTATCTGGACGATACGGGCAATCAGATTCGCTCCAGCACGTTCCGGCAGAAAAACCGTTTCGATCTGTTGCTGAGCCAGCAGTTGGGGGGCTATGGTTCTCTCTACGCTAGCGCGGTTCGACAGGACTATTACGACAACTACAGTCCTGGCACCCAGTTTCAGATCGGCTACCAGAATTCACTGGGACGGGTGAGTTATAACCTCAATCTTTCGCGGCAGTCCTATGCGACGATAAACGGCGCAGGCCGTGCGCAAACGGTTGCGATGCTGTCGTTCTCGATTCCTCTGGACATCGGCGGCCGCGGCGCCACCTTGACATCGGGCGTGAGCCGCTACAGCGATCAGGGCAGTGTCATTCAGTCGAGCCTGATCGGAACCGCCGGCACGAACGACGAATACTCGTACAGCCTGAATGCGTCGCGCGACACGGGTTACCACACGACCAGCGCAGGTGCCACCGTGGGGCGCAATACGTCGATAGGTGCCTTTGGGCTGGGCTACACGTACGGATCTGATTCATCGGCTTTTTCGGCGTATGCACGCGGTTCACTGGTTGCCCATCGTGGCGGACTCCTGCTCGGTCCATACGTTGGCGACACGTTCGGCATTGTGGAGGCGGATGGCGCAGCCGGCGCGAGATTGACGAACGCGGCGGGCGTGGCGCTCAACGGTGCCGGCTACGGGATCATTCCAGCACTTGCGCCATACCGGTATAACACGGTCACGCTGGACCCAGTCGGCATGCAAGGCAACGTCGAACTGGAGGAGACGCAAAAGCGCGTCGCACCGTACGCCGGTGCAATTCCAAAGATCCAGTTCAGAACCCGTACCGGCTATCCGGTTCTGTTCGACGTCAAACTCGAGGGGGGCAGGCGGCTGCCGATCGGCGTGAGGGTGATGGACGAGCAAGGCAAGGAGGTCGGTGTGGTGGGCCAGGGCAGCCGTCTCTATGCGCGGGTGAAAAGCACGAGCGGTGTTCTCTCGATTGCGCTGGGGCAGACTGCAAAGCGATGTCTGCTGTCCTACGACATTTCAGACCAGGATTTGCGCAAGACGCTGATTCGCGCCAGCGTCGTTTGTAAGGCGGCAGACGCGCAGGCCGGTACGGTGGCATCGCAATCCGCGTCTTCGGACAGGCTTGCGCTGTCCAAGCCGAGCATGTGAGGCGGCAAACGTGACAGTTCTTTCGAATCTGCGCAAAGCGCCGGGACCCCGCGGCAACGCCTTCATGCCGGCGCTGTGTGCGGCGGTGCTTCTGCTCGACGGTTTGACGGCGCAAGGCGTTGCCGCGCAGGCCGGAGCAGGCCTGACCATCAGCGCCACGCGTCTCATATTCCCGTCGGCCTCGCGCGAAGCCTCGCTACAGGTTTACAACGAGAACACCTATCCGGTCATGGTGCAGGCGTGGGTGGACGCGGGCGATATTGCAGCCGATCCCGCGACAATTGACGCGCCGTTCGTTATCCTGCCGCCGTTGATACGGTTACAGCCGAATGAAGCCAGAGCGTTGCGTGTCGTCTATTCCCAGCAATCGCTTCCTCTCGATCGGGAGTCGATCTTCTGGTTCAACGCGCAAATGATTCCGCCTCAGGTCGATCACCGAAGCAGCAATGTGCTGGACGTATCGGTGAGAATCAGGCAGAAAATTTTCTTCCGCCCACAGCAGCTGGTACGCGGTTCCGCGGAGTGGATCGAAAACCTGGACTGCAGGCCGTCCAGACAATCTGATGTCGTGATTGTCCGGTGCCGGAATCCGACTCCGTACTTCGCGACAGTCGACCGTCTTGGCGTGGTGCAGGAGGACGGTTTGTTTTCCGCGCCCGGCGATATGCTCGCTCCGTTCGGCGACATGGAGTTTCGCCTGGCAAAAGAACGCGCGGCAAACAATCCTGATCGCTCGGCCCTGGCGCCCACGAGTAAGTTGAGCATTGCTGTCATTGGCGATGAAGGGTACGTGGTGACGTTGACGAAGGATCTGCCGTGATTCGCCTGCGCTCGCATCAAAGCCGGTTCATTGGGATTTCTCCGGGTGCCCGCAGAACGATAGCGAGAATGAGGAAGAGGACGAGGGCACTAAAGGATCGAGTAACAGTGGCCGTAAACAAGGAGAGATCGAGTCGTTAGCGAGAATTGTGCGACGAGGAATCAGGATTTTTGATGTTGGCGGAATCGCGATAAGGTAGTTCAACTACGATAGATCGCGGGTCTTCTCTTGCAGGTTGAATTGATTCTTGGATATGAAGAAGATAACGGTATCGATTGCAGATGACCATCCCATAGCGATCCAGGCGGTTAGTTCATTGGTGACCCAGGTTCCTGGTCTTACAGTCGTTCACGAGTGTCTGTCTGGCGTGGATCTGCTGCAGAAACTGGCGCAGACGCCTACGGACATCGTGGTGACCGACTTCAGCATGAGTCGGGACGATCTTTCGATAGATGGCTTCGTGCTGCTGCGCAGGATCCGGGAGTGTGCACCTGCCTGCGGCATTGTTCTGTTCACCGCCCAGAAGAACCCAGGCATCCTGCGACGAGCATTGAGGCAATCGGTCAATGCCGTGGTTTGCAAGGAGGACGAGCTTAGCGAGGTGATACAGGCCTGCATCTTTGTTCAGCGAGGCAGCGGACAGTTTTGCTCACCCGTGGCGAAAGCAATGCTGGATCAAGCCGACGGCGGCATGATGCACAAAGGTGAACAGCTGACACGCAAGGAACTCGATGTCCTGAGACTTTATGCGGCCGGGCATTCGCTGGTGCAGATCGCAGATCAGTTGGGCCGGGCGGTCAGCACAATATCAACGCAAAAGTATACCGCGATGAGGAAGCTTCACCTTACTTCGAACACCGAACTCATTCGCTATGCCTTCGAGACGGGCTTGATCTGAAGCCGATTTTTCCAATGGAGGATATTCGCTACCGCGATCATCAGCGCGTGGCGTCACTGAAGCAGAGTGCGGATCGATCGCACGCAGCGCAAATTGATCAGAGTGAATATGACCGGAATCGCCACGTTCAGCGAGGACTCAAGGGCACCGCATGCGGGTTGGGCCTGCGATAATCAAAGCCGCGTCAGCACGTCAAAGGAAGCAAAAATGAAGCTTGAAGACGTGCGTGTGCTTGTCGTCGAGAACGAGAGCACGCAACGCGAATTGATAAGGTACAAACTACAGCAGGTTGGCGTATCGGAAGTTCGGGAAGCGCAAAACGGAATGGAAGCGCTTTCACTTCTCCACGACAATGACTTCGATATTCTGATCACGGATCTCGCAATGCCGGAAATGGATGGTATGCGGCTGATGCGCCATCTTCGGAACAAACATTCGCGTCCGCGAATACTCGTGGTCGGCTGCGACGATGCGGCGCTGCTACGCGCGGTAAAGAAATTCGCGCGGGAAGTGAATCTGAATATCCACGACTGCGTACCAAAGCCGCTTAAGGATTTTGAGCTGATTGACGTTTTAACCGCCGCCTTGCGCGACACGCAGGTGCTTGCGCCGGACGATGAACCGGCGAACCGGATTTCCATCAATGTGAAAGAAGCATTGGGCGAGGGCCAGTTTTACGCGGTGTACCAGCCGAAGATGTCGGTTGTGACGAATATGATGATTGGTGTCGAGGCACTCGCACGCGTGCGTGACCACCGTCACGGGGAGATCGCGCCAGCCACCTTTCTACCGCAGGTGATCGAGCAGGGGCAGATCGGGGCACTGACATACGGCATTCTCCATCATGCGGCCAAGGGGCAGGCGCAATGGGCGGAACACGGCCACGACATCGCCATTTCCGTTAATGTCCCTGCGTCCGTCATTGAAGACGAGCATGCTGTCGAGCAACTCATCAATGCGGTCCGGTCCGCGGGCGGCCGACCGGCAGGCGTGACACTGGAGATCACGGAGACGGGGCCCGTCGCCGACATGGGAGCCTTCTTCTACGGTGCTGCCCAGATTCGCATGGCCGGTTTTGGCATGGCCATTGACGATTTCGGAATCGGATACAACTCATTGGAAATGCTTGTGAACGGTCCGTTCACTGAGCTGAAGATCGACCGCTCATTTGTCCACGATGCAGCGAGATCCGGTGAGATCCGTGCCGCATTGGATTTTTGCGCCCGGATCGGAAAGCGCCTCGGCATGACGGTGACCGCAGAGGGTGTGGAGTCGATGGCAGATCTGGCGCAGGCCTGTAGAGCGGGCTGCGATCTCGTGCAGGGCTTTCTCGTCGGCAGGCCGGTAAGCGCGGCAAACATCCCCGCTCTCGCCCAGCGCAAGCTGTGGTAGATCCGTTTGGAATCCGTCGCGCGAGCGGCACCTACTGCGAGAACGTGTCGAACACCAGTTGCCTTAACCACTGATTGCCTGGTTCGCGATGGTTCCTCGCGTGCCAGAGGATATTGATCGAGATATCGGGAATCTTGATCGGGCAAGGGGCGGTATCGAGTCCGAAGGGTGTCAGCGTTCGTTCCGCATAGGCTTGTGGAACGACCGCGATAAGGTCGGTCGTCTGGAGAATGTGTCCGACCGCGACGAAATGGGGTACCCGCAAACGAACGTGACGCGCGACGCCCGCACGTTGGATCGCGGTATCGACCATGCCGTGACCGGTGCCTTCGGCGACGATCGAAACATGCTCTGCCTTACTGAATGCCGCCGTCGTGATGCCGGCTTTGGCGAGTGGATGGCCCTTGCGGAACAGGCAGACATAGCGCTGCCTGAACAGGCGGCGTTGAAAAAAACCCGTGGTGAGGTCCGGCAGGAAACCGATGGCAAGGTCGACGTGACTATTTTCCATTTCCTCGCGCAGCGTGTCCGCCTGATTGCGTACCGTGCTGACGGTGACGCCCGGCGCGACCTGCGCGAGTTTCTTCATGATTGCGGGAAGAAAGTAGATTTCCCCGATATCCGTCATCGCAACGGTAAATGCGCGCGTGCTCGACGCGGGTTCGAAGTGCGACGTTGCGTTGAGCGAGTTGTATATCGCGCCAAGGGCATAGCCAATGGGTTCGGCAAGCGTTTGCGCGAAGGGCGTGGGTATCATGCCTTTCGATGTTCTAAGGAACAGTTCATCCCCGAGCAGCTTTCTTAGCCGGTTGAGTGCATTACTGATGGCCGGCTGCGTGATGCCCAACGTATTCGCCACGGCCGAGACGCGGCGTTGGCGCAGCAATTCGTTGAATACGACCAGCAAATTCAGATCGATGTCCTGGAGTTCCATGCGCGTCCCCGTCTCTGCCCGACAGCATTATCACTGTCAGTGATGTGACGTATCAAGGTATTTCTATTTATCAATAGCGATGCCGGCGGCATCATGGGCGCATCAATCGACTGGCCGGGAGGCACGGGTGCCATGGAAGTATCAGTTCTGCCACTGCGGCGCACGCTTGATGTACGTGCCGGCGAGAATCTGCTGGACGTGTTGCGTGCGAACCGGTTACCCATTTCATACAGTTGCCAGGCAGGCCGCTGCGGCACGTGCCGTTGCCGCGTGGTATCGGGCAATGTGCACGTGAGCGGTGCAGCCGAGCTCAATTCACCCGCATCGCCCGGCCAATCCATCCTGGCCTGTCAAACCACGCTCATCGAGGATTGCGCGATCGAGCTGCCCGAGATGGACGAGATCGTGGTGCATCCGGCGAAGATCCTGAAGACGACGATCGTCGGCATCGAAGACATGACGCACGATATCAAGCGCGTTCGCGTCGCGTTGCCGAAACCATTCGAATTTTCACCGGGCCAGTATGCGACGCTGCAGTTCACGCCACGTCATATTCGTCCGTATTCGATGGCGGTCACGCCGAACGCCGACGAGGTCGAATATCACATCCGGCTCGTGCCCGGCGGGCGCGTGACGTCATATATCGCGACGCAGATGAAGCTCGGCGACGCGGTGCGCGTCAGTGGCCCGCTCGGCACGGCTTATCTGCGCCGCAAGACGGCCGATCCGGTGATCTGTATCGCCGGCGGTACCGGTCTCGCGCCGATTCTTTCGATTCTGAGAGGCATGGCCGAACAAGGGATGACCAATCCCGTGCATGTCTATTTCGGCGTGCGTTCGCCGCCTGACGTGTATGGCATTGATTGGCTGGACGAACTGAAAGAGCGGCTGCCGAACCTGACCGTACACGTCGTGGTCGCGTCGGCAGGCAACGGAGGACCATACCGCACCGGCGTGGTGACCCAGGCCGTCAGCGAGGACTGGGCGAATCTGAAGGGCTGGCGGGCTTATCTGGCGGGCGCGCCGGTGATGGTCGAGGCTGCATCCATCCTGTTGCGCCAGAAAGGCGTGCTTGCCGCACAGATCTACGCCGATGCCTTTTACGCAAGCGGCGTGTGACGAAGTCCACGTCCCATGAATCCAGATCAGGAGACAACGCATGAATGAGGCGCCGATCATATTCAGGAAGCCCGAGTGGAAGGGCGAGGGTTCGAGCAGGATTCCGTTCTCGGCCTATACCGACGACGATATCTACCGTCGCGAACTCGAGCGTTTTTTCTACGCGAGCCATTGGTGTTACGTCGGCCTCGAAGCCGAAATTCCAAACCCAGGCGATTTCAAACGCACGGTGGTTGGGGAGCGTTCGGTAATCGTCGCACGCACGAACGATGGGCAGATCAGTGTCGTCGAGAACGTTTGCGCGCACCGCGGTGTTCGCTTTTGCCGGGAAAAATTCGGCAATCGCAAAGACTTCACGTGCCCTTATCACCAGTGGAACTACGACCTGAAGGGTAATCTCGTCGGAGTGCCGTTTCGCCGGGGCGTCAAGCTCGACGGCAAGGTGAATGGCGGCATGCCCGCGGACTTCGATCCCAAAGAGCACGGACTGACCAGACTGAATGTCGCCACACGAAACGGCGTCGTCTTTGCGTCGTTCGATCATGACATGCCGTCACTGGAAGACTACCTGGGGTCCACGATCCTGGGTTATTTCGATCGTGTATTCGACGGCCGCAAGCTGACGATACTCGGCTACAGCCGCCAGCGTATTCCGGGCAACTGGAAGCTGATGCAGGAGAATATCAAGGATCCTTATCACCCTGGTTTGCTGCATACGTGGTTCGTGACCTTCGGCCTCTGGCGCGCCGACAACAAATCCGAACTGAAAATGGACGAGCACTTTCGCCATGCCGCGATGATCTCGACGCGCGGCGCCGCCGGCAAGGGCGACGTGACGAGCGGCGTGTCCAGCTTCAAGGAGCAGATGACGCTGCACGACGATCGCTTTCTGGATGTGGTCAAGGAGGCGTGGTGGGGCACGCCGACGGCCGTCATGATGACCGTCTTTCCGAGCGTCGTCATCCAGCAGCAGGTCAACTCGGTGTCCACGCGCCACATCCAGCCAAACGGTCACGGCTCGTTCGATTTCGTATGGACGCACTTCGGGTTCGAGGACGACGGCGAGGACATGACGCGCCGCCGGTTGCGGCAGGCCAATCTCTTCGGCCCCGCGGGTTTCGTGTCGGCGGACGACGGCGAGGTCATCGAGTTCTCACAAGAGGGATTCGAACAGAAGCCGTTTCATCGGACGATCGCCGAACTGGGCGGGCGCGAGATTGCCGATGCGGACCATATGGTGACCGAAACGCTGATTCGCGGCATGTACGACTATTGGCGCCGTGTCATGGAGATCTGAGATGCTCGACTTCAATACCTACCAGCAAGTACTCGCCCTCTATGCGGACTATACGTCGGCGCTCGACAACAACGAATGGGAGAAGTGGCCCGGCTTCTTCGTCGAGGATTGCACCTACCGGGTGCAGCCGCGCGAGAACTACGATCGCGGTCTTCCATTGGCGACGTTGTCGTTCGAAAGCCAGGGCATGTTGAAGGACCGTGTCTACGGGATGACGGAAACGATTTTCCACGATCCGTACTATCAACGGCACGTTGTCGGTGCGCCACGCATTGTCGGTATCGACAGCGATCGTATCGAGGCCGAGGCGAACTACGCCGTATTTCGCACCAAGCCGGACGAGATGTCGTCTGTATTCAACGTCGGCCGCTATATCGACACGATTCGCCGAACCGGCGAAGGGTTGAAGTTTGCATCGAAGCTGTGCGTGTTCGACAGCGAAATGATCCCGAATTCGCTTATTTATCCGATTTGAGGTCCGCCATGGAAAAGCAATGGATGAAAGTAATCGAGTGGGCCGCCGTACCGCGCGACGACGTCGTGGCAGTCGAAGCGGGCGGACGTGAGCTGGCCATCTATGGTGTGGACGGTGAAGTGTTCGCGACCGACAACATCTGCACGCACGGGCATGCCAGGTTGTGCGACGGTTTCCTTGAAGGTCACGAAATCGAATGTCCGCTGCATCAGGGACGGTTCGACGTTCGCAACGGCCGTGCGATGTGCGAGCCGCTTACCGCGGACATCCGGATCTACCCCGTGAAGATCGAGGACGGCAGCGTGTTCGTCGAAATCTGAAGCGCTTCAGGCTGGCCAACGAAAGGAGACGGACATGACAGGCAATTCGCTGCACGACCAGCGTTCGGCCTATTACGGGCAACTCACGGAGCAGCGCCTCGCGCCGCTCTGGGAATCACTGCACAACCTCGTACCGAAAGCGCCGCGGCCGCAAGCCGTGCCGGCTATCTGGAAGTACGCGCAGATTCGCGATCTCGTCATGCAGGCCGGTTCGCTCATCAGCGCGCAAGAGGCGGTCAGGCGCGTGCTTATTCTGCAGAACCCCGGCTTGCCGGGAAAGTCCGCGATCACGCCGGCGCTCTATGCCGGTTTGCAACTGATCCTGCCGGGCGAGATCGCACCGAGCCACCGGCATACGCAATCGGCGCTGCGCTTTATCGTGGAAGGGCGCAGCGCATGGACAGCGGTCAATGGCGAACGCACGACGATGCATCCGGGCGATTTCATCATCACGCCGTCCTGGACCTGGCACGACCACGGCAATCCCTCTGTGGAGGAGGGAGGGGAACCGGTAGTGTGGCTGGACGGCCTCGATATTCCGTTGATCGCGTCCCTCGACGCGGGTTTTGCGGAGAATTATCCGGAATCGATGCAACCGGTACTGCGTCCCGAAGGCGACAGCTTTGCCCGCTTCGGCCACAACATGGTGCCGGTTCGGCATCGCGTGACCGATCCGACTTCGCCTGTCTTCAGCTATCCGTATGAACGAAGCCGCGAGGCGCTCGACGCCCTGTACCACAACGGCGAACCCGACGAATGGGATGGCGTGAAACTGCGCTACGTGAATCCCACCACGGGCGGCTGGCCGATGCCGACCATCGCGACATTCATGCAGTTCCTGCCTGCGGGCTTCGCCGGAAAGACGTATCGCAGCACAGACGCCACCATCTACTGCGTCGTGGAAGGTCGCGGGAGCGTGCGTATCGGCGACAGCGAATTCACGTTCGAGCCGCACGATGTGTTCGTGGTGCCTGGGTGGCAGCCCGTCAGCCTCGCGGCACAGGCGGATAGCGTGCTCTTCAGCTATTCGGACCGCCCGGTGTTGTCCGCCCTGAACCTGTTGCGCGAAGAACGCACGTGATGCACATAAAACAATTATCGGCAACGAGCCGGGTTGGACGAAGCTGTCCACTGTTCGCTGCCCGCCATTTACACTGACAAAGAGGCCCACCAGCATGGCATTCGTATTTCCCCCCGCTCCACAGGTCGCCGTTCCCGTCGTCGGCAGCGACGACAGCTTCGCCGTTCGCCGCGTCTATTGCGTCGGCCGAAACTATGCGGCTCACGCACGCGAGATGGGTTTCGATCCCGATCGCGATCCGCCCTTTTTCTTTTGCAAGCCGGCCGACGCGGTGGTGCCGGTCGCCTACGGCGAAACCCTCGAACTCAAGTATCCGTCGCAAACAGCCGATTACCAATATGAGGCCGAACTCGTCGCGGTGATCGGCAAGAGCGGGGCCGACATTCCGGTGAACGAAGCACTCGATCATGTGTGGGGCTACGCCGTGGGTCTCGACATGACCCGTCGTGATCTGCAGATGAAAATGCGTGAAATGGGGCGGCCATGGGAAATCGGCAAGGCATTCGACCGCTCCGCGCCGATCGGACCGATTCATCGTGCGAGCGACGTCGGTCACTTCGAGCAGGGCGGTTTGTGGTTTAGCGTAAACGGCGTCTCGAAGCAAAGGAGCGACGTATCACATCTGATCTGGTCGGTCGCGGAGACGGTCGCGGATCTGTCGAAGTTCTTCCGGCTCGAACCCGGTGATGTGATCTATACAGGCACACCCGAGGGCGTTGGTCCGGTGAAAGGGGGCGATCATCTGATCGCCGGCGTCGAGCGCCTTGGCGAGCTGAGCGCGCGAGTGGTCTGATGCGGAGTAAATGCGATGCGACTGTACGGTTTCTTCAATAGTTCGACTTCCTATCGTGTGCGGATTGCACTCGGGTTGAAAGGGCTGCCGCACGATTACACACCGGTGAATATTCGAACCGGCGAGCATCGGGATGCGGCGTACGTCGATTGGATCAACCCTTCGTCGACCGTTCCCGCACTGGTGGACGGCGATCTCAACCTGGGGCAGTCACTCGCGATTATCGACTACCTCGATTCGCGCTATCCCACCCCTTGCCTGATCCCCACTGAGCCGGAGTTGCGTGCTCGCGTGCTCGAGCTGTCGTACCTGATCTCGTGCGACCTGCATCCTCTCAACAACCTCAGGGTTCTGCGCTATCTGGACACGGTTCTTGAGGTGACGCCCGAGCAGAAAGACGCGTGGTACAGGCATTGGGTCGCGGAAGGGATGGCCGGCGTGGAGCGCTTGCTTGCGCGGTACGGCCAGGGTCCATGGTGCTTTGGCGAGGTGCCGACGCTCGCGGACTGCTGCCTTGTGCCGCAGATCGCGAATGCGCAGCGAATGGGCTGCGATCTCAACGACTATCCGTTGAGCCTCGCCGTCTATCGACACGCCAGCTTGCATCCTGCGTTCGATGCGGCGCAGCCGACACGTCAGCCGGACTACGCGCTGGCGTGATGTTGATGTGATGTCTGGCACGATGCAGCGGTCGACGTGACTACCGACACCGCTGCGTCCAGTCCTGCCGTTAATCTCAAGGTGTACAAAACACTTCCCGCTCACAATCGCAACATACGTGAGGCCGACGTTTTCGCATCACCAACCTTGAACACCGAAACCGCGTCCTTCAGCCTCGCAGCCTGCGCTTCCAGCGACTGGGCCGCCGCAGCGGCCTGCTCGACCAGCGCGGCGTTTTGCTGGGTCACTTCATCCATCTGAATGACTGCCTGATTGACCTGTTCAACGCCACGGCTTTGCTCCTCCGAGGCCGCGGCGATTTCACCCACGATGTCGGCGACCTGCCTGATTGCCAGCTTGACCCGCCCCATGGTCGCGCCCACCTCTATCGCCTGTCTCGAACCGTCCTCGATCATGCCCACGGACGAGCCGATCAGTTCCTTGATCTCCTTTGCCGCGGCGGCGGAGCGTTGCGCCAGACTGCGGACCTCGCTGGCGACCACGGCAAAACCTCGCCCCAGGTCGCCAGCGCGGGCAGCTTCCACGGTGGCGTTGAGCGCGAGAATATTGGTCTGGAACGCAATGCCTTCAATCAGACCGGTGATTTCGGAAATCCGGAACGAACTATCGCTGATCTTTCCGATGGTGCCGACCATGGTCTGAACGGCGTCATTGCCCGCATGAGTCATATCGGTCGCGTTCTTCGCCAGCAGATTGGCCTGATTTGCGTTATCGGCGTTCTGCTTCACTGTTCCGGTCAACTGGGCCATGCTGGCGGCGGTCTGCTCAAGCGAGGCCGCCTGCTCTTCGGTGCGAGCCGAGAGATCGGTATTGCCGCTCGCGATCTCCCCGGACGCCACGGAGACGGATTCGGCTGAACCCAGGGCGGTGCGAAGCACCTCGGAGATTCGCTGCAGTAGTGAGTTGAAGGCGGCCGCTGTGTGGCCAATTTCGTCCATCCGCCCGGTTGTAACGGTTTGCGTCAGGTCGAGCGAGGTGTTCACGCTTCGCAGCGTATTCTGGATGGCGAAGAGGCTTGCCTTGACGCCGAGCACGACACGCAGCGAGAACACGCCAACAATCAGTATGACAATGCTGACGCTGATCAACAGACCCCAAAGCGCCGTAGTGAAGGCGCGATGGTTTTCCTGCCGGAGGTCGTCGCCCAGCTTGACGTTCCAGTCAATTTGCGTGGTAAGGTCGGCAACCAGTTTCCTCACAACGCGACCGATACCGCGATCGCCGACCAGTAGGGCGCCGGCGCCGGCGATGTCGCCCGCGGTCGATTTCTCAAGAAATGCAGGAAGTTCCGCTCTGAGGCCGGCGATGTTTGACTTGGCGGTGTTCGTCAATTCCTGATCTCTCGCGTCGGAAATATCGTTCTTGTTGTAGAGTTCGACCAGTTCGACGAGCTTGTTCAGCGCGTCCGAGATGCCTGTTTCCAGTTCGCGGCGGCGCGCCGCGTCTGCCGCCAGGACGTGGCGATACAGAAGGGCGCGCAACTCGTTCGATTGCGTGATGATCTTATCGAGATCCTTGATACTCGGAATGGTGTTGTACTGCACGTACTCAAAGCGATCGTGCGAGCGTGACAATAGAAAGACAGCCGCTGAAGCGGTGGTGATGAGGGCTAGCATCAATGTGCCCAGCGTCAGGAACAGTCGCTTGGTTATAGTCAATTTTTATCTACCTTGGTTCGTACGGTGTCGGTGAATGCCGCTCGGGAATTGGCAACCCTCGCTAAGTCGTGCATCGACACGCGCGCCCATAACCTGAGTAGCAAGGCGAATAAATATGCGTCTAATTGACTGCTTCTGCGCTCTGGAGATATTTCGGTGATTTACCGGAAGAGGCTGGGTTTATGCCGCCGACGGCGCGTGCCTCACCACCCAGGTTGTAATTGTGCTGTCACACAGGCAGGGCATCGTATCGAACGTTTGTACCGAATGGTTACTTCTTTGCCTGCGGGCGTGCTGCGGTTGCCGTCATAGTCACGACAGATTGGACCGCGACCGACGCCTGAGCCTTGAGCAGGGGCGATTCATGCGCAGTTGCGCGGCCTGCTCCTGAAGATTTTCAGACCAGCGCTCTCCTGTCTGTACAGTTAGGCAATCTAATTTTTCGTTTTCGATAGAAAAATACAATATCGCGCAAACCTCTCCGTGTCTCCCACGAAGAGAGTGGGTCACCCTTCAGCGATTCATTGCCGGGCCGTAATCCCGGGTGGACGGGCTCAAACTATCGCCCCAGAAATTCCGAACGGCCCGGACCATCCTCGCACCCTCGCATACGCAGGGTGGCAACCAGAGCTGAAATATGAATATCGAACGTTTGACAGTAAAGGCAAAACTCTTTGTCGCTTTTGGCGTACTCGCCACCATCGTATTGATCCTGTCGGGCATATCGCTGAAAGAACTAAACGACGCCAACGATCGCTTTTCTGGCTATGTCAAGGGCATCAGCGAGCGCGGTGACATGTCCGAGTCCATTCGAGCCGCGGCGTCCGATCGCGCCATAGCCGTGCGAAACCTCGTGCTGGTCACTTCGCCCGCCAACGTCGAAATCGAGAAAACCGCCGTCAACGATGCCGATAAACGGATGCAGAGCGATCTGGAGAAATTCCGGGCGATGGTGGCCAACGGGGCCGACGTGGGCGACAACGAACGTAATCTCGCCGCCGAAATCTCGCGAATCGAAGCGCTCTATCGTCCTGTGGCGCTGGATATCGACAGGCTTGCCATCAACAATCAGCGCGACGCGGCGATTGCGGAGATTGAAACGCAATGCAGACCACTCCTTTCTTCGCTGATCAAGGCGACTAGCGACTATCGGGACTTTACCCAGCAGCGTGCAGAGCAGGTTGTCCAGAACTCGTCGGATCAGTTTGCGAGCCGGCGCCAGCTGCTGGTTGGCATTTGTCTTGCTGCTGTCGCGACGGCGGCGATAGCCGGCGTGATCATTACGCGGGACTTGTTGCGCGCGCTGGGCGCCGAGCCGGCCGTACTGGGCGAAGTGACGCAGCGTGTGGCCGCCGGCGATCTGAGTCCGGTTCCGGGTGCGGGGAATGCGCCCGCGGGCAGCGTGCTGGCGTCAATGGGCGACATGCAGGCAAGTCTCGTTGGCCTGGTCGATCAGGTTCGGACAGCGGCTGAAAGCATTGCCACCGGCTCCCGCCAGATTGCGTCTGGAAACGTGGACCTCTCATCCCGTACCGAGCAGCAGGCTTCGTCACTTCAGGAAACTGCGTCGAGTATGGATGAGCTGACGTCGACGGTGAAGCAGAACGCCGAGAACGCGCAGCAGGCGAGTTTGCTCTCGGCCAATGCGTACGAGGTGACACTCAAGGGCAGTGCGGTAGTCGGTCAGGTGGTCGGCACGATGAGCGAGATCAGTGCGAGCTCCGTCAGGATCGCGGATATCACGGGGGTCATTGAAGGGATCGCGTTCCAGACCAACATTCTTGCGCTGAACGCCGCAGTGGAGGCGGCCCGTGCAGGCGAGGAGGGTCGCGGGTTCGCAGTGGTCGCAAGCGAGGTGCGCAGCCTCGCGCAGCGTTCGTCGAGTGCGGCAAAGGAAATCAAGGAACTGATCGACGCGTCGGTGCGCAAGATCATGGACGGATCGTCGCTCGCGAATGAAGCTGGGAAGACGATATCGGAAGCCACCCAGGCTGTGGCGCGCGTGACAGACATCATGGGTGAAATCGCTTCGGCATCGACTGAGCAGAGCCGGGGCATCGAGCAGGTCAATCAGGCTATCACGCAGATGGACGAAGTCACCCAGCAGAACGCCGCCCTGGTGGAGCAGGCGGCGGCCGCGTCGAAATCACTCGAAGATCAGGGGCGCCAATTGAATCAGGCTATTTCGTTCTTTCGTCTGAATGAGCAGAGCGGATCGCATGCCAGCCGGGCGGTATAGGCGTGTCTTTGAAGTCGCGCGCCGGTGTTTGAGCGTGCTTGCCGGTACCGGGCGGTACGCAACAGGAGCGGCGGGTCGTGCGCAGCTTGCGTAAATGGACGATTTACTATTTTCCGTGCTGAATTACGTCAGTAGTATCGACTTTCTCAATGAACCATTGCCTGCTCAATCGGGCATCGAGTATCGCGGGCTGGAGCATGATGGAATCCGTAGTGAGTTCGGCCTGTTCGGATTTTCGATCGACCTTGTCAGCCCGTAAGCACAATATCGACGCAGAGGTATGCGGCGACAGAGGGGGTATTCCACATCGAGTACTGAGCTCATGCGCCATGTCTATGAAACAGATCTGATTCACGGATGAGGAAGGCAGAGTACATACCACGAGTGGACGGCAATGATTTTCGATAGGAATCACGAGGCACAGCAGAATGCCTTTGACGCATTAACAGCCACGGTCCGGCGGGAGCGTCTGTTTTTCTATTGGGGACTTTGCCTTGTCATCGTCGGCGTTTTGAGCGTCGCGATACTGGCGACCTACCTCGCCATGCATGCGGAAGTCGAGCGGAGATCAGAGCAGATCGAACGATACGCGTCGGAGATGGGCCGGGTCGTCGAAGGCAGTGAGGTGCTCGCCCGGCGCATGAATCATACGGTCAAGTACTATTTTTCGAATGCGGGAGGATGGGAAACCGGGCGCTTCGGCGATGTAATCAGAACATTGGGCAAGTCGGACGAAGCGCAAGGGCGTCCCGCATTCAAGGCCGAACCTTTCCTGATCGTGCTGCCTCAGGAAGGGCGCAAGGACTTGCGAGCCAGCTGGGAAGCCGAGGCCAATGCGCTCGCAAACATCGCGGCAAGCGGCATGTCCACGTTGGATTCGATGAAAATCAGGCGGCGTGCCTATGTAGTTGGACTCAATCGCGACTATGCCGTGCTCTTTCCAGCGGTGAATGATCAGCGGCCAGGCGACGCGCAGCGAATCGGTTCATTGGCTCTGGTGCAGATGTTGCGTGAAAAGGGAGTTGGTAGAGAAAAGATCGCGGGGGTAAGGGAAGCAGCGGAAGCAGCAGAAACAGCGGAAGGCATACGCTGGAATTACTCGTCGGGCGACAAAGACCATGCTGAGAGCGTACTGAGTTGCGTTGGCATGGTTGAGGTAGCGGGGAAAGGACTCGTGCTGTTCGGTTCGGACTTGCCTGCCAGGTCTCTCCTCGCGGGAATCCGGCGCGAGGATACGTATGGTGCGCTGGGACTGTACAGTTCGACCGCACTCCTGATCGACCGCAGCGCTGCCGGCGCGTGGTTTGAACGGGGGGCGGTGCTGGCGCTGCGCCAGCCGGACGAGACCGGGGCGCGCTTGACGCGAGACGGGCTGTATCTCATCGAACCAGTCGGCGAACATTTCGGCCATCTGGTCTATGGCATGAGCTATGTCGAACTTCTCAAGGCGACGGCGCAGCCAATTGGCTGGATATGGGCACTCGGAGCCGCCTTTCTTTTTGCGTTGCTCGCAGTGGTTTATCAGTGGAACAAGCGGGTTCTCGCAAGAGGCCACCTGGCTTCAAGACGCGCTATCGAACACGAGATACAGAACCACGTGCTGGTGAGCGAAATGCCGATGGGCTTGCTCATTATTCGTGCCGCTGACTATTCGGTGATGCGGGCGAACCGGTTGGCGGTGTCGCTTCTCGATATGCGCGCACCCATAAAACTGCCGTCGGCTATCGAAATGGCGTTCCGCGCGCGCTGGGCGGATTGCGGGCCGGCCGGTTCGGAGATTGTGCGCTTCACGATGGACTTGAGCGACGAGGCCCGGGGCAAGCCGTTCTTTCTTCACATTGCCTGCGCACCCGTTACTTATAGCGCAGAGGCGGTGCTGATATGCGCGGTCAGCGACATAACGGTGCAGAAGCTCGCCGAACTCGAATCCAGGAAGGCGCGCGAAGAATCGGACCGGCTGCTTCGGGCGAGATCGAACTTCTTTGCGTCGGTGAGTCACGAAATCAAGACTCCATTGAGTGTGATTCTCGGAAACGTCGATCTGCTTCCCGTCGGGAAATTGGGCGACGCTGAAGCAGAGCGGCTCAAAGCTGTCCATACGGGGGCGAAAGCACTGCGGCGGATTGTGACCGATATTCTCGATCTGTCGAGAGTCGAAGCGGGCGTGATGAAACTGGTGGAATCCAGGTTTTATGCTCTCCAATGCGTGGAAGGTGTGGTGCGAGGGTATGTGGAACGTGCGATCTCCCGGCACATTGATTTCCACATCTTCCAGGATCCGGCGATGGCGCGGCATGCCTTGATTGGCGACCCGAGCAGAATCGCCCAGATCCTCGACAACCTGCTCGACAACGCGTTCAAGTTCACGAACGCAGGGGGCGTGACGGTCAGGAGTTCTCTCGTACTGGAAACGCCGGCATGCGCGACCTTGTTGCTGGAAGTGAGCGACTCCGGCGGTGGGATGGATGAGCAACTGGTCGAACGCATCTTCACGCCATTTGCACAGGCGGACGGCGAAAACCGGCGATATGCCGGAACGGGGTTGGGGCTATCGATTTGCGCGACGCTTTGCAAGTTGATGGGCGGCACCGTTACCGTGAAGAGCATCCTTCATGTGGGTTCGGTTTTCACCGTGCGCCTGCCTCTGGCCGTCGCGCCGGGCCACGCTGTTGCGACAAACGGGATGATGGGCAATGCCCTGATTGTGACCGAGATGATCGAGTACGGTGAATGTCTGCAGGCATGGCTCACCGACTGGGGATGGCGTGCTTCGATTCGGGAGGGGGCGGCGTCCGCGCTTGAAACACGGGACGCGATGGCCGATGTGATCGTGTTGACGGAAAGCAATGCGGGTTGCGCTCTCGAGATTTCGAACCGGACCCAGGTGCCCGTTGTCCTGGTCGCGCGGGTGGCGGTGGAACGTCCCGTACGTCTTGCCGAGCGTGTGATCGAAGTGAGCGCCTTCAACACCGAGGCGCTCAAGGAGGCGTTGCAGCTGGCCATCAGCCGGACTTCGGCAGAGGAGATTCCGGCCGTGCCCGTTGCCGGCGAAGAGACCGGCGTCGTCTTGTCTTCCAGCCGCGACCAGGGTGAGACACTGACTGTGCTCGTCGTGGACGACAGCAAGTTGAACCGGGAGTTGTTGGTCGATCAGGTCAGGTCGCTCGGATATGGTGTACTAAGCGCGACGTGCGGCGCGGAGGCCGTAGTGATGCTGCACCACAACCCTGTTGATATTGTGCTGACCGATCTGGATCTGCCCGGTATGAGCGGGGTCGAGCTGCTTGACGTCGTACGCGAGGAAAGTCCGGCGATCCCGGTGATAGCCGTGAGCGCCAATGACTTTGATAGCGAAGTGGAGACGCGGCTCGCTCAGGGTTTCTTCGACTATGTCGCCAAACCGGTCAGTCTCGAAAGGCTATCGCGTGTGCTGGTGAGGTGCCATGCGCCACATCCCGAGGAAGAGTTCGCCGACGATCGCTGGACTCAGGAAACCGTGTCCATGGACCCCGCGGGGAGAGAAGCGCTGGCCGCCAGGTTTCAGGCGCACTCGAAAGAAGAGCTCGACGAGTTGCAACGGCTGATGTTGAACCGGGATATCCGTGCGCTCGAACGGTGGATGCACCGGATGCGAGGCGCGCTACTCCTGATAGGACATCCGGCTCTCGCCGATCGATGTCTTGAGCTCGAACTGGCCTGCACGGGGGCAAGCGAGTGGTGCGACGACTGGCGCACCGTCGTGGATGACATTGAAGCGCATATCGCCGCGTTATGTTTGAGCGACATGGCCGATTTGCGAGGATTGCATGAATAGCGCCGCGACTGCTTTCTTCGGCTATTGAGCTGGAACGATCCTTCGTTCACCGTTTCCATGAGTTCTCCAATGGGTGCTATGCGCATTGATCAGCTGTTTCGGCTGGTTGCCGTGATTGTTCTGGCAGTGACAATGAGTGGTGCGGGATTGCTCCTGGCACGAGACTGGACGTCCTACGAGGCAAAAAAACGGGCCGCGACGCTTCTGCAGGTTCTCAAGACGACGCTGACCTCGGCTGAGTATCTCACCGCTGAGCGAGGGTCTGCGAATGCGCTGATTGGTGCTTCGCTATTCGAGGGAAGCGGTTTGAGAGCGGCACTCGATCAGGCAAGAACACGAAGTGATGCCGTTCTCGCCGTCGCGCTCAAGCAGCTTCAGGAATCGTCCTGCGACGACTGCGAGCATGGCGCCGCGCGCCTGATATCGGTGCGGGAGCGCCTCTGGCTGGCGCGGCAGCAGATCGATCGCCTCGTTGCCGTGCCGCGCGAGGAGCGCTCCACGCGCGCCGCGGACCACGCTATTGCAGGGATGTTTCGGCTCATCGACGATCTGGCGGCAGTCAATGACCGAATCATTCTCGAGCTGATTCGAGACGAGCCATCGGTGGCGGAACACGTGCTGGCCGCGCGTCTCGCTGCGGAACTGCGAGAACAGGCTGGTCGCGCCGGATCGATATTCATGCCGGCGCTGATGAGCCGCAAAGGACTGTCTGGCGACGATCTGGAGAGACTCTGGCTGGTGATGGGACGCATTCATGCCTTGGGAGATTTGATCCGCAGCGGCACGCTTGGGCGTCCTGTTGCAGTAACGCAGATGCAGCGGATCTATTTCGACGATGGCATTGCCTATTTGCAGCAGATCGCGCAACCGGCTTCCGCGGAAGCAACGATTCCCACGGCGGCGGCGTTTGCGCAGCACTATGTGCCACTCATGCGGCCAATTACGACACTGCGGGATGCCGAGCTCGACGCCGCCATTCAGGACGTGGATGAGCGCAAGGGCAACACGCGCAATGCGCTTATTGTGCTGGCCGCAGTGGTGGCGACGATCATCATCTCGGTGGTCTGCGTCCTTGTTCTCTTCTCACGGAGAATCATCGGGCCGATCTCCGCCGCGACTGTCTCGCTGCGCAGTCTCGCCAGCGGGAACTACGCCACACCGGTCTATCCGTTCAGACAGAAGGACCAGATCAGTGCGCTTCTTGAGGCGTTGCAGGCGTTAAGGGATGCGATGGTGCGAAACGGCCAGTTGGAGTCCGAGCGCTCCACGCTGGTCGAGCGCTTGCGGGAGGCTGTGAACGATAGCCAGCTTCAAGTCGGGCTGCTCAAGGAGGCAAGAGATGCGGCGGTTGCCTCATCCAGGGCTAAAGGCAGATTTCTGGCGATGATGAGTCATGAGATCAGAACACCGATGCATGGTCTGCGTGGTCTTCTCGAGGCATTGCGGGGAACCGTTCTTGACCCCCGGCAGCGGCATTATCTGGATGTTGCGGACCGGTCTGCCGAAGCATTGATGCAGATACTCAACGACATCCTCGAGTATTCCATGGCGGATGGCGGTGTGCTTGCCATGACACCCGCGCCCACGGACATCCGGGAGGTCGTTGACGAGGTCATGGCGGCGCTCGCCGGGAACGGTGAGAGCAAGGGACTTGAGATGGAGGTGCACATCCATCCCGGCGTTGCCGCAACGTATCTTGCCGACGCGTACCGGCTTCGCCAGGTTCTGCTCAGTCTGCTTTCGAACGCAATCAAGTTCACGTCGCGAGGGCGCGTTGGAATATCGGTTGCTCCCGGAAACGTAGACGGCACGAGGCAACAAGTCGTGCTCACCGTCTACGATACCGGAGTCGGTATTCCGGAGGCTGCACAGAAAGGCCTGTTCCTCCCGTTCGAGCAATCTGAAGGGATGCTCACGCGCCGTTTCGGCGGCGTAGGGATCGGCCTCGCGATCAGCAAGCGTCTGGTCGAGATGATGGGAGGAACCATAGAGATCCAGAGTGCCGAGCAGCTCGGGACCTCGGTGATACTGAGTCTTGAGCTGACCGTGCAGCGCGAGCGGTACGACTTCCCGGATCTCAAAGGGCGGGTGCTTCTCATCGGAACCGAAAAAATCCATGTGGCAAGCTCGCTGCGAGCCTACGCGCTTGCGGCCGGGATGGAGCCGCTCGAAGGGCGAGTGTGGCCGCGAGATGGGAGCATACCCACGCTCTACGCGCGGGACTCGGAAGGCGCCATACCTGAGTGGCGAGAGCATGCCATGCTGGTTGGGCGATTCGATTCCGCGCCCCCAGGGGGGGCCCCGGCGTCGCCGAACTATTGGGTGAACCCGCCGAACTGGCGTCTCTTTGTCGCCGCCTGTCAGGAAGCGATGGCTCAGGAGGCGAGTGCCGGTATTGCCGTCAGCGGCGTTGCCGAACCCTCTCTGGATTGGGCGGCAATGGGTCCTGTGGTGGTCGCGGACGACAGCCCCGTTAACTGCCTGGTGCTGACGAGTCAGTTGAAACAACTCGGCTGTGAGGCGGTCCTGACCTGCAGCGATGGCGCAGAGGCATGGGGCGTTCTTTCGACGACGAGAGTGGGACTCCTTATTACCGATGTCTACATGCCGCGGCTGGACGGCATCGAGTTGATTTCGCGCGTGCGTGCGGGTGAGCCCGTCTCCTGCCGCCACACGCGAATTGTCGCCATTACTGCTTCCGTTCTGAAGGAGACGGAGCAACGCTGCCGGGACGCCGGCGCGGACGTGTTTCTGACCAAACCGGTATCGGCCAATCAATTGCGAAATGCTCTGGCCGCGATGTGCAGGACGAAGCAGGAAATATCCGCCTCTAGCGCTCGCGGAACCACGTCATAGCCGTATTGGCAGGCGTGACACGGTAAGGCCGGAGGATGTTGATGCTGGTGCGGGTTTCTCGATGGAACAGAGACAATGGCTCGGTATCAAACCTGCGACAGCATCCATTCGCGAAAGCGTTTCAAGCCCGGGCGCGTCTCGATGCGCTCAGGGAAATAGCACAGGTAGTGCCCCTGTTCTACGTCGATCGGCGCGCTCAAAGGCTCCACGAGGCTGCCGGCGGCGAGATTGTCGCGCACGAGAAAGGCTGGGATGAGCGCGAGCCCAAGACCTGCCTGCGCCGCCTGGATCAGCACGGAGTATTGCTCGAAGCGCGGGCCCGCGAGCACCTGCATATCCTGCACGTCGTAGAAACTGGCCCATTGTCCCCACACCCGTTCAGCTTGCCCGTGCAGAAGCCGGGGGGCGCGGGCCGCGTCCTGCAACCGGCGCATCGGATACCGCTGCTGATACTCGGGGGCGCATACCAGTACAAAGGTATGTCCGTCGATGTAATCGCAGACCACGCCTTCCCAACTGCCGTCGCCGTAACGGATGGCGGCGTCCAGATCCATCGGGAACGGATCGCCGTGAGCGAGATGCCGGCCGAAGCTGATGGTGACACCCGGCGTGCTGGCGAGGAAATCCGGCAGCCGCGGAATCAGCCATTTGGTCGTGAAGGTGGGCACGCTCGCGATCGTCAACAGGTCGTCCTGTCCAGCAGTGCTCATCAATTCGAGTGTGGCGTTGCCGATTTCGTGCAACGGACCGGCTACCCGCCCGAGGTAGAGGCTGCCCGAGCGGGTGAGCACGAGATTGCGGCCATCCCGAACGAAGAGTTGCACGCCTAACAGGGCTTCCAGACCGGAAATTTGCCTGCTGACCGCGCTAGGAGTCAGGCTCAGTTCGCGCGCGGCCCGCGAAAAGTTCAGATGTTTCGCCGAACTGGCAAAGGCGAGGAGTTCAGCGACGTTCGGGTAGCGGTATTTCATGGGTATTCAGGCGTCGAAGTGTTCCGGATGCGCACAGCGCAGTGCGCGTTTTGTACGTTTTTTTCATGACGACGCCATGTCCGATCCGCACAATTGAAAGCAATTCGAAATTCCGCGTGGCGCTGGGTCGCCGCGTATGAGTTTCAGTCTGCCTTCTGAGGAACGCCCGCATGCAAACTCCCGTCGCACCGGCCATCGGACCCGGTGCTCCCGCGTATCGACGCGGCGGACGTACCGTGTCCGTCGGCCGCGTCGCGCTGAACGCCGTCATGGTGTTGTTCGCGATCTACATGCTGTTGCCGATCGTTTTGCTGCTGATCGGCGCATTCGGCGAAACATGGACCAACACCTTGCTGCCGAGCGGCATCACGGGGCATTGGTTTGCCGACCTCGCCGGCGACATGAGTTTCCGGCGCGCGTTCGGCGTGAGCCTGCTGGTTGCGTTGGCCTGTTGCGGTACGACCGCGGCGATCGGCCTGCCGCTCGCCTATGCATTGCACTATCGCTCGCTCTCCGGGCGTGGTCTGGTAGCGCGCCTCGTCGCACTGCTGCCGATCGGGGTTCCCGCGCTCACGCTCGGTTTCGGCTACATCGCCATCTTCAGCGGCGACACGCTGCCGTGGCTCGGCTCGCTGCCGCTGCTGATCGCCGCGCATACGGTATTGACCTTGCCTTATCTGACGCAGACGCTGCTGAGCGACCTGCGCCACCTCGATATCGAGCGTCTCGAAGCGTGCGCCGCGACGCTCGGCGCAACGCCGTTGCGGCAGTTCTACACGATCGTCCTGCCCAATCTCAGACAGAGCCTGTTTTCCGGGCTCGTGATGGTGGCCGCGTTGTCGATCGGCGAGTTCCAGATTTCCAATCTGATCGCGGGATTTCGCTATCGCAACTATCCGGTGGTGCTGCTGCAGGCGTTCTACGGAGCGACCGGCATGGCGTGCGCCGCCACTGTGGTGCTGCTTTGCCTCGCGGTGATCGCGACGCTGGCATCGGTCAACACTGTTCAACGCCTGAAGTAAAACGATGAGCCTCCAATTCGAAAACGTGAGCTTCACATATCCGGGTGCACAGCACGGCATCGAAGCGGTCACGCTGTCGGTCGCGCCGGGCGAACTGCTCGCCGTGATGGGCCGCAGCGGCTCCGGCAAGTCGACGGTTCTGCGGCTGACGGCAGGACTTCTAAACGGTTATCAAGGACGGATCACCATTGACGGCAAGGACGTCGCCGGCGTGCCCGTGTGGCGCCGCGAAGTCGGCATGGTGTTCCAGCAATACGCGCTTTTCCCGCATCTGAGTGTGATGGACAACGTGGCGTACGGCTTGCGCATGCGCGGCGTCGGTGCGGCGCAGCGGCGGACCCGCGCGCTCGAGATGCTGGAGCGGGTCGGTCTCACCGAGCACGCGGCGCGCCGCCCGACGCTGCTGTCGGGCGGGCAGCAGCAGCGCGTCGCACTGGCTCGCGCGCTTGCGTTCGAACCGAAGGTGTTGCTGCTGGACGAGCCGCTCGCGGCGCTCGATGCGGGTATCCGCCAGCAACTTCGCGACGAGATTCGCACGCTGCAGCGCGCATGCGGCGCCACCACGCTTCTGGTGACGCACGACCAGGATGAAGCGCTGAGCATCGCCGACCGCGTGGCGGTGGTCGACGGCGGCCGGGTGCTGCAGGTGGATACGCCCGAGCGTCTCTACACGCAGCCGGTGTCGACGCAGGTGGCGCGCTTCGTCGGTCATTCGAGCGTGATACCTGGCCGTGTCTCCGGTGCGGGGATGGTGGATGTGTCGTTCGCCACGCTGTTCGCCGACACCGGCGTATTCCATCCCGGCGACGACGTCGAGGTGCTGGTCCGGCCGGAACATGTGCAGCCCGACCCGCCGGCTGCCGCGGTCAACCGGCTGAGGGGACGCCGCACCGAGGTGCGCTATTTCGGGGCGACCTGCCGCTACGACTTTGTACCGGACTCCGCACAGCGGCCGCTGTTATGCGAAGGGCGCCAGCTTGCCGCGCAGTCGATCGCGATCGCTCCCGAACATTTGCGCGTGCTGCCCGCATCGATCAATCAATCCAGCTAATTCACTTTGTTTAATGGAGAACCACCATGGTTGCAGGGTTTAGTCTTTTGTCGCGCGTGCGCCGGGCCGCGGGATTCGTTGTCGCGCTGTCCATGCTGAGTGCCGCGCCGGCTATTCACGCCGCGCCGGCGGCGCCGCTTTATGCCGGTGAAGATGCGCTGTACGCGAAAGCGGCGGAGGAGGGCCTCGTCGTATCGTTCGATACGGGTCCCGAATGGGCCAACTGGAAGGCGCTGTTCGCCGAGTTCCGCAAGCGCTATCCGAAGGTGGAGATCACCTATAACGACATCGGTTCGGCCGCGACCGTGGTCGCGCTGGACAAGGCCCAGCGGCGTCCGCAGGCGGACACGGCCTACTACTTCGCGGCCTCTGCGCTGGACGCGGTCAAAAAGGACGTCGTCGCCCCGTTCAAACCGGTCAATTTCGACAAGCTGCCCCCCGTGTTTCGTGAAGGCGACGGCCGCTGGTTCACAGTCCATTCGCTGAATATCGCGCTGCTGGTCAACAGGAAACTCGTCAAGGACGTACCGGCCGGCTGGGCCGATCTGCTCAAGCCCGAGTATCGAAACTCGGTGGTGTATCTCGACCCGCGTTCGACCGGTCAGGGGCAAGTCGCTGTCTTTGCCGCGGCCTATGCCTTCGGCGGCAGCGTCGATAATCCGAAGCCGGGTGCCGAATTCTTCGGCAAGCTGCGCGAGGCGGGCAACGTCATGCGCGTCGAGGGCACTACGCCCTACGCAAAGTTTGTCAAAGGCGAAATCCCGATCCTGATCGGCTACGAGAACGACGGTCTGAAAGCGAAATACACCGATGGTATGGGCGACGCGGTCGACGTGGTGATTCCGAAAGAGGCCAGCGTTTCGGCGCCCTATGCGATCAGCCTCGTGAAGAACGGGCCCAATCCCAATGCCGCGCAACTCTGGCTGAACCTGATCATGAGCGACGTCGGCCAGGCGCTGTTCGCGCAAGGCTATGTGCGTCCCGCCGTGCCCGGCGTGCAATTGCCCTCGGAGATCCGCGCAAAGATGCCCGACGCGCCGCAAGTTCGCCCGCTCGATGTCGTCAAGGCCGCAGCGAAAAAAGCCGAGGTCGACCAGTTATGGGCGCAGGCCGCGCTCGCGAAGTGAGATGAGGGCTGAGCAGATGGATGCATCGTCAACGAGCGGAGGCGGCCTTGTGCGCCGTTTCGGCGCGGTTCCCGCCGGCCTGCTTTTCGCGCTGTTCTTCGTGTTGCCGCTCGGCGCGTTGCTGGCGTCGGCGGGCGAGGATCACGGCGCCGCGTTCGCGCGGCTCGCGATGGATCCTGTCGTGGTCAACGCGCTGGGTCAATCGCTGGCGCTTGCCGTGGCAGCGGGCACGATTTCGCTGGCAATCGGACTACCGCTTGCGATGGTGCTCGCCGCTCAGCCGCCCCAACGCCGCCGCTGGTCGCTCGCGCTGCTCGGCGTGCCGCTGGCGTTTTCGGGGCTGGTGATTGCCTATGGCTTCATTCTCGCCTTCGGCCGTGCAGGCTTTGTCACGACCGTTCTGGCGCGCCTCGGAGCCGATCCTGCCAGCGTGGGGGCGTTGATTTACACGACGGGGGGACTGGTGGTGGCCTACGCGTACTACCTGATTCCTCGCGTCGCGCTGATGCTTTATCCGGCTATCGCCAATCTCGACCTGCGGCCCCTCGACGCTGCGCTGACTCTGGGCGCCACGCCGCTGCGCGCGCTGTTCGATGTCGCGCTGCGGGAGCTGTGGCCGTCCATCGCTTCGGCGTGGTGTCTGGTGACGTCGATTGCGCTTGGCACTTACGGCACCGCGCTCGCGCTGGCCGGTACGCAGATCAATATCCTGCCGCTGCTGATGTACCTGAAATTGTCCGATGGGCAGACGGACTTTCCGTTGGCCGCGGCCCTGTCGATGGTGCTGATGGCCGCCTGTACCTGTGTTCTTGCGCTGGGGGAATGCCTTGCACGGCAACGACGACATTGACTGGTCAGATGAGGCTCGCCTCGCACTGCAAAAGCTGGCGGTCCGCCAGGCCGGCGCGACGCGGCACGTCATGCCGGTTGGGCTAATTGGCCCGCGTGAGGCGAGCGCCGAGCAGCTCGATGCAGCAAGGCGCCTCGCCTGCGCGTTGGCCGAAACCGGTATGGCATTGCTCTGCGGCGGCAAGGGCGGCGTGATGGAGGCCGCCGCGTGCGGCGCCAGGATGGCGGATGGTGTGGTGATCGGTCTGTTGCCCGAAGACGATGCGACGGAGGCCAACCAGTATTTGACGGTGGCGCTGCCGACGGGTCTCGGTATCGCTCGCAACGCGCTGATCGCACGCGCGTCGATCTGTCTGATTGCGGTGGGGGGCGGGCTTGGCACTTTGTCGGAGATAGCGCTCGGCCTGCAGTGGAACAAGCCGGTTTTTACGGTGCTTGGCGCGCCGCAGGTGCGGGGTGCGCAGCAGTTCGACGATCTGGATGTGTTGCTGACGACTGCGGCGAACTGGCTGGTATCCGGGGGAAATGATCTATGTGTTGAAGACTGAGGCCGGTTGGCGGAGCCGGCCGGGGATCTCAGCCGTTCAACATCCAGCCTGATTTTTTAGAGCATCGAGTTTCAAGAGAACCACCTCTATATAATAGGAGTACGTATTATGTTGAAAAAAACAGCTTTGGCAATTCTGTCGCTCAATTGCCTGTTGCCGGCGGCTCAGGCACAAAGCAGCGTGACCTTGTACGGGATCGTCGATGCAGGTGTCGGCTATACGAGCGGCCAGCGTACCGCGCAGAGCAAGGGTGCGGCGGGCAAGCCCGTTATCTACACCAATGCCTCCAACTATGGCTTTGCTGGCGGCACGTGGTCAGGCAATCGCTGGGGCCTCAAGGGTAATGAAGACCTGGGCGGCGGTCTGTCGGCGCTATTCCTGCTGGAAAACGGCTTTAACATCGGAACCGGCCAGTTGGGTCAAGGCGGCCGCCTGTTCGGCCGTCAGGCATGGATGGGTCTGCAGAGCGAGAAGCTCGGCAAGGTAACGCTGGGCCGTCAATACGACCCGATCGTGGACTTCGTCGGCACCATCAGCGCGGGTACTTTCCTCACCGGGATGGGCGCGCATCCGGGCGATCTGGATAACATCGACAACCAGGCGCGCGAGAACAATTCGATCAAATACACGAGCCCCTCGTTCTCCGGATTGCAGTTCGGCGCGCTGTACGGTTTCGGCAATCAGGCCGGCAGCATCAAGAATCAGAGCACGTGGAGCCTTGGTGCCCAGTATAAGAACGGGCCGTTCGCGTTCGGTGCGGCCTACATGCTGGCCAACAATGCCTATGGCGCGAACGGCGGCGCCTGGAGCGGTTCGTACGACGGCACGTTTGCGTCGTCGATTAATGAAGGCTTTGCGTCGGCAAAAACCCAGCAGATCATCGCCGCGGCAGCGACGTACGATATCGGCGCAGTGAAGCTGGGCGTGTCGTACAGCAATACGCAATACCAGTCCGGCAGTTTCTCGCTGTTCTCCGGCAAGGAAACGTTCAACTCCGCGGGGCTGACCGTCGCGTATCAGGCTTCGCCGGCGTTGCGCGTCGCCGCGGGTTATGACTACACGCAAGGCAGCGCGATCAATGGCGCCTCGGCGCCCAAGTATCACCAGTTCAATCTCGCGTCGTACTACTCACTGTCAAAACGCACTTCGCTCTATGGTCTGGTCGGTTACCAGAAAGCAAGCGGCAAGACGCTCGACGCGTTTGGCAATACCGTCAACGCGACGGCTTCGGTCGGGGACGTCGGCAACGGCATCTCGTCAGCAAGCAATACGCAAACGCTCGTGCGCGTCGGTATCCGCCAGACGTTCTAACGAAGACACAGCAGCCGCCTGGTTGCCGTCCCGCTAAAGGAAATGCGGCTGTCAGAGAGTCTCTGGCAGCCGCATTGACGCGAATGCGCGGCCTATGACTGCTCGACCAGTTCGAACGCGAGCTTCTGTGCGGCCTCCTTCGACTCGACAATTTCCATGGCGACACCGAATGCCTTTGCCGCCAATGCTGACTGCGCCTTCAAGGCGGTCCGTTTGAGCATATCCGGCTCGATGGCGAGCACGGCCTTGCACAGCGTGCCTAGTGCAAGCTTGTTGCGCTTGAGCCAGAGACCCCGCGTCTTCCTGTCTTCGTGCGATTCATCCGGCTGACCCTCTTCGAAGATGATCACGAACGGCGTCGCGCGCTGGAGCAACATGTCCATTTCCGCTTCCCACTGCGCGGAATAGCCGGGTTTAATGGAAGCCCGGCGCGACCACACGACCGGAAAATCCTCCAGACTATGCACCGTGAAGTTGTCGATTGATTCCATGGTTTTTCCTTTCATGAAGGGTGAGTTGTCGCGGCGCGGAACAGGCTGCGTGCGCCGTCTTCGGAAGCCTTGATTGCCGTTTCAGCCCAGCCGCGCATGGCGATTTCGTAATGGGCGACGGCTGCGCGCAGATCCGCTTGAGTCGACACCGCCTCGGCGAGCGCTGCCGCGTCCCGGAGCGCGGTATTGGCGCCGAGACCGCCGGCCGGGCTCATCGCATGGACCGCATCGCCGAGCAGCGTCACGGGACCGGCGCGCCACCTCGCGAGCGGCGGTATGGCGCCGCGTACGGGCAACATCGTCAGCGTGTCGAGGTCGCCTTGTGCAAAGAGCGTACGAAGCCTCGGATGCCACCGGGAAACGAGTGCTTCGATCAGCGCTGTCAAACGGGTCTGGTCCGGGGTCTGGCCTGGCAATTCGGCGTCGGTGATGCCCATCCGTGCACGCGGCCCGATGAACGCCCAGTAAAGATAGTCGTCGAGCGGACTCAACCGGCAGCTTGGCGCAAGCCGTTTCGCGATGGCAGGCAATGCTTCTGGAAACCGCATGGGATCCAGAATCACTGCGAATTCATCGTCAAAGATCACGGATGTGTCCGTGCACAATGCCGAGCCGAGCCGTTCCCTGACTTCCGCTGTGGCGAAGGTCTTGCCATAGATGCAGAGCGCCCCCGTGTCTGCGGGCTCCGTGCCTGGCGCGAGCTGCTGGCGCGCGGCCGAGTTCACGCCGTCCGCGCCGACCAGTAACGTCGACGTCACCCACGTGCCGTCGTCGAACTGGATGCGTACGGCGTCGTCGCTGTCGATCTCGAACTGCCGTAACGTTTTGCCGAAATGGACGCGGTCCTCAATACCGCCGAGCAGAATTTCCCGCAAGGTTTGCCGGTTTGCGCTGAGGTCGGGCGGCATGGGTTGCGGAGCGCTGTCGGCGGTCGAGGTCCGCCAACTCCTGGCGGGGCGCCCTGGGATGGGTTCGAGATCGGGATTCAGGAGTTGAACGCTTCTGGCAGCGCTGCAGGTCTGCTGGAACAGCGTGTAAAGATTCTCAGGAAGGCATTGCGACAGCGCGTGCTGTCCGTGCGCGTCGATCCTGATCCGATAGCCCTGACGGCGGCTTTCGGCGGCCGGATCCCGTTCATAAACGTCGAAGGACACACCGGCCTGCCTGAGACCTTGCGCCAGGCACAAGCCGCCAAGACCCGCACCGACGATCGAAACATGCCGCGTCTGCATCTATGCTCCCGGATTCCAGTTTCAGATCGGAGCGCTCATTGCGCTCCTGAGATGCAACAAGGTTACTGGTCAACCGGATTGGCACGATAATGACGTTGGGACGATAAATAATGAAATATGGCCATTTTTCAGAAAGGGGCGTCGATCGTATGCCGGATCAAAGTGAACGCGCGGACGGGCCAGCGCTTTTTGCCTTTTGGGGCGCGGATGAGCCTGGAAATGAATTTCGGCTTGGAACGCGGGAATATGCGTGGCACCGCCACGTGCGGGGACAACTCTTTTACATCGAGAGCGGCCTCGTCCGCCTTCGCACGGCACGAGGTTCGTGGCTCTTGCCGCCACATCGTGCCGGGTGGCTTCCGCCCGGCGTCGATCACGAGGCCAGTGTGAGCGGCGTGCTAAGCGGTTGGGGCGTCATGCTGAGACCGGACGTGACGGCGGGCCTGCCGCAGCAGCCTTGCGTCGTAGGGGTGAGCGAGATGCTGCGCGCCCTTGTGCGCCGGGCGGCAAGCTGGAGCAGCGCGGAGCAGCTTCAGCCTGAGCAGGAGCGCGTAGTCGAGGTGCTGCTCGATGAAATCCGGCTGGCGCCGCGCGAAGCGCTCCATCTGCCCATGCCGACGGAGCGCCGGCTGCTGGCGATTGCAAACCTTCTGATCGAGCGTCCGCAGGATGACAGGACGTTCGATGAGCTCGCCATGTGGGCGGGTCTGTCGGCGCGAACCGCGCGCAGACACTTCGTGGCGCAAACCGGCATGAGTTTCGCGCAGTGGCGCCAGCAGAGCCGCCTTGCGCTTGCGCTTGAAATGCTGGCAAACGGTGATGCCGTTGCGCACGTTGCCGATGCACTCGGCTACGCAACCCCGAGCAATTTCATCGCGATGTTCCGCAAGGCGTTCGGCGAATCGCCGGGGCGCTATTTCTCGAGTCGCGGTGGTCTGGATTGAGGCGGTGGGCGTCGCTGTGTTTCCAGCCTGAGTCTTGACTTCGTCGAAACACGCAACATATGATGTTGCATGAAATGCGTCCGCCGATAGTCCGACGCCACCGGCGCTGCATGCAATTGCAAAACGGCCAGTCCTCCAATGCGACCTGGAACAATTCGAGCGGGCAACATGAACGAGCCGATGACCCCATTCTCCGATCCTCAGGTAGTGGCGAGCTATGCAGATGGCCCGCCGCGTTTCGTGCCCGGCTACGTTGCCATGCAACGCATGACAACGCTCCTGCTTGCCGAGCGCGTTCCGGATGATGGTCGGGTGCTGGTTGTTGGCGCCGGCGGCGGCCTGGAGTTGACGGAGTTCGCACAGGCACATTCGGATTGGACCTTCGACGGCATCGATCCGTCTGCCGAAATGCTCGCGCTCGCCGGGCAGACGCTTGGGCCACTCGCGTCGCGCGCGCGTCTGCACCAAGGCTATATCGACAGCGCGCCGCAAGGCCCCTTCGATGCGGCCACCTGTTTGTTGACCCTGCACTTCATGACGCTCGAGGAGCGGCGACGCACGGCCATCGAGGTCCGTCGTCGCCTGAAACCCGGTGCGCCTTACGTGATTGCCCACCTGAGCTTTCCGCAAGCCGAGGGGGAGCGTGCGCTGTGGCTGTCACGACATGCCGCCTTCCTGATCGCTTCCGGCCTCGCGCCCGACAAGGCGGCCAATGCTCGCACGGCGATTGACACGCAAACGAACATCTTCGCGCCGGAGCAGGACGAAACGATCCTCCGCGAAGCCGGTTTCTCGAATGTCAGCCTGTTCTACGCCGCCTTCAGTTTCCGCGGCTGGGTGGCCTACGCTTGACAGTCAGTTCGCAAAGACACTGACGCGCGACGCGCCAGGATGTGCCGGCGATCGTGCTTTCCTTTAGTACTCCGTTTACTTCGCAAGCGCCCTCGAAGCAAGCCCGCCGAGTCCGCCTTCGCCGCAGGCCGCCTCGAATAACGTTGGGAAACGTTATGGGAACGATTGCCTGCTACGTTTGCGCCGTCAGCGGTTGGCGCAGGTGATATCCGTTTCGGGCGAAACCACGTATGGATGGTTCTACGGTCGAAACTCATTTGAATTCACTGGGGAGCGTTCATGCAAGTTGATGCCGCAGCATCTACTTTAAGCCAGGTCGGGGCGTACGAAATCGCCGTGTACAGCGGCGTATACGACGTCAACAACACGCAAATCGTGCAGCGGCCCATCGGCCAGGGCGGCGCTCAGGGGCTCGCAACCTGGGGACTCTCCGGTTGTCATGGTGCGGCGGTTTTCGGGGGGCAGCAGAATCAGGCACAGGTTGACTGGCTTGCGATGTTCCACTCATCAGGAGGGCTGACGTCAGACCGTCTGACTGAATTCCTTGTGCATCTGGGCGCTACCGTGCCCCAGCCTGGTGGAAACTTCGAGTGGGTCCTCGTGATGTCGCAAGGGGATGAAACTGCCCAGACTGGTTCGTGGACAACCCTGCAGCAGAATGCCCCGCAATCCGTACTATTCAATGCGCAGCCCACCCACGTTTACACCATGAATGGCCCCGCGCCGGGTGGGTCAGGGAATGCGTTTGCGGTAGATTTCGCAGGCCGTTGGGGCGCGCTTGGCGGCAACATCATCAACGCACCGTTGTGGCCTGTTGCACCAAGACACCACGGCCAGGTTCGTATCGCTCATGCTGCGGGAAAGCGTGGATGCTGCTACCTGTCGTCGGCATGTTGCGAGCACCTGGGCTTGCCCGACGATTGCGAGGAGCTCGAGACGCTGCGCAGGTATCGGGACGACGTGCTCGCACGAACTCATGAAGGCAGACGCGACATCGAAACGTACTACCGGCAGGCGCCCGAAATCGTCCGCCAGATCGAGACGCTGGCAGGCCGCGAGCAGATCTACTCGATGATCTACAGCGCTTATCTGCTTCCCGCCGTTCAACTGATTCAAGCCGGAGACAACGAGAAAGCGTATCGCGTGTACAAAACACTCGTCGCGGACCTGACGCGATATCTGGACATGAACGAGCGTCGAGACCAGACCGATGCGGCGTTGCCATTTGGCGGCCCGGCGCGATGAGCATGAATTGATGTCCCGGAAACGAAGAGCCCTTTGGACATCAAATACGCCTTCAGACATCTACTGGGAAATGACAGACGCGAGATCCGGTTTCGAAAAATCGCACAGCCGTCTCGCGAGATCGGCCACCATCGAGTAGAGCGGGGCAGGCCCATCGTTGCGATAGATCGCGTAGTAACGCACCGCGGGCAAACGCTGCGTGGAATGCAGCACGTTGAGCAGGCCCTGATCGGCAAGATCGGAGAAATACAGTGCGGGCAGATAGCTTATGCCGAACCCCGCCACCGTGAGTGAGCTCAGCGCGATCAGACTGTTGCCCGCAAAGGTTCGTCGAATCGCAAGGTTTTTCGACGCGAACCAGCGCTCATAGATGGCATCGACACCTGAGGTGCCGATCTGCATCAGGATCGGATAGCCGGCAATCTCTTCCAGTGAAAGCACCCTCGAATCCGCGATCAGTGACGGACTCACCATCCAGTGGAGCTGAAGTTTTTTCAGCGGCACCGACGTAAAGCGCGGATCCTTGAGCACTGCCGGCGCGATGATGAAATCAACCTCGCCGCGCAAAAGCCTCGCGGCAAGGTTGGTGGTGACGTCGATTTCCGGTTCGAGAGAGACGGTTGGATAGGTCTCGCGAATCTCCTGCACGAGTCGCGGCAGAAACGTCAGCGCGATCAATTCCGTGATACCTAAACGAAAATGCCGCACGACTTCCACTTCCTTGCCCATGCGGTCGAGCAAGCGATCGCGGGCCTGCAGCATCTCCTCAGCCGCTTCGAGCAGTTCACGGCCTTTGGCGGTGAGTTGAACTATTCGCCTGCTGCGGTCGAACAGCGAGACCTCGAAAAAGACCTCCAGCTCGCTGATGCGTTTCGAAATGGCCGACTGCGTTGTGTAAAGCCGGTCTGCGGCCGCGCCGAACGTGCCTAGTTTTGCAACCCAGTAGACAGCTTCCAGTTGCTTGAGCGTTAGCATGGTCTCACGCGCATCAATTATTCCCCCCATCGCATCGGGCCTCGTTTCAAGGCCTGTTTTCAGCGGCGATGCCGCGGTGAAGTATCGACCCGTGCCATTTGTTTTGCAAGAACGCCTCATCCTGGCTGAGCGAACCTTTCAGGCCAACGACCTATGAGTTTTTTTCATCCGTTGCGATGCCGATTACTCACCGTACGATTCATTGTGGTTTGCGATACTCGCTTCACGGGTCAGGCTTGAGACGGCCTGGAAGACCGTAGCAGCGTGCAGTCAGCACCGGGGCGAGGCCACGCATGCCAGCCCATTCCGAATCGCGAGATCAACGATATGCCAGGAAAAACCCTCTCAGAGAAGCTGCTGTCCCTTAGTTCGGGGCGCAGCGTCAGCGCGGGCGATATCGCGATCTGCGACGTGGATTACGCAATGGGCACCGACGGCTCCATTCCAATGGCAATGGACTACTTCGCAGCCATGGGCGCCTCGCGCGTTCACTCGCCCGGGAAACTGCTGTTTGCACTCGACCACTACGCGCCGGCGCCGAGCCCGAAGGCCGCCATGCTGCAGGCGAAGATCCGGCGTTTCGCCCGCGAGCAAGGCATTCCATTGTTCGATATCGGCGAGGGAATCGGCCACCAGATCGTCGTGGAGCAAGGTCTGGCAGCGCCGGGCCGGCTTCTCGTGGGCGCCGACAGCCATGCGGTGACCTATGGCGCCGCGAACTGTTTCGCGACCGGTATTGGCTCCTCGGATCTGGCCGGCATCATGATGACCGGCAAGGTGTGGCTCAAAGTGCCACAGTCGATCCGGATTACCTTGCAGGGTGAATTGCCGCCCGGTGTCTATCCGAAAGATCTCGCGCTTCATCTCGCGAAGCTGTTGGGCGCGGACGGTGCCGCGTATCAGACGCTCGAATTTCACGGCGCGGGTCTGCAAACACTCGATTTCGAGGATCGTCTGGTCCTCGCCAATCTGTCGGTCGAAATGGGCGCCAAGAACGCCGCGTTCCCTTTTGATGACGCCTGTGAGCGTTATCTCAGCGCACGCGTCGATACGCCGTTGGAAGGCCTGTGCGCGGACGCGGATGCCGTCTATGCCCGAAGCCTGGAGATCGATCTCGCGAGCTTGTGCCCATACGTGGCGCTGCCGCATAACGTCGACAACGTCGCGCGCCTTGACGAGCTGGGCGACGTGCCGGTGCAGATGGCCTATCTCGGTACATGTACCGGAGGGCGTGCGAAAGATTTCCGTCAGGCGCTTGCGGTATTCCGGCAATTTGGCAAGCCCGCTGCCGGCGTGCAGCTGGTGGTCACACCCGCCTCGCGCGAGGTGTTGCTCGAGTTGACTCAAGGCGGCGAACTTGCCGAATTGATCGCGCTGGGCGCCGTTGTCGTGACGCCGGGTTGCGGCTCATGCTGCGGCACGGCCGGCGCCATTCCCGAAGACGAGGCGAACGTGATCTCCACGGCCAACCGGAATTTCAAGGGGCGAATGGGCAACGCAAGCGCCAACGTTTTCCTGGCGTCGCCGGAAGTGTGCGCCGCGAGCGCCGTCGCGGGCCGGATAGCCAGCCCGCAAACTCTTTCCCTCAAGCGATAGAAAGCATGACGCCACGCTCCATCAAGGGTGCCGCGCGCCGCTTTGGCGACGACATCAATACCGACTACATCATTTCTTCGCGCCGCAAGCGGGAATCGCTCGATCCGGATGTTCTGAAGAACTATCTGTTCGAGACTATCGCGCCTGAGTTTGCCGCCTCGGTGCGCGCCGGCGACATGCTCGTGGCGGGCAAGAATTTCGGCTGCGGCTCGGCGATGGAAGTGGCCGTGACGGCCGTGGTCGGCGCCGGGATCCGGATCGTGCTCGCACAAAGCTTTGCGCGCACCTACTTTCGCAATGCGATCAACAACGGACTCTATCCGATTGAATGCGATACCAGCCAGATCGTGGAGGGCGATGCGCTGGAGGTCGAGATCGGACCACGCATCCTGGTCCGTTGCGCGCACAACGATTGCGAAATCGAGGCCACGCCCATTGCGCACGACATTCTGAAGATCCTCGACGCAGGCGGCCTCGTACCTTATCTGCGACAGCATTCGACGTTCTAGTTTCCACCCTGGTTTTCGCTTTAATTTCCACTGTCATCTGGAATCCGGATCAAAACTCATGAGCCATCAAACCATGCCGGGCTTTCGCATCATGCCGATGCCCGCGCCGATCAGTAAAGACATCATCGAGCGCTTTCAGTCCATCGTCACGCCGCACATCAGCGACAACATGCAGCGCCTGTGTGGCGTGATCGGGCTGAAGTCCTACCACCGCCAGAAGAAGCTGGTGGGCCGGGCCGTGACGGTCAAGGTCAGGCCTGGCGACAACCTGATGATCCACAAGGCGCTGGATATGGCGGAGCCAGGCGACGTCATTGTCGTGGACGGCGGCGGTGAGATCACCCAGGCGCTGGTCGGTGAATTGATGCAAATGCACGCACAGGTGCGCGGTGTGGCAGGTTTCGTCATCGACGGAGCCGTGCGTGATGTCGCCGCGTTTTATGCGGCGGACTTCCCGTGCTTTGCCCGAGGCAACACGCATCGCGGTCCATTCAAGGAGGGACCTGGTGAAATCAATGTGCCGGTGGCGATCGGTGGCCTCGTGATTGCGGCGGGCGATCTGATCGTCGGCGATGAAGATGGTCTCGTCGCGGTTCCCGCCGATCAGCTTGAAAGCCTGCTGCTTGCCGCTACTGCTCAGGCGCAAAGAGAGCAGCAACGCAAGGAAGCGATTCTCGCCGGGCAAGACAAGCGAGGCTGGATCGACGCCTACCTGAAGCAGAAAGGCGTCATTGCCTGAGCATCTATTCACGTTGTCACGAGAGAACAGAATGAAACTGATTGCCAGCCGTATGGAGCGCATCAAGCCGTCGCCGAGTTCAATGGCCACCGCGCGCGTGAAGGAACTGCGCGCGCAAGGCCGCGACATCATCGGGCTGACGTCTGGCGAGCCGGACTTCGATACCCCGCCGCATATCGTCGAAGCCGCCTATGCGGCGATGAAAGCGGGCAAGACACGTTACACGGTAGTGGACGGCACACCCGAGCTCAAGCGTGCGATACGCGATAAATTCGAGCGCGAGAACGGGCTCGTTTTTGAGCAGGACGAAGTTACCGTGGGCAACGGCGGCAAACAGGTCGTTTTCAACGCCTTCACGAGCACGGTGGAAGAGGGCGACGAAGTTGTGATTCCCGCGCCGTACTGGGTGTCCTATCCGGACATGGTGCTGTTGAACGGCGGCCGGCCGGTGGTCGTGGAATGTGACGCAAACAGCAACTACAAGATGACGCCCGCCCAGCTCGAATCGGCGATCACCGATCGGACCAAATGGGTCGTGCTCAATTCTCCCTGCAACCCGACGGGGGCGACTTACACCGAACATGAACTGGTCGCGTTAGGCGAGGTGCTGAGCCGCCACCCGAATGTCTGGGTGATGACCGACGACGTCTACGAACATCTTGTGTACGACGGTTTGAAGTTCGCCACGTTTGCCCGCTGCAACCCGCATCTGCGCGAGCGCACGTTGACCATCAACGGCGTGTCGAAAGCGTTTGCCATGACTGGCTGGCGAATTGGCTATGCCGGCGGCCCCAGGGCGCTCATCAAAAACATGGCCAAACTCCAGTCGCAAAGCACGAGCAATCCTTCTTCCGTGAGTCAGGCCGCGGCTTTGGCCGCGTTGACCGGGCCCACAGATTTTCTCGTGGGCTGGCGTCGTGAATACCAGCGGCGGCGAGACCTCGTCGTGGACAGTCTGAACGCGATTGACGGTCTGTACTGTCCGCGTCCCACCGGTGCGTTTTATGTCTATCCCTCCTGCGCGGGCGTGATCGGCCGGCGTACGCCCGATGGCCGGGTAATCGGCTGCGACACCGACTTTGTCATGTACCTGCTTGAGAGCGAGGAGGTCGCGGTGATCCAGGGCGCGGCGTTCGGCCTGTCGCCGGCCTTCCGCATCTCGTTTGCCACGTCCTTCGAACAGCTCGAATTGGCGTGCAAACGGATTGCTGCTGCCTGTTCAGCGCTTCGCCCGTGATGAATGGCTGAGGCCTGCGTTTTCCACTACCGGGGAAAAGAAAGAGATGAATAGTCTGCCTTATCGCGCCGCTGCCGTGGTGTTGCTCTGCGGCGCGGCGCTCGGCGCCCACGCGCAGGATCTGACTGGACGGCTTGCGTCCATCAAGAGCAGAAACACGATCGTGCTGGGCTATCGCGAATCGTCGGTGCCGTACTCCTACTACGACAACAACGAGCATGTCATCGGTTACTCGCAAGACATCGCGCAGGAGATCGTCAAGGAGATCAGGACGGAAATCGGTGCGCCGGGACTTCAGGTGAAGATGATTCCGGTGAACGCGCAGAACCGCATCGCATTGATTCAGAACGGCACGATCGATCTCGAGTGTGGCGGGACGACCAACAACAAGGAGCGGGCACAGCAGGTTGATTTCTCCAATACCATCTCGGTGACGGAAACGCGGCTGCTGACCAAGGCGAGTTCTGGCATTCATTCGTTTAACGATCTTCTTGGCAAGACAGTTGCGGTCACTACGGGGACGACATCCGAGCGCTACCTTCGCACTTACATTCAGCAGAAGAGCGCGAACATCACGGTTGTCGAAGCACGGGACCACAGCGCGTCTTTCCTCAATCTTGAAACCGGCCGCGCCGCTGCCTTTTTCATGGATGCCGACGTGCTGGCCAGCGAACGGGCGACGTCCCACCGGCCTGACGACTATGTCATCACCGGCGCGCCGCAAACGCACGAAGCGATTGCATGCATGCTTCCCAAGGGCGATGCCGCGCTTAAGGCCGTAGTCGACCGCACTATCACGCGGCTTGAAACCGATGGCCGTGGCCAGTCGCTCTACAACACGTGGTTCATGTCGCCGATTGCTCCCAGGGGCATCAACCTCGGGTTACCCATGAGCGACGCCCTGAAGGCCGTCTTTTCGCATCCGAACGATCGCCCGATGGACGACTAACGGTGCACCCGTTGGCGCACCCCTTGGTGCACCCGTTCATCGCCGGCATTGCGCATTGATTGCGCGGCCAGGAATAACAAACACATCTGCGTCGAGGTTCGGCGCAATCAGTCAGGAGACAGCATGGATACCATCGTCGAACACCCGCAGGTTCGGCCGGCACGCGGCAAACCTCGATTAGGTTTTGCCTGGCAGATTGTGATTGGACTGATACTGGGCATCGCCATTGGGATCACACTCAATTTCAATGCGGGCTTACGGGAGTCGATGGTTAGCGGTTTGCTGCAGCCGGCAGGGGACATTTTCATCAAGCTCATCAAGATGATTGTCGTTCCTCTTGTCTTCACCAGCATCGTGGTGGGGATAACCGGTGTGGGCGATGGTAAATCGCTTGGGCGCATTGGCCTGAAGACGCTGATCTATTTCGAGGTGATCACCACCATTGCCATCGTTATCGGCCTTGTGGCGGGTAACCTGCTGCAGCCTGGCGTGGGCGTCGATATGTCGAAACTTGGACACGTCGACACCTCGAAGCTCCAGCAGTTGACCCAGCAGGCGCAAGGGCACCACGGATTCATGCAGCTCATTCTGGGGATCATTCCGGACAATATTTTCAGTTCAATGGCGAAGGGCGACCTGCTGCCGGTGATTTTCTTCGCCGTCATTTTCGGACTTGGCCTGCAGTCGGTACCGGAGGAGTTGCGCAAGCCCGTAATCTCGACGTTCAAGGGTGTCGCCGACACGATGTACAAAGTCACCAACATGGTGATGCGCTATGCCCCGATTGGCGTGTGCGCGCTTATCGCGGTGACGGTGGCAAGCTTCGGATTCGGTTCCCTGTTGCCGCTGTTGAAACTCGTCGCGGTGACGTACCTTGTCATCGTGGTGTTCGCTCTGGTGGTGCTCGGGCTGACGGCAAGAATCTTTGGTTTCAACATTTTCGTGTTGCTGCGCATGATCAGAAGCGAACTCCTGATTGCGTTTTCGACCTGCAGCTCGGCAACGGTTATGCCGCAACTCATGAGAAAAGTAGAAGACTACGGCGTACCCGAGAGCATCACGACGTTTGTCGTGCCGGCCGGATACACGTTCAACCTCGACGGAGCGGCAATCTACCTCGGCATCGGCGCGCTTTTCGTCGCGCAGTTGTATGGGATTCATTTGGGGTGGCAGCAACAGATCCTGCTGACGCTGACAATGGTCGTCACATCCAAAGGCGTTGCCGCAGTGCCCGGCATGATGTTCGTGACCATGCTTGCAACACTCACCAGTGCAGGATTGCCGCTTGAGGGTTTGCTGCTGATCGCGGGTGTCGACCGGTTTATGGATATGGGGCGTTCTGCACTGAACGTGCTGGGCAATACGATTGCGCCGCTGGTCATCGCGCGCTGGGAGGGACGCTACGATCAGGCGAAGGGCACGGCGTATATCGCGGTGATGGACAAATAAAGCCGCTTACGTTCGACGCCCCCCGTCCACTGCCGCATGTCTGCCTGCGGGATCAAAGCAGGGATTTGCCTTGCGCGAGAATCTTGTCGCAGACCTGTTTCGTGACCTGTTCCTTCAGGCCGCCGCCGCTCAGATCGAGCTGCTGGCCATTGCCGCTGCTCAGAATGCCCTTGGCGCCGTTGGTATAGCCGCTATCCGACGAGGCGGAACTGGAGCCGCCCGGGAGCTTGCTCATCAACGAGTCCTTGACCGACGATGCGCTATTGCCGCTGAGATAGTTGTTCTTGATGCAGAACTCGAGCACGCCTGCCACGTTGCCGGTGCTGCCCGAGCTCAGCGACTGGCCGGACAAGGCACTGCCCACGCCACCGAGGCTGCCGAGGCCACCTGACGACCCGCCACCCCCACTCTGGTTGAGCAGATTGCCGAGCTGTGCCTGGGCCGCGCCGACAGGCAGCAATACGGCGATCAGGATTCCGGTGGCGGTGGCGCAATACGTACGTGCTTTCATACTCGAACTCCTTCTGATGGCGGGAAATCCTCTTTACTATAGTTCTTTTCCCGCATGCGGCAGACTTCGCGTCCCGATCGTTCCTATTCAATATGCATCCACTTTCCGACGGCGAGCCCTCCAACGCAGGGCATAACGGGCCGATAGCACAGGCAGATCAATCGGCAAGATTCACCGATGCACTGGAGAAGGTAAAGCCGCTGCTGGAAATCCAGCCGCCGTTAGCGGACCACCTGCTGGCTGAAGCCTTGCAGATCGCAGCCGTCAGTTCCCTCGGGCTGGGCCTGTTCGATGATGCCGAGTCGTATTGGCGCCGCTCGATCGAAGCGAACCCGGAATTCGTGGACGCGTATCTGAATCTCGGCACGCTGCTGAAAGGACTCAACCGCCTGCATGACACAGAGGCGCTGTTCCGGCAATTGCTGGTAGTGCGCCCGGACCGTGCGGACATCCAGAACCAGCTCGGCTCGATGCTGCAGGACCAGGGGCGTTTCGCCGAAGCAGAGGCGGCGTATCGGCAAGCGTCGCTCATTGAACCTGATTGCGTCGAGTTTCACTACAACCTCGGCGTCGTGCTCAGGCCGCTCGGCCGTTGGCACGAAGCCGCGCAAGCGTATCAACGCGCCGTTGAGCTAAGCCCTGGTTTCGTCATGGGCTATAGCAACCTGGGCAACGTACTGAAGGGGCTTGGACGGCTGGCGGAGGCCGAGGCCGCCTACCGGCAGGCGCTCGCGATTCGCGGCGATTACCACATGGCGAAGTTCGGTCTGGCCACGCTGCTGATCAGCATGGGCCGCTTCCAGGAGGGATGGCGCTTATATGAGGAGCGCCACGCGGATCCCAGATCGATGCAGCATAAGACGCAGAAAGTCATTAACCGTCCCTCCTGGCGTGGCGAAGCGCTCGCCGGAAAAAGGCTGCTGGTCTGGCAGGAGGGCGGACTCGGCGATGCGATTCATTTTGGCCGCTACTTTGCGTGGCTCAAAGCGCAAGGCGCGGCTGAAATCACGTTCGCCTGCGCGCCTGCGCTCCACCGGCTCTTCGCCGCGGTGGAGGGCGTCGACGTGGTGCTGGCTCACGAGGCCGGCTGGGTGAGCGCGGCGAATTACGACTATTGGACGAGCCTGTTGAGCGCGCCGCTGTACATGGGCACAACGATGGAAACGATCCCGCCGCCCGTCCGGCTGAAGCTGGAGCCGTCTCTCGTTGAAGCCTGGCGCGTGCGCCTCACAGCACTACCGTCCGGGCGCAGGATCGGTCTGGTGTGGAAAGGCAACGCCCAGCATCAGAACGATGCAAACCGGTCGCTACGATCCCTGACTGAGCTGGCGCCGCTCTGGCGCATCCCCGGGGTCTGCTTCGTGAGTCTGCAAAAGGGCGCGGGCGAGGGCGAGGCGCTCGCGCCGCCCGTCGGCCAGCCGTTGCTGCATCTCGGGTCTGACGTGGCGGATATGGCCGATAGTGCCGCGATCGTCGCGCAACTCGATCTTGTGATTTGCGTGGATACATCGATCGCGCATCTCGCCGCCTCGGTGGGGACGCCGTGCTGGGTCATGCTGCCGGCAGAGGAAATCGATTGGCGCTGGATGCATGAACGCGCCGACTCGCCCTGGTATCCCGATACGATTCGCCTGTTCCGCCAACCGCTGGGCGGAACATGGCCCACCGTCGTCGAACAGGTCCGGCAGGCGTGTACCGAGGCATTCGCCGGGTAAGCGGAGGAAGGAGGGTGCCGCCGCCCGCGGCACCTCCGGATCACTGCGCCTTCGTGTCGGCCGTTCCGGCCGCCGCATCCCCGCTTTGCGCAGGCGCTGCCTGCTTCTGCGGATGCCGCGGATCGTGCAGCTGGTCCGCCGACCAGCCGCCGCCAAGATCGCCGAATAGCGACGCTGAGTCCAGCAGGCGTGTTTCCTGAACATTCAGCGCGGTCTGCTGCGTGCTCAACTGGGTGGCTTGCGCGGTCGCGACTGTCGTGTAGTCCACCGTACCGGCCTGATACTCGTTGAACGCGATCTCGGCGCCACGGGTCGCGTCTTTCACGGCGGTATCGAGAACAACCGATTGCTCGGCCAGGATTCGTAATCCGCTCAAGTCGTCTTCGACATTCTGGAATGCCGTCAACACCGTGCCCCGGTAGTTGGCGACGGCCGCGTCGTAGGCCGCCTTCGCCGCATCGACGTCGGCGCTGCGCAAGCCGCCGTCGAACAGCGTTTCAGTGGCGCTGCCGCCGAGCGACCAGACGTAGTTAGCCACGTTGAAGAGACCGGACAAGGGCGATTGCGTGAAGCCGGCCAGCCCGGAAAGGGAAATCTCCGGGTAATACGCCGACACCGCCACGCCGATCGCCGCGTTTTGCGCCGCCATCTTGCGCTCGGCGGCGGCGATGTCGGGCCGGCGTTCGAGCAGGGTGGACGGCACGCCGACGGGCACGCCCGGCAGCGTCGGCATCGTGGTGCTGTGCGTAATCGACAGCTCCTCCGGATTCTTGCCTACCAGCACGGCGATCGCGTGCGCGTACTGAGCGCGCGCTACGCCGAGCGCGATCAGGTTGGATTGCGCCGTCTCGAGCTGGGTGCGGGCCGTGATCAGGTCGGACGGCGGGATGGTGCCCGCCTGATCCTGGTCGGAGACGACATCCAGATAGTGCTGGTAGGCCGCGACCGTCTTCTGCAGAAGGTCGATATTGGCGTCGCTGGTGCGCAGTTCGATGATCGCCGTGGCGAGCGCGACCTGCTCGGAGAGCGTCGCGTTGGCGAGCGTCGCTTCGCTCGATTGCGCTGTCGCGGCGTTTTCTTCTATCGTGCGCCGCACCTGGCCCCACAGGTCAGGCGCCCAACTGACGTTGCCTTCCAGCGAACCCGAGTTGACCACGCGCGCGGTATTGCCGACCGCGCTACGTGCCCTGGTGCCCGACCCGGTTGCGCCGATGGTCGGAAACAGGCTGGCACGCGCCACCCGCACTTCGGCCAGCGCTTCCTGATAGTTCGCGTAGTCGGCGCGCACGGTCTGATTCGACACCGACACCAGCGGTTCGATCTGGTCCATCAGCGGGTCGTTGAAGGCCGTCCACCAGTCGCCTTTCGGCTTGTCCGCCGCCGGCTCGGCTTGCGTCCAGCCCGGCAACTCCGAGTAGGTGGCAGCCACGGTGACCGGCGGCCGGTGATAGTCCGGACCGACCATGCAGCCGCTCGCCAGCAGGGCCAGCGTCACGACGGCCAGCGGCCGCAGAGGACCAAAGCGGTGAAAGCGGTGAAGGCGGTCAAAGCGGTTACGGGAAATCTTCATCGTCATGCCCTCGTATCCGGTTGTCCGGGTTGCTGCGTGTCGCGATTCCATGGCAGGTTGGCGGACCATCTGACCAGCTTGAAACGCAAGCGGTCAAGGTAGAGGTAGATCACCGGCGTTGTGTACAAGGTGAAGACCTGACTCAGGATCAGGCCACCCATGACCGTGATACCGAGCGGTTGGCGCAGCGAGGCGCCCTGACCGATGCCGATCGCGAGCGGCACCGCGCCGAGCACGGCCGCGAAGGTGGTCATCATGATCGGCCGCAGACGGACCACGGCGGCCGAGTGAATCGCGTCCTTGGCCGGCATGCCTTCGCTGCGCTGCAACTGGATCGCGACGTCGACCATCATGATGCCGTTCTTCTTGACGATACCGATCAGCAGGATGATGCCGATCAGCGCGATCACCGAGAACGGCGTGCCGAAAATCAGCAAAGCCAGTGTCGCGCCGATGCCCGCGGACGGCAGCGTCGACAGGATGGTCAGCGGGTGGATCGAGCTTTCGTACAACACGCCGAGCACGATGTACACCACGCCGAGCGCCGCCAGGATCAGCAGCGGGATGGTCCCCATGGATTGCGAGTAGGCCGCCGCCGCGCCGGCGAACGAGCCGTGGATGCTCGCGGGCATACCGATGTCGCGGATCGTGTTGTTGATCGCCACGGCCGCCTTGCTGAGCGACCCGCCCGCCGGCAGGTTGAACGAGATCGTCGCGGCCACGAGGCCGCTCTGGTGGTTCACCTGCGTCGACGTGTGACTGTTCGAGAACGAAGCCAGCGCCGCCAGCGGCACCATGGTTTCCGCCGACGTGCTGTCCGCGCTGCCGGTCGAACTGCCGCCCTTGCTATTGGCGATGCTGTTGGTGGTGGCGTTGGCTTGCGCGTTCGAGTTGAGCGTGTTGGTGGCCGCACTGGCTTCGGTCGCCACCGTCACGCCCGACACGGTTTTGCCCGGCATCTGCGTGCCGGCCGTGCCTGAGGGGTTGCCCGCCGCCGTGCTCAGATAAATCTGGTTGAGCGTCTGCGGGTACTGCCAGTAATCCGGCGCCACTTCCATCACCACGAAGTACTGGTTGAGCGGGTTGTAGATGGTCGACACCGTGCGCTGGCCGAATGCGTCGTACAGCACGTTGTCGACCTGGTTCGGCGCGAAGCCGTAGCGCGCCGCCGTCGAGCGATTGATGGTGACGTAGGTCTGCAGACCGTTTTGCTGCAAGTCCGAGTTCACGTCGAGCAACTGCGCGTGCTCCTTGCTGAGCGCGGCGACGAGTAGCGGTGTCCACTTGAACAGCGCGGCGGAATCGTCGCTGGTGAGCGTGTATTGATACTCGGCGGCGGATTGCCGTCCGCCGATGCGCAGATCCTGCTGCGCCTGCATGAAGAGGCGGGCGCCGGAGACCTCGTTGAGTTTGGGCCGCAGACGGTTCACGACCTCGGTGGCCGTGGCGTGGCGTTGCGCCAGCGGCTTGAGTTCGACGAACACGTTCGCGGTATTGAGCGCGCGGCCCCCCGTGAAACCCGCCACCGAAGCCACTGCGGGATCCCGTTGCACGATCTCCTGCAATTGCGTGAGCTTCTTTTGCATCGCCGGAAAAGAGATGCTCTGGTCGGCGATGATCTGTCCGATCAGGATGCCCGTGTCCTGCTCGGGAAAGAAGGTGGCCGGCACGAGCTTGAACAGGAACACGTTGCCCACCAGCAGAGCGATCAACAACAGGATGATCAGCAGCGCATGGTCCAGTACGGCCGTGAGCGAGCGCGAGTAGGCATTCTTGAAGCGATCGAACTGCCGTTCGACCCATGTCGCCCAACGGGCCTTCGAATGCCCGGCGTTTTCACGGCTCAGCACATAAGCGCACATGGCCGGCGTGACCGTGAGCGAAATCAACAGCGAGATCAGGATGGCGACGGACAGCGTAACCGCGAATTCATGGAACAGCAGGCCGACGACGCCCGGCATCAGCATGATGGGCAGGAACACCGCGATCAGCGAAAGGCTCATCGAGATCACCGTGAAGCCCACCTCGCCGCTGCCTTTCAAGGCGGCCTCTTTCGGGCTGAGCCCGAGTTCCATGTGACGCACGATGTTTTCCAGCACCACCACCGCATCGTCGACCACGAAGCCGGTGCCGATGGTCAGCGCCATCAGCGAAAGATTGTCGATGCTGTAGCCGAGCAGGTACATCGGCCCGAAGGTGCCCACGATCGACAGCGGCAGCGCGACGGCCGGCACGAGCGTGGCGCGCGGCGATTGCAGAAAGATGAATACCACGCCCACCACCAGCAGCACGGCGATGAACAATGTGCGCTCGGTGTCGCCTACCGAGGATCTGACCGACTCCGAGCGGTCGATCGCGATGCCCACGTGCACGCTGCTTGGCAGCGTCGCCTCGATGGACGGCAGCACCTTGCGAATCTGCGCGACGGTGCTCACGACATTGCTGCCAGGCATCGGATACACAATGACGAGGATGGCGGACTTGCCGTTGAAGAGACCGGCATTGCGGATGTTTTCGTTCGAATCCCTGACCTCGGCGACGTCGCGCAACTGGACCGGCGCGCCGTTACGGTAGGCGACCACCAGGTCGCGATAGGGCGCGGCATGCGTGATCTGGTCATTGGAGGTGACCACGTAGCGCTGGCCGCCCTCGTCGAGATGGCCCTTGGCGCTGTCGGCGTTGGCTGCGCTGATCGCCGCGCGCACGTCTTCCAGGCCGATGCCGTAGCTGCTCAGCTTGCCCGGCTGCAACTCGACCCGCACCGAAGGCAGCGCGCCGCCGCCGAGCGTGATCTGGCCCACCCCCTGGACTTGCGAGAGTTGCTGCTGGATCACCGAATCCGCCGAATCGTAGAGCTGGGCCTTGGTGAGGGTGTCCGATGTGAGCGAGAGCACCATGATCGGTGCATCCGCCGGGTTGTACTGGCGATAGCTCGGGTTGCTGCGCAGGGTGGTCGGCAAGTCGGCGCGCGCCGCCTGAATGGCCGCTTCGACGTCGCGCGCGGCGCCGTTGATGTCGCGCTTCAGGCCGAACTCGACCACGATCAGCGAGGTGCCGACGGAACTGGTCGACGTCAGTTCTTCCACGTCGGCAATCGTGGCGAGCCGCCGCTCGAGCGGTGCGGCCACCGTGGTGCCCATGATCTCCGGGCTCGCGCCCGCCATGTTCGCCTGCACCACGATCACCGGAAAGGCGATGTTCGGCAACGGCGCAACCGGCAGCCGGAAGTAGGCGAGCGCCCCGGAGATCAGGATCGCGATGGCCAGAAGCGTGGTTGCGACGGGCCGCCGGATGAATAACGCCGAGATGTTCACGGCGTTTCCTCCGTACCGCCTGGAGGCGGATTCTGCGGTTTGTTGCGGTTACGCCAGCGTCTTGTGCGCTCGGCCATTCTGTCGAAGAACAGATAGATCACGGGCGTGGTGAAGAGCGTCAGCATCTGGCTCAGCGTCAGGCCGCCGATGATCGCGATCCCCAGCGGCCGGCGCAATTCGGACCCCGTGCCGGTGCCGAGCAGCATCGGCAGCGCGCCGAGCATGGCGGCGAGGGTGGTCATCAGGATCGGGCGGAAGCGCAGCAGCGACGCCTCGAAAATCGCCTCGCGCGGCGCTTTGCCGTGATTGCGCTCGGCGTCCAGCGCGAAGTCCACCATCATGATGGCGTTCTTCTTGACGATCCCGATGAGCAGCACGATGCCGATAATGCCGATCACGTCCAGGTCGCTGCCGGCGATCATCAGCGCGAGCAGCGCGCCGATCCCCGCCGAGGGCAGGGTGGACAGAATCGTCACCGGATGGATGAAGCTCTCATACAGCACGCCGAGCACGATATACACGGCCACCAGCGCCGCGATCAGCAGATAGACTTCGCTCGACAGCGAATCCTCGAATGCCTGCGCCGCGCCCTGCAGCGACGAGGTGATCGAGGGCGGCAGGTTCACCGACTGTTCGGCCTGATGAATGGCTTTGACCGCCGTGCTCAGGGAGGCGTCTTTCGCGAGATTGAACGAGATGGTGACCGAGGGGAACTGCGCGAGATGGCTGATCACGAGCGGCGACTTCGTGATCTGGATCTTCGCGATGCCCGACAGCGGCACCTGGCCCGTGCTGCTGGTCTGACTCGGCAGATACAGGTTGCCGATCGACTGCACATTGGGCAGCGCTTCCGGTTTGGCGACGAGAATCACGCGGTACTGAGCCGACTGCTCGAAAATGGTCGAGACGATCCGCTGGCCGAGCGCATCGTACAGGGCGTTGTCGATCGTCGCGGGCGTAATGCCGAAGCGCGCGGCCAGTTGCCGGTTGACCTCCACGTTCACGCTGAGGCCGTCCGTGTTCATGTCGCTTTGCACGTCGGCGAGCGACGGGATCTGCTTCAGCTTCGCCACCAGCTCCGGCACGTACTTCTGGAACGCCTGCTGGCTCGGTCCACGCAGCACGAAGCTGTACTGGTTCGGCGAGACCGTCGTGTCGAGCGTCAGATCCTGCTCAGGCTGCATGTAGAGCCTGACACCCGGCACCTGGGCGACTTCCTGCTGCAGACGCCGCGCAATCTCCTGCGCGGTATCGGAGCGCTTGTCGTGGTCGCGCAGATTGATCAGGAAGCGGCCATTGTTGAGCGTGGAGTTCGTGCCGTCGATCCCCACGTAGGAGGTCAGCGAGGTGACATCCGGGTCTTTCAGGATCGCATCGGCGAGCGCGCTCTGGCGATTCACCATCGCGGCGTACGAGACCGAGTTGTCGGCCACGCTGATCCCTTCGATCACGCCGACGTCCTGCACCGGAAAAAGTCCCTTCGGAATCACCACATACAGGACGCCGGTCAGCACGACCGTGCCGACGGCCACCACGAGCGTCAGCACCTGGTGATCCAGCACCCAGCGCAGGCCGCGTTCATAGGCACTGAGCGTTTTGTCGAACAGGCTCTCGCTGATCCGTTCAAAGCGGCTCGGATGACGTTCGGCCTGGGCGCGCAACATGCGCGCGCAGAGCATCGGCACGACGGTCAGCGAGACCACCGCGGAGATCACGATGGTGACGGCGAGTGTCACCGCGAATTCGCTGAACAGACGCCCGATCACGCCACCCATGAAGAGCAGCGGAATCAGCACCGCGATCAGCGAAATGGTCAGCGACAGAATCGTGAAGCCGATCTGGCCCGCGCCTTCCAGCGCCGCTTCGAGCGGCGTCTTGCCTTCCTCCAGATAACGCACGATGTTCTCGATCATCACGATCGAGTCGTCGACCACGAAGCCGGTGGCGATGATGAGCGCCATCAGCGAGAGGTTGTCGATCGAGTAATTCATCTGGTACATCACGGCCAGCGTGCCGATCAACGACACCGGCACCGAGACGCTCGGAATCAGCGTGGCCGGCACGTTGCGCAGGAACACGAAGATCACCGCGATCACCAGCACGATGGCGAGGATCAACTCGAACGCCGCGTCGGAGACCGACGAGCGGATCACGCCCGTGCTGTCCGACACGACGGTCACTTTCATGCCGGCCGGCAAGGTGGATTCGAGTTGAGGCAACTGCTTCATGATCTGGTTGACGGTCGCGATCACGTTCGCGCCCGGTTGCCGCTGCACGTTGAGCACGATGGCCGGCGTGCCGTTGTACCAGGCGCCGCGCTCGACGTCCTGGGCGGCCTGGCTGACCCGCGCGACGTCGCGCATGAATACCGGCGCACCGTTCTGGTAGGCGATCACCGTGTCCAGATAGTCCTTCGGATCGGTGATCTGATCGTTGCCGTTGATCGTGTAATCGAGATCCGGGCCGTCGAAATTGCCCTTTGGCTGGCTGACGTTGACATAGCTGAGCAACGTGCGCAGATCGTCGATGTTCAGCCCATAGGCGGCCAGCTTGTGCGGGTCCGCTTCGACGCGGATGGCCGGTACATTGCCGCCGCTCGTCGTGACCACGCCCACGCCCGACACTTCGGAAATCTTGGTGCCGAGGCGGTTGTTGGCGACGTCTTCAAGCTGGGTCAGCGACATCGACTTCGAGGTGACCGCGAGCGTCAGGATCGGCTGATCGGCCGGATTGACCTTGGCATAGGTGGGCGGCGCGGGCAGGCCGGAGGGCAGGTAGCTGTTGGAGGCGTTGATGGCCTGCTGGACGTTCTGCTCGGCGATGTCCAGGTTCAGCGACAGATCGAATTGCAGCGTGATGACCGAGGCGCCGTCCGAGCTATACGAGGTCATCTGCTGCAGGCCGGGGATCTCGCCCAACTGCACTTCGAGTGGCGCCGTGACCGTGGTGGCCATCACGTCCGGGCTCGCGCCCGGATAGAACGTCTGCACCTGGATGGTCGGATAGTCGACGTTGGGCAGCGACGAAACCGGCAGCACGCGCATGGCGACGAGGCCCACCAGCACGAGGGCGATCATCAGCAGCAGCGTGGCTACCGGTCGAAGAATAAACAGGCGTGAAATATTCATCGGCGCGTGAGCCCGCTACGACGAAGCCGCATTGGCCGCCGCCGGCGCGGAGGCCGCAGCGGGCTGGGAGGCAGAGGGTTGCGCCACGGCGCCGCTCGCCGGCCGATTGCCTGCCGCGGGCTTGGGCCTGGCCGCCTCGATTTTGGCGCCGTCATTCAGACGGTCGGTGCCGTCGGTGACCACCTTGTTGCCTTCGGCGAGGCCGGACAGGATGACCGTGTTCTTGCCGTCGCTCGGACCGAGCTTGACCTTGTGCACGGAGACCGTATTGTTCGCGTTGACCAGATAGACAAAGTCGCCCGGCGCGCCGGATTGCACGGCGGGGGTCGGCACCAGCACGGCATTTTGCATCGTGTCGACCAGCAGCTTGACGTTGACGAACTCGTTGGGGAACAGCGCTTCGTCGTTGTTGGCGAACGTGGCGCGTAAGGTGACCGTGCCGGTCGACGTGGCCATCTGGTTGCTGACTGCGTAGAGCGTACCGGTAGCGACCTCGCGTGCGTTGTCGCTGCTGTACGCGGTGACGGGCAAGGTAGCGCCGCCGTTCAGGCGCTGCACGATGGTGGCGAGCGAGTCCTGCGGCACCGTGAACTGCACGGTGGTCGGCTTGATGGTGGTGATGACGACGATGCCGGTCGAGGACGACGCGGTCACATAGTTGCCCGGGTCGACGAGGCGCAGGCCGACCTTGCCGGCGACCGGCGCGGTGATGCGGCAATAGGTCAGGTCGAGGTCGAACTGGGCGATGTTGGCGAGATCGGACTGGACCGCGGCTTCGTCCTGCTGCACGAGAAATTTCTGGTCCTCGAAGGTCTGCTGGGCGATCGACTTGCGCTCGTTCAACTGCGTGTAGCGGGCAAGATCGGCACGCGCCTGGGCGAGCGACGCGCGGTCTTTGGCGAGCGCCGCCTGAGCCTGCTGCTTGCTGATCTGATATTGACGCGGATCGATCTGGGCGAGGAACTGGCCTTTCTGTACCTCCTCGCCTTCGTGATAACCGACTTCCGTGAGGTAGCCGCTTAGTTGCGGCAACACGGTCACAGTGGCGGTCGGCGTGACCGTGCCGAGCTCGCTCAGCGTGACCGGCATCGAACCGAGTGTCGCGCTCGCCACGGTGACGACGATGGGCGCGACGTCGCGCGAGGGTTTCTTCCGGGTCACCAGATGGACCACGACAAGCGCGATCAACGCCAGCACGACAATCGTCAATAGAATGAGCCCGCGTCGGGAGCGCTTTGGTTGCTTGGACACGGCTTCGCTCATAGGTATCTCCGGAAACAGATGCTGCCGTTGATGATCGGACGGTGAGTCATTCTCTGCTGGGATTTTGGCAACATGCCATGGTTCTCGCGCGTTGTCACAACACAATCGCCTTTTGGCATGACGTTATCTAATTGAAAGAAATTGGGCTGCGCAAAACATATTGGTCGTGACCGGCTCAGGGATAGGTTATGGCCTGATGATCGGGGTCCCGACAATGAACACGCCGTGAAATTGGCGGTAATGTTTTATCGCGCTGGTCTGGCGAAATAGCGTGTGTGAGGCGTCGCTGACTGCCGCGGCGGCTTTGCTGACATACCGTGTGTTGTTCATGTTTGGCTTGGTGGAAGCGGGTAGACAACGGGCATGGCGTAAATGTACCAGGTACACGCAAAGCTTGAGTTACCGGTGTGAAACATGTTGGGGTCTGAAAGACTCCGGCGGGCGTCTTTCGTCCGCAACCGGCGTCGGTGGGCGGTTGAATGTTGGGGTTTTCTATAGGTGACGGGTAGGGCGAGCGGCAGTCCGCATTGAAAGCCTGGTGAAATTATTCGGACCACGCAGCAGGTCACGCGCCGCGACATTCCTTTGCCAGATATCCCGGCGCTTGCAGAGGAATGCTGATGACGTTGTCAGGGCAGGCGATCGTTATGTGTTCTTCAAGTTGCCGGGATGCCTGCCAGCGCCTGGAAGCGCTGGCAAGCGGCGGCGCTGCCGCTCGGGCGTGAAGCGCTGGAACCAGAGTGAATTATTGGCTCCGGTTTTTAGCCGTTGATTATTCAAAGCTCCCGCGGTACGGATTAAGGACAATTGCCGCCCCAAAGCAGCCAATCCCAGCCCGGTTAAGCATTAAGCCTTGATTTGAACCATGCGTTGCTTGCCGGGGTCAGCAAAAATAACCCGGCGACAGTGACCGCGACGACGTTTACCAACCCTACGACATTGTTATGCTCCAAGGATAGCCCGTCCGTGAACAGGCGATGGGCGGTCGCCACGATGACCAATGCCGTCAAGAAGAGCGCAACGTTTCTGGCCCAAAGTTTTCCGGCCGAAATGCGCATGATGGTGAATGCATCGAAGATTAAAAGTGCGCCGAACAGCACATAAGCCGTGATCGCCCCTTCCACCTGCTGGGGAGTACTGAAAGGCGGAACGCCCACATCAAAACAGATACGGACGAGAAAAACTGAAAATGTAATCCAGAAAATAGCGACGGCGGCTCGGACTGAGATTGGAGTATTGTTTCCCGGGAAAAAGATAAACCTGGTTTTTGCTTTCAAAGGAACCTCCGTCAATTTCAGGTTTAGGGTCGCCGCAATTTGCGGATCATAGTCCTGTTTCAAAGCTTTTTCTATCTGGACAGCTGCGGCTCACATTTCGCAGATATCCGCGCCGGGTATTGGACACTGAAAACTGGCGGCCGGGGGCGACCCGTTAAATTCACCCGGATTTACCAGGCCGCGGCGAACCGGGTGCTGCGCCCGGCGTCGCGCACCGCCCTGACCAGCGCGGCGCCCGCCGCGAAATCGGGCCGCGTGAAACCATAGAAGCGGACCTCCGGAAGCGGCGGCAATCCGCATGTTTCGGTGCCTTCGGCGAGGCCTTCCCGCATCTGGCTTTGCGCCACCGGCGCAACGGCGAACCCCGCGAGAGCAGCCGACAGGCAGCCCGCCATGCTGGCGCTTTCGAAGACGATCTTCGCTGTGCGGCCGGCAGCCGCCAGCGCGCCGAGGGCGGCTTCCCGATACGCGCAGGGTTCGGGGAAAACCGCAAGGGGCACAGGCGCATCGGGATCGATGTGCGCCGAGGCGGCGCACGCCCAGACCAGCGGCTCACTCCAGAGCAGTTCGCCGCCGCCGTCGGTAAGCGAACATTGCTTCCCGAACACCACATCGAGCCGGCCGCGCTCCAGTTGCCTTATCAGGTCGGCGGAAATTCCAACCTTCAGTTCCAGCGACGACTCGGGATGCCGGCGCCGGAACGTGGTCAATACGCGCGGCAGCCAGGAACCGGCGAAGTCTTCGGATGCGCCCACCCGGAGCCGGCCCTGCGCCGGGCGCCCGTGCATGTTTGCGTACGCTTCGCGCTCGAGCGCCACGATTTCCCGCGCGTACATATACAGCGTTTTTCCGGCTTCGGTGGGATGCAAGCGGCGGGTTGTCCGTGCAATCAGCAAGGTTCCGGCTGACTGCTCCAGACGCCTGATATGGCCGCTCACAGCCGAGGCCGTCAGCGCAAGACGCTCGGCAGCGACGGCGAAGCTGCGGCTGTCGATCACCTCAAGGTAAGTTCGCAGCAGGACGATGTCGAATCCAGGTCCCGTCGTGCTCATGCCTGTGCTCGTGCTTGTTGGGGCGACCAAAGTCCACTCCTCGATTAAACGCGATATGAACATAATAGCTAATGATTCTTTGTGAATCATCATGTCGTAGCGCTCTACCATGGGTGTGTACTCAAGGAGGCGAATATGACCGATTACCAATACATCAACACTGACCGGCTCGAGATCGGGTATCTCGAATGGAACCCGCAAGGTGCACGCGCTGTCGTGCTGCAGCACGGTTGGCCTGACAATCCTGCTGGTTGGGAACCCGTGGCGCTGACGCTCGCGGCACACGGGTATCGGGTCCTGGCTCCCACATTGCGCGGCTTTGCCCCGACGCGTTTCCTCGACGCCGCGACGCCACGAAGCGGGCAGCTGGCTGCGCTCGGTCGCGACCTGATCGCATTTGTGAACAGGCTGGGCGTGAGATCGCCGGTGCTCGTCGGGCACGACTGGGGCGCGCGTGCGGTCGCGAACGCATGTGGGCTTGAACCCTCGATCGCGTCGCACCTGGTCATGCTCTCGGTCGGCTACGGCACAAACGATCCCCATCAGACGCTCTCCCTGCAGCAGGCGCGTAATTACTGGTACCACTGGTACATGGCTACGCCGCGGGGCGACAAGACGGTACGCGAAGATCGCCGTGCGTTTGCGCAATCGATGTGGGACTCATGGTCGCCGCAGGGCTGGTACACGAAGCGCGACTTCGATGAAGCCGCTGCCGCGTTCGATGGCCCGGACTGGGCCGACGTGGTGCTGCATTCCTATCGGCACCGCTGGGGTTTTGTTGCAGGCGATCCCGCGTACGCGGAGGACGAAGCGCGGCTGAACCCGGCGCCTGTGCTCGGCGTTTCGACGCTCGTGCTGCACGGTGCGGCGGATAGTTGCAATGCGCCGCAGAGCTCAGCCGGACGCGAGCCGTTTTTCACAGGGCGTTACACACGCCAGATTCTCGACGGCGTGGGGCATTTTCCTCAACGTGAGTCGCCGCAGCAGGTCGCGGACGCGATTCTCGCGTTTTGCGCGCAGCCTTGAATCGTCGCCGGGTTGGCGAGTCGCGCAACAGTACCGGGGCAGTGTGCTATCGAGCCGGCAGTTCAACCTGGCTATCGCTTATCGCTTCGCCGATCCGCGTTGACCCAGGAAGACCTGGCGTTAACAAGGGCGATGGAGCGAATTAGCATGTCAAGCACAAAACGAACGGCTGCCGCAGAGCCTGGATGCGTACGGAGAAAGTTGGCGAGCGGGGGAGAGAGGCGGTAATACAAGCGGACCATCGCCCGGCCAACGAACGACCGATTCAAGACGTGATCGCGGAAGTTCCTGAGCAAGCGTACCTTCGGCGCATCGTAATCGCCGTACACAGCAGTGGCGAGGAAGCAGCCGAACTTCCGATAGGTCGCGCCACAGAAGGGACAAACCGATTTCTTAGGTTCTCCGCGATAGGAGATCATTCGCGGGACCATTCGTTTCTGGCAGCTTGCGCAGACGACGCGATCGTCGGCGGACTGCGCGGCTTGCCTGGGGCTCGCAGCACGCTCGAGGACGGTCACTTTGGTCGCACGAGACGCGCGCCTTCCTTGTGTAACTTCAAATTCGACTGTATCGCCGTTTGCGGGAAGCGTCACACCCGAAACGTCCCGCACACTAACGTGATAGTCGATTCCGTCCTGCCCGACAATAAAGCCGTATCCCCTCTTTTGAGAGAACCATTTGACTGTTCCACGCATTGCGTTACCTTTCGTTGATTTTTATCGATGCGTCGAACGTTTTGCCGTCGATAGCTAAGTGGCTGTAAGAAAGCGACACGGAGACAATCTCGCGAAGATTCGTTGCTTGCCCCCGAAGACAAGCGTCGCGTACGAAAGTCGATCCGTGCCGGCCGGATCTGCGCGCGGCAGATATGGCGTCATTAGCAATGCAGAGCAATCCGGAAAGTGCGCAGGCCGTGTTCTCTCTGTGCACGGAAAGGTTGTTCAGGCGTTTCGCGCAGATACTTCGCAGTCCACTGAGTCGGCATTTTGTTTCCACACCTTCGTTGGTCTTCCCATAGGGAATAAACAGTCGCCATGGCAGAGCCATGGCTATTTCAACCGGGTGGATGCTAGCTACGTGGATCGCGCGTTCGTGTCGAATTGCGTGCGCGTTTGTCGAGTTTTGTCTGGCGTGTCGCAAGATGCGCGGTGCATCGGCTATGCTGCGCGTCGAGCCCGCGCGTCGGGCGGTTTCCGGTCAGTCCGCGTCGTGCGGATGGGTGTGCGGCGCGGTGCCGTCGCTTGCCGGCCGTCCGTCGCGCCATACCGGTGCCCGCCGCTATTCAAACAACTAGCCCTGAACGATTCGTCCCATGCCATTCCGGATCCTGTTTGTCGAAGACGATGACCATCTGTCGGCGCTGGTCGCCGGCCATCTGAGCAAAGACGACTACGCAATCGAGACCGTGCCGCTCGGCGGCCACGCCGTGCCGGCGATTCTCGAGCGCAGCCCGGACCTGGTGATTCTCGACGTGAAGATGCCGGGCAAGGACGGTTTCCAGATTTGCCGCGATGCGCGCGAGCAATTCGACGGCGTGATCATCATGGTGACCGCTCGCGACGAGCAGTTCGACGAAGTACTGGGCCTCGAATTCGGCGCGGACGACTATTTGCATAAACCGGTCGAGCCGCGCGTGCTGCTGGCGCGCATCAAGGCGCGGCTGCGCCGCGTGATCGCGCGCAGCGCGGAGGTTGCCCAACCCGAGAGCTACACGTTCGGCAAGTTCGAGATCAGCCGGGCAAGCCGCACGGTCAAGCTTCCGGACGGCAGCCTGCCCGATCTGACGTCGGCCGAATTCGATTTGCTGTGGACGTTGGTGAGTTGTGCCGGCGAAGTGGTGAGCCGCGACGAGTTGATGCGGCGATTGCATGGTGTCGAATTCGACGGACTCGACCGTACGATCGACGGCGGCATTTCCAAGCTGCGCCGCAAGCTGCATGACGACGCCAGCACCCCGCAGCGCATCAAGACGGTCCGCGGCAAGGGCTACCAGTTCAGCAAGCTGGCGTGGGATTGACCGCATACGCAGCAGTCACGACGCAGGTTCTACTGCGGTTCAGACGAGTTGGATTTGAGTTTCGAGCGCGTAATACATCGAAATATCGACCGACAAAACTCCACAAATGCGGTAGCAAATCGACAGTTATGCGAGATGAGGATGATTAGCATCGCAGGCTTGTGCAATCACAGGTTTAGCGATGCCCATTCGCGTTTTCCCGCTTTCCCGCTTTCCGTCCATGCCATGTTGATGATTCATGGTTTGGGTGGCCCGCGCCATGATCCTGGCGCGCTCGGTAGCTGCTGGGGAATCGGCGCGTGTGCTGCAGACGCCGGCTTTGTTTGAACAGGCAGTCTGTTGTGGTCCTGTATGTACTACAGGCCTGCTCGCGAGATTGACGGACAGGGTGCAAGGATGCAGTTCAGGAAGCGAAATTCAATGCTGGAAGCAAGCCGATGGTTTGGACCAGGAGACCATCTGCGAGTAGAACGCCGGGGGCAGATGTGGGCCATTGCCACCCCGGAGGGTTGGCGCAAGGTCAACCCTGGCGACTGGATACTGACGGATGGCTCGGGAAACTCGTGGCCGATGAGCGACCGGGAGTTTCGTTATTGCTACGAGCCTGCCGAAGACCTCTCATCTGGCGGTGGTGACTGCAGGTACGTGTTGTTGTGATGGCGGGGTAGCCCGGCCAGATACCCCACGATCGCGCGGATCTTTGGGTGTGACGAGTTGCACACGGTTCCGGCACTGGCCCTCGGAGTGGGCCGGAACCCCTTCGCCGGCCCGAAACGGGCCGGCTTTTTTCCGACACTTTCTTGTTTGAAATTCGCGAGGACCATAGCCCCCACCTGGTCCCCGCCGGAAAACCGCCATATATCGCGGCGAACTCCAGAAAAAACGCTCACTTCGCGGCACTACAACAAAAAAAACCGCACCGCCACCGGACGTACAGTGACAGACAACCATCCCACACAGGAGTGTCGTCATGTTGCTGGGCCATCCGGTCTTATTCAAATCACTGTGCTATATCGACGGGCGCTGGGTGCACAGCGCGAGCGCCGCGAGTATCGCGGTGCAAAATCCGGCGGATCAGCAGGTACTCGGTCACGTGCCGATGCTCGACGCCGGGGAGATTACCGAAGCAGTCGATGCCGCACAGCGTGCATTTTCCACATGGCGTTGGCTGCCGGTGGCTCAACGCTCGGCGCTGCTGTTGCGCTGGTACGAACTGATCCTGCGCCATCAGCACGATCTGGCGGCGATTCTGTCGCTGGAACAGGGCAAGCCGCTTGCAGAAGCACGCGGCGAAATTGCTTACGGCGCGAGCTTTGTGGAATGGTTCGCGCACGAAGCGCGCCGCCTCAATGGCCGCACGATTCCCACGCATATTGACGGCGCACATCTCGGTACCGTTATCGAACCAGTCGGTGTGGCCGCGTTGATCACGCCGTGGAATTTCCCCTGCGCGATGATTACGCGCAAGGCGGCCGCCGCGCTCGCCGCCGGTTGCACGGTGGTGGTGAAGCCTGCGCATGAAACCCCATTCTCCGCGCTAGCGCTCGCCCAGCTTGCGGAAGAGGCGGGTTTTCCCGCCGGCGTATTCAACGTCGTGTTGGGCGAGCCGCAAATGGCGATGGAAACACTGGTGCGCGATACCCGCGTGCGCTCGGTGAGTTTCACCGGTTCGACGCGCGTCGGTGCGCTGGTCATGCAGGCCGCGGCCCAGGCCGGCATCAAGAAGACCGCACTGGAACTCGGTGGCAATGCGCCTTTCATCGTGACGGAAGATGCCGACCTCGAACAGGCCGTGCGCGTGGCGCTTGCCGCGAAGTTTCAGACCTCGGGTCAGGACTGCTGTGCGGCAAATCGTATTCTCGTCGCCCGGCCGCTGTATGAAGCGTTCGTCGTGCAATACAGCGAGGCGGTGAGCGCACTGAAAGTCGGCGCTGCATTCGAGGCGGACGTGGATGTCGGCCCTTTGATGCATCAGGCCGCATTTGACACTACGGCACAGCGTGTCGCCGATGCAAAAGAGAAGGGCGCGCGCATTACCGCCGGTGGCGCGGCCCACGAACGCGGCGGCTGGTTCTTCGTGCCGACCGTGGTCGCGGACGCTGCGCCCGGCATGCGTATCTATGACGAGGAAAACTTCGCGCCGATCTCCGCGGTCTCGCCGTTCGATTCACTCGACGAAGTCGTCGAACGCGCGAACGACACCGAATACGGCCTCGCCGCTTACGTCTGCGCGAAAGACCTGAACACGGTATTTCAACTGATTCGCCGTCTCGAGTTCGCCATGGTGTCCGTGAATGGCGCGAAATTCACCGGTGCGCCGATTCCATTCGGCGGCATCAAATCATCCGGGCTCGGCCGTGAAGGCGGGACCGAAGGGTTTGAGCCGTTTGTCGAAACCCGCTATTTCTGCCTCGGCCAGCTCGGCTTGCCGGTAACCGACACCTTTTCCACGCGTCGCACGACGGATACGGCGACAGCGGCTGCCGCGGCGTGAGCCAACCTGACTCATTCACCGATCACACGAAGGAGCTTCCAATGACTCAACTCGACTCACTTTTCGACGCCGACCGTGCGCACTTCATGCATCCCTCGACGCACGCTCACGACCATGTGAGCGGGGCGCTGCCGGGCCGCATCGTGACCGGCGCGAAGGGCATCCGCATCGAAGATCATCAGGGCAAGTCGTATATCGACGCTTTCGCGGGGCTCTATTGCGTCAACATCGGCTACGGCCGCACCGAGGTTGCCGAGGCAATCTACGAGCAGGCGAAGAAACTTGCCTATTACCACACGTATGTCGGCCACTCGACGGACACGATCATCGAACTATCGTCGCGTATTATCGACTGGGCGCCGCAGGGCATGAAGAAGGTGTACTACGGCATGTCCGGTTCGGACGCGAACGAAACGCAGATCAAGCTCGTCTGGTATTACAACAACGTGAAAGGCCGTCCGAACAAGAAGAAGATCATCTCGCGGCAACGCGGGTATCACGGTTCGGGCATCGTCACCGGTAGCCTGACGGGTTTGCCCAGTTTCCATCAGTGTTTCGATCTGCCGACCGAGCGCGTCAAACATACCGTATGTCCGCACTGGTACCGGCACGCGCCCACCGGCATGAACGAGGCGCAGTTTGTTGCGTACTGTGTGGAAGAACTGGAAAAACTCATCGCACAGGAAGGCGCCGGTACGGTCGCTGCTTTCATCGCGGAGCCGGTGATGGGAACGGGCGGCATCCTGCCGCCGCCGGCGGGTTACTGGCCGGCGATCCAGCAAGTGCTGAAGAAGCACGACATCCTGCTGATCAGCGACGAAGTGGTGTGCGGTTTCGGCCGGCTCGGTTCGAAGATGGGCGCGCAACACTACGGCATGACGCCTGATCTGATCACGGTGGCAAAGGGGTTGACCAGTGCGTATGCGCCGCTTTCCGGTGTGATCGTCAGCGAAGGCGTGTGGGACGTGATCGATAAGGCATCGCAGGAGTTCGGCCCGATGGGGCATGGCTGGACCTATTCGGGTCACCCGATCTGCGCGGCCGCCGCGCTCGCGAACCTCGACATTCTCGAGCGCGAGAACCTCACGCAGAACGCGGCGCAAACCGGCGCGTATCTGCTTGAACAGTTGCACGCGGCGTTCGATTCTCACCCGCTGGTGGGCGAAGTGCGAGGCGTGGGCATGCTGGCCGCACTCGAGTTCATGGCCGACAAGGACGGCCGCCAGCCTTTCGATGCTGCGCTGAAGGTCGGTCCGCGTGTTTCCGCTGCCGCATTGCAGCGCGGGTTGATCGCGCGCGCCATGCCGCACGGCGACATTCTCGGCTTCGCGCCACCGTTGGTCACTTCGCGCAGTGAGGTCGACGAGATCGTGAAGCTGGCGCGCGCGGCAGTGGATGAAGTCGCGTCGCAGGTCCTGGCTCCGGCCGCCTCCGCGTGAGGAAGCGGTGCGCCGGTTCGTGCAGGTGTTTGCGGGAGCCAACTAGCGCTGGTGATGGATGCGTGACGCGCCGTTCCATTGCGCCAGGTCGATGCGTGTGAATTCACGTGGCTACTTGGCGGGATCGCTTGTCGGGTGGCGATTTAATTGACGAGTGCAGACACGAAAAAGCCCGCCTTGCAGGGCGGGCTTGTATGTCACGCACATGGACGAACTCGCAGCTAGATCGGAAACTGTTCGATGGTTTCGCGCACCTGCATCAGCACCGCCTTGAGCTGCTTAATCGGAACCGAACTTAGTCCCAATCGCAACGCATGCGGGGCGTGCCGGGTCGTCGCATAAGCCTCCGCCTTGGACACCGCGATGCCACGCTCGGCCAGAGCGGTGGCGATCCGGTCCATGCGCAGGTCTTCGGACAGGTGAAGCCACAGAAACAGCGAGGCCGGGTGCGCGATCATCTCCATCCCGGCGAAGACTTCCCTCGCTACCGTCTGCCTGCGGCGCGCCTCGCGTCGCAGCACGGCCTCGTGACGAGCTACGGCGCCACCGGCCATCCAGCGCGTGGCCATGGCCGTCACCACGCTGGGCAGGCTCCAGTAGCTGGCGCGGATCGCGGCCTTGATCCGGCCGACACAGCTATCGGGAACGACCATGTAGCCGAAACGCAGTCCGCTAGCCAGGCTTTTGGACAGGCTGGAGACGTAGATCGTGCGCTCCGCTGCAAGTGTCACCAGCGCGGGCGGCACCTTGCCGGCGAGGTAGGCGTACGCCGCGTCCTCGATCAAAAGACAATCGTGATGCCGTGCAATCTCCACCAATCGGCTGCGTTGGTCAGCCGTCAGCACCCAGCCTAGTGGATTGTGCAGTGTGGGCATGGTGTAGATCGCGCGAATCCTGTGACGACCGCATAGGGCGTCGAGTGCCTTCAGGTCGGGGCCGTCGGCCAGACAGGGCACCGGCCGCAACGTGAGGCCCTGCATTTCGCCCAGCATCCTGAAGCCGGGATAGGTCAGGGCGTCGACGGCAACCAGATCATGGGGGCGCAGTAATGAGCGTGCGGCAATGTCCAGGCCTTGCTGGCTGCCGTTAGTCAAAAAGATTCGATCCGCTTCGACCCGGATGCCGCGTTCCCTCGCGAGGAACCCGGCCACGATCTGCCGTTCATGGAGCCGTCCGCCGGGCGGCTGCTGGTGCATTAGCGCGGCGAGATCGCCGGAGGCCGCCAGTTCACGGAGCATCGACCGCAACAATTCCGCCTGACCGGGCCAGGTGGGATGATTGAAGGACAGATCCACTGCGCTGACGCTCAGACGAGCCTCGTCTCCACTGTCCCATTCGCGCTGCTGTGGTCGATCGCGCACGAAGGTTCCGCGTCCGGTTTCGCCAACGACCAGTCCCATGGACTTGAGTTGCGCGTAGACCTTGGTGGCCGAAGCGAGCGCCACGCCGTGACGCGCCGCGAGTTGCCGATGAGTGGGCAGCGCTGTGCCCGGAGGAAGCTTGCCGCTACGGATGTCGGCTGCCAGCGTTTCAGTCAGCAGGGTGACGGGAGACCTAGTCATGAAGTGTACTTAGGACAATTTTTTGATCGTCCTAGTGTACGGGATTATCTTTCCGATCGAACCAGATGATCCATTCGGGGCCTTGAGTGTGCCCGAACGCTTGATGGGAGTCGATGTGACCGATAGCCTGCCTCACCGTTTGCCCGTGCTGGAATACCTGCAACGTCAACTGGATGGCCGGCTGACAGCCGACGACGTTACGCACATGCATTACCCCACGGCGATTTCCCGCCTGTTAGGGTTTCGCATTGTTGAGATCGGGAAAGCCTCGGCTGTCGTCGAAATTGACACCGACGCCGATAGGCACGGTAACCAGCAGGGCACGGTCCACGGCGGCTTGCTGTGCGAGTTGGCCGATGCCGCCATCGGCACGGCGCATTCGACCCTGATGGAGATCGGCGAAACCTTCACCAGCATTGACCTGAAAGCAACCTTCCTGCGGCCGGTCTGGCAATCCCGGCTGCGCGCCCATGCCCGGGTTGCGCATCAGGGCAGGACGATTAGCCATTACCAGTGCGACATTCAGCGGGAAGACGGCAAGGTCGTGGCGAGCATCGCCAGCGCAGTGATGACGCTGCGGGGCGAACATGCCCACGGACGCTGAGCGCTTAGGCCGGTGAAAATGATTGTGTTGGTGCTGAGGGTGTGGGCAACGACGGGTAGGCGTGCAGTGAGCCGCGTTCGGCCGGCTGCTCCCGTGCTTTGACGCATGAATCCATGTCAAAGCGGCGTGAACCTGATGACGATCTACGAAGATCGCCAGAACTTCCCGCATGTGGAAGACATGTTCTTTATTAAGGCAGGCGCCGGTATAGGAAGCGGCATTGTTACGGTCGGCAAGATATTTCGCGGCGTTCAGGCCGCGTGAGACTCCGGCTCTCTGCCGGACAGGTTCCCTCAATTACATGCATAGACACATATACTGCGTCAAGGTGGTACTTGTGTATAAGCATTCTTCAGGTAAGCCTGGTAAGGCTATTCGCCGCGTAATCGCATATTTCGCCCTTCAAGCGGGTTAACCCCGCTTGGCGGCGCGCCGAAACGATCCTAACGTTACACACATTGATTGAACGACCGGACGGTTTATTAATATCTGGCTCGATCGATCAGGCGGATGTGTTCCTTTAGATTACCCATCTACTTCCCGTCGCCGGGCAGCGATCCTGCTCGTGCCGACGAAAGCGAAGAACCCGATTCTCCGGCCACGACGGCAATAAATACGACACCTATATCTGGAGATACCAACGTGAAGAGCTGGATTGAATGCAGTGCCAGGCGACTCGTCATCGCACTGGCTGTGGGCGGGTGCGTCCCGGCGCTTTCGGGCTGTGGCAGTTCGGACAATGTGGCGTCGCCGACGCCAGTCAACTATGCAGCGCTGTGCACGAAGATAAACGGCCAGCAGTTTAATGGCATTACTGTGACGGCAACTTCACGCATAGCCGCCGCAGGTGGCAACCCGGGTTATTGCAAGGTCAGTGCAACGGGCGCCGCCAACACCACGCTCGACATCGAGGTCGATCTTCCCGACAACTGGTCGAATCGGCTGCTCCAGCAGGGCGGCGGTGGTTTCGACGGCAGCATCCCAACCGTCGAAGCGACATCCGCACAGTTCCCGCTCATCAAGCCACTGGCGCGCGGGATTGCCTATACCGCTTCGAATGGCGGGAACCGCACCGGTAATCCGGCTGATCTGCTGACGAACGCAACGGCGGAGAAGGATTACGCGTATGCATCGACGGGTATCACGGTTCATTTCGCCAAAGCCGTGATTACCGCCTTTTATGGGTCTGCGCCGAAATACACGTACTTCAACGGTGCGTCGAACGGTGGCCGTGAAGGCTATCTTGCGGCCCAGAACCAGCCGGGGGATTACGACGGCATCATTGCCGGCGACGAGAGCATGAACATGGGAACCCAGGTAACGGCGATGCTGAATACGGCGACGCTTGCCGGTTCCGCTGCCATGCCCTCAAGTGCGCAATGGACCGCGACGTATTCCGCAGCGGTCGCGCAATGCGGCAACGCCAACGGCGTGATCCTGAATCCTGCTGCCTGTACCTTCGATCCGTCGACCTTGCAGTGTGGTGCGTCTGGCGCACCGGCGGCAACCTGCCTTTCGCCCGCGCAGTTGCAAACCGTGCAGCGGCTAGTCGCGCCACTATCGACAAGCAGCGGTCAGTTGCTGTTTTCCGGGTACAACTGGGCCGACTTCGGCTCCATGTTCGGGGTCGGTTCATATGGCGGCCTGGGCGGCGGCTTCGCGGCGATTGCAACAGGCAACGCGAACTGGTTGCTGCCCGCCACGGTACCAGGCAGTCTGCAAGCGAACTTCAACGTCGACACGTCGTATCCGGTCATTGCCGCAGGGCTGCAAAACGTGGGAGCGGATCACAACCTGCAAGCCATCGCGCAGTATCTGATGGCCGGCAAAAAACTGATCTCGTTCAACGGCGGGGCCGATCCGCTGATTTCGCCGCGCGACCATCTGCGCAACTGGCAAACCGTCGTACAGCTCGCCGGGTCCGCTGGAGGCAATGCACGCTTCTATATCGAGCCGGGGGTGGGTCATGTACTCGGTGGCAACGGTCCTGATCAGACAGACTATCTCGGGGCCATGATCGCGTGGGTCGAGCAGGGTACCGCACCTGGGCAGTTGCTACTGACGAAATTCGATACCAACGGCAACGTGACGTCGACCCTGCCGGACTGCCCGTACCCGAGCGTGCCGCACTATTCAGGCTCTGGCAGCGTGAGCGCCGCGGCCAGCTACACCTGTGCCGCAAGCTAGACATGCGTGAATACCTGCCAATAAAACGGGGCAATCCTATGAAACTCGCTAGCTCAATGCTGAGCCTGCTCGCGACCACGTTGTTCTTTTCGGCCGCGGCGCAGGCGCAGATCAAGATAGGTGTGACGCTGTCGACCACGGGGCCGGCAGCGTCGCTCGGTGTACCGGAGAAGAACACGATCGCATTGCTGCCGAGGGAGATCGGCGGCAAGAGCGTCCAGTACATCGTGCTCGATGACGCATCCGACACGAGCCGTGCTGTACAGAACGCCCGCAAGCTGATCGACGAAGAGCACGTCGACGCGATTGTCGGTTCAACGGTCACACCGAACTCCCTCGCGATGATCGATACCGTGTCCGAGGGGCACACGCCGATGATTTCGCTCGCCGCTTCGGCGGCGATTATCTCGCCAATGGATGCGAAGCGCGCGTGGGTGTTCAAGACGCCGCAGAACGACAGTCTGATGGCAGACGCCATCGCCGGCTATATGGAAGCCCACGGTGTGCATACCGTGGGCTACATCGGCTTTGCGGACGCCTACGGTGATGGCTGGTATAGCGTATTCAGCGCGGCGGCAGCGGCTCATCATCTTAAGATCGTCGCGAATGAGCGCTTTAACCGGACGGATTCGTCGGTGACCGGTCAGGTACTGAAGACAATGGCGGCGTCACCGGACGCCGTGCTGGTGGCCGGCGCGGGGACGCCGGCGGCGCTGCCCGCCAAAACACTGAAGGAGCGCGGCTACAAGGGCCTTATCTACCAGACGCACGGGGTAGCGAATAACGACTTCCTGCGTGTATGCGGCAAGGATTGTGAGGGTGAGTTGTTGCCTGCTGGACCTATCCTCGTTGCGGACCAGTTGTCCGATTCGAATCCGGTCAAGCAGTCATCGCTTGCCTACAAGGCCGCTTATGAGAAAGCGTACGGAGTGGGCTCGGTGGCGACATTCGGCGGACATGCGTGGGATGCCGGTCAGATGTTGCAGCGGGCGATTCCGGAGGCCCTGAAAAAGGCCCAGCCTGGCACCCCCGAGTTTCGCGAAGCGTTGCGCGCGGCGCTCGAGAATGTGAAGGACTTACCCCTGTCTCATGGCGTCATGAATACGACCAAAGCCGATCACAATGGTCTTGATCGGAGAGCGAGAGTCATCGTCGAGATCGTCGACGGGCGATGGAAGCTGCGCAACGACTGAGCCGTGTATCGGCGCGGGACGGTTAAGACAGGGGGCGCGACGGCGCGGCGTCTTTTTCAGGCTGGCAGGTGATGCCTTTAGGGACGGCCGTCTCGTTCGCGCTCGGATAGATCCTCCCGCCACACTGCATCAACGCCCAATCTACGCGGCGCTGCGCGTTTCGCTGCGCCGCGTCAGTCCCTCATCGACCGAGTAGCGGCCCGGCCCCGCTGCGTACAGTGCGAGCAATCCGCCCACGATCGAGAGGTTCTTGTAGAAATGGATCATCATATTGAACCGCTCGGCAGACGGCGACGACCAGTAGTGATGGCCGATTATCGCCGTGCCAATCGTATAAACCGCGAGCAGCAGCGCAAGCGGCCGGGTCTGGAAACCGACCAGCAAGGCGATGCCGACGAAGAACTCCATGACGATCGCCACCAGTGCGGACACGGCTGGCAAGGGGGCGCCTTCCATGCTCATGAGATGCACGGCGCCGGAATAATCCACCAGTTTCTCCCACCCGAACAGCAGGAACAGGATCACGAGCAGGATACGGGATAGAAGCAGGGAAACATCTTTCTGGTTAGCGAGGAACGTTGGTTGCGAAGTCATGGCGGTCTCCATTCTTGCGCGCGCGGTATTTCGCGTGCGTTGGTTGAAAAGCAGGATTGAACAACAAGGCTGAACTGCAAATCGGGCGTGCGCCCACTTTCGTTGTGTCACGTCCGTGCCACGCTTACTTCGCGGGTGGCCGGTTCAGTTCGTCATTGATGACCGCGATCCCCTGAACCTCGACAACGATCCCGGGACGCGCAAAATTGGAGATCGTCAGAAGTGCGGAGCCGGGATACGGACCGTCCTTGAAGACTTCTTTAATGACTTCCGCCTCGGTTTGATTCATGCGCGGATCGTTCACGTAAACGGTGATCGAAACGAGGTCCGACACGCTGCCGCCTACGCGGTGCAAATCGGCATCGATATTCCTGAAGATCTGGCGTACCTGCGCCTTGAAGTCGTAGGAAATGTCTTTGCCGTTCTCATCCGTCGTGGTCGTGTGTCCGCCGAGCCAGACAACCTCGCCGCCTTTGGTGACGACGAGAGGCGAGAAACCCCACTGTTTCTGGTAGTCGGTAAGTTCGACCCGTTGTTTGGAGTGGGCGAGCTGGGGCAGCGAAACCAGCGACGTTCCGAGCGCAAGTATTAGCGCGATTGCGGGGATACTTTTCGAAGGCATAATTTAGACTCCTAAGTTAAATGTGTTCGAATCGAATTCGATTGTCACGGCGATGAGACAGGATCGCCGTGAACTCCGTGCGTGGATCAGAACGGGTATTGACGCGGCGTGGTCTGAACGGTGATCCACCGCAATTGTGTGAAGGCGTCGATCCCCGCGCGGCCGCCGAAATGACCGGAACCCGAGTTCTTGACGCCGCCGAAGGGCATCTGCGCTTCGTCGTGCACGGTAGGGCCGTTGATATGGCAAATGCCCGACTCGATGCGCATTGCCACGTTCCACGCGCGTGCTGTGTCGCGGCTGAAAACCGCCGAAGAAAGACCGAACTCATTGTCGTTGGCAACGGCGATGGCTTCCTCGTCACCCTTTACGCGCACGATACCTTTGACCGGGGCGAAACTTTCCTCGCGGTAGATACGCATCCCGGGCGTGACATGGTCCAGCAACGTGGCGGGCATCAGCGTGGTTTCGGATTTGCCGCCGCACAGCAGCGTGGCCCCCTTGGCCAGGGCGTCCTCGATCAGTTCGTTGGCGTGCTGCACGGTACGGGTGTCGACCACCGAGCCCAGCACCACCGGTCCCTTGCGCGGATCGCCCAGCGGCAAGCTACGGGCCTTGGCCACGAGACGATCGACGAAATCGTTGGCGATCTTTTCGTCCACCACAATGCGCTCGGTCGACATGCAGACCTGGCCCGAGTTGACAAAGGACCCGAAGGCCGTACCGGCAACGGCCACGTCAAGATCGGCATCGTCCAGTACCAGCAGCGGCGCCTTGCCGCCCAGTTCCAGAATCACCGGCTTCAGATATCGGGCGCAGGTTTGGGCGATCAGTTGGCCCACGCGTGTGGAGCCGGTGAAGTTGACGCGTTTGACGGCGGGGTGGGACACGATGGCCTCGACCACTTCGCCGGCATCCTCCGGCGCGTTGGTGATGAAGTTGACCACGCCCGGGGGCAGGCCGGCTTCATGCAGTGCCTCGATCACGAGACCCTGGGTATGCGGGCTCATTTCGGCGCCCTTGAGGATGACCGTGTTACCGCAGGCCAGCGGCGTGGCGATCGCGCGTACTGCCAGAATCACGGGCGCGTTCCATGGCGCGATGCCCAGCACCACACCGGCGGGTACGCGTACGGCAAGCGCGAGGTTGCCGGGAATATCGGAGGGGATCACCTCACCGTTGATCTGGGTGGTAAGCGAAGCCGCCTCGACCAGCATGCCGGCGCCCAGATGCGCGTTGAACTCGGCCCAGACCGACGAGGCGCCGGTTTCGCGCGCCATGGCGTCGATCAACGCCGGTGCTTTGGCTTCCAGCGCCTGGGCGGCTTTGAGCAATAGCGCGCGGCGTTCGCCGGGGCCCATCGCGGACCAGATGGGGAAGGCCGCTGCCGCCGCGTCGGCCGCCGCTCTCGCATCGGCAGCCTTGGCGGCCGGCGCGCGCGTGGCCACCTCGCCGTCCAGCGGATTGCGGCGCTCGAAGGCGGCGCCGTCCGCGGCCTGGACTTTGCGGCCGCCGATCAACATGTCGATAGTGCTCATTTCACAATCTCCTGGGAGGTTCTATGGATAGCGATGCATCGTGTCAGCAACCGGCATCGCTGATCACGGGTTAGGCACGAGCCTGCTCATGCGGTACTTGTTTGAGCAGATCCAGAGCGACGTCGACGATCATGTCTTCCTGGCCCCCCACCATTTTCCGGCGGCCGAGTTCGACAAGAATGTCGACGGTTTTCAGGCCATACTTGTTCGCCGCCACTTCCGCATGGCGAAGGAAACTCGAGTAGACACCGGCATAACCGAGCGCGAGCGTTTCACGATCGACGCGTACGGGCCGGTCCTGCAGGGGTCTGACGAGATCGTCGGCAGCGTCCATCAAGCGGTAGAGATCGCAGCCGTGATGCCAGCCGAGACGTTCCGCGGCCGCGATAAATACTTCAAGCGGCGCATTGCCGGCACCCGCACCCATCCCCGCCAGGCTGGCGTCGATCCGGTCGCACCCTTCTTCGACAGCGACGATCGAATTGGCGACGCCAAGGCTCAGGTTGTGATGCGCGTGAATGCCCGTTTGCGTATCCGGTTTGAGCACGTCTTTAAAGGCACGGAAGCGGTCTCGCACATCGTTCATGCCCAGCGCGCCACCCGAATCGACGACATACACGCAACTTGCGCCGTAACTCTCCATCAGCTTCGCCTGTTCGGCAAGCTTCCGGGGTGTGGTCATGTGGCTCATCATCAGAAAACCCACCGCATCCATGCCGATGTTGCGCGCGTACTCCAGATGCTGGCGCGAGACGTCGGCCTCCGTGCAGTGCGTTGCGACCCGCACTACGGTGGCGCCTGCGTCGAACGCATTGCGCAAATCGTGAATCGTGCCGATTCCGGGAATCAGAAGCGTGGCGATTTTGGCGCGTGCCGCGCTTTGCCGCGCCGCTTCGATCCACGCAACATCCGAATGCGCGCCGAAGCCATAGTTGAAGCTGGAGCCCTCGAGGCCGTCGCCGTGCGCGACTTCCATGCTGTCCACGCCAGCCCGGTCGAGCGCGGCGGCGATCGCCTTCACGTTCTCGATACTGTATTGATGGCGGATCGCATGACTGCCGTCGCGCAACGTCACGTCGGAAATGTAGAGTTTTTTATCACCGGAATTCATCAGGTCACCTCCTTGTGTCCACGCGCAATGCCCGCCGCTACCCTGCGCCGCGCCATCATGTCGCCGCACGCAAGCGCGGCCGACGTCATGATGTCCAGATTGCCGGCGTACGAAGGCAAGTAGTGCGCCGCCCCTTCGACCTCGAGAAACACGGATGTTTTCAGACCGTGCTGCGGGCCGAGTCCGGGCACGTTGAGCGGCTTGTCCTGCGGGATCAGGTCGAACTGCACTTTCTGCTTCAGGCGATAGCCGGGCACGTAGGCCTGCACGCGTTTCACCATCGCGTCGATGCTTTGCTCGACCTTGCCCGCATCGACCACGTCCGATAGAACAAAGACGGTATCGCGCATGATGAGCGGCGGCTCGGCGGGATTGAGGACGATGATGGCCTTGCCGCGCGTCGCACCACCCAGTTGTTCGATCGCGCTGCGTGTCGTTTCGGTGAACTCGTCGATATTCGCGCGCGTTCCCGGGCCAGCCGATTTACTGCTGATCGACGCGACGATCTCGGCGTAATGCACTTTCGCGACCCGCGACACGGCGGCCACCACCGGAATGGTTGCCTGGCCACCGCAGGTGACCATGTTCATGTTCGCCGCGTTCTCATCCTCGAGATTGATTGCGGGAATCACATAAGGCCCGATTGCAGCCGGCGTCAGATCGATCACCTGCACGCCATGTTGCTGCAGGATATCGTTATGTTTGCGGTGCGCGCCTGCCGACGTCGCGTCGAATACGATGTCGATGTCCCTGAACACCTCGAGCTCAAGCAGTCCGTCGATTCCGTCCGAGGTCGTCGCCACGCCCATGCGTTGCGCGCGAGCCAGGCCGTCGGAGTTCGGATCGACGCCGACCATTGCGCCCATTTCGAGTTGCCGGCTGTTGCGCATCACCTTGATCATCAGATCGGTGCCAATATTGCCCGGCCCGATAATCGCTACCTTTACCTTGTCACTCATCTCGCCTCCCGGCTGACAGCTTCGAGAATCTCGCTCACACAAATCGGCACGGCGTTACCCCTTGACGTGGAAACCCGCGCTGCCGAGCTGGTCCATTTCGACCGAGACATACTGCCCGGGCGCAATCCATTCGGCGGAGGTGGCGCCGCCCGCCATCACGATCCAACCCGCCTGCAGCGGTTCGCCCGCGGCAGCCGACAGGCGCGCTGCGGCGACCAGCGAGCGCAGCGGATGGCCCAGCAGCGCGGCGGTCGACCCCACCTGGGCGACGCGGCCATCGAGGTTGAGCGTGAGGCCGAGATTGCTGAAATCGAGCGACGGGCGTTGCCACGCGCCAATCACAAAGCCGCTTGACGACGCGTTATCCGCGATGACCTCGGGCAGCGAAAACCTGAAATCCCGATAGCGCGAATCGATGATCTCCAGCGCCGGCGCGATCGCTTCCACTGCTGCGAGAGCCTGCGGGCCGGTCACGTCGCCGTTCAGGGCGTGCTTCAGCACGAACGCGATTTCCGGTTCGACACGCGGGCGCACGAAACGGGAAAACTCGACCACGCTGCCTTCCTCGATCTGCATGCTGCTCGTCAGCCGGCCCCAGATCACATCGGACAGCCCCATCTGAATCATCTTCGCGCGGCTCGTGAAGCCCATCTTTACGCCGACTCGCCGTTCGCCACGTGCAAGACGCAGGTGGATCGATTGCGACTGGATTTCATAGGCATCGTCGAGCGACAACCGGCCTTCGGGGTCGAACTGCGCGACGTCTTTCGCGTTGCTCGCCGCCTTGTCGAGCAAGCTTGCGTACTCCGTGAGGTGGTTCATCAGCGTGCCTCCTTACCGTCTGATATGTCCGATATGTCAGATTCGAACACTGCCCGCACCGAGCCGAGGCCGTGGATGCGCGTCTGAAAAATGTCGCCCGCCGCAACCGTGACCATCGGACCCAGCGCGCCCGACAACACCAGATCGCCCGCGCGTAACGGTGTGCCGATTTCCACCATCTTGCGGGCGAGCCATACGACCGCATTCAGCGGATTACCGAGGCATGCCGCACCCGCGCCCACGGATACCGGTTCGCCGCGCCGTTCCATCACCATGCCGCACAGGCGCACATCGAATTCGGATAGCTTGCGCGGCGACGTGCCAAGCACATAAGCCGAGGACGATGCGTTGTCGGCAATCGTGTCCGCGATACGGATATTCCAGTTCGCGATCCGGCTGCCGACGATCTCAAGAGCGGGCAGAGCGTAGTCGATTGCGTTCATCACTTCGTGCAGCGTCGGATTCGACGTCGTTAAATCGCGGCCGATCACGAACGCGATCTCCGCTTCGATCTTCGGCTGCGTGAGCCGCGACATGGAGATCGGTTCGCCATCGCCGTAGCCCATGTCGTCAAACAGCATGCCGAAGTCGGGCTGGTCGACGCCCAGCTGTTTCTGCACGGCAACCGACGTCAGGCCGATCTTGCAACCCACCAGACGGCCACCCGATTCGATACGCCGTTCCGTATTGATCCGCTGAATCGCATAAGCCTCTTCGATGCTTATGCCGTCGTAGGTTTCGCGAGGCGGCGCGATGTAAATGCCGCTATGCTCCGCATCGGCAAGCGCGTGCGCTGCCTGTTCGATCTGTTGTGGCGTCATGGCGCTTACTCCCGGGTGCCGGGCTGACGAACCTCGGCGAGTTCGTCCTTGGTTTGATCGCCAACGGCCCAGTGAGCGGCCGGGGTCGACGTCGCATAGACGCGAATCGTGGCGAGCGGCGCACCGAGCGTTTCGTGAACGGTTCTGGCGACGGCCTTGATGCAGGCCTTGACGGCTTCGTCGTCCCGTCCTTCGACGAGTGCAATGTGTACGATGGGCATGGCTTGAATACTCTCCTGGTGTCAGATGATCGAGACCGGCGTGGCCTTAACTGTTGTGCGCGGGCGATGCGTTCCGCTCGAGGATGATCTGCTCGGGACGCGCGCCGTCTGCCTTGCCCGTAATGGGCGGCTTGGGCAATTTCGCCTCTCCGGGTTCGATGACGAAGTTGTGGTCCAGCGAGTACCACGGTCCCTTGACGTCGTTGACCGGCGCCTTCTCGCCATCGTGCAGCACGTACTGTCCTACCAGCGCACGTGTCACGCCGAACTGCACGTCGGTGTCGAGATTCGGATCGTCGCTTGAATACACCTGCGAGAACTGGGTCTTGAAACCGGGCTTGTAGATCATGAAGTGGATGTGCGCCGGCCGCATGTTATGGCGTCCCTGCAGGCGCAACAGGTCACCGACGGGACCCGAGACGGGAATCGGATAGCCGGCCGGTTTTACGCTGCGAAATGCGATATGACCGTTCGCGTCGGTCGTGAACTTGCCCCGCAGGTTCATATCGGCTTGCTGCGGGTCCTGATTTTCATAAAAACCGTCGGCCGAGGTGTGCCATACGTCGACTTCCGCGCCTTCAACCGGACGCCCATGCCGATCGCGCACCCAGGCATTCACGAAGATCGGCGCACCGGGCGTCGGGCTGCGCACGATCGACGCGCCGTTTGCAGTGTGTGGCGAGTCCATGCGCCAGAATGGTCCCATCAGATTGGCGGTGGTGTCGGTCTGTCCGCTATCGCCGTTATTGAGCAGGCAAACCAGCGAAGAGAGGCCGAGCGAGCCCGCGATCAGGACAACTTCGTTGTGAGATGCCGTACTCAGTTGGCCGAGCCGCGCAATCACGGCACATGCCTGGTGAAACTCCGCCTCGGTCAGCCGCGTCTCACGTGCGAATCCATGCAGATGCCGCACTGCGGCCGACATGATTTCGCGAAAGCGGGGATTCGTCGAACGGGCCAGCTCCGAAAGTACCGCGGCGGTCACTTCCTGTTGATTGCTAATGATCACGTGCTGCCTCCTGTCGGCATCGGGTCATGGACGTCTTGCTGGCATCAATGGTGCGTGCGCGACGCTAACCAGTCCAATGCTATATTTGGAGAAATCGATACCGGAACGGTATGAGCCATATGCCCGACGGCGGTGGGCGCAGGGGAGCGAAATCATGGAACTGAAACAGATGCGCTACTTTCTTGCGCTGGCCGAAGAACTCAACTTCGGCCGGGCTGCCGAGCGTCTTCACATCACACAGCCTCCGCTCACGCGCAACATCCATGCGCTCGAAGAAGAGCTTGGCACGGCGCTATTCGTGCGTTCGCCCAAAGGCACGGAATTGACGGAGGCGGGCAAGGCGCTGCTGGCCGAGGTTCCCAACATACTCGGGCTGTCGAGGCGTGCTGCCGATCTGGCCAGACTGGCGGGGCAGGGGTTGAGCGGGAGGCTCGACGTCGGCATTTTCAGCTCGGGTGTGCTGAACGTCATTCCCAGGTTGCTTGCCGAATTTCACACGCAGCGCCCGAACGTCAAGATCGGTCTGCACAATATGTCGAAGGCCGAACAGATCGTGGCCCTTCGGGAACGGCGTATCACGATTGGTTTCAACCGGCTCGTACCGGATGAACCCGATATCGCAGTGGATTGGGTACAGCGAGAACCATTCCTCGTCGCGCTCTACGAAGGGCATCCGCTGTGCTCCAGGAAAATCATCACGCTAAAAGATCTGCATGACCAGCCGATGATTCTCTATCCCAACGCGCCCGTCTACGGACTGGCGCAGGAAGTAGCCGCTGCATTTCGCATGGAAGGGTGCAACCTGAACATCGAGCAGGAGGTCGAGGATGTGGTGACCTGTATCGCGCTGGTTGCCAGCCGGTTCGGCATATGCGTGACAACTGAATCAGCCGCAAACCTTCGCCTTCCCGGCGTGGTGTACAAGCGTTTGAAATCACCAACGCTCAAGCAGATCGAATTGAGTTGCCTTTATCGGCGTGGAGATTCGTCTGCTGTCTTGCAGGCATTCCTCGCGCTCGTCAAATGCTCCCGCTCAAGGCGCGGCGAGATCGAATACTAGGCAGCGTGGCGAACTATAAATATGCCGACGTGCAAGGAAGAGTAATCTGTATAAGATGCACAGGCGCATCTACTGAAGTATTACATACGAATATCTGCGAAAATCAAGGTTAAAGGGTTTTTCCGTATATCGAAGAGCGGCGGAATGCGAAGTTTTCGGGCTGCCTTCGGGATTCAACAGCCACACACAGGTATTTTCTGGAAATGGATAGACGTACAAAAGGTAGTGCAACCGGCATCGGGCGCAAACTCGAACTCCTGCATGGCATGGTCGCCTCGCGGGTGTTTCACCATGCGTCGACGATGTTGACCGGCGACGTGACCTTTGCGCGCGTCATATCCCTGTTCCACCTCAATCATCATGATTCGCAGACCATTGCCGAAATTGCCGGGACAACGGGCTTGAGCCATGCCGCGGCCAGCCGCATGGTCGACGGATTGTATCGGGAGGGCCTGGTCGACCGCCGTGAGGCCGCCGGGGATCGCAGGCAGAAGTGTGTCGAACTGACACCTGACGGTCTGAAAAAGATAGAAGCGATGCGCCAGGTCACCACAGAGGCTTATGCGCAACTGATGGCGCAAGTACCCAAAGAACTGCGCATAAAATTCCAGGAAATACTGGTGGAGCTTGAGCCATACCTGATTCCCTCTGAGGCAGAACACGGAGACGCTCCACGTAAGCCCCGCTTACGCCGTCAGAGTTGATGGCGTGCCGCAGGGCTCAGAGTGAACGCAGAATCCAACCCATTGGACAATAAGCGCGTCAGTATTGGCGATAGCGTAAAGTACTAAAAGTATTGGCAGAAGTATGTTTGCCGGCGCATTGTATGCAATAAAGCATATGATATAGTCCGCGGCGACGAAAACGGGAAGTGCCTGCATACCGCGCTTTTCTGCATGTCGAAGTACTGGAAACCAGGGGCGCGCGACCACCATGTCAACGGGATCGCTCGGGTACGTGAGACGTGCCATCGCTGCGTCTGGTGTAGGCTGTTGATCGAAACCATGATGACGCCGGTGATGACCGTCCGGATGGATACGGGCGCAGTGCACGTCGGCGGCAAATCGCTGTGGGACACTCGTTTTTTCTGCCATGTACCAAGAGCCAAGACGTCGTACCGAATGGCGCGCTTCGTTTGGCCCGTTCACCTTATCGCCCACGGAGCGCCTCCTGGAGCGGCATGGTGTACCTGTCCGCTTGGGCGGGCGCGCCCTCGACCTGCTTATCGCACTTGTCGATTCCGCCGGCGAAACCGTCAGCAAGAAAGATCTGATCGCTCGCGTCTGGCCGAATGTGCTCGTGGAAGAGGGCAGCCTGCGCTTCCACATGGTCGCCATCCGCAGGGCGCTTGGGGAGGGGGAGGGGGGCAGCCGCTACATCATCAACACGACCAGCAAGGGTTACACGTTCGTTGCTCCGGTCGAGCGCCTGGAGCTGAGCGCGCCAGTTCGCGCTGCCTCTGTCAACACCTTCAAATCGGTGCCGGCGCCGTCAACTGCGGTAGTCGGGCGTGACGAAGAGGTCGAGGTGCTCGTCGCGAACCTCCTGCAGCGGCGCCTTGTCTCGATCGTCGGGCCCGGTGGCATCGGTAAAACCACCGTCGCAATAGCATGCGCCCAGACCGTAGCCCGGCAATTCGGCGGCGACGTGCACTTTATCGACCTGTCGTCCATCTCGGAGACGGAGCTCGTGCGCTCGTCCGTAGCAAGCGCGGTCGGGTTGCAGAATCGTTCGGACGACTTGCCGGCTGTGGCCACCCATCTGGCCGACCGCACCACGCTGATCGTTCTGGACTGTTGCGAGCATGTCATCACCGGCGCGGCGGAGCTTGCCGAGGTGCTGATTCGCAACTGCCCCAATGTTCACATTCTCGCCACCACTCGCGAGCCGCTGCGCGCCGAGGGTGAGCTTGTCTATCGCCTGCAGCCTTTGGCATTCCCGCCGGAAGGCGCAGGAATGACCGCCGAAGAGGCACTTGCCTACCCGGCGGTCAGGCTGTTCGTGGACCGCGCGGTCGCAAGCTGTTCGAGCTTCGAGCTCAAGGACAGTGATGCGCCGTTGGCCTCACAGTTGTGCCGCGAACTGGACGGCATTGCGCTCGCCATTGAACTGGCAGCCGGCCGTGTCGAGGCTTTAGGCCTCGAGGCGCTTACGTGTCACTTCGATGCCAGTGTTCGCCTGATGTGGCACGGCAGGCGTACCGCAGTTCCGCGCCAGCAAACACTGGGAGCGACACTCGACTGGAGCTTTAACCTGCTGTCCGACGAGGAGAAGCGCGTTCTGTGCCGGCTCTCGGTATTCGCCGGAACGTTTTCTCTCGATGCGGCGATCGAGGTCTGCTGCTTTGACTACGACAAATCTCTGGCTATCGAGTTGATTGCGGGTCTGGTGTCGAAGTCGCTGGTCACGGTGGATGCAGGCGAAGCAACGCTTCGTTACGGGATGCTGGATACGACACGGTCCTACTGCTGGAAGAAGCTATGCCTTACCGGTGAAGAAACGTCCATTTCGCAGCGCTTCGCAGCCTACTTCAAAGCCTGGGCGCAGCAATACGAAACCGGAAACCCGGACAGGAATGCGCGGGACCTCGTGGCGCCGGAACTGGCTAACCTGCGGGCAGCGCTGGAATGGCTTTTCCAGGGTAGTGAAACTGGCGCGGATGCTGTCGGGTTTGCTGCCTCATTCTGTTTGCTGCTCCTTCAATTGTCGAAAGTGGCTGAATGCGCTCGTTGGGCTCAGGCTGCGCTCTCGCGCATGCCACCGGCGGTGGTCGGATCGCATGTGGAAATGCGGCTGCAGGAGGCGCTGGGTCAATCGCTGATGTTTTCGAAGGGTGGCGGCGTTGAAGCTGAAGCAGCGTACCGCCGCGGCATCGACGTGGCGGAACAGTTGGGCGATTTCCGGAGCACCTTGCATCTTCTCAACGGCTACGTGGTCCTGCTGCATCGGGATGGACGGTATACGGAAGCCCTCGCGACCGCTCGCAAGACACAGTCGCTTTTGTCCGAACTCGATGATCCGGAGTCGCACGCCATCGTCGCCTCCCTCATGGGTGTGGCGCTCCACCTCGTGGGCGATGTGAGAGAGGCGATGCGGCACTGGGAGCAATGCTTCGCTCAGAGCGGGGGGGCGTCGCCCAGTACGACGTCAACGCTCGGTTTTGACTTCCATATTCGGGCGCTGTGTGGTCTCGCGCGTAGTCTGTGGCTCACCGGGCACTATTCAAGGGCTATCGCCGTTGCCGAAGAAACCATCGAAAAGGCGCGCGAATCGGGCCACGTGGTGACCTATTGCATCGCGCTCATCTGGGCCGGTTCAGTGCATGTCTGGGCTCGAAATGCCGAGCGCCTGGAGGAGATCGCCAATACGGTCGAGCGCGTTGCGAGGCAACATTCGCTCACACCATATCTCGCAGTTGCACGCATCACGCATGGGCAGTTGCTGATCGCCAGACGTCGACCCGCTGAAGGCGTCGAGCTGATTCGAAAAGCGGTGGAGGTACTCCATCAGTGCCGCTACGAGATGGTGACGAGCCTTTCAATGGGCATCCTGGCGCGCGGGCTTTCCGACATGTCGCTGCATTCTGCTGCGCTTGCAATGTGCGATGAGGTCGAGACACTCATCCGGACCTGCGGTGATTTCCTCCGCATGCCGGGGCTTCTGGCTATTCGAGGGCATTGTCTCGCGGCGGCAGGCCGGGCAGAGGAGTCCGAGAAAACCTATCTGGCGTCTATCGAACTTTCCCGTTCGCAAGGGGTGAAGTCAGGGGAGGTTCAGGCCGCGGTCGCGCTTGCCCAGCATCTGATTGGCGCAGGGCGACGCGAAGATGCCCACCGCTTGCTTCGTCCGCTCGTGGAGGACGCCGGCGACGAAACGTCAGTAGACCTTTCTTTGGCGCGAAGCCTGCTCGCCTAGATCGCTTCAACGAACGGGTACGGATCGCACGTAGAGGGACGTGCTGTCTCTGCACGCGCAGTTCAAGGTTAAAGACGAGGTCAAGGTCACCCCGCGGCCTATGCCAAAAGACCTATTCCATCTGGGCGATGAATACCGTTCCTCATTCCACCAAACTGTAGATGTGCGATTGGCCCCTCGGCCGGAACTGATTCGTGAGGCCATGCACGTCCATCACCCTTTATAGATGAGGAACAAAATGAAACTCAAATCTTTCTCCTCCTGGCGCGCCCTGGTTGGTCTGCTGACCATTGGCTCGTCGACTCTCGGTGTTGTGGAGCAAAGCGCTGCAGCGCAACCCGTCAAGAATGTGGTGCTGGTCCACGGCGGTTTCGTCGACGGTGGTGGGTGGGAACCCGTATTCAAGCTCCTGAAGGCCAAGGGTTATAACGTCAGCATCGTGCAGAACGCCACCGTCTCACTCGCTGATGACGTGGCGACGACGAAAGCGGTGATCGACGCGCAAGATGGCCCGGTTATTCTGGTGGGACACTCGTACGGTGGCGCGGTCATCACGGAGGCCGGCAACGACCCGAAAGTTGCGCGCCTCGTCTACATCGCGGCGTTTGCACCGGATAGCGGTGAATCTGTTCAAAAACTGATTGCCAATCCGCCTCCTGGCGCCGCAATTCCGCCGATTCTGCCGCCGGTCAACGGCTTTCTGATGCTGGACAAAGCGAAGTTCGCCCAGGCATTCGCAGGTGATGTGGAACCTGCACGTGCCGCGTTTCTCGCGAGTGCTCAGGTGCCCTGGGGAGTGAATGCGCTGGGGGGTGACGTCACCACGGCGGCCTGGCACGCAAAGCCGAGCTGGTATTTGCTGACCACCCAGGACAGGATGATTCCGCCAGACGCTCAGCGTGCCATGGCCCAGCGCGCCGGTGCCGTCATCGTGGAATCGCCGGGCAGCCATGCGGTGTACGAGTCGAGGCCGGCAGATGTTGCGGCACTCATCGAGAAGGCCGCCACTTCGGCAAAGTAAGCATGACAGGCACGCTAGCATGGCTAGCGTGCCGTTTCCGGCCTGCGTGGCGGTTGGTTGCGAGCGTTAGTGCCGTCGTGCCGAATGCCGTGCCGAACACTTCACCAAACGCCATACCAAGCGCGGTCAGATTGCTGCGCGCCATTCGCGAGCTATCGCGATGCCTTCCGGATGTCAGGCTCCGCTTCCTCTGTTCTAGTCAGCAAAATGATAAGCCGCGCTATTTTTCCCGTATGAACGTAGAAGATAAAGCTCAGGATCATGGGATCAGGCAGGCCTGTGCTATCGAAATCCCCGGCGACCTTGGCTGACAATATCAGGTCGTCGAAATGCCTCCGGGCGTGCAACACGTCCATGCTGAAATGCATGCCGACGATCTCTTCGCGAATCCAGTTGCCGATCGCGTCGATTCCCCAGAAGTCGCGCAACTGATCGTTCACGTGCGCGTCCTGCGCAAAGAGATCGGCGAGTTTATCCGCGTCAAAGGCGTTCACCGCCTCCACGAAGGAAACCACCACGTTGCCGGCAGTTTCCTGCCAGGTCTTCGAAGCTTGATTAGGCTGCATCATGATCTGCCCAGTAATACACATGGCCATCATGGACCAATCCGGACAAAACGGACGCTATGGATTGTTATGCCTGGTTAGCGCGCCCCGGTTCAAGTCAAAGCGCATCTATGCCCCGAGACCTATTCCTAACAGAACCCTGTCGGCCTGAGCGGCCGTGCGGCGCTTCCAGCCTTGTCCGATACGGCACGGCACGAGCGGTGAGGGTTCTGGCGTTTGCGCGGGCCTCGCAAGACTCAACAACGGATAACTCGCTCTATCTCCTTTCCTCGACAAAGATTAAGGCACGGCGAAGTCACTTGCCATAACCGGAGAGGGTGAAATGAGTCAGCATCAAACCGCGCGCCGGGTCACGGTACTCGTGTCCATTGCGGCGCCGCTGCTACAGGCCGGTGTTCGCGCATCCCTTGCGGATGTGCCTGACATCGAGGTCCTCAATGAAACTTACATTGCTGTTGATCGGAGTGTCGATGTTGTGGTGGCGGAAAGCTCGACGGCGGCGAGGATTGCGGAAGATAGCCAGCGTGTCGAACTCTGCCCGGGCCTTCAATATGCCCGCATCCTCGCCATTTCCGATCAGGTCCGCGAGCATGCGGTACGCAGTGCCCTGGAGCAGGGAATTCACGGCTTCGTGCTGACCAGTTCCCCTGTGTGCGACCTCCTTGCGGGCGTCCGGGCGCTTGGGCGCGGTGGCATCTACCTGTGCCCGCCACTCGCGCAGCAGCTAGCCCAAATCTCCGGGCGCGACGCGCTGACGAGCCGGGAAGGCGAGGTGCTCCGGCTTCTGAGCATGGGTCAATGCAACAAGTCGATTGCGTGTGACCTGGAGATCGCGGTCGGGACCGTGAAGGCCCACGTCAAATCGATCATGTCCAAGCTCGATGCCAGTTGCCGAACCGAGGCGGCGCGCATCGCGACAGAGCGCGGACTCGTCGACCTCCCGGACGTATCGTCGGGAATAAAAAAGCCGCACCTTCAGGCATCGGCCTGGCTGCGCTCCTCGCTCCCTTCTCCCAGCTATGCCTAGCTAACCGATCGCAAGGAGGTTCCATGACTTTCATTCGACGTCGTTTGGTGGGACTGGAGGCGGAAGTCTCGATACTGGACTGTGACGATGAGCACCTGTGGGTGCGCTGGCTGGAGCCGGGGCGCTGTCATTACGGCGAGCAGAGATGGTCGGTCGCATTTGCGAGGTGCATCGGCAAGTGCGCATTGTCCGGCACGCTGATCCGGCGCGGCGACCGGGTCTTCAAACCGGCCGGACGTCCCCCGCCATCCAATGCGGACGTGCAGATCCGGGTAGATCAGATCGCGAAGGTGCTCGAAAACCCGCGTACCGATGAAATCTGGTAACGCCGCCGAAGATCGTTTGCCTGCGGAGTCGTTGACCACGAAGGAGTTGATCGATCTTGCAGGTGACCAATTCCTGATTCTCCGGCGCCGCGAACGTCACCCGCGCAGCCGCCTTCTGTGGCGAGCTTAATCCACTATGATGCAAACGGATGCATGGATGAGATCCGCGATAAATAGGGTAAAAATGCCGAATTAGACGGCATCGGACGTAACACATCCCGCTTTGACAAGTCCGTTTCTTCGCTATATTATGCAATCGATTGCATAGGAGATCGAGCATGCCAGATGTCACAAAGCGCAGCAGTATCGTCACCGACGCCGAATCGGTTACCCAGATCGTCCTCGCGGCGATGAGCAACACCGATAACCCGCGTCTTAAGGAAATCGTGGGCGCGCTGGTTGAGCATGGCCATGCGTTTCTTAAGCAGATCAGACTGACTGACGAAGAATTCGAGCAGGGTCTGGATTTCGTCAGACAAGTAGGGCTCACCTGTACGGACAGCCACAACGAAGTCGTGCTTCTGGCCGACGTGCTTGGCTTCTCCACGCTCGTCAAGGCGCTGAACAATTCGGCGCATGACGACCGCACGGGCGGCGCGTTGTTGGGTCCGTTCTATCGCGGTGGCTCACCCCGCTACGAACTGGGGGAATCCCTGGTGCAGGGTCATGCACCGGGTTCGCCGCTCTTTGTTCACGGGCAGGTGCGCAACATCCGCCACGAACCGGTGCGTAACGCGATGGTCGACGTCTGGCAGGCCTCGCCTGTGGGCCTGTATGAGAACCAGGACCCGGAACAGCCCGAGATGAATCTGCGAGGCCATTTCTTCACCGACGAAAACGGTGCGTTTCATTTCAGGAGCGTAAGGCCGGCAGGCTATCCGGTGCCGACTCATGGGCCCGTCGGTGTTCTGTTGCGCGAACAGAATCGCCATCCGTATCGGCCGGCCCACCTCCATTTTGTTGTGATTGCCGAGGGTTACTCAACGCTCATTTCGCAGATCTTTGCCGACGACGCCGAATATCTCGACTCAGATGTCGTGTTCGGCGTAACCCGCGATCTCGTCGGCAGATTCGAGCGCCATGAGGCAGGCACGGGCCCGAGGCCGGATATGAATGAGGCGTACTACACGCTCGAATATGACTTTGTGCTGGCGGAAGGCGTACCGACGTACCCCACGCCGCCCATCAAATAACAAGGATCAGTCGCATGTCTAACGTTCTCGATGAAAAAGTGGCAATCGTTCTGGGTGGCACAGGCGGTATCGGTATGGCCGTCTCACAGCGTCTTGCTCGGGTGGGTGCTCGCGTAGTCGTGGTGAGTCAGCACGATCTCGACGGTGCGCGAAGCTTCGCCAGCGGTCTGCCAGGCGAGGGACACAGTGCGGCGCTCGCGTCGATCACCGAAAGCGACACGCTGAACGCGCTCGCACAAACTGTTCGTGACCGCTACGGCCGCGCCGACATCGTGGTTAACGCCGCGGGCTTTACGAAACCGGTCACGCACGCAGACCTCGACGCGCTGACGGACGAACTGATCGACGACATGTTCAAGGTCAACTGGCGTGGTCAGTTCGCGGTCATCCGTGCGTTTCGCGAATTGCTTGCTGCCTCGGGCGACGGACTGGTCGTCAATGTGTCGTCGATCTCGGCGACCACGGGTATCGGCAGCAACATTGCGTACTGTGCCGCAAAAGCCGGGCTGGACATCATGGCCGCCTCGCTGGGCCGCGCACTTGCACCGCACATTCGCGTGGTCAACGTATCGCCCGGTGTGGTCGATACGTCCTTTGTGCCAGGACGTGGCGCGGATTTCAACGACAAGGTCGCGGCGACCACGCCACTTGGCCGCATCGGCACACCCGACGATATTGCCGCCGCAGTTGAGGCGTGTGCCACACACCTGACGTTCACCACCGGCGTCACGCTTGTTGTCGACGGCGGCCGGCGGCTGAACTAGCCTGACCCAGTTTAAGGAAACGAAATGCACGCACGCAAGACCATCATCACCTGCGCGGTGACCGGCAATCTGACGAAACCCGAGCAGCACCCGGGCCTGCCGGTTACGCCGGAGCAGATCGCGACCGCATCGCTCGACGCGGCACGCGCCGGCGCGGCGGTCGTCCATATTCACGTACGGGACCCGAAGACGGGGCGCCCGTCGATGGACATCGCACTTTATCGTGAAGTGATTGAACGCATCCGCGCGGTCAACACGGATCTCATCATCAACCTGACCACGGGCCCGGGCGGCCGCTTCATCCCCAGCGACGACGAGCCACGGGTTGCTGCTGCCGGCACGACATTGATGCGGCCGGAAGATCGCGTCGAGCATATCCTCGTGCTGCGCCCCGACATCTGCAGCCTGGACCTCAACACGATGAACTCCGGCGGCGACGTTGTCATCAACACGCCGAAGAACGTGACGCGTATGGCGGCCGTTATCCGCGAAGCCGGCGTCAAGCCGGAAATTGAAATTTTCGATTCCGGCGACATGCACCTCGCGTTGGATCTGATGAAGTCCGGCGTGCTGGATGGCCCCGGTCTGTGGACCTTCGTGATGGGCGTGAAATATGGCTTTGCTGCGTCACCGGAAACGCTGCTGTACGCGCGTAGTCTGCTGCCGGCCGGTGCGACCTGGGCAGCGTTTGGCGTTGGCCGTTTCGAATTCCCGATTGTTGCCCAGGCGTGGCTCGCGGGTGGTCACGTGCGTGTTGGTCTTGAGGACAACATCTATATCTCGAAGGGCGTCCTCGCCGAAAGCAATGCGGCGCTAGTCGAGCGCGCACGCGACATTGTGCTTTCACTCGGCGGCGAACTGGCTTCGGCTCGGGAGGCGCGCGATCTGTTGGGGCTGAACCGATGAACGCGGCGCTTTCATCCGCGACAGCTGCGCCGTCGCTGGACCCGAGTGCTTACGTCGCGCAAGGCACCAAGCTGATCGGAGACGTAAGCGTCGGAGCGCAGGCGTCCATCTGGTTCAACTGCGTGTTGCGCGGTGATGTGCAGAAGATCGTGATCGGCAGCCGGACCAACATTCAGGACGGCACGATTATTCATGGCACCACTAACGGCCTGCCTGCCATCGTGGGAAATGACGTCACTGTCGGCCACGGGGCGATTCTGCATGCGTGCACGATCGAAGACAGTGGCTTTGTCGGCTTCGGAGCACGGGTGTTGGACGGTGCCGTTGTGCGCTCGGGCGGCATGCTTGCCGCTGGCGCCGTATTGTCGCCGCGCAAGGTGGTAGGGCCGGGGGAATTGTGGGCTGGCAATCCCGCACGTCTTCTGCGCACGCTGACCGATCAGGAGCGCGAAGGAATGGTTACGGCTAGCGCACGTTATGTGGCGCTCGCGGAGCGCTACAGAAGCGCTCAATTTGTTACTCTGACTTTTTAGGAAATTTCGAAATGAAGGCAGTCCGTGTCACGGCGCCGAGCGCCAATGTCGATTCGCTTGAGCTCAATATTGCGACCCAACCGAAGCCGGATGTCGGTTCGGATGAGTGCCTGGTGCAGGTTGTCAGCGCCGGCGTCAATCCGAGCGATGTCAAGGCCGTACTTGGCGCGATGCCGCATGCCGTGTGGCCACGCACGCCGGGCCGCGAATATGCGGGCGTTGTGCTCGAAGGGCCGGCGGATCTCGTAGGCAAGGAGGTGTGGGGGATCGGCGGCGAACTGGGTATTCGGCGAAACGGATCGCACGGACACTATCTCATCGTACCTACCACCGGCGTGCGTGTGAAACCGGCAAGTCTGACGATGGAGGAGGCGGGTTCGATCGGCGTGCCGTTCACCACCGCGTTTGAAGGATTGCGCCGCGCGGGCGGCGCCAAGAAGGGTGACGTTCTCCTCGTGCTCGGCGCGAATGGCAAAGTCGGACAAGCAGCCATCCAACTCGCAACCATGGCCGGCGCGAAAGTGTTCGGCGTTGAGCGTACGCGTCAGGCGTATCAGGGCCATGCGAGCGGCGAGGTCACGATGATCGACGCATCGTCACAGCAAATCGATGAGGTTGTTCGCGAGTTGACCGATGGCCATGGCGCCGACATTGTGTACAACACGGTTGGCAGCCCCTATTTCGAGCAGGCTAACAAGGCGTTGGCAACACGCGGCACGCAGATCTTCATTTCGACGATCGACCGTGCAGTACCGTTCGACATCTTCTCGTTCTATCGCGGTCAACACACGTATGTCGGTGTCGACACGCTTGCGTTTGATTGCATTGATAACGCGCAAATTCTGGACCAGTTGCTGCCTGCATTTGAAAGCGGTGCGTTGAAGCCATTTCCGATTGATCGTGAATCGGTCTTCTCGCTCGACGACGCCGCGCTTGCGTATCAGGCCGTGCTGCGTGGCAGCACCAACCGTGTGTTGCTTAAACCATGAACGTTACCCGTTTTGATGCGGCGCCGGAGTATTTCCCGGACAACCATTTCCTGATGCGTTGTGTGAGGCTTCAGGGGCACGAAGCGGGGCCGGCGGAATCGCTGTGGATGGGCGTTTCAACTATCGAGCCTGGTGGCTACACGACGCTATCTGCTTCCGCAGTCGAGAAGCACTATGTTGTGTTGGCGGGCGAGCTCACCGTGCAGACAGACGAGGGCACGGTGGTGCTACGCGCGCACGACTCTTGCCGGCTCGCGCCGGGTGAGCGGCGCGCATTGCACAATCGGTCTTCCGCGCCCGTATCCGTATTGCTGGCCATGCCGTTCGCTTGAATTTGCGGCCAGTGGTCAGCACGCGCTGTGCTTCGTGCAGGCGCTGAAGTCAGGCGCGTGGCTTAAACGCGCCTGCACGCCGGTCTATTGGCTCGCCGCCTGTCCTGCATTTGCCTTCTTTTGTGCGTTTTGCAGGTTCTGCGGGTAGTTCGGATCGTTCTGAGCCGGTTGATATCCGTTGCTTTCCAGTTTTTTCAGTTCCGCCGTGTTCTTCGCACGCGCCTGCTTGCGGGCCGCTTTTCGCTCCGCCTTTCGTTGCGCCTTGGTAGCAGACGCTGAAGCGGGCGCGCTGTCGGTTGCGGAACTGCCGCCAGACTGGGCTAGTGCGGGAGCGACTGAACCTGCCATCAAGATGCCTGATGCGAGCAACACCAACAGTTTCCTTGTCTGCAATAACGTCATGTTTTTCTCCGTTTTAAGCCGGGAACCAAAAATGATTGCGGCGAGATCAAGTCTCACATACTGACGACCCGATCGCAATCCATCAGAACGCCTAACAGCGGGTCAATACGAATCATGCCAGGGATTGGGACAATCCCCAACAGGCGGATAGCTGGCCAGCGAGGTCACTTTGGGCGGATTCAGCGTTCGTCATTCTGGACGATCATGCCGCCGCGCCATGCATTACGATGGCGGCGAAGTCGCCAGTAGTGCACTGGAATGTGCATGCCCGTCGACTTGTCGCCGAATGTTTTAACTGTGGCATCACGAACCGGATGAGTACTCCATGAGCAATCAGGATACGTCGACAACACTGCCGTTTGCAGGCAGAACATTTCTCGTCAGCTACGGCGACCATCTGACTGCACTCAATATTTACGCAGACGATGGAAAGACGATGCGTTATGAAGTGACGGAGGGTCCGTTCAAAGGCGCAACCGCCGAAGTGGTGTATGAAGCGCTCCAGGTTGGAGACGGTACCTATGTTCTGTCGTGGCAAGAGGCGGACAAGGGAACCGTGGTGCATCTGGATGATTTTTCCGCCGGCACTTCGCGTGCCTTCTATACAACGGCAACTCACGAATTTGTGCGAATGCTCGGCTCGCTTGTCGAGCTCGCGTAATACCTCCGGACAAAACCGGGGCGTTATAAAAAAGGTGCCCGTCTGATGCACCGCTCTCCGAAGGAAAACCAGGAATGAAAATGTCTACCCGGCTCTGGCTATTGATCGGCATTGCCATGGTCGGTCTGGCCGGCCTCGGAGGGTCGTCGCTCTGGACGCTCAAGACCTCGATGCGTGACGCGCGAAAAGCCGAGATTACCAATATGCTCTACTCGGCGCGCAATCTTGTTACCTACTATGCTCAACAGGAGCAGCGGGGGGCATTGACGCACGGCGAGGCGCAGCGAGCGGCATTGGACACGCTGGCCAGGTTGGCTAACGCACCAAAAAGCTATTACATCGTGCGCTCACCTGACGGCGTGATGCTGGAGCATCCCGATCCAAAGCAGGTGGGAACGGTTTCCCTTGGAAAAACACTCGACGGCCATTCCGATTACGACGCATGGCGCGATGCGATGGGTTCGAACGGCGTATCGATTATTTCGGTCGCCTTCAAAAAACCGGGCGAAGCCGGCTTCTCGGAGAAGCTCAACGGCATGACCGAATTCAAGCCGTGGAACTGGTGGATCGTCACGGGCTTTTTCACGGACGATATGGACGCCGAGTTTTACGGTGCTGCGAGGCAAACACTTATCGCTTTGACGGTCACCGCCGTGCTGCTGTTCCTGATGGGCTATCGGCTGATCGGAAACGTCCAGAGTGCGATCGGCGGTGAACCGCGCGATGTGGCGGATGTGGCGCGTCGTATCGCGCAGGGCGATCTGTCCAGTGCATCGGTTGCGCGCGGCCCTATGGAGGGCGGCAAGCCATCGCAGGACTCGAGCATTGCCTCGTCGGTGCTGCGCATGTCCGACAATTTGTATGCCATGCTCCGCAAGATTCACCACGCCACCGAATCGATTTCGGCGGGTACGCGAGAATTGCGTCAAGGACACGACGATCTCTCGCATCGTTCCGAGCAACAGGCGGCAGCACTCCAGCAGACCGCAGCAAGTGTCGAGGAATTGACGGCGACGGTACAGCAGAATGCCGAAAGCGTCGTGCACGCCACGGATCTTGCAAGGGTGGCCGTCAAGCAGGTGTCGACAGCGGACGAGCACATCGATCAGATTGTCGTGGGCATGTCCAGGATCACCGGCAGCGCGCAGCGCATGCGCGATTTTGTTTCCGTCGTGTCGGGAATTTCAGCGCAGACAAATATCCTTGCGTTGAACGCGGCGGTCGAGGCGGCCCGTGCGGGTGTGGAGGGGCGAGGCTTTGCAGTAGTCGCATCGGAAGTGCGCGAGCTTGCACGGCGCGCAAACGAATCGGTCACTGCCATTTCCGGATTGATCGACGAGGCGCTGGTCAACGTCGAAAGCGGTAATGGCATGGTGCAGCGCGCGAGAGAGGGCATGGCCAGCCTGGTTCGGCACATCAAGGGAATCGAATCGAATCTGTCGCAGATATCGGAGGCGTCGGCAGAGCAGAGCCGGGGAATCTCTCAGGTGTCAGAGGCAATCTCATACATCGACGAGGCGACCCAGCGAAACACCAACGTGGTGCTGCAGGTGGCCGAAGCAGCAGCGTCACTCGACGCTCAGGTGCAGAGTCTGTCTGAAGCGGTTGGCATATTCAGGCTTGAGTAGCACGTTGCCCGCTCGATTGCGACATCGAGTCAAGGAAAATGGTGACGTGAAAAGGACAGGCCGGCGAGCGCGTTGCGCTGCAATCTCGCCGGATCACCCTGCCTGAGGGCCAGTTTTTTATTGGCCGATCAGCGCGTCTGCTTCGACGATTCCCAGTATTGCTTCAAGCCAAATACCATGTTGCTGAACGGAATGCTCAGACCCGCGTAGACAGCCTGAGCTTCCGGTGCTGCGTTGTCGCCGAGCAACTCGACGGCAACCGTCGAGTATCCCACCGGGACAACACCGGCTTGCACCATACGGGCGACGCCAAGGTCCACCTGTGCCTGCGAAAAACCGCCGGAAGCGTCGATGACGGCGTAGGTCGTATATCCGTCGCGTAGCGCGGCGAGTGCCGGGAGAGCCAAACATACGTCGGTGGAGACGCCCGTCACGATGAGGTGCTTGCGCCCGGTTGCCTGAACTGCACGGACAACCCGGGGCTCATCCCATGCGCTGACAGTCGTTCGTTCGATAACCTCGTGGTTCTCGAGCGCGGCGGCCAACTCAGGAATCATGGGACCCCAAAGGCTTTCAGTCGTGGTGGTTACAACGATAGGAATATCGAGCGCGAGAGCAGCCTTGGTAAGGCCGACCACGTGATGCTTGAGCTCCAGGGGAGTAATGTCGCGCACGCCCGTGTAGAGCCCTTCCTGATGATCGACGTGTAGTAGAACTGCGTTGTGCCTGGTGAGCTTTTCTTTAACCGGCAGCTGTCCTGTCATGACGTTCTCCTTGGGTTGTAGGTAGCGATAATTCTGACATGCCATCTATGCCGGAACGTGTCTTTGTCGGCCAACGTACCGGACTCAGTTTCCTAAGTTCTGGACGATAGAAGCAGGAAGCATTCGGAAGCGGATTTAAGTTCGGATATCGAATGGTCATGCGAAAAAGCAAGCGGAAAAGCGAAATTTTGACGTTGGAAAGGATAAGGAGAACGAGTAAGTCGGTCGCAAAAGCGCATTGACGTCGTCTGCGCAACGATGCGTTATTCGTTTACGTATTAACCCGATGTCGGGGCCTCGTTAAACTGCCGCTAACAGTTGCGGCGGATCGATTCGACGTTCGCCGCCTGCCCAAACTTCAAAACCATCAGAGGTACGTAAAAATGAAAAAACTCGCTTACACCGTGGTCTTTGCTTCGGCACTTGCCGCTTCTTTCAGCTCGTTCGCACAATCTTCGGCACCGGTGAGCCGCGCTCAAGTTCGCGACGAACTGGTCCAGCTTGAGAAGGCAGGATATGAGCCCACTCAAAACGATCCCACTTATCCTTCGAACCTTCGCGCTGCGGAGAACCAGGTCGCTGTGAAGAAAATGGCCGCGGCGGGCGGCGCAAGCGGCTATGGTGCGGCGATGGATGGATCGTCCCGTTCCGGCGCTTCAGCCACGCCTGCCGGCGTACAGTAACCGTATGAGCAGATCGACCGGCGCGGACTGCGCGCCGGCGAAGCAGGCTAATTGCACTGAAGAATTGGCGATATCGGAAAAATGCCGCTGAGCGAAGGATCGCGTGCTAGATGGCCACTGCCTTAGGCATCTCAGTCACAAGAAAATCCAGCAATGCGCGCACAGACGGCAGCAGCCCCTGGCGGTTTGGCACCAGCGCAGTGATCCTGGCTTCGGCGGCTGTCCACTCCGGAAGAACGCGAACCAGACTGCCTGCGCGAACCTCGTCGCGGCACACATAGCCTGGCAACGCCACGATCCCCAGCCCCATCTTTGCGGCCTGCTTCAGGCTCGCCATGCAGTCCGTCATCAGTCGTGGCTCCAGACGCACCGTACATTCTCGTTGATCCGCGTGACGTAAGGTCCATTGGTGGGGGACACCTTCACGCACCATGAAAAGAGCGGGGCGCTTCGACAACTCTTCCGGCGCGGCGGGCAGGCCGGCCTGTGCGGCATAGTCTGCGCCGCAGAACAGCATCCACGGGGTAAGTGCGAGTGGCCGCTGGACCAGTTGGGAATCAGGCAGCGGTGCAGTATGTGCTCTGATTGCGAGGTCGAAACCCTCGGCAACGATGTCTACTTCCTGGTCAGACGATTGCTGCACAATGGTTACTTTCGGATACCTCAGGCTGAACTCCGGCAGCAGATCCCGCATTGCAAACTGTGCCATGGCCACCGCCACGGAGAGTCGGATTGGGCCGCTGGGTTCCGTCATCCTGCGTCTGACTCCGCTCTCCGCAACCTCTGCTGCCTGGAGCACCAATGCCGCTTGCGTATAGAACTCGGCGCCGACGTCGGTGACGGCGAATTGCCGGGACGTGCGATTGATCAGGCGGGCGTCGAGGGCGGTCTCAAGCTGCTGGATGCGATTGCTGATCGTCGACTTCGGGACAGAGAGCGCGCGTGCAGCCGCTGTGATGCCCCTGTGATCCACCACCTGGACGAAGTAATAGAAAGCGTTCAGATCGAGCATTGAGCAACAGTCCTTGTGTGAGCCATGCCAGTGGGTGACCCGGGGCATCGGCCCGGGTGCGCCTCTCCTCGCGGATGTTCTCTGCTTTTACCTAATAAAAGAGAGTTTGTGCACCAGGACTTTCGTTACACGCTGCAGGCCGTCGCTCTGCTCGAAGCAATCTCGCGAGCAGCCTTCGCCCCTTCGACCTGCAGCAGCGTCGGCAACGATACGCCGTTTTTCGCCGCGGTCACCTCGGCCAGAATAGACACGGCGATTTCCGGTGGTGTGCGACTACCGATGTAGATACCCACTGGCCCACGCAATCTTGCCAGTTCACTATCGTCCAGATCAAATTCCTTGAGTCGCTCGCGCCTCGCAGCATTATTGCGGCGTGATCCCAGTGCGCCTACGTAAAATGCGGCTGTCTTCAATGCCTCCATAAGCGCGAGATCGTCAAGCTTCGGATCATGAGTCAGGGCGATTACCGCGCAGCGCGCGTCGAGTTTCATGTCGAGTACCGTATCGTCCGGCATTGTGCGTACGATCTTCGTTCCCGGAACATCCCACTCATCGGTGTACTCCTCGCGTGGATCACAGACGGTCACCTGATAGTCGAGACCCACGGCGATCTGGCAGAGGTAGTGCGATAGCTGCCCTGCGCCAATCACCAGCATCCGATAGCGCGGGCCGTGAACGGTCAGCAGCCGCTGCTCGTTCAGATCGACGCCGCCGACAACCGGTGCAGGGACGAGCCGTACAGCGCCGGTTGTCATATCGACGTGACGTGCGACGAGGTGGCCGTCTTCCACCAGGCGGCACAGGTCGGCCATGCGGCTATTCCGTGATAGCGGTTCGAGCACTAACTGGATCGTACCGCCGCACGGCAAACCGAAACGATGCGCTTCTTCCGCGGTGATGCCGTATTTGATCGTCTCGGGTCGCGCTTGCTCGATGCCGCGTTGCCGCACACGCTCGATCAGATCGTCTTCAATGCAACCGCCGGAGACAGAGCCGACAACGATGCCGTCGTCGCGCACGGCGAGCATCGCGCCTTCAGGACGCGGTGATGAACCCCATGTTTTCACAACGGTCACCAGCAGCGCGCGATGTCCGTTTTCGAGCCACCGCGCGCACGACCTTATGACCTCGAGATCTACGCTGTCCATGATTTACTCCCTTTCGCCTGAGTGCCGATGAACTCCGGAACCATGGCCGCGGCGATTTTTGCGAATCTGCGAACCTCCATTTGGGAGGGTTCGCAGATTCCCCAAGGTTCAGCTTTTCTTTGCGTAGGCGCTACACCAGCCCGTGCTCGCGACAGTTTTCCCCGCGAATATGGGGCATCCGCCTGAAGCAGCGCCAGCTTGTCCCTGGTATAGCGAACAGTTGCCGCAGTTCTGACCGGCGGCAAATTTGGCGTACCTGGCCTTGTCGACATTGGCCGCGTCGGTGCGATAGCCCATGGCCTGAGCCATCGGGTCACTGTCCTGAACCTGATTGTCCGCGGCGTGGGCCTGGGGGAGCTTCGCAAGAAGCGCGGTCGAAACGATAGCGACGTTCATGAGCAGGAAACTGCGGCGATGCGAATCTACACTCTTCATGTTGATATACCTATGTAGTTGTGGGGGGTACGACCAGAAATGAATGGATGCGTCTACGAGGACCGAATTCGATGATAAAGGGGGCTCCTTCCATGCGAAACGTACAGATCGTTGGACGCATCGTCCGGCGAATTGAACGATCATTGAAGGTACAGTTAGCCCAGCGATGTCGAAGCATTCTTCAAGGTATGTTGAATCTGCTTTGCTGTGCCTTGCAATTGCGTTGCCAAAGTGGCGATGCGCTGGCGGCTCATGCGTGAGTCGATCGCTGCAACACTGATGGCCGCGATCGGGTTTCCCAGTGCGTCACGGATATGAACTCCAACTGCAGATGTTCCAAGCGTCACCCGGTTGCGTACATGCGCGTATCCGTTGCGCTGGCAGTCGGCGATCGATGCATACAAACCTGCTTCGGTCAACTTTCCTTGCACGAGAATATCGGGCGCAATGCTGCTTATCGTGTCTTCCCGTTCGTCGTCCGGTAGCGCCGCGAGTATTGCAAGGCCGCCTGCGCCGAGTCCGAGCGGGTGGCGACTGCCGGCTTCGAGCGTCAGAACGCGCACAGGAGAGGGGCCTTCTACACGTTCGATGCACACAGCTTCCATCCCGCTGCGAACGACCAGGTACGCGGTGTCGCCCACTTCATCGACGAATGTGCGCAGTAAGGCACGGGCGGGTTGCCAGATGTCGAATTGCGCGGCTGCGGCGATTCCGAGTTCGAACGCGAGCGACCCAAGCGCATAGCGCTTGCTACTTTCCAGTTGCTGCGCGAGCCGCTCGGATATCAGACGCTGCAGCAGACGATGGACAGTTGAATGGGGCATGTCCGTCAAACGCGCCAGGTCTGTTAACGCAAGGCCTCGACGTCCGGACGCGGCCAGCAGGCGCACAAGATGCAACGCGCGCTCTACCGATCTCGAGGTGGCAACCATGTCTCTCCCCCAGTACTTCCTCAGTGCTTCTATAGCGCGGAAGTCTAGTGCCGGTTCGAGCGATTGAGAAGTGGCCGAAGGTACGGGTGAGTGGAGAGACCGATTTGAAACCCCATGGAATATGGTGTTTCGCGATTTCACATTGATGTCCATCTGGTGGAAATCATGAGTTGTCGCGTTTGAGGCCCAGCCATCGGGGCGCAGACGCGAGTTCGGGAAAGGTAAAAAGGACAATCGGAGCAGTCGCGGGACATTCGGGTAAGCGTTCGACGGACCACGTCCCGTACGATGGACTCGACTTCTCGTTCAACGGTCCCAGCAACGGCTGTCGCACCTGGTTTCCAAGATATATATAAGGATTTCGAAATGTTTAAATACTTTCCCGATAACTACATGTGGTCCCTCGCGGTAATGCGCTGTCTTGCCAGCGGCGGTCACTTCGGTGAGATTCACTGGGCGCTGCAAGATCTGCAGGACGCAGCCAACGTTGCCCCGCAAGGCGACAACGAAGCGTGGCATGCCGCATGGAAAAAGCTTGCGATTCAAGTGGAAGAGATCGGCCGTACCGCGCTGGAATCGGGTAAGAAACAGACCGCCGCGTCAGCGCTGATGCGTGCTACGCACTATTGGCAATGGGCGGAAGCCTTTGTCGATCCGGACGATGACCGTGCTGCGAAGTCGTACGAGCGTCACCTGACCTGCTTCCGCGATTCAGGCAGTTTGCTGCCGAATCCGATCGAAGTGGTCGAAGTTCCGTTTGGAGACACCAGCCTCTCAGCTTACTTCGTCAAGGCCGAGGGCGTGTCCGGCCCGGCGCCGGCGGTGATCCTTTCCGACGGTCTGGACGGCACCAAAGAGGAAATGGTGTTGATGGCGCAGGCTTTGGCCGCGCGCGGTATTTCCTGCCTGGCCGTGGACAATCCTGGGCAGGGCGCGACGCTGCGGCTAAAGGGGCTTAAAGCGCGCCACGATTCAGAGGTGGCCGCCGGTGCTTCGTACGACTACCTCGCGAGCCGCAGCGACGTCGTCGATGCAAAGCGGGTCGGTTTGATTGCGGCGAGCATGGGCGGATATTACGCCCCGCGTGCGGTTGCTTTCGAGAAGCGTGTCAAGGCATGCGTTGCGTGGGGCGCGATCTATGACTATCACGCTGTCTGGCTGCGCCGACTCAATCTGCAACCGGGCGCCAAGGCAACGGTCGACTATCGCGCCGCGCTGGGAACGACCGGCAAGCACCTGCTGAATATTATCGGCGCAACGGATTTCGATCAGGCTCTGCAGAAGTTCGAATCGTTCACCCTGAAGGGTGTGGCACACAATATCTCGTGCGATATCCTGCTCGTGCACGGCGAGGACGACAAGCAAACACCATTGTCGGATGCGCAAAAACTCTATGATGAAATCGGGTCGAAGAACAAGGCGCTGCGGGTGTTTACGCGTGCTGAAGGCGGTGCGGCGCACGTCCAGCTGGATCGGCAGGAGCCGGCGGTGAGCCTGATTGCGGACTGGATGGTGGATCACCTCTGATTCCCGAGGTGCCGTGAGGTTCGTCCCGGCGGTCTTGCCTTCCGGCGCTAGTCGGCAGTGCGGGGCCGTCGGGTCACGCGATCAGAATCGAGGGATTGAGCATTGAACTACGAATCCGAACAAGCCGCAGCTTTGGCGAGCACGGAAGGTGTGAATGTCGTCAAGCTGATCGAAGAGAGCCCGCTGGGCGCCTTCCAGATCCGGGTCTTCGGTCTTTGTGCGTTGGTGGCGTTGATTGATGGTTTTGATAGCCAGCTACTCGGGCCGGCCGCGCGCTCGATTGCTCAATCGCTCGATCTTCGGGTAGCCGATTTTGGCTCCATATTCAGTGCCTCACAGGTCGGGTTTTTCATCGGAGCGCTGGTTTTTGGGCCTGCCGCCGACCGCTGGGGGCGCCGCCGGCTGCTTATCGCGACAACGTCGGTGTTTGCGATTTTTACACTGTTCACGGCACTGGCCCATTCGTTTGGCTCGCTCCTGCTGTACCGGTTTATTGTTGGCCTGGCATTGGGCGGTGCTTCGCCGAGTTTCATCGGCCTCGCGGCAGAGTATTTACCGCTGCAACGGCGCACTCAATTCGTCACGATACTGTGGGCCGCTGTACCGCTCGGCGGCATGCTGGGTTCGGCCGCAAGTACGGCGCTGATTCAGACCGCGGGCTGGCAGGCGTCGTTTTACATCGGCGGCATTGTCCCGCTTCTTGTTGCGCTGCTGCTGATTTTCTTCCTGCCCGAATCGATCAGCTTTCTTGTAACGCAAGGTGCTTCGCCTGCGAGAGTGCGCGCCATTGTCGAGAAATTGACGCGCGCTGCGATAAAGCATGAAGATCGATTCATCGTCGACACACCGGAAGCACAGGGTGCTTCGCTGAAAGAGCTTTTCGCGCGCGGGCGTGCGGTACCGACGCTGTATTTGTGGGCGTTGTGCTTCATGGCATGGATGGCGCTGATCGTGGTTTCGTTCTGGACCCCTACGCTGATTCAGAACGTTGGCTTCTCGGCGTCCGCGGCAGCCGCTACCTTGCTGTTCAATAATATTGGCGCCGTTGTCGGCACGGTATTGATCGGATCGCTGATGCACCGCTTCGGTCACTTTAGAGTTCTGATCCTGAGTTTCTTTGCATCGGCCTGGGCAGTCGGCGCGCTCGGCGTGTTCACCGCCGTTTTCAGCCACGTGGCAATCAGTTCGACGCTCGCGGGATTTTTCCTGTCGGCGAGTTGCGCGGGCCTGATTGCAATCGCCGCGGGTTCATACCCAGTGTCGATTCGATCGACGGGTATTGGCTGGGCAATCGGCGTAGGTCGAATTGGCTCGATTGTCGGCCCGTTGCTTGCTGGGCACCTGCTCTCGCTCGACTGGAGCGTTCGCGACATCTATCTCGCGCTGAGTGTCCCGTGTCTGTGTGCTGCGGTTCTGGTGATACTCCTGCGGCACAGCGCAAGCAGCCGCGCCAGATCAGGCCGTGACGCGTTCTCTGTCGGTTGACGATGGCGAATTCACCTGCGGATTGGCCGCACGTCAGGTGCATGTTTTGCCGCACTGGGCACTGAGTCACGTGAGCTGTTTTCTGAAGGCCATCCGCTGCACTTCACATCGCTTTTCCAGCTTGCGTAATGCGTCTCTCGGGCGAAGCAGGCGGGCATTTCACGTCATGTACTGGTGCAGTTTTGTCAGACAAAGACATTTCGATTGGCAATCGGACCAGATGGTAACTTTCCAGACAATCGGGCTAATGGTGTTTTATTCGCTAGCGTACCTTTGAATCGTAGCAAACAGACGGAACGCTATCGGCAGGATGAATTTCAGCGTTCCGACGTCAACGACGAAAGTAAAACCAAAAGCATATCGGAGATCAAGATGAGGAAGTGTCTGCTAGCATCGGCAGTCCTGGTTCCATTGATCGGGACGGCAAATGCGCAGTCGAGCGTAACGCTCGCGGGCATTATCGATGGAGGGATCGGGTTTCGGACCGGCGCGAGCGCCAACAATAGCACCCAATGGGCTTTCCAGTCAGGTGCCGTGCAAACCAGTCAGATCGTGTTCAGTGGTACAGAAGATCTGGGCGCCGGCTATTCAGCGTACTTCTACCTTGCTTCCGGTTTCCTGCTCGGCAATGGGGCATACACCAATGCCCGTCTTCCTGCCTCCGCGGGAACATACATGTTCGATCGCGGCGCGTGGGTCGGTCTTAGAGGTAGCTTCGGATCCGTGCAGCTGGGCCGCAGTTTTACACCTCTCGCCGATGTGCTGTATCGATCGGACGCGAGCGGCTATGCGAATTTCGCGTCGCTCTCCAACACGATCTACCAGAATCTGACAGGGATAACCGGCGCGCAGTACACGTGGAGCAACAATGCGATCAAGTACATCTCGCCGACATTCGGCGGTCTGAGCGCTGAATTGATGCAAAGTCTCGGTGGCGTGGCCGGCGATTTCGCGGCCGGACGCGTGAGATCGGCGGCGATTTTCTACACGTATGGTCCCTTTGCATTGAACGGAGCGTACCTCGACGCCAACGATCCGGGAGGCACCAGCGATGACAAGCTGGTGGCACGATCCTTTACGGTGGGTGCGGTGTACACGGGCGATCATTTCAAGGTCAGCCTCAATGCCGCGAATTTCAAGAACCCCGTGCTCGATACGAATCAGACGTTCTATTCGCTTGGGGGCACCTACCACCTCTCTCCAGTGAACGATATCGTCGCGGACTATACCTTTCTCGCGGACAAGGTTGCGGCTAGAGACGGCAGCTATTTCAAACTCGGCATACATCACTACCTGTCGAAGCTGACGGATCTGTACGCTGAAGGCGGCATCGCACGCAACCATTCGAAAGGTCAGGTCGGTATCGCAAGCGTGTTTCCTTCCAGTCCGGGTATCAATCAGACTGGGTTGATGATTGGCGTGCGGCACTTCTTTTAACGCTGGACGGAATCGGCACGGGTGGGAGCGGCGGATGAAATTGACCATCAATGGCGACGGGTATGAGGCTGATATTGAACCAGAAATGCCTTTGCTCTGGGCCATACGGGATGTAGTCGGACTAACTGGTACGAAGTTCGGCTGCGGCATCGGCGCGTGCGGTGCGTGTTCAATTCATCTCGACGGCCAACTCGTGCGTTCCTGCATTCTTCCGGCATCAAGCGCCGAGGGCCGCAAGATCACTACGATCGAAGGGCTCTCGGGAAAAGGCGCCGAACTGCAGCGAGCATGGATCAGCATTCAGGTGCCGCAGTGCGGCTATTGTCAGAGTGGCATGCTGATGGCCGCCACCGACCTGTTGGCCCGTAACCCGCATCCTGACGATGCGGCGATCGACGCCGCAATGGCGAACATCTGCCGGTGCGGCACGTATGCCCGAATCAAGGCGGCGATCCATCTGGTGGCGAGCGGCAAGGACTCTGCCTCGGGCCACGAAAAAAGCGCCGTGAAAAAACGGGTCAAAGGATAAAGCATGACGGTGAACCCTGAATCAGTCAGGCGGTCCCGTCGGCGCTTTCTCAAAGCCTCGGCCGCTGCAGTTCCGGGCCTCGTGCTCGGTTTCCACCTGCCCGCCGCGTTGGCTGGAAGAGCGGGCACGGCCGTTGCCGCGGACGGCGATCCGGTGGAAATCAATGCGTGGATTCGCATTGCCCCTGACGGCAATATTACCCTTGAGGTTGCCCGCGTCGAGATGGGGCAGGGTATTGCCACCGCATTGCCGATGCTGATCGCCGAAGAACTCGAGTGCGATTGGAAAGACGTGCGGATGGTGTTCGCCTCGCCGTCCGAGAACGTCGCGCGCAACAATGTATTCATGACGATGATTACGGGCGATAGCCGCAGCGTTCGCGATTCACAGCAATATCTGCGGCAGGCGGGCGCGAGCGCATGCGTCATGCTCAGGCAGGCTGCGGCGCAGCGCTGGCATGTCCCCCTTGAAGAATGTACCGCAAGCAGAAGCCGGGTGCTTCATGCAAAAAGTGGGCGCCATCTCGGCTATGGAGAACTGGCCGCGATGGCCGGCGCGCTGCCGGTTCCCAAAGATGTGAAGCTCAAGGATCAATCCACGTGGACCTTGCTGGGGAAGTCCCATCAGCGTCTCGATCTGCCGGCAAAAGTGAACGGTACGGCGCAGTTCGGCATGGACGTTCGCGTGCCGGGCATGCTCTACGCCGCGGTTGTGCAGTGTCCTGTGTTCGGCGGGAAAGTGGTTTCGGTTGACAGCAGCGAGGTAGACGGCAAGCGGGGCATCGTGAAGGTGCTGAAGATCGATAATTTCGTGGCGGTGATCGGCGACAACTGGTGGCGGGCACAGCAGGCAACCAGGTCGCTGAAGATCACCTGGGATTTCGGCGGGCACGAGAAAACCGACGACGCAAGTATTCGCGCGTTTCTTGAAGCGGGGTTTGCAGGTGATCTGAAACCCATGCGACAGGACGGGGACGCCACGGCCGTCTTCAGCAACGCGGCCAGAACGTTTGAAAGCGAATATTTCTCGCCGTTCCTCGCGCATACGACGATGGAGCCACAAAACTGCACCGCTCGCATCGATGGGGACAAGGTGGACTTATGGGCGCCTTCCCAAGGTCCCGACATATCGCTTGGCATCGCTGCGGATATTGCCGGCGTACCGAAGGCGAACGTGACGGTTCACCGTCTTTATCTTGGCGGAGGATTCGGTCGGCGCGGAATCAGTCAGGACTACGTCCGGCTCTCCATGCTGATCGCGAAGCAGATGCCGGGCCGGGCCGTCAAAATGGTCTGGAGCCGGGAAGAGGACGTACAACACGACTTCTATCGGCCCGCGTCAATCGTTCGGCAACGTGTCGCGCTCGATGAAAACGGGCAGATGACGGCGTGGAAAATCGACGTGGTGTCACCGTCAGTGCTCGGTGTTTTGCGGCCCGCGGCACTGAAAGACGGAGTTGACCTGATGCCGACCGATGGCTTTCGCGACATGCCTTACACGGTGTCGAATCTCGATGTCAGGTATGCGATGCGTAATACCGCGGTTCCAGTCGGTTTCTGGCGCGCCGTGTACCACTCGCAGAATCCGTTTGCGCGCGAATGTTTTATCGACGAGATCTGCGTGTCCACGCAGCAGGATCCGGTTGCCTATCGCCGAAAGTTACTCGCTGAACGCCCGAAACTCGTTGCTCTACTGGATGCCGTGGCAAACGCGTCGCGATGGAATATGCCGCGCGACACGGGGCGGGGTGCAGGCGTCGCTGTCAACGAAATGGATAACACTTTTGTAGCGGCCGCTGTCGAGGTCTCCGTGTCGCCGGACAAGACGGTGAAAGTGGAGCGCGCAATCGTTGCAATCGACTGTGGATATATCGTCAATCCGGATACGGTAATCGCGCAGATCGAGTCTTGCGCGGTCTTTGGGATGAGTGCGGCGTTTCTCGGTGAAGTCAACATTCGGGACGGCAAAGTTGTGCAAAGCAACTTTGCGGACTGCCCCGTCATGATGATGCACCACATGCCGCCTGTCGAATCGCTCCTGATGCCGTCTGGCGGTTTCTGGGGTGGTGTCGGCGAACCGCCGCTGTCCGTACTGATTCCTGCGCTAGTTAACGCAATAGGTGCTGCCACGGGCGAGCGGATACATTCGCTGCCGCTGGCGAAGCACGGATATGTGCTCGCCTGACGGTTTCGAATTGCTGTACGAATTGCTTTGCAATCACGCTACTTCACGTCGTCGGATTGCGACTGCCAAACAATTCGCTTTCGAGCTGCAATACGCTTAAAAAAGCGGACTCTGGGGTAAAGATTTGAGAGATCGCTGGTCTACGATGCATGTATCAGCTTAATTTCGGACAACCCTCTGGAGACAACGCAATGACCGACACGAATCACGCGGAGGCGCAACAAGTGCTGACCCGGTCGACTATTTCTTATGCACAGGCAAGCAAGGTCATTGAGGCCACGATCGCCTTCGCACAAACCAGAAACCTGCAACTGAGCATCGTTGTGCTCGATACCGGTGGCCACGTGGTGTCGTCAGCGCGAATGGATGGCGCGGGTTTCGTGACCATCGAAGTCGCGCGTGGCAAAGCCTTCGCGGTTGTCGCCACGGGTGGCACGCCAGGTGATGTTCTTGCAAAGCGCTACGAGGAAAACCCGATGGTGTGGGGTAACGTCGCGTCGCTGGGCTATGGCGCACCGCTACTGCCCGCACGCGGCAGCCTGCCGATCTTTTTGAATGGCAGCCTCATAGGCGCGATTGCCGCGAGCGGGGCGCCGTCGGAACTGGACGAGCAGGCCGTTCGTGCGGGTATTGCCGCGATCGGCGCAAAGGACGCATTGCAATGACGCGCACAGGTCTTGCTCATATTGACAAGGTGCTTTCGCAGAGCCGGCGTAGAGCGATGAAGCTCGGCGGCTCGCTCGGTCTTCTCGGTGTGACCATGCCGTTCGCCGTTGAGGCCGTCGCGGCGCAAGTGGGCGGCAATGTCCCGCCGGGCCGGGAGCACATTGTCGAGTCGAATGAACGGACAGTTCGGGTTGGCGTGGTCGATCCAAAAGCCGACGCCGTCGTGACGATCGAATCGGGTGACGTGGTCCGTTACGTGAATACCTGGATCAACTGGGGCAACGAAGCGAAATACGGCATGAGCTTCGCCGAGCGCGAGCCGATACGGCGCAAGTATCCTCAGGGACCGTACTCGCTGGTGGGTCCGGTGGCGATCAAAGGGGCACAACCGGGTGATCTGGTCGAATGCCGGATGATCAAACTCCGGCCGATCGGGTGGGGTTGGAACTCGGCTCCGCGCGGCGTCGGCGCATTGCCCAAAGACTTCGATAAACCGTATTTGAAGTACTTTCGTTTCGACGAGGAGCGGCGATATGCCGACTTCGCGCCTGGAATCCGTATTCCCCTGAAACCGATTCAGGGTTTTATGGCAACGGCGCCCGCGTCAGACGAAACGAAAAGCGCGATTCTCACCGGGCCCAATGGCGGCAACATCGCGCTGAGTGAACTCGTGGCGGGAACCTCACTGTTTCTCCCGGTTTCAAGGGATGGCGCAATGGTATGGACCGGCAACTCGCACGCCGCACAAGGCGACGGGCAAGTCGATCAGACCACGATCGAAACCGCCATGGAAGACCTGCGTATTCAGTACATCTTGCATAAGGGTGCATCCCTGCCGGGGCCGATGGCCGAAACGCCAACGCACTGGATCGGTCTTGGCTTTGGCGACACGATTGCCGACGCACTTAAATCAGGGTTGCGAGAGCAGATCAAATGGCTCGCTGCAAGCGCTGGAATAACCGACGCCGAAGCCTACGCGATATACAGCATGGCCGGCAGCTTCCGCGTTACCCAGTATGCCGATCAGGTCGCAAGCGCGTATAGCGTTATTCCCGCAAAGGCAGTTCACGGCATGCTGCCGAAGGCCATTTTCACGCCCGCGATGCGCGACCAGATTGCAGAGCGCACTCGTGCAGGAGTACGCACGGGCGGTGGGCAAGCTGCCGCTGCCGCCAGCGCAACCTGAAGATATTCTCGAACCCAGGTTGTCTTCGATTTCAACACAAGTAAATAGAGGAACGTACCATGTCCCACGCCACCAGGCGACCGCTGGTCGCAATCATGTCGGCCGCCGCAGCATGCTTCACGATGGCTTCAATCACACCGGCGAAGGCGAATGAATTTCTCACGACTCCCGCTACCGACAAACGCGCATATTCGCTGTCGGTTTCGACTCAAGGTGGGAAGACCGTTTACCTTGCCGGTCAGCTGAACATCGCCGACCTCGATAACAAACCTTTGCCCGGAGATTTCGACGGCCAGGCCCGGGCCGCTTTCAAGCGCATCCAGAAAACGCTCGAGCAATCGGGTGGCAACCTGAGTGACATCGTGTCGATGACCGTGTTCATCACCGACGTGCGATATGGCGAGCACTTCGCCGACATTCGCAGGGAATTTTTTGCGCCGGGCAAGTATCCGGCAAGCGCGCTGATCGCCATTCGCAATCTCGGCATTCCCGGCGCCTTGATCGAAATCCAGGCGACTGCGGTGGTGGGGGGGAAATGACAGCCAACGAATGCGAGCTTTGCGGCCCAGGACGGCGAAGGTTCTTCACGGGACTGGCTGCGCTGGCGGCAGGCAGTCTGGTCGGCATGCCGTCCGGCAACGCACAGACACAGACCGGCGCCTCCGGCGCGTCGGTTATCGCACCGGGACGCGACTGGATCGATGTTCACCATCATCTGGTCCCACCGGGTTACATGAGTCAGGTTCCGTCCGACGACGCCGTGCCTGGTGCGTCGGCCACACCGCGTCGCGCGCTGGACAACTGGACGGTCGCCCATTCGATCGAGCAGATGGACCAGGCGGGCGTCGCGACTTCGATCCTGTCGATCAGCAATCCCGGCATATGGTTTGGCGACAACGAGAAAGCGCGCAAGCTGGCGCGCGAGTGCAACGAGTATGGCGCAAAGCTGGTGTCAGCTTATCCAGGGCGCTTCGGCCTGTTTGCCGCGTTGCCGCTGCCGGACGTGGAAGGCAGCCTGCGTGAGATCGCCTACGCACTCGACGTCTTGAAAGCGGATGGCATCGGGCTGTACACGAGTTATGGGAACAAGTGGCTCGGTGATCCGGCGTTCGATCCGGTGTTCGCCGAATTGAACCGGCGCAAGGCGATTGTCTACACGCATCCGACCACTGCGGATTGCTGCCGCAATCTGCAGGCGGCCGTGTCGCCAAACGTCGTGGAGTATCAAACCGACACGACGCGTGCGATTGCCGAGATACTGGCTAGCGGCACGGCTTCGCGCTACCCCGACATGCGGATTATTTTTTCGCACGCAGGCGGAACGATGCCGTTTCTGATCGAGCGTTTTGCCGGTTGGGCAAAAAGTCCGCAGATCGCAAAGAATCTGCCCAAAGGGCTGAAGTGCGAGCTGGAGCGTTTCTATTACGACACGGCTCAAACGTCGAATTCAGTGGCGATGGGTGCGCTAACCAAGGTGGTGCCCGATTCGCAGATTCTTTTCGGCACGGACTACCCATTCAGAACGGTGGTCGAGCACGTGAAGAATCTCACTGAATGCGGCGTTTTCGACGACAAACGCTTGAGGGAAATCGGCCGCGGAAATGCGCTCGCGCTGTTGCCCCGATTCAGAACACGAGCCAGTTCATAAAGACTCAAATATCCTTCTATCAGGAGCAGGAAATGAAGTATCTCAATCGCAAGAAGAACGTTGTTATCGCATTGCTGGGTTTGCTGGCCGGTATCGGTGCCACGGCGAGTCAGGCAAAAGACTACATCACGACACCGGCTACTCAGGCGCGCGCCTATTCGCTCGCCGTGACGAGCGAGAGTCCGAAGAAGACGGTCTATTTCGCCGGCCAGACAGGCCGTTTCGGCCCGGATGGAAAGCTTATCGACGATTTCGACGGTCAGGCACGGCGCGCGTTCACGCTTCTCAATGAAACGCTGAAGAAGTCAGGCGGCAGTGTGGGAGACATTGTGTCGATGACAGTCTTCATCACCGACGTGCGTCAAGGCGAGCATTTTGCCAACATTCGTAAGGAGTTCTTTCCAGATGGCAAGTTTCCGGGCAGCGCTCTGATCACCGTCGACGGATTGATGGGGCAAGCCCAGATCGAAATTCAGGGTGTTGCGGTGATTGACGGCAAGTAGCAACACCGTCGTTTCACGATGACGTGAAACCTCAGGAGCGCCACCGGTTGGCCGATGCCGGTGGCGTGTGGTACTCGCCGCGATGGCGTTCAAACAACCAGCATTTCAGCGGCCGGTTGTGCATCCACCACCATGGAATATCGACGAAACTCGCTGGGTGGTACCGCCATGTGTTTGGTGAAGAAGCGCGTGAAATGACTGTGCTCTTCGAAGCCGAGTTCCAGCGCGATGTCGATCAAAGGCTTGGTGCTGCCAGTGAGCAGCTTGATAGCTAGCGTCATCCGCGTCCAGTCGATGTAGTGCTGCGGCGGAATGCCGACGCAGTTCTTGAACTGCTCGAAAAACCGTGATCGCGAAAGCCCGACATAGGTTGCAACGGTTGCGACCGAAGGGTTCTCCGCGGCATTTGCGTTGATGTAATCGAGCGCTTTGCGGATCCGGAAATCGGCTGATTTGCCCGATGAGCGGAAACTCATCGTGAGTGCAGGGTCGGCAAAATCACGCACCACCGCTCGCACGAGGTCCTGAAGAATCGCTTGCGATGCATCCTGGCACGCAACCAGCGGATTGGCGATTGCCGCAGCCAGCCGGTCGACGTGGTGCCTCACGTCGGGCGTGCATACCACGCTTGAAGACGGAAAGATGCGCGTCGCAGGACTTTCCGGAAGCTGCAGCCGCGTACGCAACCAGTCGACCTCGATCACCAGAGACAGGACAACCGAGGGATTCTCGGTCGAGTCGGTTTTGGAGTGCGATTCCCACGGATTGATGAGTAGTGCTCGACCATCCGATAGCACATAGGGCGTCTCGCCGATGCGGAAGAAGCTGTCGCTGCCTGCCAGCTTGAAGAGAAACTGATATTGCGCATGGGCATGAGCGACCAGCGCACGCCGGGTGAAGTTGACGCTGGCGCGCCCGAAAGGCCCTTGCAGTATCCGGCTTGGTTTCGCGCAATCTCGCGATGAATCCTCCATGTGCTCCATTTTTTCCTCCTACGGCCAACAGCGCGCGACCAACGTGAAATGAAAACTGACGGACTATCCGGTAAACAATCGGTCAGTATGGTCAGATGACTGCAATCGATTGCGGTAGCCTCCCGTAACGGTAACCAGCATAAATGGAGACGTCAATGAAAAGGGGTTCAGTGATTTCCCGCATAACGGCGAAATGGGTCGCTGGCACGCTTTTAGGTGTCCTCGCGGCAAGCAGCGAAGCAAGCGATGTTTCCTCTGTCCGTGTCCAGGACCTCGTGACGCAGCGTTGCGCAGCGTGCCATACCGCCGACGGTAATAGTGTCGTTGGTTTCTATCCACGCCTCGCAGGACAGAACCCGGACTATCTTCTCCAGCAGCTGCAGATGTTCAAGGGTTCGGACGGGCATCCGCCCCTTCGTCACAGCCTCTCGATGCAGCCAATGGTCGCCGACCTGTCGGAAGACGACATGCGTGCGCTAGCGGCCTATTACTCGACACAGACGCCTAAAGATAGCAAGCCCGTCACGGCCGTGGCGCCGGCGCTTGGTCAAAAGGTCTACACGGCAGGCAGCGAAGCCGGTGCGACCGCCTGTATTGCGTGCCATGGCGCCACTGGTGCGGGTGTGCCCGGCGCCTTCCCCCGTCTTGCCGGCCAGCACCAGGAGTACGTCGAGGCAGAACTGCACAACTACAAGGAGGGGCGCCGGGGCGGGAAGGGCAAACCGATGACCACTATAGGTCCGCTGCTTTCGGACGACGAGATCAAGGCGGTGGCCGCTTATGTGGCCGGGCTTAAGACTCCTTGAAAATTCGGATTATCTGGTAAGTGGTGCAGCGGGCCAGAGGCTCAAATGGCGGTAAGTGACGATCTCGATCGTCGGACGCTAAGTATTAACAATAAGAGGCTGGGCATCATGCCGTTTTTCAATCGCGATGGACAAAAATTGTGGTACGTCGATACGGGCAACGCTACCGGTCCCACCGTCGTCTTCTCCCATGGTTTCCTGATGGACGGATCGATGTTCGCAACGAACATTGAAGCACTTCGAGGCGAATTTCGCTGCATTGCATGGGATCAGCGCGGTTTCGGCCAGACCGGCGCCGTCGCGCAACCGTTCAGTTTCTGGGACTCCGCGCACGACCTGCTGGCACTTCTCGATCATCTCGAGATTGGCTCGGCCGCACTCGTCGGGATGTCGCAAGGCGGTTTTCTGTCCATGCGCGCGGCGTTGCTCGAACCGGATCGAGTGCGCGCGTTAGGGCTGATTTCGACTCGTGCCGGTGTTGATGAGCAGTCCGTGATCGATTCCTTCACGCAGTTGAAGCGGACATGGGCAGACAGTGGGGCCGCACTCGTTGCGGAGCCGCTTCGTTCGCTGTTGATAGGCGGCGATTTCGACGCTTCAAAGTGGACCCGCGCATGGCATCAAATGCGCAGGGCGGGCTTCGACTATCCGGTAGACGCCCTGACTGGCCGCGACGATCTCACGCCACGGCTTCAGGATATCACCTGCCCAGCCATTGTTTTTCACGGCAGCGTCGACCCGGCCATCGACATTGCGCATGGACGGTCGTTGGCAAATGGATTGCCGAATACCAAAGGCTTTGTGACGGTCGACGGCGCCGGTCATGCGCCGAACCTCACGCATCCACAATTTGTGAATGGGCCGCTGAGAGAGTTTTTACTGCGCTACACGGGCTGACGCGTGGCGATTGTCCCGCTGGTCGGATGCTGCGTCCAATATGTTGGCGGTCCGCGGGCGTGGTCTGCGTTTAGAGTTCGTCGTGAAATTTCAGCGAGGGCCATGGAGCACTCACTTTTTAGACGGAGCGAACGGTGCCTCAAACGATCGTTGTCAATGGACAGCCGCACGAAGTGAAATCGAGTCCAGACACACCGTTGCTGTATGTGCTGCGAAACGAGCTGCAGCTTAACGGTCCCAAGTTCGGCTGTGGGCTGGCGCAGTGCGGTGCATGCACCGTACACCTCGGGGATAACGCAGTGCGTTCATGCGTGTTCCCGGTGTCGGGAGCGGTTCAGCCTGTCACGACCGTGGAAGGCCTCGCGGCCCAGAAGCCGCCGAACCCGCTGATCGCTTCTTTCGTGAAGCATCAGGCGGTGCAATGCGGCTATTGCATCAGCGGAATGGTGATGACCTCTGCTGCACTGCTCAAACAGAAGCCGCACGCTACGCGGGCGGAAATCATTGCGGCGCTCGACGGAAACCTTTGTCGCTGCGGCACGCATTTGCGGATTCTCGATGCCGTGGCGGAAGCGGCTGGAGGCAAACAGGCATGACCAGCCGCCGGCGATTTCTCAAGCTGGGCGGCGGCCTTGCCATCTCATTCGCGCTGCCCCTGTCGCTGGGTTGGTCCGCGCTGGACGTGCAAGCTGCGGGCGAGGCCGGGACCGGCTCTCGCGATCCGGGCAACGCAGCAAAGACGCAGGACGCAGCGCGCGTGTCGGCCTGGCTTGCCATCGACACGCGAGGGAACGTAACCCTGTATGCCGGCAAGGTCGAGCTGGGGACAGGCGTGCAGACCGCGCTTGCGCAACTCGTGGCGGAAGAACTGGATGTGCCGGTTGAGCGTGTGATCGTGAATATGGGCGACACCTCCGTGGCGGTCAATCAGGGACCCACCATCGGCAGCCTGTCAATGCAGGTGAGCACGCTGCCGGTCCGCCGGGCGGCTGCAACCGCGCGTGCCCATATCGTTGCCGAGGCGTCGAAAGTCATGGGCGTGCCTGCCAGTCAGTTGGCGACGCGCGATGCGCGCGTGTATGAGAGCGCCGGTTCGGGGCGCACGATGGCCTATCGGGATCTGGTCCCTGAGACATGGGCGACACTGCCGGTCGATGAGACGGTCGTGATGAAAGAACCTCGCTCGTTCGCCGTGATCGGCAAACCGGTGCCGCGTCTCGAACTGCCGGCGAAAGTGGCGGGCGCGCATATGTACCTGCAGAACGTGCGATTGCCGGGCATGGCCCATGCACGCGTGATTCATCCGCCGCTCAATGGCGCGGTACTGGCGAAGGTGGATCGAAAGAGTATCGCCGATACGCCGGGTTTGATCGATCTTGTCGTCAAGCAGAACTTCGTTGCGGTGGTCTGCGAACAGGAGTTTCAGGCTGTCTCCGCGTCTCGTGCGTTGTCCATTGAGTGGACACTGCCGTCAAACGCAATCGACAGTACGGCCGTGTATGAAGCGATGCATACCGAACAGGGCTTCGACGCCGAACTGCGCAAAAGCGGGGACGCGGACGCGTCTTTCGAACAGGCCGGCAAGCGTCTGAGCGCGATTTACCGGACGCCTTACCAGACGCATGGCTCGATCGGACCGTCGTGTGGTGTGGCGGACGTCAAGGCGGATTTCGCAACCATATGGTCGGCAACGCAGGGTTCGTTTCCGCTGCGCGATGCCGTCGCCGCGCTGATTGGCATGCCAAAGGAGAAAGTGCGTGTGGTGTGGACGGAGGGCGCGGGTTGCTACGGTCACAATGGCGCTGACGATGCATCGGCCGAGGCCGCACTGATATCTCAGGCGCTCGGCCGCCCGGTACGGGTGCAATGGATGCGCCACGACGAGCATGGCTGGGACCCGAAATGTCCAGCGGCAGAAGCACAGATCAAGGGTAGCGTGGGCGCGGACGGGAAGATCGAAAGCTGGTCGTACACGATATCGACACCGACCCACATTTCCCGCCCGATGGGGAGCGCGGGAAACCTCTTGCCGGGCCGGCTGATGGGTTTGCCGCCCAAGCCGGTACGCGTGGGCGGAGATCATTGTGCGAGAACGTTGTACCACTTCCCGAACGAACGGGTCGCCGTGCGCTGGCTGCCGGACGGCCCGCTGCGGCCATCGGCCATGCGCGGCCTGGGTGCGGTCGCAAACACGTTCGCCAACGAATCGTTTCTGGACGAACTGGCCGGTCTGGCGGGTCGCGATCCGTTGGAATTCCGCATCGCGCATCTGAGCGACGAGCGGGCGATCGCGGTGCTTCAGGAGGTGAAGAAGATATCGAACTGGAGTGTGCGGCGCGCACCCGCGGCCAGAACGGACGCCCCCGTTCGCGAAGGAGTGGGCGTCGCTTTCGCGGAACTCGAACCAGGCGGCGCTTATGTGGCGTCGGTGTGCTGCGTGGAGGTGGACGTCCAGAGCGGTGAGACCCGCGTGACACGCGTATTTGTCGCGCATGATTGCGGGTTGATCGTGAATCCGGATGGTTTGCGCAATCAGATTCAAGGGTGTGTGATTCAAACCCTCAGCCGTTCGCTCAAGGAGGAGGTGCGCTTCAACCAGAAGGAAATGCTGTCGCTCGACTGGGCGAGCTATCCGATCATACGGTTCAGCGAATTGCCGTCAGAGGTAACGATCTCGCTGGTGAATCGCGTCGACCGGCCGCCGGTTGGCGCCGGCGAACCGACGGCGCTTACCATCGCGCCTGCCGTTGGCAATGCAATATTTCATGCGACGGGCGTGCGGCTTAGAAAAACACCTTTTACCGCTGCGGAGTTCAAGGCGGCACAGAAGACCTGAACCGCTTACCCTGGTGGGCTCCATCCCTGCACCAGGGACCTTGTGCCGATGCGCATGCGCATCGGCTTTTTTTCCCCTCTCCTCAGGTTAAATGGTTCAAGATATCGGAGCTACGGTACAGGCGCTGGATGACGGTCATCCTGGGGTCTCGAAGCGCCGGGCACACGCGGAGTTGAGTAACTACACACTATGCTCGACCTCAACGACTTTTATTACTTCGTGAATGTTGTCGATCGTGGCGGAATGACGGCGGCGAGTCGCAACCTCTCGGTGCCGAAATCGACCATCAGCTATCGTATCCAGCAACTGGAAGCGTCGCTGGGTGTACGCCTGATTAATCGGTCCTCACGGCAGTTCAGCGTGACGGAAGCCGGCATGGAGTTCTACAAACACGCAGCGCTGATGCTGGAGGAAGCGCAAGCAGCGGAAGCGATCGTCAAGCGCCGGCTGGTTGAACCCGGCGGTCTCATCCGGGTCACGACGGCGGCTGCAATCGCGGAGTTCGCCACCTCCAGCTTATTGCCGGAATTTCTTGGCAAATACCCCAGGATCAATGTGATCCAGCACATCACGGATGCCTCCGTCGATCTGATTGCGGAAAATTTTGACCTTGCCATCAGGGCACACTCGAATTCCTTACCAGACTCGAACCTGGTACAGCGGACACTGGGTTTTGCACCCTGGCGTCTGTTCGCGGGTCAACACTACGTTAAGGCGTTCGGGACACCAGACAGCCCTGAGCAGCTTGCCCGTCACGACGCTCTTTTCATGATGCGAACAGGCGTTCAACCCATGTGGCGGCTTCGGCGTTCTGACGGTGTTGAGCATCAGGTGCGTCTGCGGCCGCGCGTGATGACCAACGACATGGTCAGCCTGAAGGCCGCCGCCCAGATGGGTCTGGGAATCGTTGCGCTGCCTGCTTATATCTGTCGTGACGATGTCCTTGCCGGCAGGCTTCAACCCGTACTTCCGGAATGGTCCGCGGGCGAGTCGACCCTGACTGCTTTGTTGCCGTTCCGGCATGGGGTATTACCGTCGGTCCGGGCGTATCTGGACTTTCTGGTGAGCGAGATTCCAAAGGCTCTCGTGTTCTGACGGGCCGTGAATCAGCGAATTGCCGTCTTGACGGCATGCAGGTCGGTCAGTATTATGCAATCGATTGCACGATCGAAACAAGGTGGCATGTGGAACAGAATGAACAGAACCTGAATGCGTTGACTGTCCTCGGTTTTGAGGGGGCGTTTAACCTGCCCATATGGGTGGGTCAACAGCAGCGGTACTTCGAAAAGTACGGGCTCGAAGTCGTGTTTGAGTACGTGAAGGGCTCCGTCGACATGATCAATCGCATGACTTCTGGCGCCGCGCAGGTGGCATTGACCAGTGTGGACAATGTGCTTGCATATCGGGGCGGGCAGGGAGAAACCGCGAATGGAAGCGCACCCGATCTGGTCGCATTCATGGGGGGCGATCATGGGTTCCTCTCATTGATGGCGAGGCCGGCGATCACGTCTGTGCCGCAGTTGCGAAGCAAGACCCTTTCCGTCGACGCGTTGACAACCGGTTTTGCATTCGTGCTGCGGGAAGTCCTGCGGGCGAATCAGATTGCCGCGACAGACGTGACGTTTGAGGCGGCCGGCGGCACGGGCAATCGTTATCGCGAGCTGGTCGCCGGCAAGCACGACGCGACACTCGTACGCACGCCCTTTGAGCGCCTCGCGCAGCGCCAGGGATTCAATGTGCTGGCGCGTGGCAAATCCCTGTTTGCAGACTATCTGGGGACTGTCGGCGCGGTCACGCAGTCGTGGGCCTCGCACAATCAGGATGAGTTAGTCAGATTCATTCTGGCGTACCGGGAAGCGTTGAGCTGGATCTTCGACGCGAACAATCAGGATGCGCTAGTCGACATACTGCGAGCAGAGTTCGTCGAGCTAACGGACGACGATGCTCGCGCCGTACTTGAGGATCTGGTGGATCCGGTTTTCGGCCTCATTAGTGACATGAGCATTTCGGATGCGGGCCTGGAGCAGGTCTCGCACATTCGTGGGACCCATGCGCCGGCGACGGCGACGCTGTCGTGCCACGAGTGTGTCGACCGGCAGTACCTGCGAATGGCGCAGAATTCGGCTCGCTGGGCGCGTTAGAGCACCGCATCGCGCGGGTCAAGGCAGGCGGAGATGTTTTCAGATCTCCGCCCTTTAATCCGGCATTGCAGGGTTAGTTCACTACGGCAATCGCCTGGATCTCGATCAGCATTTCCGGTCTGGCCAGACCGACCACCGTAATCAACGCGCTCGCAGGAAAGTTGTCGCCAAAGATATCCTTGCGGATTTGGGTGAACTGATCGCCAAAGCGCGAATCGGTAATGGAAACCGTCATCGTGACGATATCCGCGAGCGTTCCGCCTGCTTGATCGAGTGTTTTGGCAATCCGGGAAAAGATCTCCCGTGCCTGCCCCGAAAAATTTCCGGCAAGGGAGTTGCCCTGTTCATCGTCGACCACGGTTTGTCCCGCCAGCCACACAATCCGGCCGCCTTCCGTGATGACAGCAGGGGAGTACGCACGCTCTTGCGCGGCATCGCGCTTGACGTAGTTGCGAACGTGTTTCTTCTGCGGATCATTTGTCATACATACCTCACTTCGCTAAGTTAAGTTGAACCTGAACGTCTTGCACATGGACATCGGCATGATCGTGCAAACGATTGCATAATAATCAACCAGGAAGGGATTGTCAAAACGCTGAGTGGAGAGAGATCGCACTCTTCTGGTGCGTCAGAATGCTGTGACGAGGTAGATTTTTGCCTGCTCTCCGAGTGGTTCCACTGGTAAACCATAGTGTTTTCATGCAATCGATTGCATTAAATTTCCATTGGACTCAAATACGCAATAGGAGCAATAGAATGCTGGCAACACAATCCATCCCGGTTAGATCGTTCATCAACGAACGGAAGCTTTCAGGATTCCAGATCAGGACACTCGTTCTCTGTTTCCTGATTCTGGTCCTGGATGGTTACGATACGGTCGTCGTAGGTTTCATCGCTCCAGTGCTCAAGTCACAACTCGGAGTCAGCCCGATGCAGTTTGCGCCCGTGTTCGGCGCCGGGTTTCTTGGCCTGGCCATCGGGTCGTTCGTCTTCGGGCCCGTCGCGGACCGTTTTGGCCGCAGGGTCACGCTGATCTGTGCCGTACTATTGTTCAGTTTGTTCAGCATCCTTTCGGCGCTGGCGACGTCGATCGAAGCGCTGATCGCCTTGCGTCTGATAACCGGCCTCGGGTTGGGAGGCGCGATGCCTAACGCCTACACGCTGGCCGCCGAATACTGTCCTGATCGCATGCGCTCTTCGCTGATCGCCCCCCTCGGCTGCGGCATCTCCGCGGGCGGTGTGCTGGGCGGTCTCGTCGCGCCGCATATGGTGAGCAACTATGGCTGGCAGTCGATGCTGATCCTGGGCGGCGCACTTCCTTTGTTGTTTTCCGTATTTCTGATCGTCTGGCTGCCGGAGTCGGCAAGCTTTCTGTTGACGCGCGGTCGCCAGTCCGAAGCACAGGCCATCATTCAGCGCATCGAACCGCACACGCCGCTGGGTGAGACGCGTTTTACGCTCGATGAGGTGGCCGACCAGGGATTTCCGGTGAGCCACCTGTTGCGTTCGGGACTTCGCGGCGGTACCTTGCTGCTCTGGGTAACTGGATTCATGGCATTGCTGGCCGTTTATTTTCTCGGTAACTGGTTGACGATTCTTATCCAGGAGAGCGGTGTACCGTTTGGCCGTGCATCGCTCATGACCGCGCTCTATCTGACCGGCAACGGCCTCGGTGCGATTTTCCTCGGTTTCCTGATGGATCGGATGAATCCGCAGTACGTGGTTGCCGGCGCGTTCCTTTGTGCAGCAGTCTGTCTTGCGTCGTTCGGTCATCTCACGGGAGTTCCGGCGCTCGCGCTGGTCGCGCTTTTCCTGACCGGCGTCGGTACTGGCGGTGCCATGACCGGGACCAGTATTCTGTCGACTAGCTTCTATCCGACAGCCACGCGCGCCACGGGCGTGGCGTGGACGCTTGGGATGGGGCGGGTAGGGTCGATTGTCGGTTCGATGATCGGTGGTGTGATGCTCGCCGCGCAATGGGCACCCACGATCATGTTCGCCGTGGTATCCGTCCCGATCGCAGTCGCCGCCGTGAGCGTCTATGGACTCGCAGTTTATCGGCGGCGCAATCCGGTGTCGGTAGCAACGGTTCTTTCAACGCAATAGGGATGTCCCAACTGGAGCCTGAAACGAATGCACGTTGAGCGACTGATGGGGTCTTCATGACCCTGCAAGCGGATGCCGGCAGCACCGCCTTGCCTCGCTGGCGGGACGAACTCAGAACGTACTGGAAGGACGACGGCCCGCGTTTTCTGCATATCGTGAAGGTGGCCATCGCGATCACGCTGGCGATGGGCATCTGCATGCGCCTCGAGTTGCGCACGCCGGCCACGGCGATGGTTTCCTGCGTGATCGTGATGATGCACCAGCAAAGCGGCATGGTGATCGCGCGAGGTTTCTATCGCGGGCTGGGCATGGTGTGCGGCAGCTTCGCAGGGCTGTTGCTCATCACGTTTTTCCCGCAACAGCCGCTGCTGTTTCTTGTCGCGCTCGCGGTGTGGATTGGCGCGTGCGTATTCGGCGCGGCGTACTACCGGAATTTTCAGTCGTATGGTTTCGTGCTGACCGGGTATGGCACAGCCATCACGGCGATACCTGTGTGGTCCAACCCGTACGGTGTCTACGACAACGTCGTGTTCAACGTCAGCGAGGTGGTGATCGGCGTGGCATGCGCAAGCATCGCCAGCGCCGTGGTGTTTCCGCGCTCGGTTGTGCCCGAGCTCTACGCGTCGAGCCGCAAGAATTTCACGGACCTCCTGAGTTCGATGCACACCATGCTCAACCGTGCGAGGGGTGTCACGGGGTGCGAAGCACTTCTCCAGCTGATTCGCGAGCGTGTAGGTGTGGAGAGTCTGCGCAGCGGCGCCGTGTTCGAGGATCCCTCGATACGTCTGCACAAGCCTGTTTTTCTCGACCTCGACCGCAGCTTTCTCGACACGGTCGCGTGGATTCACGCGCTGCATCAGTTGCAGGCAAGGGTCGCCGCCGAGGCCGATCCGCGCGCGCTCGCGGCCGTTGAAGAACTGATCGGAGCGCTGCTCGCTATCGTGCCGAACGCGACACCGGAACAGATCACGATGGACGCCGTGAGTACGCTCGCGAGCCGCCTCGACGCTTTCGAGCAGGCCTTGCCCGCGCATTTGGGCCGGCTGCTGCAATCGCTCGCGGATCTTCCGCCGCTTCAACGGCAGTTCGTGGCGACCACGGGCTCGGCGCTGTTCTTCTCGATCGCGGATCTGCGCGTGATGTGCAGAAACTATGTGGCAGCGCGTACCCATGGCCGGCCAGCGTGGTCGCTGTCGCTGCTTCAGACCATCAGCCGGATTGGCGCAACCCGGGCTACGGTCAATCGCGCGGCGGCGACGATCGCCGGCACGCGCGCGGCGGTGGCGGTTCTGCTGGTCGGTGCGGCCTGGATTGCCTCCGGCTGGATCGGTGGCGCGACCGCGATCGTCGCGGTGGCGATCACGAGTGCGCTGTTCGCGCTCGCACCCAATCCCGCTGTCGCGAGCTGGCAGATATTCAGCGGCTGCCTCGGCGGCTGGGTCGCGGGTTTCGCGTTCAACTTTTTCGTGCTGCCGCGTATCGATACCTTCGAGTTGCTGGCCGCGACGATCGCGATTTTCGTCATGGTGGGCAGCTATGTGAACACGTTTGCGAAGACGTCGATTCTCGGGCTTGGTTTCAACATTTATTTCTGCTTTATCGTCAACATCACGAATCCCACGGTTTATAACCCGAGTGCCTATCTCGACACCGGTTTTGCACTGCTGTGCGGTATCGCGGCGGCGGCGGTCGCATTTTCGGTTCTGGTGCCGCGCGCGGGCGACTGGCTCTCGGCGCGATACATGAAGCAGATTCGCGACCTGATCACCTATGATGCCCGCGGCGGCGATCTCGACGACCTGCTGTACACGTTCGATTTGAGCTTGCGGGATTTCATTCTGCAGGTCGCTTCGGCGCCGATCGATGCGCGCGTGAACCGCGATCGTCTGATCGGTTGGGCGTTCGCCGCGCTCGAGATCGGCCGTTCGATGATCCAGATGCGCCTTGACACCGAGCAGCTCGGCGCGAGCCTGCCGCAGGGCTGGCTCGCGGAGCAGGAGGCGTGGCTGGCCGCACTCGGCGAGGTCTTTTCGGACGCGACGCCGCAGTCCGCTGAAAAGGCACTCGCAGCGACCCGGCACGCCTTGAACATGCTGCCGATTGGGCCGGACTTCGCGGTCGATGAGACGACGCTCAAGCGCTACCGGATGCGCGCGCTGCTGCATTTCACCGAACTGACCTTATGCGACGAGAGCCTGGCGCTATGGCAAACCACGGAGAAGCCGGTATGAAACCTCCGCACCTGTCTTTCGTGGTGCCGTTGCCGCCACGAACCCGCTGCCGGCCGCTGGCGGCCGCGCTCGTCTGCACGCTGTTGCTCAGCGGCTGCATCACCAGCGGCGGCATCCACACGCATGAATCGATGATCGAGCCCGCAACGCTCGATCCGGGCGCCGCGCTGCGCGCCACCCAGGCGGATGCGAAGTGGCCGGCGGGCGGCTGGTGGCGCCAATGGAACGATCCGCAGCTCGACACGCTGGTGCAGGACGCCACCGAAGGCAATCCTGGCTTGCGCGCGGTCGAGGAGCGGATCGATGCGGCGCGTTTTCAGGCGCAAATCGCCGGCGCAGCCGAGTTGCCGCAACTCGACGCGAGCGGCAGCTTCCAGCGCAAGCGCTATGCGCGCTATACGACCCCGGCGCCGCCGGGCGGCACGACGGTGTGGAGCAACAGTATCGAGGCGGATCTTTCCTATGATCTCGATCTGTGGGGCAAATCGCGCGCGATTCGCGAAGCCGCGCTTGACAACGTACACGCGACAGCTGCGGACGCGCGCTTCGCGGAAGTCGAACTCCAGACCGCCGTGGTGCGCAGCTATATTCAGCTGGCGCTCCAGTACGCATTGCTCGACGTCTACCGCGCCGTGCAAGCTGAACAGCAGCACACACTGGACATCGCGATGCGCCGCCGGCGCGCCGGTGTCGGCAGCGGTCTCGAGGTTAGCCAGGCGCAGACCCAGCTTTCGGTAAGCACGACGCGAGTCCAGCAGGCGCAGCAGCAACTCGCGCTGGAGCGCATCGGCCTCGCCAGTCTTGCGGGCAAGGGACCCGGCTACGGCGATGCGCTGCACCGCCCGAGCCTGCCGTTGAGCGTGCCGGTCGCCTTGCCGGCATCGTTGCCGGCGGAACTGATCGGGCATCGCGCCGACGTGGTGGCGCAGCGTTGGCGCGTGCTCGAAGCGGACAAGGGCATCGATGCGGCGCACGCCGATTTCTATCCGGACATCAATCTGCTGGCGACCGCATCGCTGGGATCGGCGGCAACCTTCGGCGGCTTCCTCAACTTTCTCAACAGCGATGGCGCAGGGCACGGCGTGGGCGCCGCGATCTCGCTGCCGATCTTCGATGGCGGCCGGCGGCGTGGCAATTACGGCGTGGCGGTGAGCTCGCGCGATGCAGCGGTGGATGCGTACAACCAGAGCGTCGTGAACGCGATGCAAGGCGTCGCAATGCAGATCGTGTCGCTGCGCTCGCTCGAACAGCAGCAGGCCTCGGTGACAGCCACGCTCGATTCGGCGCGCAAATCGTTCCAGCTCGCCGACGCCAGCTATCGCAGCGGCATCACCGAGTTTCTGAACGTGCTGGCGGCGCAGAGCGAACAGTTGCAGCAGGAGGAAAGCCTCGCCACGATTCAGGCCAAACGGCTCGACGCATGGGCACTCCTGATGAAGGAACTGGGCGGCGGTTTCGCCTCGGCGTCACCGGAATCTGGACCTCAAGGAGTAGCCGATGCCGGGCGAAATTGATCTGTTCTCACTGCTCGTGCCCGGTCTGCTGCCGATACTCGCAGGCTGCGTGCTGTTGTTCGTGGTTCTCGACCTCGTGCTGGCCAGGTTCGGCTTTTATCGCCACACGTGGCACCCGAGCCTGTTCCGGGTCGCGCTGTTTGCCGCATTGTTCAGCGGCGCGTCGCTGCTGCTCTGGCGATGAACCTCACAAGGCATCCACTTCCATGAGCCCACTGACTGCTCACGCTCACACCAGGTCATCAAGATGAAAACCCAATCCATCCTGCGCGCAGGTTTCACGCTTACGCTTCTCGTGGTGGCGGTCGTGCTGGTTCGCATACTGTGGTCCGACTATATGTTCTCGCCGTGGACGCGCGACGGCCGGGTCCGTGCGCAGGTCGTGCAGGTTGCCACCGATGTGTCGGGGCTGGTGAGCGAAGTGCGGGTCAAGGACAACCAGTTGGTGCAAAAAGGCGACATCCTGTTCGTACTCGATCCGGCGCGCTTTCACTATGCAGTCGCACAAGCCGACGCCGATCTGCTGCGCGCTCAGGCGCAGATGGACCAGGCCAAGGCGCGGATGGCGTCGAGCGGCTCTGGCTTCGCGATGAAGCGGGCCCAGGCGGCGCGGCGCGCCAAGCTGGCAGGCGACGTGATTTCGGACGAAAACCGGCTCGATTCAGCATCGCTTGCCACCCAGTCCGCTGCCGACTACGCCGCTGACGTCGCCGCCTATAGCGCGGCCCAGGCCGCGGTGAAATCGGCCGTGGTGGCGCAGCAGACGGCCGCGCTGAACCTGACGCGCAGCGAGGTGCGCGCGCCGTCGGACGGCTTCATCGCCAATCTGAACCTCTATGCCGGCGATTTCGTGACGGCCGGTACCGCGCGCATGGCGCTGATCGACTCACACTCGTTCTGGGTTTACGGTTACTTCGAAGAGACCAAGCTGCCGCGTGTGCACATCGGCGATCATGCGGTGATACGGTTGATGTCAGGCGGCGACGAGATTCAGGGGCATGTCGACAGTCTGGCGAGCGGGATTGCCGATCGTGACAATCCGACCAGCAATGGCGATCTGCTGGCGGATGTCAACCCGGTCTTCACGTGGGTGCGGCTTGCCCAGCGCGTGCCCGTGCGGATCCACCTCGATCAGATTCCTGCCAGTGTCAAACTGGCGATGGGCATGACCTGTACGGTCACACTGAGGTCGCGCGCCGCTCATTGAACGGGCGCGGCCTCGCCTGGCCTCAGTGTGGAGCAGGCGCAAGCGGGCCAAGACCGGCGTGCCGGGAATGGCCTGCCTGGCACGCGTATCTAGAACGGCAGGAGGGCGCCGGATGCATGGCTTTGCTGGAGAATGGCAGCCAGAAGAAAGAGCAGTACGAAGGGATATTGCATTCGCATCCATTCTTTCGATCGGGTGAACGACACCAGAATTCCCAGCGTGAGCACCAGAAGAATCGATGCCCCCAGCCATTGCGCACCGGGTACGACCAGCAGAATCGCCCCAATGAATTCAAGCGTTGCGACGCCCACCCGGAACCAGCCCGGGTAACCCCATTTGGTGAACTCGGTGCGAATGGTCTGCGGACCTGTCAGGTTGACGACGGCCGCTGCGAAAAAAGCGCAGGCGACGATGATGTTCACGTATTCCATGGCTCTGAATGGGTTGAAGTGGCAGGTCCAGGCTAAACCGGGTTACGCCCGAAGGAAGTCGACGGGCATTTCTCTTTCCATGTCATGTCGATCCTTGAGGTCAGTCCGGACTTCGAAATGATTTCAGAGGCAAGCCGTTCGACGCTGCTGAGAACTTCCTCACGGTCCTTGAACTTCGTGAAGTTTCCTTCACGGAATACGATATCGCCGTTGACCATGACATATTTCGCATCCGTTCCTTTACCTGCACCGAGGAAGGCGGACAAGGGGCGTTGAAGTGAACCGACGTGGGGCGCGCGCATGTCGAAGACTGCGATGTCGGCCAGCTTGCCCGCCTCGAGCGAACCGAGCTCATTGGCCACGCCCAGAACGCGCGCGCCGTTGATGGTCGCCATTTCCAGTGCCCGTTCGAATGGCATGCGTGTCGGATTCAGATGGCGCTGATGCTGGAAGAGCACGCATGCCTTGACCTGCTCGAGCATGTCGTTCGTGTAGTCGACCATGGCGCCGTCGGTGCCGAGCGCCGTTGGGATACCCGCGCGCAGAGCATTTGCCGCAGGAGCGATGCCGCCGCCGCGCATGGCTTCGCTGGTCGGCGTATAGACCAGACCGGCACCCACTTCCGCCATCTGTTCGAGATCCAGCTCGGTGCAGTGAATGCCGTGGATCAGCATCCATTGTTCATCGAGGACGCCGAGCTGCATGAGATATCGCACATCCGTGCGGCCGGTTTCCCGCAGATGCTTGAGGAAGCCTTTTTCTACGGAGAAGGTGCCCGCCGCGGTGTGGCTGCTGATGCGAACATTCAGCTTTCGCGCCAGTTCCGTGCCGCGGATGATGAGCTCTTCGGTGCTCATGCCGGACGAGGTCCAATGGGCATTCGCTTCGATAACCATCCCCATGCGAATCAGGCCATCGTGTTTTCCGTCCCAGCGGCGGATATCCTCTTCAGCCGCGGCAAGCGATTCATCAAGAGAATGCGGATGGTCGAGGAAGCGGCTGTTACGGCAGCGCAGTTCCTTGCCGAAAAATTGACGGATGCCCACTTCCGCCTGGGACTCGACGCTCGACTTCACGATCGCTTCGTCACTGACCGACACGGAGTGGTTAAACGACGTCGTCGTGCCGGTGGAGAGCATTTCGAGGGCACATTGATAGCCGCTCAGACGCATCGCGTCGTTCGAGAGATTGCGCACGAGAGGAAAGACCAGGTCATCGATCCAGTCTTCGAGCAGCATGCCGTCGGCGAGGCCCTTGAACATCGAGTACCACGGATGCTGATGCAGATTGATCAGCCCCGGGATGACGAGGCACCCGGTGGCGTCGATGACTTCGTCGAATCCTTCGGCGGGCGTATTCCCGTGCGCGTAGACGCCGGTGATGCGCTTGCCTTCGACGGCAACCGCACCGCGCTCGAATACCTCACGTTCTCCGTTCACGGTGACGACATAACCGTTTTTAATGAGCGTTTTCTTCATTGTGTCTGTTCCTTAGTGCCTTGACCTGGACAGCGGTGTCGTCCGTGCTTGTCTCCTGGGACGACACCTCATTTCGTACTATCGGCCCCTGGTGATGGGGCGCACTGCTCAGTCCTTCGGCGGCCACGTCGGAATCGGTGCTTTTCCGGACGGGAAGCGGACGTTCTTCGAGCGCACGAATTCCTTGAGGGTTTCCGTGGCGTTTTCACGACCGAACCCGCTGCCTTTCACTCCACCGAACGGCGAGCCCAGGAACGCCCTGCGCATGTAGTTATTAACGAAAATCATGCCGGCTTCAAGGCGCGGTGCAAGTTTCCATGCACGATTCTCGTCGGTCGTCACGATCGCCGCAGTTAAACCATAGGCCGTGCCGTTTGCGATCTCAACGGCTTCGTCCTCGGTTTTGAAGCGCATCAGGCAGGCAACCGGCCCGAAGATTTCCTCCTGAGCGACCGTCATGGTCGGTACGACATCGCCAAGCACGGTAGGTGGCACCCAGTAGCCGCGTTCGTATTGGCTGTCGGTCGGCAACTTGCCTTGCGTGACGAGTCGTGCGCCTTCGCGCAGCGCAATGTCGATGTACCCCATGACACGGTCGCGCTGTTTGCCGTCGACCATCGGACCGATGTCCGTTTTCGGATCCAGTCCGTTACCGACCACGAGCTTCTCGGTGGCGCGCGCGAACTTCTCTTCGAACTCGGCGTAGCGGGATTCGTGGACAAGAATGCGCGCCGTCGACGTGCACGCTTCCCCCTGGTTATAGAACATCCCCTCGAGGGCGACGTTGATAGCGACCTCCATGTCCGCGTCTTCCAGAATGAGAAGGGCATTCTTGCCGCCCAATTCCATGGTCGCGTAGGTGATGTTTTCCGCCGCGCTTTGCAGCACGCGGCGGCCGGTCGCCGTTGCGCCGGTAAAGCTGATGCGTTCGACCTTGGGGTGCGAGGCAAGGGCAGGGCCGGCCTTGATGCCCGGAACGACGTTCAGCACGCCAGGGGGAAGAACCTGATTGGCCAGTTCGACCAGTCGCATGACGGTCAGCGGCGCCTGTTCACCCGGTTTCACGATGACGGTATTGCCGGCGGCCAGTGCCGGCGCGGACTTTTTCGCAAAGTGAATCGGTGGCCAGTTGAACGGAAGAATAGCGGCGACCACACCATACGGTTCAAACAGCACGCGCGCTTCGATTGCGCCCTGGTCGAGGATTTCGCCGTGGAGCGTATCGGCCAGACCGGCGAAATAGTCGAAGCAGGCATGACAGTAAGAAACATCGAAACGAAGCGCGTCACGCTTGGGTTTCCCGACTTCGCGCGCCTCGAGTTCGGCGAGCTCGTCAGCGTGCTCGCGAATCTTCGCCGCAACCTGATGCAGTAGCTGCGCGCGCTCGCGAGGCGAACGCTGGCGCCAGTCCTGTTCATAGGCCCGGCGGGAATCCGCGACCACCTCGCCCACGAGCGTTTCGTCTGCGGACACCACTTGTCCCAACGCTTTCGCGGTTGCGGCTTCTTCGACAACGAAGAATGCCTGGTCGCTGTCCGCCTCGACGACTTTGCCGCCAAGAATGGCGCCCCAGTACGGACGATTCAGGTTCGATCTGTCCTGTGTATCTTCAGCCATATGTCTCTCCTTACAATCGATTGCAACATAAAATAGCAGTCAGCGTTGGACTGCGTTGAATGGGTAGGTGCCGGTGACTCGTCAGGGCGAGCAGCCTTTTGTGCATGGCATGGGCGGGTCATCGGGAGCGCCGGTAAACGGCGCACAGCACATGCAGCGCTGAGGGCATCTTGGTGCAATGTAATGCAATCGATTGCATAGTGCAAGTCCAAATTATCGGAATCATCGACGGCGCTTTGACGGACGCCGCTAACCCGTATCGTACCGGCCTTGTTGAGTGGACCGAGTCATGCATTTCCAGTTGTTCAGGAACTGATTGTTTCCGCTTTATTTGCCTTTTTTGGCATGATTGGTACAATCGATTGCGAGAAAATTGCACGCTTCGCCAATACGTGTGCGTGTGACGACCATTCCCGTAGCCCGGCCACTTTGCCGCTTGTCCGCTCTCGAGCCAGACCGGCCGGATTCCAGATCGCAGTGACGCAGGCTTGCCGTGAAAGAAAAAACAGATCAGCTAGCCAACCGGCGCCCAGTCACCATGAAACAGGTCGCTGAACTGGCCGGGGTCCACGTTTCAACCGTGTCACGCGCGTTGAATCCGGAGACACGTTCCGTTGTAGTGCCCGAGTCGGTGGCGCGCGTCATGAAGGCTGCCAGCAAACTCGGCTATCGGCTGGATCCGGTGGCAGCAAGCCTGCGAACCGGACGCTCCAAGCTTATTGGCATTCTGGTTCCCCAGATTGCAACGAGCGTATTCACCCCGATACTCGCGGGAGCAACGGAGCGCCTTGCCGCACACGGGTACTTCGCGATCGTCGCGTATGTGGGTACGGACACCGAGACCCAACTCGAATTCGCACACGGCCTTATTGCGCGCCGGGTGGACGGATTGATTCTCGCCATGGCGACGCGCCGGGATCCCCTGGCGTCGTTCTGTATAGAAAGAGGTGTGCCTACAGTGCTGGTCAATCGCGCGGAAGATGCCGCGAGGTTGTCGGCTGTCGTGTCCGATGAACTGCTTGGCGCCCAATTGGCCGTCGACCATCTCGTCGAGTTGGGACACAAGAAAATCGGCCACATTGCGGGTCCTGCGGATCACTCAACCGGATTCCTGCGGCGTAAAGGTTTCGTGCAGGCGCTTGCGTCCCACGGACTGGATGGCAACGGCGCGCCGTGCGAGGTGGCCACGACCTATACACGGGAGCAGGGCGCGCAAGCAACGAGGCGCTTGCTGAGTGCCCACCCGGAGGTCACTGCGATCGTCGCTGCCAATGATTCGCTTGCACTCGGCGTGTACGACGCGTTGCGCGAAAGCGGACTGCAATGCCCTCGCTACCTGTCTGTGGTCGGGCACAACGACATGCCGCTCGTGGACATGGTCGAGCCGCCGCTGACCACCATTCGCATTGGCCATCAGGAAATGGGGCGGCAGGCGGCCGATCTTGTCCGGCAAGCCATCGAAGTGCGCGAGCAGCCGGTGCGGAAAATCGTGCTGCCTCCCGAACTGGTCATCAGAGGATCGACCGCCGCGCCACGCAAGGGAAGGTGAGGCGCCTGCATTAGCCCAGCAGGGGCGGTAACTCCTCCTTCAGGAAATCGACGAACGCGCGTACCGCGGGCATCATGCCGCGGCGTGTAGGAAACAGTACGGCCAGACGCCCCTCCCGGGAGCGAAATTCCGGCAGTACGACGCACAAAGTCCCCTTTTCGATTTCGTGTGTGCATGCGTAGAGAGGCAGGCTCGCGATGCCCATTCCTGCCAACGCGGCTTCCTTCAATGCCGCGATATTGTCGCTCTGCAGGCGAGGCTGAATCGTCTGTATGGAAACTTCGCCGTTCGCGCCGATCAGGCGCAATACGGTCACCGGCTTACTGATCGATTCGTAGATCAACAGATCGTCGTGAGGTAGCGCGTCCGGTTCGTCGATCACGCCGGTTCTCGCCAGATACAAGGGGCTGGCCACCAGGCCCCAACGCGCGGTGCCCAGCGGCGCCTGGACCAGACTGGAAAGCTCCACGTCGACGCCGAGACCGCGTATCACCACGTCGACATGTTCTTCGACAAGGTCAACCTGCCGATTGCTTGCCTCGATTGCCAGCCGGACCTTCGGATAGCGCAACATGAAGCGCGGCAACAACCTTGCCAGCACGACATCGGTAATCGCGACGGACATGCTGGCCCGCACCAGTCCCGAAGGCTCGGCAGTCCGGCGTCGAACCGCTTCCTCACCGGCCTGCGCTTCGGCAATCATGGCCCGGCAATGTGCATAGAGCTCTTCGCCGGCGTCCGTCAGACCGAGCCGGCGCGAGGTTCGGTGAAGCAAGCGGACACCGAGCTTGGTTTCCAGATCGGTGATCCGGCGGGAGATATGGGATTTGCTTATGCCGAGCGCCTCTCCCGCAGCGGTAAAGCCGCGATGCTCGATCACCTGGGCAAAAAGATAGAGGTCGTTCAGATCAGAAGATACGGGATTCATCCGGCGTCCAGTTGTTCCTGCTTCGGTTGTTAGTCTGGTTGTTAGTCTGGTTTTACTTTGCGTTTTTATCGTTTCCGGTGGGCAACGATAGGTTGAGAAATACCATATTTATCGATTGCCGTTGCGCAAATATGATTCATCTCAACCCGGCGCAAATGTGCTCCGGACGGTCCGGCGGGACATCTCCAGGTCCGCTGCCGTATCCCATACCAACGTGAATCAAGACCATGAAAATCCATCAACTCCTGAAAGCTGTGATTCTCCCGCTCGCCATTGTGGCGACCTCCGCCGCCACGATCCAGCCGGCCAGCGCCGCGCCTGCAATCAAGACGGTTGCCCCGTCGGGCGCGCCGTACTCGTTGCTGTCGCGAGACGACACGGTGCTCGTGCTGGTCGACCACCAGGTGGGCCTGTTCACCGGCGTGCGCGACATCGATACCGGTGAGCTCAAGCATAACGTGGTGGCGCTGGCCAAAGCCGCGAAGACGCTGGGTATCCCGGTGATTGTCACCGCCACGATGCCCGACGGCATGTGGGGTCCGACGATCCCTGAACTGACAGCCGCGCTGCCGGGCGTGCCGGTGATCAGCCGGACCTCGATCAATGCATGGGACGATCCGAATGTGCGGGCCGCCATCGAGAAGACCGGGCGCAAGCAGATTCTGATCGCGGGTGTTTCGCTGGAGGTGTGTGCCACGTTCCCGGCGCTGTCGCTCAAGGCCGCGGGCTACGATCCGCGTGTGGTGCTCGACGCATCGGGGACGTTTAGCGATGCCAAGCGTACGGTAGGACTGCAGCGGCTGGCGGGCGCGGGCATTCCGGTGACCGACTACGCTACGGCAGGGGTGGAAATGCTGCATGGCAACGACGATCCGAAGGCGCAGGAGGTGTACTCCGATCTGGACATGCCGTTCGCCAACCTGGTGTGGCAGCTCAAGAACGCTTCG